>NZ_FWXN01000012.1 GCF_900176385.1 Janibacter indicus | reverse complement strand
CTGCACTGGTGACGGTGTGGGAGAGTAGGACGCAGCCGGACAAACATTCACGAAAGCCCCCCAGCCACCACGCTGGGGGGCTTTCGCCATTCCAGGCACACATGGGGGATGGCTCGGAGCCATTGCCCAGCTCGAGGCACACAAAGAGGGCCCCACCAACTCGGTGGGGCCCTCTTCGTCGCTCTGTGCCTCGGTCAGTCACCTGAGGGCTTGGCCATGCCGTCCTTGATGAGGTTCATGACGGACGAGTCCGCCAGGGTCGTCACATCACCGACCTCACGGTTCTCGGCGACGTCCTTGAGCAGCCGGCGCATGATCTTGCCCGAGCGGGTCTTGGGCAGCTCGTCGACGATCATGATCTGCCGTGGCTTGGCGATCGGGCCGATCTGCTGGCCGACGTGGTTGCGCAGCTCCTGGATGAGCTCGTCGCCCTCGGCTCCTCCGGTCTCTCCGTCCTGGCGCAGGATGGCAAAGGCCACGACCGCCTGACCGGTGGTCTCGTCACTGGCACCGACGACGGCCGCCTCGGCGACCCGGGGGTGCGAGACGAGCGCCGACTCGATCTCGGCCGTCGAGAGCCGGTGGCCGGAGACGTTCATGACGTCGTCGACCCGGCCGAGGATCCAGATGTTGCCGTCGGCGTCGTACTTGGCGCCGTCGCCCGCGAAGTAGTACTCCGGGCCGAAGCGGCTCCAGTAGGTGTCCTTGTAGCGCTCCGGGTCGCCCCAGATGCCGCGGAGCATCGAGGGCCAGGGCTTGGTGAGGACGAGGTAGCCGACCTGCTCGGGCTCGGTGAGCGGCTGCCCCTCGTCATCGAGGATCTCGGCGCTGATGCCGGGGATCGGTCGCTGGGAGCTGCCCGGCTCGAGGGTGGTGACCCCGGGGAGGGGGGAGTTCATGATGGCGCCCGTCTCCGTCTGCCACCACGTGTCGACGATCGGGGCGCTGCCGCCGCCGATGTGCTCGCGGTACCAGCGCCAGGCCTCGGGGTTGATCGGCTCCCCGACGGACCCGAGGACGCGGATCGACGACAGATCGTACTTGGCGGGGATGTCCGCGCCCCACTTCATGAAGGTGCGGATCGCCGTGGGAGCTGTGTAGAGGATGCTCACCTTGTACTTCTCGACGATCTCCCAGAAGACGCCCTGGTGCGGGCTGTCGGGGGTGCCCTCGAAGAGCACTTGGGTCGCGCCGTTGGCGAGGGGGCCGTAGACGATGTAGCTGTGGCCGGTCACCCACCCGATGTCGGCAGTGCACCAGTAGACGTCGGTCTCGGGGTGGACGTCGTGGACGACGGCATTCGTGTAGGCGCACTGGGTGAGGTAGCCGCCCGTCGTGTGCAGGATCCCCTTGGGCTTCCCGGTCGTGCCGGAGGTGTAGAGGATGAAGAGCGGGTGCTCGCTGTCGTGCGCCGGAGCCTCGTGCTGGTCGGAGGCGCTGTCGACGACCTCGTGCCACCACACGTCGCGCTCGTCGTCCCACTCGACGTCGATACCGGTGCGCTTGACGACGAGCACCTTGCCGGCGGTCGTGCCGGGCACGGCCCGGTCGACGGCCTCCTTGAGCGGCATCGCCTTGCCCTTGCGGAACTGGCCGTCGGAGGTGATGACGAGCTTGGCCTCGCCGTCCTCGATGCGCGCCTTGAGCGCGTCGGAGGAGAAGCCCCCGAAGACCACCGAGTGCGGGGCGCCGATGCGGGCGCAGGCGAGCATGGCGATGACGGCTTCGGGGATCATCGGCATGTAGATGGCGACGCGGTCCCCCTTCGTCACGCCGAGGGACTCGAGGGCATTGGCTGCCTTGCTCACCTCACGCAGGAGGTCGGCGTAGGTGATGGTGCGGTCGTCGCCGTTGGCGCCGACGACGTGCAGGGCCACCCGGTCGCCGTTGCCGGCCTCGACATGGCGGTCGACGCAGTTGTAGCTGGCGTTGAGCTCACCGCCGACGAACCACTTGGCGAAGGGGGCGTCACTCCAGTCGAGGGTGGTGCCGAAGTCCTGGCTCCACGTGACGTACTCCGTGGCCCTGGCGGCCCAGAAGGCCTCGTGGTCGGCAGCCTCGTCGTAGAGCGAGGCCTGACCCACGGCCTGCTCGGTGAACTCGGGGGTGGGGGCGTAGTCCGTCACATGTCCTCCTCGTCGAGTGGCCGCGCTCCGTCGCGCGGACCTGTGTCCACCACCTAGCCTCTCCTGCGCCCGTCAGGAGCACAACGGCGGGGTCCCACGACGTCGCCGGACGCGGCCCGTCGCACGACGAGCGGTCCTGACGAAGGGGGGTGGGCACAGTGCGCAGCGGTGAGCGGACCTCCCTTCGCCTCGGGTGTGCACAATGCCCAGCGTGTCGCGGAACCGTGGTGCACTCAGCGGCCATCTGCCACGGTGGGGTGATCACAAGGAGGTGGTTGCCGTGTTCACCGAGGGACAGCTGTACTCGCCCGTCACCGAGCACGAGGACGGGACCGTCGAGGTCCATCTTGCGGACACGCACCCGGGGCGCGACGACGCGCACTACCTGCGCCGACGCGGCGAGATCGCCGGCGCCGCGCTGGGCTGGGACCGCGGGCACGAGCCGGTGCCGACCATCGACTACACCGACGCCGAGCACGACATCTGGCGCCGGGTGAGTGCCGAGCTCGCTCCGCTGCACGAGCGCCACGCCCACCGTGAGTACCTCGAGGCCAAGGCACGGCTGGACCTGCCGACGGATCACGTGCCCCAGCTGGCCGAGGTGAGCGAGCGGCTGGTGCCGATCACCGACTGGAACTACGTCTGTGCGCCCGGTCTGGTCCCGTTGCGCGACTTCTACGCCGACCTGGGGGCCCGCGCCTTCAACTCCACGCAGTACCTCAGGCATGGCAGCGAGCCGCTCTACACGCCCGAGCCGGACATCATCCACGAGGTCATCGGGCACGCCAACCAGCTCGCCAGCCCCCGTCTGGCCGCGATCACCGAGGCCGCGGGCCGGGCCTCGTTGCGTCTGCAGACCGACGAGGCCATGAAGCTCGTGGCCGACGTCTTCTGGTTCTCGATCGAGTTCGGGGTCATGCACGACGGGAGCGACCTCAAGGCCTACGGAGCCGGGATCCTCTCGAGCTACGGCGAGATCCAGGAGTTCGGGCAGATGGAGATCCGCGAGCTCGACCTCGCCGACATGGGCACCCTCAACTACGACATCACCGCCTACCAGCCGGTGCTCTTCGCCGCCAGGTCGATGGACCACCTCGAGGACGTCGTCGGAGACTTCTTCGCGACCGTCGACGACGAGGCGGCCGCAGCGCTGCGCCACGAGGCCGTGCGCAGGGGACTGCTCCCCGTGTCAACCGCGACGGGCTGACCGCCTGTGGCTCCGACGAGGCCACGGACGCGACGCCGAGCAGCTCGGCGACGAGCGAGAGCGCGTCCCCGAGCGAGGAGACCTCGGCCGAGGAGACTCCGGCGCAGGAGACCACGAGCGAGGACACGACGTCGCCCGAGTC
The DNA here is from genome assembly GCF_900176385.1 of Janibacter indicus. Classification (GTDB taxonomy): domain Bacteria; phylum Actinomycetota; class Actinomycetes; order Actinomycetales; family Dermatophilaceae; genus Janibacter; species Janibacter indicus. Next base: position 146,145 of record NZ_FWXN01000012.1, on the reverse strand, counting down.
CGAGGAGGACGAGGACAGCGACGACGCTCCGGCGGCGGAGCTCACCAAGCCCGGGACCGAGCTCAAGCTCGGCGAGACCGCGGTGATCCCGCAGGGCGACGACGGCGCGACCCTCGAGCTGACGGTCACCGAGGTCACCAAGGGGGCGAGTGCCGACCTGTCGCAGCTCAAGGACGCCGACAAGTACAAGGGCTACACGCCGGTCTACGTGCAGTACACGATGACCGGGACCGACTCCTCGGCGGACCTCGGCGGCGACGTCCTCGATGACGTCGACGTGATCACCAGCGACGGCCGCAAGGCGTCCACCCTCGTCATCATCGGGACCTCGCCCTTCGCCAAGTGCGACCGCAACTCGGTGCCGGACGACTTCGGCCCCGGTGACACCGAGACCACCTGCGACGTCGCGATGGTCCAGGGCGGCCAGGAGGTCAGCGGCGCGCAGTACTCGCCCTACGACGGTGACTACGCCGACGATGGCGCGATCGTCTGGACGAAGTGACGCACCGACACGCCTGACGTGCGAAGGGGGAGGCCACGGCCTCCCCCTTCGCACGTCATGGCAGGAGCGCCTCGATGCCCGAGACGAGGATGCGCAGGCCGGTGCCGAAGTCGCTCGGCTCGCGCTCGGCGGTGAGGATCCCTGAGCGCGCGGCGACGTCGTGCGACTGCTCGTCGTAGGCGTGCCCGTAGACGAAGTGCAGCAGCGTGCGTGCGGCGGTCGGCGCCACGGCCGGGGAGATGCCGGCCTCGCGCAGCAGGCGGGACAGCTCGTCGAAGGGGGTCTGCCCGCCCATCCCGAAGGCCCACATGCTCATCACGAGGTCCGCGCCGTCGGGGTAGGCGGTGACTGCTGCGTGCAGCTGCGTGCAGCGCTCCTGCACCCGCGCCTGCCAGGGGGCGTCGTCGGGTGTCGACGGGCGCGGGGCGCGCGCGAGGATCTCGTCGGCCACGGCCCCGAGCATCGCCTGCTTGTTGGCGAAGTGGTGGTACAGCGCGCTCTGCTGCACCCCGAGCTCGGTGCCGATGGCGCGCATCGTCAGGTCGGGCAGGCCGACCCGGGAGAGCAGGCCGAGGGCGGTGGCGACGATCCGCTCGTGGGAGAGCGGCTGCTGGCGGGTCCGTCGCGTCGGCGGCACGGGCGCTCCCTTCGAGCGGATCGAGATCGGGGGTCCAGTTGACCACACGTGATCGAGGGCCCTAATCTGAACGCCGTTCACTTGGGTGAACGGCGTTCATTCACATGAGGGGAATCGGCAGCATGACCACAGCACCGGCCGCCCGGGCCGCCACGGCGAGCACCGACCTGGCCCTCGTCTCCTCCCTCGCCGCACTGATCGCGGTCTGCTCGGTCCTGCCCGCGGTCAACCTCTCGGTCTTCGCGCCGATCACGCTGCAGACCTTCGGAGTCCTCCTCGCCGGCGCGGTCCTCGGGGCTCGACGCGGCGCGCTCGCGGTCCTCCTGTGGATCCTCGTCGGGGCGGTCGGGCTGCCCGTCTTCGCCAACGGCAAGGCCGGGCTGCCGGTCCTCGTCGGCCCGACCGGGGGATACATCCTCGGGTTCGTCGTCGGGGCGGCGATCATCGGGGCCGTCGCCTCCGTCGCGGTCCGGCGCGCCGGTCGCGGCACCGTGTGGGTGCTCACCGCAGGAGGGCTGCTCGCGCTCCTGGTCGTCCACGCCGCCGGCATCGTCGGCCTGCACCTGCGGGCGGGGCTCGGGTGGCAGGCGGCCGCCACCGTCGACGGCGCCTTCTGGATCGGTGACCTGGTCAAGCTCGCGGCCACCGTGCTCGTCGCGGGCGCGGTGCACCGCGCCTTCCCCGACCTGCTGCGTCGCCGCGCCTGATGGCCCGCATCGAGCTCGACCGGGTCACCGTCCGCCGGCCCACGGCGACCGGCGACCTGCTCGTGCTCGACGAGACGAGCCTGCTCGTCAGCGAGTCCCGCGTGGCGCTCATCGGCCCCAACGGCGCCGGCAAGTCGACTCTGGCCCGTCTCGTCAACGGGCTCGTCACCGCCTCGACGGGGGCCGTGCACGTCGACGGCGTCGACGTGGCACGTCGCGGCCGCGAGGTGCGGCGCCGGGTGGCCTTCACCTTCACCGACCCGCACGCACAGCTCGTCATGCCGACGGTCGCCGAGGACGTGGCCCTGTCGCTGCGGGCCACGCGACCCGACCGACGTGACCGCGATGCTGCCGTGGCCGAGGTGCTCGAGCAGCACGGCCTGGCCGGTCTGGCCGACCGCAGTGTCCACGCGATCTCCGGCGGGCAGGCCCAGCTGCTCGCCCTGACGAGCGTCCTGGCCACCGGCCCGGACGTCCTCGTCGCCGACGAGCCGACGACGCTGCTCGACCTGGCGGCCTCCCGACGGGTCGGGGACCTGCTCATGGGGCTGCCGCAGCAGGTGCTGCTCGTCACCCACGACCTCGAGCTCGCCAGCCGGTGCGACCGGGCACTCCTCGTCGACGGCGGCCGGGTCGTGGCCGACGGACCCGCGGCCGACGTCGTCCACCACTATCGCGCCCGGGTGGCCGCATGCTCCTGATGGTGCACCGTCCCGGGACCTCGCTCGTCCACCGGGTCCCGGCGGGTGCCAAGCTCACCCTGCTCGCCGCCGTGGGGGTCGGGCTGGCCATCACTGGCGGCTGGCTGTGGGCAGCACTCGCGCTGGGTGCTGCGCTCACCCTCCTCGTCGTTGCTGGCACCCCCGTGAGGGTGCTTGCGACCACCCTGCGCGGACTCGTCCTCGTGATGCTCGCGCTCGGTGCCTGGCTCACCTGGCAGGCGGGCTGGCCCCGCGCCGCCGAGACCGTCGGTGACCTCGTGGCACTCGTCCTGCTCGCACACCTCGTCACGGCGACGACCCGGGTCGACGACATGCTCGACACCGTCGAGCGGGCCCTGCGCCCGCTCCGCCGATTCGGCGTGCGCCCCGACCGCGTCGCCCTGGCGATCTCGCTCGTGCTGCGGGCCGTGCCGGCCACCGCCGAGGCGGCCGGGCAGACGCGGGACGCGGCGCGGGCACGCGGGCTGGAGCGCGACCCCAGGGCGACCTTGACCCCCTTCGTCGTGCGGGTCGTGCGTGACGCGCGGCTGCGGGGGGAGGCGCTCCACGCCCGAGGTGTGGGCGATGACCAGACCGGAAGACACGGATGAAGGGAAGACCATGACCACCTACGACGAGATCGTCGCGCGGGTCCTCGCCGGCGCCGAGGCGACGCCGCAGGAGGCACTGACGGTGCTGCGCGCTCCGGACGAGGACGTGCTCGACGCGGTCGCCGCAGTGGCCCGGCTGCGGCGGGCCCACTACGGGATGAGCGTCAAGGTCAACTACCTCGTCAACCTCAAGTCCGGGCTGTGCCCCGAGGACTGCGGCTACTGCTCCCAGGCGCTCGGGTCGACCAGCGAGATCCTGCGCTACACCTGGCTCAAGGAGGACCAGGCGCTCGACCAGGCGCGGGCCGGGGTGCGGGGAGGGGCGTCGCGTGTGTGCATGGTCGCCAGCGGTCGCGGCCCCACCGACCGTGACGTGGAGCGGGTCGTGGGGATGGTCGGCACGATCAAGGAGGAGCACCCCGAGGTCGAGGTCTGTGCCTGCCTCGGGCTGCTGCGCGATGGTCAGGCCGAGCGCCTGCGCGAGGCGGGTGTCGACGCCTACAACCACAACATCAACACCGCCCAGTCGCACCACGACTCCATCGTCACGACGCACACCTACGAGGACCGGGTGCGTACCGTCGCCATGGCCCAGGGAGCCGGGCTGTCGGCGTGCAGCGGCCTCATCGCCGGCCTCGGGGAGAGCGACGAACAGCTCGTCGAGGCACTGGTCGCCCTGCGGGAGATGGGGTCCGACTCCATCCCGGTCAACTTCCTCATCCCCTTCGACGGGACGCCCAAGCAGCAGACGTGGGAGCTGACCCCGCTGCGCTGCCTGCGCATCCTCGCCGCCGCGCGACTGCTCGCGCCGGCCGCCGAGCTGCGGATCGCGGCGGGCCGCGAGATGCACCTGCGCGGCGTGCAGGGGCTGGCGCTGCAGGTGGCCAACTCGATCTTCCTCGGCGACTACCTCACCGCCGAGGGACAGGCAGCGGAGGAGGACCTCGCGCTCATCGCGGACCACGGGTTCACGGTCCTGGGGGCCGACGAGCCGACCGGCGACGGGGCGACCGGGACCGTGCCGGCCATCCGGCGCCGCGGGGCCGGCACGAACGTCCCGGCCAACGCCTGAGGACATGACGAAGGGGGGAGAGCCGCGGCTCTCCCCCCTTTCGCCCGTGGGGTGGTGCTGGTGATCGGTCAGTGGTCGATGACCTCGGCGACGCCGTGACCGGTGAGGCTGCGCACCTCCATCTCCGCGTACTTCGCGCGGTTGAACTCCTGGCTCGTCACCGAGCCCAGCCAGCCGAGGAAGAAGCCCAGCGGGATGGAGATCAGGCCGGGGTTGGCCAGCGGGAAGATGTCGAAGTCGGCGTTCTTGAGCATCGCGGTCTCGGACCCGGAGACGACGGGGGAGAAGGCGATGAGGATGAGCGCCGACGCGAGGCCGCCGTACATCGACCACAGCGCACCCCGGGTGTTGAAGCGCTTCCAGAAGAGGCTGTAGAGGATGGTCGGCAGGTTGGCGCTCGCCGCGACGGCGAAGGCCAGCGCCACGAGGAAGGCGATGTTCTGGTCCTTGGCCAGCATGCCGCCGAGGATGGCGACGACACCGGTGCCGACCGCGGCGTAGCGCGAGACCTTGACCTCTTCCTCCTGGGTGGCCTTGCCGTGCTTGAAGACCTGGTTGTACAGGTCGTGCGCGAAGCTCGCGCTCGCCGTGATCGTCAGGCCGGCGACGACTGCGAGGATCGTCGCGAAGGCGATGCCGGAGACGATGCCGAGCAGCCAGGAGCCACCAAGTTCGTAGGCGAGCAGCGGAGCAGCGGCGTTGGCCTTGCCCGGCGCGGCGTTGATGACCTCCGGGCCGACGAGGGCGCCGGCGCCGTAGCCGATGACGAGGGTCAGCAGGTAGAAGCCGCCGATGAGCCAGATTGCCCACTCGACGGACTTGCGCGCCTGCCTGCTCGTCGGGACCGTGTAGAAGCGCTGGAGCACGTGGGGCAGGCCGGCGGTGCCGAGCACGAGGGCGAGCGACAGCGAGATGAAGTCGATCTTGGTCGTGAGGTTGACGCCGTACTTCAGGCCCGGCTCGAGGAGCTTCTCGCCGGCGGCGGGGTTCTTGTCGACGGCCTCCTGCATGAGGGAGGAGAAGTTCATGCCGAACATCCCGAGCACCCACACGGTCATGATCGCGGTCGCGGCGATGAGCAGCACGGCCTTGATCATCTGGACCCAGGTCGTGCCCTTCATGCCGCCGATCATCACGTAGGCGACCATGACGATGCCGACGATCGCGATGACGGCATTCTGCGCGAAGGCGCCGTCGACGCCGAGGAGCAACGAGACGAGGCCGCCGGCGCCGGCCATCTGGGCGAGCAGGTAGAAGAAGGAGACCGCGAGCACGGACGTGGCCGTCGCGATGCGCATCGGCCGCTGCTGCAGCCGGTAGGACAGCACGTCGGCGAGCGTGAAGCGGCCGGTGTTGCGGAAGAGCTCGGCGACGAGGAGCAGCGCGACGAGCCACGCCACGAGGAAGCCGATCGAATAGAGGAAGCCGTCGTAGCCCTGCAAGGCGATGGCGCCGGCGATGCCGAGGAAGCTCGCCGCGGAGAGGTAGTCGCCGGCGATGGCCAGGCCGTTCTGGCGGCCGGAGAAGGACGCGCCTCCGGTGTACATCTGGCTCGCGGTCTTGTGGCCGGCCGCGACCTTGACGACGATCGCCAGGGTCACGACGACGAAGACGACGAAGATCGTGATGTTGAGCGTGGCGGACCCCGTCTGGGTCGCCGCGGGGACAAGGGTGCTCATCCGTCCACCTCCGGGGTCTCGTGCGCACCGACCTGCTCGGCCAGTGCCTCGGCCGCGGGGTCGAAGACCCGCCCGGCCCAGCGGATGTACAGGATGGTGATGGCGAAGGTCGTGACGAACTGCCCGAGCCCGAGGATCAGGCCGATGTTGATGTTGCCGAGCACCTTGGTGCCCATGAATCCGGGGGCGAACATCGACAGCAGGACGTAGAGGAAGTACCACGCGAGGAAGAACGCGGTCACGGGGAAGACGAAGTTGCGGAAGGTCCGGCGCAGCTGGCCGAACTCCTGCGACTCCTGCACGGCGATGTATCGCTCGCCGAGCGGCTGAGCGTCGTTGCTCATGGGCTCACCTCCGGGTCGTGGGTGGGTTCGGACATCGGTGGCCGAACGCACCCACAGTGGGGCAGCCCACACCCCGGGTGGGGGAGGTGCGTCGGGTGCCGCGGTCGGCGGGGCCTGACGTCGCCGTGCGGGCAGGCGTCGTGCGGTGAACGGTGGCGTGGGGGCGACGAGCGGTCAGGCGCCGGCGAGGACGTCCTCGGGGGCGTGCAGTCGGGTCATCGTCCGCGCCCACCGCCGCGGCCGTGGTGTCACGAGGGAGACCGCCATGGTCACGGCGAAGGCGAGCGGTGTCGCCCAGGCCGTCGGCGCGGCGACGAGGGCGCCGCCCCACCCGTCGGGCGCGCTGTCGGTGACCGAGACGAGCGCGGCGAGGGTGGTGCTCACGCCGCCGACGGTGATGCCCGCGGCGGCTCCCTTCGCCGTCAGCCGTGGCCACCAGACGCCGAGGATCAGCAGCGGTGCGAAGGTCGCGGCGGCGATGGCGAAGGCGTGGCCGACCGCCGACGAGATGCCGACCGGGGCGGCGGTGACGGCCGCGACGAAGGGGGCGAGGACCCCTGACACCGCGGCGATGCGGAAGGAGGCGGCCGGGCCGGCGTCGCCGTGGGTGAGGCGGGCGGTGAGCGGACGGAGCACGTCCTGGTCGATGGCACCGGCGACCGACATCGTCACGCCCGACGCGGTGGCGAGGAAGGCGGCGAAGGCGCCCCCGGCGGCCATGGCGGTGAGGAGCTGACCGTCGAGACCGTCAAGCATCGCTGCCGGCAGGGCGAGGACGACGGTGCGGCTGGGGTCGTCGGAGATCTCCGAGGGGGCCAGGTAGGCGCGACCGAGCACGCCGTAGACCGGCGGGAAGAGGTAGAAGAGCGACAGCAGCGCCAGGACGGAGACCGTCGTGCGGCGTGCGGCCACACCGTCGGGGTTGGTGTAGAAGCGCACGGCGATGTGCGGCAGGCCCATCGTGCCCAGGCAGAGCGCTGCGAGGGTGCTGTAGGTCGTGAAGAGGGTCCGCGAGGTCTGGTCTGCCGACGTGAGCGGCTCCCACCACGAGCTGTCCGCCTGCGGCGTGGGTGCGCCGCTGCGCTGCCAGACCGCCAGCAGGACGAAGGCGGGGACCGCGATCGCGGACAGCTTGAGCCAGTACTGGACCGACTGGACGAGGGTCACCGAGCGCATGCCCCCTGCGACGACGTTGAGCGTGACGATGACCGTGAGGACCGTGGCGCCGACCCAGGTCGGTGCACCACTGACGTGGCGCAGCGCGAGCCCGGCGCCCTGCATTTGCGGCAGCAGGTAGAGCCAGCCGATGCCGACGACGAGGAGGGCGCAGCCGCGGCGCAGTGCCGCGGACTCCAGTCGGCTCTCGGCGAAGTCGGGCAGGGTGTAGGCGCCGGAGCGTCGAAGGGGGGCGGCGACGAGGATGAGCAGCACGAGGTAGCCCACCGTGTAGCCCACGGGCATCCACAGCATGTCGACCCCGCGTTCGTAGACCAGCCCGGCGACGCCGAGATAGCTTGCGGCAGAGAGGTACTCGCCGCCGATGGCGCTGGCATTGCGCCATGGCGTGACGGTGCGGCCGGCGACGTAGAAGTCGCTCGTCCCCTTCGCCAGGCGCAGGCCGAGGGCGCCGAGCGTCAGCGTCACCAGGCAGACGAGGGCGATGGCGACGACGCTGAGCGGTTGGTTCATCGGCGACTCACGAGGTCGCTGAACTCCGCCTCGAGCCGCTCGGTCGCCCGCACGTACCAGCGGGCGACGAGGACGACGCCCGGGTAGACGAGGACCCCGAGGAGGAGCCAGGCGACGGGCAGGCCGAGCACGGAGACCCGCCGAGCGGCCGGGGCGAGGGCGAAGATCATCGGAAGCGCCCCCAGGGTGGCGACCCCGAGAGCGAGGGTGCCGAGCGAGAGCTGCAACTGGGCGCGGCGCAGGGAGTTGACGTAGGTCGACCCAAGTCGTGACTCGTCGACGATCTCCTCGCGGACGGTGCGGCGTCGGGGCGTGCGCGAAGGGCGTCGGGTCCGGGTGACGCGCACACGCTGGGGTGGGCTGGTCACCCTTCGTCCGTCGTGGCGCGGGGGCGCAGCAGGGTGCCGCGCAGGTGGCGGGTGTGCCGGCGGCTCACCTGCAGCTCGGTGCCGTCGACGAGGACCGTGCAGCGACCGCCGTCGTTGTGGATCTCGCTGATGTGCCGCGTCGAGACCAGGGTCGAGCGGTGGATGCGCACGAAGCCGGCTTCGGCCCACCGCTCCTCGAGGGTCGCGAGGGGGATGCGCACGAGGTGCGAGCCGGTGGGGGTGTGCAGCCGGGCGTAGTCGCCCTGGGCCTGCACCCATCGGATCTCGCTGCGGCGCACGAAGCGGGTGACGCCCCCGAGCTCGACGGGGATCGTCTCGTCGTCCTCGGGGGTGGCCTCGGGCTCGTCGTCGCGATCGGTGGCCGCCAGGCACCGGCGCACCGCCTCGCCGATGCGCTCGGGGCGGACCGGCTTCATCAGGTAGTCGACGGCGTCGAGGTCGAAGGCGTCGACGGCATGGGTGTCGTGGGCGGTGACGAAGACGACCTGGGGCCGCTCGCTGAAGCGGCGGATGACCCGGGCCAGCTGCATGCCGTCGAGCCCGGGCATCGAGATGTCGCTGAAGACGACGTCGACGTGCTCGCGCTCGAGGGCCGCCAGCGCGGAGGTACCGCTCGAGGCGGTGAGCACGCGGCCGACGCGCTCGTCCTGGTCGAGCAGCCACGCCACCTCGTTGCGCGCCGGGGCCTCGTCGTCGACGACGAGGACGGTCAGCGCGGCGGTGCGTGGCGGGCGCGGCATGGCCACCAGACTAGGCCGGATCCTCGAGAGCAGGGGAGTACTTGGGTACCCGGAAGGAGACCCGCATCCCGGCGCCGGGCGCCGTGTCGACGACGAGCCCGAACTCCTCGCCGTAGACCTGACGCAGCCGGGCGTCGACATTGCCCAGACCGACCGAGTCGGCGCGTGACTGGCCGTCGAGCACCTTGCGGATCGCCTCGGGGTGGGCGCCGACACCGTCGTCGTCGATGCTGAACTCGGCCTCGGAGCCGTGGTCGGAGGCGGTCAGCGTCACGTGGCCCGGGCCCTCCTTGGGCGCCAGCCCATGGCGAACCGCATTTTCGACCAAGGGCTGGATCGCGAGGTAGGGGACTCGCACGGGCAGGACCTCAGGGGCGATCTTGAGGGTGATGCCCAGGCGTTCACCGAAGCGTGCCTGCTCGAGGACGAGATAGCGCTCGACATTGCGCAGCTCCTCGCTCACCGTGGTGAAGGCGCCGTCGCGTCGGAGGGCGTAGCGGGTGAAGTCGGCGAACTCCAGGAGCAGCTCGCGCGCTCGGGCCGGGTCGGTCCGCACGAACGAGGCGATCGCCGCGAGGGAGTTGTAGATGAAGTGCGGGGAGATCTGCGCGCGCAGGGCCCGCAGCTCGGCCTCCATCGCCCGCGTGCGCTCGAAGGACAGGTCGGCCAGCTCGACCTGCGTCGCCACCCAGGAGGCCACCTCGTCGGCGGCGCGCGCCAGGCCCGCCGACACGGTCGGGCCGTAGCCGGCGATCGCCCCGATGACCCGGTCGTCGACCGTGACCGGGGCGATGGCCGCCGCCCGGATCGGGCACTCGACGGAGGTGCAGGTGACGACGTCGGGTCCGAGGACGACCGACTGGCCCGAGGTGAGGACCGGTGCAGCGTGGTCCATGACGGCAGGCAGGTGGTGTCCCCCTTCGCCCTCCCACACGATGACCGACGAGGTGTCGCAGACGGCCAGCCCCGGGGTGGCGAGCATCGCCCGCAGGTAGGGCGCGGCGCGCTCGCAGCCGTCGTCGGTGAAGCCGTCGGCGAGGTGACGCCCGGCCACGGAGGCGGTATGGAGCGTCTCGTAGGTGGCGTGGTCGGTCACCGAGATGAAGCCCGGGCGGGCCCGACGCCACCGCACCAGAGCGACGGCCAGGCCCAGCGCGAGGAAGGCGCCGGTGACGACTGCCACAGTGGGCAGGTGCAGGCCGGCGTCCATGGCGGCACCCTAGTGCGGCCTAGGCTGGACGGGTGCCCGTCTCCAGCCCTCTCGTCACCGCCCTGACCCAGCTCGCCGACCTGCCCGAGGTGGCCGCCGCCTCGGATCGTGCCCGGGAGGTGTGCACCAACCTGCGGTGGCACGAGGCCCTGCGTCGGCGGATCCCCGAGGCCTCCGCGGAGTCGCGGGTGCGCGGGGCGTGGGCCAGCGCGGAGCTCGACGGCGCCCGCTCGACCGCGACGATCGTGCGCGACCTCATGCGGGGCGCCCGCGAGCGCAACCCCGACCCGGACCCGGCCGAGCGGGTCATCCACGGTGCCATCGCCGCGACGGCCGAGACCGAGCACCTGCGCGACCTCGTGACCCGGTCGCCGGGCCAGGCGCTCGCCAGGTTGCATACCGCTGCGGCGGCCCAGCTCGTCACCGACCGCGACCAGCTCGGTCGACCGCGCGTCGAGGGGGAGGGGTGCGAGGAGTTCGCCGACCTCGGTCCGGCCCCGACGGGCGCGCAGCTGCGGGCCCGCCTCGACGGGATCATCGAGCTCATGCGCCACGCGAGCGAGGCGCCGGCCCTGGTCGTCGCCTCCATCGTCCACGCCGAGATCGCGGCGGCGCGTCCCTTCGTCGTGGGCAACGGAATCGTCGCCCGCGCCGTCGAGCGAGCCCTGATCGCCGCGACCGGGCTGGACCCCACCGGTGTCGCGGTGCCCGAGGCCGGCCACGGGCACGAAGGGGGACCGGCGTATTTGGGTTCGCTCAACGGCTACGTCCACGGCGGCCAGCCGGGGGTGACCCTGTGGCTGACGCACTGCGGCGACTCCCTCGTGGCGGGCGCGGAGGAGGGCTGGCGGGTGGCCGACTCGGTGCGCGCAGGACGCCTCGGTCAGTGAGACACCACCAGTCCTGCTCGCTGAGTAGGCGTGGACCCCGACTCGGGGTTACAGTTGTACCAGCTGCTCCCTTCGGGTTGAGCGGCCAACGCACGGCTCCCTCCCCCCCGGAGCTCGCGCGTTGACGGCCCCGGCGCTCCCCCGCCGGGGCCGTCCCCTTTTCCGGGGGAGATCACACAGGCGCTTCGTCCCCAGACCTGCACTCCGCACGGGCGGTCTCCACAGGCGCCACGCTCGCCCCCGCGGGCCGCCGATCCGGCGGCAGGGTCGAGGCATGCACCCGATCGTCATCCTCACCGGAGCATCCGGCGGACTGGGCGTCTCCACGCTGGCCGCCGTCACCGCGACCGTCCTCGCCCGCGACACCTCACCGGTGCTCGTCGACGGCGCCTTCGGTGCCGGCGGGCTCGATGCGACGGTCGCGGTCGAGCACCTCGACGGGCTGAGGTGGTCCGACCTGGCCGAGCACGAGGGCGAGGTCGACGTGGGCCGGCTGCGCGGTGCCCTGCCGCTGGGGCCGGTCCCGGTGCTCGCTGCCCGGGGCCCACGGCCCTCGCCGGCCGTCGTCACCGAGGTCGTGCGCGGGTTGTCCGCCGCCGGGCCGGTCGTCGTCGACCTCCCGTGCTCCGGGCGGGTCCCGCCCGTGTGGCGCGAGCTGGCTGACGTCGTCGTGGTGCTCGTCGGGCTGCGGCCCCGCTGGCTGCGTGACGGCGAGGCCCTCGTCGAGGTGATGGGTGGCGCGTGCGACCACGCACTGCTCGTCACGCGTGGGCCGCGACGCTCCGAGCGGGTCGCCGACCGAGCCGCCGAGCACCTGGGGCTGCCGCTGCTCGACCACCTGGCGGACGACCCGGGGGTGCTGCGGGAGGAGGCCCGCGGGCGAGCTCCGCGCCCCCGCGGTCCCGTCGGCGAGGTGGCCAGGTCGGTGGCCGATGCGCTGCCGAGTCAGACCTCCGGGCTGGCCGAGCGCGTTCTCGGGTTGGCGTCATGAGGTGGTCCAGCGCGATCGACGCGCAGGTCGAGGCGGGCCGCGCACCCGACCCGGGCGTCATCGACGAGGTCGCCCGCAGCGAGGCGGCCCGACTCGGCCGGGGCGGAGCTGCTCGGCGGTCCGGTGAGCTGCGAGCCGATCTCATGGGGCTGGGTGTGCTCGACCCGCTCGTCGAGGACGAGCGCGTCACCGACGTCCTCGTCAACGGCGACGGTTCGGTGTGGGTCGACCGCGGGGAGGGCGTCACCCGGGTCGACCTCGACGTGGGTGATGCCGATGCCGTCCGGCGTCTGGCGACCCGACTCTCGGCGACGGCAGGGCGGCGGCTCGACGACGCCCAGCCCTGGGTCGACGGCCTGCTGCCACGCGGCATCCGCCTGCACGCCGTCCTCCCGCCCCTCGTCGCCGGGGGAGCGCACCTCAGCCTGCGCATCCCGCGGCACCGGGGCGGTGGTCTCGACGCCCTCGTCCGGCTCGGCATGACGACGAGCGCACAGGCCGACGCGCTGCGCGAGATCGTCGCCGAGCGGCGCGCTTACGTCGTCACGGGCGGCACCGGCACCGGCAAGACGACCCTGCTCGCGGCGCTCCTCGCCGAGGTGCCCGACGCCGAGCGTCTCGTCGTCGTGGAGGACGTCGGGGAGATCCAGGTCGGTCACCCCCATGTGGTGCGTCTGCAGGCCAGATCGGCCAACACCGAGGGCGCGGGTGAGGTGACGATGGTCGACCTCGTGCGTCAGGCCCTACGCATGCGTCCCGACCGACTCGTCGTCGGAGAGGTGCGCGGTGCCGAGGTCCGCGACCTGCTGCTCGCCCTCAACACCGGGCACGAGGGTGGCTGCGGCACCCTGCACGCCAACCGTGCCGAGGACGTCCCCAGCCGGCTCGAGGCGCTGGGGGCGCTCGCCGGCATGGGGCGCGACGCGGTGCGTGCTCAGGTGGCCAGCGCTCTCGAGGTGGTGGTCCACCTGCGGCGGGTGGGTGGCCGGCGGGTCGTCGACTCGATCGGCCCCTTGCCGGGGGTGCGCTCATGAGCCTCGCCGTCGTGGGCCTCGTCCTGGCAGCCGCGCTGGTGTGGCCGGGGCGCGCGAGTCGGGTGGGTCTGCGGGGCACAGACGCAGTCGCCGCCCGGGGGCCAGCAGCCCTCGGCTGGTGGCGGCGGGTCCGGGCCGGCAGGGCGCCGATCGAGGACCTCGAGTCGCTCGCCACGGTCGCCGACCTGCTCGCCATGGCGCTGCGCTCCGGGGCGACCCCGGTCTCGGCGGTGAACGTCGTCGCACGTGAGGCACCCCGGCCGTGGCGAGAGGTCCTGGAGGAGGTCGGGGTACAGCTGGCTCGAGGGGGAGCAGCGGGCGTGGTCTGGCAGCTGCATGCCCGCGACCACCCGCACCTGGCTCCGGTAGCCGGTGCCTGGTCGCTCAGCGAGGACCTCGGGGTCGCGCTCGCCCCGTCGATGGCCACGAGCGCCAAGGTGCTGCGAGCCCGGGTGCAGGCTCGGCGTCGGCTCGACGCCTCGACCGCGGGTGCCCGGGCGACGATGCACCTGCTGACCCTCCTGCCCCTGGCCGGGCTGCTCGCCGGCTTCGCCTTCGGACTGACCCCGTGGGAGGTCTACGGTCACAGCCCGCTCACGATGCTCAGCGTCGTCGTCGGTCTCGCGCTCACGGCAGCGGGGTGGCTGGTCTGCCGGTGGGTCCTCGGGCGGGCAGTCGCCCCACGGGAGGAGGCATGAGTGCGGCGGTGACGCTCCTCGTCGTGCTCGGCGTCGGCCTGTGGCCAGGCAGGGCGGCGCCCTTCGGCCGGTGGAGTCGCGGCGTCGAGCCGACGCCCGACGGCGCACCCTCACCTCCGCTGACGGTCGACGACGTGGCCGATGCGACTGTGCTGCTCGCCCTGGCCCTCCAGTCCGGCCGGGGTCTGGTGCAGGCGCTCGACGAGGTGGCCGAGGTCGCCGCGGCCGGCGCCGCGGCCGACCTGCGCAAGGTGGCCGCTGCGCTGCGTTGGGGGCGCTCGATGGACCGTGCCTGGGGCTACGCGCGATCGGCGTGGGGACCGACCGCGACGGCCTTCGTTGTCGCCGACACCGTCGGGGCGCCCTCGGCGGCCGTGCTGCTCGAGGCTGCGTCGACCCTGCGCGACACCGAGTCCCGACGGCTCGAGGAGGCGGGCGGCCGCGCCGCCGTGCTTCTCGTGCTGCCCCTCGGCTTGTGCTTCCTCCCGGCCTTCATCGCCACGGCCGTGGTGCCGATCGTCGTCGTCCTCGTCGGCACGCAGCTCGGGTGACCGCGGCTCAGCACCCCTCGGCCACCCGCAGCGCATGCGCACGCTCGAGGGTCCCCGGACGGCCACGGGAGGTGTAGTCGATCTCGAGCGCGTCGCTCGTGCCCGCTCTCGTCGGGTCGGGCCGCGAGACGTGCAGCATCACCCCGATCCAACCGGCGAGGGGGCCCTGCTGGCGACCTGCCTCGTCCCACCACCACTGACCGTCGCGGCTGAGCGGCCAGTGCGCGGCGCCGAAGGGGGTCCGTTCCTGCCTCTCCTCCGGGACCGCGACCGCCCTCGCCTCGACGAGCTCGAGGTTGTTCGCCCCAATCAGTCGGACCTCGACGAGCTCGAAGTCCGCGTCGTCCTCGGTGGGGATGAAGTCGCTGAAGGCTGCGCCCGCCCCCGGCGGTGCGGTGCAGGTGCTGGTGCTGCCCCCTTCGCTCGACACCACGCCGGGCGTGCTGTCCCGGACGACCGACAGCCCAAAGGTGACGAGGACGGCGAGCAACACCGCGCCCCCGACAACCCACAGATCCCGTCGCGTCCCACGGCGGTCCACCGTGCCCCTATTCGTCGCCATCGCACCCCCCTTCGTGCTCGTGGGGACCGAGGTTAGCCGTCTGCGAACGAAGCCGCGCGCTTCTGGCGAGCCGGCCAGCCCTGGTCCGGCGGTCATCCCCACCGCTGTCGGGGGAGAGGCAGCTGTCCACAGGTTCGGACGGCACCTGTCACACGGGTCCCGGCTGGCGAAGGGTGGATCTCACCGCGGCACACCGGGTGCCGCCGAGGGAGGAGAGTCCCATGAAGAGGTCCATCGTCCGGTGGCGCCACCGGGCCCGGCTGGCGTGCGAGGCCGGCATGACGACGGCGGAGTACGCAGTCGGCACGCTCGCCGCGTGCACCTTTGCCATCGTCCTGCTCGCGGTCGTGAAGTCCGGGGGCATCAAGTCCGGGTTGTCGGATGTCATCCTCGAGGCGCTCGGCATCCGCTAGGGCGACCGACGACGCGGGGATGGTGACGGCGGAGCTCGCCCTCACCCTCCCCGCGGTCGTGCTCGTCCTGGTCATCTGCCTGTCCGCGCTCTCGTGGGGCGTCGACCGGGTCCGCTGCGTCGACGCGGCGAGGGTGGCGGTCCGCGAGCTCGCGCGCGGCGAGGCGCCGGCACGGGCACTGGAGCTCGCCGCACGGACCGCACCCGAGGGAGCGCGCATCGACGTCGCCCGCTCCGGCGGGGACGTCACCGTGACGGTGACCAGCCCGACGCCGGCCGGGGTCTCCTTCGTCGCGCCCGAGAGCAGCTGCTCGTCGACCGCGCGGGTGGAGTCGGTCGATGTCGGGCCGTGAGCTGCGGGGAGAAGCCGGGTCGTCGAGCGTGCTGGCCGTCGGGCTGATCGCCGTCCTGCTGACGGCGACGGTCGCCACGCTCGCGGTGCTGTCGGCCGTGCGGGCCGCGCACGTGGCGCGCTCGGCCGCCGACGTCGCGGCGCTCGCCGGGGCCATCGAGTACCAGCAGGTCTCGGACCCTGCGGGCGCGTGCGCCGAGGCCACCCGTGTCGCCCGTCGGCACGACGTCGAGGTCCTCTCCTGCGTGGTCGCGGGCGGTGGCGACGTGACCGTCACGGTCGCGGCGAAGATCCCCCTTCGCCTGGCGGGGGTGGGGCCCGATCAGGCCGAGGGCCGGGCGCGCGCCGGGCCGGGCGCGCAGGAGTGAGTCGGCACCGCCGGCTGCCGGCGACCCGGCGCACGTCGGTGCGGGAGAGATCAGACGAGCAGCCCCACGACCAGGGCGGCAACCGCGAGCGCCGGCAGGGTCCCCTGCTTGACGGCGGCGGCGGCCTTGTCGGGGCTCGACAGCAGCAGGACGAGGCTGGCGGCGAGCATCGACCCGGCCCCGACGAGCACGAGCGTCGCACCCACGGTGTCGGAGCCCAGCGCGAAGGCGGCGATGCCGACGAAGACCGCGATCGCGAGGAAGAGGTTGTAGAAGCCCTGGTTGAAGGCGAGCTCGCGCGTTGCCTCGGCCTCCTCTGCACTCGTGCCGAACACCCCGCGGGCGCGGGTCGTCCACGCGAAGGACTCGAGGTAGAAGATGAAGACGTGCAGGGCGGCCGCAAGGGCCGCGAGCACCAGGCCGGCGAGGATCATCGCCGGCTCTCAGGGGCGTGGGTCACGGCGGATGGGGCGCGTCGCGTCGTCGACCGGACCGCCGTCCCGGGAGACCGGCCCGCCCTCGCGGGAGATCGGGCGGGTGGCGTCGTCGACGGGGGCCGCGCCGCGGGTGCTGATCCGCTGGGTCGGCTGGCCGAGCGCCGGGTCGTGGCTCTCGGCGACCTCGGCCCGCTCGCGGGCGATCTCGGTGGAGACGCGCTGGTCCTCGATGGCCCGCTCACGCTCGCGCAGCTCCTGCTGGTGCGCCGCCTCCTGCTCCGCGAGCCGGCGCTTGGACTCGGCCTCCTGCTCCTTGCGCAGGCGGCGCTGCTTGGCCTTGCGGGTCAGTGCCGCCTTGATCATGACCAGGCCCAGCCAGAGCAGGAGCATCGTCAGCATGCCGGCGATGACGAGGGTCAGCGGGTTGAGGTTGATCGTCACGGCGTCGAAGAGACGGATGTCGACCTCCTGCCCCGAGACCTCCGGGGCCTGGGTGCCGAGCAGCAGGGCCGCGCCGATGGCGACGGCGATGAGGACGAGGATGAGGCCAAGGATGACCATGGTGGTCCTTTCGTCTGCGTCAGCCAGGGGGCGCCGACATGCGGTCCTCCACCTTATGACCCAGAGCGTCCAGGAGCAGGTCAAGCAGGGCGAGCGCGCCTCTCGCGTCGAGGGGTTCGTTGCCGTTGCCGCACTTGGGCGAGACGACGCAGGCCGGGCAGCCGCGCTGGCCGCACCCGCACCCGGCGATGGTCTCGCGGGTCATCGGGAGCCACTGCCCGATGCGCTCGTGCGCCGTCGCCGCGAAGCCCGCGCCGCCCGGGTGCCCGTCGTAGACCATGATCGTCGGCAGCCCGGTGTCGGGGTGCAGGTCCGTGGAGACCCCGCCGATGTCCCACCGGTCGCAGGTGGCCAGCAGCGGCAGCATGCCGATCGCCGCGTGCTCGGCAGCGTGGGCGGCACCCGGCACGTCCGCCTCGTCGATGCCCGCAGCCGCCAGGGACTGCGGCGTCATCGTCCACCAGACGGCGTGGGTCGACAGGGTGCGCTCGGGCAGGTCGAGGTCGTGCCGACCGATGACCTCGCCGCTCGGCAGCCGGCGCAGGAAGCCGGTCACCCGGTGGCGCACGTCGACCCGCCCGAAGCTGATGCGCACCGGACCGTGGTCGACACCCGACTCCTCCGAGACGACGTCGAAGGAGGAGACGGACTGAGCGTGGGTCGACCACCCGGGGTCGCCCACGGCGACGGTGGCCGTGGCCTGCTCGAGGTCGAGCTCGGTGACGACATGGGTGCGGCCCTGGTGCACGTGGACCGCGCCGGTGTGCACCTGGCTGTGGGCCGACTCCGCGTCGATGGTCCCGATGACCCGACCGGACCTGCCCTCGACGATGCTCACCACCTCACCGATGCCGCGAAGGGAGACGTGCTCACCCGGTCGGTCGGGCCGGGTCCAGAACCACCCGCCGGGCCGCTTGCGCAGCAGCCCGCGGGCGACGAGCACCTCGAGGACCCCCGCGAGGCCGGCGCCGAACCACTGCTCGTCGGCGAGCGTCACCGGGATCTCCGCGGCGGCGCACGCCACGTGCGGGACGAGGATGCGCAGGTTGGTCGGGTCGAGGACGCTCGACTCGACCGGTGCGTCGAAGATCGCCTCGGGGTGCTCGACGACCCACGTGTCGAGCGGGTCGTCGGCGGCGAGCAGCACGGCGAGGGCGTCCTGCCCGTCGCGCCCGGCGCGCCCGGCCTGCTGCCACACCGAGGCCAGACGGCCGGGCCACCCGGCCATGAGCACGACGTCGAGCCCGGCGATGTCGATGCCCAGCTCGAGCGCGTTGGTCGCGGCCAGCCCGAGCAGGTCGCGCTCGCGCAGGCGTCGCTCGATGACCCGTCGCTCCTCGGGCAGGTACCCACCCCGGTAGGCGGCGATCCTCCCTTCGTCGGTGGTGCTCACCTGACGCGCCGCGGACGACGCGAGCGCCTCGACCCCCGCTCGTGACCGGGCGAAGGCCAGGGTCTGCACGTCGCGTCCCACGAGGTGGGCCATGAGGTCGGCGGCCTCGGTCGTCGGCGAGCGCCGGTTGCCCTCCTCGTCCTCCGGCGGCTGCCACAGGGCGAAGGTCAGGGCGCCGCGGGGCGAGCCGTCCTCGGTCACCTCGAGCACGTCGTCGCCGATGAGGCGGGCGGCGTGGGTGCCCGGGTCGCCCACCGTCGCCGAGGCCAGCACGAAGACCGGGTCGGCGCCGTAGCGCCGCGCGACACGCCGCAGACGTCGCAGCACCAGCGCCACGTGGGAGCCGAAGACCCCGCGGTAGACGTGGCACTCGTCGACGACGACGTAGCGCAGCCGCCGCAGCACGTGCGCCCAGTGCTCGTGCCCTGGCAGCAGGGAGTGGTGGACGAGGTCGGGGTTGGTGAGGATCACGTCGGCGTGGTCGCGGATCCAGCGGCGCTCGTCGGTCGGGGTGTCGCCGTCATAGGTCGCCGCCCGGATCCCCGGCACCGCCCACGACTGGATGCGGGCCAGCTGGTCGGCGGCCAGCGCCTTGGTGGGGGAGAGGTAGAGGGCGGTCGCGCCCCGCCCGTTGGCTGCCGAGCGGCCCTCGAGCACCGCCGTGAGCGAAGGGAGGAGATAGCCCAGTGACTTGCCCGAGGCCGTGCCGGTCGCCAGCACGACGTGCCTCCCCTCTCGTGCCGCCTCGGCCGCGCGGGCCTGGTGGGACCACAGCCGGTCGATGCCCGCCCCGGCGAGGGCGCCGCGCAGCGGCGGGGCCACCCAGTCGGGCAGGTCGACCTCGTCGGCCGCCCGCGCGGGGATCCGCTCGACGTGCCGCAGGCGCTCCTCGCGACCCGCGGCGAGCCCCGCGAGCAGCTCGGGAGCGTCTGGGATCTGCCGTGACATGTCGTCTACGGTAGGCCGGTGCCCACCACCGTCACGACCAGCGAGTCCGGCCCGGTCCACGTCGTCCACGTGGCCGGGGAGATCGACGTGACCTCTGCCGCGATCCTGCGCGACGCGCTCGAGGCCCTCATCGCCGACGGGCGCAGGCGGCTGACGCTCGACCTCACCGAGGTCACCTTCATGGACTCCACCGGCCTGGGCATCGTCGTCGGTCGGCTCAAGCGGCTGGCGCGCCACGGCGGGACGATGACGGTCGCCGCCGCGCACGAGCGGGTCGTGCGGGTCTTCACCATCACCGGTCTCGACCAGCTCCTCGAGATCCACCCCGACCTCGAGAGCGCCGTCACGGCCGCCGCGGCCAGCCAGCAGTAGCCGCCCCTCCCCGCGCCGCGCCATGGGGTCCGGGATCCCGGAGACGACAGCGCCTGTGTGGGAGGGTGACCTGCAGCACATCACCTCTCGACGATGAGGAGATCTTGTGGGGGAGCACGTCGTGGTGCTGAGCCGTGCGGGGACCGGGTCGCTGACCCCGACCCACACGGCTCAGATCGAGGAGCAGGCCGCGCTGGACTTCGTCGTGTGCCACGACGCACCAGGCCCGGTCGAAGCGGCGCACCTGCTGCGCCGCGCCACCGTCCTCGGCACGACCAACGCCACCCTGCCGCACCTGGACGACAACCTGCTCGAGCGACTGCCCCACCTGCACTCGATCGTCCTCTACGCCACCGGTTACGAGCACCTCCAGCTCGACGCCCTCGCCCGGCACGACCTGACCCTGACCACGCTGCCCGACTACGCGACCGGCGCCGTGGCCGAGCACGCACTGGGCATGCTGCTGTCCCTGGCGACCCGCTCCCACCTGGCCAATGACCGCTCCCGCGGTCGCGTGCCCGCGCAGACCTCGCTGCGCGGAGTCGAGCTCTGCGGGAGCACACTCGGGGTCATCGGGATCGGTCGCATCGGCCTGCACCTGGCCCGCATCGCCACCGGCATCGGCATGCGGGTCATCGGCGCCGACCCGGACCCGGCCGCGCGGCGGGCCGCCGAGCACGTCGGCATCGAGACGACCTCGACCGAGGACCTGCTGCACCGCGCCCGCGCGGTCACCATCTGCGCCTCGACCACCCCGCACGGTGGGCCGATCATCGACCTCGCCCGGCTCGGGATGCTCCAGCCGGGAGCCCTGCTCGTCAACGTCGGCCGCCCCTGCCTGGTCGACACCGACGCGGTCGTCGCGGCCCTGCGCCTGCGGCACCTGCGCGGCTACGCGGTGGACGACGCCCCCTTCGACCGCATGGACCACGCGGACCTGCTCGCCGAGGGCCGCATCCTGCAGACCGGGCACAGCGCCTGGTGGCGGGACGAGGTCCTCGCCCGCGGGGCGGAGCACTTCGGACGGGCGCTCGTCGCAGCGGTGCACCGGCGGCACGTCGACGTTGTCAGCCCTGCCCACCGGGTCGCGGTGACGAGCGAGGAGTCGGTCGCATGAGCCGCCGCAGCCGACGCGTGGTCGTCGTGGCGCTCGCGGTGGCCGGCATGGTGGTCCCCGTCCTGCTCGCCGCGGCGCAGTACCCGACCTGGTGGGTGTGGATCGCCCCCGAGCAGGTCCCGATGACGTGGTTCCAGTCGGTGACCCTCGTCGTTGCCGGGGTGATGAGCCTGCTCGCGTGGTACGTCGCCGGCATCATCGGTCGCGGGCCCCGACTCGGTCACAGCCTGCTGGCCGTCGGCTTCCTCGCGCTCGCGCTGGACGAGCGCTTCGCCCTCCACGAGCGGGTGCGCGACGGCATCCTCGCACCACGCGACGTGCGCCTGCCCGGCTTGACGTGGGTGGCGCCCGGCGACTTCATCCTCATCCTCGTGGCCCTGGCCGGGCTGCTCGTGCTGCCCCTCGTCGTGCGCTCGCTGGGACGGGATCGCTGGGTGCGTGGGCTCTTCGTCCTGGGGATCGGACTCTCCGTGGTGTCCGTGGGCACCGACTCCATCGATCCGAGCACCTGGTCGGTGCAGGCCGAACGCGTCCAGCAGTCCCTCGAGGAGTGCGTCGAGCTGTGGGCGGGGCTGTCCTACCTCGCGGCGGTCACGCTCCGGCTGCTGGGGCTGGTCGATCGGCTCGCTCAGCGGTCGGCCGCGGAGCCTGTTGTCGCAGTGGGCGCCCCGCGTGACGGGGCGGCGCACGAGCCCGTCGACGCGCCGATCGGGAGCCCCGCCCGAGAGGTCGATCCGGAGCCGGTGTCGTGAGTCCGGCACGGAGGTCGACCCGGCAGTAGTGTGGGCCAACGGCTGAGCCCGCCTCGACGGCGGACCGACCGTGACCCGCGCTCATCAAGGAGGATGGCATGGCAGTCACGCTCGCGACCCTGTCCACCGCGTCGTCGATCGACCTCGACAGCACCAACCTGGCCCTCGTGGGTGGCGTCGCCGCCATCGGGGTCGTGGCCCTCGCGCTCGGCGTCGTCCTGCGGCAGCAGGTCATCGCCGCCGGCGCCGGGACCGATCGCATGCAGGAGATCGCCGGGGCGGTCGAGGAGGGCGCGCACGCCTACCTCCGACGCCAGTTCCGCACCCTCGTGATCTTCGTGGCGCTCGTCTTCGCGCTGCTGCTCCTCCTCCCGGCCGACTCGGCGGGCGTGCGATGGGGCCGATCGGGCTTCTTCGTCCTCGGCGCCGCCTTCTCGGCGGCCATCGGCTATCTCGGCATGTCGCTCGCGGTCAAGGCCAATGTCCGCGTCGCCGAGGCGGCGCGCTCCGCCGGGCGCGACGACGGCATGCGCATCGCCTTCCGCACCGGCGGCACGGTCGGCATGTTCACCGTCGGGCTCGGCCTCATCGGTGCGGCGATCGTCGTCCTGGCCTACCGCGGTGACGCCCCCAAGGTGCTCGAGGGATTCGGCTTCGGCGCCGCGCTGCTCGCGATGTTCATGCGGGTTGGCGGAGGCATCTTCACCAAGGCCGCCGACGTCGGCGCCGACCTCGTCGGCAAGGTCGAGGCCGGCATCCCCGAGGACGACCCGCGCAATGCCGCGACGATCGCCGACAACGTCGGGGACAACGTCGGTGACTGCGCCGGCATGGCGGCCGACCTCTTCGAGTCCTACGCCGTCATGCTCGTGGCCGCCCTGATCCTCGGGTCCGCGGCCTTCGGCTCCTACGGCCTGGTCTTCCCCCTCCTCATCCCCGCGATCGGCGCCGTCACCGCGATGATCGGCATCTTCATCACCCGGGCGAAGGGGGGAGAGTCCGCCCTCGACGCCATCAACCGCGGCTTCTACATCTCCGCGGTCATCTCGGCGGTGCTGTGCGCCGGGGCGGCCTACCTCTACCTGCCCGGCTCGTACGGCGACCTGTCCTCGCCCAACGAGACCGTCGCCCAGCTCGTCGGCGACCCGCGCCGGGCCGCGCTCCTCGCCGTCGTCCTGGGCATCGTGCTCGCCGCGGTCATCCTGCGGATGACCGGTTACTACACCGGCACCGACTCGCGCCCGACCAAGGACGTCGCGCGCACCACCGAGACCGGTGCGGCGACGGTGATCCTCTCGGGCATCTCGCTCGGCCTGGAGTCTGCGGTCTACAAGGTGGTGACGATCGCCGTCGTCATCTACCTCGCCTTCCTCCTCGGCGGATCATCGGTCGTCCTCGGCCTCTTCTTCATCGCCCTGGCCGGGTGCGGCCTGCTGACGACGGTCGGGGTGATCGTCGCCATGGACACCTTCGGCCCGGTCTCCGACAACGCCCAGGGCATCGCCGAGATGTCCGGTGACGTCGACGGCGAGGCCGCCCAGGTGCTCACCGAGCTCGACGCGGTCGGCAACACGACCAAGGCGATCACCAAGGGCATCGCCATCGCGACGGCGGTGCTCGCCGCGACGGCGCTCTTCGGCAGCTACACCGACGCGTGGACCTCGACCGTGCGGGGCATCGACGAGGGGTCGGTCAGCGCCGACCGGGTCGCCGACTTCGAGCAGATGGTCAACACCCAGATCGTCTCGCCGAGCGTCCTCGTCGGCGTGCTCATCGGCGCCGCGGTCGTCTTCCTCTTCTCCGGGCTCGCGGTCAACGCCGTGACCGTCGCGGCCGGCTCGATCGTCCACGAGGTGCGGCGGCAGTTCCGCGACCACCCCGGGATCATGGAGGGCACCGAGAAGCCCGAGTACGCCCGGGTCGTCGACATCTGTACCCGCGACTCCCTCGCCAAGCTCGCCACGCCCGGCCTCCTCGCGGCGCTCACGCCGATCATCGTCGGCTTCGGCCTGGGCATCGGTGCCCTCGCCGGGTTCCTCGCCGGCGCCATCGCCTGCGGTGCGCTGATGGCCGTCTTCCTCGCCAACTCCGGTGGTGCGTGGGACAACGCGAAGAAGATCGTCGAGGACGGCCACCACGGCGGCAAGGGCTCGCCCGGGCACGAGGCAGCCGTCATCGGCGACACCGTCGGCGACCCCTTCAAGGACACCGCCGGGCCGGCGATCAACCCCCTCATCAAGGTGATGAACCTCGTCGCCGTCCTCATCGCACCCGCTGTCGTGACGCTCTACCTCGGCAGCGACGGCGATCAGATGATCCGCTGGGGCATCGCCGCCGCGGCGCTGCTCGTCGTCGTCGTCGCGCTCGTCATCACCAAGCGGGACGACGTCGCGATGGCGGACAGCGACAGCGACAGCGAGCCGGCCGTCCAGCGCGCGTGACGGCCCGCCCCGCCCCCCTTCGTCGGCGCCGCACCAGGTGGTGCCGACGAAGGGGGCGGGCTGGCTAGGCTCGGCAGGTGACCTCCAGCACCACGCCCCGCACCGACCCCGAGCTGCTCGACGACCTGCGCGCGGACCTGACGGACGCCGCCTTCGGCGTCGACGAGGTGCACGAACGCCTGGGTGACCTGGCCGCTGCGGCCCTCGGTCGCGAGCAGGTGCTGCCGGCCCGGCGCGCGGTCGCCGGCGCCACCGACCCCCTCGGGGTGCTGATCGGGTGCTTCGGCCTCGGGCTGCCCACCGCCGCCGACGACCTCGCCCGGGCCCTGCCCCGCACGGGGGTCACCGGGGCCGTGCGGCTCGGGGTCGTCGAGCCCCACGGCGCGCACGTCGTCGCCACCTGCGACCTGCGCCCCTACGGCGACGACGCCGGGCACGCCTGGTGGGTCGCCTCCGACCCGACGGAGCACGCGCGCAGCGAGCCGCTGCCCGTCGACCACGTCCTGGGCATCGGCGGCGCCTCGACGACCCTCGCGTCGTGGACCCCGCGCACCCGTGTCGCCCGCGCGCTCGACGTCGGCACCGGGTGCGGCGTCCAGGCCCTGCACCTGTCGGGTCACGCCGACTCCGTCGTCGCCACCGACCTGTCCCGGCGAGCCCTGGGCTACGCCCGCTTCAACGCCGCCCTCAACCAGGTCGACTGGGACCTGCGGGAGGGTTCCTTCCTCGAGCCGGTGGTCGGCGAGGCCTTCGACCTCGTCGTGAGCAATCCCCCCTTCGTCATCACGCCGCGCAGCGGTGACGTGCCGCTCTACGAGTACCGCGACGGCGGGGCCGCCGGCGACCACGTCGTCGCCGCGCTCACCCAGGGCATCGGCGCGCACCTGGCGCCCGGTGGCGTCGCCCAGCTGCTCGGCAACTGGGAGACGGTTGCCGGCCAGGACTGGCGCGAGCGCGTCGGCGCGTGGGTCGAGGCCAGTGGCCTGGACGCCTGGGTCGTCCAGCGCGATGTCCAGGACCCGGCGGAGTACGCCGAGCTGTGGACCCGCGACGGCGGGCACCTGCCGGGCACCAGCGAGCACGACGCGCTCGTCGGCGCGTGGCTCGACGACTTCGCCTCGCGCGATGTCGCGCAGATCGGCTTCGGCATCATCACCCTGCACCGGCCGACGGGGGAGCGGGCTCCCTTCGTCGACCTCGTCGAGGCGACCGGACCGGTGGCGACCCCGATGGGGCCGACGGTCGCCGCGGGACTCGTCGCCCGCGACCGGCTCGCCGGGCTCGACGACGACGCCCTGCTCGACACCGCGTGGCGCTGCGCACCCGACGTGACCACCGAGACGCACGCGACGCCCGGCGCCAGCGACCCCAATGTCATCGTCCTGCGGCAGGGCGGCGGTCTGGCGCGCTCGGTCCGGCTCGACACCCTCGACGCAGCCCTCGTGTCCGTCTGCGACGGCGACCTCACCGCGCGTCAGTCGCTCACCGCGATCAGCGCCCTGCTCGACGTCCCCACGGGCGAGGCCCTCGGCGCCGGCGCGACCCTCGTGCGGCGGCTGGCCGCCGACGGGCTGCTCCTGCCGGAGTAGGCCGTCCCCGCCTGGTCCGTCGTAGCGCGCCGGTTCGGTTGCGGTGCTCCCGTCGAGAAGACCCGGCGCGCTGCCGAAGTCCTTCGTCCTCGTGTGGTCCCGTCGTCGTTCTCGACTTCGGCTTGACGCCACGCCGGATCCTCTCGACGTGCGCGTCCCTTCGAGACGGTCGCGGGCGACCGCCCACGCGGAACGTGGGACCCACTCAGGGAGCGGTGCCCTCGACCGGGCGTGGGAGCGGGGACGACGAAGGGCGGCCCAGTGACCGGGCCGCCCTCGTGTCGTGCTGGGTGATCAGCTCATGCCGTCGAAGGTGATCTTCCACTCGTCGTCGACCTTCTTGAGCTTGATCTCCTCCTCGTCGCCGTCCTGGTTCTTGACCTTGACGGTCGCGGTCTTCTCGTCCTCGGCGATCTCGGAGCTCTGGATGTCGACGTCCGCGTTGTCGGGGATCTGCAGCTCCTTCTCGTTCTCCTTGAAGATCGTCTCGCAGTCCTTGCCCGGGTCGGCCTCCTCGAGCGTCTTGACGATCTCGGGGTCGAAGGACTCGCACAGCGCGGCGTAGTCCTTGTCCTTGGCCGCGGCGGCGAAGTCCTCGACGGCCTGCTCCGCGTCGTTGCCGCTGCCGCAGGCCGTCAGGCCGAGCGTGAAGGTGCCGGCGATGGCCAGTGTGACGAGCTTCTTCATGGTGGTCTCCCTGTTCGTGGTGCGGGCGGTGTGGTCGCCCCTCACGCAGGACACTAACGACGCCACCTCACACGTGCGATGGGGAGGACTGCCCGTGGACGCTCAGCTGAACTGCCAGGAGCGCTTCGACAGGCCGAACCAGAAGCCGTCGACCGCGACATCGCGCTGCGTCGCGCCGGAGGCCTCGGCCGCGCCCATCGCGATGTAGAGCGGGGCCCAGTGCTCGGTGCGCGGGTGCGCCTCGTGCCCGGCGGGGGCCAGCTCGAGCATCCGCTCGAGCGAATCGATGTCGCCGGCACCGACGGTCTCGGCGGCCCAGTGGTCGAACTCGCTGGACGCGGTCGGCGGGGTGACGTCCGCGCCGGCGCGGGGGTTGAACCAGCGCAGGTTGTGGGTTGTGAAACCGGACCCGACGATGAGGGTGCCCTGGTCGCGCAGCGGCGCCAGCGCCCGGCCGAGCTCGACGAGCTGGTGCGGGTCGAGGGTCGGCATCGACATCTGCAGCACCGGCACGTCCGCGTCGGGGTACATCTCCACGAGGGGCACGTAGGCGCCGTGGTCGAGGCCGCGGGTCTCGTCCCGCTGGACGTCGACCCCCTTCGCCTTGAGCAGGCCGGAGACCTCCGAGGCGAGCTCGGGTGCGAGAGGTGCGTCGTACTGCACCTCGTAGTAGTGCTGGGGGAAGCCCCAGAAGTCGTAGGTGAGCGGCACCTTGCGCTGGGTCGGGCTCACCGTGACCGGCGCGTCCTCCCAGTGGGCCGAGACCATGAGGATGTTCTTCGGTGTGTCGAAGTCGGCCGACCAGCGGGCCAGCTCGGCGGTCCACCGGGCGTCGTCAGCCAGCGGCGGGGCGCCGTGCGAGAGGAAGAGGACGGGAGGAGTGGTCATGCCGACCACAATACTTGTATCTTCAACAAAACGCCAGCCCCCATCCCGGGGCGAAGGGGGTCGCCCCGCACGGCGTAGTACGGTCGCCCCGAGATGACCCCACGTCGAGGCAGCGACGAATCCGCTGCACGTGGGGTCGAGAGATGAGGCGCACATGGCCAGCAAGCTCGTCATCGTCGAGTCACCCGCCAAGGCCAAGACCATCGCGGGGTACCTCGGTCCGGACTACGCCGTCGAGGCGTCGGTGGGGCACATCCGGGACATCCCGACCCCGTCCGAGATGCCGGCGGACATGAAGAAGGGGCCCTTCGGCCGCTTCGGGATCAACATCGAGGAGGGCTTCGAGCCCTTCTACGTCGTCGACCCGGACAAGAAGAAGAAGGTCACCGAGCTCAAGCGTCTGCTCAAGGACGCCGACACCCTCTACCTCGCCACCGATGAGGACCGCGAGGGCGAGGCCATCGCGTGGCACCTGCTCGAGACGCTCAAGCCGAAGATCCCGGTGCAGCGCATGGTCTTCCACGAGATCACCAAGGAGGCGATCCAGCGCGCCGTCGAGGACACGCGCGAGCTCGACCTCGACCTCGTCAACGCCCAGGAGTCGCGCCGCATCCTCGACCGGCTCTACGGCTACGAGGTCTCGCCGGTGCTGTGGCGCAAGGTCAAGGCGGGGCTGTCCGCCGGCCGGGTGCAGTCGGTTGCCACCCGCATCGTCGTCGAGCGCGAGCGCGAGCGGATGGCCTTCAAGGTCGCCTCCTACTGGAGTGTCGAGGGCAAGTTCAGCACCGGTGCGGCCCCCTTCGCCGCGCGCCTGGCGAGCCTCGACGGACGCAAGGTCGCCACTGGCTCCGACTTCGACGACACCGGCGCGGTCAAGAAGGACGCCCGCGCGCTCGACGAGCGTGCCGCCACCCAGGTGGCCGAGGCGACCATCGCCGCCGCGGTGACCGTCAGCTCGGTCTCCGAGAAGCCCTACACGCGCCGGCCGTACGCCCCCTTCACCACGTCGACGCTGCAGCAGGAGGCCGGTCGCAAGCTCGGCCTCGGCTCCAAGGCGGCGATGGGCGTGGCGCAGAAGCTGTACGAGAACGGCTACATCACCTACATGCGTACCGACAGCACCAACCTGTCGAGCTCGGCGCTGGCCGCCGCCCGCGGCCAGGCCCGCGACATGTACGGCGCCGACTTCGTGCCCGAGTCGCCGCGCGTCTACGGCAAGAAGTCCAAGAACGCGCAGGAGGCGCACGAGGCGATCCGCCCCGCCGGCGACCGCTTCCGCACCCCGGCGCAGGTGGCCGGTGAGCTGCGGGGCGACGAGTTCCGTCTCTACGAGCTGATCTGGAAGCGCACGGTCGCCTCGCAGATGGCCGACGCCAAGGGCTCGACCGCGACGATCCGCATGCGCGCCGACCTCACCGGCTGCGAGGCCGGCGAGCTCGCCGAGTACACCGCCTCCGGCACCGTCATCACCTTCCGCGGCTTCCTCGCCGCCTACGAGGAGGGCACCGACGAGCCGGCGCAGCCGGCCAAGGACGGCGAGGCCCGCCTGCCCAAGGTCGAGGAGGGCGCGAGCCTCGACGTCGTCGACGCGACCGCGTCGGGTCACGAGACCTCGCCGCCGGCGCGCTACACCGAGGCCTCGCTGGTCAAGAAGATGGAGGAGCTCGGCATCGGCCGCCCCTCCACCTATGCCTCGACGATCAGCACGATCCAGGACCGCGGCTACGTCCGCAAGAAGGGCACCGCGCTCGTCCCGACGTGGTTGGCCTTCGCGGTGACCCGCCTGATGGAGGTGCACTTCAGCCGGCTCGTCGACTACGACTTCACCGCGTCGATGGAGGTCGACCTCGACGAGATCGCCGCCGGCGACGCCGACCGCGTCGCCTGGCTGCAGCGCTTCTACTACGGCGACGAGGGCAGCGGCCCCGGCCTGTCCGGGCTGGTCTCCGACCTCGGCGACATCGACGCCCGGGCGATCTCGACGATCGAGATCGGCGACGGCATCGTCGTGCGGGTCGGTCGTTACGGCCCCTACGTCGAGGAGGTCGTGCCGAAGGGGGTCGACCCGGCCACCGGTGAGGTCACCGACGAGACGCAGACGACGCCGGCGCCCAAGCGGGCGACGATCACCGACGATGTGGCGCCCGACGAGCTCACGCCGGCGATGGCGCGCGAGTTCCTCGCCGCGGCCGCCGACGACGGTCGGGTCCTGGGCCAGGACCCCGAGACCGGCCGCGACGTCGTCGTCAAGAACGGTCGTTACGGCCCCTACGTCACCGAGGTGCTCGAGGAGTCGGCCGACGACAAGCCCAAGCGTGGCAAGGCCAAGGTCAAGCCGCGCACGGCCTCGCTCTTCAAGAGCATGGACCCCTCGACGGTCGACCTCGAGCAGGCGCTGAAGCTCCTCTCGCTGCCGCGCACGATCGGCACGGTCACCGAGACCACGACCGGTGAGGACGGCGCGGAGACGTCCGTCGAGGTGCCGATCACCGCGCAGAACGGTCGCTACGGGCCGTACCTGAAGAAGGGCACCGACTCGCGCTCCATCGAGACCGAGGAGCAGCTCTTCACGATGACCCTCGAGGAGGCCGTCGCGATCTACGCCCAGCCCAAGCAGCGTGGCCGCGCCGCGGCCAAGCCGCCGCTGGCGGAGTTCGGCGAGGACCCGGTGAGCGGCAAGAAGGTCGTCGTCAAGGACGGGCGCTTCGGCCCCTACGTCACCGACGGTGAGACCAATGCCACCCTCCGTCGCGGTGACGAGCCCGAGACGCTCACCGCGGAGCGGGCCTACGAACTCATCGCGGAGAAGCGCGCCAAGGGGCCGACGACTCGCAAGAAGTCGGCGAAGAAGTCGGCGAAGAAGACGGCCAAGAAGGCCACGAAGTCGACGGCGAAGAAGGCCACGAAGAAGGCGGCGGCCAAGAAGGCGTGAGCGGAACCACCCCGACGCACGCGTTGCCGGGGTGGTTACCCGTGGGTATGGTCGCAGCAACCCGCGCACCGAAGGAGCTGCACCGCATGGAGCTGGACCCGTCGACCTTCGACTCGATGACACCTGAGGAGTTCGCCCGGACCGTCAAGCAGATGTCCGACAAGGAGATCTCGGAGACGATGCGTGGTGAGCACCGTGGCGCCGTCCTCGACGCCGTCTTCGGTCGTTTCCCCGAGCTCTTCCGGCCCGACAAGGCGAAGGGGGTCGCCGGCACGGTCCAGTTCCGCATCACCGGAGGCCCGGACGAGCAGCCCCACGACACCTACGAGATCGTCATCAACGAGGGCACGTGCGCCGTCTCGCCCGAGGCAGGCGAGACCTACGACGCCTCGCTGATGATGGCGCCGCCGGAGTTCGTCAAGATGGCGACCGGCCGGGG
This sequence comes from Janibacter indicus, assembly GCF_900176385.1. Taxonomy (GTDB): domain Bacteria; phylum Actinomycetota; class Actinomycetes; order Actinomycetales; family Dermatophilaceae; genus Janibacter; species Janibacter indicus. The sequence goes on along the minus strand of NZ_FWXN01000012.1, from coordinate 115,450 downwards.
CAACCCGACCATGCTCGTGATGCGCGGCAAGATCAAGGCCAAGGGTGACATCGCCCTGGCCGCGAAGTTCCCCTCCCTCTTCGACATCCCGAAGGCCTGATGCCGACATGAACCCTCTGACCATCGCCAAGACCATGGCCAAGCGGGGGATGCTGGCCCCGGGGCCGCCCGCCGCCCAGGTCAAGCAGCTGACCGCGCTCAAGAAGTGGGGCTTCGGTCTCGCGGGCGAGCTGCGCCAGGCGGCCAACCGCTCGCCCAAGACGGTCGCGGTCATCGACGAGAGCCGGGGTGCGACGACCTACGCCGAGCTGCTGGCCAACTCGGAGAAGATCGCCGTCATCCTCCGTGAGATGGGCTTCGGCCCGGGCGACCGCCTCGGTCTGCTCGCCCGCAACCACGTCCAGGCCATCGAGGTCATGACGGCCACCTCCGCGGTCGGCATCGACCTCGTCCTGGGCAACACCGGTCTCGCCGGGCCGCAGTTCGCGGTCGTCGCCGAGCAGCAGGGGATCAAGGGCCTCATCCACGACGACGAGTTCGCCGAGGTCGTCTCGCACCTGCCGGCGCAGCTGCCCCGGGTCACCGAGACCGAGCTGGCCCAGCGGGTCGAGGCGACGGCCCGACCCGAGTCGCTGCCGGTGCCCGCCAAGGGCGGCCGCACGATCATCCTCACCTCCGGCACCACCGGCACGCCCAAGGGCGCCGCGCGCAAGACACCCGGCGGCTTCGGCCCGCTCATCTCGATCATCGACCGGATCCCGCTCAAGGCACACGACCGGATCCTCATCTCCGCGCCGATCTTCCACACCTGGGGCTACGCGGCGATGCAGCTGTCGATGGCGCTGCGCGCGACGATCGTGCTGCAGCGTCGCTTCAAGCCCGAGGCAGCCCGGGCGGCGCTCGAGGAGCTGCAGCCGGACGCGATGTTCGCCATCCCCGTGATGCTCCAGCGGATGATGGAGTTGCCGAGCGACCCGGCTGCACGCAGCCGCCGCAAGCTGCGGGTGGTCGCGACCTCCGGGTCGGCCTACCCCTCGGGCTTCACGACGAAGTTCATGGACGAGTACGGCGACGTGCTCTACAACCTCTACGGCTCGACCGAGGCCTCCTGGGTGTGCATCGCCACGCCTGCCGACATGCGCCGGCACCCCAACGCCGCCGGCACCCCACCGCTCGGCACGGTCGTCAAGATCCTCGACGAGGACGGCAAGGAGCTGCCGAAGGGGGAGACCGGCCGGATCTTCTGCGGCAACGAGCTCGTCTTCGACGGCTACACCAACGGCAAGACCAAGGACTTCGTCGACGGCCTCGTCTCCACGGGCGACATGGGCCATGTCGAGGGTGACCTCTACTTCGTCGACGGTCGCGACGACGACATGATCGTCAGCGGCGGCGAAAACGTGTACCCCATCGAGGTCGAGGGGCTGCTTGCCGAGCACCCCGCGGTCCGTGAGGTGTCGGTCATCGGCGTGCCCGACCCCGACTTCGGTCAGCGCCTCGCGGCCTTCGTCGCGCTCACCGAGGGCCACGAGCTGAGCGCCGACGAGGTCAAGGAGCACGTGCGCGCCCACCGCGCCCGCCACTGCATCCCGCGCGAGGTCGTCTTCATGGACGAGCTGCCGCGCAATGCCACCGGCAAGATCCTCAACCGGGAGCTGCGCAAGCACTTCGCCTGACCCCCGCTGGCTGAGGAGGTCGCGCAGCGACCGTCCCCCCTCCCTTCGCCCGCTCGGTGGGCCCAGGACCCTGCATTGCCCTATGGCAATGCAGGATCCAGGGCCCAGAACTCTGCATTGCCGTAGGGCAATGCAGGGTCGGGGGCGGTCAGAGCCACTGGCCGAAGGCCAGGGGCTCGCGGGTGAAGCGGTAGGTGGCCCAGTTGAGGTGGGTGACGGTGCCGGAGGCATCGCGGGTGACCCGCAGCAGCTCGCCGCGCTCGCGGCCCGACACCGTGCGGTAGCGGTCGGTGGCCTCGGCCTCGAAGACCGAGGGCGGCAGCTCCTTCGCCTGTCCGGCGACCTTGGCCTCGAGCCGGCCCTCGCGCACCGACAGCACGAAGTGGGTCCCCTCGGAGTACCAGTGCCCGAGCAGCGGGACGAGCTCGTCGGGCAGCTGCGTCCCGGGCTGCCAGGGCTCGGGCTGCACCGGCTCGCGCTCGATCGCGATCGTCCCGAGCTCGATGGCCGCGGCCGCGGGCGGGACGGGGGCGGAGTTGTTCATCAGGATCAGACCCGTTGTCGCAGAGGAGCGCTCGGTGAAGACGCCGGTGATCGAGCCGGGCCAGCCGCCGGTGTGCCCCACCCAGGTGCGACCCTCGTGCCGGACCAGCTGGAAGCCCAGACCCCAGGCTGAGGTCCACCCCGTCATGTCGGCCATGACCTGCGGCTGGCACATCTCCTCGAGCGTGTCGGGGGAGAGGACCTCGTCGACCGGGGCGGCCACGAAGCCGCCCCAGCGCGCCATGTCGGTGGCCGTCGACCGCAGCCCACCGGCCGGATCGAGGGCCGCCGCGTCGAAGACCGGCTCCTCCACGGGGACGTCGGCGAAGGGAGGCACGTAGTACCCCTTCGCCCGGCGGCCGGAGGGCGCGGTGCCGGTGCGGGTCATCTCGAGCGGGTCGAGGATGCGGCGTCGGATCGACTCCTCCCAGGTGCACTCGTCGAGGCGGGCGATGATCTCGCCGAGGACGGAGTAGGCGAGGTTGGAATAGTGCCAGCGGTCGTGCGGTCGGCCCACACGCTCGGCCTGCGACCAGCCGGCGAGCAGGTCCTCCCGCGAGGGCATGACCATCGTGTCGAAGACGTCGCCGACCGGCTCGCGCTGCATCCCGGAGGTGTGCGAGAGCAGCTGCCGGATCGTCACGCGGGCGTGGGCGGAGTCCGCGAGGTGCTGCTCGACCGTGTCGTCGAGGTCGAGCCGGCCCTCGTCCCGCAGCGCCATGACGGCCACCGCGGTGAAGGTCTTGGAGTTGCTCGCCACCGGGTACTGGGTGTCGGCGTCGGGTGCCTCGCCGGGCGTCGCGAGGTCGATCGCCCCGATGCCGGTGGACCACTCGAGCCGGCCCGCCCGGGCGACGCCGGCGACGAGGCCCGGGACCCTCCCTTCGGTCTGCGCGGTGAGGGCGCGGGAGGTGAGGGCACGGGCGGTCTCGTCGGTGAAGGTCATGGCACGACCTTAAGGAGATGCGACGGGCGAGGGGCGGTCAGGCCTTGATGAAGCCGGCCTCCCGCAGCCACGCGATCGCGACGTCCGCCGGGTCCTCGCCGTCGACGTCGACCCGGGCGTTGAGGTCGATGAGCACGTCGTCGGTGAGCTTTTCGACGACCGGCGCGAAGAGCTCCTTGACCGCCGGGTGCTCCTCGACGACCGCCTGGGTGAGCACGGGCGCGACGTTGTACTTCGGGAAGAAGGCCTTGTCGTCCTCGAGCACGGTCAGGTCGAGCGCCTTGATCCGACCGTCGGTCGTGAAGACCTCGCCGAAGGTGCACGTGCCCTCGTCGGTGGCCTGGTAGATCGCCCCGGTGTCGAGCACCTTGACGTTCTTCGCGGGGAAGTCGCTGCCGCGCTTCAGCCCGTACTTCTCGAGCATCGGGTCGAAGCCGTCGTTGCGGTTGTTGAACTCGGACTCGACGCAGAAGGTCAGCTCGGCCTTGGGCACCTTCGCCAGCTCGGAGAGCTTGGTGATGCCGAGCTTCTTGATCGTCTCGGTCGGCCCGGCGAAGCCGTAGGTGTTGTTCATCGGCGCCGGGTCGAGCCAGACGAGCTGGTGCTCCTCGAGATCGCGGTCGCGGACGGCTTCGTACTGCTTGCGCTCGTCGGGGATCGGGGTGGTCTCGCCGAGGTAGGCGATCCACGCGGTGCCCGTGTACTCCCACTGCATCTGGACCTGGTCCTCGATCATCGCCTGGCGGGCGCTGGACGAGCCGGGGATGTTGGTCAGGTCGGCCGCGTCGGCGCCGGCCGCGCGCAGCAGGATGACGGCCATCTTGCCCAGGATGAGCTGCTCGGTGAAGTTCTTCGACCCCACCCCGATCGAGGCACCCGACAGGTCGACGTCGGCGATCGGCCCGGCAGCCTCCCCGGAGGGCACGAAGCCGCCGCTCGTGCCCAGACCGCATCCGGCGAGGGCGAGGCCGAGCGTGCCGGCTCCGCCCAGGAGCAGGGTGCGTCGGGTCAGCTCGGCCGAAGGGAGGGCACGTCGCGTCGTCATGAGGTCCCCTTGGGAGTGAGGACGAGCTCGAGCACCCGGCCCGCCCAGTCGATGAGCAGCGCGACGACCGCGATGATCACGGCGCCGCTGACGAGGATGGGGTAGCGGAAGAGCGTGATGCCGGTGACGATGAGCGCGCCCAGCCCGCCGGCGTTGACGAACGTCGCGAAGCTCGCCGCACCGACGACGAGCACGAGCGCGGTGCGCACACCGGCCATGATCACCGGCATGGCGAGCGGCAGCTCGACCCGGCGCAGGACGTCGACGGGGGACATGCCCATGCCGCGCGCGGCCTCGACGAGGGTCTGGTCGACCTGCTGGAGGCCGACGATCGTGTTGCGCAGCACCGGCAGGAAGCCGTAGATCGCCAGCGAGATGACGGCGGTGCGCACGCCGAAGCCGAGCCACATCGCCAAGAGCACGATGAGACCGATGACCGGCGCGGCCTGGCCGGCGTTGGCGATCGCCGTGATCGGTCCGGAGAAGCGGCGGGCCGGGCCGCGGGTGAGCAGGATGCCGATGGGGATCGCGGTGACGAGCACGACGGCGGTCGTGATGAGGGTGAGCGTGATGTGCTCGCGGGTCAGCGTGAGGATCGTGCCCCACGCGAGCTGACGGGCCTCGATGTCGTCGAGGTCGGCGGTCTGCCGCCAGATCGCCCAGCCGCCGAGGATCGCCGCGCAGAGCAGCGGCAGGCCGACGAGCAGCCCGATCGTCGTGCGGCGGTCCTCGACACCGGTGTCGGCGGTCGAAGGGGAAGTCCTCACCTCGGTCATGACGTGGCCTCCTGCGCATCCGGGTCGGACGCGGCGCGGATGTGGTCGGTGACCGCCTCGAAGGTCACGACGCCGAGGAACTCGTCGCGGCGGCCGGTGACGAGGACGCCGCCGTGGGTGCTCGCGAGCATCGAGTCGAGGGCGTCGTTGATCGTCGAGCGCCGGTCGATCACCGAGATGTCCTCCTCGGTGTGGTCGGGCAGACGAGGCATCCGGGCGGCCTCCTTGAGGCTGTACCACCCGACCGGGCGACGTCGGGAGTCGAGCACGATGACGTCGTTCTGGCCGCCGGCGCGGGCGGCCTCGGCGGCGGCCTTGCCGTCGTCACCGACCGTGGCGAGGACCGGGCTCTGCAGCTCGAGCTCGTCGACGCGCGAGAGGCTCAGCTGCTTGAGCGAGGACCCAGCCCCGATGAAGTCCTCGACGAACTCGTCGGCGGGGTTGGCCAGGAGGGTGGTCGGGGTGTCGTACTGGGCGATCTGGGCGCCCTCGCGCAGCAGGAGGATCCGGTCGCCGAGCTTGACCGCCTCGTCGATGTCGTGGGTGACGCAGACGATCGTCTTCTGCAGCTCCTCCTGGATGCTCATCAGCTCGTCCTGGAGCCGCTGCCGGGTGATCGGGTCGACCGCGCCGAAGGGCTCGTCCATGAGCAGCACCGGCGGGTCGGCCGCGAGGCCGCGGGCGACGCCGACGCGCTGTTGCTGCCCGCCGGAGAGCTCCTTGGGGTAGCGGTCGCGGTAGCGCTTGGGGTCGAGGCCGACGAGCTCGAGCAGGTCGTCGACACGCTCGCTGATGCGGCGCTTGTCCCACTTGAGCAGGCCCGGGACGAGGGCGATGTTGTCGCCGACCGTCATGTGGGGGAAGAGCGAGCCGCCCTGGATGACGTAGCCGATGGTGCGGCGCAGCTCGGTCGCATTCTTGCTGCGGATGTCCTCGCCGTCGATGGTGATCGTCCCCGAGGTCGGCTCGTGGAGGCGGTTGATCATCTTCAGCGTCGTCGTCTTGCCGCAGCCCGAGGGGCCGATGAACATGACGATCTCGCCGGCCGGCACGGTGAGGGACAGCCCGTCGACGGCCGGCACCTTTTGCCCGGAGTAGGTCTTGGTGACGTTGTCGAAGACGATCTCGGCGCCGCTCACCTCCCGGTCGGCTGCGGGGTGCTCGGGTGCGGGCTGCTGGTCTGCGGTGGTGGACATCAGGCGCGGATCCCCTTCGAGGTGGTGAGTCGGCTGACGAGCAGCAGGGCGGCGTCGAGGAGCAGGGCGAGGACGACCACCCCGAGGGTCCCGACGAGGGCGTAGTTGAGGGCATTGGCCCCGCCGATCTGGGCGAGCCCGGTGAAGATGTAGGGGCCGAGGCCAGGCCCGAGGGCGTAGGCGGCGATCGCGGCGACGCCCATCGACATCTGGGCGGACACCCGCAGGCCGGCCATGATCACCGGCCAGGCCATCGGCAGCTGCACCCGTAGGAAGCGGGCCGTCGAACCCATGCCCATCCCCTTCGCCGACTCGAGCAGGGTCGGGCTGACGCCCGAAAGGCCGACGACGGCATTGCGCAGGATCGGCAGGGTCGCGTAGAAGGTCACCGCTATCACCGAGGGCAGCGCGCCGATGCCGACGAGGGGCAGGAGGAGGCCGAGCAGGGCGAAGGAGGGGATCGTCAGGCCGATGGCACTGAGCATGTTGGCCGCGGGCTTCAGCTGCGGCACCCGGGTGACGAGCACCGCGAGCGCGATGGCGATGATCGTCGCGAGGAGGACTGACTGAGCCACCAGCGAGAGGTGCTGGAAGGACCGGAAGAGGATGTCCTGCCACTTGTCTGCGACGAAATCACCCACGGGCATCCTCTCCTCGACCCCGGCTCTCGGGACCAGTCGTCCACTCAACCCCGCGGGGGAGCCGGACCCGCCGCTCAGCCGTCCATCGCGACCGACTTGTGACCTTTGCGCAGCACCTGCTCGGCACCGGACTCGCGTGTCGGCACGGTGCCTTAGGGTCGACGACGTGACGGATCGCGGATACTTCATCGCCTTCGAGGGGGGCGACGGCGCCGGCAAGTCGACGCAGGTCAGGCACCTCGTCGAGGCCCTCGAGGCGGCGGGCCGCGAGGTCGTCGTGACCCGCCAGCCGGGGGGCACCGCCCTCGGTGCCGCGCTGCGCGACCTCGTCCTCCACGGCGAGGCGATCACGCCCCGGGCGGAGGCCCTGGTCTTCGCCGCCGACAAGGCCCAGCACGTCGAGGAGGTCATCCTCCCTTCGCTCGCCCGCGGAGCGGTCGTCGTCACCGACCGCTACACCGACTCCTCCGTCGCCTATCAGGGCGCCGGCCGCTCCCTCGGGGCGCAGGAGGTCGCCGACCTGCAGTCCTGGGCCGTCGGTGGACTCACCCCCGACCTCACCGTCCTCGTCGACGTCGACCCGGCCACCGGGCGCCGCCGCCGCGGCGGCACCCACGACCGGATGGAGTCCGAGGCCGACGCCTTCCACACGGCGGTGCGTGAGCACTTCCTCGCGATGGCCGAGGCCGCGCCCGAGCGCTACCTCGTCGTCGACGGGGCCGCCCACGCGCTGGCCGTCGCCGACCGCGTCCGCTCCCGCCTGCAGCGCGAGGGCGTCCTGTGACCGCCGTGGCGGGTGAGGGGCCGGCCCCGATCTGGCGCGACGTCGTCGGCCAGGCCGAGACGGTGACGACGCTGACCCGGGCGGTCGCCGACCCGGCCGCCATGACTCACGCCTGGCTCTTCACCGGGCCGCCGGGGTCCGGGCGGTCGACGGCAGCGCGGGCCTTCGCCGGGGCGCTGCTGTGCCCGAGCGGTGGCTGCGGCGAGTGCCGTGAGTGCCGCACCGCGCTCGACGGGACGCACGCCGACGTCGACGTCCTCGCGACCGAGGCCCTGTCCATCGGCGTCGCCGCGACCCGCGACCTCGTCCAGCTCGCCGGCCGCTCGCCGAGCGTCGGGCGCTACCGGATCATCCTCGTCGAGGACGCCGACCGGCTGACCGAGCAGTCGGGCAATGCCCTGCTCAAGGCACTCGAGGAGCCCACGCCGCGCACCGTCTGGCTGCTCTGCGCGCCGAGCCTCGAGGACGTGCTCATCACCGTCCGCTCGCGCTCGCGGCACGTTCGGCTGCGCACCCCGCCCGTGCCCGAGGTCGCCCAGCTGCTCCACCGCCGCGACGGCATCGACATCGGCATGGCGACCTATGCCGCCCGGGCCGCGCAGAGCCACATCGGCCTGGCCAAGCGGCTGGCGACCGACGAGGGCGCGCGCATCCGCCGCCGCGACACCATCGCCATGGCCGGCCGCATCCGGGGTGTGTCCGACGCGGTGGGCGCCGCCGCCGACCTGCTGCAGATCGCCGAGCAGGAGCGCGACCGCACGCTCGAGGCCCGCGCCGCGGCGGAGAAGGAACGTCTCCTCGAGACCCTCGGTGCCGACCCGAGCGCGCGGACCCAGCCACCGCACGTCCGGGCTCAGGTGAACGCCCTCGAGCGTGAGCACAAGACGCGCGCCACCCGCTTCACCCGCGACATGGTCGACCGGGCGCTCGTCGACCTGCTCTCGGTCTACCGCGACGCGCTCGTGCTGCACGCGGGCTCGCCCGTCGCCCTGGTCAACGAGGACGCCCGACCGGTCGTCGAGGAGGTCGCGCGGGCCTTCGGCGGCGAGGGGCTGCTCGGCGCGATGGAGGCCATCGCGACCGCCCGCGAGCGGATCGCCGCCAACGTCGCGCCGTTGCTGGCGCTCGAGGCGATGGCGGTCTCGCTGCAGCTGCCATCGCGCTGATCGACATCAGGCGACAGGTAGCGTCTGCGCCATGAGTCGTGCCCGTCGCACCGTCCGTGTTCTGGCCGCCGCGGCGGCGCTGCTCCTGCCGGTGGCCGGCTGCTCGCTGCTCGAGCCCGACACCCAGCCCACCGGGCTCGGCCCCGGCAACACCGCGCCGCCGGCGGGGACCACGGGGCTCGAGCGCTTCTACGCGCAGGACCTCGAGTGGGGCGGCTGCCAGGGCAGCGACGGCGAGTGCGCCACGCTCGAGGTTCCGATGGACTACGAGCAGCCCGACGGCCAGACCATCGAGATCGCCGTCCTGCGAGTCCAGGCGAAGGGGGAGGCCGCGGGCTCGCTCGTCGTCAACCCCGGTGGCCCGGGCGGCTCCGGCGTGGACTACGCGGCGGCGGCGGACTTCATCGTCAGCGACCAGATCCGGCGCCACTTCGACGTCGTGGGCTTCGACCCGCGGGGCGTGGGGCGCTCGCACCCGGTCGACTGCCTGAGCGATGCCGACATGGACGATTACCTGGCCAAGGACCCGACGCCCGACACCCCGGAGGAAAAGTCGGCGGGGGAGCGCGCGCAGAAGGAGTTCGCCGACGGGTGCAAGGACAAGACGGGCGAGCTGCTCGGTCACGTCTCCACCGCCGACGCCGCGCGCGACATGGACGTGCTGCGGGCCGCCCTCGGCGACGGCAAGCTGACCTACCTCGGCAAGTCCTACGGCACCTACCTCGGCGCGACCTATGCCGACCTCTTCCCCGACCGTTCCGGGCGCATGGTCCTCGACGGAGTGCTGCCTCCCGACGCGACCTCCGAGGAGGTCGCGATCGGTCAGGCCAAGGGCTTCGACACCGCGACCCGGGCGTGGGCGCAGGACTGTGTCGATGACGACTGCCCGCTCGGCTCGAGCGTCGACGAGGTCGTCGAGCACGTGCAGAGCCAGCTCGAGGAGCTTGACGAGCAGCCGCTGCCCGCCAGCGCGGGCATCGAGCTCACCGAGGGTTGGGCGACGTGGGGCATCGCGCAGGCGATGTACGACCAGGGCATGTGGTCGCAGCTGACCGACGCACTCGTCGCCGCGGACGACGGTGACGGGGGCCCGCTCAGCGAGCTCGGCCGCGCCTATGCCGGCCGCGACTCCGGCGGGACCTACCAGAACAACATGCTCGAGGCCCTGCCGGCCGTCTCCTGCCTCGACACCCCGGACGGCCCCGGCGATCCCGACGACCTCGTCGCCCGCGCCGAGAAGGAGGCCCCGATCTGGGGCCGCGCGCTCGCCTCGGAGTCACCCTGTGCCCAGTGGCCGATCGACCCCACCAACACGCCGCACGAGGTCGACGCCGAGGGGGCCGACCCGATCCTCGTCGTCGGCACGACCCGCGACCCCGCCACGCCCTACGAGTGGGCGCAGCGCCTGCACGAGCAGCTCGCCGACTCCGCCCTGATCACCCACGAGGGCGACGGGCACACCGCCTACATGCGCCAGAACTCCTGCGTCGACGAGGCGGTCGACGAGTTCTGGCTCACCGGCACGACGCCCGACGGTGGCGAGCTGACCTGCGAGGAGTGAGCGTCAGGACGTGACGGTGACCGTGTCGCGCCAGCTGGGGATCCAGGCGCCGGAGCTGGTGTCCTTGCCGCTCAGCAGGACCTCGTACTCACCCGGCGGGGCCCAGCTGCCGTCGGCGAGACGGCCTTTCCACGTCACCGTGAGGTCGGTGTCGCCGGTCCGGGTGCTCGACCGGTCGGAGATGACCCCGTGCTTGTCGCTGGAGATGCGCACGCGCCAGGTGACGTCGCCGGTCGTGCGCACCTGGAGCGCCGACCCGCCCGTGCCGTAGGCGACCCGACGCGGGCTCGTGCTCGGCGTGTAGAAGGCGGTGCCCTGCCGGGCCCGGGCGTCGGTGCGGATCTCGGGCAGACGTGCCGTGAAGTACTGGCCGGGGCAGGTCGTCTGGCCGACGGAGCGGTGGCCGACGACGGTGGGGAGCCACTCGCCGCCGATCGTCGCCTTGGCCGTCGGGTCGACGTGGTGGCGGGCGAGCTTCCACGCCATGAGCCGCTCGATGCTCGTCGTCATGGCGTCGGGCGCCGCGGTCTGGTCGTAGTCGCCCATCGCCGAGATGCCGAAGGTCTGGCTGTTGACGCCCTGGGCGTGGGCGCCGACGACGGCCTTGTCGACGCCGCCGGCGCGGCCCTCCCACAGCCGCCCGAAGCGGTCGACGAGGACGTTGTAGCCGATGTCGTTCCACCCGCGGCCGTTGACGTGGAACTCGTAGATGCCGCGCATGATCGCCGGCACCTCCTCGCGGGAGTAGCCGTTGACCCCCGCGGTGTGGTGCACGACCGCGCCGCGCACCTCGCCGTAGTCGGGGTCGCCCTTGCGGATCGACTCGTCGGCCCCCCACTCGGCCCGGCTGTGGATCGTCGGCCGCTTCTGGGGGTTGGTCTCGACCGCCGTGGAGAGGGAGGTGGTGTCGCTGCCGGCGGTGGCGTCGGCGGTCGAGGTGCCCGGGTCGATGACGTCGACCTTGAGGCCCTGCGGCCGGGCGCCGGCAGACTCCACGCGCACCTGGATGCCGTCGGAGGGCGCGGTGACGAGCGGCTGGGTGCCGCCCCGGGTGGCGGCCGCCTCGGCAGAGCCGGCGTCGGGTCCCCCTTCGGCCTCGAGCAGGCTCCAGCCCGACCACCGGCCGGTCTGCGCGTCGCGGGTGCGGACGAAGGCCTCGACGTCGGTGCGCGAGCCGTCCCACGTCAGGCCCGCGACGCGGAAGTCCTTCGTGGCCAGGGTGTCCGTCATGCCGACGACCCGGTCGCCGGAGCGGCCGGCCGTGGGCACTTTGGGGGCCTTCGACAGCGCGGCCTGGTCGACGCCGGGGATGGGGATCGAGTCGCGTTGTGCGGCAACCGGACTGGGCGCGGCGCTGCCGCCTGAAGCCGGGATGACGGTGTCCAGGGACGTGGCCAGGGCGGTGACGGTCAGGCGGGAGAGAGCACGACGAAGGGAGCTCACGTGGACACCTCGCAGGGGGTTTGGGTCCGATGGGCCCGGCCCACGCTAGCTGCGGGTGGACGGCCCTGCAGGACGAGTCGCATCCCTTGCGGCACAGGGGGTGTGCCCCCTTCGTCCGTGCCGCAGTACGTCGAGATCAGGCGAAGGGGGGAGCCTGGGTACGACTACTCCGTGAGGGTGGGTGGGGCCGGGGCCACAATGCGGAGGTGACCACTCCACGACAGCACCTGAAGAACGCCGCCGGCTTCGTGCTGGTCTGGGCCGTGGCCAAGCTGGCGCACCGGGTGCGCTTCCGCACCGCCGGTGCCATCCCTCGACGAGGGCCGGTGATCCTCGTGGCCAACCACCTCACGATGTCCGACCCGCTGGCCGTGGCGCGGGTGACGATCGGCCACCGGCGCTTCCCGCACTTCCTCGCGATGAAGGAGGTCTTCGGGTGGCCGGTCGTCGGTGCGCTCGCCCGGGCCACCGGCCAGATCCCCGTCGCGCGAGGCTCGGCCGCGGCGGCCGATGCCCTCGACGCGGCGTCGGAGCGGCTCGAGCAGGGGCAGCTTGTCGCGCTCTACCCGGAGGGGCGCCTCACGACCGAGCCCGACAGGATGCCCGGGCCCGCCCGTACGGGAGCCGCGCGGCTCGCCCTTCGTCATCCCGAGGCGCCGGTCATCCCAGTCGGGACGTGGGGCCCGCAGCAGGGCCACCGCCACCTGTGGCACCGCCACACGGCCTGCCTGTCGGTCGGCGACCCGGTGGACCTGTCGGCGTGGGCCGGGCGGACCGACGATGCCGCCGCCCGCGAGGTCACCGACGCGATCATGGCCGCGATCCGCGAGGAGATCGGGCACGCCCGGCAGATGTGGGAGTCCCGCTGACCCTCGCGGCATGTCGCGCGGCAGTTCGGTGGCCAAGCTGTCTGGAAGGCCCGGAAACTCACGGGTTTCGCTCTGGTCAGGCAGCGAACTGCAGTCCGACACGCCAACGACAGCAGGCCCCCGACCGGAGTCGGGGACCTGCTGGTGTGGCCGCGCGTCATCGCGGTCCCGGGGTCGCCTGACGGCGTTGATGCCGCCCGGCTGCCCGGAGAAGGGGGACCAGGTGACACCAACGACACCAGGTGACACCAACGACGCCGGGCTCCCAGCCCGGCACCCCTGCGCTGTCGAGAGGTGGGGTACCAGAGGGGTACCAGCGCGCGAGCAGTCGTGACCGGACGGGCCCCGGAAATGACGAAAACCCCCGATTTCTCGAGGGTTTCGCGTGGAGCCGCCTGTCGGAATCGAACCGACGACCTTCTCATTACGAGTGAGACGCTCTAGCCGACTGAGCTAAGGCGGCATGCGCCCGTGGACGCGAGGCACGAGTATACGGATGAGTGCCCGTGGCGCGTAATCGGGTCGACGGCCGCTGCGCGCACCTCAGAGGTCGAAGTGCTCCTCGAGGTCCTCGGTGGTCGTGTTGCTCCCCGTCGACGGCGGAACGACGCCGGCTGTGGGCACCCGCTCAGCCGGGTTGCCCGTCGGGTGGGCTTCCAGCCGCACGAACGCCGTGCGGACGTGCGGCTGCTCCCGGTAGGTCCGGGCGACCGCCTCGAGGACGGACCCGAGAGCGGCGGCGACGGCCGTGCGGTCGGCGCCCTGCAGGGTCAGCACCCCGCTGATCGTCGTGCCCGCCGAGGCCGAGTCCTGGTACTGGACCCGGCCGTCGACGTACACCGGCAGGGCGCTGACGGCGGACTGCAGCGCCTCCTGGACCGCTCTTGCGTCGCTGCGTCGGCCGCACGCCCCGACCGACAGGGCGAGCCCGCCCAGCAGGACCGCCCGACGTGTGGCGCGCATCAGCCCGCGAGGGCCTCGTCGCGCCGAGTGCCGATCCGCTCGAGGACGACGTCGGCGACGACCTCGGGGTGGGTCTCCATGAGCCAGTGCCCGGTGTCGAGGGGACGGATGATCGCCAGCTCGGGCTGGTCGCCGGCGCGACGGCGCAGCTGCTCGACCGTGCGTTGGGTCGCGACCTCGCCGAAGGCGGGGTCCTTCGTCCCCCAGACGTAGGCCGTCGGGATGACGCGACGGTGCACGCTGCGGCGGGGACCGCCCTTCGACCGGCGCTTGCGCCACATGAGGGTGGGGGAGAGGGCGGCCCGGTACCAGGCGAAGGTCCCCTCGGCGGCGCCCGGGGTCTTCAGCCGGCGGGCGTCGTGGGCGGCGCGCTCGCGGGGCATGCCGATCCGCTCGAGGACCTGCTGGGCGAAGAGTCGGAAGAAGAGGACCGGCAGCACCGGCAGGGCGAAGAGGGCCATGTACCAGGAGTGCTTGAGCTGGTCACCGGATCGCATGCCGGCGGCCATCCCGGCGGGGCTCGGCGTGGACAGCACCGTGAGGGTCTCGACTCGGTCGGGCTCGCGGGCGGCGATCGCCCAGGCCAGCGCCCCGCCCCAGTCGTGGCCGACGACGTGCGCCCGTTCCGCGCCGACCTCGTCGAGGAGCGCGGTCACGTCGCCGACGATCTCGGTGATGACGTAGTCGAGGTGGTTGCCCGGGCGGGCGCCGGGGGAGTAGCCGCGCAGGTCGGGCGCGAGGACCCGCAGCCCGGCCTCGGCCAGCCGCGGCGCCACCGAGTGCCACGACGTACGGTCCTGCGGCCAGCCGTGCAGCAGGACGACGACGTCACCCTCCTGCGGGCCGAGGTCGTCGAGGTCGAAGGTCAGTCCGTCGCGGGAGTAGTAGCGCACGAGGCCAACGTAGTTGACGCTCTGGGCCGGTGGTCTCGAGGCTCGCTGGCGCTCGCACCTCGACCCACGTGGTGGACCGCGGAAGGGCCGGTGGTCTCGAGGCTCGCTGGCGCTCGCACCTCGACCAACGGAGGGGAGCAGGATGGGCAGGTGCCAGGGCCGCGCTTCGTCTTCCACCACGAGTGGGTGCTCGACGCTCCGCGGGACGCGGTCGTCGCGGCGCTCGCCGACATCGAGGGCTACCCGCGGTGGTGGCCACAGATCCGCTCGCTCGAGCGGATCGACCAGACGTCCGGCCGCGGGCGGATCCGCAGCGCCCTGCCCCTGACCCTGCACCTGGTCCTCACCCGCGAGATCGAGGACCGCGAAGGGGGCCACCTGCGGGTGCGCCTCGACGGTGACCTTGCGGGGTGGGCCGGGTGGACGATCGGCAGCGACCCGCGGGGCGGGACGAGCGCGGTCTTCGACCAAGACGTGAGGGTCGCCGCCCGGTGGTCCCGGGCGGCGACCCTCTCGCCTGCGGTGCTGCGGGCCAACCACGCGTGGATGATGCGGCAGGGCCGCCGCGGGTTGGCGCGCGAGATCACTCGTCGTCGCTGAGCGGCTTGTCCTTCGTCGCGAGCTCCTCGTGGGCGCGCGCGGAAGCGGCCTCGATGTCCTCCGGCGAGTGGGAGGCGTCGGGGTGGGCCTGCGAGTGGGCCGAGGTCGGCATCGTCCAGCGGGCGGTGCTCATGCCGGCGGCCTTGGCGCGCTCGATGGCCTCGGTGACGGTGCGCTCCGCCTCCTCGCGGCCGACCCAGTGGGCACCCTCGACGGACTTGCCGGGCTCGAGGTCCTTGTAGGTCTCGAAGAAGTGCTGGATCTCCAGGCGCCAGAACTCGCTGATGTCCTCGAGCTCCTTGATGCCCTCCTTGCGTGGGTCGCCGGCCGGGACGCACAGGACCTTGTCGTCGCCGCCGGCCTCGTCGCGCATGTGGAACATGCCGATCGGCCGCGCCCGCACGAGGCAGCCGGGCCAGGTCGGCTCGTCGAGCAGCACCAGCGCGTCGAGCGGGTCGCCGTCCTCGCCGAGGCTGTCCTCGACGTAGCCGTAGTCGCTCGGGTAGGCCATGGAGGTGAAGAGCATGCGGTCGAGGCGGATGCGACCGGTCTCGTGGTCGACCTCGTACTTGTTCTTCTGGCCCTTCGGGATCTCGATGGTGACGTCGAACTCCACAGTCGTACCTCTTGTCTGTGACGGGTGAACTATTCTCGGGCCCAGTGTTCCACCACCACCGCCAATTCACCGCAGGGGGCCGCGCGTGCGCCGCACTCTGATCGCCGTGACCTCTGTCGCAGCCCTCGCCGTCGGCTACGGCTTCGCCGACGCCCACGACCGCGTCCCGGGCGTCCTCACCATCGACGAGGCGGTCGCCGAGCAGGCCCCCGAGTACCAGCCGGCCGAGTCGGTCCTGCCCGCCGCGTCGACCACGGCACCGGTCCCGACCGAGCAGGGGCTGGCCCGTGAGCTGCGTGGTGACGTCGGGGCCTCCGCCCTCGGGCCGCGCGTCGGCGTCGTCGTCCGCGACGCGCTCACCGGCGACACCCTGTGGGCCCAGGACGAGGACCGCGCGCAGACGCCCGCCTCGACGGCCAAGCTCCTCACGGCGGCCGCGGTCGCCGAGCGCACCGACCTGACGACGACGATGAAGACCACGGTCGTGCAGGGCGAGGGCGACGAGCTGGTCCTCGTCGCCTCCGGCGACACGATGCTGGCCAAGGGTGCCGGTGACCCGACCGCGGTCGAGGGCCGGGCGGGCCTGGCCGACCTCGCCGAGGAGGTGGCCGCCTCGCTGCAGACGAAGGGAGGGACGCGCTACTCCCTTCGCCTCGACGCGACGTACGCGGCGGGGCAGCGCTACGCGCCGGGCTGGTCCATGGCCGACGTCGCCGCCGGCTACACGCAGGGCGTGTCGATGGTCGGGCTCGCCGGCGACCGGCCCGAGCCCTTCAAGCCCTCACCCAAGGTGCCCGAGCGCGTCGTCCTCAAGGCCTTCGCTGCCCAGCTGAAGAAGGCGGGCGTGTCCGTCAGCGTCGACGACTCCTCCCGCACGTGGCGCACCCCGGCCCCCCAGGGGGCCGAGGAGCTCGGGTCCGTCGAGTCGGCCCCGCTCGGCGACGTCCTCGCGCTCGCCCTCGACCACTCCGACAACGCCCTCACCGAAAACGTCGCGCGCCAGGCCGCGGTCGCCGACGGCGCCGGGGCGAGCTTCGCCGAGGTGACCCGCTGGGTCCGCACGACGCTGGAGGACGCCGGGGTCGACATGACCGGGGCCAAGCTCAGGGACAACAGCGGCCTCAGCTCGGGCCAGGTCGTGCCTGCGCGGGTGATCTCCGATGTCATGCAGCTGGGCATCACCGGCAGCGCCACGAGCATGACCCGGGTGCTGTCCGACCTGCCGATCGCGGGCCTCACCGGCACGCTCCACGACCGCTTCCTCGTCGAGGAGTCCCGTGGGGCCGCCGGCATCGCCCGCGCCAAGACCGGCACCCTCACCGGCACCTCCGCCCTCGCCGGGACGACGACGACCGCCGACGGCCGGCTGCTCACCTATGTGCTGGTCGCCGACCGGGTGCCCTCGACGACGGGCACGCTCGGCGCCCGCGCGGCCCTCGACGAGGTCGTCGCCGACCTCACCGACTGCGGCTGCCGCTGACTCGACGTGGACCGGCTCCGTAGGGTGGCACCGTGACCAACTACGTGGACTGGAAGTTCGCCACCTCCGCGGGCACGCGGCTCGTGCCGCCCGGCCCCGACGTCAGCCCCGAGGAGGCGGTCGAGGCCGTCGAGGAGATCCGGGCGCTGGCGGGGCAGGCCGTCGAGCCGGTCGCCGCGACCTCCCGGCTGCGCGCTCCCGGTGACGCGCCCGCTCCGCTTGTCATCGATCGCCGCACGTGGATCGAGGTCAACGCCGCGTCGATGTCGGGCATGCTCGACCCTGCCTTCGAGGCCGCGTCGCGTCGCAAGACCAAGGAGCCCTCCGCGGCCGCCCAGGCCGTCGGCTCCAAGATCACCGGGGCCGAGGCCGGCGGAATGCTCGCCTTCCTCTCGACCAAGGTGCTGGGCCAGTACGACCTGGCGCCCGAGGGAGACCCGGCGCTGCTCCTCGTCGCGCCCAACATCGTCGCGACAGAGCGCGACATCGACGCCGTGCCCCGCGACTTCCGCCTGTGGGTCTGCCTCCACGAGGAG
The DNA here is from genome assembly GCF_900176385.1 of Janibacter indicus. Classification (GTDB taxonomy): domain Bacteria; phylum Actinomycetota; class Actinomycetes; order Actinomycetales; family Dermatophilaceae; genus Janibacter; species Janibacter indicus. The sequence continues at coordinate 97,716 of NZ_FWXN01000012.1, read as the reverse complement.
ACCCACCGGGTGCAGTTCACCGCGGTGCCGTGGCTGCGCGACCACCTCGTTACCAGCGCCCGCAGCCTCGCCGGCGACCTCATGCCCGACTCCGAGGCCCTGCGCACCCGCCTCGAGCAGGTGACCACCCAGCTGCCGCGGGTGTTCTCCGGCGACAGCCAGGGCCTGGCCGAGCTCGTCATCATGCCCGAGCAGCGCGAGCGGATGGCCCAGGTCACCGCCGTGATGTCGCTGCTCGAGGGCCACGCCGACGTCGTCATGGACGACGTCGGCCCCGAGCACGTCCCGACCGTGGCGACGATCCGGGCCCGCTTCACCAAGCGCCGCAAGGGCGCCGGTGCCGTCGACCGTCTGCTGCGTCGCCTCCTCGGCCTCGAGGCCAAGATGCGTCAGTACCGCGACGGCGCCACCTTTGTCCGCACGGTCCAGGACGCCGTCGGCGTCGACGGCTTCAACGCCGTGTGGACCTCGCCCGAGACGCTGCCCACCGCACGCGAGATCACCGAACCCGCCGCCTGGGTGCAGCGGGTCCACGGCTGACGTGGGCGCCGGTCACCCCTCCCAGGCCGAGTGCCGAAGGGGGGTCCGCGCGGCTCTCGCGGGACTGCCCGCGGGCTCGCTGGCGCTCGCCGCGGTGAGCGGGGGAGCCGACTCCCTCGCGCTCGCCGCCGCTCTGGCGGCCGAGGCGCCGGCGCACGACGTCACCGCGGGCGCGATCATCGTCGACCACCAGCTGCAGGAGGAGTCCGCCGACGTCGCGCTCCTCGCGGCCCAGCACTGCGCCGACCTCGGGCTCGGGCCGGTCGCCGTGGTCCCGACACTCGTCACCGCGAGCGGCGAGGGCCTCGAGGCGGCCGCGCGCGAGGCGCGCTACGCGGCTCTCGCCGAGACCGCGGCCGCGATGGGTGAGGACCACCCCGCCCACCTCGTGCTCCTCGGGCACACCCGCGACGACCAGGCCGAGCAGGTGCTGCTCGGGCTCGCCCGCGGCTCCGGTGCGCGGTCCCTGGCCGGCATGGCCGTGCTCGTGGTCCGGGAGGGGACTCCCTTCGCCCGGCCGCTGCTGCACCTGCCGCGCGCCACGACCCGGCAGGCCTGTCAGGAGTGGGGCCTCACGCCGTGGGAGGACCCGATGAACTCCGACCGCGCCTACGCCCGGGTGCGCGCGCGGCAGGCGCTCGCCGACCTCGAGGGCGACCTCGGGCCCGGCATCGCCGAGGCGCTGGTCCGCAGCGCCGACCTGCTGCGCGACGACGCCGACCTGCTCGACGACCTCGCTGAGCGGGCCACGCCCGACGACGACCCGGCCGGGGTGCCGGTGGGGGAGCTCGCGGAGCTGGCCCCCGCCCTTCGCTCCCGGGTCTGGCGGCGCCTGCTGCTGCGCTCCGGGGCGCCGGCAGGAGACCTGACGGCCGGTCACGTCGCCGCCTGCGACTGGCTCGTCACCGACTGGCACGGCCAGGGACCACTCCACCTGCCCGGCGACCTGAGGGTGCGCCGAGACCGCGACCGGGTGCACATCGCACGTGCACCTGGTGGACAATGAGAGCCGCCCGACCCGAGCAAGGAGAGCTGTGGACTCCAAGGACATCCAGGACGACCTCGTCGAGGTGCTCCTCACCGAAGAGCAGATCCAGACCCGACTCGGCAAGCTCGCCGCCGAGGTGTGGGAGTACTACCAGGACAAGGACGTGCTCCTCGTCGGCGTGCTCAAGGGCGCGGTCATGGTCATGGCCGACTTCATGCGCCACCTGCCCGGCTCCGCCCCGATGGACTGGATGGCGGTCAGCTCCTACGGCTCCGGCACCAAGTCCTCGGGCGTCGTGCGCATCCTCAAGGACCTCGACGCCGACATCACCGACAAGCACGTGCTCATCGTCGAGGACATCATCGACTCCGGCCTGACGCTGTCGTGGATCCGCGCCAACCTCGAGTCCCGCTCGCCGGCCTCCGTCGAGATCCTCACCCTGCTGCGCAAGCCCGACGCCGCCAAGGTCGAGATCGACACCCGCTGGGTCGGCTTCGACATCGCCAACGAGTTCGTCGTCGGCTACGGCCTCGACTTCGCCGAGGGCTACCGCAACCTGCGCGACGTCGCGACGCTCGCGCCGCACGTCTACTCGTAGCGGGGCGCGGGGTCTCGAGGCTCGTCGCTGCGCTCCTCGCACCTCGACCACCGATGTGTCGCTGCGCTCCTCGCAGCTCGACCACCGATGCGTCGCTGCGCTCCTCGAAGCTCGACCACCGGGAGGGGCCGGGAACACCGGGGGATGGGTGGTCGTTGGCCAGATAGCCGCTGGTGGGCGGCGGTCAGGTAGTTTCGTCCTGATTGCCCCGGCCCTGCCGGTGGCCGCCACGTCGTCGAGTCAGGAAGTCCGGGAAGCCCCCGTACCCGTATGAACGCCAAGAAGATCTTCCGTGCCCCCGCCTTCTGGGCGCTGCTGCTCATCGCAGTCTTCGTCCTGATGTTCACCACCCGTGGTGGCGGGGACTACGCGCGGGTGGACACCTCCGCCGCCGAAAAGCTCGTCACCGACGGCAAGGTGGACAAGGCCCACTTCACGACCGACAACCTGCTGCAGCTCGACCTCAAGGAGGGCGAGACCTACTCCGACGGCGAGGCGGTCAAGGACGCCGACAAGGTCGAGACCGAGTTCATCGACGCCCGCGCCTCGCACATGCTCGACATCGTCGAGGACAACGTCGACGGCGTGCAGAACGACACCGTCGAGACCCCGAGCGTGTGGTCGAGCCTGCTGCTCTCGCTCCTGCCGCTCCTGCTGCTCGTCGCCCTCTTCTGGTTCATCATCAGCCAGGCCCAGGGCGGCGGCTCCAAGGTCATGCAGTTCGGCAAGTCCAAGGCCAAGCTCGCGACCAAGGACACCCCCAAGGTGACCTTCGCCGACGTCGCCGGTGCCGACGAGGCGGTCGAGGAGCTGCACGAGATCGTCGAGTTCCTGCGCGACTCCGGCAAGTTCCTCGCCGTCGGCGCCAAGATCCCCAAGGGCGTGCTGCTCTACGGCCAGCCCGGTACCGGTAAGACGCTGCTCGCGCGCGCCGTGGCCGGCGAGGCGGGCGTGCCCTTCTACTCGATCTCCGGCTCGGACTTCGTCGAGATGTTCGTCGGTGTCGGTGCCAGCCGGGTGCGCGACCTCTTCGAGCAGGCCAAGGCCAACCAGCCGGCGATCATCTTCGTCGACGAGATCGACGCCGTCGGTCGTCACCGTGGCGCCGGTCTCGGCGGTGGTCACGACGAGCGCGAGCAGACGCTCAACCAGCTGCTCGTCGAGATGGACGGCTTCGACGTCAAGACCAATGTCATCCTCATCGCGGCGACCAACCGCCCCGACATCCTCGACCCGGCGCTGCTGCGCCCGGGCCGCTTCGACCGCCAGATCGCCGTCGAGAATCCCGACATGCTCGGCCGGCACCGCATCCTCGAGGTGCACGCCGCCGGCAAGCCGATGGCTCCCGGTGTCGACCTGCTCGCCGTCGCCCGCCGTACCCCGGGCATGACCGGTGCCGACCTGGCCAACGTGCTCAACGAGGCGGCGCTGCTCACCGCGCGCTCGGACAAGCAGTTCATCGACGACGCGATCCTCGACGAGGCCATCGACCGGGTCATCGCCGGCCCGCAGAAGCGCACCCGGATCATGAGCGCGCAGGAGCGCAAGATCACCGCCTACCACGAGGGCGGGCACGCGCTCGTCGCCGCGGCGATGAACCACACCGACCCGGTCACCAAGATCACGATCCTGCCGCGTGGCCGGGCCCTCGGCTACACGATGGTGCTGCCCGTCGACGACAAGTACTCGACGACCCGCAACGAGATCCTCGACCAGCTCGCCTACGCCCTCGGTGGCCGCGTCGCGGAGGAGATCATCTTCCACGACCCGTCGACCGGTGCGTCCAACGACATCGAGAAGGCGACGTCGATGGCCCGCAAGATGGTCACCGAGTTCGGCATGAGCGAGCGCATCGGCGCGGTCAAGCTCGGCCAGTCCCAGGGCGAGGTCTTCCTCGGCCGCGACATGGGCCACCAGCGCGACTACTCCGAGAACATCGCCGCCATCGTCGACGAGGAGGTGCGCCGCTTCATCGAGGACGCCCACGACGAGGCCTGGCACGCGCTCAACGACAACCGCGACATCCTCGACCGCCTCGTCCTCGAGCTGCTCGAGCACGAGACGCTCAACGCCAAGGAGCTCGCCGAGATCTTCGCCGACGTGCGCAAGCGCCCGGTCCGCCCGACGTGGCTGAGCAGCGAGCACCGCACGATCTCGACGATCCCGCCGGTGCTCACCCCCGCGGAGCAGGAGGCCGTGCGCAAGCGCGAGGCCGAGCAGGGCGCCCCGGTGACGGTGCCCTCGAGCGTCGAGCGCGAGGCAGCGCACGGTGAGGCGAGCCAGGGTGACGCTCGGGTGACCGACGCGATCGACCGGGCGGCCCAGGAGGGCGCGAGCCCCTATGCCGAGGACCCGACGACCGAGATCCGTCAGGCGCCGCCGGCCGACCGCGCGGACGGCGACGGGCCCGCCTGAGCCATGACCGACGTCGACCTGCCGCGCATCGAGGCAGCCGTCCGCGAGATCCTGCTCGCGGTGGGAGAGGACCCCGACCGCGACGGTCTCGTCGACACCCCGGGTCGGGTGGCGCGCGCCTACGCCGAGGTCTTCTCCGGGCTGCACGTGGACCCCGCCGAGCTGCTCGCGACGACCTTCGACATCGACCACGGCGAGCTCGTGATCGTCCGTGACATCCCGCTGTACTCGACCTGCGAGCACCATCTCGTGCCCTTCCACGGCGTCGCCCACGTGGGCTACCTGCCCGGCAGCAGCGGCAAGGTGACCGGCCTGTCGAAGATCGCGCGTCTCGTCGACCTCTTCGCCAAGCGGCCCCAGGTGCAGGAGCGACTCACCACGCAGGTCGCCGACGCACTCGTCGAGCACCTCGACGTCGGTGGCGTCATCGTCGTCGTCGAGGCCGAGCACCTGTGCATGTCGATGCGTGGGGTGCGCAAGCCCGGCGCGACGACCATCACCTCCGCCGTGCGCGGCCAGCTGCGCGACGCGACGACCCGCGCCGAGGCGATGGCTCTGCTCACCGGGGCCGCCCGGTGACCCACCCGGTCCTCGCGCACCTCGCGGCGGCCGCTGACCGGCCGGGCCCGGTCGTCATGGGCGTCGTCAACGTCACGCCCGACTCCTTCAGCGACGGCGGCCGGTGGATCGAGACCGATGCGGCCCTGGCCCACGCCCGGGCACTCGTCGCCGAGGGGGCGCTCGTCGTCGACGTCGGTGGTGAGTCCACCCGCCCCGGCGCGACCCGCCCCTCCCTCGACGAGGAGCTGCGCCGCGTGGTGCCGGTCGTCGAGGCCCTGGCCGCCGAGGGTGTCGTCGTCTCCGTCGACACGATGCGTGCCGAGGTGGCCCGGGAGGCCCTCGCCGTCGGTGGCGCGATCATCAACGACGTGAGCGGCGGACTGGCCGACCCCCAGATGCCGGCCCTCGTCGCCGAGAGCGGGGCTCCCTTCGTCGTCATGCACTGGCGCGGGCACGCCCACGACATGCAGACGCGGGCGCACTACGACGACGTCGTCGCCGAGGTGTGCGCCGAGCTCCTCGAGCGGGTCGACGTGCTGCTCGCCGCGGGGGCGCAGCGCGGGCAGCTCGTCCTCGACCCCGGGATCGGCTTCGCCAAGACGGCCGAGCACAACTGGGCGCTCCTCGCCGGGCTCGAGCGGGTCGTCGACCTCGGGCTGCCGGTGCTGCTCGGCACCTCGCGCAAGGGATTCCTCGGCAAGGTCGGGCGGGCCGAGGGCGACGAACGCCCCCTCGACGCCCGTGCCGTCGTCACCGCCGCCACGAGCGCCCGTGCCGCCCGCGCCGGGGTGTGGTGCGTGCGGGTCCACGACGTCACCGCGACGGTCGACGCGATCGACGTCGCGGCTGCTCTGGGTGAGGTCCCTTCGAGGCTCGGCCGCGGGCGGCCTCGCACCTCAGGGAGCGAAGGGGATGGGCTCGGCCGCGGGCGGCCTCGCACCTCAGGGAGCGACCAGTGAGGGACCGGATCAGCCTGCTCGGAGTGCGCGCCCGCGGCTTCCACGGCGTCCTGCCTGACGAGAAGCGCGACGGGCAGGACTTCGTGGTCGACGTCGTGCTCCACCTCGACCTCGCGCCGGCCGGCGCCAGTGATGACCTCGACCGCACGGTCAGCTACGCCGAGGTCGGTGCCGACGTCGTCGCCCGGATCGAGGGTCCCTCGCTCGACCTCATCGAGTCCCTGGCCGAGCAGATCGCCGGTGACGCGCTCGCACGCCCGGTCGTGCGGGCCGTCGACGTCACCGTCCACAAGCCGTCCGCGCCGGTCGGAGTGCCCTTCGGGGACGTCAGCGTGAGCGTCCACCGTCGTCGCGAGGTGCCGGTCGTCATCGCCCTGGGCGCCAACCTCGGCGACGCCGCCCGCACCCTGCAGGCCGCCGTCGACGACCTCGGCGACGCCGTGCACGGGGTGCGGCGGGCTCCCTTCGTCACGACGGAGCCGGTCGGGGGCCCGGACCAGCCGCGCTACACCAACTCCGTGCTCGTCGCCACGACGTCGTTGTCGCCGGGCAAGCTGCTCGCGCGACTCCATGCCGTCGAGGCCCGGCACGGGCGGGTCCGCGAGGTCCGGTGGGGCGCGCGCACGCTCGACCTCGACCTCGTGCAGTACGGCGACCCCCGCGACGGCAGCGACGTCGTGAGCGATGCTCCCGAGCTGACCCTGCCGCACCCGCGCGCGCACGAGCGGGGCTTCGTCCTGCAGCCGTGGTCGCGCGTCGACCCGGAGGCTGTCCTGCGCGTCGGCGGCGCGACCCGTCGGGTCGCCGACCTGCTCGCCGAGGTCGACACCGACGACATCGAGGACCTGTGATGCTCGATCGCGGACTGCGCCTGCCGACCGTCCTGGGGGTCCTCGCGGTCGCCGGCGTCCTCAGCTGGGGCTTCGGCCGCTGGTGGATCTCCGGTGGCCACTCCCCGCTGCGGGTCGGGTGGTTCACCGGTGTGCTGCTGCTCGGCATGGCCGCCGTCGTCGTCGTGACGGGGCGCCGCATGTGGCGGATGCGCCACGGTCGCGCCCACGTCGGCCCGATCGTCGCCGAGCGGATCCTGCGGCTGGCCCAGGCCAGCGCCATCACGGGCGCCGTCGTCGCCGGTCTCTACCTCGGTCAGGCCCTCGCCCTGGCACCGGACATCGGCTATGCGGGGCGCGGTGAGCTCGCGCTGGCCTGGTCGGTGGCGGGCCTCGGGGCGATCGCCCTCCTCGCAGCCGGCATGGTCGTGCAGTGGTGGTGTCGCGTCGACGACGATGACGACGAGGAGTCGGAGGGCTCTTCGCTCAGCTGACCATCTGGTCGGCCCACACCACCCAGTTGCCCTCGTAGTGGCCCTGGTTGATCGGGGTCTCCGGGTCACAGGTGATCAGGCGCAGCACAGGGTTGGGGTTGTCCCAGTCCCAGATCGAGTCGTCCTGCGGCACGCCCTTCTTCGAGGCGGGCTCCGACTTGGTGATCTTGAACTTCACGGTCCGACCCGACCCGTAGGTGACGGTGACGACGTCGCCGATCTTGACTCGGGGCAGGTTCCAGAAGACGTCGGGGTTGCTGCCGTGGTTGATGTGGCCGACGAGGATGCTCGCGCCCTGATAGCCCGGTTTGGGCCAGCCCGGCTCGGCGTACCAGCCCGCGGTGCCGAAGGGGGGAGCCAGCACCTTTTCGGAGTCGAGCAGCGTCGCCTCGAGGCTGGCGTCGACGATGTCGCGACCGCCGGAGCGAACCTGCACGCGTGTGGGGCTGCCGGCCGGCGCCTCCACAGAGCCCTGCTCGCTCGAGGGTGAGGCGTCGCTGCGCTGTGCTGCGGCGGAGGGGCTCGACGAGGAGGACGAGGAGCTCGAGCGCTGGCTCGTCGAGGACGAGCTCTCCGGCTGGCGTGAGGGCTCGGTGATCTCGCTCGGCGGGACATAGGTGCCGACCGGCAGCGCGGACGGATCGTCGTCGCGTTGCGTCCACCAGGCACCAGCGGCTGCGCCACCCCCGATGAAGAGCGCCACGGCGGCGGCGATGAGCCACGTCGTGCGCCGGTACTGCTTGCGTTCGCGCCACTTCTGTCGTCGCGTCGGCGGAGTCGTCACACGGTCCTCCCATGTCATGTGTCGGCTGTCGAGGTCAACGTCCGGGGGGCACACGGAGTTCCCCCTGGGGACAACGGTACGGGCCGCCGGGTGGGAAGTGGATCCCGACCCGACGGCCCGTGCCGTCTGTCACTGACTCAGGTCAGTGATGGTGCCTCAGTGCTGGGCGCTCTGGCGGCGACGCGCCAGGACGAGCGTGCCGGCGCCGGCGCCGGCGAGGAGGGCCCCACCGAGGAGGAACGCGGCGCTGTTGGTGCCGGCCGGCTCCTGGACTCGCTGGAAGCCGTCGGTCTGGACGACGCCCGGGGTCTCGGGACCCTTTGAGCCGTTGTCGTCACCCTTGCCGTCGTTGTTGCCCTTGCCGTCGCCCTTGTCGTCACCGGGGCTCGTGGTGGAGCCGCCGTTGTCGTCGGGGTTGACCCACGGGGCGTAGTACTCGACATTGCAGCCGCCGGCGACCGAGCCGTCGTTGCCGTTGGCGTCGATGCAGTCCTCGGAGACGAGGCGGACGTAGTCAGTGCCCTCGGCGAAGGGGAAGTCGCGGGTGTTGGACCCCTCGGAGACATTCCACTCGATGGTGCGCAGGACGTTCTTGTCGCCGTCGAGCAGGAGGACGCTGATCACGCCGTCCTGGTCAGCGGTGCCCTCGACCGTGAAGCTCTTGCCGTCCTCGGTGATCGGGAGGCTGTCGGGCTCGATGAACCAGTCGTTGACCTCGGGGGCCGCCGTCGTGGAGGACGAGGTGGACGAGGGCGCCGACGTCGTGGAGGTGGCGGACGGCTCGGACGTGGTCGTCGAGGTCGGCTCGGACGTGGTCGTCGAGGTCGGCTCGGACGTCGTGGTGGAGGTCGAGGTCGGCTCGGACGTCGTGGTCGGCTCGGAGGTCGTCGGCTCCGAGGTGGTGGGCTCGGAGGTCGTCGGCTCCGAGGTCGTCGGCTCCGAGGTCGTCGGCTCGGAGGTGGTGGGCTCGGAGGTGGTGGGCTCGGAGGTGGCGTCGCCGACGGTGATCGTGCCGACGGTTGCGTCAGCGGGAGCGGTGCACGCGAGATTGAGGACGAAGCCTGTGTCGGTCGTGAGCGCCGCGGTGAAGTCGCCGGCGGTGATGTCGAGCTCGGTGTCCTCCATGGGGGCGACCTCGTCAGCACCTGCGCCGGTGGCGACGACCGTGACGTCACCCGTGGTCGGCACGTCAACCTTGGCGACACTCAACGTGGAGTTGCGCTCGGTGTCGCCGAAGGCGTACTTGGCGTCGGCGGTGCCCTCCAGGGACTTGATGTTGAGGCTGCGCATGCGCTCGTGCGCATCGGCACCCGGGGTAACTTCGGCCGTGATGCTTGGCGCCGTGACAGCGGCTCCCTGCTCGTAGGTCTCGTCGACGCCGAGGGTGAAGGCGACCTTCCACGGGTCCTCGAACTGGATCCCCAGGTCCGAGACTGCGCAGCTGTATGCGAGCTCCCCTGTGACGTCGGCATTGGCCGGGACGCTGACGGCGATGCCGGCCAACCCCAGTCCCGTGACGAGTGCGGCACCCGCGGACAGGCGGGCGGTGAGGCGCTTGGCCATGTGAGTTCTCTCCCCTAGTCGTGATGCCCCCGGTGCGAGGCACCTTCCCGCCGAAACTTACCGGCCGCTGAGAGCCCTCACAACCCTTTCCCAGCCACGTATCACCGACCGGTCACAGGGCAGGGGCGGCCAGAAAGGCGGGCGCGAGGGGCGGAGTCGAGGTCCTCGGACGACGGCGAAGCGCCCCGGGGAGCCTCCCCGGGGCGCTGCGTCAGACGCGTGGAGCGCGGTCAGTGCTGCGCGGCCTTGCGGCGCGCGACGACCACGGTCGAGGCGCCGGCACCGGCGAGCAGGAGCCCGCCGAGAGCGATGGCCGTGGGGCTCGTCAGTGCCGACCCGGCGGTGACGCCGTCGGTCTGCACCACACCGGGCACCTCGGGCTCACCGGCGTCGCCGGACCCGGCGCCCGCGTCGTCGCCGGCGTCGTCACCGGAGCCGGTGTCGTCGGCGGGCGGCTCCTCGGTGTCGTCGGCCGGCGGGTCGCTCGGCTCCTCCGGCTCGGCCGGCGGGTCGCTCGGCTCCTCCGGCTCGGCCGGCTCCTCGGGCTCCTCGGCGGGCGGCTCCGCGTCGCCGACGGCGACGGTGCCGACCGTCGCGTCCTCGGGAGCGGTGCACTCGATCTGGAAGATGAAGCCGTCCTGGTTCTCGAGCTGGGCGGTGAAGTCGCCGGCCGTGATCGGGACGTTGACGTCCTCGGCCGGGGCGGTCTCCTCCGTGCTCTCGCCGGTGGCGTCCACCGAGACGGTGCCGGTGGCGGGCACGTCCGTCTTCGGGACGGTGAGGGCCACGTCGCGGGCGGTCCCCCCTTCGCCGAAGGTGTAGGTCGTCTCGGCCGTGCCCTCGAGGGAGGTCACGCCCAGGCCCTGCATCGTCTCCGTTGCGTCGGCGCCGGGGGTGACGGTCGCGGTGACGGCGCCGGCCGGGATCGTCTCGCCCTGCTCGACGGCCTCCGGCACGTCGAGGGTCAGGTCGACGGTCCACGGGTCGGTGAACTGGATGTTCTGCCCGACCTCCTCGCAGGTGTACTCGAGGCTGCCGGTGACCTCCGCCGAGGCGGGCGCCGCGGTGGCGACCCCCATCAGGCCGAGCCCGGTGACGAGGGCGGCGCCCGCGGAGGCGCGGGTGGTGAAGTTGGTCATGGAGTTCCCCATCTTCGGTGGTCACGCCCCCGAGACCGGGGGCGCGGTCGTCCCGGCAACCTACCCGCGGGTAGCAAAGGGTGCCACCGGAGTGGGGAGGGGTGTGGGTGGGGTCACGTTCCGGGCGCGGACGGCGCCGCATCGCCCGCGGCGGGGCTACTTGTCGACGTCGCCGACGACGAAGAACATCGAGCCGAGCACCGAGACCATGTCGGCGACGAGGCAGCCCGGGAGCAACTCGGCGAGCACCTGGACGTTGTTGAAGGAGGCCGAGCGCAGCTTGAGCCGCCACGGCGTCTTCTCCCCGCGGGAGACGAGGTGGTAGCCGTTGAGGCCCAACGGATTTTCGGTGGCGGTGTAGCGCTCGCCCTCGGGCACCTTGAGCACCTTGGGCAGGCGCTGGTTGATCGGGCCGCGCGGCAGGGACCGGAGTCGCTCGACGCAGGCGTCGGCCAGGTCGAGGCTGACGTGCGTCTGCTCGAGCAGGACCTCGAGTCGGGCGAGCGAGTCGCCGGCGGTCCGCGTGACGACCCGGCCGGGCCCGCCGCCGCCGAAGAGCTCGCCGTAGGCGAGGTAGGGGGCGTCGCGTCTCAGGTCGAGGTCGACGCCGCTGGCCCGGGCGATCGGCCCGGAGACCCCGTAGGCCTCGGCGAGCGAAGGGGGGAGCACCCCGATCCCGCGGGTGCGGGCCTCGAGGATCTCGTTGCCGACGAGCATCGCCTCGAGCTGCGGCATGCGCGCGCGGACCGCCGCGACGGCGGCGGTGACGCGGTCGAGCCACCCGGCGGGCAGGTCCTCCTTGAGGCCGCCGACGCGGTTGAACATGAAGTGCATCCGGCCGCCGGAGATCTCCTCCATGACCGCCTGGATCTCCTCGCGCTCGCGGAAGGAGTAGAAGATCGGGGTCATCGCCCCGAGCTCGAGCGGGTAGGAGCCGAGGAACATCAGGTGGTTGAGCACGCGGTTGAGCTCGGCGAGGAGGGTCCGGGTCCACGTCGCGCGCTCGGGGACCTCCATGCCGAGCATCGCCTCGACGCCGAGGACGACGCCGAGCTCGTTGCCGAAGGCGGAGAGCCAGTCGTGCCGGTTGGCCAGGACGGTGATCTGGCGGTAGTCGCGCACCTCGAAGAGCTTTTCGGCGCCGCGGTGCATGTAGCCGACGACCGGGTCGGCGGAGATGATGCGCTCGCCGTCGAGGGCGACCCGCAGCCGCAGCACCCCGTGGGTGGCCGGGTGCTGGGGGCCGATGTTGAGCACCATGTCGGCACTGCCGAGCGACCCGTCGCCGACCCCGACGTCGAGGGTCCGGGTGCCGGAGGTGCCCGGGGTGCTCGTCATGCCCGCCAGTATGCGTCAGGTGCGGTGATGCCGTGCGGTTTTGGCACCATGGGCGGGTGCCGATGTCCCGACGAGCGCGACGCCTGGGCGCGGGGCTGACCGTCCTCGCGCTCGCTGCGGCGACCCTCGGCGCCTGCACCGACGAGGCGCCCTACCGCGCCGAGGGGACGGCCGCGGTCGAGGGCACGGCGGTGCTCGACCCGTGGTTCGAGGCGGTCAAGGGAGACGGTGACGACGCGGCCGACATCGTGGTCCTCGGCGACTCCGTGAGCGAGGGCGCTGGCATGAGCACCGATCTCGAGCGTCGCTGGGTCGATCGGCTCCAGGCGAAGCTGCGCCAGCGCTCGGGCACCGCGGACTGCCCGACCGGCCCGGGCGGCTGGCACGGGACCACCTCGCTCGTGCCCGCGACCTATCGCGCCGGCACGCTGCCCGACCCCGTGGTGCGGGGCCGCGCGACCCTGACCCCGACGCTGGGCCCCGGCGGCCGGGGCGTCGGGCTCGAGCCGGGCGCGAGCGTCTCGTGGCGGGTCGAGGCGGAGTCGGTGGACATCGGCTACCGCACCCGCTTCAGCGGTGGGCCCTTCCAGGTGCGCATCGACGGCGAGATCCCGCTCGAGGGTCTCGCCGTGCCGAGCGACGCCGACGGGGGAGCCGAGCGACGTACCTGGTCCTCGGGCGACCTCGGTCCGGGCACGCACACGGTCACCGTCGTCAATGACCAGCCGCGCCGCACGGGGCGTCGGGCCGTCATCACCGACCTCATGCCCTATCGCGGCGACCGCGACCGGTGCGTGCACGTGCTCGACTCGTCGCGGGCCGGCGTGCGGGCCTCGACGGTCGCGCAGACCCCGGCCTACCTGCGCGACGCGCTGTCGCTGGACCCCGACCTGCTTCTCGTGCCGCTCGGGTTCAACGACCAGCGGGCCGGGCACTCCGCGAGGCAGTTCGGCGAGAGCCTCGACGGGATCATCCGGCAGAGCCGCGCGATGGGCTACGAGGGGCCGATCCTCGTCGTCGGGTGGTTCCCGCCGGACCCGGTGGCCGGTCAGGCCGACTGGGGTAACTACCTGTCGGCGATGCGGGGACGCACCCGGCACGAGGGCGTGAGCTTCATCGACCTCTCGCCGGTGCTGCCGGCGGCCGACCCGGAGTCGAGCTACTTCCTCGACGGGCTGCACCCCTCGGCGCGGGCGCAGCCGCTCATGGCCGAGGCCCTCGCCGACGTGCTCACCCCGCCGCCGGACGGGACGCCGACCTCGCCGTCGTCCGCGGCGACGAGCGACACGTCACCCGACCCGTCGCAGCGCCCACAGGAACCCTCCGGGACCCCCTGACGTCAGCGCGCTCGCCTGCGACGCGCGGGAGAGTGCTGCCAGGTAGCCGGCCGGGTCGCTGCGGGCCAGGTCGAGCGGTGGCCGGGCGCCGTCGAGCCCCAGCTCGCGCAGCGCCTCCCGCTGGGTGAGCAGCCGGTCGGGGCGAAGGGAGTCCATCGCCACGTGGGCGGTCAGGTCGCACCGACCGTCCGGCACGGGCGCGCAGACCGCGCCGTCGGCGTAGCCGACGAGCGAGCCGGCAGGCGGTCGGTCGTCGCGGGTGTGCCCGTAGTCGACTGCGACGACGAGGCCGGAGCGCACTCGCTCGACGAGCCCGGCGAAGGCGGCGTCCCGCGGGTGGCCCACCTCGACGCGGTCACCGGGGTCGCGGGGCCCGGGCCACCACGCGTCGGCCCACTCGAGGTCGGCGCCGGCGAGCGGCTGCCCGAGGCGCTCGGTGCCGTCCGGCCCGACATGCACCTCGCGCAGCGTGCCGTCGTCATCAACCTCGGCCACCGGGCAGGGGACGACGTCGAGCCACTCGTGGGCGAGGACGAGGGCCTCGCCGAGGTCACCGAGGTCCGGCAGGTGGCGGCCGCCGGGGGAGCGGACCCACTCGACGCGCTGGGCCAGGCCGGCCGGACGGTCCACGACATCGGTGCCCACGAGGCGGATGGCCGGATCGGCCTGTGCGGCAAGGGCTTCGAGCAGCTCGCCGCGACCGCAGGCGACGTCGACGATCGTGGTGAGCGACTCCCTTCGGGCCAGCTCGAGCAGGGCGCCGGCGAGCAGCTCGGCGGCTCCGCCCTGCGCCGACGTCGCGAAGTGGCCGGCCGGTCCCTCCGGCCGCCGGTAGAACCCCCCTTCGCCGTACAGGGCCTCGTGCCATGCCTGCTCCCACGTCCGCTCCACCCGCACGACCCTAGGCAAGGGCGAAGGGGGGATGGGTCCGCGGGTAGCGTCGGGGCCGTGAGCGAGCCAGACCCGAGCGGCGGACGACCGCCAGCCCCTGCCCGGCCGACCCTGCGGGTCGGCGTCGTCGGAGCCGGTCGCGTCGGCGCCGTGCTCGGGGCTGCGCTGCGCGCCGCCGGCCACGAGGTCGTCGCGATCTCGGCGGTCTCCGACGACTCCCGGGAGCGGGCCGAGGCCCTGCTGCCGGGCGTGCCCGTGCGGCCCGTCCCCGAGGTGGTGCAGTCCGCGCAGCTCGTGCTGCTCGCCGTCCCCGACGACGCCCTGACCGACCTCGTCGCCGGCCTGCACTCGACCGGGACCTGGGTGCCGGGGCAGCTCGTGGCCCACACCTCGGGCCGGCACGGTCTGGCTCCCTTCGCGCCGGTCGCCGACGCGCTGCTGCCGATGGCGATCCATCCCGCGATGACCTTCACCGGGACCAGCCTCGACCTGGCGCGGCTGGCCGAGTGCTGCTTCGGCATCACGACGCCGGAGGCGCTGCGGCCGGTCGCCGAGGCGCTCGTCGTCGAGATGGGTGGCGAGCCGGTGTGGGTGCCCGAGGAGGCCCGCGGCCGCTACCACGCCGCTCTCGCGCACGGCAGCAACCATCTCGTCACCCTCGTCGCCCAGGCCATGGAGGTGCTGCGCTCGGCCGGGATCGACCCCGCGGACCGCGTGCTGCGCCCGCTCCTGCAGGCGAGCCTCGACAACGCCCTGTCGTCGGGTGACGCCGCCCTCACCGGACCGGTCGCCCGCGGTGATGCCGGTACCGTGGCCGCGCACCTCGCGGAGCTCGCCGATCTGCCGGAGGACGTCGCCACCGCCTACCGCGCGCAGGCCCGGGCCACCGCCCTTCGTGCGCAGCGCAGCGGCCGACTCCGCGGGGACGACGCCGCCACGATCCTGACCACCCTCGACGAGGAGACCCGATGACCACCGCCCCCGTCGTCGCCCGCACCCGCGACGAGCTCGCACCGGCCCGGGCCGCCCTCACCGACGGCGACGTCGCCGTCGTCATGACCATGGGTGCCCTCCACGAGGGGCACGCGCGACTCATCCGCACCGCCCGCGAGCGGGCGCGGCACGTCGTCGTCACGATCTTCCTCAACCCGCTGCAGTTCGGTCCCAAGGAGGACCTCTCGCGCTACCCGCGCACCTTCGACTCCGACCTGGAGATCTGCACCCGCGAGGGCGTCGACCTCGTCTTCGCGCCGACACCCGATGTCATCTACCCCGACGGTGACCCGGGAGTGCGCATCTCGGCCGGGCCGCTCGGCGACGTCCTCGAGGGGCAGTCGCGCCCGGGGCACTTCGACGGGATGCTCACGGTCGTCGCCAAGCTCATGCACCTCACCCGCGGTGACCTCTTCTATTACGGGCAGAAGGACGCCCAGCAGCTGCTGCTCATCAAGCGGATGGTCCGCGACATCGACTTCCCCGGCAGCGTCGTCGCCGTGCCGACCGTCCGCGAGGAGGACGGTCTGGCGATGAGCAGCCGCAACACCTATCTCTCGCCCAGCGACCGGGAGACCGCGCTCGCGCTCTCCCGCGCCCTGCGTGCCGGCGCCGCCCGCGCCGTCGAGGGCCCCTCGGCGATCCGGCGGGCCGCCCGCGAGGTGCTCATCGAGGAGCCGCTCGCGCTCGTCGACTACCTCGTGCTCGTCCACCCGACGACGCTCGAGGACGTGCCTGAGTGGTACCAGGGCGAGGCCCTGCTCGCCGTCGCGGCCCGGGTCGGCACGACCCGGCTCATCGACAACATCCCGGTGCTCCTGGCGCCCGGGGGAGGTGCGCGCGAGACCTTCGCCGAGTGAGCCTGCGCGCACCGCGCCATGGGCACGAGGCGGATTCTGCGAGACTGGTGGGCGCTCACCTCGCCTCACGACATAAGGACACTCGCGTGCAGCGCTTCATGCTCCACAGCAAGATCCACCGGGCCACGGTCACCCAGGCCGACCTGCACTACGTCGGGTCGCTGACCATCGACATGGACCTCATGGACGCCGCCGGCATGCTGCCCGGCCAGCAGGTCGACGTCGTCGACATCGACAACGGCAACCGCCTGACGACCTATGCGATCGAGGGCGAGCGCGGCAGCGGCATCGTGTGCATCAACGGCGCGGCCGCCCGGCTCGTCTCGCCCGGCGACCTCGTCATCATCATCGCCTACGCCGCGATGGACGACGAGGAGGCGCGCACCTTCGAGCCCAACGTCGTCTTCGTCGACGGCGACAACAAGATCGTCGAGCAGTACCACGACGCCGGTGACGTGCCCGAGGGCTTCGGCCTGAAGACCTCCGCGGTGACCCACCGTGGCCCGGACGGCGCCCTCGGTGCCTGACCCGACTCTGCATTCCCCCGGGGCAATGCAGGCACCTGGGCCCGAGCCGGCGGCGGTCACCCTGCCGCGGTACCTCGGCTCGCCCGCGCCGGGGTGGACGAGCGAGGCGGACGTCCTCGTCGTCGGCTCCGGCATCGCCGGCCTCACCTGTGCCCTGCGCCTGCGCGAGCAGGTCGACCGCGTCCTGCTCGTCACCAAGACCCGGCTGTCGGAGGGGTCGACCGCGTGGGCCCAGGGCGGGATCGCCGCCGCCCTGGCGCCGGAGGACTCCCCGGCCGAGCACCTCGACGACACCCTCGTCGCCGGGGTCGGTCTGTGCGACGAGGACGCCGTCGAGGTGCTCGTCACCGAGGGTCCGGCCCGGGTGCACGAGCTCATCGGTCTCGGGGCGCAGTTCGACCGCGACGCCACCGGCGAGATCACCCTGACCCGCGAAGGGGGGCACCACCGCGATCGGATCGCCCACGCCGGCGGTGACGCCACCGGCGCCGAGATCTCCCGGGCGCTCATCGCCCAGCTCGAGGCCGTGCGGGCCGACCCCGGCATCGAGGTCATCGAGCACGCGCTCGTCGTCGACCTGCTCACCTCGGCGGACGGCAGCGTGTGCGGTGCCACCGTGCACGTGATCGGCGAGGGCGAGATCGACGGCGTCGGTGCGGCCCGTGCCCGGGCGGTCGTCCTGGCGACCGGCGGCCTCGGCCAGATCTACTCCGCGACGACCAACCCCTCGGTCGCCACCGGTGACGGCATGGCGGCCGCGCTGCGTGCCGGGGCGGCCCTCGCCGATCTCGAGTTCGTGCAGTTCCACCCGACGGTCATGCACCTCGGCGAGGGCGCGACCGGTCAGCAGCCGCTCGTCTCGGAGGCCGTCCGCGGCGAGGGTGCCCGGCTCGTCGACGCGGCGGGCGAGGCCTTCATGGCCGGCCTGCACCCGATGGCCGACCTCGCCCCGCGAGACGTCGTCGCCCGGGCGATCCTCGAGCGCATGGAGGCCACCGGCACCGACCACGTCTTCCTCGACGCGCGGCACCTCGGTGGCGACTTCCTCGAGCAGCGCTTCCCGACGATCGTCGCGCGCTGCCGTGAGCTGGGCATCGACCCGGCGACCGAGCCGATCCCCGTGGCCCCCGCCCAGCACTACGCCTCCGGTGGGGTGCGCGCCGACCTGCGCGGCCGCGCCAACCTGCCCGGTCTCTACGCGTGCGGCGAGACCTCGTGCACCGGTGTGCACGGCGCCAACCGGCTCGCGAGCAACTCGCTGCTCGAGGGCCTGGTCTTCGCCCACCGCATCGCCGAGGACCTCACCGCCCGGCTGGCAGCCGGCGAGCTGCCGCTCCAGGAGCCGACGACCGAAGGGGGGACCGCCCTCCTCGATGCCGCGCACCGCCGCGAGGTGCAGCAGGTGATGACCCGCGGGGTCGGCCCGCTGCGCTCGGCTGACTCGACGGCCGGTGCGCTGGCCGAGCTCGCGGACCTGGCGGCCCGATCGACGACCGACGCCGAGCCCGGGCCGCAGACCTGGGAGACGACCAACCTGCTCCACCTGGGCCAGGCGCTGGCGACTGCCGCCCACCTGCGCGAGGAGACCCGCGGTGGGCACGTGCGCCGCGACCACCCGCACCACGACGACCAGACCTGGGCCGCGCACCTGCTCCACGTGCGCGACCCCGATGACGGCGAGCTCGCCGTCATCAAGCTCGACGTCGACCTGGCGTGGCCCGCGGACGACGAGGACGAGACCGACGAGCCGCAGGAGGCCGAGCAGTGAGCACCGAGCACTTCCCCGAGCCGGACGCGCGACGCGTCGTCGCCCTCGCCCTGGACGAGGACCTCGGGCCGCAGTCGCTCGACGTGACGAGCACCGCGACGATCCCGGCCGACCAGGTGGGCATCGGCCAGGTCGTCGCCCGCGCTCCCGGCGTCCTCGCCGGTGGGCCGGTCATCGCCCTCGCCCTCGACGAGGTGGCTGCGCGGACGGGAGGGGTTCCCCCTTCGCTCGACGTGCGGATCGCCGACGGGACGGCGCTGGAGCGTGGCGACGTCGTGGCCGAGCTGCGGGGGCCGCTGCGGCAGGTGCTCATGGCCGAGCGGACCGTGCTCAACATCCTGTCGCGCCTGTCGGGGGTGGCGACCCACACGCGGCGGTGGTCCGATGCGCTCGCGGGCACCGGTTGCACCGTGCTCGACACCCGCAAGACGACGCCGGGTCTGCGCGCGCTGGAGAAGTACGCGGTCCGCTGCGGCGGAGGGACCAACAAGCGCATGGGGCTCTTCGACGTCGCGATGGTCAAGGACAACCACAAGATCGCGGCCGGGGGAGTGGGGGCGGCCTATGCCGCGATCCGGGAGCGCTTCCCCGACGTGACCGTCGAGGTCGAGGTGACCACGACGGCCGAGGCGATCGAGGCGCTCGAGGCCGGGTCGCGCTTCCTCATGTGCGACAACATGTCCGTCGACCTGCTCCGCGAGACGGTGGCCGCCGCGCGGGCCTGGGGCGCGGAGCGCGGCGAGAGCGTCGAGATCGAGGCGACCGGGGGGCTGACGCTCGAGGTCGCCGCCGACTACGGCGCCACCGGCATCGACTGGATGAGCGTCGGCGGGCTGACCCACTCCTCGCCGATCGTCGACCTCGCGCTGGACCTCGTCTGACGTGCTGAGCGTCCGGGGACTGACCAAGGCCTACGGCGGCCGCGTCGTCGTCGAGGACCTCGACCTCGACGTCGCCGCCGGTGAGGTCGTCTCCCTCGTCGGGCCCAACGGCGTCGGCAAGTCGACGGTGCTGCGGTGCCTGGTCGGCCGCGAGACGCCCGACGCGGGCGAGGTGCACCTCGGCGAGGCCCGGCTGGACACGCGAGTGCCGCAGACCAGACGGGCGCTGTGCACGGTCCTCGGGGATCTCGGCCTGCTGCCCGACCTCACCGTCGCCGAGCACCTCGACCTGCTGGCCCGCGCCCACGGGGTCGAGGGCGTGGCCGAGGTCGTCGCCGGCGCCCTCGATGAGGCCCGCATCGAGCACGTCGCCGACCAGCTGCCGACGACCCTGTCCTCCGGGCAGGCGCAGCGCTTCGCGCTGGCCTCGGCGATGGTGCGGCCCTGGGCGCTGCTCGTCGCCGACGAGCCCGAGCAGCGGCTCGACGACGCCGGACGCGCGTGGCTGGGGGACTGGCTCGGAGCCCACGCGGCGACCGGCCGGGCGGTCCTCGTGGCCTCGCACGACCCCGACGTCGTGGCGCGCAGCGGGGCCCGGGTCGTGCAGATCGAGGGCGATGCCTGAGCGGGCGGCCGCTGACCAGTGGGCGGCGAAGGGCGCGGCGCCGGCGGAGGACCGCGCCGGCGCCCGGGAGGCGCTGCGCGCGGCACGCGGAGGCGTGCATGCCGCGGGCTGGGGGCAGGTCCTGCAGGACTGGTACGTCGGGCTCTTCGTCACGGCGACCCTGCTCGTCATGCTCTTCGCCGCCACCGGACCGTCGATCCTGCGTCCCGACTGCGCCACCGCGACCTGCCTGACCGGCGCGCACCACCTGTGGCTCGCGAGCGGGATGGCCCTGCTGGGCAGCATCGCCGCGATGCTCGGTCTGCGGGCGGCCGGACCCGCCTGGGCCGATCGGGGGCAGGCGACCTGGCTGCTGTCGACGCCCGCCGACCGGGGCGTGCTGCTGCGCGGAGGGATCCTTCGGGTGGGCTTCGTCGCCGTCGTCGCCGCCGCGGCCTGGGGAGTGCTCGCCGGCTTTGCCCTCGTCGTCGGGCTGGGGCGGGAGTCCGCCCCGGTGGCACCGATCGCTGCGTGCGCGCTCGCGGGTGCCGTGGTGGCCGTGCTCCTCACCGCGCTGGCGCTGTGGCGCCAGGGCGGCGCGGTGCTGCCGGGGCGGGCCGCTCGGGCCGTGCCGGACGCCGAGCTGCTGCGGGCGGGCGAGGTCACCGGTGCGGTCGGTGCCTCGACGCTCATGCTCGACCCCACCGCCCTCGAGGTGCTCTCCTCCCGACGCCGGATGGGGCGTCGCGGGCGCCACCCCAGCAGGCCGGGCACCGGGGGAGCGGTCACCGGATGGCTCGTCGTCGAGGTCCGCGCGCTGCGGCGTCGCTGGTCGCGGGTGCTCGGTGCCCTTCTCGGGTGCGGCGTCGCCCTCGTCGTCGGCCTGCTCCTCGGTCATCTCGCGGGGATGCTCGTCACCTCGGTCGTCGGGCTCGTCCTCGCCCGGGTCGGCGGCGGGGGCCTGATGGCCTGGGTGTCGACTCCGGGGCTGCGGCGGGCCGTCCCGGCCCACCCCGCGGCCGTGGCTGCGGCACTGGCGGTGCCCCCCTTCGTCGTGGCGGGGGTGGGTGCCGCCGTGGCCCTGCTGCCGCTCGGCCTGCCGTGGTGGGCGCCGCTCGCGGTGGGGCTCGGGGCGACCGCCGCCGCGGTCCGCGCCGCCGAGCCGCCGCCGGCCGAGCTCGGGCTGGTGCTCGCCACCCCGGCGGGGCCGCTGTCCACCGGGCTCGTGCGCTCGGTCGTCCACGGTACGGATCTGGCGCTGGCCGTCGGGCTGCTCGTCCTCGCCGCGCACGCCCAGGGGGTCGGGCCGCTCGCCCTCGCCGCGGCAGCGGGCCTGCTCGGCTGGCAGTTGCTGCGGTCGAGGGACTGACGGGCGGGATTCGGGGAGGGGAGGGGAGCGCGGATATCGTGGTGCCCCGTGAGCGACGACCCCATCGAGACCCCTGCCGACGACGAGCTGCCGGAGCAGATGCGCATCCGGCGCGACAAGCGCGACCGCATCCTCGCCGACGGCAAGCAGGCCTACCCCGCCGGCGTCGCCCGCACCCACACCCTGGCCGCGGTCAACGAGACCTGGCAGCACCTCGAGACCGGCGAGGAGACGCAGGACGTCGTCACCGTCGCCGGCCGGGTGATGTTCGTTCGCAACACCGGCAAGCTCGCCTTCGCCGCGCTCCAGGAGGGCATCGGCACCCGGCTGCAGGTCATGCTCTCGCTCGCCGAGGTCGGCGAGGAGTCGCTCGCGGCGTGGAAGTCCGACGTCGACCTCGGTGACCACGTCACCGTCACGGGCCGGGTCATCCGTTCCCGTCGCGGCGAGCTGTCGGTCATGGCGACGAGCTGGGAGCTGGCGTCCAAGGCGCTGCGGCCCCTGCCCGTCCTGCACAAGGAGCTCTCCGAGGAGAGCCGGGTGCGTCAGCGCTATGCCGACCTCGTCGTGCGCCAAGAGGCGCGCGACATGGTGCGGACCAAGGCCGCCGCGCTGCGTGCGGTGCGCTCCACGCTCGACGGCGAGGGCTTCATCGAGGTCGAGACCCCGGTGCTGCAGCTGGTCCACGGCGGTGCCGCGGCACGCCCCTTCGGCACCCACATGAATGCCTTTTCGCAGGACATGTCACTGCGGATCGCCCTCGAGCTCAATCTCAAGAAGGCGGTCGTCGGTGGCATCGACAAGGTCTACGAGATGGGCCGCATCTTCCGTAACGAGGGCGTCGACTCCACGCACAGTCCCGAGTTCACGATGCTCGAGGCCTATGAGGCCTATGGCGACCAGCGCACCATGGCCGAGCTGACCCGCCGCATCTACCTCGCGGTCGCCGATGCCATCGGCTCGCGCACCGTCGAGACCCCGCAGGGCACGGTCGACCTCGACGGCGAGTGGCGGTGGCTGTCGGTCTACCCGGGGCTGTCCGAGGCCCTCGGTCGGGAGATCACGCCGGACACCCCGGTCGAGGAGCTGCTCGCGCTCGCGGCCGAGCGCGACCTCGAGATCGACCCCGCTCTGCCCCAGGGCAAGGTCGTCATGGAGCTCTTCGAGGAGCTCGTCGAGCCGACGATCCTCCAGCCCACCTTCGTGTGCGACTACCCGGCCGAGGCCCAGCCTCTGGCCCGGCGCAAGGACGAGGACCCGCGCCTCATCGACGCCTGGGACCTCATCATCGCCGGCGTCGAGCGGGCGACCGGCTTCACCGAGCTCGTCGACCCGGTTGTCCAGCGCGAGGTGCTCACCCAGCAGTCGCTCGCCGCGGCGGCCGGCGACCCCGAGGCCATGCAGCTCGACGAGGACTTCCTGCGGGCGCTCGAGTACGGCGCCCCGCCGATGGGCGGTATCGGCATCGGTATCGACCGGATGGTCATGTTCTTCACCGGTGTCGGCATCCGCGAGACCATTCTCTTCCCGCACCTCAAGCCCGAGGCCTGACATGGAATTCATCACCGAGTACTGGCCCTATGCGGCCGCATTGTTGCCCACCGTCGGCGTCGCATTCCTCTTCTACTGGATCATTCGCTACATGATGGAAGCAGATCGGCGTGAACGAAAGGCGCTCGCCGACTGGAAGGCGGAGCACCAGAAGAATGACGGAGCATCGACGAATTCCTCCTCCGAAATGGATTCTTCGTCCCATGAATGACTATTGTGGGAAATGACAGTTATTTCTCACGAATGGAGGCATCCATGGCACAGCGCGTTCAGGTCATCCTCGAAGATGACATCGACGGCGGTGACGCCACCGAGACGGTCACCTTCGGTCTCGACGGCGTGACCTACGAGATCGACCTCAACGACTCCAACGCCCAGGCCCTGCGTGACGCCCTCGCCGGCTATGTCGGCGCCGGCCGTCGCGTCGCCGGTCGCCGCTCGACCTCGTCGGGCTCCTCCTCGCGCTCCAGCAGCAACGAGCTGGCCAAGATCCGTGAGTGGGCCCGGGCCAACGGCCACGACGTCTCCGACCGCGGTCGCATCAGCCAGAAGGTGCGCGACGCCTACGCCAAGGCCAACGGCTGAGCGCGACACTCGCACCCGACGAGCTGCGCGCGGTGGTGGCGCAGCTCTCCCGGCATCTCGCCGTCCTCGAGGTCCGGGTTGCCGACGACGGTGACCCGGACCTCGGTGTTCCCCTGGCCGATGCGCTGCGGATCGCGCCGGGCTGGATCGACACCTACCGCGACCTGACGATCACCCAGTCCGGGACCGCCCCACCGGGGATGCCGGGGGCCTTCGTCCTGCAGTACCTGATCGACCCGCTCGCTTCGGTCATCGCGACCGCCGCAGCGGTCACCCCCTTCGTCCTGACGGCGGAGGCCAGGCTCTGGTCGATCGGTCTCGACCCGACCTATCTCTACCCGGTCGCGGTGCAGGTGCGCCCCGGCGACCACCGTCGCGTCGACGATCCCGCCGAGCGCCTCGCACAGGCCCGTGAGGGCTATGTCGCGACCGCCGGTCGGATCGCGACCGAGCTGCCGACGCCCACACGGATGAGCAGTCGGCAGCGCCTCGGCATGGTCGAGGACATGTGGCGGATCGCTCTGGCCAAGGTCGCCGGAGACCCGCCGCCCGACCGGCGCTCGTGCTGCCTGATCTACTCGCTGCCCGGCTGCGTGCCCTGCGCCGGGTGCCCGCGGCTGCGCTGACCTGCCGCGGTTCGGACGGCCGTGGCCAAGAAGTACGATCGCGGATACTGTTCTGCACCAATGACGAGCATCGTCGCGGATTAGCCGCTGCTCGTGCACGTAAGAATGTATTTCTGGAGGCTGCTGTGCGCACCGCGATCGTCGGCTGCGGTGAGGTCGGGACGACCTATGCCCGGGCCCTCCTCGAGGCCGGCGGGCCCGACCTCGTGCTCGTCGACCCGGCACCACGAGCCGTGCTCGCCGACCTGGCCGCCGAGCACCACCTGAGCGTCCACGCCGGCCCCGGCCCCTGGCTGCACGACGTCGACGCGGCCTGGCTGTGCGTCGCCGGCGACATCGCGCACGAGGTCCTCGCCGACGCGTGTGGGTCGCTGCCGGAGGGCGTGCAGGTCCTCGACCTGACGACCGCCTCGCCCGACGACAAGCGCCGCTCGGCGGCGCTCCTCGCCGGCGCCGGCACCTATGTGGACGTGGTCATCATGGGCGCGATCGCCATGGGTGGGGCCGCCACCCCCCTGCTCGCCGCCGGGCCCGACGCCGCGGCTGCCACCGCCGAGCTCGCCGCGATCGGTGCGCCCGTGCAGGTGCTGCCAGAGGCCGGCCCCGGTGACGCGGCGGCGCTCAAGCTGCTGCGCAGCATCCTCACCAAGGGCATCGAGGCGCTCGGCGTCGACTGCCTGGCGGCCGCCGAGGCTCTCGGGGTGCGCGAGCAGCTGCCCGTCGTCCTCGCCGACATCGACAGTGGGGGGCTGACCCCCTTCGTCGAGGCGGTCGTCGGGACCCACCCGCTGCACGCCGAGCGGCGACGCCACGAGGTGCACCGCGCCGGGCAGCAGCTCGCTGCGCTCGGGCGCCCCTCCGCGCTCGTCGACGCGGTCGAGGCGCGGTTCGCGGCGACCGTCGCCACCACCTGACCCCACCACCGACAGGAGCACCCATGGACCTCGGAATCACCGGACGGACCGCGCTCGTCCTCGGCGCCGGCAGCGGGCTCGGCGCCGCGATCGCCCACGCCCTCGCCGCCGAGGGCGTAACCGTCGTCGCGGCGGGGCGCACCCTCGCCAAGGTCGAGGCGACGTCCGCCGACATCACCGCCGCGGGCGGCACCGCGCACGCGCTCGCCTGGGACCTCGCCGAGGTCGACGCGGTCGACGCACGCGTCCGCGAGGCGGAGACCCTCGCGGGTGGCGGCATCGACATCCTCGTCGGCAACACCGGAGGCCCGCCGCCCGGTGGCGTCGTCGGGCACGACCTGCAGGTGTGGGAGTCGCACTTCCGCTCGATGGTCCTGTCCGTCATCGCGATCACCGACCGGGTGCTGCCCGGCATGCGCGAGCGCAGGTGGGGCCGGATCATCACCTCGACCAGCTCGGGCGTCGTCGCCCCGATCCCCGGGCTCGGCCTGTCCAATGCGCTGCGCAGCACCCTGGTCGGGTGGTCCAAGACCCTCGCCGGTGAGGTCGGCGGCGAGGGGATCACCGCCAATGTCGTCGTGCCCGGGCGGATCGCGACCGACCGCGTCGCCTTCCTCGACGAGAGCAAGGCGCAGCGCGAGGGCAGCACGCCCGAGCAGGTCGCCGCGGCCAGCCGCGCGAGCATCCCGGCCGGCCGCTACGGCGAGCCGCACGAGTACGGCCAGACCGTCGCCTTCCTCGCCAGCCAGCCCGCCGCCTACGTCAACGGCTCGGTCGTGCGGGTCGACGGCGGCCTCGTCCCCGCGATCTGACCAGGAGCCCCTCATGACCATCACCCGCGGCACCAGCGGCGTCTACGCCATCGCGCCGACCCCCTTCGAGCCCGACGGCAGCATCGACGTCACCAGCCTCGACCGGCTCGTCGACTTCTACGGCGAGGTCGGCGTCGACGGGCTGACCGTCCTCGGCCAGCTCGGCGAGGCGCCCAAGCTCGACCAGGACGAAGCCCTCGACATCGCCCGACGGGTGATCGCCCGCACCGACGTGCCGGTCGTCGTCGGGGTGAGCGCGCCCGGCTTTGCCGCGATGCGCTCGCTCACCGCAGCCGTCATGGACGCCGGCGCCGCGGGCGTGATGATCGCGCCGCCGCGCACCCTGCGCACCGACGACCAGGTCGTCGGCTACTACTCCGGGGCCGCGCAGGCCATCGGGACGGACGTCCCCTTCGTCGTCCAGGACTACCCGCTGACCTTCGACGTCCAGATGACCCCGGGCGTCATCGCGCGCATCGCCCGCGACACCCCGGGCGCCGTCATGCTCAAGCACGAGGACTGGCCCGGGCTGGACAAGATCACCGCCCTGCGCGAGCTGGAGGCGAAGGGGGAGATGCCGCGGCTGTCGATCCTCACCGGCAACGGCGGGCTCTTCCTCGACTACGAGATGGAGCGCGGCGCGGACGGCGCGATGACCGGCTACTGCTTCCCCGACCTGCTCGTCGACGTCGTGCGGATGTCGCGGGCGGGAGAGCGCGAGGCGGCCCACGACCTCTTCGACGCCCACCTGCCACTCATCCGCTACGAGCAGCAGCCCGGGGTCGGGCTGGCGGTGCGCAAGCACGTGCTGCAGCGCCGCGGGATCCTCGCGCACGACGCGCAGCGCACCCCGGCTCGGGGACTGTCGGCGACGGCCCGCGCCGAGGTCGACCACCTGCTCCAGCGGCTGGCCCGGCACGACGCCCGCGCGGCGCTCTGAGATGACCCGCAGCGACCACGTCTACGAGACGCTACGCTCCCAGATCCTCTCCGGCGAGCGGGCGCCCGGCAGCCACGTGCCGGAGGAATCGCTGACGCAGGCGCTCGGCGTGAGTCGCACGCCGGTGCGTGCGGCCCTGCAGCGGCTGGCCGACGAGGGGCTGGTCGAGGTGCGGGCGCGCCGGGGCGCCTTCGTCGCGGAGTTCACCCGCGCCGACGTCGACGAGGTCTTCGAGCTGCGCACGCTGCTCGAGCGACGGGCGGCGCAGCGCGCGGCGACCCACCGCACGGCCGAGCAGGTCGGCCGGCTGGGTCGGCTCGTCGACGAGATGGCGGCCCTCGCCGCGGCGCCGGGGGAGCGGCAGCGGGACGAGCTGCACCACAACAACCGTGACTTCCACGAGCTCGTCCTCACGGCAGCGGCGTCGCCGCGGCAGTACCGCATCGCGACGGGGCTGGCGAGCTCGTCGCCGACGCCGGGGACCTTCTTCGACTACGACGACGAGGACATCGCCCGCAGCGTCGACTTCCACCGGCTCATCACCCGGGCGATCGAGCAGGGGCAGGGCGAGCTGGCCGGGGACCTCATGGCCGCGCACATCGGCTTGGCGCACGAGAGCTTCGTGGCGCGGCGCTTCGCGGTGTCGCGTGGCGGCTCGGCCGACGGCTCGGCCTAGGGCTCGAGCAGCGGGGCGAGCAGGTCACCGTGCTCGTCGAGGCGGTCGAGCACCTGCTCGATGTCGAGCTGCTCGAGCTCGTCGGGGTCCTCGGCGCCGGCCTCGACCTCGTCCCAGGTGCGGGGCGCCGCGACCCACGGGTCGTCGCGCCCGCGCATCGAGTAGGGGCAGACCGTCGTCTTGGCCGCGACATTCTGGCTCCAGTCGAGGAAGACCTTGCCCGGCCGCAGCGTCTTGGTCATCTTCCACAGCACGAGGTCGGGGTGCTTGCGGGTCATCTCCTGGGCGAGCTGCTGGGTCAGGTCGCGCACCTGGTCGCTCGTGAGGTCACCGCCGAGCCGGGCATAGAGCTGCATGCCCTTGCTCCCCGACGTCACGGGGTGCAGGTCGAGCCCGAGCCCGCCGAGCCGCTCGCGCAGCAGCAGGGCAACCCGGGCGCACTCGTGCAGTCCGGCGGGCTTGCCGGGGTCGAGGTCGATGACGAGTCGATCGGGGTTGCGCGGAGTGCCCTCGTCGTCGACGCGCCACTGCGGCACGTGCAGCTCGATGCTGTTGAGGTTGACGAGGTAGGTCAGCTGGGCGAGGTCGTCGACGAGCGGGTAGGTGACGTCGTGGACCTGCACCCGCGGCAGCCAGCTGGGTGCGCCGGAGGGCAGGTTCTTCTCGAAGAAGCTCTCCCCACCCGTCCCGTGCGGCCACCGCACGCGGGTCACCGGGCGGCCGGCGAGGTGCGCGAGCACCGTCTCACCGGCTCGGGCGTAGTAGCTGAGGATCTCGCCCTTCGTCGTCTCGGTCGCGGGGTACATGACCTTGTCGAGGGAGGTCAGCCGCAGGGTGCGACCGCCGACCTCGACGCGGGTCACCGTGCCCTGGGGCTCAGCCATCGCTCGTCTCCTGCAGGTCGGTGGCGGTCAGGTCGGTGCGCACCCGCTGGAAGGAGGGCTGCCGCAGCCGGCCCCCGGAGCTGCGGCCCAGGCTCGCGACGTCGATGACGACCTGTGGCTCCACCCAGGTCGTGCCGGTCGCGTCCTCGCGCGGCACCTCCCCGACGAAGGGGGATCCCGTCACCTCGAGCGGCCGCAGCCGTGCCAGCAGGCCGGCGCCGGCCCGGCCGGCGAGCCCGGAGCCGACCCGCCCGACGAACTCCCACCCCGCGGGGCCCGGCAGGCCGACGAGCACGGCGCCGAGACGTGAGCCGCCGACCTCGGGACGCCACCCACCGACGACGACCGAGATGCCGTCGCGGTGGGGGAGCTTGAGCCAGTCGGGGGAGCGGCGGCCGGGAGCATAGGTCGAGCTGCGGCGCTTGGACACGATGCCCTCGAGCCCCTGCTCGGCGGTGGCCGCGAGCAGCCCCTCGCCGTCGTCGTGGACGGGGGGGACCTGCACGCGCGGGCCGTCGAGCTCGAGCTGCTCGAGGAGGGCTCGGCGGGCCGACCACCGCTGGCCGGTGAGGTCCTGGCCGAGCAGTCGCACGACGTCGAAGACGACGAAGGTCACCGGGTGGGCGACCGCGGCCCGGGCAGCGCGGCGGGCGTCGCCGACGTGCATCCGCTCGGCGAGGGCGCCGAAGCTCGGCCGTCCGTCGACGAGGGAGACCACCTCGCCGTCGAGGAGCATGTCGTCGTAGAGGTCGGCGAGCGGGACGAGCTCGGGGAAGGAGACGGTGACGTCGCGGCCCGACCGGCTCGTGAGCGTCAGGCCCCCACCGCGGACGTCGGCGAGCACGCGCATGCCGTCCCACTTGACCTCGTGCACCCAGTCGGGGCCGGGCGGGACGGCCTCGGCGAGGGTGGCGAGCATCGGACGCATGCGTCCATCCTGCAGCACCGACGGGCATGGGATGCTGACGCGCATGCCGATCCAGCCCACGCGACGCGCGCTCCTGGCGGCGGCGAGCGTGCCGCTGCTCGGCGCGTGCGGGCGAGGGTCGGGCGACGACCTCGAGCCGACCGAGCTGACGCTCGCCACCGGCAACCCGGGCGGCGTCTTCCACCGCTACGGCGAGGCCCTCGCGAAGGTGTGGCAGGAGCGGCTCGACGGCATCACGGTGCGCACTCGGGGGACCAATGCCTCGGTCGACAACGTGCGTGAGGTGTCGGAGGGGGTGAGCGACATCGGCTTCAGCCTCGCCGACACGGCGGCGGACGCCCGAAGGGGGCGGGGCACCTGGGGCGAACCGGTCGACCTGTGGGCCCTGGCGCGGGCCTACGACAGCTTCGTCCACCTCGTCGCGCGGGCCGACTCGCAGGTGCGGGCGGTGACCGACCTGCGCGGGCTGCGGGTGAGCCTCGGCGCGAGCGGGTCCGGCACGCGGGGCATCGCCTGGCGGTGCATGCGCGCGGCCGGGCTGGGCGCGGACGACGTCGAGTCGGTGGCCGAGACGCTGCAGCGCTCCGCGGACGGGCTCGCCTCAGGTGACCTCGACGCCTTCTTCTTCGTCAGCGGTCTGCCCAACACGGCGGTGCTGCACCTGTCGCAGGGCATGGAGGTCCGGCTCGTGCCGCTCGGGCACCTCGTGCCACGGCTCGTGCGCGACCACGGCAGCGAGTTCTCCCGATCGTCGATCCCGGCGTCGACCTACGGCCAGGAGCGCGCCGTCGACACCGTGAGCGTGCAGAACTACCTGCTCGTGCGCCGTGCGCTTCAGCTCGACCTCGTCCAGGCCCTGACCCGGGTGCTCTTCGAGGAGCAGCCGCGCGTCGACGAGCTCGCCGGAGGAGTGCGCCAACCCAACATCGGCACGGCGATCTACACCTCGCCGCTGCCCCTGCACCCCGGCGCGCTGCGCTACTACCGCGAGCAGCGCGACTAGGGCGTGTCTCCCAATTCCATGCGACGTCTCGCTCACGACGCGCGCTTCGCGGCATGAGCGGTCTTGCGCGCCTTGCCGTCAGGGCGGCGAAATGAGTGCCAGGAGACGGGTCGCTCGATAGCGTTGCTCTCATGACCACC
Source organism: Janibacter indicus (assembly GCF_900176385.1). Classification (GTDB taxonomy): domain Bacteria; phylum Actinomycetota; class Actinomycetes; order Actinomycetales; family Dermatophilaceae; genus Janibacter; species Janibacter indicus. The sequence goes on along the minus strand of NZ_FWXN01000012.1, from coordinate 67,218 downwards.
GTCGTACCGATATTGCCTGTAGCTGACGCGGACAACGCTTTGTCGTGGTGGCGGCGCCTGGGGTTCGTCGAGAGCTTCCGGCACCAGTTTGAGACTGACTTCCCCCGATTCGTCGGGATCGAGCGGGACGGGTGCCAGATCTACCTCTCGGAGCACCAAGGTGATGCGTCGGGGCCAGGCCTGATCTATCTGTGGGTCAGCGATGTCGACGCAGTTGCAGCCGAGTTCGGCGCAGCCGTCGAGGACATGCCATGGGCGCGGGACTGCGAAATTAGTGACCCCGATGGCAACCGCGTGCGTGTCGCGACAACTGTTCCGGGCTAGGTGCGCGCTCATCGGCATGAGCGTGAACCCACGCCCGTGGTCACGGCCGCTCGGTGAGGGCGGGGAGCCATAGAAGGATCGCCCGCAGCAGGACAGCGGCGCGGTAGGTCGAGGCGAGCTTGTCGTATCTGGTCGCCAGGCCGCGCCACTGCTTGAACCGCTCGAAGCTGTTCTCGATGACGTGCCGCTTGACGTACCTGCCCGGATCGGTCAGCGGCGGGCGTCCACCACGCGAACCACGGCGTTTCCGGTTCGACTGCTGGTCCCGAGGTTCAGCGATCACAGCCGTGATCCCTCGACTGCGCAGCAGGGTGCGGTGAGCCCGCGAGGAGTACGCCTTGTCTGCCAACACCGCGTCAGGGGTGGTGCGAGGCCGCCCCACCCCGTCGCGCGGGACCCGAACCGCAGCGAGCAGGTGCGGGAGCATCTTCGAGTCGCTGCCTTGGCCCGGCCCGACGGCGATGACCATGGGACGTCCCTTGCCGTCGCACAGCTGATGGACCTTCGTCGACAGACCGCCACGCGATCGCCCGATCGCATGATCGACCGGCTCGGGCATCTGCATCATGTAATTCGATGGAGCCCCCCGCGAGGCGCCTGGTGTTCGTCGCGTGCTGGTGGGCACGCGCGATGGTCGAATCGACCGCAACATCCCAATCGATCACGCCCATGGTGTCTGCCCTGGTCAACAAGGCCGTCAGGACCTTGTCCCAGGTCCCGTCGCCTGCGAAGCGGCGGTGCCGCTTCCACACCGTCTGCCACGGACCGAACTCCGCAGGCAGGTCCCGCCACGCAACGCCGGTCCGGTAGCGGTAGATGATCCCCTCGACCACCAACCGGTGATCCGAGAACCGACGACCCCGCCGCCCGTCCGAAGACGGCATGAAGTCCTCGATCAAGTCCCACTCGGCGTCCGAGAGCGTCTGCAACCGCGACATGCGATCACCCTTGCCGACGCAGACTGCGGATTTGGGAGACACGCCCTAGGTCGGCGAGGGCCCTGGTCGTGCTCTCGGCGGGCCCTGCCCGGCCTACGCCGCCGGGAGGACGAGCGTCACGGCGAGCCCGCCGGTCGGGTCCGCGCCGGGTGACGAGGCCGGGCCCACCTCGAGCTCGCCACCGCAGTCGGCCAGACGCGCGCGGACGATGGCCAGGCCGAGACCGGTGCCCGGCACGTTCTGGTGGGCGCGGCCGCGGAAGAACCGCGCGCCGACCTTGGCCACGTCGTCGGGGTGCAGGCCGGGACCGCGGTCGGCGACGCGGACGCGGACGGTGCCGGGGCCCCCTTCGCCGGTGGTGTCATGGGGTGCCCGCTCCACGGTGACGGAGACGGGGGAGCTGGGCGCGAACTTGGCGGCATTGTCCAGGAGCGCGTCCATCGCCGTGTCGATGACCTCGGCGCTCGCCAGGGCCATGACCGAAGGGGGCGAGCTCACCTCGAGGTCGGCGAAGACCGGGGCCCACATCTGGCAGCGGTGGCGCACGAGGGCGGCGACGTCGACCGGCTCGGGATGCGCCTGGACCGCGCCGACCTGGCTGAGGTGGAGCAGTGACTCGACGGTGGCGCTCAGCCGGTCGGTCTCGTCGAGCACGGGCTCGAGGTCGTCGTGGTCGACGCCGTCGGAGGCGAGGTTCTCGACCCGTAGGCGCAGCGCGGTGAGGGGGTTGCCGAGCTGGTGCGCGGCGTCGGCGACGAGCTCGCGCTGCTGGGCCTGGGAGGCCTCGACGCTGTCGGCCATGTCGTTGAAGGAGCGGGCCAGGTCACGCAGCTCGCTCGGCCCGGTCTCGCTGGCCCGGGCGGTCATGTCGCCCGAGCTCAGCCGGGTCGCGGTGCGGTCGAGGGCGTGCACCGGGCGCAGCACCCAGCCGACGAGCGGCCGGATGACGCCGTAGGCCGTGAGCAGGAGCGTGGCGAGGGCCACGGCCGCCATGAGCCCCAGCCGGAGGGCGACGTCGGCGCGGGCCGAGTCGGTCGGGGCGACGACGACCACCGCGCCGAGGACCTGGGCGTCCCGGCCGACGGGCGAGCCGACGAGCATGTCGTGGCGGCGCCACGGCCACGCCGTGTCGGGCGCCTCGGTCGTGGCTCCGGTCAGGGCGCGGGTCACGGCCGCCTCGGCCGCAGCCCCGTCGACCCGCTCGCCCGCGACGAGCACCGGCTCGCGGTTGGCGTCGACGACGATCACCGACCCGCCGTAGACCTCGGTGTAGCGGCGCAGCTCGCTCGACAGCGTCGCCGTCTCGTCGGTCTCGATCGCGTCCTCGGCGAGCACGGCGAAGCGCGCGACGTCCCCGAGACGGCCCACGAACTGGTCCTGCGTGCGGTCGGCCGCGTAGGCGGCGAGCAGCGGCACCATGAGCGCGAGCAGCAGCATCGTCAGCAGCGGCAGCGCGATGACGAGTATCCGACGACGCACGGCTATCCCCCGGGGTTGATCCGGTAGCCGATGCCCCGCACGGTCTCGATGAGCTGCGGCCGCCCGAGCTTGGTGCGCAGCGCCGACACGTGCACGTCGAGGGTGCGTGAGGCGCCGACCCAGGAGGTGTCCCAGATCGACTCCATGAGCGACTCCCGGCTCACCGCGTCACCGTCGGCGTCGACGAGCGTCGACAACAGGTCGAACTCCTTGCGCGTCAGGGCCACCTCGGTCTCGCCCGCCCACACCCGGCGCGCGCCGAGGTCGAGCCGCACGTCGGCGACGTGGTCGATCGACTCGGGCACCCCGTGACCGGAGCGGCGCATCACCGCGTCGATGCGGGCCATGAGCTCGGCCAGCCGGTAGGGCTTGGTGACGTAGTCGTCGACACCGGCGCGCAGTGCCGAGACGACGGAGGCCTCGTCGCGGCGCGCGGTGACGGCGATGATCGGCACCCCGTCGCGCTCGCGGATGCGCCGGCAGACGGTCAGGCCGTCCTGGTCGGGCAGCCCCATGTCGAGCAGGACCAGGTCGGCCCCGGGAGCGGCCTCGACCGCCTCGGCCGCGGTGCCCGCGCGGATCACGGTGAGGTGCGCGCGGCGCAGGGCGGGGGTGAGTGCCGCCACCACCCGGTCGTCGTCCTCGACGAGCAGGACTCGCATGTCTCCTCGATCGGCGCTCGGTCCGGGCCCAAGGTCAGATGTATGTAAAGTCCGCCGGGCCTCGGCTGTGTGTGACCTGAATCGCACCTACGTTACCCGGCATGCCAACGGACAGCGTCGCCCGTGAGCAGCAGCTCACCCCCGAGCCCGTCGACGTCGACGACATCGTCGCCGACTACGACGAGGAGAAGCCCTCGCGCCACCTCTCGCCGCGCCTCGAGCTCTTGGTGGGGGCCTGGTGCTTCCTCGTCGCGCTCTTCGTGCTCAAGCAGGTCTTCGACCCCGTCGAGCAGGGCAGCCAGTACTACCTCGTGATCTTCCTCGCGGTGACCCTGCCGCTCGTCTTCCTCACCTACCGGATGCGCGGGCGAAGGGAGCGGGCCGCCGACATCGACCCCGGCACCGACACCGTCGGTCGCCGTGCCGCGACGGACAACCCCGGGATCCTCGACTGGGTGCTCGCCGGTCTGGCGATGCTCGTCGGGCTCTACCCGATCCTGCCGATCCCGCTGAGCGACCTCGGCTTCGGCGGCTACGAGGGCTTCCTCGACCGTCAGGGCTCGCTGCTGATGATGGACATCGTCGCCGGCATGATCCTCATGGTCCTCGTCCTCGAGGCCACCCGCCGCACGACCGGCCTCGTGCTGCCCGTCGTCTGCCTCGTCTTCTTCGCCTACGCCTACTACGGCGGGTTCCTGCCGGTCAGCTGGTCGATCAGCCACCTCGGCCTGAACATCGAGCAGATCATCAACGCCCTGTTCAACGAGGCCTCCGGATTCTTCGGCGTCCCCCTCGACGTCGCGGCGACGTACATCGTGCTCTTCACGATGTACGGCGCGGTCCTCGACCGGATGGGCGCCGGACGCTTCTTCGTCGAGTTCAGCTTCTCGCTCTTCCGCAAGTCCGCCTCCGCCCCGGGGCGCACGACCGCCCTCTCCGGCTTCCTGCTCGGCACCGTCTCCGGGTCGGGCACCGCGACCGCGGTGACGCTCGGTTCCTTCGCCTGGCCGATCCTCAAGCGTGCCGGCTACCCCAAGGAGGCCGCCGGTGGCATGCTCGCTGCGGCCGGCATCGGCGCGATCCTCTCGCCGCCGACGATGGGCGCCGCGGCCTTCATCATCGCCGAGTACCTGGGCGTCTCCTACGTCGAGGTGCTCATCTGGGCGATCGTCCCGACGCTGCTGTACTACCTCGGCATCTTCTTCGCCGTCGAGATCGACGCCCGCCGCTTCGGGGCCAGCCGCGTCGAGCTGGCGATCGTCAACCCCCTTCGCCTCCTCGCCCGGTCCGGCTACCACTTCATCAGCCTCGGCGTCATCGTCTTCTTCCTCGCCATCGACGTCCCGCCCTTCAAGGCGGTCGTCTACGCGACGGCGGTGGCTGCGCTCTTCGGCCTGGCCGAGTCGCTCCTGTCGCGGCGCCGGGTCGTGAGCGGCTTCGACGACCACGACGTGGACCTCGAGCGACTCGAGCTGTCGGACTCGCTCAAGGACTACGGCAGGCGCCTCTACGGCGCGCTGAGCTCGGGCATCCGCTCCGCGCTGCCGGTCATCGCGGTCTGCGCCGCGGCCGGCGTCATCACCTCGGTGATCGCCAAGACCGGACTGGGCCAGATCCTCTCCGACGTCCTCGTCCAGGCGGCCGACGCGATCGCCTTCAACGACGCCTCGCTCATCGTGCTGTCGGCGCTCTTCTCCGCCATCGCGATCCTCATCCTGGGCCTCGCGGTCCCGGTCACCGCGTCCTTCATCCTCAGCTGGGTGATCATCGGGCCTGCGCTGATCGCGCTCGGCGTGGAGCCGGCTCCGGTCGCGATGTTCATCTTCTACTACGCCGTCCTGTCCGAGGTCTCGCCGCCGACCGCCCTCGCCGCGGTCGCCTCGGCGGCGATCACCGGGGGCAAGGTCATCCCGACGATGATCCAGGCCTGCAAGTACACGCTGCCGGCCTTCCTCGCCCCGATGGCCTTCGTCGTCACCGACAGCGGCTCGCACCTGCTGTCGCAGGGCAGCCTCGTCGACATCCTGTGGACCTTCCTCGTCGCCGGGAGCGCGGTTGCGGCCCTCGCGGTCGCGACGACCGGCTGGATGTTCGGGCCGACCAGCCTGCTCGAGCGCGCCCTGTGCGTACCCGCGGCCTTCCTCCTGCTCTACCTCGTCCCCACGTCCATCGCCCTGGGCTATGCCGTCTTCGCGGTCGCCGTCGTGCTGCACCTCGTGCGGCGACGGATGGTCCGGGGCTCCCACCCGACCCCCGCAACGTGATCTCCCTTCGCCCGTCCGGGCACCGCCACACCACCACCACGAAAGGCTCGATGATGCGCCGTACCACCACCCTCACCGGACTGACCATGGCCGCCGCCCTCGCCCTGTCCGCCTGCGGCGGCCAGCAGGACCGCAGCGGCGACTCCGGCGCTGACGCCGAGAGCTGCGAGACCGGCCAGGGCCGGCTCAACATCGCGACCGGCAACTCCACCGGCGTCTACTACGTCATCGGGGGCGGGCTGGCCAAGCTCGTCAACGACAAGACCGACCTGCAGGCCTCGTCCGCCGAGACCGGCGCGTCGGTGCAGAACATCCAGCAGGTCGTCGCCGGTGACTACGACGCCGGCTTCTCGCTCGCCGACACCGCCGCCGACGCCGTCAACGGCACCGGCTCCTTCACCGAGAAGCAGGACATCCGCACCCTCGGCCGCGTCTACGACAACTACACCCAGGTCGTCGTGCGCAAGGGCGCCGACATCGACAGCGTCAAGGACTTCAAGGGCAAGACGATCTCGACCGGCTCGCCGAAGTCCGGCACCGAGGTCATCGCCAACCGGCTCATCGAGACCGCCGGCCTCGACCTCAAGGACGTCAAGCGCCAGCGGCTCGACCTGACCAAGACCGTCGACGGGATGAAGGACGGCTCGATCGACGGCCTCGTCTGGTCCGGTGGTCTGCCCACGCCGGCCATCACCGACCTCTTCACCTCGATGGGTGACGACGTCGAGTTCATCGACATCACCGGTCAGCTGAAGGACATGCAGAAGGTCAACGAGGTCTACGAGGAGGCCTCGATCCCGGCCGACACCTACGACCTGTCGGAGGACGTCCCGACGATCTCCGTCCCCAACGTCATCGTCGTGCGCGAGGACATGGAGGACAACGTCGCCTGCGCCCTCACCACCCTGATGATCGACGAGAAGGAGGCCCTGGTGCAGGTGCACCCGGCCGCCGAGGAGATCGACGCCGAGACGATGACCGAGACCGGCCCGGTCCCGCTGCACGACGGCTCGGAGCGCGCCCTCGAGGAGGCCAAGTGAGCACCACCGCCCAGAGCCCGCTCGGGCTCTTCGCGACCGACGACCTGATCGGGGAGGAGGACCGGGCGATCCGGGACACGGTCAAGCGCTTCGTGGATGACCGGATCCGCCCGGGGATCGCCGACTGGTACGAGCAGGGCTCCTTCCCCGTCCGGGAGCTCGCGCCGGAGCTAGGCCGCCTCGGTGTCCTCGGGATGCACCTGGAGGGATACGGCTGCTCCGGGACCTCCGCGACGGCCTACGGGCTGGCGTGCATGGAGCTCGAGGCCGGTGACTCCGGTCTGCGCTCGCTCGTGTCGGTGCAGGGGTCGCTCGCGATGTTTGCCATCTGGAAGCACGGCAGCGAGGAGCAGAAGCAGGAGTGGCTGCCGCGGATGGCCGCCGGTGAGGCGATCGGCTGCTTCGGGCTCACCGAGCCGGACTTCGGGTCCAACCCGGCGGGCATGCGCACGCGCGCGCGCCGAGATGGCGACGACTGGGTGCTCAACGGCAGCAAGATGTGGATCACCAACGGGTCGGTCGCCGACGTGGCCGTCGTGTGGGCGCAGACCGAGGACAAGGTCCGCGGGTTCGTCGTGCCGACGGACACGCCGGGGTTCTCCGCCCCGGAGATCAAGCGCAAGGTGTCGCTGCGGGCGTCGGTGACGAGTGAGCTCGTCCTCGACGACGTGCGGCTGCCCGCGGAGGCGGTGCTGCCGGAGGTGGCTGGGCTCTCGGGTCCGCTCTCGTGCCTCAACGAGGCGCGCTTCGGGATCGTCTTCGGTGCGCTCGGTGCGGCCCGCGACTGCCTCGAGACGGCGATCCGCTACTCGCGCGAGCGGGAGATCTTCGACAAGCCGCTGGCGGCCTACCAGCTGACCCAGGCGAAGCTGGCGGACATGTCGCTGGAGCTCGGCAAGGGCATGCTGCTGGCCCTGCAGATCGCCCGGCTCAAGGACGAAGGGAGGATCGCTCCCGAGCAGGTCTCGCTCGGCAAGCTCAACAACGTGCGCGAGGCCATCGCCATCGCCCGCGAGTCCCGCACGATCCTCGGCGCCGCCGGCATCACGCTGGAGCACCCGATCATGCGGCACGCCAACAACCTCGAGTCGGTCCTCACCTACGAGGGCACGAGCGAGGTCCACCAGCTCGTCATCGGACGGGCCCTGACCGGAGAGGCCGCCTTCCGTTGATCACCCCCGGTGCCCTCGAGGGCGTGCGGATCGCCGACTTCAGCCGCGTGCTGGCGGCGCCCTACGCGACCATGCTCATGGCCGACCTCGGGGCGGAGGTGATCAAGGTCGAGCGCCCGGACGGCGGTGACGAGACCAGGGCGTGGGGGCCGCCCTGGTCGGACGAGGGGGAGTCGACGTACTTCCTCTCGGTCAACCGCAACAAGACCTCCCGGGTGCTCGACCTGCGGTCGCCGCAGGACCGCGAGGTGGCGCTCGAGCTCGTCACCGGGTGTGATGTCGTCGTGGAAAACTTCCGCAGCGGCACGATGGAGCGGCTCGGCCTCGGCTACGACGAGCTGTCCGCCCGGCACCCCGGGCTCGTCTACTGCTCGGTGACCGGCTTCGGTTCCGGTGCCGGTGCAGACCTGCCCGGCTACGACCTCGTCGCCCAGGCGGTCGGCGGGCTGATGTCGGTGACCGGGTCGGCGGACTCGGGTCCGATGAAGTCCGGCGTCGCCCTCGTCGACATCGTCACCGGCCTGCACGCGACGATCGGGGTCCTCGCCGCGCTGCGTCACCGTGACCGCACGGGGGAGGGGCAGCGGGTCGAGGTCAACCTGCTGTCGTCGGTCCTGTCCGCGATGTCCAACCAGGCCTCGACCCACGCAGTCACCGGCGCGGTGCCGCAGGCCATGGGCAACCTGCACCCGAGCATCGCGCCCTACGAGGTGCTCGCGACGGCCGATCGCCCGGTGGCGATCGCGGCGGCCAACGACAAGCTCTTCCGTCTGCTCGCGCAGGCCGTCGGTCGGCCCGAGCTCGCCGACGACCCGCGCTTCGGGAGCAATGCCGACCGGGTGGCCCACCGGGCGGTGCTCGCGGCGGAGCTCGAGGACGCCCTCGCCGGGCACGGCGCGGACCACTGGTTCGACGTGCTCTCGGCGCAGGGGGTGCCCTGCGGGCCGATCAACGACCTCGGTCAGGCCTTCGACCTCGCCCGGCGGCTCGACCTCGACCCGGTGCGCGAAGTCCCTTCCGCCGCAGGCGGATCCGTCGCGACGATCGCCAACCCGATCAGCCTCTCGCGCACGCCTGCGGCCTACCGGACGGCGCCGCCCCCCTTCGTCCCGCGGAGCGAGTCGTGACCCTGCGCGCGGCCGTCGTCGGCGGCGGGATCATCGGCACCGCCGTCGCGCGGCACCTGGCCACCGAGCACGACGCCGAGGTGACCCTGCTCGACAAGGAGGAGCACCTCGCCGCCCACCAGACCGGGCACAACAGCGGGGTCGTCCACGCGGGTCTGTACTACGAGCCGGGCAGCCTCAAGGCGACGCTGTGCCGGCGCGGGGTGGGTCTGCTGCAGGACTTCGTGCAGCGGCACGACATCGCCTACGACGAGTGCGGCAAGGTCGTCGTCGCCCTCGACGCGGTGCAGGCGGCCCGGCTCGACGACCTGCACGCCCGCGCCGTGGCCAACGGCGTGCCCGGCGCGCGCCTCGTCGACGCCGACGGGCTGCGCGAGATCGAGCCGGCCGCCACCGGTGTGCGCGCGCTGCACTCGCCGCAGACGGCGATCGTCGACTACCCGGCCGTCACCCGGGCGCTCGCGGCCGAGCTCACTGCCGCCGGTGGTCGGCTGCGCCTGGGCCACGAGGTCGTCGGGCTGGCCGACACCGGCACCGGCGTGCGGGTGACGACGACGGCGAAGGGGGCACGAGACGGCAACGAGTACGACCTGGTCGTCGTGTGCGGCGGCCTGCAGAGCGACCGCCTGGCGGGTCTGCTCGGCGAGGACCGAACCCCGCGCATCGTGCCCTTCTACGGGGACTACTTCGTCCTGCCGCGCGAACAGCGTGACGTCGTGCGCGGCATGGTCTACCCGGTGCCGGACCCGCGCTACCCCTTCCTCGGTGTGCACGTCACGCCGCGCGTCGACGGGGTGCTGACGCTGGGGCCCAATGCCTTTCTGTCGCTGGGGCGGGAGTCCTACCGGCGCACCCTCCCGGTGCCCGCCGACGTGCTCGACGTCGTGGGCTTCAGCGGCTTCTGGCGCTTCGCCGCGGGCAACCTCGCGGCCGCGGTGCGGGAGTCGCGCACCGCGCTCAGCTGGCGGCAGTTCGTCGCCGAGGCCCGCAGGTACGTGCCGGCGCTCGACACCTCCGGCGCGGTGCGGGGCACCCGTGGGGTGCGCGCCCAGGCGATGGGTGCCGACGGTCGGCTCGTCGACGACTTCGTCATAACCGGCACCGACCGGGTCGTGCTCGTGCGCAACGCGCCCTCGCCCGGGGCGACCTCGGCGCTGGCGATCGCCGAGCACGTGGTGGCGGAGGCGCTCGCCCGACGCGCGTCATAGGGCCGCGCACGCACGCCGCCCCCGCGCCGGGTGGCGCGAGGGCGGCGATCAGGTGCGGTCGGTCACTGGCCGAAGGCGGCGCGCGAGAAGCCGCGCTTGCCGGTCCAGCCTCCACGGATGTCCCCACCCTTGAGGTCGGAGACCTTGGGGTCGTACCAGACGTACATCGTGTCGGTGTCGGTGATCGCACCGATCGCCCGGCCGCTGCTCCCGCACGGTGAGGTCGTCAGGGCACGCACGCTCTTGAAGCCGGTGGAGCGCAGCACCGTGCGGGTCCACTTCGCGGGCTCGGTGCGCGGGATCCGGTACTCGACGAGCCGGCCCGAGGTGTCGTTGGCGAGGAAGACGTCGATGGTGCGACCGGAGACGACACCGGTGCGCTCGTAGACCATGGAGCGCACGCCGCCCCAGTTGGTGCCCACACGCGACCCGCCGGAGAGGGTCAGCTTGCCGTCGACCCAGGCGCCCTGCTTGTAGCGGGTGAGGGTGCTGCCGTGGAGGCGGTAGAGGTACCCGCCGTAGCTCGCGACCAGGGCCCGGGTACCGGTCCAGCCGCTGGACCGCAGCGTGGTCGCGGACTGGGTCACCGACCATGCTCCGTTGCTGAGCTTGCCGTTCTGCTTGATCTGCATGAGCTTGCCGCCCTTGGACGTGGCGACCTCGGTGCTGAAGAAGCTCGTCGGGTCGCCGCCGGCGCCCACCTGCTGGGCCGCGGTCGGCTGCCAGCCGAGGCTGTTCTTGCCGACGCGCAGGCTCTTGGCGGTCCCCTTGGAGTACTCGTACCAGGCGAGGGAGCCGGTGCTGCTGTAGGCGCGCAGGCTCGCCTGGCAGCTGTAGGGCACGCCGGGCACTCCAGTGGTGGCGGTGGGTGCCGCCGTGGCCGGGGCGGAGGTCAGGGCGACCCCGGCGAGGGCCGCGGTGGCGAGCGAGGCGATGGTGGTGACGCGACGAGGCATGGTCGGACCTTCGTCCGGTGGCGAGGTGCCCCCCTGGGCCACGAGGCTGATCCTATGGGGGTCACCCGCGTAGGCTGGCGGCATGCGCGCGATCTGGAAGGGTGCCGTCTCCTTCGGCCTGGTCAACGTCCCGGTCCGGCTGTACTCCGCGACCGAAAACCACGACGTGCAGTTCCGGCAGGTGCACCGCACCGACGGTGGCCGTATCCGCTACAAGCGCTTCTGCAGCATCGACGGCGACGAGGTCGCCTACGACGACATCGCCAAGGGCTACGAGACCGAGGACGGTCAGATGATCATCCTCACCGACGAGGACATGGCCGACCTGCCGACGCGCAGCAACAAGGAGATCAGCGTCGAAAAATTCGTGCCCGAGGACCAGATCGACCCGATGCTCCTCGACAAGAGCTACTACCTCGAGCCGGACAAGACCGCGACCAAGCCCTACGTCCTGCTCCGTGAGGCGCTCGAGGCGCAGGGGCGCATGGCGGTCGTCACCGTCTCGATCCGCAGCCGGATGACGATGGCCGTGCTGCGCGTGCGCGACGGGGTCATCGTCATGCAGACGATGCTGTGGCCCGACGAGATCCGCGCGGCCGACTTCGCGAGCGTCGAGGACCAGGAGCTGTCGGACAAGGAGATGTCGATGGCGCGAATGCTCATCGACGAACTCGCCGGCGACTACGACCCCGACGAGTTCGAGGACGACTACGCGCTCGCCGTCGAGGCTCTCGTCAAGGCCAAGGTCGACGGGGGAGAGGTCCAGCAGGTCGCGGCCGACGAGGAGGAGTCCGGCGAGGTCGTCGACCTGCTCGCTGCCCTCGCCCGCTCGGTCGAGAAGGCCAAGACCGCCCGGGGCGAGAGCTCCTCGACGTCGGCGCCGGTGGCCACGAAGACCCCCGCGAAGAAGTCGACCGCCACGAAGGCCCCCGCGAAGAAGGCGGCGACGAAGAAGACCGCCGCAAAGAAGTCCACGGCCAAGAAGTCCACGGCCAAGAAGTCTGCTGCGAAGAAGACGGCCGCGAAGAAGAAGGCGAGCTGACCCCCCTTCGTCATGCCCGAAGGCCACACCCTCCACCGCATCGCCCGCGACCTGCACGCCACCTTTGCCGGCCAGGTCGTCGAGGTGTCGTCCCCGCAGGGCCGCTTCGCCTCCGGCTCGGCCCTGCTCACCGACCACGAGCTGTTCGAGGCGCGGGCCCACGGCAAGCACCTCTTCGTCGAGTTCGCCGGCGACCGCGTCCTGCACGTCCACCTCGGGCTCATCGGGACCTTCACCATCGACGAGGCCGCCTACGTCGGTGAGCGGCCGGTCATCGGTCAGGTCCGGTGCCGCATCGCCACGGACAAGCATGTCGCGGACCTGCGCGGCCCGATGACCTGTGCCGTCATCACCCCCGAGCAGGAGGAGGCGGTCCACGCCAAGCTCGGCCCGGATCCCTTGCGGGACACCGATGGTGGGCCTGCCTGGGAGCGGATCCGCCGCTCCCGCAAGTCCATCGCGGCGCTGCTCATGGAGCAGGACGTGCTCGCCGGCGTGGGCAACGTCTACCGCTGCGAGGTGCTCTACCGGCACCGGATCAACCCCGCGACGCCGGGGGAGCGGCTCAAGCGGGCCTCGTGGGACCTCATCTGGGCGGACCTGCGCCGGCTGCTGCCGCTCGGCGTCGCGACCAGCCGGATCGTCACCGTCGAGGAGCAGGTCGAGCAGGTCGAGGCCGCCCTGGCGAAGGGGGAGGACGTGCACCTCACCGAGCGGACCAGTTACGTCTACAAGCGAACCGACGAGGCCTGCGTGGTCTGCGGCTCGAAGGTGCGCTCGAAGGACGTCGCCGGGCGCACTCTCTACTGGTGCGGCAACTGCCAGCGCCGCAGCTGACTCACGCCCGCCGCGGCCGCTCCAGCCGGAAGACCTCGGGGGAGTGCCCCCACTCGTCCCGCCCGAGCCGGGAGACCGGCCGCAGCGCGTCCATCGTCGGTCGTCCGTCGACGAGGGCATCGGTGCGCACGGTGATGGCGACGACCTCGCCGATGACGAGGTGGCTGTCGCCGAGCCCGGTGCTCGAGTGCAGTCGGCACTCGATCGAGGTCGCCGAGTCGGCGACGCGGGGGACGGGCACGACATCGCTCGGCTCGAGCCGGACGCCGACGGCCTGTGCCTCGTCCACCTCCGGGTCGAAGGGAGCGCTGCTCGCGTTGGCGAGCTCGGCGAGGTCCTCCGAGACGAGGTTGACGACGAAGTGCTCCGTCGCGAGGACATTGCGCAGCGTGTCCTTGCGGCCGACGGAGGTGAAGCTGACCATCGGCGGTCGCGCGCAGGCGACGTTGAAGAAGGAGTGCGGGGCGAGGTTGCCGACACCGTCGGCGCCGACGGTCGTGATCCAGGCGATCGGCCGCGGCACGACGATGCTCGTCAGCAGGTCGTAGGCGTTGGTGCCCGGGTCGGTGGGGTCGAAGACCGTGCGCATGGGGTCGAGCGTAGGGCGGTGGGCCGGGGAGGCCATGGAGCGCTTGCGCACCTCGTGGTGGCTCGGGGCCTAGGTTGGATGCATGAGTGCTCTGGGGGAGACAGCAGCAGGGGTCGGTGAGGTGTCGGTCGCGCAGGTGCCACGGGCGCCGAGCCGAGTGGGCGCGGTCGTGCTCGCCACGTCCCTCGTCGTCACGGCGATCACCGTGGCCGCGGCAGGTGTCGTCACCCTCGGCCTCGACGACCTCGAGCTCGTGGTCGACGACCCGCACCACCTGCCACCTGCCCTCGACGCGGTCAACTCGCTGGCCAGGGCGGGCCTGCTCGCCGTCCTCGCCGCTTGGGTCGCCACGGCGTGGTGGCTCGTCGACCTGCGTCGCGTCGCCGGCTGGGCGGCGCCCGGCTACCGCCACCGCCGTTCGGACTGGTGGGCGCTGGCCGCCTGGGTCGTGCCGATCGTCAACCTCTGGTTCCCCTACCAGCTCGTCGCCGACAGCAGCCGTGCCCTCGGCTCGAGGGCACGGACCTTCTGGCCCTGGTGGATCGCGTGGCTGCTCATCAGCACCGGCACCGGCTTCGTCAGCTCGCCGAGCAGCGAGGAGTGGACGAGCCCGCACGACGTCGAGGTGTGGGTCACCGGGATGCAGCTCAACGCCGCACTCACGGTCGTCGGGCTCGCGCTGTGGTGGCGCATCGTCCGCGCGGCCACCCGGGCCGCCGAGGCCGCTGTCGCTCGGGACTGACTCCCTTCGTCGGGGTTGTCCACAGGGGCGACGCGATGGCCGCGCGGCGGACTCTTCGTCGACCTAGCGTCGTCGACATGCCCAAGATCCACGTCACCAGTCCCTTCGCCGACGAGCACACGACGCCGGTCGGTCCGCCCCCTTCGACCCCGACCCTCGCCGCAGGCGCGGCGCTCGCGACGGCCCTGACGGCGACCGCGTCGTGGGTCGCCGCTGCGGTCGTCATCACCCTGCGGCGGGACGAGCTGCGGGCCTGGGTCGTGGGGCCGGACACGACCTCGACCACCTACATGCTGATCAGCAGTCTCCTCGGCCTCGGGGTCCTGGCCCTCCTCGTCGGCATCGTCACGACCGGCTGGTGGCTCATCGCCCTGCGCGGGGTGGGGGAGTGGGCCAACCCCGGGTTCTTCCACCGCCGTGCCAGCTGGTGGGGCTTTGCTGGCTGGGTGGTGCCGATCGTCAACCTCTGGTTCCCCTACCAGGTCGTGGCTGACGCCAGCCGGGCCGTCGGCTCTCGGGTCGGCAGCTACTGGCCCTGGTGGATCGCCTGGCTGCTCATGGGCGCCGGCTCGGTGCTCGACTCCTCCGGCGACGTGCTCGTCGAGCCGGGCGACATAGACCGGTGGGCGCTCTCGCTGCAGGTCAACGCGGCCATCGCGGTCGTGGCCCTCGTGCTGTGGTGGCGCATCGTCCGTGCGGCGACCGCGGCCGCGCAGCAGGCGGTTAGGGTCACCTCATGAGCATCGTCAAGATCAACGCCATCAGCGTCCCCGCGCACGCGGGCGAGGAGCTCGAGCGGCGCTTCGCCGAGCGCCAGGGCACCGTCGACACCGCCCCCGGCTTCGAGGGCTTCCAGCTGCTGCGCCCGACCGAAGGGGGAGACCGCTACTTCGTCGTGACCCGCTGGGCCGACGAGGAGTCCTTCGCCGCCTGGCGCGACGGCGACGCCCGGGCCGCGCACGCGGGTGAGGGCAAGCAGCCCGTCGCCACCGGCGCGGAGCTGCTCGGCTTCGACGTCGTGATCGACGTCCCAGCTCCCTGATCTCGAGGCTTCGGCCGCGGGCGGCCTCGCACCTCGATCACCGGGGCAGGCATTCCGTCCGCTGAGAGCGAACACCGCGGCCCTCCTTTCGCCTCGTGGAACAGGCCGGGAGGGCGCCGCGTTGTGACCCCGTGAGAGGCTCGCCCCCCGGCTCAGGGAGCGGGCACGGTTAGCATCGAGGTCAGAGCACCACGTGAAGGGGTAGATCCCATGTTCGAACGGTTCACCGACAGGGCCCGCCGGGTCGTCGTCCTCGCCCAGGAGGAGGCACGACTCCTCAACCACAACTACATCGGGACCGAGCACATCCTGCTCGGCCTCATCCACGAGGGCGAGGGTGTCGCCAGCAAGGCGCTGGAGTCACTCGGCGTCTCCCTCGACGCCGTCCGCGAGCAGGTCCAGGACATCATCGGTCCCGGCCAGCAGTCGCCGTCGGGCCACATCCCCTTCACCCCGCGCGCCAAGAAGGTCCTCGAGCTGTCGCTGCGCGAGGCGCTGCAGCTCGGCCACAACTACATCGGGACCGAGCACATCCTGCTCGGCCTGATCCGTGAGGGCGAGGGCGTCGCCGCTCAGGTCCTCGTCAAGCTCGGCGCCGACCTCGGCCGCGTGCGGCAGACCGTCATCCAGCTCATCTCGGGCTACCAGGGCGGCAAGGAGGGGCAGGCCGCGGGCGTTGGCGCCGGCGCCGGTCCAGCCGAAGGGCAGCCGGCCGGCTCCCTGGTCCTCGACCAGTTCGGCCGCAACCTCACCCAGGCCGCCCGCGAGGGCCAGCTCGACCCGGTCATCGGTCGCGAGCAGGAGATCGAGCGGGTCATGCAGGTGCTCTCCCGTCGCACCAAGAACAACCCTGTCCTCATCGGTGAGCCCGGCGTCGGCAAGTCCGCCGTCGTCGAGGGCCTCGCCCAGGACATCGTCGACGAAAACGTGCCGGAGCCGCTCAAGGACAAGCAGCTCTACACGCTCGACCTCGGCTCCCTCGTCGCCGGCAGCCGCTACCGCGGTGACTTCGAGGAGCGCCTGAAGAAGGTGCTCAAGGAGATCAAGACGCGCGGCGACATCATCCTCTTCATCGACGAGATCCACACCCTCGTGGGTGCGGGTGCCGCCGAGGGCGCGATCGACGCCGCGAGCATCCTCAAGCCGATGCTCGCCCGCGGCGAGCTGCAGACCATCGGCGCGACGACGCTCGAGGAGTACCGCAAGCACATCGAGAAGGACTCGGCGCTGGAGCGCCGCTTCCAGCCGATCCAGGTCGACGAGCCCTCGCTGGCCCACGCCATTGAGATGCTCAAGGGCCTGCGTGACCGCTACGAGGCGCACCACAAGGTGACGATCACCGACCCGGCGATCGTGTCCGCCGTGACGATGGCCGACCGCTACGTCAACGACCGCTTCCTCCCCGACAAGGCGATCGACCTCATCGACGAGGCGGGCGCGCGGCTGCGCATCCGTCGGATGACGGCCCCCGCCGACCTCAAGGAGTTCGACGACAAGATCGCCAAGGTCCGCCTCGAGAAGGAGTCGGCCATCGACGGCCAGGACTTCGAGAAGGCCGCCAGCCTGCGCGACGACGAGAAGAACCTGCTCGCCGACAAGGCCCGCCGCGAGGAGGAGTGGAAGGCCGGCGACATGGACGTCGTCGCCGAGGTCGACGAGGAGCTCATCGCCGAGGTGCTCGCCGCCTCGACCGGCATCCCCGTCTTCAAGCTCTCCGAGGAGGAGTCGACCCGACTGCTCAACATGGAGGCCGAGCTCCACAAGCGGGTCGTCGGCAACGACGACGCGATCAAGGCGCTCTCGCAGGCGATCCGGCGCACCCGCGCCGGCCTGAAGGACCCGCGCCGCCCCGGCGGTTCGTTCATCTTCGCCGGCCCCACCGGTGTCGGCAAGACCGAGCTCGCCAAGGCGCTGGCGGAGTTCCTCTTCGGCGACGAGGACAGCCTGATCACCCTCGACATGTCGGAGTACTCCGAGAAGCACACGGTCAGCCGCCTCTTCGGCTCGCCCCCCGGCTACGTCGGTTACGACGAGGGCGGTCAGCTCACCGAAAAGGTGCGCCGCAAGCCCTTCTCCGTCGTGCTCTTCGACGAGGTCGAGAAGGCGCACCCGGAGATCTTCAACTCGCTGCTGCAGGTTCTCGAGGACGGCCGCCTCACCGACTCGCAGGGTCGGATGGTCGACTTCAAGAACACCGTCATCATCATGACGACCAACCTCGGCACGCGGGACATCTCCAAGGGCGCCATGGGCTTCACCTCCGGCACCGACCAGCGCACCGACTACGAGCGGATGAAGGCCAAGGTCACCGACGAGCTGAAGAACCACTTCCGCCCCGAGTTCCTCAACCGCGTCGACGACACGATCGTCTTCCCGCAGCTGAGCCAGGACGAGCTCGTCGAGATCGTCGACCTCGAGGTCGCCAAGCTCGACAAGCGCCTCAAGGACAAGGACATGGGCATCGAGCTCACGCCCGCGGCCAAGGCCCTGCTCGCCAAGCGCGGCTACGACCCGGTCCTCGGCGCCCGCCCGCTCAAGCGGACGATCCAGCGCGAGATCGAGGACGTGCTCTCCGAGAAGATCCTCTACGGCGAGCTCGTCTCCGGCGAGATCGTCGCGGTCGACGCGACCGGCGAGGGCAAGGACGCGGAGTTCACCTTCAAGGGTGCGCCCAAGGTCGGCGAGCTCGACGTCCCGCTCGTCGAGGCGGGCGACGGCTCCGCCGACTGACCCAGCGCGGACCCTGCAGACGAAGGGGAGGTGGCCAGATCACTGGCCACCTCCCCTTCGTCATCCGGGGCCTCACGCACTCGGCGGCGCCCTCGTCCTTCGGCTGGTGGCGTTGGTGTCACCTGGTCCCCCTTCTCCGGGCAACCAGGTGACACCAACGCGACCACGTGGCGTCGACGCTGCCAGGTGAGAACGGCACCCTTCGCCATGCCGTCCTCCTGCGCAGAGCCCACGGGCCCTACCGGGATCGGGCCGGCGGCGTCCACCGCGGGTCCCGCCCGATGAAGGCGAAGAAGCGCTCCTGGACGCTCGCGTCGTCGGGCACCGGCTGCTCCTGCCCGAACTGCCCGGACGCCCGGATCATCTCCGCCTGGGCCTGCATCCCGGCCAGGGCGCCGGCGAGGTAGTCCTCGTCGAGGCGGTCGTCCTGGCCGGTGGCGCGGGCGAGGTCCCAGGTGTGGAAGAGGACGTCGCTCGTGAAGTACTGGTCGAGCATCTGCGGCAGTGGCATCCGACCGATGTGCTCGTGCTGGAAGACGACCTCCTCGGTCGCCGGGGCGTCGAGCAGCGATCGAATCTGCGCGTCGAGACCGGCCCACGCGCCGACCGGGTCCTCCTCGGCGGACGGCACGGGGTCCAGGCGCACCTCGCAGCCGGACGCCACGAGCGCCGGCAGCCAGGACGTCAGGTGACCGACGACGTCACGCGCCCGCCACTGTGCGACGGGGGTGGGGGAGTCCCAATCGCTCGTGCCGGCGACCCGTCGGGCGAAGCCGTCGGCCGCCGACCGGTAGCGGTCGGCGACGGACAGCTCGGCGAGCGAGCTCACGCGACCTCGCCGGCGGCGAGCAGTGCTTCGAGCGCCGCGTAGCCCTCGTTGATGCCGATCTCCATGCCGGAGGCGAGCATCATCTCGCGCGCCTCGAAGGTCGGCAGGAGCGAGTGCCCGTGCACCCGCGTCCAGCCGTCACCGAGGTCCTCGAAGGTCATCGTGTCGAGCGAGACCCCGTCGGGGAAGCCCTCGAAGGTGAAGGTCTGGACGATGCGGTCGGGGCGCACCTCGTGGAAGCTGCCGAAGAAGTGGAACTCCTCGGTGTCGCCCTGGACGCGCCGCTCGCTGCCCTCCTTGGCGACGTTGGTGAAGCGGTAGCTACCGCCCGTGCGCGCGTCCCAGTGGTCGATGATCGTGTCGAGCTCGTCGGGTCCGACCCACCGCTTGTACAGCTCGGGGTCGGTGTGCGCGCGGTGCAGCTGCTCCGCGGTCGCTTTGAAGTCACGCGTGATCCGCACGACCGGGACCTCGGGGTCGGCCTCGATGGTCGCGGTGGTGAGGTGGCCGCTGGTGCTGGGTGTGGTGCTCATCGGTCTGCTCCTGTGCTCGTGGTGCCCGGGTGGGGCGAAGGGAGGTCCGCCAAGACCTCCTCGAGGCGGGCCATGCGCTCCTCGGCCCGTCGTTGGTGCCGCTCGATCCAGCCGGTCATCGTGGCCAGTGCCTCGCTCTCGAGGTGAACCGGGCGGCGCTGGGCCTCCCTGCGCCGGCTGACGAGGCCGGCCTCCTCGAGGACCTTGAGGTGCTTGCTCACGGCCTGGAGGCTGATGTCGTAGGGGGCGGCGAGGTCGTTGACGGTGGCGTCACCGACCGTGAGGCGGGTGACGATGTCCCGCCGGACCGGGTCGGAGAGCGCGGCGAAGGCCCGGGAAAGTCGCTCCTCGGTGTCGTCCTTCATCGCGCTCCTTAATCAACTAACCGGTTGAATAAACCGTAGGGCGGGGCCGCGGCAGTCGTCAAGAGGTCGTTGAGGCGTTCGCTACGTGCAACCGGCACGCTCCTGATCCACGGTGGATGGCATGGACGCCTCACCAGGCAGGACGAAGATGACGACGCGCCCGCGGACGTACCGGGTCTACCCCGAGGGCGGGCACACCATGAAGACGTGGGGCCCGGCGCTCGACGATGCTCTGCCCCGGGTCGTCGGCCACCTCACGAAGGCCGGCTGAGGCCCCCTTCGTCCCACGGCGCGGCGCCTGTGACCGGCTCGGTCACAGGCGCCGCCGCATGTCCTTCATCTGCGCGATCTGCTTGGTCTGGGTGACGTTGATGTCGTCGCCGAGCTCGCCGGTGCGCTCGTCGGAGCCCTTTGTGCCCAGGGTCTTGCACATCTCGAGGGCGCCCTCGTGGTGCTTGACCATGAGGTCGAGGTAGAGCCGGTCGACGTCGGCCCCCTTCGCCCGACGCAGCTCGTCCAGCTGGGCTCGGGTCGCCATCCCGGGCATGCCGGAGTGGTCGGCATGGGCGCCATGACCGCTGCCGCCGGGGTTGCTCGCCTCGATGGGGACCTTCTCGCCCCACGACCGCAGGGTCGTGGACATGCCCTTCATCTCCGGCTTCTGCTCGTCGCTGATCCGGCTGGCGATGCCGCGCACGCTCTTGTCGGTGAGGCGCCCCTTGACGATGTCGCCCATGACGACCGCCTGCGCGTGGTGGACGATCATGTCCTGGAGGAAGTCGACGTCGGCCTGGTTGTGGCTCGCCGACGGCGTCGCCACCGCGGAGGTGCCGGACAGCGACGAGTTGGGCTCCCCGGGGGTGCCGGGCTGCAGGACCGGTGCGTCGGGAGAGGTGGCCGTGGACGTGGGGGCGTCGTCACCGCTGCAGGCGCCCAGGGTGAGGGCGGCGGCGAGGACGAAGGGGGAGAGGCGGCGGATCACGAGGCCGACGGTAATCGCCCTTCGACGTCCGTGGGTCCGCCAGCGGCCCGCACGGTCGGACCTGACGATGTCCTGACCAAACCGGGGGCTGGTCCGGGGCCGCGGATGCGTCAGGTCGCGACAAGGTGTCCCTACCCCCGTCGGGGCACACCCCGCCCCGAGGGACGCCACCGTGGAGGAATTATGCGCAGACCCATCCTGGCCATCGCGGCAGCAGCCGCCGTGGCACTCTCCGGCGCCGGCATCGGCACCGCCACCGCGAAGGGCCCCGACGACCGGATCGGCGTGTCCGGGACGGACCTGGCCACCGACGAGATCGGCCGCAGCAAGAACGTCAAGCACCTGGCCAACATCGCGCCGTCGGGTGTGCTGGCCGAGGGGGTCGGGACCGACCTCGCCTTCCAGGACGACAAGGCCTTCATCGGCAACTACGACGGCTTCTCGGTCGTCGACGTCCGCAACCCCCGCAAGCCCAAGACCATCGTCCAGGTGAAGTGCCCGGGCAGCCAGAACGACATCACCGTCTCGGGCGACCTGCTCTACCTGTCCACGGACTCCTCCCGCAGCGACGACTCCTGCGAGTCGACCTCGCAGTCGGCGACGATCAAGGACAGCTGGGAGGGCATCAAGATCTTCGACATCTCCGACCTGGAGAACCCCAAGTACATCAAGTCGGTCGAGACGGCCTGCGGCTCGCACACGCACACGCTCGTGCCGGGCAAGGGCAAGACCAAGGGCAACGACTACCTCTACGTGTCGAGCTACTCGCCCCGCGACCAGTACCCGGACTGCCAGACCCCGCACGACCTGATCTCCATCGTCAAGGTCGACAAGGCGGAGCCGACGAAGTCCGAGGTCATCGCGACGCCCAACCTCTTCCCCGACGGCGGCAACCCCGGTGGCGAGGGCCCGACCCCGATCGCCGGCCGCTCCGCCACAACCGGCTGCCACGACATCACCGCCCTGCCGCACAAGAACCTCGCGGCCGGTGCCTGCATGGGTGACGGCATCATCATGGACATCTCGGCGCCGGAGCAGCCCCGCGTCATCGAGCGCGTCCAGGACAACGAGAACTTCGCCTTCTGGCACTCGGCCACCTTCAACGCCGACGCGACCAAGGTCGTCTTCACCGACGAGCTCGGCGGCGGGGGGGCCCCGACGTGCAACACCGACATCGGACCCAACCGCGGTGCCAACGCGATCTACAAGCTGTCGAAGCTCGGCAAGCTGACCTTCCAGTCGTACTACAAGATCGCGCGCCACCAGACCGAGACCGAGAACTGCGTCGCGCACAACGGCTCGATCATCCCCGTCGCCGGTCGCGACATCATGGTCCAGTCCTGGTACCAGGGCGGCGTGAGCGTCTGGGACTTCACCGACTCCAAGAACCCCAAGGAGCTGGGCTACTTCGAGCGCGGGCCGCTGCCCGTCGAGGAGGGCACCGGTGGCACGTGGTCGACCTACTACTACAACGGTCACCTCTACTCGTCGGACATCGCCCGCGGGTTCGACGTGCTGAAGTTCAACGACAAGGCGACGAAGAAGGCCGACCGCGTCATCATGGACGAGTTCAACGCCCAGTCGCAGCCGAAGTACACGGTGCGCTGAGCCCCCTTCGCGCCACCACTCTCCGGAGCACCTGACCTACGCCCCCGCCTCGCAGGCGGGGGCGTAGGTTTGTCCGGTGACCGTGACCATCCGACGTGCGCGCACCGCCGACGTGCGCGAGATCCGTGCCCTCGTCGCCCCGCTCGCCGAGCGACGGGTCCTCGTCAGCAAGGACACGGTGGCCTACTTCGAGGGTCTGCAGGAGTTCCGCGTCGCCGAGATCGACGGTCGTGTGGTCGGCTGCGGGGCCCTGCACGTCATGTGGGACGACCTGGCCGAGATCCGCACGCTCGCCGTCTCGGCCGACCACCTGGGGCACGGTGTCGGGGGCGCGCTGCTCGAGACGCTGGCCCAGGACGCCGTCGAGCTCGGGGTCGAGCGTCTCTTCTGCCTGACCTTCGAGGTCGACTTCTTCACCCGGCACGGCTTCACCGAGATCGAGGGGCAGGCCGTCGACCCCGAGGTCTACGTCGAGCTGCTGCGCTCCTACGACGAGGGCGTCGCCGAGTTCCTCGACCTCGAGCGGGTCAAGCCCAACACCCTGGGCAACACGCGCATGCTCCGCCAACTCTGAGCCCCAGGCCAGGCGAAGGTGAGCCCTCTCACCTCGGCAGGACGTAGCCGCCTGCGGCCGGCTCGACAAGGCCGTCCTCCACGAGCCCGGCGAGACACCGCTCGACCTTGGCCGGGTCGTCCGGCCAGGTGCTGTCGAGATCGTCCCGTGCCACCGGGTCGGGGCTCTCGCGCAGCAGCTGCACGATGCGCCCGCGCACCTGCCGGTCGGTGCCGTGCCAGGCCTGCCCGCGCCGGGGCGGACCGTCGTGCTCGGGACGACCGGCGAGCTGCCAGGCGCACAGGTGGCTCACCGGGCAGTCGTCGCAGCGGGGCGCGCGGGCGGTGCACACGAGCGCGCCGAGCTCCATCGAGGCGGCATTCCACCGGTTGGCCGTGTCGCGGTCGGCGGGCATCGAGGCATCGGCCAGACGCATCTCGGCAGCGGTGAGTGCCGGCGCCGCGTGCTGCGTGCCGCTCACGGTCCGGGCGAGGACCCGGCGGACATTGGTGTCGACGACGGTGCGCGGGTCACCGAAGGCGAAGGAGGCGACGGCCGCCGCCGTGTAGGGCCCGACACCCGGCAGTGCGAGCAGGTCGTCGTGGTCGCGCGGGACCTGACCGTCGTGCCGCTCGACCATCGCCGCCGCCGACTCCCACAGCCGCAGCGCCCGACGGGGGTAGCCGAGCCGGTCCCACATGCGCACCGCCTCGCCGGGGGAGTCGGCGGCGAGGTCGGCAGGGGTCGGCCACCGCTCGAGCCAGCGTTCCCAGACCGGCAGCACCCGGGCGACAGGAGTCTGCTGGGACATCACCTCGGAGAGGTAGACGCCCCACGGCGAGCAGTCGGGGTCGCGCCAGGGCAGGTCGCGGCCGACCTCGTCGAACCACGCGAGCACGGCGGCGTGCAGCCGGGGACCGGCTCCGGTCACCTCGGGACTCACGGCAGGTCCACCTCGGTGAATCGCGGTCGGTAGAGCGATGGGTCGCGGTGGTAGGGGCCGCTCGTCGTCGGCGACTCGGACCACGAGACGAGCAGCTTGCCCGAGCCCATCCTCAGGTCGGGGTGGGGCAGCGGCGTGTAGCGCAGCGTGCGGCTCGTGCTCTCGAGGTCGCGGACCGGGTGCGCGGTCCAGGGGCCGGTGACGGTGGGCGCCTTCCACACGGTGAGCGAGTCGCCGGTGAAGTCTCCCTCCTTGCTGATCGCGTACCAGGACCCGTCGTCCTCGACCACGCCGAGGACGTGGGAGACCCCGTCGTCGGGCCCGATGAGTCGCCCGGCCTGTGCCGGCTGGTCGTCGGGCCGCCCGGAGACCCAGCCGGAGCCGTCCCAGTACTGCCAGCGGGAGGGGTCGGCGAGGTGGCTCGACGGCACCCGCGCGACGTGCAGGGCCCAGCCGTCGGTCGTCTTGTCGGCATTGCTCGCCGTGCCGAAGACATAGGTCCACGACCCGCTCTCCCACATCGCGGCACCCCAGGTCGGCACCGTCGGGTCGGCCGTGGTCGGGGTGAGCGGCTCGTGGGAGACGAGCTTGGGCATGCGGTTGGTCGGGACGTCGAAGGTCGCCAGGCCGGAGCCGACGGTCTCGAAGTCACGGCCCCCGAGATCGCGGACGGCCGCGGTGATGACCTCGACCCGGGTGCCGCCGGACACGGCCCGTGCCCGCAGCGACATCGGCCAGTAGCCGGTGTCGCCCTCGTCGGGGATCACGGCGCCGTCGTCGTCGGCGCGCATCGCGCGCAGGCAGCCGCCGTTGGACACGAGCACGGAGTTGCGGACCATGAAGGGCGAGACGACGTCGGTGTCGCGGATCGTGTCACCGAAGACGAACATCGTGCGCCCGTCGGCGAGGCGCACCGATCCGCCGTGGTCGCCGCCCTGCAGCCGCGGCTCCCCGTCGAGCTGGGCGAAGAGCGCGTCCATGCCCCGTGCATCGGTGGGTGCGGGGACCGAGCAGGCGCGACCGGGGTCGGTGCCGCGGGGGTCGATGGCCGCACCCCGTGCTGGACGAAGGGGGGACCCCGCCGCCGGTGGAGGCGTCACGGGCGCGCCGGTCCGGGCAGTGCGGGACCCGCGCGGCTCGTGCCCCATGCCGATCGGGGCTCCGGAGGGCTCGACGGTGCGGTCGGCGGTGCGGGCGATGAGCTCGTCGACGCTGCCGGGCCGGGTCCAGCCGACCCAGGCGCCGGCGATGACGAGCACCCCGGCGAGCAGCGAGACGAGGAAGCGGGTCACACGTAGCGCTCGAGGATCGAGCTCTCGGCGAGTCGGGACAGGCCTTCGCGCACGGTGCGGGCGCGCAGCTCACCGACACCGTCGACGGCCATGAGGTCGTCGATGCCGGCGGCGAGCAGTCGCTGCAGCGAGCCGAAGTGCTCGACGAGGCGGTCGATGATCGCGCCCGGCAGGCGCGGGATCTTGCCGAGGATGCGCAGTCCGCGCGGGCTGACCGATGCGTCGAGGGACTCTCCGACGATGGCGAAGCCGAGCGCCTTGGCCACGTGGCCGAGGTCGAGCAGCTCGGTCGCGTCGAGCGCCGAGAGGTTGGTCAGGACCCCGTCGACGTCGGCGACCGGGCCGGCCGGGTCGAGGTAGTCGAGGACCACGGCGTGCAGGTCGTCGTCGAGACCCGCGGTCAGCTCCTCGAGCTGGAGGGTGAGCAGGCGTCCGTCGATGCCGAGCTCGAGGACGTACTCGGCGATCTCGGCGTGGATGCGGCGGACCATCTCGAGCCGCTGGAGGACGATGGCGACGTCGCGGACCGTGACGAGGTCCTCGATCTCGAGGGCCGACAGGGAGCCGGTGACCTCGTTGAGGCGGGTCGTGTAGCGCTCGAGGGTCTGCACGGCCTGGTTGGCCTGGGAGGTCAGCTCGGGCGTCGTGCGGAGCACGTGCCGCCGGCCGTCGACGTAGAGGGCGATGATGTGCATCGACTGGCTGACCGAGACGACGGGGTAGCCGGTCTGCCGCGCGACCCGCTCGGCGGTGCGGTGACGGGTGCCGCTCTCGAGGGTCTCGATGCTCGGGTCGGGCACGAGCTGGACGGCCGCCTTGAGGATCCGGGAGACGCCGGCGTCGACGACGACCGCGCCGTCCATCTTGGCCAGCTCCCGCAGGCGGGTGGCGGAGAACTCGATGTTGACGTCGAAGCCGCCGGTGCACAGCGACTCGACGAGCTTGTCGTGCCCGAGGACGACGAGCGCTCCGGTGTTGCCGCGCAGGATGCGCTCGAGCCCGTCGCGCAGGACGGTGCCCGGCGCGACCGCGGCGAGGGTCGTGCGGAAGAGGTCGTCGTCTGAGTCGGCCACGCAGGGAGTCTATGTCGAGGGCAGGCGTCGCACGTTGTCCGCGGGGTGGCGCCGTCGCATCTCGGCGACGGCGGCCGTGACGTCGGTGACCTCGACGACGTCCATGCCCGGCGGGGGAGTCGCGTCGGCCAGCGCGCCCACGGGCACGAGCGCGGTGCGGAACCCGAGTCGCGCCGCCTCGGTCAACCGTCGGGCGACGCCGACCGCAGGACGGACCTCGCCGCTCAGACCGATCTCGCCGAGCGCGAGGAGGGTGTGTGGCACCGGCTCGTCGAGCACCGCGCTCGCGATGGCGATCGCCACGGCGAGGTCGCTGGAGGGCTCGGTGATCTTGACCCCGCCGACGGTGGAGACGTAGGTGTCCTGGTTGCCGATCGGAGCGCCCGCCCGCTTGTCGAGGACGGCGATGATCATCGCCAGGCGGCCGCTGTCGAGGCCGACGTTGGCCCGTCGCGGGGTGGGGATCTGCGAGGGGGAGACGAGCGACTGCACCTCGACGACGAGCGGTCGCCGCCCTTCGAGCGTGACGGTCGCACAGGTGCCCGGGACGTTGATGTGGCGGCTGGAGAGGAAGAGGCCGCTCGGGTCGGACAGGCCGATGATGCCGCCGTCGGTGAGGTCGAAGCACCCGACCTCGTCGGTGGGGCCGAAGCGGTTCTTCACCGCGCGCACCATCCGCAACCGCGTGTGCCGGTCGCCGTCGAACTGCACGACGACGTCGACGAGGTGCTCCAGGACCCGCGGGCCGGCGATCGAGCCGTCCTTGGTCACGTGGCCGACGAGCAGCATCGCGAAGCCGCCCTCCTTGGCCGCCTGGATGAGCGACCCGGCGACCTCGCGCACCTGGCTGACATTGCCCGCGGAGCCGTCGACCTCGCTGGAGGCGATGGTCTGCACGGAGTCGACGACGACGAGGTCGGGCTGCACCTGCGCGATGTGCGCGAGCACGGTCGACAGGTCGGTCTCGGCGGCGAGGTAGAGGCCGTCGGTCACCGCGCCGATGCGCTCGGCCCGGCCGCGCACCTGCGCCGCCGACTCCTCGCCGGTGAGGTAGAGGACCCGCCGGGTCTCGCCGACCCGGGCGGAGACGTCGAGGAGCAGGGTCGACTTGCCGATGCCGGGCTCACCGGCGACGAGGACGACCGAGCCGGGCACCAGCCCACCGCCGAGTACCCGGTCGAACTCCGAGACCCCGGTCGACCGGTGGCTCGCCTGCTCGCCGTCGATCTCCCGGATGGGCACGGCGGGACGCTGCACCCGGGCCGCGGCGAGGGTGCGCGTCGTCGCGCCGCCGACCTCGTCGACGCTGCCCCATGCCTGGCACTCGCCGCACCGCCCGACCCACTTGACCGTGGTCCAGCCGCACTCGCTGCACCGGTAGGTCGGTCCGCCCTTCTTGGTAGCCATGGCCGCCAACCTACGTCCCGCCTCCGACATCCCCCGCGAGGCTGCATTGCCGTAGGGCAATGCAGCCTCGAGGGGGGTGCCGAGCCCTGAGCGGGCCTCGCGGGCGGCCGCGGGCTCGGTCAGAGGTCGGCGAGCATCTTGCCGGGGTTGAGGATCCCCAGCGGGTCGAGCGCCGCCTTGACCGCCAGGTGGGCCTGCCGGGTGCCGTCGTCGAGCTCGCGGGCCAGCCAGCGGCGCTTGAGGTACCCGACGCCGTGCTCGCCGGTGATCGTGCCGCCGAGCTCGAGACCGAGCTCCATGATCGCGTCGAAGGCCGCATCGGCCCGCGCGATGCTGTCGGGGTCGCTCGTGTCGAAGAAGATCGACGGGTGGGTGTTGCCGTCGCCGGCGTGCGCGGCGACCGCGATCGTCAGGCCGGACTCCTCGCGGATCGCGTCGAGCCGGTCGTAGAAGTCCGGCAGTCGGGTGCGCGGCAGGCAGACGTCGTCGAGCAGCTGGCCGCCGCCGTGCGCCTGAGCCCACTGCTCGAAGGAGGGCTGGGCCATCCGACGCATGTGCACCAGGGCCGCGCTGTCGGCCGGGTCGTCCGAGACGGCGACGTCCAGGGCCCCGTGCGCCTGCGCGAAGCGCCCCAGCGCCTCGACCTCCGCCTGTGCGGCCTCGAGGCTGCCGCCACCGTCGGACTGGACGAGCAGCATCGCCCCGGCGCCCGTGCCGACGTCGCCGTAGCCGCACTCGGCGAGGATCTGCAGGGTTGCTCGGTCCATCGACTCCACGAGGCTGGGCTGCGCCCCGGACGCCATGAGGTCGGCGACCGTCGCTGCGGCAGAACGGATGTCGGCGAAGGTCGCCACTGCGGTGAGCGGCTCCGGCAGGGTCGGGACGAGCCGCAGCGTCACCTCGACGACGACCCCGAGCGTGCCCTCCGACCCGATGAGCAGGCCGCGCAGGTCGAGGCCGGCGACCCCCTTCGCCGTCGTCGTGCCGAAGGTGGCGAGCGTGCCGTCGGCGAGCACGACCCGCAGCTGCCGCACGTAGTCGCGGGTCACGCCGTAGCGCACGCAGCACAGCCCGCCGGCATTGGTCGCGACGTTGCCGCCGATCGACGAGATCGCGACCGAGCCCGGGTCCGGCGGGTAGGACAGCCCGTGCGGGGCGAGCGCGTCCTTGAGGTCCTGGTTGATGATCCCCGGCTCGACGGTCACGGTCCGCTCGGCCGCGTCGATCTCGAGCACGCGGTCCATGCGCTCCAGCGACAGCAGCAGGCAGCCGGGCACGGCATTGGCCCCGCCGGACAGCCCGGTCCGGGCGCCCTGCGGCACCACGGGGACCCGGTGCCGCGTCGCGAACCGCAGCGTCGCCTGCACGTCGGCCACGGTCCGTGCCCGCACCAGAGCAACCGCGCCGTCGCCGGGGCAGAAGAGCGCCTGGTCCGTGGAGTAGGACCCCACGACGTCGGGGTCGGTGGCGAGCACCCCGTCACCGAGCTCGGCCGCCAGCGCGGTGCGCACCAGCTCCGCGAGGTCGAAGGGGGACACCGTCACCACTCCCGTGCGGCCAGCGTCGCCGGGTGGACGAGCAGCGGCAGCAGCGCCCGGCCGGAGGGCGAAGGGCGACCGTCCCCGGTCGTCGTGGCCGCGGCCACGAGTGCCAGGTGGGCCTCGCACCGGCGCGCCAGCTCGTCGTATCCGGCCTGCCCCATGAGCTCGATGAGCCCCGGCCGCTCGCTGACGTAGACGGGGTCGGCGGCGACGTGCGCGTCGGGGCTGCCCGAGCAGTACCAGTCGAGCTGGTGCCCGCCCGGCCCCCAGCCGCGGCGGTCGTACTCGCCGATGCTCACCTCGAGGTAGCTGCTCTCGTCGGGCAGCTCGACGGTGCGGTAGGTGCGGCGGATCGGCAGCTGCCAGCACACGTCGGGCTTGACCGTGTGCGGCTCGACGCCGGTGAGCATCGCGTGCTGGTGGAGCGAGCAGCCGGCGCCGGCGGGGAAGCCCGGCCGGTTGAGGAAGATGCACGCGCCGTCGACCACCTTGGTCTTCAGCTCGCCGTCCTCACGCTCGGTCCATGCGGACTTGCGGGTCGAGCCCGGGTGGAGCTCCCACTCGTCCTCGCCGAGCTCGTCGACGATCGCCTTGACCCGGGCGACGTCGTCCTTGTCGGTGAAGTGGGCTCCGAGGACGCAGCAGCCGAAGTCCGGCTTGTCGGCGTCGATGCCGTGGCAGCCGTTGCCGAAGACGCAGGTCCACGACGAGGTGAGCCAGGTGAGGTCGCAGCGGAAGCGCTGCTCCTCGTCGGCCGGGTCGTCGAACTCGACCCACGTCCGGGCGGTCTGCAGGTCGCTCTCGCCGGGGTGCGACGTGGTCTCA
Organism: Janibacter indicus; assembly: GCF_900176385.1. GTDB lineage: Bacteria > Actinomycetota > Actinomycetes > Actinomycetales > Dermatophilaceae > Janibacter > Janibacter indicus. The sequence goes on along the minus strand of NZ_FWXN01000012.1, from coordinate 37,115 downwards.
TCACTCACGGCTGCCACCCTATGCGTGCGCGCGTGCCGGGCAAGAGCCGCGGGCGTCTACTGTTGCCCCGTGCGCCTTGGTGTCATCGATGTCGGTTCCAACACCGTCCACCTCCTCGTCGTCGACGCCCATCACGGTGCGGCGCCGATCCCTGCGACCTCCCACAAGATCCTGCTGCGGCTGTCCGAGCACGTCGACGCCGACGGCTGCATCGACGACGCCGGCGCGGCCGACCTGTCGCGCTTCGTCGCCGAGTGCCTCGAGGTCGCCGAGGACCACGGGGTCGAGGAGATCCTGCCCTTCGCCACGAGCGCGGTGCGCGAGGCGCCCAACGGCGACGAGGTCCTCGCCCGGGTGCGGGCCGACACCGGGGTCGACCTGCGGGTGCTCAGCGGTGAGGACGAGGCGCGGCTGACCTTCCTCGCCGCCCGTCGGTGGGCCGGCTGGTCCGCGGGCCGGCTGCTCGTCGTCGACATCGGCGGCGGCTCCCTCGAGCTGACCCTCGGCGACGACGAGGACCCCGACATCGCCAAGTCGCTCCTCCTCGGCGCCGGCCGGGTGACCCGCGACCTGCTGCCGGGCAATCCCCCTTCGGCCCAGGAGATCAAGGCGGCCCGCCGCGCGGTCCGCGCCACCCTGGCCAAGGAGATCCGGCCCTACGCCAAGGCGAGCTCGCCCGACACGGTGCTCGGCACGAGCAAGACGATGCGCTCCCTGGCCCGCATCGCGGGCGCCGCGCCGAGCGCCGACGGGCCCTACGCCGACCGGCGACTGCGCCTGGAGGACGTCACCGCGACGATCGCCCGGATCTCGACGATGACCGCGCACGAGCGCGTCGAGCTCCCGGGGGTCTCCGCGTCGCGGGCCCACCAGCTGCTCGCCGGCGGCATCGTCGCCGAGGCGGCGATGGACCTGCTCGGGGTCCGCGAGCTGACGATCTGCCCGTGGGCGCTGCGCGAGGGCGTGCTGCTGCGCTACCTCGACCTGATGAGCTGAGCGCGCTCCCGATCCCGCCGCCGACGCGGGTCTACGCTCGAGGCATGGCCTCTCCCCACCCGCACATCCCGGTCGGCCTGTCCACCGCCTCGGTCTACCCGGAGGGCGCGGCCGCGGCCTTCGAGATGGCGGCCGAGCTGGGCTACGACGGCGTCGAGGTCATGGTCTGGGCGGACCCGATCTCGCAGAGCGCCGGCGCGCTGCGGGCCCTCGCCGACCACCACGGCCTCGACATCGTCTCGATCCACGCGCCGACCCTGCTGCTCACCCAGCGGGTCCTGAGCGCCGACCCCTGGGGCAAGATCGACGGCTCGATCGAGCTGGCGCAGCAGGTCGGGGCGCCGACCGTCGTGCTCCACCCGCCCTTCCGCTGGCAGCAGGCCTACGCCCGGGGCTTCGCCGACGGCGTCGCCGAGCGCGAGCACGAGTCCGGCATCACCCTGGCGGTCGAGAACATGTTCCCCTGGGCCGCGCGGGGCCGCCAGGTGCAGGCCTACCTGCCCCACTGGGACCCGGTGCCCCAGCCCTACGACCACGTGACGATCGACCTGTCGCACACCGCGACCGCCCGCAGCGACGCGATGCAGATGGTCCTCGACCTCGGCGACCGGCTCTCGCACATCCATCTGGCCGACGGCATGCTCACGACGCTCAAGGACGACCACCTCGTCCCGGGCCGCGGCACCCAGCCCTGCGCCGAGGTGCTCCAGCACCTGACGACGAGCGGGTTCTCCGGGGCCGTCGTGCTCGAGGTCGGCACCCGGCGCCGCCCGCAGGAGCGCGAGGCGGACCTGCGCGAGTCGCTCGACTTCGCCCGCCGGCACCTCGGGCAGCTCGCCGACGAGCCGAGCGCCACCGCCACCGAATCGGCGTCGTGATGTCGGCCCACGGCCGTCGGCGCGACGCGCGGGCACCCTTCGACGGGGCGCACGCGATCGAGATCGACGGGCTGCGGGTGACGCGGGGCGGACGCCTCGTGCTGCCCGGCCTCGATCTGCGGGTGCCGAAGGGAGAGGTCGTCGGGCTCCTCGGGCCGAGCGGCGGCGGCAAGTCCACCGTCATGCGGGCGGTCGTCGGGGTGCAGCGGGTCGACGCGGGTCGGGTCGAGGTCCTCGGACGCCCGGCGGGCCACCCCGAGCTGCGGCACCGGGTCGGCTACGTCACCCAGGCACCGAGCGTCTACGGCGACCTCACCGTGGCGGACAACGTCACCCACTTCGCCCGGCTCCTCGGCGTGTGGGACCCGCGCACGGCGGCCCGCGAGGCGCTGACGCGCGTCGACCTGACGAGCCGTGCCGCTGCACGCACCGATGCCCTCTCGGGCGGGCAGCGCAGCCGGGTCAGCCTCGCGGCTGCCCTCGTCGGCTCTCCCGAGCTGCTCGTCCTCGACGAGCCGACCGTCGGGCTCGACCCCGTCCTGCGGCGCGACCTGTGGGACCTCTTCCGTGGGCTCGCCGACGACGGCGTGACGCTCCTCGTCTCCAGCCACGTCATGGACGAGGCCTCGCGCTGCGACCGACTCGTCCTGCTGCGCGACGGGGAGGTCCTCGCCGACGACACACCTGCGGGGCTCCTCGAGCGCACCGGCGCCGCCGATGCCGAGGGTGCCTTCCTCGCGCTCGTGGACGAGGTGGCGGCATGAGCCCGCGGCTGACCCTCGTCACCGTCGCCCGGGTGCTGCGGCAGCTCACCCGCGACCACCGAACGCTTGGTCTCCTGCTCGTCGTGCCGGTCGTCCTCATGTGCCTGCTCGCGTGGATCTACGCCGACGGTGTGCTCTTCGAGCGGGTCGGGCCGGTGCTGCTCACGGTCTTCCCCTTCGTCGTCATGTTCGTCGTGACGAGCGTCGCGACGCTGCGCGAGCGCACGAGCGGCACCCTCGAGCGGCTGCTCACCACGCCCCTGGGCAAGGCCGACCTCGTCCTCGGCTACGCGCTCGCCTTCGGTCTGCTCGCCGTCGTCCAGGGGGCGGTCGTCACGGCCGTCTCGGTGTGGCTCCTCGGGCTCGACACCGCCGCGACGTCGGCCTGGCTCGTGCTCGTCGTCGTCGCGAGCGGGGTCCTCGGGACCTCGCTCGGGCTGCTCGCGTCGGCCTTTGCCGCCACCGAGTTCCAGGCCGTCCAGCTCATGCCGGCCACGGTGCTGCCGCAGTTCCTCCTCTGCGGGCTGCTCGTGCCGCGCGACCAGCTGCCGCGCGCGCTCGAGCTCGTCTCCGACGTGCTGCCGCTGTCCTACGTCGTCGACGCGGCGACCTCGGTCGCGCGGGCGCCCGACCCGGGCGGTGACCTCGTCACCCCGCTGCTCGTCATCGCCGGCTGGATCGTCGTGGCCCTCGCCCTGGGGAGCCTCACCCTGCGCCGCCGGACCGGGTGACCGCGGGACCGTAGGCTGACGGGCGTGAGACGACTGCTCTTCATCGCCAATGCCTCAGCGGGCAGCTCCGACCGGAAGGCCCAGGCGGCCGCGCTGGCCGTGCTGCGCGAGGGCGGCGACGTCGAGGTCGTCGAGACCGAGTCGATCGACGATCTCACCGAGGCGATCGCCGCGCGTGACGGCCGCGAGGTCGTCGTCGCCGGGGGAGACGGGTCGCTGCACGCCTTCGTCACCGCGCTGTGCCGCACCGGCGACCTCGGCGAGGACCCGCCGACCGTCGGCCTGCTGCCGATGGGCACGGGCAACGACTTCGCCCGGGCGACGGGCCTGCCCAAGGACCCCGCCGAGGCGGCGCGCATCGTCCTGGCCAGCCCGGTGCGCCCGGTCGACGTGCTCATCGACGACGACGACAACCTCGTGGCCAATGCCGTGCACATCGGCGTGGGCGAGGAGGCCGGCCGCATCGCCGCCCCCTGGAAGGAGCGTCTGGGCAAGGTGCACCTCGGGATCCTCAGCTATGCGATCGGGGGCATCGCCGCGGGCTTCGGTCAGCAGGGTCGCCACCTCGAGGTGGTCGTCGACGACGAGGTCATCGCCGACGGCAGTCGTCGCGTCCTGCAGGTCGCCGCGACCATCGGGACGAGTTTCGGCGGCGGCAGCATGATCGCCCCCGACGCAGCACCCGGCGACGGCCGTGCCGAGGTCGTCGCCTCCTTCGCCGTCGCTCCCCGTCGCCGCCTCCGCTACGCGCTGCACCTGAGCCGCGGGACGCACACCGAGCTCGACGACGTCGTGACCCGCCGGGCCCGCACCGTCACCGTCCGCGGGGTCAACCACGCCTTCGCCGCCAATGCCGACGGCGAGGAGCTCGACCCCGTCAGGGAGCGCACCTGGCGGGTCGTGCCCGAGGCCTACCGTCTGCACACCCCCGAGGAGACGACGTGAGCATCCTCAACCCCGACCACCTGCGCACCCGGCTGCTCGACGCCCTCGTGACCTCGCAGGCGCGCGGGCGCACCGAGCGCTCCCGCATCGTGCAGGCCGCCCGGCATCGCTTTGTCGCCGGCGAGGGCGTCGACGACGCGGTCGCCACGGCGGCCTGGCTGCGGCGGACCAACCGCTTGGCCGCGCTCCACCCGCTCCTGCCCGCCGCGACCGATGCCGCGGCCGTCGAGGCGACGATCACCGAGGCGACGACGGCCATCGAGAGGATCGCGCCCGTCACCGCGGGCGGCGACTACCACTCCGAGCTCTACCTCGCCCCCGAGCACTTCGGGCTGGGCCAGGACCCGGCCCGCGCCGAAGAAGCCCTGCGCCGGGTGTGCACGGTCGGCGACGACCACCGGGTCGACATCACCCTGCGCTCTGGCCCCGACCACTCGATGGACGCCCTGCTCGACCTCGTCCAGCGGGTGCGGCTGGAGCACCCCCGCCTCACGACCTCGCTCGTCGCCCGCCGCCACCGCTCCGAGGCCGATGCGGCGATGCTCGCCGCGACGGGCGCCCGGGTGCGCCTCGTGCGCGGCGGCACCGGCGAGCCGCAGGCGTCGAGCTGGCAGGACCCGCACGAGGTCGACCTCGCCTTCGCCCGCTGCCTCGCGACCCTGCTCGGCAGCGGGGTCCACACCGTCGTCGCGACCCACGAGCCGGTGCTCCTCGACCTGGCCGACGGCCTCGCCGACCAGTCCGGTCGGGGACCCGAGGGCCTGGAGTACCAGTTCTTCCTCGGCGCCGACCCCGACCTGCAGCTGCGCACCGCCGACGCCGGCCACCGGGTGCGCATCCTCGTGCCCTACGGTCCGATGTGGCTCGAGCACCTGCACGACCTGGCCCGCCGCCCCTCCGGGGTCCGACGCCTCGTCGAGACCGTCACCGGCCGCGGCTGACCGCACCACCGACCCAGGAGGACCCAGATGACCACCGCGATCTACGGAGTCGGCGCCATGGGCGGCGCCATCCTCGACGGTCTCACCGCGCACGGCGACGGCGAGGTCCTCGCCGTCGCGCGCACCCCCGAGCGCGCCACCGAGCTGCGCGAGCGCTACGCCGACCGGCCCGCGGTCGAGGTCGTCGACGCCTCCACGGCCGCGGCCCGCGCCGACGTCCACCTCGTCGTCGTCAAGCCCTACGCGGTGGCGGACCTGCTCGCGCAGGTGCGCGACTCCCTTCGCCCCGGCTCGCTCGTCGTCTCCCTCGCGCTCGGCGTCTCCCTCGCCGACCTGGCCGCCGCGCTGCCCGACGGCGTCGCCGCGGTCCGCGGGATGCCCAACACCCCGGCCCGCGTCGGCCAGGGGATGACCGTGCTCAGCCCCGCCGCCGACGTCACCGACGAGCAGCTGCAGCTCGTGCGCGACGTGCTCGCGCCGGCCGGGGCCACCCTCGTCCTTCCCGAGACGCAGCAGGGCGCGGCCACGGCCCTGTCCGGGTCGGCGCCCGCCTACTTCTACCTCGTCGTCGAGGCGATGGTCGACGCCGGCGTCGCGCAGGGGCTGACCCGCGCCGACGCCCTCGCCCTCGCCGGGCAGGCCGCACGTGGTGCGGGCGCGATGCTCGTCGAGACCGGCGAGGAGGCGGCGCTGCTGCGCGCCCAGGTCACCTCGCCGGGGGGCTCGACCGCCGCGGCGCTCGCCCGCCTCGAGGCCCACGGGGTGCGGCACGCCCTCGCCGACGCCGTCTCGGCCTGCGCCGACCGAGCCGGCTGATGGCCGCCGACTGGTCGGTGCGCCGCCTGACCGCCGAGGACTGGCAGCGCTACCGCGCCGTGCGGCTGGCGATGCTCCTCGACGAGCCGGCGGCCTACGGCAGCAGCTTCGCCCGGGAGGTCTCCTACGACGAGCAGAGGTGGCGCTCGCTCCTCGAGCAGGCGGTCTTCCTCGCCGAGGGCGGCGACGGCCTCCCGCTCGGCGCCGCGACGATGCTGCGACTCGACCCGGCCGACGTCCCCGAGATCGTCGCGATGTGGGTCGCCGGCCACGCCCGTGGTCGGGGGCTCGCCGACGCCCTCGTCGACGCCGCCGTGACCGAGGCGGCGGCCGGGGGCGCGACGGAGGTGCGACTGCACGTCATGCTCGACAACCCGCGAGCACTCGGCTTCTACGAGCGGGCCGGGTTCGCCTTCGACGGGGCACACGGCGACGCCCGGGGGTGCGACCGGATGAGTCGCGAGATCCGCGCTGTGACAGGCGAAGAGGTGAATTCTCGATGACCCGGGGGAGCATTCCGCGGCCCGGGATGAGAGACTCACGCCATGAGTGAGATCACCGTGCGCGCACTGACCGAGGACGAGTGGGAGACCTACCGCACCCTTCGGCTGGAAGCCCTGCGCGAATCTCCCGACGCCTTCGTCGCCGACCACGACACCGAGGCCGCCGAGCCCGAGGACTTCTGGCGCGCCCGCATGGCCCGCAGCGTCCGCCTCGTCGCCGAGGCCGAGGGCGCGCACGTCGGTGTCGTCAGCATCGGCAGCGTCAGCGAGGACAAGGGCGAGACCGCCGGCCAGCTCTTCGGCCTGTGGGTCAACCCCCAGTGGCGTGGCCGCAGCGTCGCCGCCAACCTCGTGCGCCAGGGCGCTCGCATCGCCGAGGACAAGGGCCTGAGCCAGCTCTACTACTGGGTCGGCTCCGACAACGGCCGCGCCGTCGCCTTCGCCTCCAGCTTCGGCTTCCGCCCCACCGACGACCGCCGCCCGATGCGCGTCTCGGGTGGCGACGGCGCTCCCGAGGAGGAGATCGCGCTCGTCCTGGCCCTCGGCGAGGACCGCGGCTGACCGCGACCCCACGACCACCGGCGCCCCTCCTCCCTTCGACCGAAGGGAGGAGGGGCGCCGCCGTGAGGCGGGCCGGGTTACGGCCGCGCGGCCATCCGCTCGATGAGCGCGGTCGGCCCGCTGACGATGATCAGGTCGCCGCTGCGCACCTTGGTCTCGGGGCGGGCATAGGTGAAGTCCTGGCCGGGTGACTTCACGCCGACGACGGTCACGCCGTACTTGCTGCGGATCGACGACTGCTCGAGGGTGAAGCCGATCGCCTCCTGCGGCGGGGTCATCTTGACGATCGCGAAGCCGTCGTCGAACTCGATGTAGTCCATGAGCCGGCTGCCGATGAGGTGCGCCAGCCGCTTGCCGGACTCGATCTCGGGGGAGAGGACGTGGTGCACGCCGATCCGGTTGAGGATGCGGGCGTGCTCGGGGCTGACCGCCTTGGCCCAGACCTTGGGTGCCTCGCCGTCGATGAGGTTGACCGCCGCGAGGACGCTCGCCTCGATCGACGAGCCGATCGCGAGCACGCTCGCCGAGAAGGCGTGCGGCTTGATCTCCTCGATCGTCGTGACGGCAGTGGCGTCGCCCTGGACGATGCGCCCGACCCGGCCGAGATAGCTCTCCGCCAGACGGGGGTCGAGCTCGAGGGCCGTGACGCGGTTGCCGAGCCGGTGCAGCTCGGTCGCGACGGCCCCGCCGAAGCGGCCGAGGCCGATGACGAGGACGTCCTCGTTGTGCAGACGCATGCGGGGCACGGTCTCTCCGATCGTCGGGGGGTCAGTGATCACCGACCCTAGCCGGGGTAGCGTCCTGCTCATGAGCACACAGGCGTGCGCCATCTGGGGCGAGGACTTCACGAAGTACGACTTCGGGCCGGGTCACCCCATGGCACCGGTGCGGCTGGACCTGACCGCACGACTCTGCCGCGAGCTCGGCGTCTTCGACGACGTCGAGCTCGTCGACGTGGACATCGCGCCCGACGAGGTGCTCACCACGGTCCACGACCGCGCCTACGTCGACGCCGTCAAGGCGATGTCCGCCGACCCCTCCGCCGCCGACGGCACCTGGGGCATCGGCACCGACGACGTGCCCGCCTTTGCCGGGATCCACGAGTCGAGCGCCCGCATCGTCGCCGGATCGGTCGAGGCCGCCCGGCGGGTGTGGACCGGCGAGGCCGAGCACGCCGTCAACTTCACCGGTGGCATGCACCACGCGATGCGCGATCGTGCCGCCGGCTTCTGCATCTACAACGACATCGCCGCCGCGATCCGGTGGCTGCTCGACCAGGGCGTCGAGCGGGTCGCCTACGTCGACGTCGACGTCCACCACGGCGACGGCGTGCAGGCGATCTTCTACGACGACCCGCGCGTGCTCACCGTCTCGCTCCACGAGTCCGGCCGCACCCTCTTCCCGGGCACCGGCTGGCCCGCTGACACCGGGGGGCCGGGTGCCGAGGGCACGGCCGTCAACATCGCGCTGCCGCCCGGGGTCACCGACGGGCCGTGGCTGCGTGCGCTGGCCTCGGTCGCCGCCCCGGTCGTGCGCGCCTTCGAGCCGCAGGTGCTCGTCACCCAGCACGGCTGCGACACCCACCGCGAGGACCCCCTGGCCCACATGGCCCTGACCGTCGACGCCCAGCGGCAGGCCGCGGTCAACCTCCACCGTCTCGCGCACGAGGTCGCCGACGGGCGGTGGGTCGCCTTCGGCGGGGGTGGCTACGACGTCTGCGGCGCCGTGCCCCGGACGTGGACCCACCTGACCGCGATCGCCGCGCACAAGCCGGTGCCGGCCGCCACCGAGATCCCCTTGGCCTGGCGCGAGCACGTCGAGCTCGTCTCCGGGCAGCTCGGTCCGGAGCGCATGGGTGACCTGCCCGATCGGGAGCTGCCGATCTGGGTGCAGCCCTGGGCGATGGGCTACAACCCCCACAGCGGCGTCGACCGGGCGATCATGGCCGCCCGCGAGGCGGTCTTCCCGCTCCACGGCCTCGACGTCTGGTACGACTGAAATTCCGCGACTTCTCGCCACGCATCGGCGTGTCGGGTGGACGTGCGGGCGATAATCTCCCCCTGCGGCTTCACAGTCGTCACATCTGCCCCTATGGTTGTCGTCTGCGGGGCTCGTAGACGATCCATCCGGCACGGGCCGGTGGTGCGACCCCGCGGAGACCGAGGTGATCATGTCCAACGACCGACTGGGTGAGGTGCGCTTCCTCACCGTGGCCGAGGTTGCCTCGATCATGCGCGTGTCGAAGATGACCGTGTACCGCATGGTCCACAACGGCGACCTGCCGGCAGTGCGCGTCGGTCGCAGCTTCCGCGTCCCGGAGGACGCCGTGCACACCTACCTCGAGAGCTCCTTCATCGAGACCGCCTGAGCGACCGGCACCCGCCCCCGGCGCGAGGCGCTCGTGGGAGCGGATAGACTCTGTCGTCTGACTCGTAGTTCGGTGGGCCCTGCCTCGGCAGGATCGGCATCGCTCGAGCCGCCCCCGACAAGCACCGACCACGACACCAGAAGGACATCCGCATGGGTTCTGTCATCAAGAAGCGTCGCAAGCGCATGGCGAAGAAGAAGCACCGCAAGCTGCTGCGCAAGACGCGCCACCAGCGTCGCAACAAGAAGTGACCCGCACGAAGGGGGTCGGTCCGGATCATCCGGACCGACCCCCTTCGTCGTGCTCACGGTGACCGCCGTCTCGCCCGGCGGGGCCCCGCGGGCGGCAGCGCGTGGCTAGGCTGCAGACCAGGTCGTGACCACCCGCGGCCGACGTCCACAGGAAGGCCTCCCGGTGCCCCAGACGGTCCTCGTCGCAGGAGTCTCCCGCCACCTCGGCGGAGCCTTTGCGCGTCGCCTGAGCCGAGACGAGTCCATCGACCGGATCATCGGCGTCGACGTGGTGCCGCCGCGGCACGGCATCGGGCGTGCGGAGTTCATGCGGGCCGACATCCGCAGCCCGCTCATCAGCCGGATCATCTCGGGCAACGACGTCGACACGGTCGTCCACATGGGCGTCATCGCCACCCCCCGCGCCGGCGGGGGACGGGCGACCCAGAAGGAAGTCAACGTCATCGGCACGATGCAGTTGCTCGCTGCCTGCCAGCGCGCCGACTCGGTGACCAAGCTCGTCGTCAAGTCCACCGCGGGCGTCTACGGCTCGAGCCCCCGTGATCCGGCGATGTTCACCGAGGACATGTCGGCCAAGCAGATGCCGCGCTCGGGCTGGGCCCGCGACAGTGTCGAGGTCGAGGGCTACGTGCGCGGTCTCTCGCGGCGCCGACCCGACATCGAGATCACCACGCTGCGCTTCGCCAACGTCATCGGGCCGCGCATCCGCACCGCCTTCACCGACCACTTCAGCCTGCCCGTCATCCCGATCCCGCTCGGCTACGATGCCCGGCTGCAGTTCGTCCACGAGGACGACTGCGTCGACGCGATCGCCCGGGCGGTGAGCATCCCGGGTCTGGGCTCGGTCAACGTCGCGGGCGACGGCATCATCACCGCGAGCCAGGCGGCCAACCTCGCCGGACGGCCCTTCGTCCTCGTGCCGCGCGCGACGACCGGTGCCCTCACCGACCTGGCGAAGAAGTTCGGCCTGATCGACATCGGCTCCGACCAGCTCGACTTCATGACCTTCGGTCGTGGTCTGGACACGACCCGGATGCGCGCCGACTTGGGCTTCGAGCCCGCCTACACGACGCGCGCCGCCTACGAGGACTACGCCCGCGCGACGAAGGGGAGGGTGCTGGACCGCCTCCCCTTCGCCCAGCCCGGCTGGTCTGCCGTGCAGGCCGCCGAGGCCGCCATGCGCGCCGTGTCGCCCGCCCCCGAGAGTGAGAAGTGATGGCCGACAGCACCCGCGCCTCCGGCGCGAAGAAGACCGCCGCGAAGAAGACCGCCGCGAAGCCGGCGACGCGGAAGTCGACCGCGAAGAAGTCGACCGCCAAGAAGGCGACGCCGAAGAAGGCGACGCCGAAGAAGGCGAACCAGAAGGCCGCCGCGCGGACGCCCGCCAAGGTCAGCTCGGTCGCCGCGGCCGCCGACCGTGCCGGGGGAGAGCGGGCCCGCCGCCGCACGACCCCGCTGCTCACCGGTCCGTCGGCCGAGGTCCCCACGACCACGAGCTCGAAGGGCGGATCGCGCACCTCGTCGACGTCCTCCCGCCCGGCCAAGCCCAAGAAGCCGTCGGCCCCGCGCCAGCCGCGCCTCACCGTCGTCCCCGGACCCGACGGAGCGCCCCCCGCGGCGACCCCGACCGCCCGCCGCCGACCGCCGGCCCGGCGCAGCACCTCGACCGCCTCGCGTCCGGCAGCACGCAGCACCGCCGCGGCATCACGTCGGCCGGTCTCGCCGGCGGTGGCTCCGGCCCAGCCGGTCGCGACGCCGGGGACCCCCGACAGCGGCCAGGCGCTCGTGCCGGGTCTGGCCGAGCTGCTCTCCGTGCTGCTGTCGGCCGGGCAGCTGACCTCGCGCACCCTGGGCCAGGCGGCCGGCGCGGCCGCGGGCGAGGACTGGGAGCGGCGCTTCGCCGAGACCCTCCAGTTCCTCCAGCGTCGGGTCAAGGGCGACTACGCCGTCGACGACTTCGGCTTCGACCGCGACTTCACCACGCACACCGTCTTCCCCGTGCTGCGGCTGCTCAAGGACAAGTGGTTCCGCGTCGAGGTGCGGGGCATCGAAAACATCCCGGCCGACAGCGGCGCGCTCCTGGTGTCCAACCACTCGGGCACGGTGGCCATCGACTCGGTCATCACCCAGCTGGCGATCCACGACGCCCACCCGCAGCAGCGCTTCCTGCGCATGCTCGGCGCCGACCTCGTCTTCCAGCTCCCGGTGGTCGGTGACGTCGCACGCAAGACCGGCGCGACCCTGGCCTCCAACGCCGATGCCGAGCGGCTGCTGCGCGGCGGCGAGCTCGTCGGGGTCTGGCCCGAGGGGTTCAAGGGCGTCGGCAAGCCCTTCCGTGAGCGTTACAAGCTGCAGCGCTTCGGCCGTGGCGGCTTCGTGTCGGCGGCGATCCGCTCCGAGGTGCCGATCATCCCGTGCTCGGTCGTCGGCGCCGAGGAGGTCTACCCGATGATCGGCAACATGAAGACCGTGGCCCGGCTGCTCGGGGCTCCCTATGCGCCGATCACGCCCTTCTTCCCTCTGCTCGGCCCGCTCGGGCTCATCCCGCTGCCGAGCAAGTGGATCATCGAGTTCGGCGAGCCGGTCGACACCGCGTCGCTGGGTCCGGCGGCGGCCGAGGACCCGATGCTCGTCTTCGAGCTGACCGACCAGGTGCGCGAGACGATCCAGCAGACGCTGTACTCCGTGCTCGTCACGCGCCGCTCCGTCTTCTTCTAGGAGGCGCTGTGGTCGCCCTTCCCGATGCCCGGGTGGTGATGGTCGGACGCCAAGGCTGTCACCTGTGCGACGAGGCGCGCGCGATCATCGCGCGGGTCGTCGCCGAGACCGGCGACAGCTTCGCCGAGGTCGACATCGATGCCGACCCCGAGCTGGCGCGCTACACCGAGGAGGTGCCGGTCACCTTCGTCGACGGGCGCCAGCACGACTACTGGCGGGTGGACGAAGGGCGGTTGCGCGCGGCGTTGCGGGCGTGAGGGTGCGGGCCGGGGTGGCCGGTGTCCACGGTATGTGGCGACTTTGTGCATTTGTTCACAAGAGCGTAATCTCGAGTCGTTCGGTCGTTCGGCGCCGCTCGGCCCCACGACCGCGAGAGGAGCGCAGCCCAGCCGTGTCAGTCGATCAGGCCGCCAAGCGGGAGATCCCCGATGCGACGGTCGCGCGACTTCCCGGATACCTCCGGGCCCTGGGCCAGCTGACCGCGCAGGACGTGCAATCCGTCTCCTCCGAGGAGCTCGCCCACAGTGCCGGCGTCAGCTCCGCCAAGCTGCGCAAGGACCTCAGCCACCTCGGTTCCTACGGTGTCCGCGGAGTCGGCTACGACGTCGCGCACCTGACCTACCAGATCTCCCGGGCCTTGGGGCTGACCCACGACTGGCCCGTGATCATCGTCGGCATGGGCAACCTCGGTCGGGCCCTGGCCTCCTACGGGGGCTTCGCGACCAAGGGCTTCAAGGTCGTCGCGCTCCTCGACCGCGACGAGGCCATCGTCGGCGACAGCGTCGACGAGCTGGCGATCCAGCCCATGGGGGCGCTGACCTCCCTCGTCGTCCCCGGAGAGGCGTGCATCGGGGTCATCGCGACCCCGGCGGCGTCCGCCCAGGCGGTCGCCGACCTGCTCGTCGCGGCCGGTGTCAGCTCCATCCTCAACTTCGCCGCGACGGCCATCCAGGTTCCCGAAGGGGTGCACATGCGCAAGGTCGACCTGTCCACCGAGCTGCAGATCCTCGCCTTCCACGAGCAACAGCGCGTGGGCGGCTCGGACGAGCTCCTCGACGAGGCGGCGGGCCGATGAGTCTGCTCGCCTTCGGCCTCAACCACCGACGTGCCCCCATCTCCGTGCTGGAGCGGGCGGCGCTCGACGAGGCCAGCCTCGCCCAGATCCTCGCGGCGGCCTCGGACAGCCCCGACATCAGCGAGCACGTCGTCGTCGCGACCTGCAACCGCACCGAGATCTACGCCGAGGTCAGCGGCTTCCACGGCGCGGTCGCCGACCTCACCGAGGCATTCACCTCGTCGACCGGCATCACCCACGACGACCTCAAGACCCACCTCGACCTCCACTACGGCGACGCCGCCGTCGCCCACGTCTTCAACGTCGCGGCGGGCCTGGACTCGATGGCCGTCGGAGAGTCGCAGATCCTCGGGCAGCTGCGTGACGCACTGGCTCGCGGCCAGGCGGACGGGCACGTCGGCTCCAGCCTCAACTCCCTGGTCCAGCAGGCCCTGCGCACCGGCAAGCAGGTGCACTCCGACACGGGCATCGACGAGGTCTCGCGCTCGCTCGTCGGTGCCGGCCTCGACGCCGCGGAGCAGCACGTCGGCCCGCTCGCCGACGCCCACGTCCTCGTCGTGGGTGCCGGCGCCATGAGCGCCCTGGCCGCGACGAGCAGCGTGCGCCGCGGTGCCGAGCGGCTCACCGTCGTCAACCGCACCCACGAGCGGGGGGTCGCGCTCGCCGAGCGGCTCGAGGGCACCGCCCGTCCCCTCGACGAGCTCGCCGAGGCCCTCGCCGACGCCGATGTGGTCATCTCCTGCACCGGCTCGACCGGTCTGGCGATCACGCTGGCCGACGTCGCCGACGCCCAGGTGGCGCGCGGCGGTCGGCGGCAGGCCTTCGTCGACCTCGCCCTCCCGCACGACATCGGCCACGAGGTCGCCGACCTCACGGGCGTCGTGCGTCTGGGCCTGGCCGAGCTCGGCGAGCTCCTCGGCTCCAGCGGCACCGTCCCCGAGGTCGAGCAGGCGCGCTCGCTCGTCGGTGACGCCGTCACCCGGCACCTCGGTGCGCGCGCGGCGACTCAGGCCGCGCCGACGGTCCGGGCACTGCGCGCGGCCGCCCAGCAGGTCGTCGAGCGTGAGCTCGGCCGCCTCGACCAGCGCACCCCCGACATGAGTGCCGAGCACCGGGCCGAGGTCGAGCGGGCCGTCCACCGGATCGTCGACAAGCTGCTGCACCAGCCGACCGTGCGCGCCAAGGAGCTGGCCGTCGACGGTCGGCTCGGCGAGTACGAGGACGCCCTGCGTCAGCTCTTCGACCTGCACGCCGACGGAGGTGTCCTGTGACCTCCCTTCGTCTGGGGACCCGTCGCTCGGCCCTGGCCACGACCCAGTCCGGCCACGTCGCCGACGCCCTGCGGGCCGCCGGCCACGACGTCGAGCTCGTCGAGATCGTCACCGAGGGCGACACCAACCGCGCCTCGCTCGCCAGCATGGGTGGCACCGGGGTCTTCGCCAGCGCGCTGCGCCAGGCGCTGCACGACGGTGAGATCGACGTGGCCGTGCACTCGCTCAAGGACCTGCCGACCGCAACGGAGCCGGGGCTCGTCGTCGTCGCCATCCCGCCGCGGGTCGACCCGCGCGACGCGCTGTGCGCCCGTGACGGGCTCACCCTCGGCGAGCTCGGCGAGGGCGCCGTCGTCGGCACCGGGTCGCCGCGACGTCGGGCCCAGCTGGCCGCGCTCGGCCTCGGTCTGCGCTTCCGCGACATCCGCGGCAACCTCGGCACCCGGCTCGACATGGTCGGCCCCGGTGAGGACCAGCTCGACGCGATCGTGCTCGCCCACGCGGGCCTGACCCGGCTCGACCTGCGCGACCGCGTCACCGAGGTCCTCGACCCGATCCAGATGCTGCCGGCGCCCGGCCAGGGCGCCCTCGCCGTCGAGTGCCGCGAGGACGACGATCGGGTGCTCGCCGCCCTGCGTCCCCTTGACGACGCCGACACGCGGGCCGCCGTCACCGCCGAGCGCGCGATCCTCGCCGAGCTCGAGGCCGGCTGCGCCGCACCCGTCGGCGCGCTCGCCGAGGTCGTCGACGACGTCGACGGTCCAGTGCTGTCGCTGCGGGCCGTCGTCGCCGCGACCGATGGCTCCAGCGACCTGCGTCGGTCCGCCACCGGCCCCCTCGAGCAGGCCGAGGAGCTCGGCCGCCGGCTCGCCCGCACCCTCGTCGACGACGGCGCCCCCGCCATCGCCGACCTGACCGCCACCCACCCCCCGACCGCTTCGGAGCATGCCCAGTGACCCCCCAGCGCACTGCCACCGCCACCACCGCCGCTCGCCGGCCGGCCCGCGTCGCCTTCGTCGGCGCCGGACCGGGTGACGCGTCACTGATGACCGTCGCCGCCGTCGACCTGCTGAGGCGCGCGGACGCGGTGATCACCGACCAGCTGACCAACGAGGCCATCGTCGCCTCGATGACCGGCGACGACGTCGACGTCGTCGACGCCAGTCACGGCGAGCACGGGCAGCAGCTGACGCACGCGTCCCGGGCCAAGCTCGTCGTCAAGACCGCCAAGGCGCACAAGGGCGGGCTCGTCGTGCGACTCATGGACGGCGACCCCGCGACCTTCAACGGCCTGGCCGAGGAGGCGCAGGCGCTGGTCAAGGCCGACATCGACTTCGACATCGTCCCCGGGGTCTCGTCGGTGAGCGCCGTGCCGACCTACGCGGGGGTGCCCCTCACCGCACGTGGCACCGGGGCGCTGCACGTCATCAGCCTCAGCGGCTCCAAGCGGGCCGACCTGTCGCACTCGGTCGCCGACGACGTCACGCTCGTGCTGCTCGGCCTGCCCGAGCACATCGCGCCGGCCTTCGGCGAGCTCATCGCGGCCGGTCGGGCGGCCGACACCCCGGTCGCCCTGACCCGGGGCGGGACGACCACCCAGCAGGCCACCCGGCAGACGACCCTCGACGCCGCAGCCGAGGCGCTCGCCGACCTCGACGAGCCGCTCCTCGCGGTGATCGGGTCGACCGTCGGCATGCGCGACGCCCTGTCGTGGTTCGAGACCAAGCCGCTCTACGGCTGGCGCGTGCTCATCCCGCGCACCAAGGACCAGGCCGGGCCGATGACCAAGCAGCTGCTCGGCCACGGCGCGACGAGCGAGGTCGTCCCGACGATCAGCGTCGAGCCGCCGCGGACCCCGCAGGCGGTCGAGCGTGCCGTCCGGGGGCTCGTCACCGGTCGCTACCAGTGGATCGGCTTCACCTCGGTCAACGCCGTCAAGGCGATCCGCGAGAAGTTCGAGGAGTTCGGGCTCGACGCCCGCGCCTTCTCCGGGCTGAAGATCGCCGCCGTCGGTGGGGTCACCGCCGACGCCCTGCGCGACTGGGGCCTCGAGCCCGACCTCGTGCCGTCCGGCGAGATGTCCGCCCGCGGACTGCTCGAGGAGTGGCCGCCCTACGACGAGGTCCTCGACCCGATCGACCGCGTCTTCCTCCCGCGGGCCGACATCGCGACCGACACCCTCGTCGCGGGCCTGCAGGACATGGGGTGGCAGGTCGACGACGTCACCGCCTACCGCACGGTGCGCGCAACCCCGCCGCCGGCGCCGGTGCGCGATGCCATCAAGCAGGGCGCCTTCGACGCCGTCGTCTTCACCTCGTCCTCGACCGTGCGCAACCTCGTCGGCATCGCCGGCAAGCCGCACCCGTCGACGATCATCGCGTGCATCGGTCCGGCCACCGCCAAGACCGCCGAGGAGGCCGGCCTGCGGGTCGACGTCCTGGCCCCCGAGGCGACCGGCGACAGCCTCGTCGAGGCCCTCGCCGACCACGGTCGCGAGCTCGCGGCGGCCGCGGCCGAAGCGGGCGAGGAGCCGACCCGTCCCAGCCAGCGGCGCAAGAAGTCGACGGCCCGACGCAAGGCGAAGGGGTGAGCGGCCCGGTCGTGCGACCGCGACGACTGCGGGGGAGCGTCCCCCTTCGTCGTCTCGTGGCGCAGACGCGGCTGCACCCGGCGGACCTCGTCCTGCCGGTCTTCGTCCGCGAGGGCATCTCCGCGCCCGTGGAGATCTCTTCGATGCCCGGCGTCGTCCAGCACACCCTCGACTCGCTCGTCCAGGAGGCGCGCGCCTGCGTCGAGGCGGGCATCGGCGGGATCATGCTCTTCGGGGTGCCGGAGACCAAGGACGCCCGTGGCTCCGGGGCCGACGACCCGCAGGGCATCCTCAACATCGCCACCCGGGCGGTCGTCGACGCCGTCGGCGACCGGCTGGTCGTCATGACCGACCTGTGCCTCGACGAGTTCACCGACCACGGCCACTGCGGGGTGCTCACGACGACGCTCGACGGGCGCAGCGTCGTCGATAACGACGCCACCCTCGAGCGCTACGCCGACATGGCGCTGGCCCAGGCCGCCGCCGGCTCCCACGTCCTGGGGCTGTCCGGGATGATGGACGGCCAGGTCGCCCACGTGCGTGCCGCGCTCGACGAGGCCGGCTACACCGACACGCTCGTCCTGGCCTACGCGGCGAAGTACACCTCCGCGCTCTACGGGCCCTTTCGCGAGGCCGTGCAGTCCTCGCTGAGCGGCGACCGCGCGACCTACCAGCAGGACCCGGCCAATGCGACCGAGGCGCTGCGCGAGATCGAGCTCGACCTCGCCGAGGGCGCGGACTTCATCATGGTCAAGCCGGCCCAGCCGCACCTCGACGTCATCGCGGCGGCCGCCGAGATCTCGCCGGTGCCGGTGGCGGCCTACCAGATCTCGGGGGAGTACTCGCAGATCGTCGCCGCGAGCGAGCGGGGCTGGATCGACCGCGACGCAGCCGTCATGGAGTCGCTCCTGCACATCCGGCGCGCGGGCGCCCAGATCGTGCTCACCTACTTCGCCCTCGAGATCGCCGGCCGACTGTGAGCGACGACGTCTGGCTCGACGACGAGCAGCAGCAGCACTGGCGGGCCTACCTGCGCGGGTCGCGGCTCCTCGAGCGGGCACTCGTCGACGACCTCGCCCCCCTTGGGATCCAGCTGACCGAGTACGAGCTGCTCTCGATGCTCTCGGAGTCACCCGGGCAGCGCACCCGGATGTCGCGCCTGGCCGACGACATCATCCAGTCGCGCTCCCGCGTCACCCACACGGCCTCGAGGCTGGAGAAGCGCGGCTGGGTCGAGCGGTGCCGCTCCACCGACGATGGACGCGGGGTCGAGATCTCGCTCACCGACGCCGGGCGCGAGGCTCTCGAGGGCATCGCGCAGACCCACGTGGCCTCCGTGCGCAGCCACCTCGTCGACGTGCTCACGCCGCAGCAGTTCGCCGCGCTCGGCGAGGCGATGGCCGCGCTGCGCGACCGGATGGCACCGCAGCACCACGAGATCGGGCTCGACGACTGACCTCGTCGGGCTGTTGGCTGCGTCACGGCACGCCGCCGACGAGGTCGGGGCCCGGATCGCCGACATCCAGGGGCGCTGACCCTCCCTTCGCTCTCACACGGTCCTGATGGCCGGGAAGTCCTGAGATGGCCGGGATGTCCGGACGTGACCGCGCAATTGCACGGCCAGGTCCGGACATCCCGGCCATCTGCGCTCATCCCGGTCACGCCCGGCGCGCCATCGCCTGCTCGATCATGGCGAGCGCCTCCTCGGGGAGCGGGCGACCGGATTTGGGAGGATCAGGGCATGACGCTCTCGACCACCGCATCCCAGGCTCTCTTCGACCGCGCCCGCGAGGTCACCCCCGGCGGCGTCAACTCGCCGGTGCGGGCCTTCCGCGGGGTCGGTGGCGTGCCGCGCTTCATCGACAGCGCCCGCGGTCCCTGGCTCACCGACGTCGACGGCAACCGCTACGTCGACCTCATCTGCTCGTGGGGCCCGATGATCCTCGGGCACGCCCACCCCGACGTGCTCGCCAGCGTCACCGACGCCGCGGCCAAGGGATTCTCCTTCGGTACCCCGAGCGAGAACGAGGTGGCCCTGGCCGCCGAGATCGTCGAGCGCGTGGAGCCGCTGGAGCAGGTGCGCCTCGTCTCCTCGGGGACCGAGGCGACGATGTCCGCCCTTCGTCTGGCGCGGGGCGCGACCGGCCGCTCGGTCGTCGTGAAGTTCGCCGGCTGCTACCACGGCCACGTGGACGCCCTTCTCGCGCAGGCCGGTTCGGGGGTGGCGACCTTTGCGCTGCCCGACTCGGCCGGCGTGCCCGCGTCGGCAGCGGGGGAGACCGTGGTGCTGCCCTACAACGACCTGGGCGCGGTCGAGGAGCTCTTCGCCGTGCGCGGGGAGGAGGTCGCCGCGGTGATCACCGAGGCGTCGCCCGGCAACATGGGCGTCGTGCCGCCGGCGCCCGGGTTCACCGAGGCGCTGCGTCGGATCACGTCTGCTCACGGGGCACTGCTCATCAGCGACGAGGTCATGACCGGGTTCCGCTGCAGCCGCTCGGGCTGGTACGGCCTCGAGACCGGTGCCGAGGGAGCCCACCCCGGCGGCTACCCGAGCGGTGCCCCGGACCTGTTCACCTTCGGCAAGGTCATGGGTGGCGGCTTCCCCGCTGCGGCCTTCGGCGGCCGCGCCGACCTCATGGCGCGGCTGGCGCCCGACGGGCCCGTCTACCAGGCCGGCACGCTCTCGGGTAACCCCGTCGCCACCGCGGCCGGGCTCGCGACGCTCCGGGCGTGCACCGACGAGCTCTACCCGCGCCTGCTCGAGAGCGCGCGCACCATCGCCGACGCCGCCTCCGACGCCCTGTCCGCCGAGGGGGTCGCGCACACCGTCCAGTGGGCCGGGTCGATGTTCTCGATCTTCTTCCGGGACGAGCCGGTGCGCTCCTTCGCCGACGCGCAGGCGCAGAACACCTCGGCCTACGGGCGCTTCTTCCACGCGATGCTCGAGGGCGGCGTCCACCTGCCGCCGAGCGCCTTCGAGGCGTGGTTCGTCTCCGGCGCCCTGGACACCGAGGCCCTCGACGTCATCCGCGCCGCCCTGCCCGCCGCTGCCAAGGCGGCCGCTGCCGGCTGAGCCAGTCCTTTCGGGCCGGTCAGGGTCGGCCGAGAGAGGGTGGGTCCGCGCTGGGCCGAAGTCCTTCGTCGTCGTGTGGTCACGTCGTCGTTCTCGACGTCGGCTTGAGTCGCGCGGACCCACCCTTGTCGGCCTCTGGCACCGGACCCCACCTCCCAGCCCAGCCAGGGTGACGTCAGGGGCGGGTGAGGTAGAGGGCGTAGGTGAGGGTGCGCCCTTCGCGCTCGACCTCGAGGAGGACCTCCTCGGTCGGGGCGAGAGTGGCCAGGGACACGAGCAGGTCGGGCTCGGGCTGGGCGGCCCAGATGGCGAGGGTGCCGCCGGGGGAGACCTGGTCGAGAGCCCCGCGCATGGCCTCGGGGGAGTAGATGCGCTCGTTGCCCGCGTGCACGAGGAAGCTCGGGCCGTTGTCGACGTCGAGCAGGACGAGGTCCCACGGGCCGAAGGGGGTCGCGGCGCCGGCGAGCACCGGTGCGATGTCGCCGGCGTGGACGCGCACGCGGGGGTGGCGGGCGACCAGGCCGAGTGTCGGGGCCAGGCCGAGCCGGGCCCACTCGACGAGGTCGCTCTCGATCTCGACGACGTCGACCTGGCGCACCCGCTTGTCCTTGAGGACCTGCCAGGCCGTGAAGCCCAGACCGAGGCCGCCGACGAGCACCCGCCCGGGGGCCGCGGTCCGGGTCAGCGCCTCGACCGCCAGCGCGGTCTCGGTCGACGTGTCGAGGCTGTCCATGGCGAAGACGCCGGCGACGACGAGCTCGTGGACGACCGAGCCGCTGCCGTCGGGGTGCGCCCGCTCCCGCAGGGCGATCTCGCCGCGGGGTGTCGTCGCGGAGACGATCGTCTCGGCAGCGCTGTCGTCCATGTCCTCACTCCTCGCCAGCCCCGGATTTCCGGGACGAATGTGTTGTCTATTACGTCACGGTAACCGGGCAAACATCACACCGTGGGAGGGCCGCCCCGGCTACGTGTGCCTGCTCACAAGGCGGTACCTTGACCCCGTGGCTACTACGACCCTCCCCGCGAAGAAGAAGGGGGTGGCGTCTTCCTCCATCGGGCTGAAATACCTCATGGCGGGCACCGGCGTCATCTTCATCCTGTACGTCCTGTTGCACATGTACGGCAACCTCAAGGCGCTCGCCGGGCAGGAGGCCTTCGACGAGTACGCCCACCACCTGCGCACCTTCGGCGAGCCGATGCTGCCCTACGGCGGACTGCTGTGGATCGTGCGGGTCGTGCTCATCCTCGCGATCATCGGGCACGTCTACGCCGCGCTGAAGCTCATCGCGCGCAACAACGCCGCACGCCCGGTCAAGTACCAGGCGAAGAAGAACATCTCCTCGACCTTCGCCTCGCGCACGATGCGCTGGGGCGGTCTCGCGCTCCTGCTCTTCGTGATCTTCCACCTGATCCACTTCACCGTCGTCAAGCCGAATTTCAACTCCTCGGCCGACGCCGACGCGGTGAAGGAATCCCCCTTCGTCATGATCAGCGCCAGCTTCGAGCTGTGGTGGGTCGTCCTCATCTACGTCCTGGCGATGATCGCGCTGGGCATGCACCTCTACCACGGTGTCTACAGCGCCTCGCAGACCATGGGCCTCAACCGGACCGCGGTGGCCCGCTCCCGCGCCCGCGCCCTCGGTGGTGTCATCGCCGCGGTGGTCGTCGTCGGCTTCCTCATCCCGCCGCTCGCGCTGTTCTTCAACCTCGTCTGACCAGGAGCACTGACCACATGACCGACACGCTCAGCGAGTACTTCACCGAGGGTGAGCCCATCGCGGACACCAAGGCTCCGGACCAGCCCATCGACAAGATGTGGACGCAGCACAAGTTCGACAACGCCCTGGTCAACCCGGCCAACCGCCGCAAGCTCGACGTCATCATCGTCGGCACCGGCCTCGCCGGTGCCTCCGCCGCAGCGACCATGGGAGAGGCCGGCTACAACGTCAAGAGCTTCTTCTACCAGGACAGCGCCCGGCGCGCGCACTCGATCGCCGCGCAGGGTGGCATCAACGCCGCGAAGAACTACAACGACGACGGTGACTCGACCTACCGCCTCTTCTACGACACGGTCAAGGGCGGCGACTACCGCAGCCGCGAGACCAACGTCTACCGCCTCGCCGAGGTGAGTACCAACATCATCGACCAGTGCGTCGCCCAGGGTGTTCCCTTCGCCCGCGAGTACGGCGGTCTGCTCGACAACCGCTCCTTCGGTGGCGTCCAGGTCGCCCGTACCTTCTACGCCGCAGGCCAGACCGGCCAGCAGCTGCTCATCGGCGCCTACCAGGCCATGGAGCGGCAGGTCGCCAAGGGCACCGTCACCGAGTACAGCCGCCACGAGATGCTCGAGGTCGTCCTCGTCGACGGGGTCGCCCGCGGCATCATCGCCCGCGACATGGTCACCGGTGAGATCGAGACCCACCTCGCCGACGTCGTTGTCCTGGCCACCGGCGGCTACGGCAACGTCTTCTTCCTCTCGACCAATGCCATGGGCTGCAATGTCACCGCCGCCTGGCGGGCCCACCGCAAGGGCGCCTACTTCGGCAACCCCTGCTACACGCAGATCCACCCGACGTGCATCCCGGTCTCCGGTGACCACCAGTCGAAGCTGACCCTGATGTCGGAGTCACTGCGCAACGACGGTCGCATCTGGGTGCCCAAGCGCGCCGAGGACTGCGACAAGGACCCGCGGCAGATCCCCGAGGAGGACCGCGACTACTACCTGGAGCGGATCTACCCGGCCTTCGGCAACCTCGTGCCCCGCGACATCGCCTCGCGCCAGGCGAAGAACATGTGCGACGAGGGCCGCGGTGTCGGCCCGCTCGTCGACGAGGTCGACCAGGACGGCAACAAGCGCCAGATGCGGCGTGGTGTCTACCTCGACTTCGCCGCCGCCATCGAGCGGATGGGCCGGGAGACCGTCGAGGAGAAGTACGGCAACCTCTTCGACATGTACGCCCGGATCACAGGGGAGAACCCCTACGAGACGCCGATGCGTATCTACCCGGCCGTGCACTACACGATGGGCGGGCTGTGGGTCGACTACGACCTGCAGACCTCGATCCCGGGCCTGTACGCGGTCGGTGAGGCCAACTTCTCCGACCACGGCGCCAACCGTCTGGGCGCCTCGTCGCTCATGCAGTGCCTCGCCGACGGCTACTTCGTCCTGCCCAACACCGTGCGCTCCTACCTCGCCAAGGGCCCCTTCGACAAGATCTCCGAGGACCACCCGGCGGTCGTCGAGGCCAAGGCGTCGGTGACCGAGCGGATCGAGAAGTTCCTCTCGATCAACGGCGAGCGCAGCGTCGACTCCTTCCACCGCGAGCTCGGCAACATCATGTGGGAGTACTGCGGGATGGAGCGCAGCGACGCGGGTCTGCGCAAGGCCATCGGCCTCATCCGCGACCTCAAGCAGGAGTTCTGGACCAACGTCCGGGTGCTCGGCGAGGCCGACACCCTCAACCAGAGCCTCGAGAAGGCCGGCCGTGTCGCCGACTTCCTCGAGCTCGGCGAGCTCATGTGCATCGACGCGCTGCACCGTCGCGAGTCCTGCGGCGGCCACTTCCGCGCCGAGTCGCAGACCGACGACGGTGAGGCGCTGCGTCACGACGACGAGTTCGCCTACGTCGCGGCATGGGAGTTCGGCGGCGACGGCGCGCCCGTCCTGCACAAGGAAGACCTGAACTACAAGTTCATCGAGCTGAAGCAGCGGAGCTACAAGTGAGCATGGAACTGACCCTCAAGATCTGGCGCCAGGCCGGACCCACGGCGAAGGGCGAACTCGTCACCTACCAGCTCAAGGACATCTCTCCGGACATGTCCTTCCTGGAGATGCTCGACGTCCTCAACGAGCAGCTCATCGCCGAGGGCACCGAGCCCATCGCCTTCGACAGCGACTGCCGCGAAGGCATCTGCGGCATGTGCGGCCTGATGATCTCCGGGGAGGCCCACGGCCCCGAGCGGACGACCACCTGCCAGCTGCACATGCGCTCCTTCCGCAGCGGCGAGACGATCACGGTCGAGCCGTGGCGGGCCAACGCCTTCCCGGTCATCCGCGACCTCGTCGTCGACCGGAGCGCCTTCGACCGGATCATCCAGTCGGGCGGCTTCATCTCGGTCAACACGGGCGCGGCCCCCGAGGCGCACTCGGTGCCGGTGCCCAAGGACAAGGCCGACCGGGCCTTCGACTCGGCCAAGTGCATCGGCTGCGGCGCCTGCGTCGCGGCCTGCCCCAATGCCTCGGGCATGCTCTTCCTCGGCGCCAAGGTCACCCACCTGGGTGAGCTGCCGCAGGGTCAGCCCGAGCGCGGCGGCCGGGTCGTCAAGATGCTCGAGACGCACGACCTCGAGGGCTTCGGCGGGTGCACCAACATCGGTGAGTGCGCGGCGGCGTGCCCCAAGGAGATCCCGCTCGACGTCATCAGCACGCTCAACGCCGACCTGCGCAAGGCGGCGCGCGGCGCTCTCTGAGCCCGCGAGCAGACGACGAGGGGATCGTCATGACTGCGCGTGACCACGCGCCACGGCGCCGCGCCAGCCTGCTGCTGGCCGGCGCCGTGGCGCTGTCCGTCTCCGGGTGTGCCCTGCTGCCCGGGCAGGCACCCCCTTCGAGCTCGGGGGAGCCGGTGGAGACGCTGACGCCGACACCGACGGACGATGCCACCGCATCGTCGTCGACCTCGCCGAGCGGGGACCCGACCGGCCCCAAGCCCCAGACGCCGGACCCGGTGGCCCTGGCCGACGACATGCGCACCTACATGGACGCTGCGTCGTCGGTGACGATCCGCGGCACCCTGCACGACACCGAGCGGGACATGCAGATGAAGATCCACGCGGAGGGGTCGACCGCGGGCCTGGCCCAGCAGGTCACCTCGGACGCAGGCATCTCGCGCACCACCCTCGAGCTCCCGGGCGGCGGCACGATGGAGAGCATCGTCGTCGGCTGGGACCACTACCTGCGGGTCGACCAGCAGTGGATCGACACCCGCAAGCCCAAGCTCGACAGCCCGCTGCGCAAGCGGGTCGGAGAGTGGGTCAAGGTGCCGCGCCAGCAGTCGCCGGTCGAGCAGTACAAGCCGCACCGCCTGCTCAAGAGCAGCTTCTTCGGGGTGGGGCTGACGCCCGAGGACGTCCGCCGCAGCCCGGCGAGCACCGTCCCCATGGGCGACGAGTGGGCCTACCTCCTGCAGCTGAACAAGGCGGGCAAGGAGGGCGGCAACGACCAGCAGCGCCAGGTGTGGCTGTCGACCGACGGCAACGCCGCGCTGCTGAAGATGACTTACGGCACCTACCCGGCGCGCACGACGCTGAGCTTCAGCGACTGGGGATCCAGCCGGGAGAACTGGAAGGCCCCGGCGGGTGCGCGCACGCTCAAGGAGTTCGGCGACGAGGACCTGTGAGCCGCGGGCTCACAGCCAGGCCACGCGGGTGACGAGCAGCGCGTAGCCGACGAAGGCGACGATGTCGATGACCCAGTGGGCGATGAACATCGGCATGACCCGGCGCACCCGCAGGTAGACCGCGCCGAGCAGCAGCCCCATCGCGATGTTGCCGACGAAGCCGCCGATGCCCTGGTAAAGGTGGTAGCTGCCCCGCACGAGGGCGCTGGCGACGACGATCGCGACGGGGGACCACGTGGCCTCCCGCCACCTCGTGAAGAGGTAGCCGAGCATGATGACCTCTTCGAGCAGGGCGTTCTGCCCGGCGGCCAGGACGAGGACGGGCACGGTCCACCACGCCTGCGTCAGGTCCGACGCGGCGATGGTCGTGTTGAGGTCGAGGGCGCGGGCGGCGAGGTAGAGACCCAGGCCGGGGATCCCGATCGCCGCGGCGAGAGCGAGTCCCTGGAGCAGGTCGCGGCCCGGGGCGCGGGTGTCGAGCCCGATGAGGTGGGTGGGCCGGCGGTGCTGCCGGGCGAGCAGGTGCAGGGCGAGGGCGACCGGCACCAGCGCCAGTGCGATGCCGACGAGCTGGTGGGCCAGGTCGAGCCACGGCTGGTCGGGGGTCACGGACTGGTTCATCGACGTGACCTGACCGGACAGCCTCTGGTCGGCGGTGAGTTTGCGCAGCAGCGACAGGGCCGACCACAGGGCCGAGGCGCCCAGGGAGACCCCGAGAACGAGAAGTGTCTCGGTGACGGCCGTCCGGGGGGCCAGGGGCTCGGGGGCTGAGGACATGGCCTCAGCGTAGGCGCGGGGTCCGTGGCGTCGTCGCCGGCGTGGACCCCGGCCCGGGGGCGAAGGGGGGAACGGCGGCGGTCCTCCCTTCGTCAGCGATGGATCAGCTGAAGGCGGCCTGACGGTAGTACGTCCGGATGCTCTCCTGACGGGCGACGCGCACCGGACGGTTGGCCGCGAAGAACTGGAAGGCGGCGACGCCGACGGTCACGAGGAGGAGCGCCAGCGCGAGGCCGACGAGCACGAGCGAGACGGTGACGAAGGTGGTGATGGAGGCGATGCTCATGATGGTGTCAATCCCTTCTACATCTGTTGAAGACATAGACCAAACTACACCCGTAGAAAGGTCGCGTCAACTTCGCCGTCCGGGGCCGGGTCACGTCCCCGCGGGCGGCCCTGACGGGGCCGTGGGAACGGGTAGCGTGAGCCGGATGAGCGTCACTGACAGCACCGAGCTCTCCCCGCGGATGCGGTTGATCCTCGAGTCCGCGACCCGGGTCGTGGCGGCCGGTGGCATGCGGGGGTTGACCCACCGGGCCGTCGACGCCGAGGCCGGGCTGCCGCAGGGGAGCACCTCGGGCTACCTGCGCACGCGGCTGGCCCTGGTCACCGCCCTCACCGAGTTCATCGCCGCCGGCCTCATCGACAGCATCGAAGAGCTCGGTCGGCAGCAGCAGGCCGGTGAGGACGAGGTCAAGCTCGTCGAGCGAGCGCTCGACCTCTTCGTCTCGTGGCTCGACGAGCCCGAGGCCTGGACCGCCAAGGCCGAGCTCAGCCAGGAGGCGACCCGTCAGCCGGAGATCGCCGCGGCGATGGCCCCCGCACGTGACCGCATCGACGGGATCGTGCGGCAGATCCTCGTGCTCGCCGAGGTCGAGGACGCCGAGACCAGTGCGCAGGCGGTCATCGCCGCGATGGAGGGCGTGCTCAACAGTGCGCTGACCCGGCCGGTCGAGGAGCGCGAGGCCTATGTGCGCGGAGTCGGACGGCGCATCATCGAGGCCTTCGTCCACGTCGACTGACGCGTCGGGCCCGTCAGGCCGCATCGGGTCAGGCGGCGAGCCGGGCCTGTCGTCGCCGGCGCAGCCGGCGCCACGCGCTGAGCACCCAGACCAGCGCCGCGGCGAGGACGACGAGCACGAGGACGACGAGCAGGGGCAGGAAGATCGCGACGAGGGCGATGCCCACGGCGGCGCCGTCCTCGGCGGTCGAGGCGACCGGCGCGCCGAAGCCCGCCGTGCCGGCGTTGATCACCGGTCTGGAGGCCGCCTTGCCGGTGTGGACCAGCCCGGCGACGACGATGCCGAGCACGACCCCGACCCAGGCGTGCTCCTGCATCCACGTCGACTCGTCGAGCGTGCTCGCGCCGGCGGTGGCGGCGCCCATGAGCCCACCCATCCCGGGGCGGATCACGGTCTGTACCGCGTCGTTGAGGCTGTCGACCGCGGGCACCTTGTCCAGGGTGATCTCGGTGACGAGCAGCACCGCGCCGATGCCGATCGTCCACCACGCCTCCATCCACTCGAAGCCCGTGGGCAGCACGACGGCATCGGTGAAGCGGGCGAGCAGCGCGACGATGATGAAGGGGATGTAGGCGTTGAGACCGGCGGCGGCGCTCAGCCCCATCCCGGTGAGTGCAGCGATCATCGATGCCCCTCTCGTCGGTGGGTGCTCACGCACCTCGTCCCGGCAGGCTAGCGGCGCGGGACGGCGTGGGCGGGGAACCTAGGATGAGGTCATGAAGGTTCTCTCCGCCGTCGCCTGGCCCTATGCCAACGGACCGCGCCACCTCGGCCACGTCGCCGGGTTCGGTGTCCCCTCCGACGTCTTCAGCAGGTACATGCGCATGGCGGGGCACGACGTGCTCATGGTGAGTGGCTCCGACGAGCACGGCACCCCGATCCTCGTCCTGGCCGACAAGCAGGGCACGACGGCACGCGAGCTCGTCGACACCCACCACGCGACGATCGCCCACGAGCTGGCCGACCTCGGCTGCTCCTACGACCTCTACACGCGCACCACCTCGCGCAACCACTACCAGGTCGTCCAGGACCTCTTCGAGCAGTGCCGGGCCAACGGCTACTTCATCGAGCAGACCCAGCAGGTCGCCCTCGACGCGCGCACCGGCCGCACCCTGCCCGACCGCTACATCGAGGGCACCTGCCCGATCTGCGGCTACGAGGAGGCCCGCGGCGACCAGTGCGACAACTGCGGCAACCAGCTCGAGCCGAGTGACCTCAAGCAGCCGCGCAGCAAGATCGACGGCTCGACGCCGCAGTTCGGCGAGACCGAGCACTTCTTCCTCGACCTGCCGGCCCTGGCCGACGCCCTGCGCGAGTACCTCCAGGGCCGCGAGGCCACCGGCACGTGGCGGCCCAATGTCATCCGCTTCAGCCTCAACATCCTCGACGACATCCGCCCGCGGGCGATGACGCGCGACATCGACTGGGGCATCCCGCTGCCGGGCGAGCTGGCCACCAAGTACCCGACGAAGCGCTTCTACGTGTGGTTCGACGCGGTCATCGGCTACCTGTCCGCGTCCATCGAGTGGGCCCGCCGCCAGGGCGACCCCGAGCGCTGGCGCGAGTGGTGGAACGACCCCGAGGCGCTGTCCTACTACTTCATGGGCAAGGACAACATCACCTTCCACAGCCAGATCTGGCCGGCGGAGCTGCTCGCCTACTCCGGCAAGGGGGCGAAGGGGGGCGAGCCCGGCCCCTACGGCGAGCTCAACCTCCCGACCGAGGTCGTCTCCAGCGAGTTCCTGACGATGGAGAGCCGCCAGTTCTCCTCCAGCCGGGGCCACGTCATCGGCGTGCGGCACGTCCTCGAGGCCTACGGCCCGGACCCGCTGCGCTACTTCATCTGCGCCGCCGGCCCGGAAAGCCAGGACGCCGACTTCACCTGGCCGGACTTCGTCCAGCGCAACAACTCCGAGCTCGTCGCCGGCTGGGGCAACCTCGTCAACCGCACCGCGTCGATGGTCGCCAAGAACTTCGGCGAGATCCCACAGCCGGGTGACCTCGAGGACGTCGACCGGGCGGTCCTGGCCCGCGTCGCCGCCGCCTTCGACGAGGTCGGCGGGCTGCTCGCCCGCCACCGGCAGAAGGCCGCGCTCGGCGAGGTCATGCGGGTCGTCGGCGACGTCAACAAGTACGTGACCGACACCGAGCCCTTCCGCCTCAAGGGCGAGGACCGGCGCGAGCGGCTGGCGACGGTGCTGCACACGCTCACCCAGTGCGTCAGCGACTGCAACCTGCTGCTCGCCCCCTTCCTCCCCCACGCGGCCAACCGGGTCGACGCGGTCCTCGGGGGCGAGGGGGCCCTGGTGCCAATGCCGCACGTCGAGGACGTCGAGGACCTCGACGGTGGCCGCGGCTATCCGGTCATCACCGGCGACTACTCGGGCTTCCCCCGCTGGGAGCCGACCCCGGTGACCGTCGGCACGCCGATCGCCAAGCCGAGCCCGGTCTTCGTCAAGCTCGACGCGGAGGAGGTCGTCGCCACCGAGCGCGCGGCCATGTCGGGGGAGGGCTGATGGGCGACCGCGAGGGCGTCGCGCCGCACCCGGACCCGCTGCCGGTGGCCGTCGTCGACAACCACACGCACCTCGACATCCGCCGTCGTGACGTCGCCGACGCCATCGCTCCCGAAGGGGGTGACGAGCGGACCACGCAGGACGTCGCCGCGGCGCTCGCCACCGCCGCGTCGGTCGGGGTCGACCGGGTGGTGCAGGTCGGCTGCGACCTCGAGAGTGCCCGCTTCACCGTCGACCAGGTCGACCGTCACCCGACGATGCTCGGTGCAGTTGCGTTGCACCCCAACGAGATTCCCGCACTAGCGGAGGCTGGCCGCCTCCACGAGGCGTGGGACGAGATCGAGCAGCTGTCCGCGCACCCGCGGGTGCGCGCCATCGGCGAGACGGGCCTCGACTACTTCCGCACCGGGCCCGACGGGCACGCCGTGCAGCAGGAGTCCTTCCGCTGGCACATCGACCTGGCCAAGCGCACGGGCAAGGCGTTGCAGATCCACGACCGCGACAGCCACGACGACATCCTGCGCATCCTCGCCGAGGAGGGGGCCCCGGAGACGACCGTGCTGCACTGCTTCAGCGGTGACCTCGCGATGGCCCGGGAGTGCGTCGAGCGCGGCTACCACCTCTCCTTCGCCGGCACCGTGACCTTCAAGAGCGCGGCCGGGCTGCGTGAGGCGCTGGCGCACACACCCCTCGAGCAGGTCCTCGCCGAGACCGATGCCCCCTACCTCACCCCGACGCCCGAGCGGGGCCGCGCCAACGCCCCCTACCTGCTGCCCCACACGGTGCGCGTCATGGCCCGCACCCTCGGGGTCGAC
The DNA here is from genome assembly GCF_900176385.1 of Janibacter indicus. Taxonomy (GTDB): domain Bacteria; phylum Actinomycetota; class Actinomycetes; order Actinomycetales; family Dermatophilaceae; genus Janibacter; species Janibacter indicus. The sequence goes on along the minus strand of NZ_FWXN01000012.1, from coordinate 6,105 downwards.
GTGCCGACGATGTGCTCGGCGATCTCGGCCAACAGCGAGCGGGTCTACGGCTCGTGGCAGACGTCATAGCGCCGCCCGTTATCAAAACTTGACCTTCGCGTGACCTGTCGGGCAAGGTAGTCCGCTGTTGGCCGGGGCCGGTTTCCCCTGATCTTTTCGCTGACACAGGTGCCCGCCTTCTTTGGGTCCCCGTGCGCGGACCCACCGGTGCCCGGGAGTTTCAAACATCGGAGCACCGTGAGTTCACCCGCGATCCGTCGCATCACCCAGGCCGGCGTCGTCGGCGCCCTGGCGCTCGGCGTCTCGGGCGTCGTCGTCATGGACAAGTCCGTCGCCCTGTCGGTCGACGGCGAGAAGTCCACCGTCCACGCCTTCGGCGGCACCGTCGGTGACGTCCTCGACAAGCAGGGCATCGACCTGGGCCCCCACGACGTCGTCACGCCCTCCGCCGACAGCCCCGTCGACGACGGCCAGACCATCGTCGTGCGCTACGGCCGCAAGCTGACGGTCACCGTCGACGGCAAGGAGCGCGAGTACTGGACGACCGCCACCACGGTCGGCGACGCGCTCAAGCAGCTGGGTATCCGCAACGGCGACGGCGCGGTGCTCTCCGCCTCGCGCTCGCAGTCCATCGGCCGCAAGGGCCTGGACCTGCGCGTGAGCACCCCCAAGGAGATCAAGCTCCTCGTCGGCGGCAAGCGCTCGACCGCGACCGTCACGGCCACCACGGTCGAGGACGCCCTGACCCAGGCCGAGGTCCGCTACGACAGCAACGACCTCATCAAGCCGGGCGCCTCCGCCAGCGTCAAGGACGGCATGACGATCCGCCTGGACCGCGTCAACCGCAAGCCGGGCACCCGGACCGAGGCCATCCCCTTCGAGACGGTCGTCAAGCAGGACTCCTCGCTCTACGAGGGCACGACCAAGGTCGAGCAGGAGGGCCGCGCGGGCTCGCGCACCTCCACCTACAGCTTCACCTACAAGAACGGCGACGTCGTCTTCTCCAAGCGGACCTCGACCAAGGTGACCCAGCAGCCGGTCGACAAGATCGTGCGCCAGGGGACCAAGGCCCGCCCGGCCCCGAAGCCGAAGCCCGCGCCGAAGCCGAAGCCCGCGCCGAAGCCGGCCCCCGCCCCGGAGCCGACCTCGCAGCCCAAGGCCTCGACGCCCAAGGCCTCGACGCCCAAGGCCTCGACGCCCGCCCCCGAGCCGACGTCCTCCTCGAGCAGCTCCGGCCTCGACACCTCGCGCGCCGCGATGTGGGACCGCATCGCCCAGTGCGAGTCGACGGGCAACTGGTCGATCAACTCCGGCAACGGCTACTACGGCGGCCTGCAGTTCGACATCCAGACCTGGCTCGGCGCCGGCGGAGGGGACTTCGCCCAGCGTGCCGACCTCGCCACCCGCGAGGAGCAGATCACCGTGGCCAACCGCGTCTACGCCGACCGTGGCCTGCAGCCCTGGGGCTGCGCCCACGCGGCCTGACCCCCGCCCCGGGACGGTCGCTCGACGACCTCCCTGGGAACGTGACGACGGGCCCCCACGACCGACTCGGTCGTGGGGCCCGTCGTCATAGAGTCACCCCCATGACGAGCGAGCAGCCCACGCACCCCGATGACGGGCCCGGCGGCCTGCTCGGGGCAGCCCGCATCCGCGAGCTGGCGCAGCGCCACGCGGTGCGCCCGACGAAGCAGTGGGGACAGAACTTCGTCGTCGACGCCAACACCGTGCGGCGCATCGTGCGCGCGGGGGAGGTCACGGCGCAGGACCACGTCGTCGAGATCGGCCCCGGCCTCGGGTCGCTCACCCTCGCGCTGCTCGAGGCGGCCGGCCGGGTGACGGCCGTCGAGGTCGACCCGGTGCTCGCCGCAGCGCTGCCCGGCACCGTCGCCGAGGAGGCGCCCGGTGCCGCAGCGCGCCTCGAGGTCGTCCACGCCGACGCGATGTCCGTGACCCAGCTGCCCGGGCCGACGCCCACCGCCCTCGTGGCCAACCTGCCCTACAACATCTCCGTGCCGGTCGTGCTGCACTTCCTCGAGACCTTCCCGAGCATCGAGCGCGTCCTGGTCATGGTCCAGCTCGAGGTCGCCGAGCGCCTCGCCGCCGACCCCGGCAGCAAGACCTACGGCGTCCCGAGCGTCAAGGCCGCCTGGTGGACCGACGTGGCCCTCGCGGGTCGGGTCTCCCGGACGATCTTCTGGCCGGTGCCCAATGTGGACTCCGGGCTGGTCCGCCTCGTGCGCCGTGAGCCGCCGCAGACCGCGGCGACGCGCGAACAGGTCTTCGCCGTCGTCGACGCCGCCTTCGCCCAGCGACGCAAGACGCTGCGGGCCTCCCTTCGCTCCGTGGCCGGCTCGGGTGAGATCGCCGAGCAGGCCCTCCTCGCCGCCGGGGTGGACCCGCGCACCCGGGGCGAGCAGCTCGACGTGGCGGCCTTCGCGCGGATCACCGAGGAACTCATGGCTAGGGTGACGCCATGACCTCCGTCCTCGAGTCGCCCGCGCCCGTCACCGTGCGCGCCCCGGCGAAGGTCAACCTCGAGCTCTTCGTCGGCCCGCTGCGCGACGACGGCTTCCACGCCCTCTCGACCGTCTACCAGGCCGTCGGCCTGCACGACGACGTCACCGCCGCACTCGCCGACGACTGGGGCTGCTCGGTCCGTGGTCGTGACGCCGACAAGGTGCCGACCGACGAGTCCAACCTCGCGCTGCGGGCCGCGCTGGCCCTCTCGGAGCACACCGGGGGCCAGGAGCCGGTCCACCTGTCGATCCACAAGGAGATCCCCGTCGCCGGCGGCATGGCCGGGGGCTCGGCCGACGCTGCCGCGGCGCTCGTCGCCTGTGACGCCCTGTGGGGCACCGCCCTGCCGCGGGAGGAGCTCGAGGAGATCGCCGCCGGCATCGGCAGCGACGTGCCCTTCCTCCTCCACGGCGGGACGGCGGTCGGGTCGGGCCGCGGCGAGGTCGTCACGGCCGTGCTGGCCAAGGGGACCTATCACTGGGTCTTCGTCCCGTCGGCCGCGAGCGGGCTGTCGACGCCGATGGTCTACTCCGCCTTCGACCAGCGCACGGCGGGCACCCGGCTCGACGACCCGCACCCCAGCGCCGCCCTGATGAGCGCGCTGCGTGCCGGTGACCCGAGCGCACTCGCGCCCGTCCTCGACAACGACCTGCAGGCTGACGCGATCGCGCTGCAGCCGGGCATCGGCGAGGTCATCGAGGCCGCCATGGGCTTCGGGGCGCTCGCCGCGATCGTCTCCGGGTCGGGCCCGACCGTCGCGATCCTCACCGAGTCCGCGGAGGGGGCCATCGACGTCGCCGTGGCGCTCACCGCGTCGGGGGTCGCCGGTGACGTCCTGCGCGCCACCGGGCCGGTCCAGGGTGCCCACGTCCTGCCGACGGTGCGCACGTCCTGATGGCCACGCCCCTCCTCGGAGCCGAGTCGCTCCACCTCGAGTACCCCACGCGCGTCGTCTTCGACTCGGTCAGCCTCGGCATCGAGGAGGGCGACCGGATCGGGCTCGTCGGGCGCAACGGCGACGGCAAGTCGAGCCTGCTCGGCATGCTCGCCGGGACCATCGCGCCCCAGTCCGGCCGGATCACCCGCCGTGGTGGCGTGCGCTTCGGTGTCCTCGGCCAGACCGACGACCTCGACCCCGCGGCGACCGTCGGGCACAGCATCGTCGGCGACCGACCCGATCACGAGTGGGCCGGCGACCCCGCGGTGCGCGACGTCATCGGCGGCCTCGTCTCCGACGTGCCGTGGGACGCGCGCGTCGGCGAGCTGTCGGGTGGTCAGCGGCGTCGGGTGGCGCTCGCCGCGCTCCTCGTCGGCGAGTGGGACCTCATCGCCCTCGACGAGCCGACCAACCACCTCGACGTCGAGGGCATCTCGTGGCTCGCCGAGCACCTCAAGCGACGGTGGGCGCGCACGTCGGGCGGCCTCCTCGTCATCACCCACGACCGGTGGTTCCTCGACGAGGTGTGCACCGAGACCTGGGAGGTCCACGACGGCATCGTCGAGCCCTTCGAGGGCGGCTACGCCGCCTACGTCCTCCAGCGGGTCGAGCGCGACCGCATCGCTGCCGCGACCGAGCAGAAGCGCCAGAACCTCATGCGCAAGGAGCTCGCCTGGCTGCGTCGTGGCGCCCCGGCGCGCACCTCGAAGCCGAAGTTCCGCATCGACGCCGCCAACCAGCTCATCGAGGACGTGCCCCCGGTGCGCAACCCCATCGAGCTGCAGCGGATGGCCGTCGCCCGTCTGGGCAAGGACGTCATCGACCTCGAGGACGCGGGTGTGAGCTTCGGCGACCGCACGATCCTGCGCAACATCACCTGGCGCATCGCGCCGGGCGAGCGCACCGGGATCCTCGGCGCCAACGGCGCCGGCAAGTCGACCCTCCTGGGGCTCGTCGCCGGGACGATCGCGCCGACGAGCGGGCGGGTCAAGCGCGGCAAGACGGTGAAGTTCGGCTTCCTCGACCAGCAGTTCTCGCAGCTGGCGAGCATCGGTTCCGACCGGGTGCGCGAGGTGCTCGCCCGCACGAAGACGACCTTCACCATCGAGGGGCGCGACCACACGCCGGCGCAACTGCTCGAGCGGCTCGGCTTTGCCCGCGAGCACCTGTCGGCGCGCGTCGACGACCTCTCCGGCGGTCAGAAGAGGCGCCTTCAGCTGCTGCTCCTGCTCCTCGACGAGCCCAATGTCATCGCCCTCGACGAGCCGACCAACGACGTCGACTCCGACATGCTCGCGGCGATGGAGGACCTGCTCGACTCGTGGCCGGGCACGCTCATCGTCATCTCCCACGACCGATACCTGCTCGAGCGGGTCACCGACCAGCAGTACGCGATCCTCGACGGCCGGCTGCGGCACGTGCCCGGCGGTGTCGACGAGTACCTGCGGCTGCGCGCCGCGCAGGCCGGCACCACCGGTGCTCGTGACGTGGTGGCGCAGGCCACGGCGACCACGACGAAGGGGGCAGATGGTCCCCCTTCGTCATCGGTGGAGCCGAGCGTGGACCCGGCGACGCAGCGCGAGGCTCGCAAGGCGATGGCCCGGATCGAGAAGCAGCTGGCCAAGGTGGCCGCCCGCGAGGACAGGCTGCACCACGAGATGGCCGAGGCGGTGCACGACCACACGCGGCTGGCGCAGCTCAATGCGACGCTCGGCGAGCTCGCGGAGGAAAAGGAGATGCTCGAGCTCGAGTGGCTGGAGTGCGCCGAGCTCGTCGGGTGAGCCCGGGCGAAGGGGAGCCCGCTCAGGCCTCGAAGGGGGCGAGCAGGCGCTTGAGGGCGCGGGTGAGCGCGGCGCGCTCGTCGGTCGACATGTCGTCGAGGAGCTCGCCCTCGCGGGAGAGCAGGTCGGCCATCGCCGCGTCGACCGCCGACTGGCCCTCCTGCGTCAGGCGAACGATGACGCCCCGGCGGTCGGTGGGCGAAGGGAGTCGCTCGACCCAGCCCTTGGTGGCGAGGCGGTCGATGCGGTTGGTCATCGTCCCCGAGGTCACGAGCGTCTCCTGGACGAGGCGACCGGGGGAGAGCTGGTAGGGCTCACCGGCGCGACGCAGCGCGGAGAGCACGTCGAACTCCCAGCCCTCGAGCTCGTGCCGGGCGAAGGCGCTCGTGCGGTCGAGGTCGAGCAGCCGGGCCAGCCGGGAGACGCGGGAGAAGACGTGGAGCGGCTCGACGTCGAGGTCGGGGCGCTCGCGTCGCCAGGCCTCGACGATGGCGTCGACGTCGTCGGACGGGTCGTGGCGGCTGCTCATCCGTCAAGAATACCTGCGGTCATGAATCTTGATGTCGAGATGAATCGGGGAGTGGCGGCTAGGTGTACTCGGCCGTCAGGTTGTTGACAGTCGGCTGGTCGGGGCGAGGCCGCCGAGTGCGGTGTGGCGGCGTTCAGTGTTGTAGTGCTCGAGCCAGGGCGCAAGGGCGGCTGCTCGTTGCTGGTTGCTGGTGAAGACCTGCCGGTAGGCCCACTCGGTTTGCAGGGTGCGGTTGAAGCGTTCGACCTTGCCGTTCTGCCAGGGGCAGTGGGGCTTGATGAACTTGTGCTTGGCGCCCAGCTCGTCGAGGACGGCGCGCACGTCGTGGGAGTTCTTGT
>NZ_FWXN01000020.1 GCF_900176385.1 Janibacter indicus | reverse complement strand
ACAAGAACTCCCACGACGTGCGCGAGGTCCTCGACGAGCTGGGCGCCAAGCACAAGTTCATCAAGCCCCACTGCCCCTGGCAGAACGGCAAGGTCGAACGCTTCAACCGCACCCTGCAAACCGAGTGGGCCTACCGGCAGGTCTTCACCAGCAACCAGCAACGAGCAGCCGCCCTTGCGCCCTGGCTCGAGCACTACAACACTGAACGCCGCCACACCGCACTCGGCGGCCTCGCCCCGACCAGCCGACTGTCAACAACCTGACGGCCGAGTACACCTAGTGCCCTCGGATCCTCGAATCTTAGATAGAAGTCGACTTGCTCTAATTTAGGGCGCTTCTCGACATCAGATGTCGAGATGCAGCGCAGATTGCACACGACACGCGGCCCACTCTGCACGGATCGCCCCTGATTGGCTCAGCTGTGCAAAGTAGGGACTGACCCCATGCTCATCGCGCTTGCCTTGGGCCGGACCTCAGACCGTGGACGGCCATGCCCCGAGCGGTCGTTGACTCTCGTCCGTCAGAGGGGCACTTCCCAGTTGCTGATGAGGCGGGTCTGCAGCCACTGCGTCATGGAGTCCCAGCCTCCGGTGAGCAGCAGGAGACCAACGATGATGAGCAGCCCAGCTCCTGCGACTTGGATCGCACGCTGCTGGCGCTGCAGCCAGGTCGAGACCGGAGCCCACCGTTCGTAGGCGGCGGCGATAAGAAGGAAGGGCAGGCCGAGCCCCAGGCAGTAGGCGACGGCGAGGGTCACCGCCCGCGTCATTGACGCCTCCGCGGTGAGGTTGAGCGCGAGGACGGCTGCGAGGGTCGGGCCCATGCATGGAGCCCAGCCCAGGCCGAAGACGGCGCCGAGGACCGGCGCCCCGGCCAGGCCTGTTGCGGGCTTAATCGGAAGGCGGAAGGTCCGCTGCTTGCCAGCACCGAGGAAGACCAGGGCCATGAGGATCACGAGCACGCCACCGAGGCGCATGAGCAGCACTCGGTGCTCGACGAAGATCTGCCCGGCGGTCGCAACGAACATCGACGCAAGGATGAAGACGGCCGTGAAGCCGAGGATGAACATTAGGGTGCCGAGGATCATGCGGCCGCGGCTGCGCTCCTCGAGGGCTACGTCGGACAGGCCGGTGACGTAGCCGAGGTAGCCCGGCACGAGCGGCAGCACGCACGGGGTCGCGAAGGAGACGAGCCCGGCGAGGGCGGCGACGAGCACCGCGAGGGGGAGGGCTCCGTCGGTTACCTGGTCGCTCAGCGAGGAAGACAGCCCGGTGAGGGACGGGAGTGCAGTGGTCATGCGCCTTCGGCGAGGGCGTCTTCGACCAGGCCCTGGAGGGTCGACTGGGTGGTTGCCCCGAGGACGACGGCGGCGATGCGGCCCTCGCGGTCGAGGACAGCGGTCGAGGGTTGGGTGGTCATTTTGCCCTGCATGTCGATGGCGGTCGACCCGCTCTTGTCATAGATCGAGGGCCAGGTGAAGCCCCACGTCCTGGCCTGGGACCGGCCGGTCGCCACTGAGGACTCGCGGTAGTTGATCCCGACGAGCTCGACTTCCTTCTCATTCAGCTCCTTGTTGAGCTCGACGAGGTGCGGGGCCTCCTTGGCGCACGGGCCGCACCAGCTGGCCCAGACGTTGACCACGACGACCTTGCCTCGGTGGTCGGCGCTGTCCCAGGTCTCACCGTCCAAGGTGTCACCAGCGAGCTCGACGGGTTCGCCGCGTTCGTCGGTGTCGAAGAGGGTCACGCTGCCGTCCCCAGCGCGGTAACCGGCATCCGGGGCCGCCTCCGAAGCGCCGGAGTCGGCGGAACATCCGGTGATCGCGGCGACGGCGAGGGTGCTAGCGGTCGCGACCACGGCGCGGCGGGTGGGACGGAGGGCAGTCATGCGGGTCATGCTCCTGATGGTCGGTCCAAGGTCCTCGTTGTTGGCTTCAGCGGTGCACTCGCCCATGGTCGGCTGCTACAGGAGCGTGACCCAGTAGTCCCAGAACCTGATGGCGATGAGGACGGTGATCACGAGGCACCAGCCGGTCACGATCGCTCCGCGGAACTCCGTCAGGGCGGCGAGGGTGCGCTGTCCGCGGGGAGTGGCTCTGTCTCGAAGTCGCTGGAGGTTGTGGACGGTGGTGTACGCGAAGACCGCGATGGTCACGACCCACACCACCATGCAGTACGGGCACAGCGCGCCGATGACGTAGAGGCTCTGGTAGATCAGCCAGTGGATGAAGACCACCGCGAGGGTCACTGCTGCCTGAGTGGCCAGCCACAGCCATCGGGGGAGGCTGACTCCGGTGGTCAGGACCGCTCCGAGCGTGGCCAGAGCGGCGAACCCGGCGACTCCGATGATGGGGTTGGGGATGCCGAAGGCGTCGGCCTGTGGGGTGGACATGATGGAGCCGCAGGAGAGGATCGGGTTGATGCTGCAGGTAGGGACGTAGTCCGGGTTCTTGAGCAGCTCGAACTTCTCCACCAGCAGCACGACAGCGCAGACCAGCCCGACCAGGCCCCCGATGAGGTGCAGGCGGCCGAGTCCACGTGCGCTGGTCGCCGGTGCGGGCATCCCCGTGGCCGGGTCAGTCTTCGATCGCGGCATCAAGCTTGGTCTCGAAGTCACCGATGGTGGACGGTTCGATCTTCTCCCCGTCGAGGAAGAACGTTGGTGTACCGGTCACGCCCAGCTCCTGCGCGTCTTGCGTGCTCTGCTCGATGCGCTTCTTGATGGCCGGGTCCTTCACGTCCGCGCGGTACTGCTCCATGTCCAGACCCAGGTCCTTGGCGTACCCCTCGAACGTCTTTGCCTTGGAGGACTCCGAGTGGCTCCACTCGCCTTGGGTCTCGAAGAGTTGGTCGTGCATGGCCTCGAACTCACCCTGCTCACGGGCGGCCTCGGCGGCCAGGGCCGCGTTCATCGAGTTGCCGTGCAGGGGGAGGTATCGCACGACGAAGGTCACGTCATCGCCGTACTTCTCCCGCAGGTCCGTCATGACGGGGTGGGCTGCACCGCAGGCCTCGCACTCGAAGTCGAGGTACTCCACGAATGTCGCTTCCTTGCCGGAGGTCAGGCGGGGGCTGTCCTCGCGCACCAGCGGCTCGGACGTCCCGTTGCCGGAGTCGCTGGGTGTCGCTTCGTCACCGGCGCGGCTGAACGTCACCGCGGCGACCAGGGCCACGAGCACCGCCACGATCATGGCCATGGACAGCTTCAGGCTCTTGCTCATCGGGTTCCCATCGTCGAAAGGCGCTGGCTGCGCGCAGGGTATGCACTGTTCCTGTCCTCTGGCTGGGAGGGGCGCTCGGTGCGGATGGCTCGGAGCCCGTTGCCGATGACGACGACCTCAGCGATCTCGTGGACCAGCACGACCGCGGCCAGGCCCAGCACGCCGAACAGGGCCAGTGGGAAGAGGATGGCGATCAGGGCCACGGACAGCACGACGTTCTGGGTCATGATCGCCCGCCCGCGGCGGGCGTGCGCGAGAGCCTGGGGTAGCAGGCGCAGGTCGTGGCCGGTGAAGGCGACGTCGGCGGACTCGATCGCAGCCGCGGACCCGCTGGCGCCCATGGCGATACCCACGGTGGCCGAGGCCAGTGCAGGCGCGTCGTTGATGCCATCGCCGATCATCGCCGTCGGGCTCGTTTTCTTCGAGCCTCGGATGTGCTCGGCCTTGTCCTGAGGCAGGGTCTCTGCGTAGACGTGTCGAATGCCCGCTTCGCTGGCCAATGCCTGGGCCGTGCGGGTGTTGTCGCCGGTGAGCATCATTGTGGACACGCCCTGCTGGTGCAGGTCCGCGATGGCCTGGGCTGCCTCGGGGCGCAGCTCGTCGCGGATGCCGATCACGCCGCACGCACGGTCGTTGACCTCGACCACCACGAGGCTCATGCCCTCGTCGGCCATGGCGCCGGCCTGCGCGGTCAGGTCCTTGGGGGCGACCCAACGGGGGCTGCCCACGCGCACCCGGCGTCCGCCGACCAGCCCGGTCAGGCCGTGTCCGGCGTGCTCCTGGACGTTGCTCGCTTCGGGCCGGTCCGGTGAGGCGGCGACCACGGCTGCAGCCAGCGGGTGGCTGCTGGCAGCCTCAAGTGCCGCTGCCAGGGCAAGCACCTCGGCGTCGGTGTGACCGCTGGCCGGGTGAGTGGTTACCACCCGGGGCTCGTTGCGGGTCAAGGTGCCTGTCTTGTCGAAGGCGACCGCGCGGATCGTGCCGAGCTGCTCGAAGGCGGCCCCGGACTTGATGATCACCCCGAATTTGCTGGCCGAGCCGATCGCCGAGATCACCGTGACCGGGACCGCGATCGCCAGCGCGCAGGGTGAGGCTGCGACCAGCACCACCAGGGCCCGCTCGATCCACGTCTGCGGGTCACCGATCACGAACCCGAAGGCGGCGATCAGTGCTGCGGCGAGCAGGACCAGCGGCACGAGGGGTCGGGCGATCCGGTCGGCCAGACGGGCGCGTTCACCCTTGTCCGCGTGAGCCTGCTCGACCAGTTCAACCATCTGGGTCAAGGAGTTGTCGCGCCCGTCGGCGACCGCCCTGATGCGCAACGTTCCCGAGGTGTTGACCGACCCGGCCGCCACCGCGTCACCGGGAGCAACCTCGAGGGGGATCGACTCACCGGTGATCGCCGAGGTGTCCAACCACGAGTGCCCGGCCTCGACGCTGCCGTCGGTGCTGACCCGGTCGCCGGCGCCGACGACGAGGACATCGCCCCGACGGACCTGCTCGGCCGGGATGCTCTCGTTCGTTCCCGCTCGCGAGACCACCGCGGTCTCGGGGATCAGGGACAACAACGCCCGCAGCCCGTGCCGAGCTCGATCCATGGCGCGGTCCTCGAGCGCCTCGGCAATGGAGAACAGGAAGGCCAACGCGGCGGCCTCACCCACGTGCCCTAGCAGCACGGCACCCGTGGCGGCGATCGTCATGAGCAGCCCCACGCCCAACCGGCCAGCCCCTCGGCCCGTGATCAGCTGCCGCACCGCTGCCGGAGCGAACGTCCAAGCGCCAGCCGCCAACCCGAGCACGTAGGCGACCACGGCAGGGTCTTCGGCGCCGGCGAGCTCCAGAAGCAGACCGGTCAGCCACAGCACGCCCGCGACGAGCGGCAGCGCCAGGGCACGATCACGCCACCAGGGTGCGAGTTCTTCGATCACGGGCTCGTCGGTGCCACAGCACGCATCACTCACGTCAGACCACCTGCTCATCGGCGACGGGACGAGGCGCGCTCCCGCAGCACAGCGGCACGTCACAGTCCTCGTCCACGCAGGGGACCCCGTCGTCGACCGCCAGGACCACCTCCATCAACGACTCCAAAGCGCGCGTCAGGTGCGCGTCGGCGATCTCGTATCGGGTGCGGCGCCCTTCCGTGACAGTGACGACGATCCCGCAGCCACGCAGACAGGCCAGATGGTTCGAGACATTCGTACGGCTCAGATCGAGGTCGCGCGCCAATTGGGCCGGATAACCGGGCGCCTGCAGCAGCGACATCAGGATCCGCGCCCGAGTCGGGTCCGCCATTGCCCTCCCCAGCCGATTGAGTACGTCCAGACGAGCGGCACTGTTCAGCATGCACTGACTATACATCGACCGCTGACCCAAGAGATCCGCAGGGCAACGGGGCCACCGCAAGCCTGCATCGCCATTTGGTGATAGCATCGTCATATGACGATCAATGATAGAAGCGAAGGTCCGACAGCGATTGAGGTGCCTGACGCCTCTGCTGCGTTGTTCCACGCCTTGGCCGAACCCACCCGCCTGGCTCTGCTCACACATCTCGCCAGCGGCGAGCACCGCGTCCGGGACCTCGTGGAGCACATGCACCTCGCGCAATCGACCGTAAGCAAGCACTTGGCGTGCCTGCGCGACTGCGGACTGGTGACCGTGCGGGCCGAGGGCCGCGCGTCGTGGTTCTCGCTGGCCGATCCTTCGCGACTGTCCGACCTGCTCGAGAGCGCGGATGCACTGCTCGCAGCGTCCGGAGCGTCATTGTCGCTTCGCGATCACCACGACCACGACCAGTTGGCCACCGAGGAGCTGTGATGGCAGCCGATCACCACCACGGCCCGACGGACGGGCGAGCGGACCGAGGTCTGCGCAACCGGCTCCTGATCGCCTTCGGCATCACTGCGCTCATCGTCCTAACCCAGGCGATCGGGAGTGTCATCACCGGCAGCCTGGCGCTGCTGACCGACACCGCTCACGCCCTCTCGGACTCGACCGGTCTGCTGGTAGCGGTCATCGCCGCCACGATGATGCTGCGCCCACCCAGCAGCAAGCGCACCTGGGGGTTTGCCCGGATCGAGGTCGTCGCCGCACTAGGACAGGCACTCCTGTTGCTCGTGGTCGGCTCCTACGCAGCCGTCGAAGGACTGCGCCGACTGCTTGAACCTGCCGAGGTCCAGGGCAAGGAGCTCCTGTTCTTCGGCATCATCGGACTGGCGGCCAACATCGCCGCCATGGTGGTCCTGTCCTCCAGTCGTGACGCGAACTTCAACATGCGCGCAGCTTTCCTCGAAGTGCTCAACGACGCCCTGGGCTCCCTCGGGGTGATCGTGGCTGCCATCGTCATCGCCACGACCGGCTTCCAGCGAGCGGACACCATCGCCGGCCTGTTCATCGCAGCCCTGATCCTGCCCCGCGCCTACCGCCTCCTGCGTGAGACCGTGAGAGTGCTGATGGAGTTCACCCCGAAGGACGTCGATCTGGACGCGGTGAGAGCCCACATCCTCGAGCTGGACCACGTCCACGAGGTCCACGATCTGCACGCCTCCACGATCGGCACCGGCCTGCCAGTCGTCTCCGCGCACGTCGTCATCGACGACGACTGCTTCGAATCCGGCCACGCACCGCAGATCCTCGAGCAGATCCGATCCTGCCTGAAGGAGCACTTCCCCGTCTCCTTCGAGCACGCCACCATCCAGATGGAGACGACAGCAGTGCGAGAACGCACCTGCACCGGGGTTGAGCACTTCTAGAACGAGTCCTCCCGACAGTCCGCTCGAATCGATGGGAAGCACCCGACATGACGACATCCCCAGATGCGAAGGCACTCATAGCGCTCACCGTCTACCTCATCGGCCTCGCGCTGACATTCGGGGTGAGGACCTTGCAGCACCACCGGCGGACCGGGGACCCCGGGATCCGTCGGATCGCTTCGGACAGCAGCAAGGCTGGCCGTCTGGGTGTGTGGCTGTTCGCCGGCGCGCTCATCCTTGGGGCGGCTGGACCATTCTTGTCGCTGCTCGTTCCCGCTTCAACGATCGCAATGCCTCGCTGGGCCTGGTGGCTCGGCCTTGGGCTGGCCGTGATCGGGCTGGCCCTCGTGTTGGCAGCGCAGCAGGCGATGGGAGATTCGTGGCGCATCGGAGTGGACCCGTCCGAACGAACCGGCTTGGTGACCACAGGGGCCTTCGCGGCCGTTCGCAACCGATCTTCTCCACCATGGTTCTGGCCATGGCGGGCGTACTAATCATGACGCCCAACGCCATATCGGCTGCCGCACTGATGGCCCTCATCGCAGGGATGGAGCTCCAAGTCAGAGCCGTCGAGGAGCCCTACCTCTTGAAGGCACATGGTCCGGACTTCCTTGCCTACGCCGCTCGCGTAGGCAGATTCGTGCCCTTCGTGGGCCGCATGCGGAACACGCAACAGGCAACCGACGGTGGTCCTTGAGCACCGGGCCGCCTGCAGGACCTCTGTGCGCTTCGTGAGCATCTCGCGGTCCGTGTGGGGCGTCTAGTTGTACTGACCCGCCAGGTTGGGTACGCGGTGTGCGGGTGAGGCGCCTTTGAGTGCGGTGTGGCCGCGGTCGTGATTGTAGGTGTGGAGGAAGTCG
>NZ_FWXN01000008.1 GCF_900176385.1 Janibacter indicus | reverse complement strand
CGACTTCCTCCACACCTACAATCACGACCGCGGCCACACCGCACTCAAAGGCGCCTCACCCGCACACCGCGTACCCAACCTGGCGGGTCAGTACAGCTAGCGTGGGGTCCATGACCACGCGCGCGACGACACCGGCGGCCGGGGACACCCCCGTCGGCCGGGTTCCCGGCCCCGACGGCGACCGGCGCGCCCACCTCGACCTGACCGGCGCCGGCTGGACCCTCACCAGCCCGTGGCGTCGCCCCCTTCGCGGTGCGTGGGCGCAGGCCGGCGGACTTGTCGACGGGCTCTCCCGGCTCGACCACGTCCACGCCCTGTCCGTCGAGGCCGAGCCCTCGGGGCCGGCACCCGACGCCGGGACGACCGCGGCGCTCGCCGACTTCGTCACCCGCGCCGTCGCCCGCGGCACCTTCGTCGTCGGCGACCTGCCCGCCGTCGTGGCCCGCCGGGTGCACGCGGTCGTGCCGGGCGCGGCCCACGGGCGGCCCGGCGACCTCGCCTTCGACGTCGCGGCGGTGCGGCAGCGGCGCCAGGTCCTCGCGCCGTTGGTGCACCACGAGCTGACCCCGACGATCTCCGTCCTGCTCGCGACCCGCCGCCCGCAGCTGCTCGGCGCGATCACGGCGATGATCCGGGCGCAGACCCTGCCCCCGCACGAGGTCGTCGTCGCCGTCCACGGCGGCGACCCCGATGCCCTGCCCGTGCCCGACCTCGGCGACATCGGGGTCACGGTCGTCGCCGCACCGGGCGACCGCAGCCTCGGCCACGCCCTGCAGCTCGCGGCCGACGCCGCCGACGGGCAGCTGCTCACCAAGATGGACGACGACGACCACTACGGCCCCGACCACCTGCTCGACCTGGCGATCGCCCGCCACGTGTCAGGGGCGCCGGTCGTCGGCAAGAGCAGCACCGTCGTGCACGTCGAGTCCCTCGACACGACCGTGCGCCGGGTCATCGGGACCCCCGAGTCGGCGGTCCACCGGGTGGCCGGCGGCACGATCCTCGTCGGCGCCGACGAGCTGCGCGACCTCGGTGGCTGGGCCGACGTCCCCCGCGCCGTCGACAGCGCGCTCATGCGGGCGGCGACCGCCGCCGGCGCGATGATCTACCGCCCGCACGACATCGGCTACGTCTACGTGCGGCACGCCGGCGACGGCCACACGTGGTCGGCCGACGCCGGGCACTTCCTCGCCAATGCCCGCGAGCAGTGGCTCGGACTGCTGCGGCACCCCGACTTCGGCACCTGAGCGGTCCGGCGTGTGGCGGCAGAGGGCCCCGGGCGCCCGTGACACACTGACTGGCTGTACGTCCCACCCGAGAGCGAAGGGCTGACATGGCTCCCCTTGTTGTGCACGTCACCGGTGCGCGTCCCAACTTCCCCAAGGCCGCCCCGGTCCTCGAGGCCCTGGCCGGATACGACGTCGAGCAGCTGCTCGTGCACACCGGCCAGCACTACGACGACAAGATGTCGGACGTTTTCTTCCGCCAGCTGGGCATCCCCAAGCCCGACGTCAATCTCGGTGTCGGTTCCGGCGCGCACGGCGCCCAGACGGCCAAGGTGATGATCGCCCTCGAGGAGCTCTTCACCGAGCGCCGCCCCGACCTCGTCGTCGTCTACGGCGACGTCAACTCCACCGTGGCCGCTGCCCTCGTGGCGAGCAAGCTCGGCATCACCTTCGCCCACGTCGAGGCCGGCCTGCGCTCCTTCGACATGACGATGCCCGAGGAGATCAACCGCCTCGTCACCGACAAGCTCTCGGACCTGCTCCTCACGACGAGCACCGACGCGATCGGCCACCTGGGCAACGAGGGCACCGACCCCGACAAGATCCACTTCGTCGGCAACCCGATGATCGACACCCTGCTCAAGAACAAGCCCCGCTTCGACGCCGACGCCGTGCGTCAGGAGGTCGGCATCGAGGGCGACTACATCGTCGCCACGCTGCACCGCCCGGGCAATGTCGACGACCCGCAGGACGTCAAGGCGCTCGTCGCCGCGATGCACGCCGTCGCCGACCAGGCGCAGGTCGTCATCCCGCTGCACCCGCGCGGTCGCGCCCGCCTCGAGGAGGCCGGCTTCCTCGACCACCCGGGCATGCGCGTCATCGACCCGCTCGGCTACATCGAGTTCATGGGCCTCGTCCGCGGTGCTGCCGCGGTCGTCACCGACTCCGGCGGTGTCCAGGAGGAGACGACGATCCTCGGCGTCCCCTGCCTCACGCTGCGTCCCAACACCGAGCGCCCCGTGACCATCACGCACGGCACCAACCAGCTCGTCACCCGCGAGATCCTCGCCGAGCGGGTCCGCGAGGTCCTCGCGGTCGGTCCCCTCAGCGAGTGGGACACCCCGCCGCTGTGGGACGGCCACGCGGGTGAGCGCATCGCCAAGGTGCTCGCGGCGTCCGTGTCCGCCGCCCGACGAGGCGAGGCGTGACCGCAGGACCAGGGGACACCGCGGCCACGGCCGAGGCCACGGAGGCCGCGGCGGAGGCGCACCACGGGGCGAAGGGGAAGAAGAACCTCCGTGGCGACATCGAGGGTCTGCGGGCGGTCGCCGTCGGCACCGTCCTGATCTATCACGTCGGCATCCCCTTCATGCCCGGCGGTTTCGTCGGCGTCGACATCTTCTTCGTCATCTCGGGCTTCCTCATCACCTCGCTGCTGCTGCGCGAGAGCGTCAAGACCGGCGGCATCTCGATCGCCGACTTCTACGCCCGGCGGGCCCGGCGCCTGCTGCCCGCGGCCTCGCTCGTGCTCATCGTGACCGCAGTCCTCGGGTGGGCGCTGCTGCCCGGGCCAGACCGGCTCAACCTCGGCACCGACGTCATCGCCGCGACCTTCTACGTCATCAACTGGGCGCTGGCCATCAGGTCGGTCGACTACCTGGCGGAGGACGCCGCCCCCTCGGCCCTGCAGCACTACTGGTCGCTGTCGGTCGAGGAGCAGTTCTACGTCGTCTGGCCGCTGATCATCATCCTCGGGCTCTTCGTCGCCCGGCGCACCCGGCTGCGGCCCAAGCCGCTGCTCTTCGGCGTGCTCGCGGTCATCGCCGCGGCCTCGCTCGCCTACTCGGTCGTGCACACCAAGAGCGACCCGGCGACGGCCTACTTCTACACGACGACCCGCGTGTGGGAGCTGGCGATCGGTGCACTCCTCGCCTTCCTCGTGCTGCGGCTCACCGCGCTGCCGCGCATCGCCGCCGAGGTCCTCGCCGGCGTGGGCCTGCTGCTCGTGCTGTGGTCGGCCTTCTTCCTCACCGGCAAGACGCCGTGGCCCGGCTCGTGGGCGCTCGCCCCGACCGTCGGTGCGGCCCTGATCATCGCCGCCGGCTGCGCCTCGCAGAGCACGGTCACCGCGCGTCTGCTGAGCCTGAAGCCCATGGTGTGGATCGGCGGCATCTCCTATGCGATCTACCTGTGGCACTGGCCGCTCATCACCATCGCCAAGCAGACCTGGCCTGAGGTGCGCATCCGCCACCTCGTGCTCATCGGCCTGCTCTCGATCGTCCTGGCCTGGATCACCAAGCACCTCGTCGAGGACCCGGTGCGCTTCCACCCCGGGCTGAGCGCCAAGGCCTCCCGCGGTCTGCTCTTCGGCGGCGCGTCCATGCTCGTCACCGCCCTCGTCGGCGGTGCGGTCTGGGCGACCGTGCCCAAGCTCGACGAGGACGCCCAGGTCCGGGGCGCCACCGCGCTCGTGGCCGACCCCGACAGCGACGCGTGGAAGGTGCGCGAGGACCTCGGCGACGTCGTGGCGACATCGGGCACGACCACCCCGGACCCGGCCGTCGCCCCCGAGGACGTCCCGCGCTACTACGACGACGACTGCCAGGTCCAGCCCGGCGACACCGAGGTCGACACGACCTGCGTCTACGGCGAGACCGACGGCGACCAGACGATCGCCATGCTCGGTGACTCCAAGATGGGGCAGTGGTTCCCCGCGGTCGAGGCCATCGCCAAGGACGAGGGGTGGCGCCTCGAGCTCTACCTCAAGTCGGCCTGCGCCTTCACCTATGACGGCGCCAAGGACGACTGCGAGGAGTTCGGCAAGAACGCCAACGCGCACTTCGACGTCGAGGGCGCTCCCGACATCGCTCTGGTCTCCCAGGGCGCGGGCAGCTCGCCCGAGCTGCGCGCCGGCATGACCGAGGCGATCAAGGAGCTGCGTTCCAAGGGCACCGAGGTCGTCGTCCTCGCCGACAGCCCCCGCCCGCAGGGGCAGGTCTACACCTGCGTGGAGGACAACCCCGAGGACTACTCGGCGTGCGACTTCCCCGCGGAGGGCAATGGCCGCAAGGGCCGCGGCTCCAAGCCGCTGGAGGCCGCCGCCGAGGCGACGGACACCCCCTTCGTCGACCTCAACCAGTGGATCTGCCCGCCGGGCGAGACCTGCCCGCCGGTCATCGGCGACTCGCTCGTCTACCGCCAGGGCAGCCACGTGACGGCGACCTACATCCGCACGCTCACCCCGATGCTCTACCGGGCCCTGGCTGCGGAGGACCTCACGGCGAAGAACTCGAGCGAGGTCTCCGTCGACGACATCCCCTAGCAGCACCAGCACGGCGAAGGGGGGCGCTCACCGCGAGGTGAGCGCCCCCCTTCGTCATGGGCACGGGCGGTCAGCCGAGGAGGCGGTGGTAGGCCTCGTCGGCGATCTTGGTGACATCGCTCCAGTCGCGCTCGGCGAGGACCCACTCGCGGGCCTGCCGGCCCATCCGCTCACGCAGCGCCGGGTCGTCGAGGTAGCGCGCGATCTGCCGGGCGAAGTCCTGGGCGTCGCCCTTGGCGAAGACCAGGCCGCGCTCGTCGGGCTTGACGATCTCGGTGAGGGCCGCGACCGAGCTGGAGATGCAGGCCTTGCCCATCGCCATCGACTCGAAGGGCTTGATCGGGCTGATCAGCTCGCACACCGGCAGCGGCAGACGCGGGAAGGGGGTGATCTGGAAGATCGACAGATAGCGGGCGACCTGCTCGTGCGGGACGCGCCCGGTGAAGGTGACGACGTCGAGGACGTCGAGCTCGCGGGCCATACGGTGCAGCTGCCCCTCGAAGTGCCCGTCGCCGACGATGATCACGGCGAAGTCGTCGCGGGTCTTCTTCAGCTCTGCGGCGGCGAGCAGCAGCAGGTCAAGGCCCTCGTAGTCGACGAGCCCGCCGGCGTAGCCGATGACCGTCTTGTCGCGCAGGCCGAGCTCGTCGAGCAGCTCCTGGTCGGGCTCACGGGGCTCGAACTGCGCGGTGTGCACGCCATTGGGCAGCACGGCGATCCGGTCGGCGGGGCCGCCACGACGGATCATCTCCTCGCGCAGCGCCTCGGTGATGACGAAGGTGAGGTCGGCCTGCTGCACGATGTGCAGCTCGAGGCCGGTCATGTAGCGGTAGGCGTCGGTGCGACCGAACTCGGGGTTGCGCGAGATCTTCATCAGGTCCTCGAGACCGCGCATCTCGTAGACGAAGGGGATGCCGAGCCGGCGGGCGGCACGCAGCCCGGCGAGGCCGTTGTTCTGGAAGCTGCTCGCGTGGATCAGGCCGGCGCGGTGCTCGCGGGCGACCTCCTCGAGGCGCTCGGCGAAGCGCTCGATGTAGCCGGCCATCGGGGTGGTCCGGTACTCGCGCTCGCCCGGCTCGAGCAGGCGGCGGTAGGTCATCGTGTCGACGACGTCGAAGGGCTCGACCTCGCGGGTGTCGCCCTGGCCCCAGAAGTCGTAGGGGAAGCCCAGACGGGTTGCGGCGAGCATGTCCCAGCCAAGGCCCTGCAGCCCGGTGAGGATGCCGTGGCTGCGGGTGGCGTAGCCGCCGGAGCGGTGCGGCAGCGACTGGGCGAGGACCGACAGGACGGCGCGCGGGCGGGGCTCGTAGGAGCGCTCGTGGGCCTCGTCGACGGGCCAGCCGGTGCGGCCGATGTGGATCTGGTCGGAGACCTGGTCGTGGGTGGCGCGCGACTTCTTGTGGCCGAGCTCGATGAGCCGCCCGGTGATGACCTGGGCGGTGTCCAGCCAGCCGGCGCGGGCGGCCCGCTGGGCCAGCGAGAGCGAGGTCTTGTTGGGCACGACGGCGATGGTCTCGAGGTCGTGCTCGCGGTAGAGCTCGCGCAGCTCGTCCCAGCCCTTGAGGTTGCCCAGGGCGCGGGTGGCCGAGCGGAAGCCGGCCTTGCCGCTGCGCCCGACCTCGAGGGCCGTGGCCCGCTGGTCGTCGGGCTCGCCCGCGGCACGGATCGCGGTCTCGGTGCGGATCAGCTCCAGCGAGTGCGAGGAGTGGCTGACCTTCCACCTGTCGACATTGGCGAGGAAGGCCTCGGCCTGGTCGACGTCCTGGGAGGTGTACCACCCGAGGAGCCGCTCGGCGTCCTTGGTCGTGCGCGGGGTCGTCGTCGCCGCGAGCTCGTTGACCCGGGTGATGAGGTCCTTGTGGTTGGCCCGCTGGGCCACGGCCATCGACAGGCCGATCGCCTCGGCGTCGGGCTCCAGGCGCACGGCCGCCCAGGCCTCCTCGACGGCTTCGTCGAGCTGGCCGAGGGACAGGTGCGACCAGGCGCGCAGGCCGTGGCCGGTGGCGCCGAGGGCCGACTCGGGGACCCTGGCCAGCAGGCGCAGCCCCTGCTCGAACTGCCGCCCCGACAGCACGAGCAACCGGGCCTGGGCGAAGATCGCCCGCTTGCCGACGGAGCCACCCTGGTTGGGCAGGGTCGCCAGCGGTTCGAGACGCACCCGGCGCACGACCGCGCGGGCGGCGCGCTTGCCCTGGGACTTCGCAGCTTTTTTGTCGATGGGGGCCAATGGGGGTCCTTGTCGTCGTCGGGGCGCGGGGTCGCCGCGGGTCAGAGGCTCACGTGGGTCGTCGGGTCACCGTAGAAGAGCAGGCGCCCGGTCGCGGTGAGGAAGGTCGAGTCGGTGACCGTCCAGGTGTGCGAGTGCCGGTCGTCGCCGCGCACCGACACGTAGTTGTAGCGGTCGCCGGAGTAGACGCGCACGCCCTGCTCCATCGAGCGGTCGAGGATGTCGGAGTCGACGGCGCGCGGGATGTCGCTGAAGCGCACCTCGCGGGCGACGTCACCGGCGAAGAGCATCGAGCCGCCCTGGATGCGCCGCTCGTAGCGGTGCTCGGAGTCGGGGTAGCGCAGGACGACGGCGCCGGTGGAGCGCAGCCACACGTAGTGCGCCCACTTCCCGACGATCCCGGCGTCGGTGTAGGCGAAGGCGGCGAGCAGGTCCGACAGGTAGCGCGGTCCGTAGATGTTGTCGTCGTCCATCTTGGCGATGTACTGCCCGCCGGCGGCGTCGACGCCGAGGTTCATGCACGCGCCGAGGGTGAGCGAGCCGTCGGCGTGGACGATCTGCAGGTCGCGCACGCCCGCCTCGGTGGCCCGGCGGCGCAGCTCGGCGTCGTCGGTGTCGAGGCCGTGCAGCACGAGGACGAGCTCGGTCGCCGGGTGGTCCTGACGGCCGAGGTTGGCGAAGACGTTGTCGAGCTCGTGGGTGCGGTTGGTCGGCACCACCGCGGAGATCGTCGCGGGGGCGATGGCGGGCACGTCGAGCCCGGCGGCGCCCGCGAGGGCGCGGGCGCGGTGGGCGAAGGTGTGCCCGGCGAGGACGGCGCGCTGCAGGCGCAGCCCCTCGCGGGCGACCAGCTCCTCTTGGTTGACCCGGGCGACGAGCTCGCTCCGCAGCGACTTGGCGTCCTCGACGCGGGGGACGAGCGCGTCGACCTCGGCGGGCAGGTCGGCGTGCGTGGTGGTGCCGACGACGGGGGTCTGCGCCGCGGCGGCGGCGACGGTGGTCCACGCGGCGGCCGGGGTGGTGGCCGACAGGTCGAGCAGCACCCGGGCGTCGCCGAGCGGGCGGTCGTCGCCGGCGCGCTCGGCGAGGGCCGGTGGAAGGGTGACGACGGAGGACTTGCCGGGTCGGCGGGTGAGGTGCGTGGCCGAGCGCTGCATCGGCGTGAGGGCGTCCGCCACGAGACGAAGGGAGGAGTCGTCACCCAGTCGGGACAGACCGTCGACGACGACGAGGGCGCCCGAGCGGCGGCGGGTCGTCGCGTCCCCACGGGCCGGGCCGAGGGCGCGCGGCTGGGCTGCGGGGGCCCAGTCGTGGACCTCGCCGCCGGTGGCGGCCAAGGCCTCGCGGGCGGCCGTCGTGGAGGTGCCGACGACGTCGACGTCCGCGACCCACGGGCCGGGGGCGGTGTCGTCGGTGACCCACAGGACCGACGGGACGCCGGCCCCCTTCGCCGCGGTGAGCAGGTCGGTGAGGGCGCTGCCGTCACCCCAGCCGGGGACGGAGCCCTCGAGGCCCTCGAGGAGGAGCAGGTCGGCGCCCTCGAGCGCCTCGGCGTGGCTACGGCGCTCGACGAGGCGCTGGTCCCACTCGGGAGCCAGCAGGTCGGCCAGGCGTGGGCTGGCGGCGACGGCGACGGTGAGCGCGAGGGTCGGCACGGGGGAGTGCGGCGCGGTCACGGTGGTCGCGGTGGTCGCGGTGGTCGCGGGCTCGCTGGCGGGCTCCGGCTCGGTCGCCGTCGGCGCGCTCGGTCGGGGCTTTGGTGCGGCGGCCGGCTCCGTCGGTGTCTGCGGTGACGCGGCCGGGCGGAGCTCGGCCAGTGCGGCACGTGCCGCCCGCCGCACGCGGAGGGGGATGGCAGCTGTCGTCGATCGGCTCACGAGCGGTCAGTCTTCCACGTCACCGTACCGGTCGACGAAGGGCGCGACGGCCCGGCGTGGTCAGCGCGAACCGGTGACGAGGTCGCGCAGCGGTGCCTCGAGCGCAGGTGCCGCGGCCCGCACGAAGGTGTCGGTGAGGTGCGACCCGTCGCGCTGCACGAGGACGTTGCCGAAGACCGGTCGGCAGGTACCGCCGGGGCACACGGCGTCGGTGAGGTCGACGAGGGTGGCGGCCCGGGCGCGCTCGGCCGCGGCGCGCATCGCCGGTGTCCCCATGCCCTCGGCCGAGTCGAGGATGCAGGCGTCGGTGTCGTCGCGGTGCTTCGCGACGCACTCGGGGGCGTTGCCGCCCCGGTCGACGGTGGGGGTGTCGGTGAGGGCCGCGACGGGGATCCCGGCGTCGGCGAGCTCGTCCCACCGGCTGACGAGGCTCCGTGTGGCAGCCCCGGTCGTAGGCGTCCGGGCGGTCGTCGAAGGCCTCCTCTGGGGCCGGTCGCAGTCCGTCGCCCGAGGGCGTCGGCGCGGCGGTGGCGGTGATGACGTCGGGGGCACTCGTTGGCCGCGGCCGAAAACGTCGAAGGGCGCCACCGCTGTGCGCTGGCGCCCTTCGAGACGAAGCTCCGGTGGACCTGGCTGGGTGCTTCTCAAACCCCCGCAAGCCTCTGCGGACGCTGATTCACCGCGTTCTTAGGGGGTCGAGGCCGTCGAGACCGGCGCGAGTGCGTGGTCCGATCATAGATGAGCGGGGCCCGGTCACGGAAAATTCGACGCAGAGTCAAACCCGTTTGAACGCCTCGACTCGCGCTGAACTGCTCGATGGCTATGCCTCGGGTGTCCCGGTGAGGCTGCTGGCGGAACGGTTCGGTGTGCATCGTTCAACGGTGCGCGAGATAGCCGCGAAGGCCAAGATCAGCCCGCGTCGACGTTCGCTCTCGGAGCGAGACGCGCAGGAGGCGACTCGCCTCTATACGGATGGGATGACGCTCGTCGAGGTCGCCGCTCGGCTCGGTGTCGGTGATGAGGCTGTGCGTGCCGCGGTGGTCGCCTGCGGCGGAACCATCCGCCCTCGTGGGCGGCGTGCCATGTGAAGCTTAAGGATCCGCTCGGTGTCGCTCATCTATGAGGATGATCTTGAGCTTCAGAACTGGCAATAACGTTGGCACGCTGCCAGTTCTAATCATTTGGTTCAAGCGATCGCAACTCTTCCTGAAGAACAGCAACGTCAGCAGCTGCCTTCCGCAGCATCGCCGCTCCACATTCAGCACAGTACCCCTTCTCCGGCGTTCCTGGGCCCGGCTCCTTCACGACGAATCTCGTATTGCCCTTCATGATTTCGTGGTTCTTGTTTCGAGAACATCGCGATAGCCGCTCAGCAGTCCTCACGGACAACTTCAACAACACTGATCTAGTCGCTGGCATCAGCGAGCTTCCCTTCAAGCTCGTTTTGAACGACATCGGCGATGTCATCCAGCATGGAGATTGCTCGCTCAAGCGCCTGAGTGTTCTGATCGCGACGCTCGTTGTTTTCGATCCCCAATTCAGTGTTCACCGCACGATTCATGAGTACAATCACCGCGGCCAAATTATTCTGTGCGCCGGTTCCTCCAAGGAGTGCGATGCGGCGTCCTGCGGCACGCTGTCCGAGCGCATCACAGATGCGATTGGCCGCCGACCGAGTTTGCTCATTGAGTCGCCGACGCAACATCTGGCGGTGTGCCTGAGGCTGGACTGGGATGCGCTCCGGAGTGTCTGGAACGGGACGGTGACGCGCCTGCCCAAGGCGTCGTTGAAGCTCGCTTCGGTCGAGGCCCAAGCTCTCAAGGTCTAGACCTTGTTCACGGAGGACGTTCATTGCGTTGTCGATCAGCGTGTCGTCAGCCGGGTCCAAGTAGGGGTCTGCGAGAAACCGATCAATGATCTCTTGAGTGACGTCCATGTCGTGAGCAAGGCGACGACGGCGCCCCGTAGAGTCGCTGTCGCCACCGGGTACTATCTCATCAGATTCGAGCCAGTCGTGAATCAGCTCTTGATCACCGCGGTCAATTGACTTGAAGTCATCCCAGAACCGATCAATGTTCAACCCGACATGTGAGACGATGACTCCTTGGTTGTCCGCATGCCCTGGAGCGTTCTGCACGTTTACTCTCATTGCACGCCCGACGAACTGAATATATGGACTAAGCGAACGGAAAGGACGGAACACTGCCGCAACAGACAAGCGCGGGTGATCGAATCCCTCACCGAGCATTTGAACTTGGACGATCGCATCAAGGGTGCCGTTTCGCAGTTCCCGGAGGACTTCTTCGCGTTCATCTGCGTTTTGTCCACTATGAATTTCTCGTGTATTGATGCCTCGCTCCTGGTAGAGGCCACGAATCTGTCTGGCGTGGTCGACCGAGCAGGCGACAGCAATCAGTTGATGCGGTAGGCCACCTTCTTGGAGATGGCGAAGCCACTGTATCGAATGGTCAACGATAGAGATGTTGCTCTGTGGTGCAAGGGCAACACCCTTGGAGTACCAGTCGTTCTCACGCATCTCCATAACTTCCGAGAGGGTGTGCTGGTATTCATCGCCACGATACGTGAAGTACAACTCGCTCGGCGCAACGTTCGACGACGTCATCTCCTTGATATAGCCGCACTGCATCGCATCTCGAAAAGTGTACTGGTAGATCGGCTCACCCTCGACGGGCTGTTCATCAGCGCGGAACGGTGTAGCGGTAAGGCTGAGAACGCGTGCCGACGGGAATCTCGCAAAGACGTTCTGCCAACTTGGCGCAGCATTGTGATGCCCCTCGTCGACGATGATCAGGTCGAAATAATCTTCGGAGAAATGAGGTAGCCATCGATCTGCACGTTCAGCTAGCTGGTGAATATTGGTGACCACGATGTGTGCGTCGTCGCAATCGCTGAGGTTGGCATCGGCGTCCAGAACCGCACGGAAAGGGCCGGCGCTCATGTCGGCCAGCACACCTGCTCTGCGGTAGAAGTTGTCCGAGCTGGAGACGTTGACGGCCTCTGCGATCTGATCGCGGATCGTCAGGTTGGGCGCTATGACAAGCACCCGGCCCCTCGCAATCCCAAATGGTAAGACCGAGATCAGCCCAGTCTTTCCGCATCCCACAGGAATTTGCTCGATAGCACGTTGACCTCCTCCGTTGAAGAACTCCATCGCAGAGGTCCAACCTTCTTGCTGAGGTTCACGGAGCGATTGGTTGCCTCTGATTGCAGCCGGCGTCTCCTGGAAAAGGGCTGCTATTTCGGTATTGGTCAGCATCTCTTATCCCTTAGAAGACCGAGGATCGTTACCTGGAGCGATAGTGTCTTGCTCACGGATCGTCCCTCGCCGCGACCGGACTTGGAGCTCGCCACCCCATCACCACTGAGAATCTCGCGGCCGCGTTTGATCCCATCGGATTGCGTAGGGGTGATAGCACTTGCCCGCTTGGCACCAGGTTTGCGCACCTCCCACTTTCCGTCGTCACGAGCCTGCACGAGGCGCTTGTTCGGCTTGCCCATTTGGGTTCTCCCTTACTGATCACGAGCTTGAGGGCTCGCCTGGTTCAATCGTGGTAGTAGTGAGACGACCTTGCGCCCGTCGCTCGTTTTCTGCGCCGTTTGAGAGTCCAAGGCTTCCTCGGATGGAAGCGGAGTCCTTGCCGTCACCGTTCGGAAGAGCTCGGTCGGCACACGGCACTGTTCGACGAGATCGTGTTCGACAACGCCCTCTTGTCTGAGGAGCTCGATAGAGCGTGGCAGAAGGGAGGGGTGCTCTATTGTCGTGATGAGGCCGGGCTCACTGCGTCGCCATCCTCGTGACGACAGCGTCATCATCGCGTTGCGGTAGGAAACATCGTTCAGTCGACCAAGTCGACGTGCCCTGAAGAGAAGGGCCTGGATGCTCACGCCCCAGTGCTCTTTAAGTTTACCGAGGGCTACCCACGCAGCCCGGTTCATCGCCGACGGTAGTTCGTCTGCAATCTCCGCAGCTGGCATGAGGAGTTCTGATGCGAAGCGGTGTGCCTGTTCCTCGACAATGCGGCCGCCTGGTTCGGCGTCTGCGTGCATGACGAGGTGTCCAAGTTCGTGGGCGACATCGAAGCGCTGCCGATAGTAGTCTCGCTTAACGGGGTTCAACACCACGACCGGCCGCAGCCTGCTGTCGAAGGAATATGCGTCAACTGAAGCAGCTTGCTCAGGACTGAAAACAACGAGCACCCCGTGATTTTCTAGGGCGCGAACAAGGTGTCCAACGGAGCCAGCGTCCATACCCCATGCGCTTCTCAGCTCTCGGGCCGCCTCTTCCGGTGAATCATTGTCAAGTTCGTCAGTGTTTACTGGCGAGCTTGGAATATCTATCCCCGGGAACTCGACGTGGCGCTCAATCGATTCGGAAATGTCGAGAGCCACCTGTCCGTAGGCGAATGCCTGATCTCGTGCAAGTTGGCTAGTTGATCTCAGCGAGCGGAAATGCGGCAGTGCGCTGACTTTCGCGATGTCGTTCGGTCGCGCAGCGAAGAATCCGGGGTTTACAGATAGGCCGAGCGCAAGCTGAGCCACGGTGGCCGCCGTTGGGCGCTTGGCTCCAGTTTCCCATGCGGATACGGCGGTCGGGCTCTTATTGACTAATGATGCAAGCTGGCTCTTACGAAGACCGGCTAGATTACGTGCCAGGGTTAGGCGTGCGCCATCAAAGAAGACGGCGGCCGAGGCCGTGCGATCGGTATCGCTCACTCTCAGGCGTCCTTCCGGAGATCGTGGTGTTCGGCCGCGGGACGGCGCAGACGGACGGGAGCGTCAGGTGCATCCTCAGGACCTGTCGGCGCAGGCTTAGTCGGGCGGAGTCGACCACCGTCATCCGGCGGCAGCTGCAGTAGGTCGTGGCGCCAATACCAGGCCGAACCGCCCCCGGCGTTCAAGCGGGGCTGACCGATCGTCAACTCGCGGTTGCCATGGTCAGCTTCCAGTGAGTGAGCTACAACGAGGGTGCGCAGATCGAGTTGGGGTTCGGACACCGCAGTGGCGAGTCCAGCCTGTTCGTCTGCCGTGAAGTGGTCAAACAGCGTGGGCTGATCGGCGTACGTGCTGGGTTGCTGTGCGACTCGCTGCTTGGTCGGGCTCTTTTGGGGCCACGAAAGCCCGTCAAGCTTGCCGAACGGTGCGGAGGCGAGAAGCCAGCGGACTCCACCGTGCGCCCAGCCAGGGCTACCACTCAAGTTCGCCCGTGACACCAAGGTCGGATCGATGTCGGGAAGCGTCGCGATGTCGCGATCGGACAACTCAGCATGAAGCACATCTAGGCTCAGCTCGCCGTCGATGTTCTCAGGTACGGAATAGTTTCCGCAGGAGAAGACACGGTCAAGCCGGTCCCGGAGTAGCGTGAAACGGCTCACGCCGACCCACGTCGCATCATGGCCGGCCGCCGCGGAGTAGTCCGTAAGTACGCGCTCGGTCGCCGAGAGGTAAGCCCAGCGGATCGCCCCGAGTACACCAGTGTCGTTCAGCTCCGCAATCAGCTCATCTCGATCGATCATGTAACGAGTCTACACCCATAGGCAGTAAGCTTGGCCCCAGACTGAACCAGAGGCGTGTCTGACGGGCCGCACTAGCACCGCGCTGCCCTGCGAACCCGTGCGTGGCGGCTGGACCCGCCCCGTCGTTATCGCCGTCGACGCTCGCTGGCGAGAGTGTGGGGCAGAGCCTCCTGAGTAGCGTTTCGGCGCAGTTGCCGACGTCGGTCCGCGTGTGGGTTGCGGGGTGTCCTGGCCTACCTGCTCTCTAGCGATGAGAGGAGAGCGTGATGGATGGGCTCAGTGCGCTGGGGTTCAACGAACGGTACGGGCGCGTCGTTCTGGCGTCCCTGGTGGACCCTGGTGAGCCACTGACGGGTTGGGTGGTCTCGCAGGTCGGCGCGGCAGAGGCCGTGCGAGCGTTGACCGGTGATGGTCCGGCGCCGGCGCTGAACAGAGTCGAGGCGGACCTGTGGCGGGCGAAACGGAACCCGAACGTCGATGCCCGCACCGTGCAGGCCACGATGGTCGCCGCCGAGCGGCACGGGTACACCACGCTGATCCCCGGCGATCCGAACTATCCGACCTCGCTGGAAGACTTGGGCGAACGGGCACCGCTGGTGCTGTGGGCCAAGGGCGCGGAGTCGCTGCTGGGAACCCACGTCGGTGAACGGGCCACGATCACCGGGGCACGAGCCTCGACCGCCTACGGCGAACAGGTCGCCAGCGAAGTGGCCGCCGAGCTGGCACGTAACGAGATGGTCGTGGTCTCCGGTGGGGCGTACGGGATCGACGCTGCGGCGCACCGTGCGGCTCTCGCGGAGGGCGGTCACACGATCGCTGTGATGGCCGGCGGCGCCGACCGGCTCTATCCTCGCGGCAACGCCGACATGCTCGACCGCATCGGTGACGTGGGCCTGCGCATCAGCGAAGCGCCCCTGGGAGCACCGCCCTCGCGGACCCGGTTCCTGGCGCGGGCACGGATCGAAGCGGCGCTCTCGGGTTCCACAACGATCGTGGAGGCCGGCGCCCGCTCGGGCTCGCTGGTGACGGCCGAGCAGGCACGCCGCCTGGGCCGCCCTGTCGGCGCGGTGCCCGGCCCGGTGACCTCGGCGGCGAGCACGGGCACGAATCTGCTGCTGCGTGATGGCACAGCACGGGCGGTGACGAACGCACGCGATGTCACCACCCTACTGGACCGTGCCCCTACACAGAACAGGGAGTCAGCCGGCCTTGCCGGCCCTGATTCGTTTCGACATGCTCGCGGAAGCATCGAACGCGGCCATCACGGCCATGAGCTGTAGCTGGCTGGCCGACGCCACCGGTTGATCGCACAGATACAGCGTGATTCCCGCCGCCTCGAACTCGTCCACGAGCGCCCGGACGGCAGGGTAATGGCGACCCAGCCGGGCGAGGTTGATAGTGACGAGCACGTCGAACTCACCAGCTCGGGCACGGTCGAGCACCCGTTCCATCTCCGTCCGATCCCTTCCGACGTCGTAGACGATGTCGAGGACGGTGTATCCCTTCTCTCCGGCATGCCGGAGACATAGGGCCTGCTGGTACTCGCGGTGCTTGCGGTTCACGCTGGCGTTGGAGGTGTAGATGAGCGCTCGCATCAGGCCACCCCCGCCAGGTCCGCATCGGAGGTCTGAGCATGCTCGGGTGCTGGGGCGTGCTGCCTGCGGTTGCCGCGTTCGGCCAGGCGGGCACGCAGCAGCCAGGCGATGCCCAGCGGGCCGAGCCAGAGCATCTTGAACCCGTTCCAGATCGCCAGCAGCACGAGCAGATGCAGCCAGCCGGGGCCGCCGGTGTCGATGAGGTGGACGAACCAGACAGCGAGCAGGAAGTACGGGCCGGCCAGCAGCATTGCTGCCGGTCCCCACTTGTGGCCGCGCCGGGTACGGATGGCGTCGGCGAGGATGTTGGTGGGCATGTAGCAACGCAGGAAAAACCGGATGCGGATGCTGGCTGCGGCTATCAGCCGGAACATGATGGGCTCCTCTCAATCGCACGTTCGATGAACGAGACGGTGCGTTGAGAAAGGGCCCGGTGAGGGCCGACCGCGAACGGCCGAGTGAGCGAAATGAAACCCGCCTCTGCTGCCAGGATACGCCCGAACGGCGTGGACCGGAAGACGCCCGTGACCTCTACTCGCTGGCCTATAGGCCGAGGTCGCGGCCTTGCCGCTGGGCGACAGCGCGGTCCTGCTCGGGGCGGCCGGGCTTGGCTGTGAGGCGGCGCAGCGCGGTCTCGGCGCGGGCTCGATCGACCTTCTGCGCGTCGTTCTGCGCCGGTGGCCCAAGCGGGCTGGTGTCGGTGATCTGGTAGCGATCGCGGTAGGCGGCGACCACGCGGGCACTGGATCGCCACCGTCTCGCCGCCTTCTCCTCATCCGGTGTGGGGCCGAGTTTCCGGGTCCAGGGCTGCTTGTCGGTCAGGGCGGTGTCGAGGACGGCTGATGCTCGCTGCTCGATGAGCCGGTGGCGTTCATCGAGAGCCTGGCGCATCTGATCGGTCATCGGGCCATCGGCGCGGGCGATGAGACCAGCGATCAGCCGTGGGGCCACGCGAGCGCGGGCCGAGCCGGCCGTCTGGGCGGTGGCGCGGGCGAGCCGGTAGTGCAGCACCTTGGCGATGTCCTCGGCATCGTCGAACCCGCGAGCAGCCACCAGACGCGGAAACAGCCGGTCGATGTCGTGGTGGTTGGCCTCGGCCCGCCGGAGCTCGGCGGTCAGCGCACCGAAGGCATCGGAGACCAGCACCGAGTCGGCCTGTTCGTCATCGAGGCCGCTGTCACGGATGAGGGCGGCCCAGCGGTCCTTCTGCGCGGCGGCAGCGACGGTTTCGTATTCGGCTGCCAGTTGCGCGATCGAGCCCCAATGGTCCTGCTCGGCGGTGATCGTCTCGTGGGCGGACAGCTCGGCGCCGGAGTGCTGCACGACCCCGTAGAGCACGCTGCGCGAGCTCGCGTCGGGGTTGTCCGAGGGGTGGGGTTCGGTGTGGTCGTCGTCGGCGCGGTCGAGGATCACATAGGCCTGGTTGGACTGAGCGCCGCGGGTCATCGCGACGTAGAAGTTCTCCCGCGTGGTAGCAGGCTCGACCAGCACATGGGCGGTATCGACGGTCAGGCCCTGGGCGCGGTGGGCGGTGACGGCGTAGCCGAGGTCGACGTGCTCGGCGACATAGGAGGCTGGGAGCACGATGCTGCCGCCGGCCCGTTTACCGGGCTGGCGGATGGTGACCGATCCGTCCTCGCGCACGTCGGTGACCTTCCACCTGGCTCCGTTGCGGACCCAGTCCTTGCCGTTGCGTAGCCGGCGGTCGTTACGGCGGGTGATGATCAGGTCACCGACCCCGGCGCTGGTGCCATCGGTGAGGGTGACCTCGCGGCTGGGACTGATGGTGCCGTCCAGGATCAGGTCGGCGCGGGCACGAGCGTTGAGACTGATGACATCCTCGCGGGTCTCGGCGATCAGCAGCGAGGAGAGGCCTTGGTCGCGGTCGGCCCGCCAGGCCGCATACGCCGCGTCGATCATCGGCTCGGAGTCGCCGCCGGTGACCCGGCCGTGGTCGAGATAGGTGTCGATGACGTCGGTGCGTCCGTGGCGCAGGTCCAGTGAGGCGGTCTTCTCCCACTCGTGAGTGAAACGGTGGATGTCGACGAGCTCAGGAGCGTCGTCGCGCTCATGCACGAGCAGTCCGTAGGCGCCGCCGGCATCCACGGATTGGAGTTGGGCGTAGTCGCCGACCAGCAGCACTTTCGCCCCGGCCCGTTCGGCGACGTGGGTGAGCCGGTCCAGTGAGAGGGTGCCGGCCAGGGATGCCTCGTCGATGATCACCAGCTGCCCGGCATCGAAGGTCGTGCCGTGCATCAGGTGGTTCTGCCACCACTTCGCGGTGTTCTCGGTTGCGATGCCGAGGTCATCGGCCAGGGCCTGCGCGGCGACCGCCGAGGGCGCCAGCCCGATCACCGACCCGGTGCCGTGCTCGGCCTCCCACGCTCGGCGCAGCGCCGACATGGCGGTGGTCTTGCCCGCACCGGCCGGGCCGACCAGCAGATCGAGCATCCGCCCGGACACGGCGATCTGTTCGAGCGCGGCCGCTTGATCCGGCCCGAGCCGTCGACCGTAGGCGTCGGGCTTGGCGATGGTCTTCTCCACCGTCGCCAGTGGCACAGTGGGCGCTGACCGATCGCGGGTGCGGGCAAGGAGCCGGTCTTCGGCTTCGAGGAGCTGGGTCGAGGAGTAGACGGTGGAGTGTCGGGGACGAAACACCGAGGACCCGTCGTCACGTTGGAAGGCGACCGGGCTGGTCGCCAGCTCCGGCGGAGTCAGGCGCAGCGATCCCTGCTCGGCGGCATCGGCGATCATCGCGACGATCGCCTCGCGGTCCTCGGGCGAGGCGAACCGCCAGCCCATGGTCTGCCTGCTCGCCTCGGCGTGTAGGTTCCACCGGCGCCACGTCGCCCGCTTCTCACTCACCGTGGCCACCACCTCGCCTGCGAGCTCGGCCACCGTGTCCAGCGGGATGTCATCGGCCCGTAGCAGCATCGCCGCCGGGTTGTCGGTGACCGTGCGGGACCACTCGGTCGCGTCTGTGCCCAGCAGGCCGGTGGCGCGGGTGCGCCAGTCAGCGGTGAGGTCCGCCAGCGAGCGGACCTCTTTCTCGGGCCGGGTCGCCAGCGTGGCCTGTGCTCTGAGCTTGACGATCGTCCTGGCCGAGGGGCGGCGGCCGTGCTCGCTGACGAACGCCTCGATGAGCCGGTCGGTCTCGGCGTCGATGTCGCGTGAGCGGGTCGAGAACGCCTCGATCAACGACTCCGGCACACCGGCAATCTCCCATGCCGGGTTCCGGTCACGTCCCCGGTCGCGGGCCTCCCACTCGATCCCGAAACTGCGGGTGAGCCGGTCGGCCAGGATCGCGTTGTAGTGCTCGGATAGCGCGACCACAGCCGCGTGCATCGGCCGGCCATCGAGCGAGCGCCATCGGTCATCGAGCACCGTCTGGACCTTGTTCGACACGACCACATGCGTATGGAGCTGCGGGTCGCCGCCGCGGCTGTCGTAGTGATCGAACCCTGTGGCCAGCAGTCCCTTGACGTCGACCTGGGCGACCGCTCCGTCTCCGGCGGTCGTGCCGGTGCGGGTCGCGGCGACCTCGCGCTCCATCAGATCGAGCACATCGCCGATCGCCTCGTGGTGGGCTTGGGCGATGAGCGCCTGCGTACCGGCATCAGAGATACCCCACAGAACCGAGACAGACTTCGGCACCGAGAACGTGTAGTCGAACCCAGCCACCGGCCGGCGGACACGGCGGCTGCCTTCCTCGGTCTCGATCTCGGCGATCGCTGCATCCCGCGTCCCGAAATCCCACTCCTCTGGCAACGCATCGACTCGCGCCCTCACCCGCTCAGCCAGCGGCCGATAGGCCGGGAACGCCCGCCCCAACGGGTCTCCCGTCAGCGGGTCACGGCCCATCCCGATCAGCAGCTGCAACTGCGCCTCGGAGACCTGATCACCCGTCGCGAGCTGCCCGTCACCCAGGCCAGCGAGCCCGGACCCCAGCCATTGACCCGGCGGAGTTCCCTCCTCCGTGTAATACCTCGTCAACGGGGTCGACAGGCTCCGGTCACCATCGGCAGCCGCGATCGTGCGCAGCAGGTACCTATACCCGTCGCCCGCACTCATCACCCGCATCGAGACCGTCACGCCGACCAGGTGAACCAGGCACTCCGCACGACCTCGCCGCCGACTGTCGGTGGCGAGGTCGCCACCCCAACATGCGAGATGGCCATCGACACGGCTGTCTCGTGAGCGGTGAAGTGACGTGCATGTTGGTGGACGTGTTGCAGGTGACAGGGCTCCTTCGCGCTCTGGTGGTCGAGACGCCGATCGCGGGCGACGACGGTGCAACACGGTTCCCGCTGGGAGGTTTCGGCATCGAGTGGTCGGGAAGCAACCTGATTGCATTCCGCGCCCGCCATCGAGGCCGTAGTCCGCAACCCCATCGACGCGCAACTGGCCTCGCGGCTCGACGCCGGTGAGACCGTCCTGGTTGCAGGGCTCCTGCGACTGCTCAAAGCCAACGACACCGCATCGCGTCTCGACAGCGGTCTGGTCCTCGCACACGTCGAAATGGATGTACGGATCATCGGGGCGCCACTGCGATGAAGAAGGTCGACGATCACGAGCGGTGGTCACCTCGCGGTCCCGGCGACGAGGTGCTACTGGATGCCGAGTACCACGTCGATGACGACATCGGCCGACCAGCGGTACTGCGTCTGATCCCGCCATGGCCAGGCAGGGAGCAGGCTCATCTGTACGTTGAGGCCGAGACGGCTACCGGGGAAGTCTCCTTACTCATCGCCTGCTCCCCTGTCAGAGCTCGCGCTGTGGTGTGCCAGCACTACAGCAGCCAGGTTCATCGCCACCGGCGGCACCGACGACTTCACCGCCACCCTCGACGACCTCTGAACCGAAGTAGCGATAGCACTTTCGGAAGGTCAGCTTTGCATGCGGCTGGGCGTTCCCCCGCGATCTGCAAGAGGTGTGATCGCTCGGAACGGGAGCTTGGAACGATGAGCGACGACAGGCTCAAGTGGTGCCTCTCGACGGTCGGCAGACAGTTCAGGTGAACAGACGATGAGGGTGCTGATAGCTGGCCTTCTGATGGGTGAGGGCGAGCGAGCACCTGGCAGGTGACCTGCCTGACGAAGGACCCAGAACGGGGTTCGGAATCGGGCTCACCGACCCGCCGGAGCGCTCATGCACGACACACCTTCCAGCGATGATCGCCCGCCACGGATCGGGTCGCTGTTCAGCGGATATGGCGGCCTCGACCTCGCCGTCGAACACGCTACCGGCGGCCAAACGATCTGGTTCTCCGAGGTAGACACTCCTGTCGCTCGCGTCTTCACTCATCACTGGCCGGAAGCTCCCAATCTCGGTGACATTGCGGCCGTGGACTGGACCGCCGTTCCTGCAGTCGACGTGCTGATCGGAGGGTTCCCCTGTCAGGACGTCTCGACCGTCGGCAAGGGCGCGGGCCTCGCGCCCGGTACCCGCTCTGGTCTCTGGTCGTACATGGTCTCGGCCATCGAGGCGCTGCAACCCCGGCTCGTAGTAATCGAGAACGTGCGTGGCCTGCTCTCCGCAACCGCAACCAGACCCCAGAGACAAGGAGCAACCCGTGCCCGCAATCACGATGATGCAACCTCCGCACACGCAACCCCTCGCGACGTGGAACCCCGACCTCGGGTGCTGGGAGACGAGCCAGCTCGACCTCTTCGGGCACTCGGAGCCGTACTCGGCGATCTGGCCGACCTCCGGTATGACGCGCAATGGATCGGCCTACCCGAATCCCTGGCCGGCGCACCACACCACAGGTTCCGAGTCTTCATCACCGCACACCCCCAGAACCTTGTTTCGCACTCCGCTGGCTTCGGACTACTCCCGAGGCGGGGAAACGCTGGATCAAGTACGAGCCCGGCGGGGAACGATCGCCCTGTCTCACCAGGTCATCGACTTCGCCCTGCACGGACCGGATGGCTCACCGACCAACAGGAACGACTCGGAGACACTGTTCAACCTGATCGAGACCGTGTTCGCCGATGGGGACGTTACGCCGAGGCCATCGCACGATGGGAGCACATCACCGGACACGCCGCCCCTGCCCCCGCAGTTCTGAACGAGGACAGAGGGCCACGTCCGTCGCCGAAGTTCGTGGAATGGCTTATGGGTCTGCCAGCCGGATGGATCACCGATCCGATGGGTGAACTGACTGCAAATCAGCAGAAGACCGCCTTGGGTAACGGGGTCCTGCCACTTCAAGCGCTCGTTGCACTGCGCAGTCTTGCATTACGTATGCAACCACGCTGAGTCGGGCGACCATCAACTGCCGCGCAACGGTCGGCGGAGTTCGGGAACAGTTCGACGGCCGAGCCTCAGATAATGCCTTCGAGGCGTTGCTCGATCTGCGGCTTCGGCATCGCCCCGATGATCTCGCGCACGATCTCACCCTTGTCGAAGACCTTCATCGCAGGGATCGAACTGATGTTGTAGCGCGAGGCGATGTCGGGATTCTCGTCGACATTGAGCTTGGCGATGAGGAGCTTTCCATCCTGCTCGGCCGAAATCTGGTCCAGGACCGGCGCGATCGCACGGCACGGGCCGCACCAGGCCGCCCAGAAGTCCACGAGAACGGGAACCTCGCTCTGGAGCACAACCTCATCGAAGGTCTGGGTGTCGACGGTGATGACTTCGCTCATGGGACTGCTTTCCTTCCTGTTACACGTCGCGTGCGATAGACCGCACGCACACCACAACGCCCTACCCTGTGGGGGTATTCCCGTGGTGCTGGTTTCAGACCAGTCGCATCGTGGTCAGGCAGGTTTGCGCATCGTCGCCGACGGTCGAAAGTTCGGAGGTGGCGGTCTGGCCGTCGTGGGTGATCGAGATCGATGTCTCGATGCCTCGGGGCAGCCAGATCCCGACGAAGCCGTTGTCGAGGGTTCTCAACTCCTCGTCAACGATCGTCTCGCCGGTCGTCGCATCCGTCACCGTTACGGCCACGTCTGCGTTGCGCAGCTCACCCAGGCATCCGGTCGGGCTGTGGTAGTAGCAATCATGGGTCTGCGACCGATACGGGGCGACGGATACGTAGATCTCGTCACTGGGCAACCGCACCTCTGCCGTGCGTTCGTGCTGATCGGTGAGCGTGACCGTCTCCGCAGTGATCGACGTGGTCAAGGTCTCCGTGCGATCGTCCAGCGGGATCGCATCGAGCGTTTCGATCAGCTCCCGCACGTCGAGGCCGTCGAGGCCATTCTCGGCAAGGATCTCGGCTCCGCTGGCCGAGGTGACTGAGGGTGAGTCGTTGGCGGCCGTGCATCCGGTGAGCAGGAAAGCGCCGACCACGACGGTGATTGCAGCGGTTTTCTTCCCGCCGTACTTCGGGAATGACCTGAGGTTCTTCATGGGATTCCTTGTCGTGTCTGCCCGCGGTGCCAATTGGCCATAGTACCCCATAGGGGTAGTGCCTACCTGCGTGATGCGGAAGCGCCCCCGCCCGGTACGAGCCCGGGAGGGGGCGCTGCGTTCAGTCGTGCTTGCTGACTTCCGGTTCATGTTCGGCAATGTGCTCGGTCTCGATCTGGAAGGTCGAGTGATGGACGGAGACCTCGAAGTGTCCTGCGACGCAGTCTTTGATCTCTTGGAGCGTCTGGGCGGCATGACCGTCGGTGAAGCACTCGTCGTCGACGACGACGTGGGCGGTCAGGGTCGGTAGGCCGGTCGCCACAGTGGAGGCGTGCAGATCGTGGACATCCTGGACGTGGTTGAGTTCGAGGATGTGTGAGCGGACTTTGTCGAGGTCGAGGCCCTTAGGAGTGAACTCCATGAGGACGCTGGTGGTCTCGCGCATCAGCTTGAACGCGCGAGGCACGATCAGTGTGGCGATGAGCAGTCCGGCGATGGCATCGGCCTGCATGAACCCGGTCGTGGCGATGACGATCGCCGCGATGATCACTCCGAGCGAGCCGAGAGCGTCGTTGAGGACTTCGAGGAACGCGGCGCGCATGTTGAAGTTCGAACCGCGGCTGGAGGCGAGGATGGTGATGGCGATG
Organism: Janibacter indicus; assembly: GCF_900176385.1. Taxonomy (GTDB): domain Bacteria; phylum Actinomycetota; class Actinomycetes; order Actinomycetales; family Dermatophilaceae; genus Janibacter; species Janibacter indicus. The sequence continues at coordinate 195,449 of NZ_FWXN01000008.1, read as the reverse complement.
ATGTTCGCGACCAGGCCGATGATGCCGAAGATCAGCAGTTCGCTTGCGGGCACCTCCGGCGGCTCGAACAGTCGCCGGATGCCTTCGATGGCGGCGTACGTGCCCACCACCAGCAGCAGTGCCGACTGTCCGAGGGCTGCGATCACCTCGATACGCCGGAACCCCCAGGTGCGCTTGGAGTTGGCGGGCTTGAGCATCAGCGTCGCGGCGATCAGTGCGACCAGCAGGCCGGAGGCATCGGTGATGGCGTGGGCGGTGTCGGTCAGCAGCGCGAGGCTGCCGGTGATGACCGAGCCGATGGCCTGGGCGACGACGATCGTCGCGGTGATCGAGAATGCGATCCAGAGTTTCTTGCGGAAATCTCCGGGGTGCCCGGTCTCGCTAGCGGCGGGGCCGTGATTGTGTCCTGCGCCCATGTCTACTTCTTCTCCGTATCTGTCGCGTGGTGGATATGTGGGAGTCGCAGGTGCGTGCAGAGCAGGGCCTGCGTGCCGGTGGCATCGAGGAGGGATTCGGCAGCGGCGATGAGGGTACGCAGGAGCTCGGGCTGTGTCAGCGAGTACCAGGTGGAGCGCCCTTCCGGGCGCATCGTCGCCAGGCCGCACTCGACCAGGAAGCCGACATGTTTGCTCACCGTGGACTGGGCCAGGCCCATGTGCTCGACCAGATCGCGGACCCGGTGCTCACCCGAGGCGAGGTGCTGCACGATCGCCAACCTCGTCGGTTCCGCAAATGCCTGGAACAGGTGGGCGTACGCTGCCGTCGCCACCTCGTCGAGGGTTGCCCCCTCCTGTTGAATCATCGTCATAGGACGATCATATCGCTCTAGGGCGATATTGTCGAGTGTGATCTGTCGCTCGACGCGGAATGAAGCTCAGAGGTCCCGGCGCGCCCGAGGGTGGACTACCGGCCTCCTGCGACGCGTGTCCTATTGGACTCAGCGGAAAGTGGAGGTGCCTACGGGACTCGAACCCGTGTAAACGGTTTTGCAGACCGCTGCCTATCCTCTCGGCCAAGGCACCAAGTCGCCGGCGAGATCAGTCGCCCGGCGTGAGGCCGGCAACCAGGTTGAAGGCGCCGGTGAGAATGTTCAGCGACACGACCCCGACGACATCAGAGATCTCACGGTCGCAGTACCCGTATCCCCGAAGCTCGTCGATCTGCTCGTCGGTGATCGACGCAGGCTCACGGTAGACCTGGAGGCCGAGCGCGATCATCGCCGCGACCGGGCCGGTCATCGCCGTACCCTGCTGGGCGAGTGCGATCTCGTCATCGCTGACCCCGAGCGATCGTGCCGCGCTGATGTGCGAGGCCAGGCACATTCCGCATCCCTGCTGCGACTGCACGGCGATCGAAACGAGCTCGCTGACCTTGCGGTCGAGCTTGGCGCGACGCATGGCTTTGCTCAGCTGGAGATAACCGCCGAGCACCGCCGGGGAGTGCGCCATCGTCGAGACCATGTCTCCGACCTCGCCGTGCCGCTCGACGAGATCGCCGAGCAAGTCTCGTGAGGCCCCCACTGCGGTCTCAGGGGTCAATCGGGAAAAACGGGGCATGATGCCTCCTTCGTCAGTTCGGTCGCGAGTTCGAGGTGGGAGAACCCGCACGAATGCGTTCCTGCTGCTGATGCTCGGCATGGAAGATCGCAGCCTCAGCCAGCGCCCCGGCATGCACACCGGTCAATAGGTAGAAGTCGCCGGACTCGCGTCGCTGCCGACTCACAATCCCGGCCGACTCCAGACGGTCAAGCTCGTGGGAGGTCTGGTCGATGGGAAGGTCGACCATGTCCGCCAGGTGATTGGCAGAGGCCTCGATGTCGCGAATGGCGAGGATCATCTTCACTCGCACCGGATTCGCCAGCAACGCGAAGACTTCGACCGCCGCATCCAGGTGCGGTGTGTCATACGTGGCGTGCGCGTGTTCAGCCTCTCTCATAGTCACCAATCTTACCCATTACCCCTATGGGGTATCAAGTATCATCCGATTGGTGTGAAGGACTCGGAGACGCGTGGCCGGGTGCGGCGGATTGAGGTGAGGCCAGAGACGACGGGCCCGCGCAGGAGCACGTGTCCAGTCGGGAGGGTCAACCGCGTCCAACGGCCGGCGGTGGAGATCGCGGCCTCTCCTCCGGCGCTGAGGAACCCGAACACGTAGGCGGCGAACGCGACGCCTTGCGGCAGCGACGAGAGGGCTGTGTCCGGGGTGCCCCAGACCATGCCCCGGATCTTGCGGACGACATCGTCGCCGGGTTTGTCGGGAAGTGCTTGGGCGACGGCCTCGATGCCGGCACGGGCGCTACGCATCAGCGTCAGACTGGACACAACCGCAATGTGTCTCCACCCGTGTTGCGGGGGTTCGACGCTGGTCCAGGTGGGTGCCAGCGAGGTCTCCGGCAGTTCGAGGGCCAGGGGGTCGACGGTCGCGGTCAGGGTTTCGACGGTGACGTCGCACTGCAGCTCGGCGTCGGAGCGGAGCGTGCGAAGGACGAGGATCGTAGGGGTGCGGTCGAGCGGACCACGGGGCGTTAGCGCAGCCGCACTCATGCACAGCAGCCCGGCCGCGGCCTGCAAGCGCACGCCGTGGGCGCCGGCCCACGCGGCCCGTTGAGCGAAGGTGAGCGCATCGCGGGCGGACGGCGCGTCGGCGAGGATCAGGCGCGCTGGCATCGTGAGGGTTTGTGCCCGCCGTGTCCTGGAACGCGGCCGTCGGGGTCCGAGATCAGGAGCGCACGAGCCGGTTGATGGCGTCCGTGGCTTCCTGGATCTTCTCGACGGCCGCCTCGTCGCTGAGCTTCGCTGCATCGAGCACGCAGTGCTTGAGATGATCGTCGAGTAGACCGGTCGCGACCCCCTGGAGGGCGCGGGTCAGGGCGGATACCTGGGTGAGGATGTCGATGCAGTATTTCTCCTCATCGATCATCTTCGCGATCCCGCGGGCCTGACCCTCGATGCGCTTCATGCGGCCGAGGTAGCGCTCCTTGTCGCTGATGTATCCGTGCTGATGAGGATCAGTGTCGACAGACATGGGCATGTCCTTACTTCTGGCGTTCCAGGACGGAACGCGTGCTGGCTTCGGGTGTGAGGTCGATGCGCCGCAGGAGTTGGGCGTTGAGCGCAACCACCACGGTGGAGGCCGACATCAGGATCGCGCCGATCGACATTGGCAGGACGAATCCCACCGGTGCCAGGATACCGGCCGCAAGCGGCACGGAGATGAGGTTGTAGCCGGCTGCCCACCACAGGTTCTGCTTCATCTTGCCGTATGCGCGTCGTGAGAGCTGGATGATCGAGAGCACCGACCGGGGGTCGGAGCTGGCGAGGATGACCCCGGCCGAGGCGATGGCGACGTCGGTGCCGGCGCCGATCGCGATGCCGACGTCGGCCTGGGCCAGTGCCGGGGCGTCGTTGACGCCGTCGCCGACCATGGCGACCTTCTTGCCCTCGTGCTGCAATTGGGCGACCTTGGCGGACTTGTCCTCGGGGCGGACGCCGGCGAAGACGCGGTCGATGCCGAGCTCCTTGCCGACCTCGTTCGCCACTGCCTCGGCGTCGCCGGTGATCATGACGACCTCGACGCTCAGGGCGTGGAGGGCGTCGACGGCGTCGCGGGATTCGGGGCGGACCTCGTCGGCGAGCTTGAGGCCGCCGACCACCTGGCCGTCGCGGAGGACGTGCAGGATGATCGCGCCCTCAGAGCGCCATTCCTCGGCTGTGCCGACCTCGTCCTGGCCGGTCTCCTCAAGCAGCCGGGGGCCGCCGACGCGGACCTCCTGGCCGGCGACGGTCGCGGTGACTCCGACGGCGGGCGAGGATGAGAAGCCGCTGGCCTGCTGAAGGGCGAGTCCCTTGTCCTTGGTGGCGGTGACGATGGCCTTGGCGAGCGGGTGCTCGCTGTCGGCCTCGGCCGAGGCCGCGAGGGCGAGGACCTGGTCGGCGTCGAGGTCGCCGGTCGGTTCGACGCCGGTGACGGTGGGCTCGCCCTTGGTCAGTGTGCCGGTCTTGTCGAAGAGCACTGCGTCGACCTGCCGCATGGACTCCAGGGCGAGGCGGTCCTTGACCAGCACGCCGCCGCGGGCGGCGCGCTCGGTGGCGATGGAGACCACGAGCGGGATCGCCAGGCCGAGGGCGTGGGGGCAGGCGATGACGAGCACGGTGATTGTACGGACCACGGCCTCGTCGGGCATGCCGATGAGCGTCCAGACGACTGCGGTGACCAGCGCCGCGCCGAGGGCGAACCAGAACAGCCAGGCCGCGGCCTTGTCGGCGATCCGCTGGGCGCGGGAGGAGGAGTTCTGGGCCTCGGTGACGAGCCGGTTGATGCCGGCCAGGGCGGTGTCGTCGCCGGTGGCGGTGATTTTCACCCGCAGGCCGGAGTCCGTGGCGACGGTGCCGGCAGTGACTGTCTCGCCCTCGCCCCGAGAGACCGGGCGGGACTCGCCGGTGATCATGGACTCGTCCATGTCGGCGCGGCCGTCGACGATGGTGCCGTCGGCCGGGACGCTGCCGCCGGGACGCACGATCACGACGTCGCCCACGTCGAGGTCGGCTGGGGCCACCTTAACGACGTTCTCGCCCTCAACGCGCTCGGCCTCGTCGGGCAGCAGTTCCGCCAACGAGTCGAGCGCCGAGGTGGTCTGGGCCAGGGAGCGCATCTCGATCCAGTGGCCCAGCAGCATGATCACGATCAGCAGCGCCAGCTCCCACCAGAACTCCAGCTCGTGATGGACGAGCCCGAGGGTCGCGGCCCAGGAGGCGAAGAAGGCCACCGTGATCGCCAGAGCGATGAGCAGCATCATCCCGGGCTTGCGGGACTTCAACTCGCTGACTGCGCCGGTGAGGAAGGGCCTGCCGCCCCAGACGTACATGACGGTGCCCAGTACCGCGGCGACCCAGCCCGCCCAGCCGGGGACCTCGTAGCCCAGCAGCATGGCGAACATCGGCGAGAGGGTGACCGCGGGGATGGCGATGACGAGGTTGATCCAAAACAGCCGGCGGAACTGGCCAACGTGATCACCGTGACCGCCATGGCCGCTGTGATCTCCGTGGCCACCGTGCTGGGCGTGCTCACCGTGGCCGCCGTGCTCGTCGAGGCCCGTGTGGTCTGAGTGCTGCCCGTGGTCCATGGCGTGGCCCTGGTGCCCGGTGTGCTGACCCTCGCGCGTGCCGTGCGCCTCCGCCGAGGCGTGCGCGGACACAGACCCGTGGTGATGCTCGCCGTGAGCGGGTGCATCGGTTCCGTGACCGTGGTGCTGGTGTGAGTTCGGGTCCGTCATCGTTCCCCTCCTCCGTCATCGAGCCATGCCGATTGCCGCTCACCCGGTCGCCGGGCAAGCGAACGTCGGCTCAGGACGCTGGTTGGATCTCGCTCTCGACGACCCACTTGTGGTTCGTCATCTTCATGCCGTCCGTCTCGTAGTCGACCATGTAGACCGTCTCATCGGTGGACGAAGCGATGGTGGCCGTCGCACCCTCCATGCCCTCCATGTGCTCGGCGAGCAGCGTCACCTCTGTGCCATCGGCCAGGCGCTCGTCGCCGGCATCCTCGATTTCTTCCTGCACGACCCACTTGTGGTCCGTGACGGGGGCGCCGCCACCTGCGGGCGTGTAGTTCACGGAGTACGTGTACGTGTCGAATGCGCCGGAGATCGTCGCCGTCGCACCGTCCATGCCTTCCATGTGGTCGGCCGTGAGCTGTACCTCTGTGCCGACCGGGTAGGCGGGGTCGCTGGCTTCGGCGATACCCTCGGGTGCCGGTCCGCCGTCCATCGGGTGCTCCATCGAGTGATCCATCTCCTCATCACCGCTTTCTGCGTTGTCGCCGCCGTGGCCCTGATGCTCCTCAGTAGCCGAAGGGTCGGCCTGCTGGTCTTCGTCTGCTCCGCTGCCGCAACCGGCGAGCACGAGTGTCACTCCGAGCGCTCCTGCTGCCAGCCCTGCTCGCAGTCTCCTCTGCATGTCAGCTCCTTTCATCAACATGCCTACCTTATACCCCCAGGGGGTACTAGTCAAGGATCGCGCGTTGTACCGGTGTGGATAGATCGAATTGTCCTTCTCAGAGGGACTGCTCATGTTGGATGGGCAATGCGGCGATGAGGGGATGGTCGAAGCCCGCCGGTCCGATCTTCGCGGCTCCACCGGGAGAACCCAATTCGTCGAAGAACTCGACGTTGGCCTTGTAGTAATCAGACCATTCGTCGGGCAGGTCGTCTTCGTAGTAGATGGCCTCGACGGGACAGACCGGTTCGCAGGCTCCGCAGTCAACGCATTCGTCGGGATGGATGTAGAGCGAGCGTTCGCCCTCGTAGATGCAGTCGACAGGACATTCGTCGATGCAGGCGCGGTCCTTGACGTCCACGCAGGGAAGCGCGATCACATAGGTCATGGCTGCTCTTCTCGGTCGGGTGCGGATCGGCGGTGAGAGTCAGTGGGAGGCTCGGGGAGGTCGTCAGTCTCTGCCGGGCCTGCGACCGCCTGCGGGATGCGCAGGCGCAGGACGGTGGCTGCAAGGCTGAGGGCGATGATGATCGCACCGAGGATTGTCATGGTTCCTGACAGGGTGAGCACCGGCACGAGCAACCCGGCGACAATGGTGGGCACACCGAATGCGAGGTAGGCGACCGTGTAGATCACAGCCATCACGGCGGCGCGTTCCGACGATGCCGTGTGGGGCATGAGTGTGCGCAGCACCCCGAGGAACGCTGTGCCGAACCCGGAACCGACGATCGCGACCGACGCGACGTAGGCCGGGTAGGAACCGAGTGCGAGGGCGCCGATGCTCACTGCGGTGCCGAATGCCAGGGCGCTGGTCGCATACAGGCTGATGGTGCGGGCGGAACGCCGCTGCAGGACGGACGAGGCGGTGACTCCGGAGATCGCCAGTGCGAAGATGACGATGCCCGCGTGGGTGTGCGTGGAGCCCCCGAGCTCACTGCCGACGAGGCCGGCTCCGAGCGCGAGGAAGAGTCCGTTGGTCGCCCACCCAGCGATGATCGCGGGCACACCGGCGGTGAACATGCGGCGCAGGTGCGGTGGCACGGTGAACCGCGGGCGGAGGTCGCCACGTCGTAACCGGGTCTTGGGGACCAATTCCGGTGTGATCCACACCGTCGCTGCCACGATGAGGAAGGCGAGCACGAGCAGGCCGAAGACCGCAGCTGTCGGTTCGGGGGTGAGATCGAGGAGAAGCGCAGCACCGAGTGCCCCGGTCCCGAGACCGATCATCGGCCCGATCGTGTTCCACAGGGCTGCGATGTTCGGATGCGACGGCGGCTCGAAGTCGATCATCATCGCCGACAGGGCCGGGATGAGCAGACCCGCTGCGAGCCCTTGCAGAGCGCGTGCGACCAGGAGTGTCGCGAGGCCGCCGGCGAACCAGAACATGGCCAGGCTCAGTGCCAGCGCCAGGGAACCGGCGGTTACGACCGGACGTCTGCCGATGTAATCGGAGAGCGGTCCGAGGTAGAGCAGCGCGGCCAGGAGGGTGAAGGTGTAGACCGCGAATACGAATGTGGTGGCGACGGGAACGAGCTCGAGCCGTTCGGCGATCTGGGGGTAGAACAACGACGGCGCGCTGGCAGCCGCCATCATGAGAATGGTCGCTGCCAGCGAGAGCAGGAAGCCCCGCCGTGGGATCTGCCTGGTACAGTCTCCCGCCATCGCCTAGGCCTGCACGCCGTGGAGCTGCTGTCCCCACTGGTAGACGGTGCCGACCGCGTCGATGCCGGTGACGCCGACGACCATACCGTCGGTCTCGTGGCGGACGATGAACTCCTCGCCGGCTTCCAGGTAGGTGTTTGTGCCGGCCGTGTACCCGACTCCGGAGATCATCTGACCGTAGACCATCGCCATGTAGGGGCTGCGTGGCAGGTAGGTGCTCGGATCGTCGCTGATGCCGAGGTCGTGCAATGCGGCCTGTGCGGCGTGCGCACCCTGCGCGGCGGCGTCTTCCCAATGGTCGATGCGCCAGGCGCCCAGTGCTTCGTCGTGATGCGTGGCCACACCTCCAGCGGCGTAGACGTGGTCTGCTGCGGCGCGGAGGTGATCGTCGACGTCGATGCCGTTCGTCCACGGTGACGGGGCTGCGGGCGTCGTGCCGAGCGCAACGAGGAGGAAGTCGGCCACAATAGGATCGCCGTCGTCGAGGGTGATGGCGACACCGGATTCTGTTTCGTCGACATGCTGGAGAGTGCGACCGAATCGAGTCTGCACCTTGGCGGCATGGTCGGCGGCGAGGCGTTCAGCCACGGGCGCCCCAAACGCTCCGATGCCGGGAACGGAACTGCGAGAGACCAGCGTGACCATGTGTCCGTCGGCTTGCAGCGACGAGGCGGTCTCGGCTGCGATGATTCCGCCGCCGTAGATCGCCACGCGCGCCGGCCGTCCCAGGCCGGTCAGCAACTTTCGGATGCCGAGGGCATCCTCCACGGAGTGAAGAGCGGTGACCCTCCCTTGTCCGGCGTCGTCGCCGAACACGTCAGCGGGCAGGGAACGGGGCATGCTCCCGGTCGCGACGATGAGCGCGTCGTAGGAGACCTGTGCGCCGGAGGTCAGCCGGACCTGCTTCGCCGAGGTGTCGACTTCGAGCACGGTGTCGGCGATGACCTCGATCTGAGGCAGCGGGAGCTTGATCATCTCCGGCGGTGTCGGACCGAACGCGATTCCCTTGATGAGCATCCGCGTATAGGGCGTCTCCCCGGTGCGGGTCACCAGCGTCACCCGGACATCGTCGCGTGAGGCGAGAGTGCGGGTGGCTGCGGCCCCGGCTGCTCCCGAGCCGAGGATGAGGACGTGCTGGGTGGTCATAGAGGAACTCCTGGGCTGCTGGTCGTGGTCGAACTGGTGCGTCGGCGTCAGGAGCGAACGAGGCGGGCGATGGCCTCGGATGCCTCGCCGAGCCTCTGCTCGCTGACTGGTCCGCCGGCGACTGCGGCGTCGAGGACGCAATGCTTGAGGTGATCGTCGAGCAGGCCGAGGGCGACGTTCTCGAGTGCCCTGGTGGCTGCGGAGATCTGGGTGAGGATGTCTATGCAGTAGCGGTCCTCGTCGACCATCCGATCAATGCCGCGGATCTGGCCTTCGAGGCGTCGCAGGCGATTGCGGTACTTCGTCTTGTCGCTGATGTATCCGTGGTCGGACGCGTCGCCGTCGCCTCCTGCGGGGTAGGTGTCGAGGTGGGTTTCGGTGGTGGGGGTCGTAGTGGTCATGTCGGTTCGCTCCGATCAGGTGGCGGGGTGCCGCAGCGGTGCCGCGGCACCCCGCACGCTGGTGGATTACGCCATGTTGGCGGCGTACTTGGCCGGATCCGAATCGAACGCGGGGCCGCAGCCGGCGCAGCAGAAGTAGTAGCGCTCGCCGTCGAAGTCGCGGTAGAGTCCGGCGGCTTCGGCGGTCTTCTTGCTGACCGGGGTTCCGACCATGACCGGGCAGGTGGTCATGTCATCGGCTCCCCCGCCGAGCAGGTTCTCGCGTCCACCGTTCTCGGCGGCGGGGTTAGTCTCGTTCGTGCTGCAGCAGCTGCTCATTCTCTGGTGTTCCTTCGTTGTTGGATTCGTGTGGATGGGTGGGTTCTCGTTCGTCACTTCGTGGCGACGCTCTTGAACCCGCGCAGGCGGAGGCTGTTGCCGACGACGAAGACGCTGGAGAACGCCATCGCCGCGCCTGCGAGCATGGGGTTGAGCATGCCCAGCGCTGCGACCGGGATCGCGGCGGTGTTGTAGGCGAATGCCCAGAACAGGTTGGTCTTGATCGTCGACAGGGTCTTACGGGACAGACGGATCGCGTCGACCGCGGCCCGCAGATCACCGCGGACCAGGGTGATGTCGGAGGCCTCGATCGCGACGTCGGTGCCGGTGCCCATCGCCAGGCCCAGGTCGGCCTGCGCGAGCGCGGGGGCGTCGTTGACGCCGTCGCCGACCATCGCGACGATCTTGCCCTCGGATTGAAGACGGGTGACGACGTCGACCTTGTCCTTGGGCAGCACCTCGGCGATAACCTCCTCGATGCCGACCTCGGCGGCGATCTGGCGGGCCACGGCCTCATTGTCACCGGTGAGCAGCACCGGGGTCAGGCCGATCTCCTTGAGCCCGCGGATCGCCTCTGCGCTCGTGGGCTTGACGGTGTCGGCGACGACGAGGATGCCGCGCGCAGCACCGTCCCAGCCGATCGCGACGACCGTCTTGCCTTCACCCTCGGCCTGAGCCTTCGCCTGTGCGACCTCCGGAGAGAGCTTCTGCGACCAATCGGCCAGCAGCGATTCGCGTCCGACGACGACCGGGGTGCCCTCGACGATGCCCTGCACGCCCTTGCCCTCGACATTGGCGAAGTCTTCTGGCGTGGGCAGCTGGCCGACTTCCTGGGTGGCGCCCTTGGCGATCGCCTGAGCGATCGGGTGCTCCGAGGAGTCCTCCAGCGCACCCGCGAGGCGCAGCAGCTCGGCACGGTCCACACCGGCTTCGGTGATCACATCGGTAAGGGTCATCTTGCCGCTGGTGACGGTACCGGTCTTGTCGAGCACGACGGTATCGACCTTGCGGGTGGACTCCAGCACCTCCGGGCCCTTGATGAGGATGCCCATCTGCGCCCCGCGGCCGGTGCCGACGAGCAGCGCGGTCGGAGTCGCGAGCCCGAGCGCGCAGGGGCACGCGATGACGAGCACGGCGACCGCTGCGGTGAACGCGGCGGCGACGGGGAATCCGCCTCCCAGCCAGGCGCCGAGGGTGATGAACGCGACGACGATGACGATCGGCACGAACACGCCGGAGATCTTGTCGGCCAGACGCTGCACCTCGGCCTTGCCAGTCTGCGCGTCCTCGACGAGCTTCGCCATCTGCGCAAGCTGCGTGTCCGAGCCGACACGGGTCGCCCGCACGACAAGGCGGCCGCCCGCGTTGACGGTGGCACCGGTGACCGAGTCGCCCTCGCGGACCTCGACCGGTACGGACTCGCCGGTGAGCATGGAGGCGTCCACCGCGGAGGAGCCGGAGGTCACGATGCCGTCGGTGGCGATCTTCTCGCCCGGACGAACGATGAACTCGTCGCCGACCTGGAGGTCAGAGGTGGGGATCTTCACCTCAACGCCGTCGCGGAGCACGGCGACTTCCTTCGCGCCGAGCTCCAGGAGGGCGCGCAGCGCGGCCCCGGCCTGGCGCTTGGAGCGCTTCTCGAAGTAGCGGCCGGCGAGGATAAACATCGTCACGCCCGCGCCAACTTCGAGATAGATGTTCGCCGCGCCATCCGAGGGAGCGATCGTGAACTCGAACGGGTGCGTCATCCCGGGTGTGCCAGCGGTTCCGAAGAATAGTGCGTAGACGGACCACAGCAGTGCGACCGAGGTGCCCATCGAGATGAGTGTGTCCATCGTCGCGGTGCCGTGCTTGAGGTTCGTCCATGCGGCCTTGTGGAACGGCCAGGCTGCCCAGATGATCACCGGGGCGGCAAGCGCGAGCGAGGCCCACTGCCAATATACGAACTGCAGTGCGGGGATCATGGCCATGGCGATCACGGGAACCGTGAGCACAATGGCGCCGACTAGCCGATGGCGCAGCGAGGTGAGCTCAGTGTCTTCCTCCTCCCCGGCCTCGGTCTCCGACGTGTTCGCCGTGGTGTCCTTGGGCTTGGGCAGCGCAGCCGTGTAGCCGGTCTTCTCGACCTCGGCGACCAGCAGTGCCGGATCGTAGCCGGCAGGCACGGTGACCTTGGCCTTCTCCGTGGCGTAGTTGACCGTGGCCGCGACGCCGTCGAGCTTGTTCAGCTTCTTCTCGATCCGGTTCGCACAGGAGGCGCAGGTCATCCCGCCGATCTCCAGCTCGATGTCCGGCCCACCGGTGGGGGGCGCTGATGTGCTCATCCTCTTCCTTCTCTCTTCAGCTCTCGTGCGACGCCAGTCCCTGCGGGTCAGTGGCCGTCGGTATGCGAATCGTCTGTCTGCGAGCCGTCACCATGCTTGGCGTCGATCACGAACTCGGCGGTGTGCACCTGCCCGTCGACCTGGAAGTCCAGGTAGAGCAGGTAGCGGTCGGCGGTCGGGGCCTCCGCTGCGAATCCGATCTCGGGTCCGGCCGTGTCCCCGGCCTGGGGCTCGTCGCCCTCGGCGTGGACGTGCAGGTAGGCGAGGTCGCCTTCGCGCAGCGCCACCAGGTGACCGAACGCGCCCAGGTAGGGCTCCAGCGTGGTCACCGGCTCCCCGTCGCGCTCGACCGAGATGGTGAGCTCGCTTGAGGTGCCCGCAGTGAGGTCGCCGTTCAGGGAGACGGTGTATCCGTCGACCTCGTCGGTGATCTGAGCCTCGGTCTCGACGGGGGTGAAGTCGCCCGCCACCTCGACGGCGCGAGTCAGGGTGATGCCTTCGGCTCCCTCGCCCGCGGGTGTGAAGTCGGCGTACACGCGGTAGGTGCCGGCTTCGTCCCAGGTCCACGGCACCGACCAAGTGCCTGTGCTCGTGTCGAGTTCGGGGTGCACGTGCTGGAAACCGGTACCATCGGTGCGAACGGCGATCAGATGCAGGTCCTTCTCGTGTGCGGTGGTGTACTCGGTCACCGCTTCGCCAGACTCGTCGAGGATCTGGAAGCTCAGCTTTCCATCCTCGCCTGCAGCCGTGGGAGCCTGGACCGGGGAGAGCACGAAGCCGTCCGCGCTTGCGGAGACCCCGTTCAGAGCGGGCTCCGCAGTTTCCTGCGCAGCGCCGCCGTGCCCTTCACCGTGTGTGTTCACGTCACTTCCTTCTGCCCATGCTGCTACGAAGCTGTCGGGAATGACGGCGCCGGCGAGGCCGAAGGCCCCGCCGAACGCCACCACCAACCCGGCCCCGTAGAGCGCGAGCCGTCCTCCGGCCTTCATCAGACGCGCACCGCCGAGTAGCCGGCCTCCTCGACCGCCGCGAGGACCTTGGCATCGTCGATCTCGCCCTCGGAGGTGACGTTGAGCTTGCCGGTCTGCGCGCTGACCTGGATGTCCTGGACGCCGGGGATCTCGCCGACCTCCTCGCGGATCGACATCTCGCAGTGCCCGCAGGTCATGCCCGTCACCTGGTAATCGTTCGAAGCCATCAGGTATCCTCCTTCTATGCAGTAGTACCCCTACCGGGTACGTGTACAAGTCAACGGTATACCCCTGGCAGGTATTCCGCAAGAAGGGAGGCGATCGTGTGAGCCGCATCGCAGATGTGCTGCGGGCAATGGTTGGAGCGTCCGAGGTGAGCCTCGTGGCGCAACGATGCTGCGGGGCGACCCGCTGGGCGGTGTCGCTGCGCGTCGGAGAGTAGTGAGCCCCGGCCTTATGAGAACCGTGGACTGCCTTGCCGCGTCGGCGAAGGCAGTGACGACCGGTACGGGCCGGACACCCACCAAACGCCGATCAGTCGCTGGTGCTCATGGTACGAAGCCGGCCGTGCCAACTCGATTCGCAGGCGTTCGAGATTGGTGAGTGGATCAGACGAATCCCAGCTGGAGTGCGCAGTTACGCCGGAGACAGTTAGCGGCTCCTGTGCTGCGCATTGGCATATCCCTCTGGTCGCGGACACACGCACGATGCATAGGCCTGTCGGTCCGATGGTCTACGACTGCCTCAAGATCGTGTTCATCCGATCGGGATCGGCGATCATGTTCAGCGAGTTCGGTCGTCAGGCAGTCAACGTCGGTGACGCAATTCTCCTTGGCCCGAACGTGCTGTTCAGCAGCGAGCCCGAAGAACTCGTCACGTTCACCTCGATCTACGTCGATACCGATTTCGCTCTCGATCAGTTCTTCTGGCAGCACTCTGCGGTGCTGCATGACCGGCTTGAAGCGCCCAGCTTCGCGGAGAAGGTCTACTCTGAACCTGCGCAGATCCTGCGGCTCGGCAGAGATCGGGCCGGGATGGTTGTGCCGTGGCTGGACGAGATGGTGGCCCTCAGCGTTGAGGAGCAATTCCGAGAGAGATTCAATCGACTCCAGGCACTCTGGTTCGCCGTCATGGATGTGCTCGGACCATTCATCCGCGTCTCGCCTGTGAGGCTGACACCGTTGCAGCGGGCGCGCTCGCGTCCGGTGCTGCCGCGCAGTCGTCGGTTTGCTCCACTGCGTCGTGAATCGCTGCTCGCTCGTGAAGCTCTCCACGAGAACATCGCACATCCATGGACGCTTGGTGAGCTGGCCGAGACTGTGCGGTTGTCCCCGCAGCAGCTGACTCGCGTGTTCGCTGAGGCGTTCGGGAAGACCCCGATCGCCTATCTGACGATGCTGCGTGTTCAGGAGATGGCCCGGCTGCTGCGCGAAACCGATCTCCCCGTTGCCCGCGTCGGCCGGCGGGTCGGGTGGTCGAGCCGGTCGCGGGCGACGGAGGCGTTCATCGAGCACATCGGGCTCAGCCCGAGCCGCTATCGGGCCATGCGCCCCGTTGGTGAAGAACGCCCGCTGTAGGGGCAGTCGCGTCCGGGAAATCATCACTTCGTCCGGCGTCCGACCGTACTTGACCTCCGCTCGCCCAGTAGGAGAGCCGTCGCTGGTAGTCCAGTGAGTCCACGTCAGGTGCCGCCGCGTTCCTGATGGCCAACATACCGATCCTGTCGTTCGCTGACCGTCTGACTCGCCGGATGCGCCTGGCGCACCTCGCTGGTGCAGGGTCTGCCGCTTCTACGCGGTGGCCTGCCGAGAGGAGGCCGGACGATGGCGACGAGGGAAGAGGCCCGCCAGAAGCGGGAAGCGAGGCTCGATGAGCTCCACGAGACGCTGACCGGCGCGGTCGAGCAGCTCATCACGGGCGAGGACTGGGCCGACGCGCTGAGGTTCGCCGCCCGGTTCCGGTCACGGTCGTTCAACAACACGCTTCTCATCTGGAAACAGCACGAGGCGAACTATGCGGCCGGGAAAGTGGCCTCGCCGTTCCCGACCTATGTGGCCGGCGCCGGGCAGTGGCAGAAGATGGGTCGGCACATCCTCAAAGGCCAGAAGCACTACGGTATCCTCGCTCCGTTCAAGGCACGGTTCGCCACGGCGACACCGAAGGACCCTGACTCCTGGCGGCGCCTGGGCCGGTATGAGAAGCCCAAGCCCGGCGAGGCCGTCCGCACACGCATGGTCGGTGTGGTCCCCGCGCGGGTCTTCGATGTCGCCCAGACCGGCGGCGACCCGATACCCAAGGCACCGGAACCGACGCTGCTGCAAGGCGAAGCGCCCGAGGGGTTGTGGGAGGGACTGGCCGGGCAGGTGCAGGCCGCCGGGTATGAGCTGATGCGTGTGCCGCATGAGGGCATGATCGACGGCGCGAACGGACGGACCAACTTCACCGACCGATCGGTTGCGGTGCGGGAGAACATGGACGCCGCCTCCCAGGTCAAGACGCTGGCTCATGAGCTCGGGCATGTGCTGATGCACAGCCCCGACCAGGAGGAGGCTCGCCAGCATCGTGGGATCGCGGAGGTCGAAGCCGAGTCCGTCGCGCTCATGGTCGGCGCCGCTCATGGAATGGACACCAGCGACTACACGATCCCGTACGTGTCGGGGTGGGCGGCAACGGTCGATGGCACAGAGCCGGTCGAAGTCGTCAAGGCCACCGGGGAGCGGGTACGTCGGGTAGCGATCGACATCCTCGATGGTCTCGACACTGTTCGACTGCCCGACGGCACCCCACCCGGTCTGGCCAAGGACGGCCCAGCTCGCACCAGCGCGGGCCGCGAGCGGACACCCCAGCAGAGTGCAGGGCCCGATACGGCGAGACGCCCGGCCTCGACAGCCCGGCCGGAGCGGAGGCTGTGATGGCCAGCCGGCGAGGATTCATCTGGGCGGTGCAGCAGATCGATGCGACGACGCCGCTACCGGAGGCAGCCGTCATCTTCGCTCGCGCCGGGGTGCCGGTGTTCCCGTGCGCACCGGGCGGCAAGCAGCCCGTCACCGGGCAGGGGTTCAAGAACGCGACCACGGATCTGGCCCAGGTGCAGGCCTGGTGGCACCGTTTCCCGGCCGCGAACATCGGGATGCCCACGGGTGCCGCCTCGGGGGCGGTGGTCGTGGACGTTGATGTCCATGGCCCTGTCAACGGCTACGACGCGCTCAACCGCGCCGACCGGGCCGGACTGGTGTCGGGGTGGGGGCTGGCCGCACGTTCTGCCTCGGGCGGCCTGCATCTGTACTTCCCGGCCACCGAGGGCGTGGAGCAGCGCTCGTGGCAGGCGGGGCGGGCAGCGATCGACTTTCGCGGTGATGGCGGCTACATCATCGTCCCGCCCTCGCGACGTGCCGTCGGTGGCACCGAGGCGGTCTATCGGGTCGAGAGGATCAATCCCGGCCGGGTCTCGACGGTGGATGCCCAAGCCCTGCGTGACTTCCTCGATCCGAAGCCACCGCCGCGGCCCCGTCCCGCAGGGCTTGCGGCCAATCCGAGCGAGGCAGCGGGACGGCTGGCCGGCTGGGCTGCTCGGGTACCCGAGGGGCAACGCAACTCAGGTGTGTTCTGGGCCGCGTGCAAGATGGCCGAGAACGGCGTGGACCCCTCTGTTGCGGCCGGCACGTTGACCGAGGCCACCGAGCAACCAGATTTCGATGCCCGCGAGATCGGCCGCATCGTCGTCAACGCCTACCACCGCGTCCACGCCACCACCCCGACGACTCGGACCGAGCAGTCGACAGGCCCACCGACCGTGGATCGTTGCCGTGTGGCGGCCTCGCGGGCTCCGACATCGCCACGGGGTCTGTGATGGCCGAGGGCGTGAAGGGCCGGCGATCCGCCGTGGCAGCCGCCGCGGTCGGCAACGTCGTCATCGCGACCGGCGCGTTCTGGTTGTCCTACACCGCATTGGCCGATCTGGCGCAGCGCTCGGGCATCGCGGCCGGCCAGGCGTGGCTGTGGCCCATGCTCGTCGATGGTCTGATCGTGGTGGCCACGGTCGCCGTCGTCGCCCTCGACGGGCACACGACGGCCTGGTACGCCTGGGCACTGCTGATCGCCGGAGCCCTGGTGTCGGTCGCAGCCAACGCCACGCACGCGATCCTCGCCGCCGACACGAGCGTGCCCGGTCTCCTCGCGGCGCTGGTCTCGGCCGTCCCACCCCTGGTCGAGGTCGCCACCACACACCTGCTGGTCGTGCTCATGCGCTTCTCCCGCGCCACCGGCCAACGAGAGCCCGGCACCGATGCCGAAGCTCTGAACCCAGCTCAGGACGCGCACGCCCTGATAACCCGACCACCGCGGGCCGAGCGCGAGTCGCCGCCGGAGCCGCCGACGAGGCCTGTTGACCCCGCACCGGCGGGCCTTGCTCTCGTGGTGGACGAGCCCTCGGCGCAGGGCGAGCCTGCGCCTCGTCGTCTCCGAGCGGCACGACTGCGGGAGAAGGGCTGGTCGAACAAACAGATCGCCGCCGAGCTCGCCGTCCACCCCAGCACCATCGGCCGCTGGTTCACCGCCGCCGACGCAGACCATCCGGAAACCGACGAGAACACCCAGGAGGACCCATCATGAACCCCGACACCCATCCCCAGCACCTGAGCCCACGGCATGCGCTTCGCCAGGGCCCGAGCACTCGTCATCGGGTCGATCCGAGTCCGAAGCAGCCGGACTCCTCGCCTGCTCCCGGCACACCCGAGGCGGTGCAGGCCGCCGACGTCGACCAGAACCGAACCGCCGCCGTGGGCGGGTCGCCACGGAACGCACGGCGCGGACTGGAGTGGGTCCGTCCCACCGATCTGATCGCTCGCGGCTCGGCCACAATGGCCGGACGCGGGATCGACTTCCAGACCGAGCTGGCCCGTAAGGCCCGCGCACCGATGATCCGGGGACTTCACCGGGTGGGCGAGCGAGCCAAGCAGCTGCCACCGATCCAGGCGTTCGGACGCGGCCACGCCCACCGGGCGGCCACGCGCGACGCGGTCGGAAGGTCGTAGGCGGTGACCGGCCATGCGAAGACTAACCATCCCCGAGCGCCCGCTGAGGGCCCTCGTGCGCACCTGCCTCCCAGGAGGTGCCGCGATCATGACCACACACACCACACGAACCGGCGAGCCGGAGGACTACACCACCAGCGAAGGGCTCCGTCGCCTGCTCATCCGGCTGCACGAGGGCGAGGCCGGCGCTTGGCAATCGGACCCTGTCGCTGCCGAGCTGATGGAGTACGCCGCCGAGAAGTACGCGGCCCTGGCCCACAAGCACGGGCTGGACAAGTGGGAGGCCGCATCGGCGGCGTTCGACGTGATGCGCAGCAAGGCCGCCCGCACCGCGTGCGATCCGTGGGGCGTGATCACGCACGCGGTGCGGATCACCTGCATCGCCGAGGAACGCGCCGCCGGGCTGCTGTGCTCGGTGCATCAGGCTCGCCGCCCGACGTTCTCGCGCTTCCACGACGCCGAACGCATCTCGGACCGGGAGAACCCGCTGACGGACTATCGTCCCGAGTTCCAGGTCACCGACCCCTATCCCACCGATCCGGTGACGCTGCACTACGGCGGCGAGGCCACGATTCGGGCGTACACCTCGGCGACCAGCGCCGTCGAAGACGCGATCGCGCTGTTCGCCATGTTGGGCTGGCCGCCGGACACGGCGCGTGCTGCCGTGGAGCACGTCAGCTCCGAGCTGGCACGAATCGGATCGCGCAAGAGCGCGTTCGAGGCGCTGCGCCGTGACAAGTACTCCCGTGCTCTTCTGGACTTGTCGGCGTGGTCCTGGCTGTCGGTGATCAAGACGCTGCTGGGACACCCGAACCCGGCCTATGCGGCCACCAGCCAGGGCAAGGGCCTTCTGCTGCGGCTGGTGATCGGCGAGAACCTGTCGATGCTGCTGCTCGATGACGACCTGGTGCTCACGATCAGCGTGGCCGCACCGAGTCTGAGGTGGCGCGATGGGCTCGCGTGACGGACACATCGAGCTCGACTGGGCCGTCGACGCGATTGTCGTGGGCACCCGGCATCGCACCGACCTGGGCGACATCGACGCGCTGGCCTCCTCGATCGACCGGCACGGGCTGCTCCAGCCCCTGACGTTGACCTCCCAGGGCGTGCTGGTCTGCGGCTACCGCCGGCTCACGGCGATCAAGAAGCTCAACTGGCGCACGACCGGGGTATGGATTCGCTCGGGCGTCTCGGACCGCCTCGGGCACCTGCTGGCCGAGCAGGACGACAACAACCATCACAAGGCGCTGACCCAGACCGAGGCCGCCGCGCTGTACCGCGAGACCAAGACGCTGATGGCCGAGGACGCTGCCCGGCGGAAGAAGGCCACACAGTTCAGCAGCGACAACCAGCCCGGAAACGGCGGTCCTGCCAATTTGGCAGGACCGTCACCGGCTGACGCCGCGGAGGCTCCAGCCGGGGCGATGGGCACCGCCCGCGAACAGGCCGCCCGGCTGATCACCGGCCGCGCCTCCTACACGACACTGGAGCGCACCGGATTCCTCCAGCAGCTCCTCGAAGACCCGGCCACAGCCGAGCATGTCCGGGCCGAGGCCGCGACCGGGCTCGAACAGATCGAGGCCGGCGCACCCGTCCACCCGATCTACGAGCGCCTGCGCTCCCTGGCCGGTCAGGCCACCGAGCGCCGCCAGGACGACCTGGACGAGATGGCGAAGCAGGCCCTGGCCCGCGTGCGAGCCGCCGAAGCGACCAAGCGGCCCCGTAGCGGGCAGCCCAGCCGGCCCCGGCAGAGCGTGCCGGGCCGCTGGCCGGTGCGGGCCTTCCTGACGACGTTCGAGGAACTGACCGACTGGTGGACCCACTACGACCCAGCCACCTTGGCCGCAGAGCTCACCGACGAGCAGGCCGAGATGTTCCTGGGCGTGGCCACTGGCACCGCCGACTTCGCCGAGCAACTGCGTGCCGCACGAGAGGCACTCGGCGACGAGCAGGCCCGCACCGCACGCGGGCACCTGCACGCCATCTGAGCCCGGCCGGCCCAGGGAGCCACGCACGTACCTGGGCGTCATGAACACCACTGACGACTCCCACGCCCGCCGCCGGCTGGTCGCCTGGATCATCGCCGGGATCGCCCTGCTCGTGCTGATCGCCGTCGGCGTCTACGGCCTGCTCATCGGCCCACCCGACACCGACACCCCGCCGGCACCGGCACCGTCGGAGCGAACGGTGGGCCCGCCGCCGAGCGAGAAGCTCACGCCACGACTGCCGGTCATCATCGCCACCGACGACCCCGAAGGCTTCGCCCGGTCGGTGGCCGAAGCCCTGTTCACCTGGGATACCGGCGATGGCCTGATGCCAGCGGACTACAGCTCAGTGATCGTCGAGGTCGGCGACCCGACCGGGTACGAGCAGGCCGGGCTGGCCTCCGACATCTCGACCTACCTGCCCTCGCGGGAAGCGTGGATCGAGCTGCGCAAGCACTCCACCAGCCAGTACCTGAGCATCGAGACCGCCGCCGTCCCCGAAGCCTGGGCCGAGGCCGTCGATCAAGCCCAGCCCGGCCAGCTCCCCGAGGGCGCCACCGCGATCACGATCGAGGGAACCCGGCACCGAGAAGGCATCTGGCAGGACGATCCGGTCTCATCCGAGCACTCGGTGGCGTTCACCATCTTCCTCGCCTGCCCCGAGGACGCCGACTCCTGTCATCTGCTGCGCCTGTCCGAACTCGACAACCCCCTGCGCTGAGAGCACGAGAGGCCCTGCTGTGACCAAGAAGCTCGCCCTGGTTGTCATCGCCGTGCTGCTGCTCGGCCCGATGTTCGCACTCGTCGGCGTCGGGCTGCTGATGAACCCCGCCGCCACTGCCGACTGCACCGTGCCCGGCGGCTCGGTCGAGGTCGGCGAGGTGCCCGACGAGCTCGACGTGGAGACCCGCTCCGGTGAGCGCTTCACCCTGAACCACGACCAGCTCACGCACGCCGCCACGATCATCGAGACCGGCTCGGGGATCGAGGGCGTGGGCCGGCCTGGCATCAAGGTCGCCCTCATGGCGGCCCTGACCGAATCCACCCTGCGCCAGCTTGCCAACACCTCGGCCTACCCCGAAAGCGCGGACTACCCGAACGACGGGGACGGCAGCGACAACGACAGCCTCGGACTGTTCCAGATGCGCCCGCAATCGGGGTGGGGATCGGTCGAAGACCTCATGGACCCCACCTATCAGGCGTCCGCGTTCTACGGCGGACCCGACGGGCCCAACCATGGGTCACCGCGCGGCTTGGTGGACATTCCCGGCTGGGAGCAGATGGACCCCGCCGAGGCGGCCCAGGCGGTCGAGGTCAGTGCCTACCCGGACCGCTACCGCGACTACGATCCGGTCGCCGAGACGATCCTCGACGCGCTCTCGGCCAGCGGCGGCCCCACCGTCGAGCCTGCTGGTCGCGCCGTGACTGCGGCGGCCCCTGCGGAGCGTGGCTCCTCGGGCGTGGTGTTCCCGCTGCCGGAGGACACCTGGGTGGCGACCTCGCCCTTTGGTCCGCGGACGCATCCGATCACCGGCGAGCAGACGATGCACACCGGCAGCGACTTCGCCGCCCCGGACGGAACCCCGATCTTGGCCGCCGCCGATGGCAGCGTGACCGTCGCCGAGTACAGCGACGCGAGCGGCGGGATCGTCGTCATCGAGCACACCATCGATGGCTCCACCGTCGCGACCGCCTACATCCACTCCTGGGCCGATGGCATCCACGTCACCGTCGGCGATCAGGTCAGCGCGGGCCAGCACATCGCCGATGTCGGCAGCTCGGGCATGAGCACGGGACCCCATCTGCATTTCGAGGTCCGCGAGGGCGGCGCCGACGGGGACCATGTCGATCCTGCCGCCTGGCTGAACTCGCATGATGCCGCGGGCCTGCCCGAGGCCGAGACCGGCGCACCGGACGGGGATGAGGGCTGCGTCACCGAGGACGGGGCCACACCGGGCGGCGAGCCCGACCCCATCGAGGGCGACCCGAGCCGGATGGTCGATGACCCCACCAGCGACGGGCAGATCACCGCCCGGCTGCTCCACCTCCACGACCAGACGCTCGGTCGGTACCCCCAGACCTCCTGGGCGTGCTGGTCGCCGCGGCCCGGACAGTCCTCGGAGCATCCGCTCGGCCGCGCGTGCGACATCGCTTTCGGCAATGCCATCGGCCAGTACCCGACGCCCTCGCAACTGGAGGCCGGCTGGGAGGTCACGAACTGGATGAAGGACAACGCCG
Organism: Janibacter indicus; assembly: GCF_900176385.1. Lineage (GTDB taxonomy): Bacteria > Actinomycetota > Actinomycetes > Actinomycetales > Dermatophilaceae > Janibacter > Janibacter indicus. Next base: position 173,378 of record NZ_FWXN01000008.1, on the reverse strand, counting down.
AGGCCTTGGGCGTGGAGTACCTGATCTGGCAAGGACAGATCTGGAGTCTCAGCCGCGACGATGAGGGGTGGCGTGACTACGGCGGCGGTGGCATGCACGACCCGGACAATGTTACCGGCGGTCACTTCGACCACCTGCACGTCACTGTCGCCGAATAATCTCCGAAGTTGCATCTGATGCACGAATCATGCGTCGGAGGCCGGTGCCGTCGCGCCGCTGTTTCGGCTGGTGCGGCGGCGTTGCCCCACCCTGTCGTGCCCGATCCGGGCGGCGTGCCCCCTGAGCATACTGCGCCTGCGAGGGGCCGTGGGGGTGATGACGGGCGGCCGGCGCACCTGAGGGGCATGGATGCTGTCTACTGCTGGTGCCGGACCACGCCCTGCGGGGGTGGATGAGCGATGGATGTCTTTCCCGATTTCGAGGGCTTGGGTGGCATCGGCGACCTCCAAGAGGTCGTCGGTGCGGCGTTGATGATCGCGCTGATCGTCGCGGTGCTGATGCTGATCGTCTCGGGCATCATCTGGGCGATCGCCACTGCGACCGGCAACTACCAGGCGGCCGCGAAGGCACGCGCCGGAACCCTCGTTGCCCTCGGCGGCGCGATCCTGGCCGGTGCCGCGGTGACCTGGCTGAACTGGCTCATCGACCTCGGCGGCACCCTCTAGACCCAGCACCGTTGCGCACCCGTGACGCCCGCCCCGGACCGGGGCGGGCGTTGTCATGTCCTTGTGCCGAGGGCAGCCGCGCTCACCTCGCAGCAGAACCGACCCATTTCTCGACCAAGGGAGTTCTGCCGTGATTGACATCGACCCCAATAGCGAAGGCCTGCCGGGCATCGAGGCGCTGCGCACGATCGTGGGCGCGACTATGACCATCGGTCTCATCCTCAGCGTCCTCGCCCTGATCGTCTCGGCGATTATCTGGGCTTACGGCTCCAATTCCAGCAATCCGCATCTGAGCGGGAGGGGAAAGATCGGCGTTCTGGTCTCCTGCGGCGCGGCGATCGTGTGTGGCGCGTCGGTCACGCTGATCAATTTCTTCTGGAACGTCGGCCAGGGCGTCTGAGCTCACCCATCATCTTTGGAGGTCCGTGATGGGTGTGTGCGATGTTCCCGTCATCTCAACCGTCTGCGATACCGCGGGCGAAGCCGCTGCCAGCCTCATCTCGGCACCGTTCGACTGGCTCGCCCAGGCGATGGGCGAAGCGGCGGCGTGGCTGTTCGAGTCGGTCTGGACGGTGTTCGACACCACGACTCTGGTCGACGTCCAGCGCCCGGAGTACGTCGAGGTCTACAACCTCGTGTTCGGGATCGCCGCCTTTTTGATGCTGCTGTTCTTCTGCTTCCAGCTCATCACCGCCATGATCCGCCGAGAACCTGGTGGCCTGTCCCGCGCGGCCCTTGGGCTGGCGAAATCGGTGCTCGGGTCGTTCGTGGTGATCACGGTGACCGCGTTGGCCCTGGAGATTGTCGACCAGCTCTGTGTCGGGATCATCCAGGCCGCCGGAGAGACCACCGAGTCCCTGGGCGACAAGATCGCCGCGCTCGTCGTCGGCCTGACCGCGCTGAACATGGGCGCTCCGGGAGTCGCCGCGATCCTGACCATCTTCCTGGCCGGCCTGGCGATCGCGGCGGCCGCGATCGTGTGGCTGAGCCTGTTGGTGCGCAAAGCCTTGCTGCTGGTGACGATCGCCTTGGCCCCGTTGGCGTTCTCCGGCGCGTCCTGGGATGCCAGTCGCGGATGGATCAGCAAGTGGGCGATGTTCGTCATCGCCCTGGTGCTGTCCAAGCTCGTGTTGGTCGTGATCCTGTTGGTTGCGGTCACCCAGGTTGCCGCCCCTATCGACGGTGATCTGGCCTCGGTGAGCGATCCGCTGGCTGGGATCGTGCTGATGGCGATCGCCGGGTTCGCGCCCTACATGACCTATAAGTTCCTCTCCTTCATGGGCTTCGACCTGTATCACGCGATGGGCGCCGAGCAGGAGGCCAAGCAGGCACTCAACCGGCCCGTCCCGACGCCCGGCAAGCCCGGCGGCGATCAGCCCAAGAAGGTCCTCGACGGCGGCAAGGACGGCGGCGGCCCCGGCGACGGCGGAGGCGGTGGTGGTGGGGGTGGTGGTGGGCCCAAGCAGAGCCCGACCCCGGCGAAACCACCCGCGGGTACTCCCACCGGATCGAGCACCGCGACCGCCGGCACCAGCGGAGGCGCCACGGGTGGCACCGCGGCAGCAGCGGGCCCCGCCGCGGCGGTGGTCATCGGCGCGGAGGTCGCCAAGAAGGCCGCCACCGCGGGACCGAAGGCCGGCCAGGCCGTGGCCGGGCAGGCCGAGAGCGCCTCCGATGGCGCCGACCAGAACGGCCAGAACAACCAGGGCGGCCAGCCCCCGGCCTCCCAGCCGCCGTCCTCGCAGCCTCCAGCGCCCCAGCCGCCGCTGCCGACCAATCCGACTCCGCCGGCTGGCGGCGGATCGGCTCAGACGCCCTCGGGGAAGGAGTAGGCCATGTCCGCGAGTGATGACAGCTCGACGCCGGGCACCGAGCTGGTCCCGGTGAAGTTCTCCCGGTTGACGCGCAGGGGTGTCCTGCTGGGCCTGTCGGTCTCCCAGCTCGTCGCCCTGGGCATCGGCGGAGCCTCGCTGGTGTGGGCGTTCTACGCCGGTGGTGGCCTGCTGATCGCGATGACCGCGCCGATCTGGCTGGTCGCCGCGGCCATCACCTGGGTGCCCGTGGCCGGCCGGCCCCTGGTGGAGTGGCTGCCCGTCGTCATCTGGTGGGCCTGGCGCACGACCATCGGGCAGCTGGCCTACCGTCGCCGGATCGTCGTGCCGCGCCCGGAGGGCACGCTCGCCCTGCCCGGTGACATGGCCCGACTGCGCGAGTACGTCGACCCCGAGACCGGGGCGGGCATGATCCATGACCCGCACCAGTCCACGTTGACCGCGATCGTCGAGGTCACCCATCCAGCGTTCGTGCTCCTCGACCCGGCCGAGCAACAGCGCCGGGTCACCAGCTGGGGGCGGGCGCTGGCCACGGTCTGCCGCTCCGGACGGGTGGCGACGGTGCAGGTGCTGGAGCGCACCCTGCCCGACGCCGGGCAGGGGCTGGCCGAATGGTGGTCCGAACACGGCACCGATGACGGGTCCTGGCCGGCGAGGACCTACGCCGAGCTCATCGACCGGGCCGGACCCGCCGGTGAGCGGCACGCCTCGACGATCAGCCTGAGCCTGGACATGAAGGCCGCCGCCCGCCAGATACGCACCGCCGGCGGCGGTATCCGCGGGGCCGCTGCCGTGCTGCGCCAAGAGATGACCACCGTGACCGCGGCACTGCGGGCGGCGGACCTGAACCCCGGCGACTGGCTCGGCACCGGGCAGATCGCCGTCGTCCTGCGCTCGGCCTACGATCCGGCGATCGCAGCGACCCTGGAACGCCACGGCGAGCTCGGCCACGACCTGGCCACGGCCGGGCCGGTCGCGGTCACCGAGACCTGGACGCGGCTGCGGACCGACTCGGCCCACCACGCCGTGCTGTGGATCAGCGAATGGCCACGCTCGCAGGTGTATCCGGGCACGTTCCTGGCGCCGCTGCTGCTGACGACGGGCATCCAACGCTCGTTCTCGCTGATCTGCACGCCGATGCGCACCGACCAGGCCGTCCGCGACATCCGCAAGAAGAAGGTCGAATACGTCTCCGACGCCTCCCAGCGAGCCCGGATCGGACAGATCGAGGACGCCGGGCAAACCGCCGAATACCAGGACGTGCTGCGCCAGGAAAGCGACCTGACCGCAGGACACGGCGTGCTGCGCTACACGGGCCTGGTCTCGGTCTCCGCCGAGACCGTCGACGAGCTCGAAGCCGCCGTCTCCGCGATCGAGCAGGCCGCGATCCAGTCCTCCTGCGAGACCCGCCGCCTGGTCGGTCAGCAGGCCGTGGCGTTCACCGCCGCCGCGCTGCCGCTGTGCCGGCGCGTATGACACCCCACTCGTTCGTGGTCGCGGCACCGGGCCGTGACCGTCCCCACCACCGATCCCAGAAAGGGCCCATCATGCCGACGTTCTATGATCCCGCCGCCGACTCCACCGAGGCCGCCGAGGCCCTACGGGGGCTGGCGCACGCCTCCCGCCACTTCGACTACCCCCGCGACCTGCACCCGGTGATCGGCGACCTGCTGGCCAGCACACGCTCACTGCGCCAGACCCTCGACCAGCTCGCCGCCGCGCACATCGACCACCGCTCCCGCGCCCACGACGACGCCGGTGATCACCTCACCGGCGCTCACGACGCGCTGGCCGCCGCCGATGAGCTGCACCAGGCCGGCACCCTGCTCGACGACGTCACCGAGCGACTGGACGCCGGCTCCCAGGCCACCAGCCGCATCGCCTGGCACGATCCCCTCGGCCACGAAGCAGCCCAGACGCTGCCGCCGGTGCGCGAAGATCCCACCCACCAGGGGCCTGCTCACCGGTGGGTCAGCGTCGCGTTCCTCCAGGGCGAGGACGCCGACACGGTGCTCGACGTGATCGACCGCGACGGTGTCGAGGCAGGTCTGGACCACATGACCGGCTTCGACTACGGCACCGAGACCACCGACGCCGCGTTGGAGAACGGGCACGTCTACGACGATCCGCCCAGCGGGATGCTCGATCGTGAGGCCGACCGCGGCGACTACCGGATGGTCTACAACCCGCAGGCCGGGCACGTCGCCCTCTACCGCCAGCACACCATCGACCCGGCCGACCAGCTCCCGCCCGAACCGGGGCTCGGGACCCGCGAGCTGCTGAGCAGGCCAGCAGGTTCTGCTGGCGGCCCGGCAGTCGGGCAGGCTGGACTGGGCCGTGGGGCGGCTGCCTCGGCGTTCGCCCGTGAGAGCACGCACAAGACCACGACCGATCGCGGAGCCAGTGGACGGGACGGCTCATGGTTCGCCCATCGCGGTGTCGCCGCGGTCAAGCGCGATCGAGGGCTGGGACTGTGAACCGCGAGGAGCGTCTGCACACCGCGGTCCTGGTCGCCCCGGCCAGCGAGCGACGCAAGACCCGCAAGCAGCGCCGGGCCGCCGCGGCCCGGATCGCCGCCGAGCAACGAGAAGCCGACCGCGAGACTGCCCGGCAGGAGGCCCGCCAGCAGCGGGCCGAGCAGAAGGCCACCATCACCTTGCCCACGGCCGGGCAGCCCGGCCCGGCGGCCCTGCGCACGCCGGGTCGGTTCCGGTTGCCGCGCCACCAGGACACCAGCGCCACCCTCGCGGCGAGCTATCCCTTCCTCGCCGAAGGCGGTCTGGGGCCACAGGGAGTGTTCGTGGGCCAAGACCTCTACAGCGGAGGATCATTCGTGTTCGACCCGTGGGTGCTCTACGCCCGCGGGATCATCACCGCCCCCAACGTCATCGTCGCCGGCATCGTCGGATCGGGAAAGTCCTCCTTGGCCAAGAGCTTGTATACGCGCAGTCTGCCGTTCGGGCGCCGCGTCTACATCCCGTGTGACCCCAAAGGGGAGCACACGCGAGTCGCCCGCGCGGTTGGCGGCAAGGCCATCGAGCTCGGCCACGGGATGCCCAGCCGGCTCAATCCGCTCGACGAGGGCTACCGGGCATCGACCATCTCCGATGAGGAATGGGCCGTGCAGGTCGCCTCACGCCGCCGTGACTTGATCGGGGCGCTGGCCGCGACCGTGCTGGAGCGGGCGCTGACGCCGCTGGAACACACCTGCGTCGACACCGCCCTGGCCGCGGCGGTGCGCGAGAACTCCACGCCGATCCTGCCGCAGGTGGTCGATCGCATCCTCGCCCCGTCCGACGACCCGGACGGGCGGCTGGCCGAGGACGGCCGCATGGTCGGCCACGGGCTGCGCAGACTCGTCGGCGGCGACCTCTCCGGGTTATTCGACGGGCCGAGCACCGAGACCTTCGACCCCACGTTGCCGATGATCAGTCTCGACCTGAGCCGGGTCACCGAGAACAGCACCTTGATCAGCGTGCTGATGACCTGCACGAGCGCGTGGATGGAAGCGGCCTTGCAGGACCCGGCCGGCGGGCAGCGGTGGGTCATCTACGACGAGGCCTGGCGTCTGATGAGCCATCCCGCCCTGCTCAAACGCATGGACTCCCATTGGAGGCTCGCCCGCCATTACGGCCTGGCCAACATGTTGATCTTCCACAAGCTCTCCGACTTGGAGACCGTTGGCGATGCAGGCTCAGCGGCCCGAGCCCTGGCGACCAGCCTGCTCGCCAACGCCGAGTGCCGCATCATCTACCGCCAGGAATCCGACCAGCTCGGCAGCACCGCCAAGACGTTGGGGCTGACGGGCACTGAGCGTCAACTGCTGCCCACGCTCTCGGTCGGGCAGGGGCTGTGGCGGATCAAGGAAAGAGCCTTCCTTTCTCAGCACCAACTCCATCCTGCCGAGCTTGAGCTGTTCGATACGAGCTCTCGGGCAGCAGCACGCGACTGACCCACGAGCCGTGATGGCAGGCTGGGCGCACCTTCGGCTCATGACGAGCAGCCATGAGAACCGCCGCCACCATCGGCGCCAGACCACCAGCCCGAAACCTCACCGCCAGGACCGTGAGGACGCGCCGCCGGTGCGTCTGCCGCACGTCGTGGTCACCGTCGACGAACCTGGCACGCTGAGGGTCACTGTCGATGGCATCGACCTCCCGGCACCCGAGGACGAGCAGTCGTGGACCCGTGCCCGGTTCGCCGACATGCTCGATCTGGTCACCGACGACCGCCGTGTCGCCGTGCGCGTCGAGGTCCACGAGAGCGACGGCAGCACCTTCACCGACCTCATCCACGCCATCCGCCGTCCGGCACCCGACCCCCTCGTCGAACTGGCGACTGAGGCGCCGGCACCAGGCGAGACACCGATGGAACCGGCCACGCCCGAAGGACCGGTGGAGGTCACGGCCGACGGTTTCACCGCCGGAGAAGAGATCACCGTCGCCCTGGCCATCGCCACCACCGCCGCTACTGCCGATGGTCGCGCCCGTGCCCAGGTCGACCCGTCCCAGACCGGTGCCGGCGAGGTCCTGCTGGTCGGGCGGGTCTCGGGCACCATCGCGGCAAGAGGCCTGTCATGAGCACCTCGCAAGGACGTCAGACCGGCGGATTCGGTGACGAGCTGACCAACGCGCTGATGATCGGACTGGTCGGGGTATTCGCCCTCGCGCTGATCTTGCGGGCGGCCGGGTCGGTGACGGCGTTCGTGACCGGTGCCGCGCAACCGGCGGCCGGGCCAGCAGCCGGAGCGCTGGTGCTGTTCGCCCCGAACGATCCCGGCCGAGTCCTGGAGGCCGAGGGGTTGAACCCGGTCGTGTACTGGATCGTCACGGTCGTTCTCCTGGCGGCGCTGACCGCCGCGATCGCCTGGGTGTGGACGCGGATGCGCCGCCACACCCGCAAGACCGAGACCGATCCGCGCCGCCTGGCCGGTGTCGCGACCCGGCACGAGGTCGCCCAGGCCGCCTCGGAGACGGCACTGATGCGCCGCGGCGGCAACCTGCGCCCGTCGCTGGAACACCCGAAGCCCGCCGACATCGGCTACCGGCTGGGCCGCTCACGCGGCCAGCAGGTCTGGGCCAGCGTCGAGGACTCGATGCTGTTGCTCGGCCCTCCTCGCAGCGGCAAGGGCCTGCATGTGGTCATCCCGTTCATCGTGGACGCACCGGGCGCGGTCGTGACCACCAGCACTCGCCCGGACAACCTGACCGCGACCCTGCGGGCTCGCGAACGGGTCGGCCCCGTCGCGGTCTTCGATCCGCAGCACCTGGCAGAGGGCGTGCCGGCGGGTATGCGCTGGTCACCGATCCGAGGATGCCAGTCGCCCCTGACGGCGATGATCCGCGCCACCGGCCTGGCCTCGGCGACGGGCCTGAGCGCTGGAGGTGTGGAGTCCGGAGGATTCTGGGAAGGCAAGACCCGTGCCGCGCTTCAAGCGCTCTTACACGCTGCCGCGCTCGACTCTCGTCCGCCTTCTGAGCTGTTCCGCTGGACACTGGACCCCACCGCCGCCAGCGACGCGGTGGCGATCCTGACCAACAGTCCGGACGCGGCCGCCGGGTGGGCCGAGTCGCTGGAGTCGATGATCGACGCCGACCCGCGCACCCGCGACTCGATCTGGCAGGGCGTGAGCCTGTCGCTGGCCGCACTGGCCGACCCTCGCGTCCTCGATGCCGTCTCACCGGACCAGGGTGAGGACTTCGACCCCGAAACGTTCATCCGCGACCGCGGCACCCTCTACCTGCTCGCGACCGGCGCCGGAGCAGGCGCATCGGCGGCGCTGGTGGCCGCGCTGGTGGAGGACCTGATCGAGACCGCCCGCCAGATGGCCGCCCGTTCACCGGGCGCGAGGCTCGACCCGCCCATGCTGCTCGCGCTGGATGAGATCGCCAATCTCAGTCCACTGCCGTCATTGCCGGTGCTCATGGCTGAGGGAGGCGGCACCGGGATCACCACCCTGCCGGTCTTGCAATCGTTGGCGCAGGCCCGCGACAAGTGGAACGAGAACCAGGCGAACGCGCTGTGGGATGCCGCGATCGTCAAGCTCATCCTCGGTGGCGCCTCCAACAGCAAGGATCTCCAAGACCTCAGCAGTCTCATCGGGGAGCGCGACGAGTACACCGACAGCGTCACCCTCGGAGACCACGGCACCCGCTCGAACCAGCGCTCGGTGCGCCGAATCGCTGTCCTGCCCCCGGACCGGATCAGGACGCTGCCGTTTGGCACCGCCGTGACCCTGCTGCGGTCGGCACCACCGATCATCACCGATCTGGCCGCCTGGCCCGATCGGCCCGACGGCGATCGGCTACGGGCCGACCGGACCGAGGTCGAGGCGCTGCTGCGCCGGCGCGATACGCCGTGATGCCGCGCCCGCGCACCTGACTGCACCAGCGGCCATCACCGGGGTGGTCGCGCGAGCAGGAGCACGTCGATGAGCACCGAAACCCCGACCGGCTTAGAGGTCAAGGACAGCATGTACGCCTTCGTGGCCTCCAAGCCGCGCCTGACCTACACCGAGAACGGCGACCCGCGCCTGTACTTCAAGGCCGGGCAGCGCCACCGCCACTACGACCCGGACAACGGGTGGACGAACTCGCCGACGACGTTCCACGACGTCGTGGCCTACAAGGGCGCTGCCAAGTTCGGGATCGAGAACCTGCGCGAGAAGGACCGCTTCATGGCCCAGGGCACCGTCGCGCCCTACGTCAACAAGCGGACCGGAGAAGCCGAGGAACAGTTCGAGGCCAGCCGCTTCCTCATCGCCAGGGCAACACCGAACACCACCACGGGCCGGGCCCCGGCCAGGAACCTCGGCCACGACGCCCAAGCCCAGGACGCCACCGGCCGCGCGGCCGCCGGCCCCAAACGCGCCGAACCGGCCCAGCCGGCCAGACGAGGTCTGCCGCAGTTCGACAACAGCGGCCCGCGACAGCAGCAGGCCAGCGGCCACTCGATGGGCCTGTAAGAGACGAGGAGGAGACCACCATGGACGAGTTCACGCCCGGCGAGCAGGCCCCCGACCCCGATGGCGAGGAGGCGCCCGCGTTTGATGAGGCCGATATGCACGCCGTGCCGCGACCGATCAACTGGAACCTGCTGAGCTCCGATGATCTGGAAGCCGAACTGCTCGCACTGAACGAGTGGGTCACCTGGCTACGGCGGACCTACGGGTTGCCCGCCTCGATCATCCCGCCGTACTGGCACCGCCACGAGGAGCTGATCTGGGAGCTCAGCGGGTTGCATCTGCACTGGCTGGGCGCCTACGACCCCGAGCAGGACGCATCAGCGCCGCTGGGCTGGCATCGAGACTTCGCCGATGCCCGCCAGCGGCTGCGCGAGTGGGTCTCCACCAGCGGCACCCGCCTGGATCGCGACCGGCCGACCCGGCAGACGACCTGGCCCGGCGAGGAGCCAGCCGCCCCGGTCGAGGACACCATCATCACCGACCGCGACGCGGACTTCGTGCAGTACGTCCTCGACGAGGTCGCGACCCGGCGTGAAGCCGAGGAAGCGTTCTTCGCCGGCATCGATCTGGACACTGGAGAACTGCGATGACCAGCAACACCAACAACCTGCCACCGCAGCGGATGCGCGACTACCGCATCGAGGCCGAGCTGCGAGACAGCCCCGATCTGCACAAGCTCGCCCAGGTCTTCATCGGCATGGCCCAGGCCCGCGCCGCCAACGAGCACCGCGCCCACACCGCACCGCAGAACCCGCCCGCTGTCGACGACGCTGATCACGACGTAGAATCGTAGACGTACCAAGCCAGTGGTCGCCCGCAACGGCGACCGTGGTGCGTTGTCTTATCTACTAGCCCTTCGTGGCCTACCCAGCCCGCCCCTCGCGGACGGCACGGGTCGTGTTCCTTTCCTACCTCGCACCGCACGAGCAGCCGCCCGTGCTGTCTCGTGTTGGCCCCACCTCTGTTGGGGAAGGAACGCGACCCATGACAACCACCAACGCGCCCGCTTCGCTGCACCGCAGCGCCACCCAGACCCGCACGGCCGGCTGCACCGAGCTCGATCAGGCACCCGAGCCCTCATCAGGATCGGCGTTCGGGCTGGACCAGATCGGGGAGACCACCACGCTGGCGGTCTCCTACCTGCGCGTCTCGACCAAGGAGCAGGCATCCAAGGGCGGCCGGGACGAAGGCTTCTCGATCCCCGCCCAGCGCGAGGCGAACCTGCGCAAAGCCCAGGGCCTGAACGCGATCATCATCGAGGAGTTCGTCGACGCGGGCGAGTCCGCCCGCAAGGCCGACCGTCCCGCGCTGATGGAGCTGATCGAGTACGTCAAGACCCACCCGGTCGCCTACTGCATCGTCCACAAGGTCGACCGGCTGGCTCGCAACCGCGCTGACGACGTGGCCATCCACCTCGCTCTCAAAGAGGCCGGGGTGTTGTTGGTCTCGGCCACGGAGAACATCGACGAGACCCCCTCCGGGATGCTCCTGCACGGCATCATGTCCACGATCGCGGAGTTCTACTCCCGCAACCTCGCCAACGAGGTCTCTAAGGGCATGACGCAGAAAGCCATCACGGGCGGCACCAACGGCAAGGCCCCGATGGGCTACCTCAACGTCACCCGCCGTGACGAGCTCGGCCGCGAGCTGCGCACCATTGAGGTCGACCCGCACCGCGGCCCGCTCATCCGCTGGGCATTCGAGGCCTACGCCACCGGCAACTACTCCACCGCCACCCTGCGCGAAGAACTCATCGACCGCGGGCTGACCACGGTGGCAACGCCGAAACGCCCCGCACGGCCACCGGCGCTGTCCTCGATCCAGCGGATGCTGTCCAGCCCGTACTACAAGGGCAACGTGCTGTTCAAAGGCGCCACCTACGACGGCCTGCACGAGCCCCTCGTCGCCCCGGAAATCTGGTATCGAGTCCAGACCGTGCTCGCCGCGCACCAGGTCTCCGGGGAGAAGACCCAGGCCCACGACCACTACTTGAAAGGGTCGGTGTTCTGCGGCATCTGCGGGTCCCGGCTGATCCTGACCAACGCCAAGAGCCGCCGCGGGGTGATCTACCCGTACTTCATCTGCTCGGGCCGGCACAAGAAGCGCACCAACTGCAACCGCAAGGCCATGTTCGTGCCCGATGTCGAGGCCGCCGTGGAGGACTACTACCGCACCGTGCAGATCCCCGCACACATCATCGGGCCTCTGCGCGAACTGATCCATGCCGAGTTCGACCGGCTCCACGCCACGGCCAAGACCGAGCGCAAGGCCCAGATCGCCGAACGCGACCGGCTCTACGACGAACGCCACAAACTGCTCCAGGCCCACTACGCCGGAGCCGTACCCCTTGACCTCTTGAAGTCCGAGCAGGACCGCATCGGCCGTCAGGTCGCGTTCCTCGACTCACGGATCGAGGCCAGCGAGGTCGAGTACGACCAAGCACGAGCCCACCTCGATGACTGCCTGGCGCTAGCCGGTGACGCGCACACGATCTACATGAGCCTGGACGACTCGCTGCGCCGGATCGCGAACCAGGCCTTCTTCAACCGGCTCGTCGTCACCGACGGCGACGTCGTTGAAGGGGAACCCGGAGTGCCGTTCAACATCTTCTTCGACCCCGGCGTACAAGCAACCGCCCTCGCCCGACAGGGCGAGGGCGGAAACGAGGCGGGTAAAACCGGAAACGTCGGTGGTTTGAACAACGACGCTCTGGTGGCCAGGGGCGGGGTCGAACCGCCGACCTTCCGATTTTCAGTCGGACGCTCGTACCAACTGAGCTACCTGGCCGAGCCGGTCCGAACCGGACCAGCGAGCGACCCTGACGGGACTCGAACCCGCGACCTCCGCCGTGACAGGGCGGCGCGCTAACCAACTGCGCTACAGGGCCTTGGTGTGCAAGGCATGTGCACGATACTGCTGTGCGTATCCCCAACGGGATTCGAACCCGTGCTACCGCCGTGAAAGGGCGGGGTCCTAGGCCGCTAGACGATGGGGACCCGTCTCCGAGAACCCCTCGCTACGCAGCAGGCAGCACCCGAATCCGTCGAGGACTCGGAAAGCATACGCAGACTCGAGCCGGATCGCCAAAACGAGTCATCCGGGCCGTGCCCAGGCCCGCAGACGGTCGGCGTCCCACGTCGTGACGATGCGGTCCAGGGGCACCCCGAGGCGCTCGGCGCGCTCGGCCCCGTAGGCCTTCATCTCCAGCTGCCCGGGGGCGTGCGCGTCGGAGTCGACGGCGAAGAGGCAGCCGATCTCGAGGGCCAGGGCGACGAGCTCGTCCGGCGGGTCGCAGCGCTCGGGCCGGGAGTTGATCTCGACGGCGACGTCGTGCTCGGCGCACGCCTCGAAGACCGCGCGGGCGTCGAAGTCGCTCTGCGGCCGCGTCCCCCGGGAACCGGTGACGAGGCGGCCGGTGCAGTGGCCGAGGACGTTGACCCGCGGGTTGCTCACGGCGGCGACCATGCGCCGGGTCATCGGGGCCCTGGACATCTTGAGCTTCGAGTGGACCGAGGCGGTGACGAGGTCGAGCCGGTCGAGCATCTCGGGCGTCTGGTCGAGGTCGCCGTCGTCGAGGATGTCGACCTCGATGCCGGACATGACGGTGAAGGCGTCGCCGAGCGAGTCGTCGATCGCCGCGAGGAGCTGCAGCTGCTGACCGAGGCGCTGCGCCGACAGGCCGCCCGCGATCCGCAGCCGCGGCGAGTGGTCGGTGAGCACCATCCACTCCTGGCCCAGCTCGACGGCGGTGAGGACCATCTCGTCGATCGGGCTGCCGCCGTCGGACCAGTCGGAGTGCAGGTGGCAGTCGCCGATGATCGCCGCGGCGTAGTCCTCGCCGCCTTCGACGAGCGGCCCGCCGTGCTCCTCCTGCTGCCGGACGAGGTAGTCGGGCAGCTCGCCGCGCACGGCCTGCTCGATGACGCCGGCGGTGGACGTACCGATGCCGGCGAGCTCGGTGACGGTGCCGTCCTCGACCCGCTGGCGGACCTCCCCTTCGTCGAGGTCGCGCAGGACGGCCACGGCCCCGCGGAAGGCCTCGACCCGCCGGCTGTGCTGCCGGGAGCGCTCGAGGAGGAAGCCGACCCGGCGCAGCGCCTCGACCGGGTCGACGGGCGCCTGCAGCGGCTCGAGGGACCTCACGACGTCACCAGGAGGTGTGCAGCGGTCGGCCCTCGGCGAAGCCCGCTGTCGACTGCAGCCCGACGAGCGCCCGCTCGCGGAACTCCTCGAGCGTCGTCGCGCCGGCATAGGTGCACGAGCTGCGCACTCCGCCGATGATCTCGTCGATGACGTCCTCGACGCCGGGGCCGGCCGGGTCGATGTACATCCGGGAGTTGGAGATGCCCTCCTCGAAGAGGGACTTGCGGGCGCGGTCGAAGGGGGAATCGCTCGCCGTGCGGTTCTGCACCGCCCGCGCGGAGGCCATGCCGAAGGACTCCTTGTAGCTGCGCCCGTCGGGGTCGGTGACGAGCTCGCCGGGGGACTCGAGGGTCCCGGCGAACCACGAGCCGATCATGACATTGCTCGCGCCGGCGGCCAGGGCGAGGGCGACGTCGCGGGGGTGGCGGACGCCACCGTCGGCCCACACGTGCTTGCCGAGCTCGCGGGCAGCGCCCGCGCACTCGAGGACCGCGGAGAACTGCGGGCGGCCGACGGCGGTCATCATCCGCGTCGTGCACATCGCCCCCGGGCCCACGCCGACCTTGACGATGTCGGCGCCCGCCTCGATGAGCTCGCGGGTGCCGGCGGCCGAGACGATGTTGCCCGCGACGACGGGGACCTGCGGGTCGAGGGCGCGGACCGCGGCGAGCGCGTCCAGCATCTTGGTCTGGTGCCCGTGGGCGGTGTCGACGACGAGGACGTCGGCGCCCGCGTCGAGCAGCGCGGCGGCCTTGCCGCCGACGTCGCCGTTGATGCCGACGGCTGCGGCGACGCGCAGCCGGCCCTGTGCGTCGACGGCGGGGGTGTACATGCTCGCGCGGACCGCCCCCTTCCTCGTCTGGATGCCGACGAGGCGGCCGTCGGCGTCGACGACGGGCGTCACGCGGCGGCGGGCCCGGTGCAGCTCCTCGTAGGCGGCGCGCGGGTCGGCGTCGGCCGGCAGTGTCATCGGCTCGGGCGACATGACGTCACGGACCTGGGTGAAGCGGTCGACGCGGTCGAGGTCGCGCTCGGTGACGACGCCCACCGGGCGACCGTCCTCGACGACGATGCCGGCGCCGTGTGCGCGCTTGGTGATGAGCGCCAGCGCCTCGCCGGCGGTCACCGTCGGCTCGAAGGTGATCGCGGTGTCGTGGACGAGGTCACGGCTCTTGACCCAGGAGATGACCTCGGCGACGACCTCGACGGGGATGTCCTGGGGGATGACCGTCAGGCCGCCGCGGCGGGCGGTCGTCTCGGCCATGCGGCGCCCGGCGATGGCCGTCATGTTGGCGACGACGAGCGGGATGGTCGTGCCGGTGCCGTCGGCAGTGGTCAGGTCGACCTCGTGGCGGCTGGCGATCTCGCTGCGCCGCGGCACCATGAAGACGTCGTCGTAGGTCAGGTCGAACTGGGGCATCAGGCCGTTGATGAACTCCACGGGAGTCCAGTGTAGGCCGCGCGATGGGGGATCATCGGGGAGTGAGCTTCCTCCAGGAGTCCCCGGCGGACGAGCGGCGCCGGGCCGGGCTGCGCCGCATGCGCCTCGTCGCCACCGGCCTGCTCGTCCTCGCTGCGATCGTCTTCGTCGCCACCCTGCGCCTCGACCACGGCGGGGTGTGGGGCTTCGTCAACACCGCCGCCGAGGCGGCGATGGTCGGCGCCCTCGCCGACTGGTTCGCCGTGACCGCGCTCTTCCGCCACCCGCTCGGTCTGCCCGTGCCGCACACGGCGCTGGTCAAGAAGCGCAAGGACGAGCTCGGGCGCAGCCTGCAGGAGTTCGTCGCCGACAACTTCCTCACCGAGGAGATCGCCCGCGACCGCCTGGCCTCGGCGCACGTCGCGCAGCGCCTCGGCGCCTGGCTCGGCGGTGCCGACCACCGGCAGCGGGTGCTCACGGAGGTCGCGCGTGGGGGCACGCGTGCGCTCGAGCGGGTCGACGACGACGACGTCCGTGACTTCCTCGAGCAGCTCCTCCTGCCGCGGCTGTCGCAGGAGCCGATCAGCCCGATCGCGGGATCTCTCCTCGAGGGCGTCGTCGACGGGGGCAGCCACACCGGGCTCGTCGACCTCGGCATCGACGAGATCAGCCGCTGGCTGCGGGACAACCCCGAGCTCTTCAAGCAGGTCGTCGGCGACAAGGCGCCGTGGTGGACCCCCGAGTGGGTCGACGACAAGGTCATCGACTGGACCTACCGTCAGGCGCTGACCTGGCTCGACGAGATGCGCTCCGACGCGCGGCACCCAGCCCGCTCCGCCCTCGACGACCTGCTCCGCCGACTCGCCGCCGACCTGCAGCACGACCCCGAGGTCATGGCGAGCGCCGAGGCGCTCAAGGAGCGGCTGCTCGCCCACCCGCAGGTCTCGACGAGCGCGGTGGCCGTGTGGCAGTCGCTGCGCACCTCGCTCATGGGCGCGATGGCCGACCGCGACTCCTACTTCTGGCGGCGCGGCGACGAGCTGCTCGCCCACCTGGGGGACCACCTCGCGCACGACGGGGCCTGGCAGCAGCGCCTCGAGGCTCACCTCGGCGAGATCGTGGCCTTCTTCGTCAACACCTACGGCGACGAGCTCGCCGAGGTCATCTCGGTGACCGTCGAGCGCTGGGACGCCGACGAGGCGAGCGAGCGGATCGAGCTCTTCGTCGGTCGGGACCTGCAGTTCATCCGGATCAACGGCACCGTCGTCGGCGCGCTCGCCGGTCTGGCGATTCACACCGTCGCGGTGCTCATCGCCTGACCTCTCGCAGCCGAGTTGATGTATCGCGGTGCGCCGGGGCTCACCCTCGTACACCGACCCGTCGCTCAGCGCAGGGGGTCGAAGGGGGTCAGCTCCGCCGCCGGACGACCGGTGACCATCGCCTCGGCGAGCAGGCGGCCGGTGGCCGGGCCGAGCGTGATGCCCCACATGCCGTGGCCGCCGGCGACGCACACCCGCGGGGAGCTCGTCACGCCGATGAGCGGCAGCCCGTCGGAGGTGCACGGGCGCGAGCCGACCCACTCGTCCTGCCGGTCGTCGAGGTCGACGCCGGTGAGGTAGGGGCGGGCCGCGTCGACGATCGCGGTGATCCGGCGCGGGTCGAGCGCCGCGTCGGGCTTGCGGAACTCCATCAACCCGGCGACCCGGAGCCGGTCGCCCAGGGGCGTGCAGGCGACGCGCTGGGCGGGCAGGTAGACCGGGCCCTGCGGGGTGTGGTCGATCGGCACGCTGAAGCTGTAGCCGCGGCCGGCCTGGACGTGCATGCGCACGCCGAAGGGGCGGGCGAGGTGGTCGAGCCAGGTGCCGGTGGCGACGACGACCCGGTCGAAGCGCTCGTCGCCGCCGCCGCGGACGGCCAGGCGCACCCCCTTCGTCTCGTCGGTGATGCCGGTGACCTCGGCGCCCTCGCGGATCGTGCCGCCACGCGCCCGCACCGAGTCGGCGAGGGCCGCGACGTACTCGCCGGGGTTGAGGTAACGCTGGCCGAGCAGTCGGATGCCGGCGCCGATCCGGTCGGAGAAGGTCGGCTCGGCGGCGCGGACCTCGTCGCCGGTGAGCTCCTCGAAGCCGACGTCCTGACCGGAGTCGGCGATGTGCTCGAGCTCGGTGAGCAGGAACTCGGTCTGCTCCTTGGTCTCGTAGCCCGCGATGAACGAGCGCGCCTCTCGCGCAGGGGAGTCCACGCCGCCAGCGGCGAGGTCCTCGAAGGCACTGATCGCGTGACCGTTGATCGGCACGAGGGCACGCATCGAGCGGCTCCACCGCCGCATCGTGCTGTTGCGGGTGAAGGTCGCGAGGAAGCGCAGCAGCCGCGGGTCGGCCGTCACCGGCACGTAGACCGGGGACGCGGGGGAGATGACCGCCTTGATCCCGTAGGAGAGGACGGCCGGGTCCGGCAGCGGCGTGGAGATGCCGGGGGTGATCCAGCCGGCATTGCCCCACGAGGAGCCGGCGGCGACGCCGTCCCGGTCGAGGACCTCGACCTCGACACCGTGCTCCTGCAGGAACCAGGCGGTGGACAGTCCGACCATGCCGGCGCCGATGACGGCGACCTTCTTCGGCGCGGGATCCAGGGTGCTCATCGCGTCCTCTCGGGCTCGGCCCGCAGGGTCTCCGCGGGGCATCAGGCCACTGTGCCGCAGATCACGTCGGCTGGGCAAAGAGACACCTGAGGACGGAGCGAAGCGAGCGCCGCCGCCGGCCCTCGTCCGGGCTACTACGCTGTGCGCGCCGGGCCTCTAGCTCAATTGGCAGAGCTGCGGACTTTTAATCCGTAGGTTGTGGGTTCGAGTCCCACGGGGCCCACCCACCTGCACCCAGGAGCGCACTGTGACCTCAGCCCTCGCCCTCGACCTGGTCCTCGTGCTCGCGCTCGCCCTCTACGCCGCGGGCATGTACCGCGCCGGGCTGGTCGCCGGAGCGCTGGCGCTGGTGGGGCTGCTCGGCGGTGGGCTGCTCGCCCTCTGGGGCCTGCCGCCCCTGCTCGACCGGTGGTCGCCGGCCGACGGTGACCCGGCCGCCCGAATCGCCCTCCTCGTCGGCGGTGCCGCCGTCGCGGCGGTGCTCGGCCAGCAGTTCGGGGCCGCGATCGGGGCACGCTGGCGATCCCGTCTCGAGAGCCGCTCGGCGCGCGTGACCGACTCCCTCCTCGGTGCGGCCGGCGCCCTCGTCGTCGGCGCGGGGCTCGTGTGGCTGGCCGCGTCCGCGGTCGTCGGCGGGCTCTCGTCGACGCCACAGGCCGTCTCCGACTCCCGGGTCCTGCAGGGCATCGACCGCGTGATGCCGGCGTCGGCGGACCGGGCCGTCGCGGGCGCCTACCGCTCGCTCGACAGCGGGCTGCCGCGGGTCTTCGCGGGCGTGGCCCCCGAGGAGATCCGGCCCGTCGAGGCCCCGGCCGAGGGGGTGACGCAGGGGCGCGGCATCGAGGCGGCCGGCCAGTCGGTCGTCCGGGTCGCGGGCGGCGCCTGCGGTCGCACCCAGACCGGCAGCGGGTGGGTGGCCGCCGACCAGCGGGTGGTGACCAATGCGCACGTCGTCGCCGGCGTCGACCGGCCCCGGGTCCAGGTCGGCGGCACCGGTCGCTCCTATGCCGCGACGACCGTCGCCTTCGACCCCAGGCGCGATGTCGCGGTCCTCGCCGTGCCAGACCTCGAGGCGCCGGCACTGCCCACCGGCGAGCGGCAGGCCCACGGCGACGACGTCGTCGTCGCCGGGTTCCCGCTCGGCGGCCCCTACGATCGCGAGGCCGGCCGGGTCCGCGACGTCCTGCAAGCCCGCGGAGCCGGCATCGACGGCTCCCTTGGCGTCACCCGCGACATCTACTCGATCCACGCGCGGGTCCAGCAGGGCAACTCGGGTGGCCCGCTCCTGTCCCCGACGGGCCAGGTCGTGGGCACGGTCTTCGCGAAGTCACCCACCGACGAGCGCACCGGCTACGTGCTCACCCTCGAGGAGACCCGCCCGGTGGTCGAGGCCGGCCTGCGGGCCGGGGCGGCCGTCGACACGGGGGAGTGCGTGCGCTGAGGCAGCGCTTCGAGACGGTCGCTGCGCGACCTCCTCAGCGACCGGGAGGGGTCAGCGCACCGCCCGGTCGGCGTTGACGACGCCCTCGCCGAAGATGCCGTTGCGCTGGTCGTCGCCGACGCAACGCACGCTCCCTTCGTCATCGGGGCAGGGGATCTCGGTGGCGCTCTCGCCGAGCCGCTCGGCCACGTCGTCCGGGGCCATCCGGTCGCCGTGGGCGCTGATGATCAGCGCGGCGACGCCCGAGGCGTGGGGCGAGGCCATCGAGGTGCCCTGGTTCCAGACGTAGAGGCCGCACCGGCCGTCGGGGTCGGGGTCGTTGCCGCTGATCGACTCGGGGCAGCTGCGCACGACGATGTCGGCGCCGGTCTCGGTGACCCGGCCCTCGGCGTCGACGAGGCCCTCGGCCGTGACCACGGAGCGCGAGGCCGCGGAGAGGATGCCGCCGCGGCCCGAGGTCTCCTCGCCGCCGGGGGCGGCGACGTCGACGAGGCCGTCGTCGGGCGTCGAGGTCCAGTTGCTGAAGGTCGAGCGCACATTGCCCTCGTCCACCGAGGCGACCGAGATGACGTGCTCGCCGGCCAGCGGCAGTCGCTCGCAGGTCTTTGGGTCGATGGTCCGGTTGCGCGGGTCGCCGCCGTAGTTGGGGCTCGAGCTGTCGCGGCTCGGGTCGCCCATGTCGGCGCCGTCGTTGCCAGCGGAGGTCACGAGGGTCACGCCGGCCTCATGGGTGAGGTCGAGCGACCGGTGGACGAGCTCGAGCATGACGTCCTGGAAGGCGGCCTGCTCCGGGCTGTCGCCCGGCGCCCCGCCCTCGCAGGCGTAGAGCCACGGGTCGACGTAGAAGCTCATGTTGACCACGTCGAGCCGCTGGTCGGCGGCGTGGGTCAGGGCGTTGACCGTGGGGCCGAGGAAGAAGAGCCCGGCGTCCTGCCCGGCCCGCAGGTCGACGAGCGTCACGCCCGGGGCCACGCCGGTGACGCCGAGGTCGTTGGCCGCGGCGGCGATCGTGCCGGCCACGTGGGTGCCGTGCCCGCCGTCGTCCTCGCCGACGGGGTCGATGCAGCTCTCGTGCTCGCACTCGCCGTCGATGTCGGGGATGTCGCTGACGAAGCTCTTGGACAGGCCCCTGTCGAGCACCGGCGCCAGGTCGGGGTGGCTGGCGTCGATGCCGGTGTCCATGACCCCGACGCGCACCTCGGGGCGCCCGGGAGTCACCTCGTGGGCGCCGCGGGCATTGACCGCCTCCATGCCCCAGAGCCAGCCGTCGAGGGGGTCGCCACCCTCCGGCACGTCCGGGGGCGAAGGGAGGTCCGCTGCGGGAGTCGTGTCGCCCGGGTCGGGCTCGGCAGGCGGCTCGGGGGTCCAGGAGGCGCTGCGGTCGGTCACCGCGTCGGTGACGCCGTCGACCCCCTTCGCCCGCTCGGCCACGTCGTCATCCTCGCTGCGCAGGGTCACCATGCCCACCGCGGTGTTGACGGAGGTGAGCGAGAGGCCCTCGGCCTCGAGCTCGTCGGCGACCTGGTCGGTGTCGCCCGGGTCCTCGACGAGGACCACCCAGTCGCGGCCCTCCCGCGGCGGGTCGAAGAGCTCGAAGCTCGACTGCGCCGGCGTCGAGCTCGGCCGGCTCGTGGTGCTGCTCGAGGTGGGCGACGAGGTCGCGTCGTCGTTGCCCTCGATGAGCGAGCAGCCGCCCACCGTCAGCGTCAGCGCGACGAGCGCACCCCAGGTCCTGCGTCCGCGCATGGTGGTCCCCTCTGTGCGTGCGGTGTGCCCCGAGTCTAGGAGGCGAAGGGAGGTCGCGGCTGGCGGTGTCGTAGGGTCGGGGGCGAGCCAGACGCACACCAGTGCAGAGGGAACCCGGTGCAAGTCCGGGACTGTCGCGCAGCGGTGAGGGTGACTGGCGGGGTACGACGCCACTGGGCAACCAGCCCGGGAAGGCACCCCGCCGGGATGACCCCGAGTCCGAAGACCTGCTGGCTCGTCACATCCGACCGGGCCTCGCGATCAGGCCCCCGATGCACCTGGAGACCCCGGTGTCCCACGACCGTCCCGGCGGACGACGTGTCCCCGCCGTCCCGCTCCTCGTCGCGCTCGTCGTGGCGACGGCGGTGAGCGCGGTGGTCTCGCTCGCCTTCGGCTCCGAGCCGCTCAGCGTCTCCGGCGTCGTCGACGTGCTGCGCGCGCGGCTCGCCGGCGGCCGGGGCAGCGACCCGACCTACGACACGATCGTCTGGGAGTTGCGCGCGCCGCGCGTCATCATGGCCGTCGTCGTCGGCGCGGGGCTGTCCATCGCCGGTGCGTGCATGCAGACGCTCGTGCGAAACCCGCTCGCCGACCCCTACCTGCTCGGGGTCTCCTCGGGCGCCGGCGTCGGCGCCACACTCGTCATCGTCCTCGGGGTCTTCAGCGGTCTGGGCATCTGGGCGCTGTCCGCCGGCGCCCTCGGCGGCGCCCTGCTCGCGACCGCCCTCGTCTTCGGGATCTCCATGGCCCAGGGCGGGATCACCCCCCTTCGGCTCGTGCTCACGGGCGTGGTCATGTCGGCCGCCTTCTCGTCCGTCTCGAGCTTCCTCGTCTTCTTCAGCGCCGACCCGCGCGCGACCCAGTCGGTGCTCTTCTGGCTGCTCGGCAGCCTCTCCGGCTCGGTGTGGGAGCAGATCCTGCCGTCGGTCATCGTCGTCGTGCTGGCGACGCTCCTGCTCGTCGCGCTGCACTCGTGGCTCGACGCGCTCGCGGCCGGCGCCGATGTGGCCTCGGCGCTCGGCGTGCCGGTCAAGGCCCTGCGCATCGCCCTCTTCGTCCTCGTCTCCGTGCTCGTCGGCGTGCTCGTCGCGGTGTCCGGGGGGATCGGCTTCGTCGGTCTCGTCGTCCCGCACCTGGCCCGGATCGTCGTCGGGGCACGGCACCGCGTCGTCCTGCCGGTCGCCGCGGTCGGTGGCGCCCTCTTCATGCTCTGGGTCGACGTCGCTGCCCGGACCGTCGTCGCGCCCCAGGAGATCCCGCTCAGCGTGGTCACCGGTCTGGTCGGGGCACCCGTCTTCCTCCTGCTGCTCGGCCGCCGTCACTACACCTACTCGGGAGGCGGCGAATGAGCCACCTGACCTGCCACGGGCTCGCCGCCGCGATCGGCGGGCGCACCATCGTCTCCGGCGTCGATCTCGACGTGCCGCGCGGCTCGATGCTCGCGGTCGTCGGCCGCAACGGCAGCGGCAAGTCGACGCTCCTGCGGGCCCTCACCGGCCTGCGCCGCCCCGTCGCCGGGACCGTGCAGGTCGACGGTGTCGACCTGGCCGGCCTGACCCCGCGGCAGCGGGCGACCCGCCTGGCCCACGTCGCGCAGGAGGACGGACCGCCCGAGGACCTCCTCGTCGGCGAGATGGTCGCCATGGGCCGCATCCCGCACCGGCCGCCGTGGGCCCTCGACGCGAAGGGGGAGCGTCACCTCGTCCTCGCCGCCCTCGAGCACGTCGACCTCGCGGACAAGGTCGACCACCCCTGCCAGCACCTGTCCGGTGGCGAGCGCCGCCGGGCGATGCTCGCCCGCGGCATCGCGCAGGGCAGCGACCTGCTCGTCCTCGACGAGCCGACCAACCACCTCGACGTGCACCACCAGATCCAGCTGCTCGAGACGGTGCGCTCGCTCGGGTGCACGGTGATCGCCGCCGTGCACGACCTGCAGCTCGCGGCCGCCCACTTCGACGCCGTCGCGGTCCTGCACGACGGCCGCCTGCACGGCGTCGGTCACCCGGCCGACGTGCTCACCCCAGAGGTCCTGCGCGAGGTCTTCGACGTCGAGGCGCGGCACCTCACCGACCCGGCCACCGGTCGGGTCCACCTCGTCGTGGGCGCGGGAGCGCCCGTACCCGCCCACCGGAAGGCCCACGCATGATCCCCCTTCGCCCTGCCCACGCCACCGTCGCGGTCCTCGCGGCGGGCCTGCTCGCCGCCTGCGGCGGTGACAGCGACACCGGCACCACCGCCGCCGACGGCGAGGTGACGATCTCCAACTGCGACACCGACGTGACCCTCCCTTCGCCTGCGGAGCGGATGTACGTCGGCGGTGACGGCAACCTGCTCGCCATGGTGCTCTCGCTCGGCGCACAGGACCAGGTAGCCGGCGTCAGCGGGCTGAGCGACACCAAGGCCGCGCTCTCCACCGCCTACGGCGCGGACGTCGTCGACGCACTCCCCGTGGCGACGAAGGACTACCCGACGATGGAGAACGTCATCGCGCAGAAGCCGGACGTCATGCTCGCCGGCTGGAACTATGGCTACTCCGAGGAGAAGAACCTCACCCCCGACCTGCTCGAGCAGCGCGGCATCGCCCCGTACGTCCTGTCCGAGAGCTGCCGCCAGGCCGACGGCAAGCGGGGGACGATGGCGCCGTGGGAGGCGCTGTCGGCCGACATCGACAACCTCGGCAAGATCACCGGCCACGAGGAGGAGGCCGAGGAGGTCAACGCCGACATCGATGCGCGGCTCAAGGCCCTCGAGGCCGCGCCGCAGCCCACGAAGGCCCCGACGGTCTTCCTCTTCGACTCCGGCACCAAGCAGATCTTCACCTCCGGCTCCTTCGGCGGCCCGCAGGCGATCATCGAGGCCGCGGGAGCGCGCAATGCCACGGCCGAGGTCGAGGACACCTGGACCGAGGTCTCGTGGGAGCAGCTCGTCTCCTCCGACCCGGACTTCTTCGCCTTCGTCGACTACGACGGGCAGAGCTTCGAGGACAAGGTCGAGGTGCTCAAGAGCAACCCGGCGACCAAGGACCTGCCGGCGGTCACGGAGGAGCGCTTCCTCAACCTGCCGATCCCGGCGTGGACGAGCAGCCCGCTCAACATCAACTCCGCCGAGCAGCTGCGCAAGGCCCTCGAGGAGCATGGCCTCGTGCCCGCCAGCGACATCGAGCCCGAGCACGACCTCGTGCCGAGGGCATCGAAGAACTGAGCCGTGGTGACTAAGGTGCGTGGTGTGGGAGTCACGTACGAAGCATCCGACCGCCTTGCCCGCATCGTCCTCGACCGGCCCGAGGCCGGCAACGCGCTCGACCTCGAGATGGCCCGCGCCCTGCGCGAGGCCGTCGAGCGGGCGCTCGGGGACCCCTATGTCGACATCATGACGCTCACGGCCAACGGCGCGGACTTCTGCCTGGGGTCCGACACGATCGATGCCGAGTCGGCGGACGACCCGACGACCGCGGTCTTCGAGCTCGCGGCCGCCCTCGAGGAGCTCTTCGCCCTGCTCAACTCCTCGAGCAAGCTCGTCCTCGTGGGTGTCCACGGCCGCGCCATGGGGTCCGGTCTGGGCCTCGTCCTCGCCGGTGACCTCGCCTTCTGCGCCGACGACGCGACCTTCTGCGTCGCCCCCAAGGGCGGCACCGGTGCGCCCGACCCGGGCCTGGCCTGGCTGCTGCCCCGGGCCATCGGGCAGCAGCGCGCTCTGAGTTTCGGCCTCGGTGGACGCACCCTCGACGCGGCGACCGCCGACGACTGGGGCATCGCCGAGCTCGCGCCCGAGGGCGACGTGCCGGCCGCGCTCGAGGACGCCGCCGACAACCTCGGCGGCAAGCACCTGTGGGCCAACTCCGAGATGCGTCGCCTGCTGCACGCGTCCTGGGAGACCTCCCGCACCGAGCTCTCGCAGTCCGAGGCCGTGACCCTCGTGCGCGCCCTGCTCAACCGCAACCGGGCCTGACCGTGGGCGATCCGGGCCGTCCCCGCCGGCCGCTCCACTTCGGTCCCGACGCCATGGAGGCGCACGGCGGGACCTTGCCCGACCCCGCCGAGACGCCCGCCGCGGCCCACGCCGCGGCGCAGACGGTCGTCGAGGCCGGCCGCGGCGGTGCCTCGCCGGAGACGACCGCGCGCCTCGTGCGCCTCGTCGAGGACATCGGCATCGACACCCTGGCCCAGCTGTGGGCCGACCGCCCGGCCCGCTCGCTGCCCGGCGCACTGTGGCGGGTCTACGTGCTGCGCGCCTGGATCCAGCGCGCGCCCGAGGTGGCGGCGCGCGAGTACGCGGCCGGCATGGCCGTGGCGCAGGTCAACCACGCGATCGCCGGCGTCGTCGACCCACCGGGTGCCGACGAGGTGCGTGACCTGTCCGACCGGATCCTCGGAGGCATCTTCGACGGCGACCTCGCCGTGGCGCTCGAGCGCGCCGCGGCCTTCTGCCGCGTCGTGGCCACTGGTCGGGCGAGCCTCGACGACGGTGACGTCACCGCCGCGGCGGCCATGGTGGGCACGGCCGAGGACCTCGAGGCGAGCGCCCGGCTGTGGCGCGCCGGCAGCCTGGACTGAGCCGCGGGAACATCGTGACCCTCATCGCCGTTACGCTGTGTCGGTGCGCCGGGTCGCGGTAGCCCCGGGTCCCAAAATTCGCCGCTACGAGCGGCCGTGCGCCGTGAGGCGCTCCCGACCCGGCGCACTCCCCACGGTGGCGTGTGAACTCCCGATGGCGCACAGGTGGCGAGTCGGTTCTAGGCTGTGCACCGACCACTGACTCCACCCCCTGATCCGGAGACCCGCACCGTGGCCTTCTTCAGACCGGCTTCTGCCCGGGACGATGCCTTCTTCCAGCTCCTCGCCGACAGCGCCCGCCATGCGGTGACCGCTGCCGAGCTGCTCACCCAGCTCATCGCTGCACCGCCGGCCGATCGTGCCGAGATGCTCCCGCGGCTCAAGGACATCGAGCACGAGGCCGACGAGGCGACCCACGCGATCATCCACAAGGTCAACTCGAGCTTCGTCACCCCCTTCGACCACGTCGACATCCTCGAGCTGGCGGCAGCCCTCGACGACTGCACCGACATCCTCGAGTCGGTCGGGCAGCACATCGTCCTCTACCGGATGGAGGGGCTGATGCCCGACGTCTCCCGGCAGATGGGCGTCATCGTGCGCATGGCCGAGCTGACCGCCGACGCGATGCCCCGGCTGGCCGGCATGAAGTCCCTGCCCGAGTACTGGGTCGAGATCAACCGGCTCGAGAACGAGGGCGACGTCATCTACCGCACCCTCCTCGGTGACCTCTTCGACGGGGCGGTGACCGACCCGATCGAGGTCATCAAGCACAAGGACATCATCGAGCGCCTCGAGCAGGGGGCCGACGCCTTCGAGGGTGTCGCGCACCGCGTCGAGAGCATCGCCATCAAGGAGTCCTGACCCTCGTGGAGTGGCTCCCCGTGGCCGTCGTCACCCTCCTGGCGATGGGCTTCAACTACACCAACGGCTTCCACGACGCGGCCAATGCGATCGCCACGTCGGTCTCGACCCGCGCCCTCACGCCGCGGGCGGCGCTCCTCATGGCGGCCGTGGCCAACCTCGTCGGTGCCTTCTTCGGCGCCAAGGTCGCCGAGACGGTCGGCAAGGGCATCATCGAGGCGCCCGACGGCCACCTCGGCCTCGTCCTGTGCGCCGCGGCCCTGCTCGGCGCCATCGGGTGGAACCTGCTCACCTGGTGGTTCGGTCTGCCGTCCTCGTCCTCGCACGCCCTGATCGGCGGTCTGGGCGGGGCGGCGCTGGCGGCCGGCGCGGCGGTGAAGTGGACGGGCATCCTCGAGAAGGTCGTCGTGCCGATGGTCGTCTCGCCGATCGTCGGCATCTTCGTCGGCTACCTCGTCATGAAGCTCATCCTG
The DNA here is from genome assembly GCF_900176385.1 of Janibacter indicus. Taxonomy (GTDB): domain Bacteria; phylum Actinomycetota; class Actinomycetes; order Actinomycetales; family Dermatophilaceae; genus Janibacter; species Janibacter indicus. Next base: position 146,639 of record NZ_FWXN01000008.1, on the reverse strand, counting down.
CGGATCTTCCGTGACTCCAACCCCGGCCGGACCAAGCGCGGCTTCCGCATGGCGCAGACCGCCTCGGCGGCCGCCATGGCCTTCGGGCACGGCATGCAGGACGCCGCCAAGACCGCGGGCGTCGTCGTCCTGGCCCTCACCGTCTCCGGCTACCAGTCCTCCGCCGACCACCACATCCCGATGTGGGTCCTCGTCATGTCGGCCGTCGTCATCTCGATGGGCACCTACTCCGGCGGCTGGCGGATCATGCGCACCCTCGGGCGCGGCATCATCCACCTGGACCCGCCGCAGGGCTTCGCCGCCGAGCTGACCGCCGCCTCGATCCTCTACGTCGCGACGATGCTCAAGGCCCCGATCTCGACGACGCACGCGATCACCGCCGCCATCATGGGCGTCGGCTCGACCCGCTCGCTCAAGGCGGTCCGCTGGGGCGTGGCCAAGAACATCGTCGGCGCGTGGATCTTCACCTTCCCCGGTGCGGGCCTGACGGCCGTCCTCTTCATGTGGATCCTGCGGCCCCTCACCGGGGTCTGACGCCCCACCCAGCCGGTACGACGAAGGCCGGCGGATCCCCCCTGTCGGATCCGCCGGCCTCGCCGTTTCCCCCTTCGCTCCCCGGCGAAGGGGAGGTCTCTCACCCGAAGCGGCCGGAGATGTAGTCCTCGGTCGCCTTCTCGCTCGGGTTGTTGAAGATCTTCTGGGTGTCGTCGAACTCCACGAGCTGGCCGGGCTTGCCGGTGCCCTCGATGTTGAAGAAGCCGGTCCGGTCCGAGCACCGGGCCGCCTGCTGCATGTTGTGGGTCACGATGACGATCGTGTAGTTCTCCTTGAGCTCGGCGATGAGGTCCTCGACGGCGAGCGTGGAGATCGGGTCGAGGGCCGAGCACGGCTCGTCCATGAGGACGACCTCGGGCCGGACCGCGATGGTGCGGGCGATGCACAGGCGCTGCTGCTGACCACCGGAGAGGCCCGAGCCGGGCTTGTCGAGGCGGTCCTTGACCTCGTTCCACAGGTTGGCGCCGCGCAGGCTGGTCTCGACCAGCTCGTCGGCGTCGGACTTCTTGATCCGCTTGTTGTTGAGCTTGACGCCGGCGAGGACGTTCTCGCGGATGGACATGGTGGGGAAGGGGTTGGGCTTCTGGAAGACCATGCCGACCTTGCGGCGGACCATGACCGGGTCGACACCCTTGCCGTAGAGGTTCTCCCCGTCGATGACGACCTCGCCCTGGACGTGGGCGCCCGGGATGACCTCGTGCATGCGGTTGAGCGACCGGAGGAAGGTCGACTTGCCGCAGCCCGAGGGGCCGATGAGGGCGGTGACCGACCGGGGCTCGATGGTGACGGAGACGTCCTTCACGGCGAGGAAGTCGCCGTAGTAGATGTCGAGGTTCTTGACGTCGATGCGCTTGGACACGTCGTGGTTCCTTGTCTGTCGCGTCAGCGACCGGTCTTGGGGGCGAAGAACTTGGAGATGAGACGGGCGACGATGTTGAGGACCATGACGATCACCATGAGGACCAGCGCTGCGGTCCAGGCGGCGTCGAGCAGGCCACCGGTCGGGTCGCTGCCGTTGTTGGCGTAGGAGCTGTACGCGAAGAGCGGCAGGGCGGACATCGAGCCGTCGAAGGGGTTGAGGTTCACGGCCTTGGCCGCGCCCATCGTGATGAGCAGGGGAGCGGTCTCACCCATGACGCGGGCGATGGCCAGGGTGATGCCCGTCGCGAGCCCGGCGATGGCGGTGGGCAGGACGACCTTGACGATCGTCAGCCACTTGGAGACGCCGAGGGCGAAGCTGGCCTCGCGCAGCTCGTTGGGCACCAGACGCAGCATCTCCTCGCTGGAGCGCACCACGGTCGGGATCATCAGCACCGACAGGGCGACGGCGCCGATGATGCCGGCCTGGTAGGCCTCGTCGTCGAGGATCATCGTGAAGAAGCCGATGGCGAAGAGGCCGGCGACGATCGACGGGATGCCGGTCATGACGTCGACGAAGAAGGTCAGGCCCCGGGCCATCGGACCCTTGTTGCCGTACTCGACGAGGTAGATCGCGGCGAAGAGGCCGATCGGTACGGAGATCAGCGTCGCGATCCCGGTCGTGATGAGCGTGCCCATGATCGCGTGGTAGGCGCCGCCGGTGTCGCCGGCGGCCACGCCGCGCATCGAGTAGGTGAAGAACTCGACGTCGAAGCGGGCGAAGCCCTTGGACAGGATCGTCCACAGCACCGAGACGAGCGGCACCATGGCGAGCAGGAAGGTCGTCGTGACGACGCCCGTGACCAGACGGTCCATGGCGTGCCGGGAGCCCTCGATGCTGCGCGAGACGAGGTAGATGGCGATGCAGTAGAAGAGGGCGCCGACGAGGATGACGGTGAGCGGGCTCAGGCCGCCGACCACGGCCAGCAGGGCGATGGCGGCGACGGCCGCACCGGCGAGGATCGCCAGCCGGGCGGGCTGGTCCAGGCGGCCCTCCGCCTGGACGTCGTCGTGGGTGGTGGCGGTCATCAGTTGGCTCCAGAGAACTCGGATCGGCGGGAGATGATCCACCGGGCGAACATGTTGACGAGGAAGGTGACGATGAACAGCGCCAGACCCGAGACGAAGAGGGTGCTGCGCTCGACACCGAAGGACTCGGGGAAGTTCAGCGCGATGTCACCGGCGATGGTGCCGGGGGTGTTGGGCGTCAGCAGCTCCCAGGAGTAGCCGCCGCCGCTCGAGGAGAGAATGATCGCGACGGCCATCGTCTCGCCGAGGGCGCGGCCCAGGCCGAGCATGGACCCGGAGACGACACCGGACTTGCCGAAGGGGATGACCGTCTGGCGGATCATCTCCCAGCGGGTGGCGCCGAGGGCCAGCGAGGCCTCCTCGTGCAGGCGCGGGGTCTGCAGGAAGACCTCGCGGTTCACGGCCGTCATGATCGGCAGGATCATGATCGCCAGGACGATGCCGATCATCAGCATCGTGCGTCCGGTCGTCGTGACCGACTCGCCACCGAAGAGCGGGATGAAGCCCAGGTGCTCGTGGAGGAACTCGAAGGACGGGACCGCGCTCTGCGCGATCTGGAAGCCCCACAGGCCGAAGATGATCGAGGGCACGGCCGCGAGCAGGTCGACGACGTAGCCCAGGCCCGCCGCGAGGCGACGCGGTGCGTAGTGGCTGATGAAGAGCGCGATGCCGATCGACAGGGGCACCGCGATGATCAGCGCGATGATCGAGGAGAGCAGGGTGCCGAAGATCAGCGGCCCGACGTAGGCGAGCAGGCCCTCCTGTCCACGGACCTCGGAGGGATCGGCCACGAGGGCGTCCTTGGCCCCGAAGAAGAGGAAGAAGGTCACCCCCACGAGGACGAGGAGGATGACGGCTCCGGCCGAGACGGACAGACCGCTGAAGATCGCGTCGCCGAACCGGCGTCCGGACTTCAGCTCGCTCCGTCCGGGGGAGTCCACTGCTGGGGTGCTGCTCACGGTGTCCTGCTGCTTCCTTCAGGGGGTGGGGAAGTTGAGTGAGGGCCGACAGGCCGATCGGCCCTGCGACTGCACTGCAGCCACAGGGCCGATCAGATCGACCCTGAGGGTCACTGAGGTCAGTCGGTCTTGATCTGGCCCAGGGCGTCGGTCGCGTTCTTGGTCGCGGCCTCGCTGAGCGGGGCCGAGCCGGCCGCCTCGGCGGAGGCCTTCTGGCCGTCCTCGGACACCGCGTACTCGAGGTAGGACTTCACCGTGTTGGCGACCTCCTTGTCCTCGTAGTCGCTGCAGGCGACGGCGTAGGAGACCAGGACGACCGGGTAGACGCCCTCGCCCGCGTTGCCGCGGTCGAGCTCGACGGCGTAGTTGGTCTTGCTGCTCTCGTCGACGCGCTTGGCGCTCTCGAGGATCTTGGCGGCGGCGTCGGGGCTGTACTCGATGAACTCGTCGCCGGCCTTGATCTTGGCGGCCTTGAGGTCACCGATCTGCGAGGCGTCGGCGTAGCCGATGTTGCCCTCGCCGGCGCCGATGGTGTCGACGACACCGGAGGTGCCCTTGGCGGCCTCGCCACCCTTGATCGGCCAGACGTCCTCGGGCTCGTGCTTCCAGTTGTCCGCAGCCGCCTCGGAGAGGTAGGCGGAGAAGTTCTTGGAGGTGCCCGACTCGTCGGAGCGGTTGACCGGCGTGATCTTGGTGTCGGGCAGGTCGACGCCCTCGTTGTCAGCGGCGATCTTCGGGTCGTTCCACTTCTTGATCTTGCCGGAGAAGATGTCGGCGATGACCGGGGCGCTGAGGTTGAGGTCCTCGACGTCCTTGAGGTTGTAGGCGACGGCGATCGGGGAGACGTAGACCGGGAACTGGATCGTCTCGCCGGTGCAGCCCTTCTCCTTGGCCGAGGCGATCTCCTCGTCGTCCATCGCGGAGTCGGTGCCGGCGAAGTTCACGGCGCCGTTGATGAACTTCTCGCGGCCGGTGCCCGAGCCGTCGGGGGCGTACTCGACGGTGGCGTCAGGGGCCTCCTCGGTGAACTTGGCAATCCACTCGTTCTGGGCCTTCTCCATCGAGCTGGCGCCAGCACCCTTGATCGTGCCGGCAGCGGACGAGGCGTCGCCGCCCTCGCCGGACGAGGAGCCGCCCTCGTTGCCGGCGCCGCAGGCGGCCATCGAGAAGGTCAGGGCAAGGGCAGCGGTCGCGGTCAGGAGCTTGCGGCTGCGGGTGGAACGGATCACGTCAGGCCTCTCATACAAGGATGGGGACACGTGGCACGACGAGGGCAGCCCGCCGCGACCGCCGTGGTCGTACGCATCGAAGGTAGGGACGCCTGGTGACCGGACGGGTCGCGATCGGTGAACAGTCGGTGAATGACGGCTGCACAGTGCGTGGTCGGGTCGCGAAGTGCGGCTGGGCGGGGTAACGCGCGCGTCAGCCGCGGTCGCGCGGGTGGTGTCGCTCGGCCGCGATGATCCGGGCCTCGTCGCCCGTGCCGACGACGTGCACGAGCAGCACCTCCCCCTTCGCCAGACCGGTCATCAGGGCGTCCTCGATGACCGACCGGCCGACGAGGCCCGGGGCGAGGGAGGGGTCGCTGCGCTCGAGGAGCAGGGCGACGAGGTCCGGCAGGACCGGTCCGTGGCTGCACAGGGCAGCGGGCACGCCGCGCTCGAGCAGGCGGCCGAGGTGGTGGCGGGCCTTCGCCGGGTCGGCGGCATGGCCCTCCTCCGACAGGCCGGGCTTGAGCCGCAGCCGCTCGCCGCTCGCGGTGGCGTAGGGGGCGAGGGTGTCGGTGGCGCGCGTCGAGGGGCTGCTCACGAGGCGCTCGATGCCGTAGCCGGCGAGCAGGGGCACGAGGTCGGCCGCCTGCTCACGGCCCCGGTCGTCGAGGGGGCGCAGCCAGTCGTCGTCGGTCCACGAGGACCGGGGGTGGGCCCTGGCGTGGCGCACGACGGCCAGGGGCCAGGTCGAGAGGGTGCCCCGGGCGTCGGCGGCCATGAGCGCCTCGACCTGGGCGACGTCGTGGGGGTAGGTCAGCCGCGAGAGGGCCTCGCCGGCCTCGAGCCAGGCCACCTCGTCGACCTCGTGGACGAGGCCGCCGTCACCGCCGGTCACCTCGGCGGCCCAGTAGCGCACCTCCTTGACCGCCGGGCCCGACTTCGAGGCGACGGTGTAGGTCGTCGTCGGCAGCGGGTGCCCGAGCCGCACGCGGAGCCCGGTCTCCTCGAGGGTCTCCCGCGCTGCGGCGACGGGGAAGGTCTCGCCGGGGTCGAGCTTGCCCTTGGCCCATGACCAGTCGTCGTAGCGGGGCCGGTGGACGAGGGCGATCTGCAGGCGTCCTCGGCGACGACGCCATGGCAGGGTCCCCGCGGCCAGGACGGTGGCCATCGTCAGCGCCGTGCCTTGCGGCGACGCTTGGCGTGCATGGCGATCAGGGCGGCCTGGATGTCGGGCAGCGGGGCGCCGTCGGCACCCTGGTGCACTCGCGTCCAGCGGCCGTCGCCGTCGAGGCTCCAGTGGGCGTAGTCGCCGGACATGCCCCGCTCGACGAGGTCGAAGACCTGGTCGATGTGGCGGGGTTCCTTGATCCGCACGAGAGCCTCGACCCGCCGGTCGAGGTTGCGGTGCATGAGGTCGGCGGAGCCGATCCAGGCCTCGCGGTCGGCGCCGGTGCCGAAGAGGAAGATCCGGGAGTGCTCGAGGAAGCGGCCGAGGACGGAGTGGACGCGGATCGTCTCGCTCAGGCCGGGGACACCCGGCCGGATCGCGCAGATGCCGCGGACCCAGACGTCGACCCGCACCCCCGCCTGGCTCGCCCGGTAGAGCGCGTCGATCGTCCCCTCGTCGACGAGGGAGTTGACCTTGACCGCGACGTAGCCGTCGCCCGTGCGTTGCTGGCGCTCGACCTGGCGCTCGACCCGCTCGACGAGACCGTCGCGGATGTGCCGGGGCGCGACGAGCAGCCGCTTGAACTTGCTGCGCGGCGCGACGCCGGACAGCTGGTTGAACAGCCGGGTGAGGTCCTCGCCGACCTCGGGGTCGGAGGTGAGGATGCCCATGTCCTCGTAGAGCCGGGCCGTCTTGGGGTTGTAGTTGCCCGTGCCGACGTGGCAGTAGCGCTTGACCCCGTCGGGCTCCTGCCGCACGACGAGGGCGAGCTTGCAGTGGGTCTTGAGCCCGACGATGCCGTAGACGACGTGGACGCCCGCGTGCTCGAGCTTGCGGGCCCACTCGATGTTGGCCTGCTCGTCGAAGCGCGCCTTGATCTCGACGACGGCGAGCACCTGCTTGCCCGCCTCCGCGGCGTCGATGAGCGCGTCGACGATCGGGCTGTCGCCGCTGGTGCGGTAGAGCGTCTGCTTGATCGCCAGGACGTGCGGGTCGGCGGCCGCTTGCTCGATGAAGGCCTGCACCGACGTCGAGAAGGAGTCGTAGGGGTGCTGCAGTAGCACGTCCTGACGGGCGATCCGTCCGATGAGGTTGGCGGCCTTGGCGGACTCCGCCGGCGCCAGGTCGGCATTGGTCCGGGCGACGAAGGGAGGGAAGTGCAGGTCGGTGCGGTCGAGGTCGGCGATCTCGTTGAGACCCCGCAGGTCGAGCGGGGCGGGCAGCCGGTAGACCTCGTCGGCGGAGACCCCGAGCTCGCGGCTCAGCAGCTCCATGACGTGGTCGTCGAGGTCCTCCTCGACCTCCAGGCGCACCGGCGGGCCGAAGCGTCGTCGGGTCAGCTCCTTCTCCAGCGCGGCGAGGAGATTTTCGGCGTCGTCCTCCTCGACCTCGAGGTCCTCGTTGCGGGTGACCCGGAAGGAGTAGTGCTCGTGGACCTCCATGCCGGGGAAGAGGTGGTGCAGGTGCGCGGCGATGACGTCCTCGAGCGGCACGAAGCGCGCCTCGAAGAGGTCGGAGGTCACCGACGCCTGGGCGCGGCGCACCTTGAGGAAGCGCGGGAGCGAAGGCGGCATCTTGATCCGCGCGAAGTGCTCCTTGCCCGTCTTGGGGTTGATGAGGATCACCGCGAGGTTGAGCGAGAGGCCGGAGATGTAGGGGAAGGGGTGGGCCGGGTCGACGGCGAGCGGGGTGAGTACCGGGTAGATCTGGTCGCGGAAGAGCTCACCCAGGCGGTCCTGCTCGGCCTGCTCGATCTCGCTCCAGCGCACGATGTTGATGCCCTCCTCGGCGAGGGCGGGGCGCACGCTCTCGTCGAAGATGCGGGTCTGCATGAGGGTCAGGTCGTGGGCGATGCGGGCGATCTGCTCGAGCACCTCGCGCGGCTCCAGCCCGGAGGGGCTGCGCACCGCGATGCCGGTGGCGATGCGGCGTTTGAGGCCGGCGACCCGCACCATGAAGAACTCGTCGAGGTTGCTCGTGAAGATCGCGAGGAACCGGGCGCGCTCGAGCAGCGGGACGCTCTCGTCGGCGGCCAGCTGCAGGACCCGCTCGTTGAACTGCAGCCAGCTGATCTCGCGGTCGAGGAAGCGGTCGACCGGCAGGTCGGGTGCCGCGACGTCCTCGTGGGAGCCGGCCCGGGTGAAGCGGCCGTTGGCCGCGCGGGGGCGCAGCTCGGGCGTCGCGTCGGGCGCCGAGGAGCTGATCGAGACGTCCCCGGTGGCCGCGCCGGGCCGCGGGGTGCGCACGGCCGGCCGTGGGGCTGGGGCGGAGGCATCCGACATGTCGCTCATCCTGCCATCGGGGGGTGAACCTCGCGTGAATACATCACGTGGAGCGCCTTGCGCTCGAAGCCCGCCCGGCCGTAGGTGGCCAGCGCCGGTGCATTGTCGCCCTCGACGTAGAGCTCGACCTCGCGCACCCCGCGGCGGGCGAGGTGGGCCAGCCCCAGGCCGGTGAGCGGCCCGGCGATGCCGTGCCCCTGGCAGTCGGGGTGCACCCCGACGACGTAGACCTCGCCGAGGTCGCCGCCCGGCGGGTCGATCTTGGTCCAGTGGAAGCCGGCGAGCCGGCTCGGGTCGCCGTCCTCGAGGAGGATCACGCCCTCGGGGTCGAACCACGGCTGGGCCGCGCGCTCGGCCAGACCTGCCTCGTCGAGGGCCCCCTGCTCGGGGTGGTCGGCGAAGGCCGCAGCGTTGACGGCGAGCAGCGCCGCCTCGTCCTGCCCCGGTCGGAAGGTGCGGTGCCGCAGCCCCTCCGGCAGCCTCGGGTCGACCTCGTCGCCCGGGCGCACCGCGCGGGAGAGCACGAGCAGCCGGCGCACGACGTGCAGGCCGAGGCTCTCGGCCAGCGCGCGGGAGGCCGGCAGGTCCCCGTGCGCCCACGGCCGGGCGTCGGGTCGGCGCTCCAGGACGCTCGTCAGCAGAGCCGCGCCGACCCCCTTCGCCCGATCACGGGGGTCGACGAAGGCCTCGACGGACCCGTCGTCGGCGCACGCCGCGTAGCCGAGGAGCCGGTCGCCGTCGGTGGCGACGACGTGGTCACCCGCCCGGGGCAGGGCGAGGACGAAGGCCTCGCTGAGCGGCTCGACGCCGTCGACTTCGGCGGCGGCCGCGGCCGCGGTGCGCACCTGCTCGAGCATGCTCGGCTCGAGGACATCGAAGGGGGTGATGGTCACGGTCACAGGGACACCGCCTCGTGGTCGGTCTGGTCGTCGTGTGCCGGCACGAACCGGTAGCCGACGTTGCGGATCGTGCCGATGAGCTGCTCGTGCTCGCTGCCGAGCTTGGCCCGCAGGCGCCGCACGTGCACGTCGACGGTGCGGGTGCCGCCGTAGTAGTCGTAGCCCCAGACCTCCTGGAGCAGCTGGGCCCGGGTGAAGACCCGGCCGGGGTGCTGCGCGAGGTGCTTGAGCAGCTCGAACTCCTTGTAGGTCAGGTCGAGGAGTCGGTCCCCCAGCCGGGCGGAGTAGGTGCCCTCGTCGATCGTCAGGTCCCCGGCGACGATCCGCTCGTCGGTGTCCTCGTCGTCGGCATCGGACCGGGTCATCACCAGGCGCAGCCGCGCCTCGACCTCGGCCGGGCCCGCGCCCTCGAGGAGGATGTCCTCGACCGCCCACTCGGCGTTGACCGCGGTGAGGCCGCCCTCGGTGAGGATCGCGATCACGGGGACCGTGGTGCCGGCGGTGCGGATGACCCGGCACAGCGAGCGGGCCTGGACCAGCTCGGTGCGCGCGTCGACGAGGACGACGTCGACGGCAGGGGCGTCGACGATGGCCGAGGCCTCGGCCGGGAGGGTGCGCACCTGATGACCGAGCAGCCCCAAGGCTGGAAGGACCTCGGCGCTCGGCGCCAGGTCGTCTGTGAGGAGCAGGAGTCGGGCCATCACGGGACAGAATATGTGGCGAGCCCGCTACCCTCGCCGGGTGACCACGCCCGTACCTGCCGAACCCGAGACCCGAGCCGCCCGACGTGCCCTGCGCGCCGGCGGCCGGGCCGCCGCGGATCCCCAGGCTCCGGCGGCCCGCCCGCGCGTCGTCGTCGCGGCCGCGACCGTCGTCACCGCACTGCTCCTCGCCGCCGCGGCCGCGACCGGCGACCGCTTCGTCGAGGTCGTCGCCGTCACCGTCGCGGGGCTGCTCCTCGCCGTGGGTTGGCCGGCGCTCGTCGACTCACGCACCCCGCTGGGCACCACGGTCGTCCTCGGCCTCACCGCCGTCTCGCTGGGCGGGGCGCTCGCGCTCCAGGACGAGGAGCCCTACCTCGAGCACGTGCCCGCCGCGCTCGCGGTCGGCATCATCGCCATGTGCCTGCACCCGCTGCTGCAGGCACCGGCTCGCGTGCAGCTGGCCCGTGCGCTGGCCGGCACCTCCCTGGGCATCCTGCTCATCGGTGGTGGAGGACTGCTCACGAGCACCGTCTACGCCGACAACCACGGCCCCGTCGTCATCGTCGGCGTCAGCCTGGCCGTCGCGGCCCTGACCGATCTCGTGCTGGAGCGTCCCGGCACGAGCGCCTGGATGATCCCGGCGGCGATGCTCGCCGGTGGCCTCGCCGGCCTGCTGGCCCACCTGCTGCTCTCCGGCTCGGTGTCCGCGTGGTCGGCCCTGCTCGGCGTCATCGCCGCGGGCTCGGCCGCGGCCCTGCGCCGGGCCCTGTCGCAGCAGCGCGCGATCGAGTCGCTGCCCGGTGCCATCGCCGCGGGGGCGGCGTCCGTGCTCATCGCCGGCCCGCTCGTCCACCTCGTCGCCAGGCTGCCGCTCGCCTGACCGGTCGCGGGCGGGTCCGCTCTACGATGGGCGGGTGTTCACCCTCGACCCCACGATCCATCCCGACATCGCACCCCTGGCCTGGCTCGTCGGCCGCTGGGAGGGCGCCGGCGTCCTCGGCTACCCGACGATCGAGTCGGCCAACTTCGGCCAGGAGATCGTCGTCACCCACGACGAGCGCCCCTTCCTGCGGTGGGAGAGCCGCTCGTGGATCCTCGACGAGCAGGGCAACAAGGTGCGTCCGTCCGGCACCGAGCTCGGCTTCTGGCGTCCCGGCGGCGAAGGGGAGGCCGAGCTGCTCCTCGTGCACCCCACCGGCATCGTGGAGATGTACTACGGCACCGTCGAGCCGGGGCGGATCGAGCTGCAGACCGATGGCGTCATCCGCAGCCCCCACGCCAAGGAGTACGCCGCCGCCAAGCGGATGTACGGCCTGGTCAAGTCCAACCTCATGTGGGTCATGGACATGGGCGCGATGGGCCAGCCGCTGACCAGCCACCTGTCCGCCGAGCTCAAGCGCGTCGACGGCTAGCTACTCCTGGTAGCTCTCCATCTGGTCGGTGCGCAGGGCATCGCTCAGGTCGGCCATGCCGGCCTCGTCGAGGATGTCGATCGAGCCGCCGTTGGGGGCGGTCCCGTAGCCGCTGAAGGGTGCGGTGACGAAGTGGATGTCGCTGCCGCGGACCCCGCGCAGCTTGATCGCCTCGCTGCGGATCGTCCCGGTCGTCAGGTCCTCGTCGACGATCGTGTGCTGGGTGCCGGCGTCGATGACCCCGCTGAGCTTGCTCGGGTTGAGCAGCACGCCGGGCGTGAGCGTCTCCGACATGATCCCCTTGAGCCAGGCCTGCTGGCGCTGACCGCGGGAGATGTCGCCCTCGGCGAGCGTCTTGCGCTCGCGGACGTACTCGAGGGCCTGGTCGCCGTCGAGGTCCAGGGGGCCCTCGGCGTACTTGGGGCTGGCCTGGGCGTTGTTGACCCGGACGCCGCCGAGCGAGTCGGTCAGCTGCTTGAAGCCCTCGAAGTCGGTCTTGGCGACGTGGTTGATCTTGACGCCGACGAGGTCCTGGATCGTCTGGACGAGCAGCGGGGACTGGCCGTAGGCGTAGGCGGCGTTGATCTTGTCCTCGCCGTGGCCCGGGACCGGCACGTAGAGGTCGCGCGGGAAGTGGATGATCCAGACGTTGTCGTGGTCGGCGTCGACGTGGACGAGCTGGATGACGTCGGCGCGGCTGGCGGTCTCGCCCGGGCGGGCGTCGGAGCCGATGAGCAGGTAGTTGGTGCCGGCGTCGTCGACGAGCTTCTTGCCGGTGGTCGTCTCCGTCTGGCTGCGGGCATCGCCCAGGAGGTTTTCGCGGGCGAGGTTGCGGTCGACCTTGCTGCTGAGGAACCACGCGTAGCCACCGATGCCGATGACCACGAGCAGGAGGAAGGCGAGCACGGACACGGTGAGCCGGCGCCCCCACCCCATGCGGCGGCGGGGACGTCGGCGGGTGGACTCATCGGTGGTGTCGTCGTCGAACTCCTCGAGCATGCCGCCATGGTACGGGGGCGGGGGGCCGGATCGGTCGGGTCGTAGATTGGTGCCATGACCGCGTCACCGCTGCTCCAGACCTCCGGCGCCGTCCCCGGCGACGGGCCCGACGCCGGCGTGGCCGCCCACTACGGCGACCCGCTGCGTGAGCAGCGACTGCTCACCGAGGGGCTCGGGGTCGTCGACCTCTCGCACCGCGGGGTGGTCACCGTGACCGGCCCCGACCGCCTGTCGTGGTTGCACTCGCTCACCTCCCAGCAGCTGGTCGACCTGCCGCCGCGCACGTCGACCGAGACGCTCGTGCTCACCCCCAAGGGGCACGTCGAGCACGCCCTGCACGTCGTCGACGACGGCGAGACGACCTGGCTCACCGTCGAGCCGGGCACCGCGCCGGCGCTCGCGGCGTGGCTGGACTCGATGCGCTTCATGCTGCGCGTCGAGGTCGCCGACGTCAGCGACGACTACGCCGTCCTCGGCGAGGGCATCGCCCGCGAGGGGGCCGAGGGCGAGCCGCCGACCTGGCTCGACCCCTGGCCGCGGCTCGCGGGTGACTCCGCCCTCTACGGACCCGCACCCGAGGCGCACCCCGGTCGGGAGCGTCGCTGGCGCGAGGTGATCGTCCCGGTGGCGGACCTCCCTTCGGTCGTCGGTGACCGCGAGCTCGTCGGCACCTGGGCCGCCGAGGCCCTGCGCATTGCCGCCTGGCGGCCCCGTCTCGGCGCCGAGACCGACCACCGCACGATCGCCCACGAGCTGGACTGGCTGCGCACCGCCGTCCACCTGCACAAGGGCTGCTACCGCGGGCAGGAGACGATCGCCCGGGTCCACAACCTCGGCCGACCGCCTCGCCGGCTGGCCTTCCTCCACCTCGACGGGTCGGGCCACACCCTCCCCGACATCGGCGCCGACGTGCTCCTCGGCGACAAGGTCGTCGGCCGGGTGACCTCACGTGCCCGGCACCACGAGGACGGCCCGATCGCCCTCGCCGTGCTCAAGCGCAACACCGACGACGCGGCCGACCTGCTCGTCACCCCCGACGTCGCGGCAGCCCAGACGGTCATCGTCCCCCGCTGACGGTCCGTGGTGACTCCGGTCACCACTGCTGTCTTTGGCTTGCACGTGCTAACTACGGCAAGCACAATGGGGGCATGTCGAAGAATCCGCTGGAGGGGCTGCCGAGCACGCTCGGCAACTCGCTGGGCGACTACCTGCGCGAGCAGCGTGTCCTCGCCAAGCTCTCCGTGCGGCAGCTCTCGGCGCTGGCCGGGATCTCCAACCCCTATCTCTCCCAGATCGAGCGGGGGGTCAAGCGGCCGAGCGCCGAGATCCTCCAGCAGATCGCCAAGGGGCTGTCGATCTCTGCCGAGACCCTCTACGTCCAGGCGGGTCTGCTCGACCCCAAGGACGCGGTCGCGGAGGCCGGGGCGACCACCCGGGCCGCCATCCGCACCGACCCCGCGCTGACCCCGCGTCAGCGCCAGACCCTGCTCGAGATCTACGAGTCCTTCGTCGGTGCGGAGCCCGCCCCGACGCAGCCGGCTGCCGAGCCCGCCAGGCCCACCCCGCGGTCCCGGGCGACGCACAAGGCGGCCAAGCAGGCGAAGAAGGCCCCTGCGGCCTCGGGGAAGAAGGTCACCACCACGGCCGCCGCCAAGAAGGCGACGTCCCGACAGAAGGGCTCGACGTCGTCGTCGGGCTCGAAGGCCGCGGCCCCGGCCGCCAAGCGCGGGTCGCAGTCCTCGTCTCGCACGACCACCACAAGGAGAACCTCATGAGCGTCACCACCACCGTCAAGAAGGCCGTCACCGACCAGACCTACGCCACCATCGGCGCCACCGACCTCACCGTCGAGACCTTCCGCGGCTACACCGCCCAGATCGCCGCCCTGCGCGCCGAGCTGGAGCCCAAGAAGGTCCAGGCCCGCGTCAAGGCCGCCCCGTCGGACGCCCAGGCGTACTACGTCGACCTCACCAAGCGCGGCGAGGCCCTCGTGACCCGGATCAAGAACCAGAAGGCCACCAAGGACCTCGTGGGCCAGGCCGAGGCGACCGTCGCCCTCGGCAAGGGCGTCGTCACGACCGTCAAGAAGGCCGTCGCCGACGTCGAGCGCTCCGCCAAGGCCACCCTGACCATCGGTCGCAAGGAGGCCGTCAAGGCCGCCGAGGCCGTCGCCGACTCCGTGGACGTCGACGTCAAGGTCGACACCGCCAAGGCGAAGAAGGCCGTCTCCGGCTCCGCCAAGCGGACCACCACCGCGGCCAAGCGCACCAACACCACCGCCAAGAAGGCCGCGACCCGCACCCGCACCGCGACCAAGTCGACCGCGACCGCCGCCAAGAAGACGGCCGCCAAGACCACCACGGCCGCCGCCAAGGCGACCGAGAAGGTCGGCGACTGAAGGGGTGGCCCCCCGGCTGCAGAGCAGCCGATGCTGTGGTGACGTAACCTCCGGCAGGTGACCGCACAGGCCTCCGACACCGCAGCCCTCGACGCAGCCCCCGTGCTGGTCCACGTGACCCGCGGGGGCTGCGTCGAGTCCGCCCACCGCGCGACGCTTGTCGCGACCGACGCCGCCGGGGGGACCCCCCTTCGTCACGGCCGGGTCGACGACCCCGTGCTCCCGCGCTCCTCGCTCAAGCCGATCCAGGCGCTCGCCATGGTGCGCCTGGGGCTCGACCTGCCGCCCCACCTGCTTGCGCTCGTCTGCTCCAGCCACTCCGGCGAGGCGGTCCACCGCGACGCCGTCGCCGAGATCCTGGCGACCGCGGGCCTCGAGCTCGACGCCCTGCGCACGACCCCCTCGCTGCCGCTCGGCGAGCTCGAGCACGCCCGCTGGCTGGCGGCCGGGGAGGCGCCGACCCCGGTCGCCATGGACTGCTCCGGCAAGCACGCCGGCATGCTCGTCACCTGCACGCTCCACGGGTGGCCGACAGAGACCTACCTCGACCCCGAGCACCCGCTCCAGGTCGCGATCCGCGACACCGTCGCCGAGATCGTGGGCGAGGTGACCCATACGACCGTCGACGGGTGCGGCGCACCGCTCTTCGCCGTCCCGCTGTCGGGTCTGGCGGCGGCCTTCGGTCGGCTCGCCGCGGCCGGCCCCACGACCGACGAGGGGAGGGTCGCCGAGGCCATGCGCACCGCGCCGCACATGGTCGGCGGCACCGGCCGCGACGTCACCACCTTCATGGAGGCCGTGCCCGGGCTCATCGCCAAGGACGGCGCCGAGTCGGTCTACGCCGCCGGGCTGCCCGACGGCCGCGGTGTCGCGGTCAAGGTCGCCGACGGCGCCCCCGTCGCCCGTGCCCGCCAGGGGCTGCTCGCCCACGCCCTCCTCGCGCTGGGCGCCGACACCCCGGGTCTGCGCGAGCTGGCCGACCAGCCGGTCCTCGGTCACGGTCGCCCCGTCGGCGCCGTCGAGGTCCTCGACCTGACCGCCCCGTGAGGACCGTCCTGCAGCGGGTCACCGCGGCCCGGGTGCGTGTCGAGGGCGAGGTCGTCGGCGAGATCGGGTCCGGGCTGGTCGCGCTCGTCGGCGTGACGCACGACGACGGCGCCGACGAGGTCGCGACGACCGTGCGCAAGATCGCCGAGCTGCGGATCATGGCCGACGAGACCTCGGTGAGCGACAGCGGTGGCGGCGTGCTCGTCATCAGCCAGTTCACCCTCCACGCCGACGTGCGCAAGGGGCGCCGGCCCTCGTGGAACGCCGCCGCTCCTGGCGCCGTCGCCGAGCCGCTCGTCGACGCGGTGGCCGCGGGCCTGCGTGAGCGCGGCATCGAGGTGGCGACCGGTCGCTTCGGTGCCGACATGGCCATCGACATCCACGCCGACGGTCCGGTGACGATCGTCGTCGACGTGCCCGCCTAGGCTGAGGTCGTGCAGCTCTTCACCAGCGTCCAGGCGACGATCGTCCTCGTGCTCAGCCTCCTGGCTCTCGGAGCCGAGGTCTTCGCGCTGCTCCACGCCGTGCGCCAGCGCGCCGATGCCTTCACCGCGACGAGCAAGCAGAGCAAGACCTTCTGGGTCGCCGCCCTGGCGATCGCCACGCTCATGGGTGTGGCCTCGGTCGGGGGCGTGGGGCTGCTCGGCATCATCGGCATCGTCGTGGCGGGCGTCTACCTCGCCGACGTCCGCCCGGCCATCGACGAGGTCCTCGGTCGGCGGCGCTGATCTCGGGCACAATGGCCACGCACCGCACCACCAGCCAGGGGGACCCGTGACCGACCTGCCGGACCCGCGCGAGGACATGTTCGTGTCCGAGCGTCCGTGGGGCAGCTTCCAGCAGTTCACCTTCAACGAGCCGACGACGGTCAAGGTCATCACCGTCGAGCCGGGGCAGCGGCTGTCGCTGCAGACCCACGCCCTGCGGGCGGAGTTCTGGCAGGTCCTCGACGGCCCGATCGACGTCACCGTCGGCGAGCGCACGTGGAGCGCGCAGCCTGGTGAGCAGGTCTGGATCCCCGTCGGGACCCGGCACCGCATGGGCAACAGCGCCGAGGTCCCCGGGCGGGTCCTCGAGGTCGGCTACGGCGAGTTCGACGAGGCCGACATCGTGCGGCTCGAGGACGACTACCAGCGCTGAGCGAGCGGTCCGCCGCGCGGCGCGACCTCCGACCACGGCACGGTCAGCTCGCCGAGGCGCCACCGGTCGGCCCCGCCGACGACCGCCACCTGCCGGGCGACGTCACCCCAGGCGGCCACCGCCTGCTGCCGAGCCCCGTACGGCGCGAAGGGGGAGGCCCGCCGCCACGCGTCGTCGAGCCGCAGGAGCAGCTCGTGGACCGGCTCGCCGGGGACGTTGCGGTGGATCAGCGCCTTGGGCAGCCGCTCGGCGACGACCGAGGGCGGCCGGTCTGGGCCCAGGTCACGCAGCCGCCACGAGAGGGTGAGCGTGCGGGGCCCGTCGCCGTCGAGCGTGACCCAGCTGCCGAGCCGGCCCAGCTCGTCGCAGGTGCCCTCGACGAGGATCCCGAGCGGGTCGAGCCGGTCGAGCATCGTGCGCCACGGACCCTCGACCTGGGTCTCGTCGTACTGCCGCAGCACGTTGAAGGCCCGCAGCACCCGCACCGGCCGGTCGCCGGGGAGGGACACCTCGAAGCCCCCGAGGGCGAAGTCGAGCCCGGGCCGCGCCCAGGCCTGCGCGGTCGCGACCCGCTCCGGGTCGATCTCGAGGCCGGTCACCTGCACGTCGGGCCGCACGGTGCGCACTCGGTCGGCCCACTCGAGGGTCGTCACCCCGCTCGCGCCGTGGCCGAGGTCGACGAGGTGCGGCGGGTCCCCCTTCGTCAGGCGGTGGCGGTGGGTCGCGAGCAGCCAGCGGTCGCACCGACGCAACCGGTTGGGGTTGGTCGTCCCGCGGGTGATGTTGCCCAGGGGGCGCTGGCTGACCACCCCGGCAGCGTAGGCGGTCCCCGTCACTAGGCTGACGGCGTGTGGCACCCCGACCGACGCGTGAGCCGGAGCATGGTGGCGCTCGTCGTGTCGCTGTGCGGGGCGCTCGCCCTGGCCGCCGTCACCTGGGTGCCGCCGGCGCTCGGCCGTGACTCGGGGCTGCGGCCGGTCCAGCCCGGACTGCTCGTCGTCGCGCCCGAAGCCGCGGGCGTGGTGACCCTCGGCAGGGGCCGGGCGGTCCAGCTCGACGACAGTGGCCTGCGGGTCACTCACCGCGGTGACCGGCTCCTGCGCACCGTGCGCATGGGCTCGCCCGTCTCTGCGCTCCTCGGCCGCGTCGAGGGCCGAGGGGAGCAGCGCCGCGAGGAGGTCACCCACACGCTGGCCGACCTCGAGATCGACCGGCTGGCGATCCGTCCCGGCGAGGCCACGTGGTCGGGCCGGCTCACCGGCGACGACCGCGAGCTCCCGATCACCCTCACCGTGCGTCTCGAGGGCCTGCACGTCACCCTCACGGCCGAGGCGAGGGGAGCCGACGCCCTCGTCGTGCACTCCCACCAGGAGCTGGCCACCCGTGGACTCGGGTCCGGGCTGCCCGAGCGGCTGCTGCGGCAGCGGGCGTGGTGGGTCGGCAGCGGCCCCGGCCCGGTCACCGAGGCCTACTCGACGAGTCTCGGGACCCTCGTCGGGGTCGGGCCGCGGGGCAGCGCACGCGGTGTCGACCTGCGTCGGATGGGTCACACGGACCTGCACGTCTGGTCGTCATCGGCGACAGTGACGGTGACGAGCTATCGGAGGATGGTGGAGGAGTGAGCGAGCACAGCGCAGGCACGCGCGGGATCCGGCGGGTGGCGATGGTCAGCGTCCACACCTCGCCGCTGGCCCAGCCCGGCACCGGCGACGCCGGCGGTCTCAACGTCTACGTCGTCGAGTCCGCGCGCGAGCTGGCGGCGCGCGGCGTCGAGGTCGAGATCTTCACCCGGCGCACGGCCGTCGGCCTGCCCGACGTCGTCGAGATGCTGCCCGGGGTGACGGTGCGGCACGTCGACGCCGGCCCCTACGAGGGCTTGGTCAAGGAGGACCTGCCGGGGCAGCTGTGCGCCTTCGCCGCCGGGATGATGCGCGAGATCGCCCGCGTCCCCCCGGGGCACTACGACGTCGCGCACTCGCACTACTGGCTCTCCGGCCAGGTCGGCTGGCTCGTCGCCGAGCGCTGGCAGGTGCCCCTCGTCCACACGATGCACACGATGGCCCGGGTCAAGAACCGCCAGTTGGCCGCCGACGACGTCCCCGAGCCCCCGGGCCGGGAGATCGGCGAGGCCCAGGTCGTCGAGATCGCCGACCGGCTCGTCGCCAACACCGAGCGCGAGGCGAGCGAGCTCGTCGGCTACTACGACGCCGACCCCGACCGGGTGGTCGTCGTGCCCCCAGGCGTCGACCTCGACCTCTTCGTGCCGGGGGAGCAGCGCGCGGCCCGGGCCCGGCTCGGGCTCGCCGACGACGCCGTCGTGCTGCTCTTCGTCGGCCGGATCCAGCCGCTCAAGGCGCCCGACGTGCTCGTGCGGGCGGCGGCCGAGCTGCTCGAGCGCCGGCCCGAGCTGCGCGAGCGGCTCGTCGTCGCGGTCCTCGGCGGGGCCTCCGGGCGCGGCCTGACCGCCCCCGACCGGCTCGAGCGTCTCGGCGAGGAGCTCGGGGTGGCCGACGTGCTGCACCTCGCCGCGCCGGTGAGCCGCACCCGCCTGGCCGACTGGTACCGCGCGGCCGACCTCGTCACCGTGCCCTCCTACACCGAGTCCTTCGGCCTCGTCGCCGTCGAGGCGCAGGCCTCCGGCGCGGTCGTCCTCGCCGCCGACGTCGGTGGTCTGCCCACGGCGGTCGGTGATGCCGGGGTCCTCGTGCCGGGCCACGACCCGAGCACGTGGGCCGACGAGCTCCTGGCCGTCCTCGACGACCCCGACCGGGCGGCCGACCTGCGTCGCCGGGCGCGCGCGCACGCCGAGGGCTTCGGCTGGGCGAGCACCGTCGACCGGCTCCTCGACGTCTACGCCGGCGCGGTCGCCGAGCGCGCCGCGACCCTGACACCCGACCCCCTGGAGGTGGCCCGATGACCGAGCAGACCGACCGAGAGCAGGCCCTGGCCGTCGTGCGGCGCACCGTCGAGGACGCCGACCTCGAGCACGAAGGGGGTGCCCGCGACGGTGAGCTCGTCGTCACCCTGCCGGGGGAGAAGAAGCTCAAGACCGTCGTCTCTCTCCTCGTCGGCGAGCAGGCCCTGTCGGTCTCGGCCTTCGTCATCCGCAATGCGGACGAAAACCACGAGGAGTTCTACCGACACCTGCTGCGGCGCAACCTGCGGATGCCGCTGCTCGCCTACTCGATCGACGCCTCGGGCGACGTCTACGTCGGCGGGCGGATCCCCCTTCGCGCGGTGACGGAGGAGCTCGTCGACCAGGTGCTCGGCGTGGTCCTCGACGCCGCCGACGCGCCCTTCAACGAGCTGCTGCTGCTCGGCTTCCGCAGCTCCATGCAGAAGGAGTGGGACTGGCGGGTCTCGCGCGGTGAGTCCCTGCGCAACCTCGAGGCCTTCCGGTCCGTCCTGGAGCACACGGACGGGTCAACGCCGGAGTGAGCGGCGTCGATACGCTGGCCCCATGTCGACTCTGATCCTGCTGCGCCACGGCCGTTCCGACTGGAACGAGAAGAACCTCTTCACCGGATGGGTCGATGTCGACCTCATCGACAAGGGCCGCGAGGAGGCCGTCCGCGGCGGCCGCCTCATCAAGGAGTCCGGTCTGCTCCCGGACGTCGTGCACACCTCGGTACTGCGCCGGGCGATCACCACCGCCAACCTCGCGCTCGACGCGGCCGACCGTCACTGGATCCCGGTGCGTCGCGACTGGCGTCTCAACGAGCGCCACTACGGCGCCCTGCAGGGCCTGGACAAGGCCGCGACCCGCGACAAGTACGGCGACGAGCAGTTCATGCTCTGGCGGCGCAGCTTCGACACCCCGCCCCCGGCCATCGAGCCCGACGACGAGTACGCCCAGACCGACGACCCGCGCTACGCCGACCTGCCGGAGGTCCCGCGCACCGAGTGCCTCAAGGACGTCATCGCGCGGCTCATGCCCTACTGGGAGGGCCCGATCCGCGAGGACCTGGCCGCCGGTCGGACCGTCCTGGTCACCGCGCACGGCAACTCGCTGCGCGCCCTGGTCAAGCACCTCGACGGCATCAGCGACGAGGACATCGCCGGCCTGAACATCCCGACGGGCATGCCGCTCGTCTACGACCTCGGCGAGGACTTCATGCCGACCCGGCCGGCCGAGTACCTCGACCCCGAGGCCGCGGCCGCCGAGGCGGCCGCGGTGGCCAACCAGGGCCGCTGACGGTCACGCCCGCTCGGACTCCTCCGGCAGCTCGATCGACCCGGCGTCGCCGGTGACGAGGAAGCCGACGCGGCGGGCGACGGTGACGGCGTGGTCGCCGAAGCGCTCGTAGTAGCGGCTGAGCAGGGCGACGTCGACGGCGCTCGTCGTGCCGTGCTGCCAGGCACCCTCCGCCAGACGGGTGAACATCTCGCGGTGGTGGGCGTCGAGCGCGTCGTCGACGTTTTCGATGTCGCGCGCTTGGGTGAGGTCCTGGGAGCGGATGACCTCGCCGACGCGACGGACGAGGTCCTCGGCGATCCGGCCCATGTCGGCGAAGGTCTCGCGCAGCTCGTCCGGGAGTGCGTGCTCGGGGTAGCGCATGCGCGCGACCTGGGCGACGTGCCGGGCGAGGTCCCCCATCCGCTCGAGGTCGCCCGACATGCGCATCGACGCGACGACGGTGCGCAGGTCGCTGGCGACCGGCGCCTGACGGGCGAGGAGGTCGACCGAGCGGGCGTCGAGGTCGTTGCGCCGGGCGTCGACAGCCTTGTCGCCCTCGATGACGCGGTCGGCGCGCTGGACGTCGGCGTCGAGCAGGGCCCGGGTCGAGTCGCTGATGGCCGCGGCGACCAGCTCGGAGAGTGCGACGAGATCGCTGGCGATCTGCTCGAGCTCGTCGTGGAACAGCTGACGCATGGCGTCCCCTTCGCTGGTGTGGCAGAGATCCAACGGACTGTGTACGCCGAACGGGTGAACGCCTGCAAGCGCGCAGGTGAACATCGCGGGTGCGCGTCTCGGCGGTCACGGCCCGGTCCCAGCATGCCCGACCGGAGAAGTACTCTCGGTGACGTGGAGCCAACGACCGCGGCAATTCTCGGGGGTGCTGCCGGGCTGCTCATCGCCTTCCTCGTGTGGGCTGCGATCACGATGAGCGACCGGGAGCGGGCCATCGCGCCGGAGCCCGAGCCCGAGGTGCCCCGAGGCGTCGGTGACGTCCTCGCCGTGCTCCGCTCGTCGGGGGTCGTCCTCGACCACGACGGGCGGGTCGTCACCAGCTCCCCGGCGGCCGTGACCTACGGTCTGGTGCGCCACGGACGGCTCGTCCACCCGGCGATCCAGACGATGGTCGAGCAGGTCGCCCGCGACGGCGTGATCCGTGAGCGGGACCTCGACATCGACCGGCCGGGCATGACGACCACCTCCTACGTCGCCGCCCGCGTGGCGCCGCTCGGCGTGCGCCACCTCCTGCTGCTCGTCGACGACCAGTCCCAGGGGCGCCGGGTCGAGGAGACCCGCCGTGACTTCGTGGCCAACGTCAGCCACGAGCTGAAGACCCCCGTCGGCGGCATCTCCCTGCTCGCCGAGGCGGTCATGGACGCCAAGGACGACCCGGAGGCCGTCGACCGCTTCGCGCGGCGCATGCAGGGCGAGGCCACCCGTCTGTCGAGCCTGATCCGCGAGATCGTCGAGCTCTCCCGGCTCCAGGGCACGCCCGTGCTGCAGGACCCCGCGCTCGTTGACGTCGAGGACGTCGTCGCCCTCGCCTTGGAGCACCTGCGGCTCGAGGCCGGGGCCAAGGACATCACCCTGACCGACAAGGTCGCCGAGGAGCTCTACGTCCGGGGCGACCAGGACATGCTCGTCACGGCTGTGCGCAACCTCGTCGGCAATGCCATCTCCTACTCCGACCCGGGCACCGCGGTCGGCGTCGGGGCGCGGCTGCACGACGGCACCATCGAGATCGCCGTGACCGACCAGGGGCCGGGGATCCCCGAGCCGGAGCAGACGCGCATCTTCGAGCGCTTCTACCGCATGGACGCCGCCCGCTCGCGCGCCACCGGGGGGACCGGCCTCGGGCTGTCGATCGTCAAGCACATCTGCGCCAACCACGGGGGCGACGTGCGCGTGTGGAGCGACGGCGCGCACGGCTCGACCTTCACCATCCGCCTGCCCATGGCGCCCGAGACCCTCGAGGCGCTCGAGGCCGCCGGCTCGTCGGAGCCCACCTCCGACTCCCACACCGACCCCACTCCACCACCCCTCACAAAGGAGCCCCGCTGATGACACGCATCCTCGTGGTCGAGGACGAGGTGTCCTTCTCGGACCCCCTGTCGTACCTGCTGAGCAAGGAGGGATACGACGTCGAGGTCGCCGAGACCGGACCCGACGCCATCACCGCCTTCGACTCCGAGGGTGCCGACCTGGTCCTGCTCGACCTGATGCTGCCCGGCCTCTCCGGCATCGACGTCTGCCGGGCGATCCGGCAGAAGTCCAACGTGCCGGTCATCATGCTCACGGCCAAGGACGGCGAGATCGACAAGGTCGTCGGCCTCGAGATCGGCGCCGACGACTACGTCACCAAGCCCTACAGCTCGCGCGAGCTGCTCGCCCGGATCAAGGCGGTGCTGCGGCGCAACAACGAGCCCGAGGAGCTGCTGCCGTCCACCATCGAGGGCGGTCCGGTCCGCATGGACGTCGACCGGCACGTCGTGGCCGTCGACGGCACCCAGGTCTCGCTGCCGCTCAAGGAGTTCGAGCTGCTCGAGATGCTGCTGCGCAATGTCGGTCGGGTGCTCACCCGCGTGCAGCTCATCGACCGGGTCTGGGGCAGCGACTACGTCGGCGACACCAAGACGCTCGACGTCCACATCAAGCGGCTGCGGGCCAAGGTCGAGCCCGACCCGGCCAAGCCGGTGCACATCGTCACCGTCCGCGGCCTGGGCTACAAGTTCGAGGCCTGACCTCCCTTCGCCCGGACACGCGTGAGGCCGGCACCCGCTCGGGGTGCCGGCCTCACGTCGTGGTCGGGGTGGGGCCTCAGTGGCCGCCGGACTCCTCCGACTCCTCGTGGGTCTCGGTCGGGGTGGGGGTCCAGCCCTCGGGGGCGTCGTCCTCGTAGTAGCCCGCGGGGTCGAGCACCGGGACGCTCACCGGGGTGGTCGACCCGCCGGTGCTGATCTCGACCTCGGTCATGTCGCCCGGGCCGGCCTCGAGGCCCTCGAGCGTCAGCTTGTCGTCGTCGCTGAGGTTGACCAGGCGGTGGGCCGGGACCTCGGCCTCGACCTTGGCGTCACCGGCGCTGAGGGTGAAGGTCAGGTCCTCGCCCGAGGTGTTCTCGACGACGCCGGTGACCGTCGCGTCACCGCCGGCCTCGCCGCTGACGAGCGCGAGGTTGTTGACGTGGACGTCGTCCAGCTCGACCGCGACACCGTCGGAGATCGACTGCGTCTTGGAGGTCTGGAAGGGGGAGTTGACCGAGCAGCCTGCGGTGCCGGCGGCGAGCAGGGCCGCCAGGGCCACGGCGGGGGTGCGGGTGAGGAGATGGCGCTTCACGGGCGACAGCCTAGCGGGGGCGTGCGCGTGGGATGCGCCGGGCCACGCTCGTACTCTCCACGCGCGCGCGAGAGGGCATTGTGGCGGGGTGGAGGACTGTGCGACGTACGACACGCCGTGATAATCTGGAGGTCGCGAAAGGGGAAATCTCCACATGGTTTTCAAGGTCGGCGAGACGGTCGTGTACCCCCACCACGGGGCTGCTCTGATCGAAGAGATCAAGATTCGAAAGATCAAGGGCGAGGACAAGCAGTACCTCAAGCTCAAGGTGGCCCAGGGTGACCTGACCATCGAGGTGCCCGCAGAGAACTGCGACCTCGTGGGTGTCCGCGACGTCGTGGGCAAGGAGGGTCTGGACCGCGTCTTCGAGGTGCTGCGCACCCCGCACGCGGAGGAGCCGACCAACTGGTCGCGCCGCTACAAGGCCAACCTCGAAAAGCTGGCCTCCGGTGACGTCATCAAGGTGGCCGAGGTCGTGCGCGACCTGTGGCGCCGCGAAAAGGACCGCGGCCTCTCGGCCGGCGAGAAGCGCATGCTGGCCAAGGCCCGCCAGATCCTCGTCTCCGAGCTCGCGCTCGCGGAGAAGACGGACGAGGACAAGGCCGAGGTCATCCTCGACGAGGTCCTCGCGTCCTGAACGACTCGCTGCTGACGCAGTCCGACGCCCACACCGATCGCGGTGTGGGCGTCGTCGTGGTGGCCGCCGGGTCGGGGACCCGGCTCGGGGCCGAGCGGCCCAAGGCCTTCGTCGAGGTCGTCGGCACGACGATCCTCGAGCGGGCGGTGGCCGGAGTGCTCGAGGCCGCCGTCGACGAGCTCGTCGTCGTCGTGCCCGAGGACCTGGTGGCCGAGGCGACCGGGCTCGTCGACCCCCTTCGCCCCGAGGGTGTCGACGTCACGGTCGTCGCCGGTGGTGCCGAGCGCACCGACTCGGTCGCGGCCGGTCTGGGGGCGCTCAGCGATGCCGTCTCCGTCGTCCTCGTCCATGATGCGGCGCGCTGCCTGACCCCGGTCGTCGTCTTCGAGCGGGTGCTGGCCGCCGTGGCCGCCGGTGCTACCGGGGCGATCCCCGGGGTGCCCGTGGTCGACACGATCAAGGTCGTCGATGCCGGCGGGGTCATCACCGCGACCCCGCTGCGCGATTCGCTGCGCGCGGTGCAGACCCCGCAGGGGTTCGACCGGGCGGTGCTCACCGCTGCCCACGCCTCCGGCGCCGCGGCGACCGACGACGCCGCCCTCGTCGAGGCGCTCGGCCACGACGTGATCGTCGTCGAGGGCGACCCTCTCGGGCTGAAGATCACGACCGTCGACGACCTGGCGCGCGCTGAGCGGCTTCTCTCCGACCACTGACGCCATCGAGTCTGCATTGCCCTACGGCAATGCAGGGCCGGTGCCGGCCAGGTGGGCGCGCACGGCCAGGGCCGCAGCGCGTCCGGCGCGGTTGCCGCCGATCGTGCTCGCCGACGGCCCGTAACCGACGAGTTGCACCCGCGGGTCCGCCGCGGCCGTCACCGAGGTCTGCACGTCGCGCGATCCCGGCAGCAGCGCGATGCCGCCCTCCGGGCTGCGCAGACCCAGCGGCGCGAGGTGTCGCACGGCGGGGCGGAAGCCGGTCGCCCACAGTCGAAGGGGGTCACGCTGCGTCCAACGCAGGTACGGCCGTGGTTGATCCCGGCTGCGAGACTGTCGCCATGAGCGCACACGAGCTGACCGGGCTGCCGCGCACCGGGATCGGTGTCGACGTCCACGCCTTCGCCGCGCCCGACTCCGGGCGTGAGCTGTGGGTCGGCGGGCTGCTGTGGCCGGGTGAGGTCGGGCTCGAGGGGCACTCCGACGCCGACGTCGCCTGCCACGCGGCGTGCGATGCGCTCTTCGCCGCGGCGGGCATCGGTGACCTCGGCCAGCACTTCGGCACCGGTCGCCCGGAGTTCGAGGGAGCCTCCGGCACAAGGCTGCTCGCCGAGGCCGCCCGTCTCGTGCGCGAGGCGGGCTTCGAGATCGGCAACATCGCCGTCCAGGTCATCGGCAACCGGCCGAAGATCGGCACCCGACGTGACGAGGCCCAGCAGGTGATGTCCGCGGCCTGTGGTGCACCGGTCAGCCTGAGCGGCACGACGACCGACGGGCTCGGGCTCACCGGCCGGGGAGAGGGCGCCGCGGCCGTGGCCACCGCCCTCGTCGTCGCGGTCGCCCAGGAGTCATAGGCGCGCGGCGAAGGCCTCGGTCACCGGGCGCCAGGCGGCCTCGATGGCCGGCTGCGCATCACGGACGGCGGCCAGTGCCGCGGGCAGGTCGATGCCCTCGACGCCCGGGGTCCCCGAGTCCGAGACCGCCCACGCGGTGACGATGACGAGGTCGGCCTCGGGGTGGCCCTGCACGCCCCAGACCGTCGGGGCCAGCCGGGCGAGCAGCAGGTCGCCGCGCTCGTTGTCGGCGAGGGCGACCCCGCCCTCGGGCAGCCGGGTGACGATGTCGTCGTTCCACTGCGGCACCGGCGCGCCGGCCGCGCCGGCGAGGACCGCGTCGGTGGCGAGCTGCGGGGTCTCGTCGACGGTGAGCACGCCGACGGTCCGGCCACCGGGGTTGCGCCCGACCTCGCCGCCGAGCGCGACGGCCGCGAGCTGGTGCCCGAGGCAGATGCCCAGGGTGGGCGTGCCCCCCTTCGCCGCGGTGCTGATGAGGTCACGCACGGCCGGCAGCCACGGGGCCACCTCGTCGTCGCGGCAGCCCATCTGGCCGCCGAGCACGAGCAGGCCGTCGTGGCCCGACAGGTCGGTGGGCAGCGCCTCGCCGGCGTAGGGCCGACGCACGTCGAGGTCGACCCCGGCGTCGCGCAGCCATGTCCCGACCCGGCCGGGCGGGCAGGTCGTCTGGTGCTGGACGACGAGCAGGCTCATCGCGACCTGCCCTGCGTGCCGCGGCCGCCCGAGACGGCGCCGGCGGCGAGGAGCGCGGCGACGCCGTCGATGACGAGTGCCGCGACGGCCAACGGAGCGGCCCATCCCACCTGCGTGATCAGGTGACGGAAGGCGACGTCGAGTCCCATGGGCCGACCCTATGTCGCGGTCGTCACGTGATGGGCCAAGATAGGGGCGTGAGAGCCGGGCCACCGGTCTCCGCCAAGCGAAGGAGTTGCACCGTGCCGCAGACCGTCAAGGCAGTCATCGCTCGTTCGAAGGGAGCCGATGTCGAGCTCGTCGACATCGTCGTGCCCGACCCGGGCCCGGGTGAGGCCGTGGTCAAGGTCCAGTCGTGCGGGGTGTGCCACACCGACCTGCACTACCGCGAGGGTGGGATCAACGACGAGTTCCCCTTCCTTCTCGGCCACGAGGCCGCGGGTGTCGTCGAGGCTGTTGGCGAGGGGGTCACCGAGGTGGCGCCCGGTGATTTCGTCATCCTCAACTGGCGAGCGGTGTGCGGTCAGTGCCGCGCGTGCCGCAAGGGCAAGCCGCAGTACTGCTTCGACACGCACAACGCGACCCAGAAGATGACCATCGCCGAGACCGGCGAGGAGCTGACCCCCGCGCTGGGTATCGGCGCCTTCGCCGAGAAGACCCTCGTCGCTGCGGGGCAGTGCACCAAGGTCGACGGGGACGCCGACGCGGCGGCCGTGGGCCTGCTGGGCTGCGGTGTGATGGCCGGCTTCGGTGCCGCGGTCAACACCGGTGAGGTCACTCGTGGTGAGTCGATTGCGGTCATCGGGTGCGGTGGTGTCGGTGATGCGGCGATCGCGGGCGCGAAGGTTGCGGGTGCGACGACGATCATCGCGGTGGACATGGATCCGCGGAAGTTGGAGATCGCCAAGGGCTTCGGTGCCACGCACACCGTGGATGCGAGCACCGAGGACACCGTCGAGCGGGTCCGTGAGCTGACGGGCGGTTTCGGTGCCGATGTCGTCGTCGACGCGGTCGGCCTGCCGCAGACCTACGAGCAGGCCTTCTACGCGCGCGACCTGGCCGGTCGGGTCGTCCTCGTCGGGGTCCCGGCCCCGGACAAGGAGGTCACCCTCCCCATGATCGAGATCTTCGGCCGAGGTGGTGCCCTCAAGTCGAGCTGGTACGGCGACTGCCTGCCGAGCCGCGACTTCCCGATGCTCGTCGACCTCTACCGCCAGGGGCGCTTCGACCTCGACGCCTTCGTCACCGAGCGGATCGGTCTGGGCGACATCGAGTCGGCCTTCGACAAGATGCACTCCGGTGACGTGCTGCGCTCGGTGGTGGTCCTGTGACCGCGCGGGTCGAGCGGGTCGTCACGTCGGGCAACTTCGAGCTCGACGGGGGCTCGTGGGAGGTCGACAACAACGTCTGGCTCGTCGGGGACGACAACGAGGTGCTCGTCATCGACGCAGGCCACGAGGCCGGACCGATCCTCGAGGCGATCGGCGAGCGGACCGTCACGGCGATCGTGTGCACCCACGCGCACAACGACCACGTCAACGCCGCGGCGCAGGTCGCCGAGGCGACGGGCGCGCCGATCCTGGTGCACCCCGACGAGGCGCCGTTGTGGCGGATGACCTACCCGGACCGGGCGCCCGACGGTGCGCTGGCGAACGGCCAGGTCATCACCGTGGCCGGCACCGACCTGACGGTGCTGCACACGCCCGGTCACGCGCCGGGCGCCTGCTGCCTGCACGCCCCCGAGCTCTGGGCCCTCTTCTCCGGGGACACCCTCTTCCAGGGTGGGCCCGGCGCGACGGGTCGCTCGTACTCCGACTTCCCGACGATCGTGGAGTCGATCCGCGACAAGCTGTTGACCCTCCCTTCGGAGACGGTCGTGCACACCGGGCACGGGGACGACACGAGCATCGGCGCGGAAGCCCCGCACGTGCAGGAGTGGCTCGACCGGGGGGAGTGACCCTCACCGCTCTCGTCCGGGGCGCCAGGTCGAAGCGGCCAGGACGATGAGCCGGGTCGAGAGGGCGATCGAGCACAGCGCTGCGACGCAGGCGCCTCCGACGATGACATAGGTCAGCGGGTCGAGTGCGCCGGGGACGTCGATCTTGCGCAGGGTGGGGATCGCCTGGGTCCGGCCCGCGTAGCCTGCGGCAACCCCGGACATGACGAAGGGGAGGCCCGCCGCGATCGTCGTGATCGCGAGCACCCCGCGCCGACGTGGCGCAAAGAGGGCAAGCGCTCCTGCCATCTGGCTGGCCAGATCTCGGGCTGCCCCCAGGCTGCTGAGCACCAAGGCGGCAAGCGCGATGCCGAGTCCAAGGACCGTCATCGGCACGATCCATCGCGCCTGGATGACGTAGCCCTCGCCGGAGCCCCAGTCGTCACCGGGACGGCCAACCTTGGCCAAGCCTCCATCCGCCGCGTTGGACGCCACCGCGAGCTCGCTGAGCCGCACCGTGCCCCCATCCCGTGCGACGACGAGATAGGTACCTGCGTCTTGTGCCACGGGAGCGGAGGAGGCTCGCGTTGTTGCGCCGTCCGGCAACACGAGGGTGGAGGTGAGGGCACGCGCTCTCGGAGTCAGTTCCCCGGGCGAGATCGGCTCGTCGCACGGCAGGTCCACCGCATTGAGGAGCGCGCACTCGCCGACCAGCACATCGTCGCGCACGGCGATGACACCGTAGGTACTCGGCAGGTGATCGTGCCATTCGGCGGTCGGCTGGCCGCGGTACAGCTCAACTTGCGCCACCCCGGGGCCGACCGTCTGGGCGATGCGACGGCCCTCGGCGCCGGGTTCGGTGAGCACGAGAGAGTTTTGAGCTGCCTGGAAGGCAACCGTGCTGATTCCGAGGACCACCAGTGCGAGGACGAAGGCGCGCCGTCCGCCGTTGCTCAACCACGCCCCGGCGACGATGCCAGAGGGGTTGCCGCGCCGCAACGCCCATCGACGCAGGGCAGATCCGATCCCCGTTGTGGCCGCCGCCGCGCTGATCGCCACGGCAGGGACGCAGAGCAGGGCGAAGAACCACGTCAGGATGGCGAAGGCCGTGGCGTTGTCGCGGACCTGCTGGGTGATGGCATAAGAGGCCCACAGGAGGAGAGGGCCGAGGAGGACCAGCCACGATGGCAGCCGCAGGCTGCGTACCGTCGGGCGGTTGCCCTGCATCCGCGATCGACCCATGAGGGCCCACACGATGGTGGTGACCGCCGCGGCCGTGATGGCGATGCCCACGGTGCGGGTCGTGGGGAGAGCCCCCGATGCGAGCTGCGATCCGACGATGGGGACCCGTGGTGAGCTGGCCACCCAGATGCTGACCAGCGCAGCCCCGAGCGCGGCGCCGGTGATCGCGCCCGGGAGGCCGCCCGCGAGACGCGTCCTCCGCCGAAAACCGGGGGGCGATCCGAGGGCCGTCAGGATCAGGTCATGCCGTTGCCGGGGACGGACGCCGGAGTGTGCTGCCGCCGTGACCAGCAGCAGGGCGGGCAGGAGGATCAGGATGATGACCCCGAGGAGCGGGTACGCGAGCCCGAAGATCTGCATGGACTCACCGAAGATGGCCGATCCATTGCCGACCTGCCACGGACTGAATCCAGGGTTGGCCCCAAAGGCCGAGACGACCTGGGTGGGCTTCGCGGGGGTTGCAGGAGCCGCGTAGACGAGGTGCTCGTCGGGAGCCGACAGCCCGTCGGGGGCGATGGTCGACACGACCTTGCCGTAGCGCTGATCGATGTGTTCGTCGGGATGCCGCTCGGCGTAGGCCACGAGGGCCGGGGACAGCGCGACCTCTCCGGGTGCGAGGTCACGCTCGAGACCGGGGGGCATCGGCGCCTCGTCTCCGCGAGCTTGCAGATAGACCACGCTGAACTGGCCGACTCCGGGAAGCTCCGCGAAGTCCGTGGTGATACCCGTCGTCCCCGATTCGAAGGTGGCGGCGTATTGCGGAGCCCGACGCGCATCGCCTGCTGCCCGCACCTCGTACATCCCGTAGGTCGTGGCCACCAGCGCCAACGCAGCGGCGAGGGCACCGCCCGCCGCCAGGGCCCGCCAGAACTCGGCTCGCCACCGGGAGAGTGCCCCATGACCGCCGGGTTTCGTCACCGCTCGCCCTCGGTCGCCGCGGTGGACAGGGTCAGCACCCGATCTGCTCTCTCGGCGACCGCGCGCGAGTGGGTGACGACGAGGAGGGCGCACCCCTGCGAGGCAGGGAGGTCGAAGAGTAGGTCGCTCATCACCTCGGCGTTGCGCTCATCGAGGGACCCGGTGGGCTCGTCGGCCACCACCAACTGCGGTGAATTGATCAGTGCGCGCGCGACGGCGATGCGTTGCCGCTCACCGCCGGAGACGACGGCTGTCGACTGCGCCCCGGTGCGGACCTGGAGCCGCTCCAAGAGCTCCTCGCCACGAGTGCGAGCGTCCGTGGGATCTGTCCCTGCCCACACGCTGGGGAGGAGAACATTTTCCAGGGGAGTCAGGTCGTCGATCAGTTCACCGAACTGGAACACGACCCCCAGGTGGGCCGAGCGGTGAGCGGCGCGCTGCCGGCTACTGAGCTCGGCCCAGTCGGTTCCGAGGACGGACACCTGCCCGTGCGTTGGCGCGAAGAGGCCCAGGACCAGACTCAGCAGAGTCGACTTGCCGCTGCCGCTCTCTCCCATGACTGCTACCGACTCATGGGTGGCGACGTCGAGGTCGAGGCCCTCGAAGAGCGGGGTCGAACGCTTGCCGAACTGGTGTGTTACTGCGCTCATCAGGATGGCTGACGTCACGAAGTCTCCTCGTCGCGATTGATGTGGAGGGGGGCCCGGACCTGCCGTGCCCCCCTCCAGCGTGATTGCACTCAGTACTGCCTGGACGTCCAAGCGCTACAGGGGTCCTTCTGAGCGGGAATCACGAGGCAAGCGCGGATCTGCGTCACGGTTCCGCCGGTCGTGAATTGCAGCACTGTGCCACAGCCCTCGCCGTTGGTCTTTTCAAACACGGTGGACGAGCCGGTGCGCTGCCAGTTGGCCTGTGCACCGCGGCCGTCGCACGATGTGTCATATGCCTTGAGGGTGCTACCGGATGCGGTCACCCGGACCTTATCCGAGTATCGCGCATCCATGTAGGCGTGCGCGGGTGCAGCGAAAAGGACGGCAGCAACCGGTGCCGTGGCGAGGACCCGCCGAATCCTTGTGGACGAAGTGAACATGATCTCCCCAATCTTGGTGCCTTCTTGGCGAAGGCGCGTGAGGCAGATGCTTCCCCAGCAGGGGGGGGCCGCAACTCGAAAGGGGATCTGACCCCCCTTCGCCATCGTGCCTGCGCCCCCGCGCGATAGGGGCGTAGGCTCGCCTGCCCGTTAGCCTTGGCCGTGTGACCCTGCAGCTCTTCGACACCGCCACGCGCACCCAGCGCGACTTCGTGCCCGTGACCCCCGGCCGGGTGGGGATGTACATCTGCGGGCTGACCACCCAGGGCGCGCCGCACATCGGGCACCTGCGGTTCGCCGTCGCCTTCGACGTGCTGCGGCGCTGGCTGGAGCGCGGGCACGGCTACGGCGTGACGCTCGTGCGCAATGTCACCGACATCGACGACAAGATCCTGCGCAAGGCCGCCGAGAGCGGCGAGGACTGGTGGGCGCTCAGCTACCGCAACGAGCGCTACACGACCGAGGCGCTCGAGCTGCTCGGCGTGCTGCCGCCGACCTACGAGCCCCGGGCGACCGGGCACATCACCGAGATGGTCACCCTCGTCGACGAGCTCGTCGAGCGCGGTCACGCCTACCCGGCGGCCGACGGCAGCGGCGACGTCTACTTCGACGTCAAGAGCTGGGCCGACTACGGCGAGCTGTCCAACCAGGGCCTCGACGACATGGTGGCGGCCGAGGACGCCGACCCCCGCGGCAAGCGCGACCCGCGGGACTTCGCGCTGTGGAAGGGCCGCAAGGCCGAGGAGCCGGCCACGGCAAACTGGCCGACCCCCTATGGCGAGGGGCGCCCCGGCTGGCACCTCGAGTGCTCGGCGATGGCCCGCAAGTACCTCGGCGACACCTTCGACATCCACGGCGGCGGCATCGACCTGCGCTTCCCCCACCACGAGAACGAGCAGGCCCAGTCGCGCGCGGCGGGGCTCGGCTTCGCCGGCTACTGGCTGCACAACGGGTGGGTGACGGTCAAGGGCGAGAAGATGGGCAAGTCCCTCGGCAACGCCCTCGAGGTCCAGCAGCTCGTCCAGGAGCACGACCCGCTCACGGTCCGCTACTTCCTCACCGCCGCCCACTACCGCTCGATGATCGAGTACCACCCCGGCTCCCTCGAGGAGGCGGGCGCGGCGGTCGAGCGGATCGCCGGCTTCCTGCGGCGGGCGCTGCCCGGACAGACGGTCGTCGAGGCCGACCCGGCCGTCGAGCTGCCCGCCGACTTCGCCGCGTCGATGGACGACGACCTCGGCGTCGCCGGTGCGCTCGCCGTGATCCACGAGGCCGTCCGCGCCGGCAACACCGCCCTCGACGAAGGGGGCCGGGACGAGGCCGCGGAGATCGCCGCCACGGTCGTCGCGATGACCGACGTCCTCGGGATCAACCCGCTGGCGGGCACGTGGGGCGGTGCCGGTGGCAGCCGCGAGGCCGAGCTCACCGACGCCCTCGATGCGCTCGTCCAGCTGCAGGTCGAGGCCCGGGCCAAGGCCCGCGCGGCCCGCGACTTCGAGACCGCCGACCAGATCCGCGACGCGCTCACCGCCGCGGGCATCACCATCGAGGACACCCCGCGCGGCGCGCGCTGGACCCTCGGCAGGAAGGACCACTGATGGCCGGCAACAGCCAGCGTCGCGGCGCCGTGCGTCGCACCGGATCGAAGAAGGGGGCGCAGGTCGGCTCCGGCGGCCAGCGCCGCCGCGGGCTCGAGGGCAAGGGCCCGACGCCCAAGGCGAGCGAGCGACCCAACCACAAGGCCTACAAGATGTCCAAGGCCGCCGACAAGCGGGCCTCGGGCCGTCCGACGTCGACGCGCAAGAAGTCCGGCTCGACCGAGATGGTCGCCGGGCGCAACTCCGTCCTCGAGGCGCTGCGCACCGAGGTGCCGGTGTCGACGATGTACGTCGCGCACCGCATCGACAGCGACGACCGGGTCAAGGAGTCGCTCACCCTGGCCGCCGAGGCGGGCATCCCGATCATGGAGACGCCGCGGGCCGAGCTCGACCGGCTCACTGACGGCGCGGTGCACCAGGGCCTGGCCCTCCAGGTGCCGCCCTACGACTACGCCCACCCCAAGGACCTCGTCGACTCGCAGATCCCGGGCGTCCCGCTCGTCGTCGCCCTCGACGGCATCACCGATCCGCGCAACCTCGGCGCGATCGTGCGCTCGACCGCGGCCTTCGGCGGGCACGGCGTCGTCGTCCCGGCCCGTCGCAGCGCGGGGATGACCGCGTCGGCGTGGAAGACCTCCGCCGGTGCCGCCGCCCGGATCCCCGTGGCGCAGGCGAGCAACCTCGTGCGTGCGCTCGAGGACTACCGCAAGGCCGGGTTCTTCGTCATCGGCCTGGACATGGACGGTGACGTCGAGCTGCCCGGCCTGGAGCTGGCGACCTCGCCGCTCGTCGTCGTCGTCGGGTCCGAGGGCAAGGGCCTGTCGCGCCTGGTCCGCGAGACCTGCGACCAGATCGTGTCGATCCCGATGAGCAGCAGCGTCGAGTCACTCAACGCCGGCCTCGCCGCCGGCGTCACGCTCTACGAGATCGCCCGGGTACGGGGCGCCGGCTGACCCACCGCCGACATGACCGAAGGGGGCCGCGAGCATGACGCTCGCGGCCCCCTTCGCCCGTGGTGGGTCAGTCCTTGCCGACGTGCACGACGTGCGTCTTGCCGACGATGTCCGCCAGCGTGCGGTCGTCGTCGTCGACGAGCATCCAGATCCAGCTGATGATGCCGGCAACCTGGTGGACGAGCTCGCGCAAGGCGGCCGGGCCGAGCTGCGGGTGCTTGCCGCTCTCGGCGTCGATGACCTTGAGGCCGGTGACCTTCTTGCCGATGCTCTGGCCGGTCTTGGTCACCCGCCACACGCGGTTCCACGCGGCCATGGCGATCGCGGCGAGGAAGGACAGGAAGATCAGCAGGATGCCCAGGCCGACGAGCCCGCCGGACCCGGAGCCGGGCACCTCGCAGGTGCGCGTGTAGTAGACGCCGCAGTCGTAGGTGTCGGGCATGCCGGCGACGATGCACACGATGCCCAGGATCACGGGGATGAAGGCGGCGGCCATGCCGAGCAGGCTGTCGATGATCCCCGGGAGGATCCGGTCACCGAAGCCTGCGGTGCGGCCGTAGCGCTGCTCGACCCAGGCCCGCGACCCCGGCCTGCCCGGGTCACTGCCACCACCCGCTGGGTAGGGCGAAGGGGGACCCGGCTGCGGTGCGCCGGTCGTTGGGGTGGGTGCTCCGGGCGGCGGCGTCGGCGCCCCCTGTGGCGGCGTCGGCGCGCCCTGCGGCGGCTGGCCCGGCAGGCCCCCCTGCGTCGGGTCGGTCATTTCTTCTCTCCCTTGTCGACGACGGGCAGCATCTGGGTGTCGGTCCCCAGGACCGACTGCTCGTCGGGTTTGCTCGGCAGGACCTCTCGCAGGTAGTCGGCGATCGCGTCCTCGATGGGCACATCGTGCCCCACTTTTTCAGCCACGTACCACCGGTGCTCGAGGATCTCGTGGAAGATCTCGGCGGGCTCGAGCTTGGCGCGCAGCTCGGGCGGGATGCGGCGCGAGGTGGGTTCGTAGACCCGGGTGAGCCAGTCGTGGGCCACGAGCGCCTCGTCGTCGCCCTGCCGGTCCATGGCCGCGCGGTAGGAGTCGAGGTCGTTGAGCAGGCGGCGGGCCTGGTTTTCTTCCACGTCGAGACCGGTGAGGCGCAGCAGGCGCCGGCTGTGGTGCCCGGCGTCGACGACCTTGGGCTCGATCCGCAGGTGGGTGCCGTCGAGGTCGGTGGTGATCGCCAGCTCGTCGACGTCGAAGCCCAGGGCGTTGAGCCGGCGGATCCTCTCGTCGACCCGCCAGCGCTCGCCGGCGTCGAACCACTCGTCGCCGGTGAGCTCCTGCCACAGCCCGCGGTAGCGCTCGATGATGTCGTGGGCGATCTCGATGGGGTCGAGCTCCTCCGGCAGGTAGCCGGCCGCGGCGAGGTCCATCATCTCGCCGGCGATGTTGGTCTGGGCCAGGTCGAGGTCGTGCTCGCGCTGCCCGGTGCTCAGCCGGTCGTGCAGCTCGCCGGTCTCGGCGTCGACGAGATAGGCGGAGAAGGCGCCGGCGTCCCGGCGGAAGAGCGTGTTGGACAGCGACACGTCGCCCCAGAAGAACCCGGCCAGGTGCAGCCGGGCGAGGAGGACGGCCAGGGCGTCGGCGAGCCGGACGGCGGTGTCGGCGCGCAGGTTCTGGCTGAAGACGAGGCGGTAGGGCAGGGAGAACTGCAGGTGCCGGGTGACGAGGCAGGCGTCGAGCGGCTGCCCGTCGGCGTCGGTGCGCCCGGTGACGACCGCGAGCGGCTCGACGCACGGCAGGTCGAGGCGGCGCAGCTGCCGCAGCAGGTGGTACTCGTTGCGCGCCAGCTCGGCCTTGATCTCCTTGACCGCGACGATGCCGCCGGACAGGTGGGCGAAGCGCACGACGTGCCGGGAGATGCCGCGGGGCAGCGCGGCGAGCCGGTCGGCGGGCCAGTCCTCGAGGGGGGTCGACCACGGCAGGTCGAGCAGGGCCGGGTCCGGGCGTGCGGCGGAGATGTCGAGTGGCACGGCTCTTCCCTTCGCGGCCCCGGGTGGGCCCATCGACCCAGTGTGCCGCAGCCTCAGGCGCGAAGGGAGGTCAGCGCGGCCAGCACCTCGGGCACCGCGGCGGCGTCGTCGACCCGCACGGCGGCGGCCGTCTCGCCGGGCCCGACCTTGATCCCGAGGTCACCGGCACCGAGCACGGCGAAGGCGTGCTCGTCGGTGACGTCGTCGCCGAGGTAGACGACGGCGTCGGCGTCGAGCTCGGTGGCCAGGGCGCGCAGCGCCGTGCCCTTGTCCGCCTGCAGGACGCTCAGCTCGTGCACGCCCTTGCCCGCGAGGTGCCGCACGCCCTCGGTAGCGGCGGCCTCCTCGGCGATCGCGGCGGCCGTCGGCAGCACCTCGTCGGGCAGGCCGCGCGTGTGCAGCACGACGGCGGTCGGCTTGTGCTCCAGGCGGATCCGCGGATCGCGGGCGGCCACCGCCGCCTCGACCGCGCCGCGCAGCGCGGCGAGCGCGGCGGCGGTGCCGTCGGGCAGGGCCCCGCCGCGGCTGGACTCGGCGCCGTGGCTGCCGATGCGGGTCACGGCCGACCCCGCGAGGCCGGTGAGCTCGTCGAGGGTGGTCAGGTCGCGCCCGGAGACGACCGCCGACCACGTCGCCGGCAGGGCCGCCAGCGAGGTGAGCGACTCCAGGGTGCCCGGCTGCGCCCGGGCGTCCATGGGGTTGAGGACGAAGGGAGCGAGCACCCCGTCGAAGTCGGTGGCCACGAGCAGTCGGGGTGCGGCGGCGACGGCGGCCAGCGCGGTGGTGACCACGTGTGGCAGGGGCACGTCAGGCTCCCTTCGGGCCGGTCTTGTGCGGTGCGGTGTCGAGGTTGGTGAGGAAGCGGTCGGCCCAGCGCTGCACGTCGTTGTCGGCGACGCGGCGGCGCAGGGCCCGCATGAGGCGACGGCGCTCCTTGTCGTCGGTGCGCAGCGCCCGCAGGATCGTCTGCTTCAGCCCCTCGATGTCGTGGGGGTTGCAGACGAAGGACTGGTGCAGCTCGTGCCAGGCCCCGGTGAACTCGCTGAGCACGAGCGCGCCACCGGTGTCGTGCCGGCAGGTGACGTACTCCTTGGCGACGAGGTTCATCCCGTCGCGCAGCGGGGTGACGAGCATGACGTCGGCGGCCTGGAAGAGCGCCGCCATCTCCTCGCGTGGGTAGGACTGGTGGAGGTAGTGCACCGCGGGGGAGCCGAGGGTGCCGTAGGTGCCGTTGATGCGGCCCACGGTCGTCTCGACCTCGGTGCGCAGCCGCTTGTAGGCCTCGACGCGTTCGCGGCTGGGCGTGGCGACCTGGACGAAGGTCACCTCCGGCGGCCGGAGGGTGCCCTCGGCGAGCAGCTCCTCGTAGGCCTTGAGGCGGTGGCGGATCCCCTTGGTGTAGTCGAGCCGGTCGACGCCGAGCATGACCACCTCGGGCTCGCCGAGCGAGGTGCGGATCTGCCGGGCCCGCTCCTGCACGGCCTCGCTGCGGGCCAGCGACTCCAGGTCGGTGTAGTCGATGCTGATCGGCACCGCCGAGGCGCGCACGACCCGCTCGGCGCCGTCGGCGTCGCGGGCGATGACCGTGTCGCCCCGGGTCGCGCGTCCGTCGAGGCGCCGGGCGGCGCGCAGGAAGTTCTGCGCATCGGCGACCCGCTGGAAGCCGAGGTAGTCGGCGCCGAGGAGGCCCTCGATGATCTGCGAGCGCCACGGCAGCTGGGCGAAGAGCTCGACGGGCGGGAAGGGGATGTGGTTGAACCACCCGATGCGCACGTCGGGGCGGCGCCGGCGCACGAGGGCGGGGACCAGCTGGAGCTGGTAGTCGTGGATCCAGACCTTGGCCCCCGGCGCGGCGACCTCGCAGACCGCCTCCGCGAAGCGCTCGTTGACCCGCTCGTAGGCCTGCCACCACTCGCGGTGGAAGTGCGCCGGGACGATGACGTCGTGGTAGATCGGCCAGAGGGTGTCGTTGCTGAACCCCTCGTAGTAGGTCTCGAGCTCCTGCGCGTCGAGCGGCACCGGGTGCAGCCACATGCCGGCCTCGGCGAAGGGGGCGGGAGCCTCTCCCGGTTCGCCGGCCCAGCCGACCCAGGCCCCGTCGCGGCCACGCATCACCGAGTCCATGGCGGTGACGAGCCCGCCGGGGGAGCGGTGCCACTGCGAGCTGCCGTCGGGGGCCACGACCCGGTCGACGGGTAGGCGGTTGGCGGCGATGACGAGGTCGTACGTGCGCTGGTCTGACACGGTGGGCACCCTCCGGAGCTCGATGGCCCCACTCTATGCACCCGGGCTCGTCCTTCCATCCGCGGTCCGGGGCCACTACCGTCGGTACATGAAGATCTCGGACGTACTGCGCAGCAAGGGCACCGACGTCGTGACCGTCGCACCCGAGTCCACCGTCGGCGAGCTCCTCGCGCTCCTCGCGGAGCACCGCATCGGGGCCGTCGTCGTCTCCGCGGGGGAGGGCAGCGTCGACGGAATCGTCTCCGAGCGCGACGTCGTGCGCCGTCTCCACAGCGACGGGCTCGGGGTCCTCGAGGGGCCGGTGAGCGCGATCATGACCGCCGAGGTGCACACCTGCGGCGAGCACGACGACGTGCGGGATCTGGCCGGCGAGATGAGCGACCGTCGCATCCGCCACGTGCCCGTCGTGCGCGACGGCAAGCTCATCGCGATCGTCAGCATCGGTGACATCGTCAAGCAGCGCATCCGCGACCTCGCCGCCGAGCGCGACCAGCTCGAGGCCTACATCACCCAGTAACGATCCGGTCGCCACAGCGCGCACACAGGAGGTGCTCCGACATCTCCCAAGGAGGGCCTTCTACCCTGAACCCATGACGACACAGCTCCTCGGGGACGACCCCGCCCCGGACGAGCGCGGAGACGTCAGCGTCGCGGACTTCGACACCATCGGTCCCTACCGCGTGCTCCAGCAGCTCGGCCAGGGCGGCATGGGCATCGTCCACCTCGCACTCGACGCCCGCGGCCGCGCCGTCGCGGTCAAGGTGCTGCGGACCCACGTCGCCCACGACGACGACGCCCGGGCGCGTCTGGGCCGTGAGGTCGACACGCTCGCGCGGGTGCGCTCGCAGCGGATCGCCCCCGTCTTCGACGCCGACCTCGAGGCCGACCAGCCCTACATCGTCACCCGCTACGTCCCCGGCCCGAGCCTCGAGCAGCTCGTCCGCGAGGAGGGCCCGCTCGACGCCGAGTCGCTGCTGCGTCTGGCCCGGGGCCTGGCCGAGGCGCTGCGCGCCATCCACGAGGTCGGGGTCATCCACCGCGACCTCAAGCCGGGCAATGTCCTCATCCTCGACGGCGACCCGGTCGTCATCGACTTCGGCATCGCCCACGTCGCCGACACCTCCCGCATGACCATGACCGGCCTCGTCATGGGCACTCCCGGCTACCTCTCGCCCGAGCTCGTCGAGGGCGGCGACGTCACGCCGGCCACGGACTGGTGGGGCTGGGCGGCGACGCTCGTCTTCGCGGCCACCGGGCGATCCCCCTTCGGTCGCGGTGGCATGGAGGCCGTGCTCGCCCGCGTGTGCCGCGGCGACGCCGACCTGCGCGATGTCGACCCCGAGCTCGCCCCGTTGCTCTACGCGGCGCTCACGCCCGACCCGCAGCTGCGGCCCGATGCCGACGAGGTGCTCATGGCGCTCGAGGCCTGGGCGCGCGGGCGCCCGGTGACCGACGTGCTGCCGCAGCGCACCCGTGCGCTGCAGGCCGACGCGACGCGCACCCTGCCGCCGGTGGCAGCCGCGCCGGCCCCCGTCCAGCGCGCCGAGCCGCCGGCGCCCTGGGGCAGTGGCGACTGGACCGACCCGCGGCCGGCTCCCGCGCCGACCCCGGCTCCCGTCGCGCAGAGCGGTCACACCTCGTGGCCGGGCACCGCCCCCGCCGGGGTGGCCGGCGACCGCCCCGGCGACCCTCGCATCGGCAAGTCGCGCCGCAGCGACGTGCTCGCGGCACTCCTCGCCGCCGTCGTGGCCCTGGCGACGGCCGTCCCCTTCGTCGGCCTCGGCCTGGCCGTGCTCTGGTCGTGGCTCGCCCGCACCGTCGACACCTCGATGACCTCGACGGTGCGCCGACGCCACCAGGCCGGCCGGCGTCGCAGCGACGGGGTCGTCGCCGCGATGGCCTCGCCGTGGCACCTGCTCACCGCCGGCCTCAAGACGGTCGTCGCCGCCCTCCTGCCGATCGCCGTGGGCGCCGCTGGTCTGCTCGCCGCTGCGCTGGCCCGGTCGGCGGTCGACGGGCTCGGCGTGCGGCTGGCCGCGCCCGTGCCGCTCGCGGTCGGGTCGCTGCTCGCCCTCCTCGTCGCGTGGTGGGGCCCTGGCGGCCCGGGCCTGCGGCGCGGCAGCCGCAGCCTCGTCCGCGGCGTGACCGGTGTCCCGGCCGCGCGGGTCGTGCTCATCGCGGTGCTCGTCGTCTTCGCCGTGGGTGTGCTCGGCGCCCTGGCCGTCGGTGCCCTCGAGGTCTCGTGGTGGCCCGACGTCAGCTCGCCCCTGCCCGGCCCGGAGCAGCTGCCCGCGCGATGACGAGCACCCCGCCCCCTCCGCCCCCACCGCGCCCCCGTCCGCGACCGCGGCGGCGGCCGGGAGCCGAGCCCGAGGCCGTCGACCCGACGACCGGCTCGATCCCGCAGCGGCCCCAGCCCAAGCCGCGCCGCCGCCCGAGCCTGCGCGGCGAGCAGCCGACCGAGACGATCCCGCTGCGCGGTTCGCTGCGCGGCACCCCCTACCGCGACCCCCGCGTCACCCGCGCCGTCGCCGAGGAGCGGGCGGCCGCGCACGCGATGGACCTCGCCCTGCGGGTCGCCGAGATCATGCTGCGCTCGGGGTCGTCGGCCAGCGGTGTCGAGTCCGCGACGATCGCCGTCGGCGTGGCGGCCGGGCTCGAGGACCTCGACGTCGACCTGACGATGCAGTCGATGCACATGCAGTGCCGCACGCCGTCGGGGCAGACGATCAGCCGGCTGCGTGTCGTGCGTCAGCCGCGCCTGGACTTCGCCCGGCTGGCGATGGTGCACGCCCTCGTCGACGACCTCGTCTCCGGCGACATCGACCTCGAGCAGGCCGACTCCCAGCTGCGGGAGATCAGCCGTACACCGCGCATGTGGTCGCGCTGGTTCGTCACCCTCGCCGAGGGCGGAGTGGCGGCCGGGGTCGCCCTCATCCTCGGGGCGAGCGACTTCGCGGTGCTCGTGGCGCTGCTCTCGGCCTGTCTGACGATCGGGCTCGCCTCGCTCATCGACCGGCTCAACCTGCCCGACTTCTACCTCGGGGCAATCGGCGGTGCCGTGGCGACGCTCGTCGCCTTCGTCGCCTATGTCCTGGGCACCTACTCGATCCTGCCGATCTCACCGTCCGACTTCGCCTTCATCGTGGCCGGCGGCATCGTCGCACTGCTGCCCTCACGCACGCTCATCTCGGCGATGGAGGACGTGCTGTCGGGCTTCCCGGTCACCGGGTCGGCTCGGATCTTCGCGGTCATGCTGCACACCTTCGGCCTCATCGTGGGTGTTGCCGGCGGCCTGGGCATGAGTCTCGAGCTCGGTGGGGTGCTCGACTTCGGGCTCGAGCCGCCGCCGATCGACAAGCTCGCCTGGGCCTCGGCCACGCTGCCGGTCGTCATCGTCGGCGCCGTGCTCATCGGCTTCGCCGGGGCGATCACGCTCCAGGGCAGCCGGCGCATGCTCCTGCCGGCGGCGCTGCTGTGCACGATGGGTGTGGCCGTCGCGGCCCTGCTCACCCAGGCCGGCCTCGGGCGGGTGACCGCCACCGGAGTCGCGGCGGCGCTCATCGGCTTCATGGCCCGCTTCATCGCGCTGCGCATGGACGCGCCGGCCCTCACGGTCGCCGTCCCGGCGACCTTCGGTCTCTTCCCCGGTCTGGGGATCTTCGTCGGCCTCTACCACATGACCAGTCCCTCGGCGATGGCCGACGGGTCCGACACCGTGCAGGGTCTCTTCAGCGTCCTCGGGGCGCTCGGCGTGATCATGGCGATCGCCACCGGGACCACCCTCGGCGACCGGCTGGCCGCCCCCTTCGACGCCCCGGTGGCGCAGCGACGCAAGGCCGCCGTCGAGCAGGAGAGCACGGCCCGGGCCGACGAGGGCTGGGACATCGTCTGACCCGCGCGCTACCGCACGAGCTGACCCGGTCCTGACCATTTCAGGTCACGTGTTTGACTCGTTTGGTCACGG
Source organism: Janibacter indicus (assembly GCF_900176385.1). Lineage (GTDB taxonomy): Bacteria > Actinomycetota > Actinomycetes > Actinomycetales > Dermatophilaceae > Janibacter > Janibacter indicus. The sequence goes on along the minus strand of NZ_FWXN01000008.1, from coordinate 103,556 downwards.
GAAGGTAACGTTCCCGCCGTCAGCGAATGACGCCAGACCCCCTGGCAGCTTCGACCACGAAGCCCCCTGAACTCCGTGGAAGGAACCACACCCCCATGTTCTACTCCCCCAAGCACGCCCAGACGAAGCAGTCGTCGCCCGCTCGCCGCCGCATCGCCGGTGTCGCCGTGGCCGGCGCGACCGCCACCGTGGGCACCATCGCGACCGCGCAGGGCGCCTCCGCCGCCCCGGCCGCCTCCTCGTCCTCCGTGTGGGACGCCGTGGCCCAGTGCGAGAGCGGTGGCAACTGGTCGATCAACACCGGCAACGGCTTCTACGGCGGCCTGCAGTTCACGACGCAGACCTGGCAGGGCTTCGGCGGCGGCAAGTACGCGGCCAACGCGCACCAGGCCACCAAGGCCCAGCAGATCGAGATCGCCCAGAAGGTCCTGCAGGTGCAGGGCCCCGGCGCGTGGCCCGTCTGCTCGCAGAAGGCCGGCCTGACCAAGGCCAACGGCGGTGCCGCCGTGGCGTCCACCTCCGGTGGCGACAGCTCGGGCACCACGACCCAGGCCCCCACGCAGCAGCAGGCTCCCACGCAGCAGCAGGCTCCCACGCAGCAGCAGGCCCCGACGCAGACCTCCCGCTCGGAGGTTCGCGGTGAGGCCACCTCCGGCAGCCTCGTCGTCGACGGCATCCGTGGCCCCAAGACCAACGCCGCCATCGAGAAGTGGGTCGGCGTCGCACAGGACGGCACCCTCAGCTCCGCCGACGTCCAGGCCCTCCAGGCCAAGGTCGGCACGGCTCAGGACGGCGTCATCGGCCCGAAGACCACCGCTGCGCTGCAGTCGGTCGTCGGGGCCACGCAGGACGGCATCTGGGGTCCCAAGACCACCTCCGCGCTGCAGACCTACCTCAACGGTCGCTGAGCGAGACGCGGCTGACGGGCTGACCTGATCGGCCCGATCACCTCCACGAAGGGGAGGGGAGACCACTGGTCTCCCCTCCCCTTCGTCGTGCCCGGACGGGGCGCTCGGGGTGGTGACGGATGGTGGCCGAGGGCCTTGAGTTACAGGTCTGTATTTACGTGGCAGGTGTTGTTTGTGTGACTGAAGTGTCCTTAGCGTCTCTCTCGGACCTGCGCGGGGACCCCTGCCGCGCTCAGCCCAGGAGAGGGACCTTCATGTTCAGCACCAACGACTTTCCCGACCAGCGCGTCGGTCGCCGCGGCCGTCGTCTGCGCGTGGCCGGGGGCGCCGTCGCCGCCGGCGCGATCGTCGCCGGCGGTCTGGTCGTCGCCTCCAACGCCGGTGCATCCGACACGGTCTGGGACCGCGTCGCGGCCTGCGAGTCGACCGGCAACTGGAGTATCAACACCGGCAACGGCTACTACGGCGGCCTGCAGTTCTCCTTCCAGACCTGGAAGGGCTTCGGTGGGCAGAAGTACGCCTACACCGCCGACCGCGCGAGCAAGGCGCAGCAGATCGAGATCGCCCAGGAGGTGCTCAAGGTCCAGGGCCCCGGCGCCTGGCCCGTGTGCTCCCAGCGCGCCGGCCTGACCGTGTCCAACGGTCTGGCCGTCGACCCCTACTCCGGTGGCACCCGCCCCTCGCGCGACACCACGCGGCCGCCGGTGACCTCGACCGGCGGCAAGCTCGTCGTCGACGGCGTCCAGGGCCCGCGGACCAACGCCGGCATCGAGAAGTGGGGCGGCCGCCCGATGAACGGCTACCTCGACGCCGGTGACAAGCGCGCCCTCCAGGCCCGCGTCGGCACCGCGCAAGACGGCATCATCGGCCCGATGACAACGCGGGCGCTGCAGCGCAAGGTCGGCGCCGACGTCGACGGCAAGTGGGGGCCGCAGACGACCTCCCGCCTGCAGACCTGGCTGAACAACAACGTGCTCTGAGCGCACGACCGGCTCGGTGAGGACCGGGACCGCGGGCTAAGATGCCGCGGTCCCGGTCTTCGTCGTCCGGGCCCGCTGGCGTGGCGCAATTGGTAGCGCACCTGTCTTGTAAACAGGTGGTTGAGGGTTCGAGTCCCTTCGCCAGCTCTGAAATCAAGGGAAACACCTCACTCCCCACCCTCCGGAAGGCCGAAGCCTCCACTTTCGCCTCCACTTTGGCCCGGCGAAGGGGGTCGTGGGTCCGCCGCTTCGAGCGCCGCCAGCACCCGAGGATCCTGCTCCCCACGGCCCAGGTAGACGTCCTGCGTCATCGACACCCGCGAGTGGCCGAGCTGGTCCGCGATGATCCGCGCCGTGACCCCTGACCCGTCGAGGATGCTCGCCGTCGTCTTGCGCCAGGCGTGCGAGGTCACCCACTCCAGGTCGCTGTCGAGCCGCACCTCGTAGAGCCACCGGCTGACCGAGCGCGGCTCCCGGAAGCCACCGTCGACCGTGCCGAAGACCGGCTCCTCCGGCCCGACCCCGACCTCAGCGCGCCGCCGCAGTCAGTGGGTGTCGCGTATTGACGGGCACCCCGTAGGGCATGTGGCGCTCACGCGCCCAGGGGACCGCGAGGACGCCGTCGAGATCATGGCTCAAAGAGGCATGCCCGTCGAGCGTTCGGCCGTCGTGGCTCGTCTCTTCGTGCTGCCAGCGGCAAGGGGTCGCGGCGTTGGCGGTGAACTGATGAGAACCGTCGCGGTTGCTGCGAGCGACTTGAGCCTGATCCCAATCCTAGAAGTTTTAGCAAAAGATCGGGCGGCCCTGCGACTGTACGAAGATCGTGGGTGGGAGCCGATCGGTGAAACCACCCATCGACACGGATCGAGGTCCTATTCTGCTGTGGCCCTTCGTGGACCCTCAGCGGGCGGTGGCAGTGAATGGTGACTCGCAGACTGCTGGCGGCGCAACGGGGAGACGTGCCAAGAATCAGGAGGGGATCAATACGTCGCATGACACGCCAATTACAAGTCTGACAAAGAACTCCCCCGGCTACGCCCAGCACATCGCCTAGCTTGCCGAATCGACATGGGTCGGCCTATTTGCTTAGGTCGCAATCGAGGCGCGCTGCCCCGGAGGCGTGTTCGCCCGGCCGGTGAGCCGCGGTGCGCGACGTGAGAGCAACGATGCGTATGACTGCGACGGCGAAAGCGACACCCGCGGCCACGGGCCACAGAATCCGCGTCACCTGCAAGAGCTCAGGATCCATCCAAGGGTCTTGAGAAAGAAAGCCGTATGCATCGAAAGCGCCGTAGGAGACGAACGCGGGAAGGGCGGCGGCGGCGGGAACGGATATCCACGTGCGTCTTCTGACTAGACGTGTCAACCCACCAATCGCCGCGGAGACGACCAGAGCCGCGATGGTCCAGAAAATGACGATGGCGGGAGACTTGGAACTTCCAGTTCCGGTTACCTGTTCAGCGAGAATGTAGTCGAATAGGTAGTACGCCGCTATGGCTGGCAACAGCGTGAATAAACTGCGCTTGGTGGCCGAAGGCCAAGACGCTCCCCCCCAGGCTGCGAGGAAGGAAGCCGCGAGCCACCCCCAGCTATTCCCGACAAGCTTGGAGATGTAAACGGCCCCGGGGAAGAGCCCGTAGTTTGCGGTCACGTTGACCAGACCTAGAAGTAGCCCGCCTCCAAGCAAGTACCAGTGGATCCGTCGCACGGTAGATCAGATCTCCTCGGGTCGAACAAGAGGTTGGGTTGATGACGCTGTGCATGACGCGTCATCAACCCAACTCGTTCATACTCAAACCAGGTCAGGCCGAGTTGCTCCAGTACACCTTGCAGGTGTTGCTGGTCCAGCGGATAACGTAGGCCTCGGCCCAGCCCTTAGCGCCTTGGGTCACGGTGTCGGTGTAGCCGTCCATCGAGGCAGTGGCGCTGTGGCGGTTGTACCAGTGGTAGTACTTGGAGAAGCAAGTCTTTTGACCTCCAGCGTTTACGGTGGTTCCGTAGCGCCACTCTCCGCCACCCACGCGCACCGTTGCAGCAGGCGCAAAGGGGGAAGATTGCTTGCCGTCAACGGTGACCGTTCCTTCGCCAGTGAAGGTGACATAGCCGCCGGTAGCGGTCTCCCCGCTATCGATGACCTTGATCGATCCAGTTGTCTCGACGTCAGCGCCCACATGGTGACTCTGCGGATCGCTAGCCTTCCGAGGTGACTCCGCGACGGCTGCGCCGGGCAGGGCCAGGGTCCCGAGTGCCATGGTCAGCGTCGCGATCAGGGATGCGGCGGACTTTCGATTCATGTTCAAACCCCCCCCTTGTGCGGTGACCCCGCGGCCCGCGCCGGGCGCGGAGTCCTGATGTTGCGAACACTAGGCCAGATCACGAGAAACCTCTCGACGAACCGTGCTCGGGCGCGCTGGGCGAACCGCACACCCACTGCTGCGCTCGGATGCGCGTGCTGCATCCCGGAGTTGGCCGGCTTTGCGCGAACTGAGGTACCGACCGTCCACAGGCCTTGACTCTTCGTCGCGCTGCCACCCGAGGGCCACTGAGGCTCACCGCGGCCCGGTGAGAAGTTTCTCCACTGACTCAAGCGCGCCTTCGGCGCGAGCCGGCGGGCCGAGCCCGCACGGCACAGAAACGGCGTCCGAGTGGGAAGTCAGACGCCAACTCTGCTGAGCAAGACCTATGGGAAACTGCCCTCGTGGCCGACCTCCTCAGCGAACTTGCCCGTGACATTGACCGGGCCTGCCGACTGACGGGCACCTTCACGCTTCGTAGTGGTCAGGTCGCCACCGAGTACTTCGACAAGTACCTCTTCGAATCCGACCCGCACCTCCTTCGGCGAGTCGCCGAGAGCATGGTCCCGCTGATTCCCGAAGACACAGACCTTCTTGGCGGCCTGGAGCTCGGCGGCATCCCTCTCGCCACGATGCTCAGCAGCCTCACCGCCACGCCCGCACTCTTCGTCCGGAAGAAGGCCAAGGAGTACGGAACCAAGCGGCTGGCCGAGGGTGCAGATGTCGACGGACGCCGCGTGACCCTCGTCGAGGACATCATCACCACCGGTGGTGCGGTCCGAGACGCCACCCTTGCCCTGCGCGAGGCGGGCGCGACGGTCGAGGCCGTCGTCTGCGCGATTGACCGCAGCCCCAATCCCGGCGACGCGCTGTCCGACGTCGACTTGACCACGCGCTACCTGTTGACCCGAGCCGACCTGGACCGAGCGCACGCGTAGAGGGACCAAGTCACCTTCACGCCTCCGACCCTCCGCTTCACTCTCCGCCCACCTCCGGACCGCATCAAGGGCGCTCCGCGTCACTCCGTGATGGACTCCGTCCACCCTTGACCCGGCCACTCCGGCAGGCTCCTCTGCTCCGCTACAGGGTCCGTGGCTAGATCCGGCCAGCCCTCCACTTACGCCTCCTCTTTGGTCCAGAGAAGGACCGATCCAGTCCGAGACGGCTCCATGCATGCACGCGAACACCGTTGGAAACACAGGGAATCCGAGTCCCAGCAGAACCCATCCGAGGACCACCGCAGGGAAACAGGTGGTTGAGGGTTCGAGTCCCTTCGCCAGCTCCACGTGCACCAGCTGCGGTGGCATGTCGCGCGGCAGTTCATGGTGTGACTCGGGCACAAGGCCCGGAAATTCGGCGGTTCCGATGGCGTGACTGGGCGAACTGCCGCGTGACGCGCCGTAGGCGTCAGTCGCGCTGGGCCAGCCAGGCGTCGATCGACTCCTTGAGCGGGGTCTCCTGCTCACCCACGAGGACCGCGCCGGCGTCTCCGGACGAGGAGGTGGGGGTGACTCCCTTCGCCTCGCCGTCGGCACCGATGATCACGTCGACCTCGCCGCGCTCGACGGCGGCAGCGAGCGCCTCGAGCTCGCCGACCTGCCAGCTCGGGTGCGCCCCGATGGAGTCCGCGTAGTCGCCGATGAGGTCGGCGGCCGGGCCGGTGACGTCGCCGCCGTCGGTCGGGACGGTGCGCGGGGGGTTGTCGACGACGCCGACGTTGAGCACGCCGGTGCTCTCGGCGCGGGACAGAGCGGACCCGGGGTCGGAGCAGGCGGTCAGCAGCAGCGGCAGCAGCAGGATCGCCAGGAGTCGTCGCATGGGCTCCATGATGCCTGCATACGATGAGCCGCATGCGCCCGTCGACCCGTGAGTGGCTGTCGGCGCGCAGCCACGTCCACACGGACTTCGACGCCGCCGACCTCGTCACCCGCCTCGAGGCGAAGGGGGAGTCCGTCGCCGTCGTCGTCCCGGCCCGCAACGAGGCCGCTACGGTCGGCGATGTGGTGGCCGGCCTACGCCGCGAGCTCGTCGAGACCCAGCCGCTCGTCCACGAGCTCGTCGTCATCGACTCCGACTCGACCGACGACACCGCGCGCGTCGCGGCCGACGCGGGGGCCACCGTGCACCGCGCGGCCGACATCGCGCCGCACCTCGGCGCCCACCCGGGCAAGGGCGAGGCGTTGTGGAAGTCGCTCTTCGTCACCACCGCCGACCTGCTCGTCTTCGTCGATGCCGACCTCACCGAGTGGGGACCGCACTTCGTCACCGGGCTCGTCGGTGCCATGACCGCCGACCCGGGCACCCTGCTCGTCAAGGGCTGGTACGACCGCGTCATGGACGTGCCCGGCCGCGCCGCGAGCACCGAGGGCGGCCGGGTCACCGAGCTCGTCGCCCGCCCGGTCCTCGACCTGTGGTGGCCCGAGCTCGCCGGCGTCGTCCAGCCCCTGGCGGGGGAGTGGGCCGCCCGCCGCTCGCTCATGGAGTCGCTGACCGTGCCGACCGGCTACGGCATCGAGATCGCCTCGCTCCTCGACACCCACACCCGCCACGGTCTCGACGCGATCGCCCAGGTCGACCTCGGGGCCCGCGCCCACCGCCACCAGCGCGACCACGACCTCGCCGTCATGGCCGCCGAGCTGCTCGCCGTCGTCCACGCCCGCCGGCACGGCGAGCCGGTCGACGTCGCGGTCGCGAGCGAGACGCTCGAGCAGTTCACCCGCGAGGGCGGCTGGCGGACCCGGCCCGTCCCCCTTCGCCAGCGGCCACCGGCGACCACCCAGCCCGGCTATCCCGCAGGAGCACGATGAGACTCGGCCGCCACTCCTTCGCCGACGACGCGATGCTCGTCATGGCGATCGTCAACCGCACGCCCGACTCCTTCTACGACAAGGGCGCGACCTTCGCCGAGGACAAGGCGATGGAGCGCGTCGGCCTCGTCGTCGAGCAGGGTGCCGACATCGTCGACATCGGCGGGGTCAAGGCCGCGCCCGGGGGTGACGTCGACGTCGCCGAGGAGATCGACCGGGTCGCCGGACTCGTCGCCCGCGTCCGCGAGGCCCACCCGCAACTGGTCGTCTCGGTCGACACCTGGCGGGCCGAGGTCGGCGAAGCCGTCTGCGCCGCAGGCGCGGACGTGCTCAACGACGCGTGGGGCGGGGCCGACCCCGGTCTCGTCGACATCGCGGCCGCGCACGACGTCGCGATCATCTGCACGCACACCGGCGGGGTGGAGCCGCGCACCCGCCCCTTCCGCACCGGCTTCGAGGGTGACGTCGTCGCCGACGTCATCGAGGGAGTCCTCGGCTACGCCGAGCGGGCCGTGGCCGCCGGCGTCGCCCGCGAGTCGGTCGTCATCGACCCGGCGCACGACTTCGGCAAGAACACCCACCACACCCTCGAGGTCACCCGCCGCCTCGACGAGATGGTTGAGACCGGCTGGCCCGTGCTGGTGTCGCTGTCCAACAAGGACTTCGTCGGGGAGACCCTCGACCGCCCCGTCGACGAGCGCCTGATCGGCACGCTCGCGACGACCGCCGTCTCCGCGTGGCTCGGCGCGCGGATCTACCGCGTCCACGAGGTCGCCGAGACCCGCCAGGTGCTCGACATGGTCGCCACCCTGCGCGGCGAACGTCCCCCGGCCCGCACGATCCGGGGGCTGGCATGAGCCTCACCGCCGCAGTCGTCGTCCCGGCCGCCCCGGCCCTGCTGCCCGGCATCGGCGGCACCGCCGACCCGCTCGCCGACCTGCGTGAGCGGGCAGCAGCCCTCGTCGCCGACACCGCCACGGCGAAGGGGGCCGACCGTCTCGTCGTCGTCGGCTCGGGTACGACCACCCGTGTGTGGCCCGGCGACGCCCCTTCGGGTGCTGCGCGCTTCACGACCGGCCGCGTCCCCGAGGGTGCGCTGCCGACCGACCTCGAGATCGGACGTCTGCTCGTCCCCTCTGGAGGGGGCGAGACCTTGCTGCACTCGGTCGCCGCCGACGCGTCGCCGCAGGAGTGCGCAGCCCTGGGCGCCACCCTCGCCGCGGGCCCGTCGACGCTGCTGGTCGTCGTCGCCGACGGCCCGGCGACGCTCACCGAGAAGGCGCCGGGCCACCTCCAACCGGACGCGGCTCCCTTCGCCGAGGGTCTTGCGTGCGCGCTCGCCGCTGCCGACACCACTGCCCTGGCCGCCCTCGACCCCGCGACGTGCGACCGGCTGTGGATGCGCGGTCGGGCCGCCCTGCAGGTCCTCGCCGCCGCGACCGACGGTCTGGCGGGGGAGCTCGTCGCCGAGGAGTCTCCCTTCGGCGTGCAGTACCTGCTTGCCCGCTGGGGCTAGTCGTCCCCGCGGGCCACGATCTCCACGACCTGGATCGCGCGGTCGTCGCTGACCCCCAACGCCCGCACCCGGGCGAGGTACTCGCGGGCGGCCGCCTCGACGAGTGCGCCGTCAGCCTCTGCCCGTGGGGCCACCCGAGTGCCTGCCCCGCGCGCCGTCGTCACCAGACCGTCGGCCTCGAGCTCCCGGTAGGCCCGGGCGACCGTGCCGGCCGCCAGCCCGAGGTCGCTTGCGAGACCGCGCACGGAGGGCAGCCGCTCCCCGGTGACGAGGCGGCCACTCTCGATGAGCAGCGCCACCTGGTGACGCACCTGCTCGAAGGGGGCGTCCGCGCCCTCGGGGTCGATGCTGAGCAGCTCGCGCACGGTGCTCACCCGCCCAGCTCGAGCTTGAAGCCCTCGGGGGAGGCGACGTACCCGAGCCGTTCGTAGAACCGGTGCGCGTCGCCCCGTCGCTTGTCGCTCGTCAGCTGCATGGTGCCCGCGGGGCGGCCGTCCCCGTCACGCACGATGACGAGCAGCTGCTGGGGGTGGGCGACGGCGGCGTCGAAGGCCGCGTCGTAGGGCGCGGGGTCGGTGCGCGTGGCTCGGGCGATCGTGAAGTTCCCGTGGGCAGTGGCGAGCTCGTGCACGTGGCCTCCGGTCTGCTGCATGGAACGCAGCTTGGTTGAACGATGCAGACATTCGTACCATCTATGCAGTGACCGGGACCCGACAGCTGCACGACATCGGGCGGCGTCGCGCCTACGCCATCTGGGGCGCCGGCCTCGCCGTCTACGTCCTCGCCGTCTTCCACCGCACCTCCCTCGGGGTCGCGGGGCTGCTCGCGGCGGACCGCTTCGACGTCAACGCCAGCCAGCTGGCGACCTTCACCGTCCTCCAGCTCGCCGTCTACGCCGGCATGCAGGTGCCCGTCGGGGTGGCGCTCGACCGCTTCGGCTCACGCATCCTCATCATCAGCGGCCTGGTCTGCATGACCGTCGGGCAGCTGTGGTTCGCCGTCGCCGACAGCTTCGCCATGGGCCTGGGAGCCCGGGCCCTCGTCGGTGCCGGCGACGCGATGGTCTTCACCGCGGTCCTGCGGCTGGTCGCCGTGTGGTTCCTCGTGCGGCAGGCGCCGGTCATCACCCAGGTCACCGGCATGATCGGCCAGATGGGCGCCGTCGCCGCGGCCGTCCCCCTGAGCGCCGCCCTGCACGGCATGGGCTGGACCCGCACCTACGCCCTGGCCGCCTCGCTCGGCGTCATCCTGCTCCTCGGTGCCTTCGCGGTCATCAAGGACTCGCCCTACGAGCGCGGCGAGGTCGAGCGGATCAAGCTGCGCGCCCTGCGACACAGCCTCACCGAGGTCTGGCGCGACCCCGGCGCCAGGCTCGGGCTCTCGGTGCACTTCACCTCGCAGTTCGCGCCCACGGTCTTCGCGCTGCTGTGGGGCTACCCCTTCCTCGTCTCGGGGCAGGGGCTGTCGCCGACCACGGCATCGACGCTGCTCACCCTGATGACCTTCGTCGCGCTCGTCGCCGGCCCGACGATCGGGCGCTGGACCGGCCGCAACCCCTACTACCGCTCGGTGGTCGCGCTCGGCGTCGTCGGGGCGATCGCCCTGGTGTGGGCGGTCGTCCTCGCACTGCCCGGCCGGGCTCCGCTGTGGCTGCTCGTCGTCCTCGTCGCCGTCACCGCGGTGGGCGGCCCCGGGTCGATGATCGCCTTCGACCTGGCCCGCACCTTCCACCGCAGCGACCGGCTCGGCCGGGCCTCGGGCGTGGTCAACATGGGCGGCTTCGTCGCCTCGCTCGTGACGATGGCCCTCATCGGCCTCGTCCTCGACCGGCTGGCCCCCGGCGGCCCGTCGACCTACACCCTCGACGACTTCCGCATCGCGATGAGCGTCCAGTTCCTCCTGTGGGGCTTCGGCGCCTGGATGATCTGGCGCTACCGCCGGCGCAGCCTCGAGCGGGTCGCGCAGAGCCCCGGCGCCATGGACGCGTTGCGCCGCGGCGAGGCGCTCCTGCCCGGGATCTCCCGGGACCACGAGGCCTGACGGGCGAAGGGGGTCAGAGCCCGGCGAGGAGCTGGCGCGAGATGACCAGCCGCTGGATCTGGTTGGTCCCCTCGAAGATCTGGGTCACCTTGGCCTCGCGGAAGTAGCGCTCCACGGGGAAGTCCTGGGTGAAGCCGGCGCCACCGAGCACCTGGATCGCCTCGGTGGTCACCCGCATCGCCGCGTCGGTCGCGACGAGCTTGGCCACCGCAGCCTCCTTGCCGAAGGCCCGCCCCGCGTCGCGCAGCCGGGCCGCGTGCAGGTAGGTCGCGCGCGCACTGGTCACCGCGGCCTCCATGTCGGCGAGGAGGAAGGCCAGGCCCTGGTTGCTCGCGATCGTCCGGCCGAACTGCTCGCGCTCGCTCGCGTAGCGGGCCGCGACGTCGAGGGCTGCCTGGCCCAGGCCGGTCGCCACGGCGGCGATGCCCAGACGGCCGGCGTCGAGCCCGGCGAGCGCCATGGGCACCCCGCGCCCGAGGTCGCCGACCTGCCGGTCGCCGGCCACCGGCACGTCCTCGAAGATCACCTCGCGCACGGTGTCGCCGTGCAGGCCCATCTTGCGCTCGGGGGTGCCGAAGGACAGGCCCTCGGCGTCGGCCGGGACGACGAAGCAGCTGACGCCGCGGCCCCCGTCGTCGCTCGTGCGGGCAAAGGTCGTGTAGTAGTCGGCGTGACCGGCGTGCGAGATCCAGGCCTTGCGGCCCCGGATGCGCCAGTCGTCGCCGTCCGGGGTCGCCCGGGTGGTCATCGCGCCGATGTCGGAGCCGGCGAGCGGCTCGGAGAGGGCGTAGGCGCCGAGGGTCTCGCCCGAGAGCATGTCGGGCAGGAGCGCTGCCTGCTGCTCGGGGGTCCCGTAGGTGTGGACGGCATAGGCGGTCAGCGAGTGCACCGAGACGCCGACCGCGACGGCCGCCCAGGCGGAGGCGATCTCCTCGACGACCTGCAGGTAGACCTCGTAGGGCTGGCCGCCACCGCCGAGCTCCTCGGGGTAGGGCAGCGACAGCAGACCTGCCCGCCCGAGCGTGCGGAAGACCTCCCGCGGGAAGACCTCCTCGGTGGCCGCGCGCGCCTCGACGTCGTCCACCTGCGGTCGCAGGGTCTTGTCGCAGATCGCCCGGGTGAGCTCGATGAGATCGTCACCGATGTCCGTGGGCATGAGCCTCGTTGCTGCCATGCGGGCCACTCTAGGAGGTGCCTCGAGGAGGTGGTCAGCCGCGTGGAGTGCGGCAAGCACTTCTGACAGGTCACCGTCGACATCGCCGACCGCACCGAGGTCGAGGTCCGCGTCGACGTCACCTCGGGCACGGCGACCCTCGAGCAGGACGACGACAACACCGGCGACAGCGACGACAACGACGACGACTGACCGGCCTACGGTGGAGGGGTGAGACCTCCCTTCGCCCGTACCGCCGCGACCGCCACCGCCCTCGCGCTGGCGGTCGCGGCCTGCTCCGCCGAGGAGTCGCAGGCCCCGTCGTCGGACCCTTCGAGCTCGTCGAGCTCCACCCCCACCCCGACCTCCAGCAGCGCAGCCGCACCCGCGGCCGAGGTCACCGGCGCGCCCGCGGCGCTCACCTCTGCCGTGGCGAAGAAGTACGGCTCGGCGACCCTGCGCGGCAAGGCCTCGCTCGGCACTTGGCGCGGCTCGAAGGTCGCCGTCGTCACCGCCGGCGACGACGTCACTCTCGCCGTCCAGCCCAGGGGCCGCCAGGGCTGGAAGGTCGTCGGCGGGTGGTGGCCGAGCCTCGGCGGGACCCGCGGCAAGGCCGACCTCGGTGGGGCCAGGCACGTCCTGGTCATCGGCTCCGACGCGCGCCCCGGCCAGGACGTCGAGCGCTCACGCGCCGACGCGATCCAGCTCCTCGGGGTCGACGGCACGGGCGGCGCGGGCCTCATGGGCTTCGCCCGCGACCTGTGGGTCCCGATCCCCGGGCACGGACAGGGCAAGCTCAACTCCTCGATGGTCTTCGCCGGGCCGAGCGGGCAGACCGAGTCCGTGAGCAGCATCAGCGGCATCGACGTCGACGGCTACGTCGTCACCGGCTTCGAGGGCTTCGAGGCGATCGTCGACGAGCTCGGTGGGCTGAACTTCATCGCGCCCCGGGCGATGGACTCGCACCTGTCCGGCGGCCAGGTGAAGAAGGGCTACAACCACCTCGACGGCCGCGAGGCGCTCGCCTGGTCCTGTGAGCGCAAGTCACTGCCGGGCGGCGACTTCGACCGCTCCCGCAACCAGGGCCTGCTCCTGGCCTCCGCGGCGATCCAGGCGCGGCTGCGCGGGCCGGGCTCGATCCCCGGGGCGCTCACCGTCATCGACGAGCACGCGAGCAGCAACCTGTCGGCGCAGGACATGCTCCTCGTCTCCGCGGCCTTCTTCCGGGTCGATCCCACCCGGGTCGGCACGGCGGTGGCCCAGGGCCCGACGGGCATGCAGTCCGGGCAGTCGATCGTGCGTCTGGACGAGGACTCCCGCCGGGCCTTCCGCGACTTCCGCGACGGCCGGCTCAGCTGAGCGCCCCGGCGTGCGCCGGGTGCACCCGCACCTGCGTCGCCTTGACCGAGACCCACACGCTCGCGCCCGGCCGCAGGGGCACCTCGGTCAGCGCGGCGGGCGTGATCTCGGCGCTCATGACGAAGGGGGACTCCAGCCCCACGCGCACCCGGCCCGCGTGGGCCTCGACCCGGGAGACCCGACCCGGCCAGACATTGCGCGGGGAGCCCTCGGGCCGGTCGCGGTGCAGGGAGACCGCGTCGGGGGCGAAGGTCACCCAGCAGTCGCCGGTCACGTCGTGCGGGCCGGTGGCGATCACCGTGCTCGCCCCGGTGTCGTCGCGGGCCTGCGCTCCGGACCCGGAGCCCGCCCGTGCCCGCACGAGGTTGACCCCGGCCAGGTCTGCGGTGAACCCGCTGCGCGGTCGGTCGAGCACGGCGCGCACCGGGCCGTGCTCGACCTGCTCGCCGAGGACCGTGAGGGTGTCGTCGGCGCCGTCGCAGACCGTGAGCACGTCGAGGACGTCGTGGGTGGCCAGCACGACGACGAGGTCGTCGCGCTCGTGGGTCACGTCGGACAGGACCGCCCGCATCTGCGGTGTCGCCTCGACGTCGAGGGCGGCCAGCGGCTCGTCGAGCAGCAGCGCCAACGGCTCCGCAGCCAGGGCCCGGGCGAGGGCGACCCGGGCGGCCTGGCCGCCGGAGAGGCCACCCGGTCGCCGGTCGGCGAAGGCGCTCATGCCCACGACCTCGAGCCAGTGGTCGGCGAGCGCCCGGGCCGCTCGTCGACCGTGACCGAGGCTGCGGGGGCCGAAGGCGACGTTGTCCCGCACGCCGAGGTGGGGGAAGAGCTGCGCCGCTTGGCTCATCAGCACGACCCGGCGACGGTGCGGCGGCACGCCGTCGAGGCTGCGGCCGCCGAGGACGATCCGGCTCCCGTCGATCGGGGCCAGCCCGGCGATGACCGACAGCAGCGAGGACTTGCCGGCGCCGTTGGGTCCGGCCAGCGCGTGCCGCCCCGCCGGCAGGGTGAGGTCGACGTCGAGGCCGCGCTGGGCCCAGCGGGCGGTGACCTGCAGACTCACGCCGGTCCTCCCTTCGTCCGGGCGTAGACGGCACCGACGATGAGCGTCGCGAGCACGACGAGGACGAGCGAGAGGGCGATGGCGGCGTCCTGGTCGACCTCCCGCTGGAGGTAGATCTCGAGCGGCAGGGTGCGGGTGCGGCCCTGCGCGGACCCGGCGAAGGTCAGCGTGGCGCCGAACTCGCCGAGCGCCCGGGCGAAGGCCAGCACCGAGCCCGACAGCAGCCCCGGTCCGACGAGCGGGAGGGTGACCCGCGTCAGGCGGCGCCACGGGCTCGCACCGAGGGTCGCCGCGGCCTGCTCCTGCCGTGGGTCGAGGCCGCGGACCGCGCCCTCGAGCGAGAGCACGAGGAAGGGGAGCGCGACGAAGGTCTGCGCGAGGACGACCGCGGTGGTCGTGTAGGAGATCGTCACGCCCGCGGCGACGAGGTGCTCGCCGAGCAGGCCCCGGCGACCGAAGGTCGTCAGCAGGGCCAGACCGCCGACGACCGGTGGCAGGACGAGCGGGACGAGGACGAGCGCCCTCAGCACGGACCGACCCGGCCAGCGGCCCCGGGCGAGCAGGATCGCGAGCGGGGTACCGAGCAGGATGCACAGCAGGGTCGAGACGACCGCGGTGCGCAGCGACAGCAGGAGCGCGTCGAGCGACGCCTCGGAGGTCAGCAGCGGCCAGAGCGACCCGACGTCGACGGAGGTGAGCAGGCCGAGCAGCGGGACGACGACGACGAGGACGGCCCCCGCCGCCGGGAGCCACAGCCAGGCGGGTGGTCTCACGGGGTGCCGAAGCCCTTGTCCTGCAGCACCTTTTGCCCTTCGGGGCCGGTCACGTGGGCGACGAAGTCCTCGGCGAGGTCAGCGGCGGCGGCGTCGGTGAGGGTCGCGATCGGGTAGCTGTTGACGACCTCGTCGGCGCCCTCGGTCTCGACGGTCTCGACGTCCTCGCCCGCGGCGGTGGCGTCGGTGACGTAGACCAGACCCGCGTCGGCCTCGCCGCTGCTCACCTTGGTCAGCACGTCGGTCACCTTGGACTCCTCGCTCGCCGGGTCGAGCGTGACGCCCTGCTGCTCGGTGAGCGTCGTGGCCGCGGCCCCGCAGGGGACCTGCTCGGCGCACACGACGACGGCCAGGTCGGGGTCGGCGAGGTCGTCCAACCCGCTGATCTTCTTCGGGTTGCCGGGTTCGGTGATGATCGTCAGCACGTTGGTGGCGAAGATCTGCGGGTCCTCGACGGAGTCGGCGACCTTGTCCATGTTGGCCTCGTCGGCCGAGGCGAAGACGTCGATCTGCGCCCCGCCCTCGATCTGGGTCGCGAGGTCGGAGGACCCAGCGAACTGGTACTCGACCTCGACCCCCTCGTGCTCGGCCTCGAAGTCGGTGGCGATCTCCTCGAAGGCCTCGGTGAGCGACGCAGCGGCCGCGACGTGGAGGGTGGTCGTGCCGCCCTCGCCGCCCGACCCGTCGCCTGAGTCGGAGCCGCACGCCGCCAGGGCGAGGGCCAGCGCGGCGACGGTCGTGGTCGTGAGGGTGCGATGGATCATGCGGGGATCCCAGGGGTGGCGATGACGACATTGGTCGACTTGATCGACGCGACCGCGACGACGCCCGGCTCGAGGCCGAGCTCGTCGGCGGCCTCGCGCGACATGAGCGAGACGATGCGGAAGGGGCCGGCCTGCAGGCTGACCTGGGCCATGACGCCGTCGCGCTGCACATCGGTGACGATGCCGCGCATGCGGTTGCGGGCGGACTCGTCGCGCACGCTGCCGATGGCCGGTGGCTGGGCGATCTCCTGCGCCAGCCGGGCCAGATCGGCGCCGTCGACGAGGACGGGCCCCGCTCCCTTCGTCGCCGTGAGGCGCCCGCCGTCGATCCACCGTCGGATGGTGTCGGGGGAGACGGCGAGCAACTCGGCCGCCTCGGACACCCGCATCTGCGTCATGAGAGGAACGTATCAGCCGCAGATGCAGCACAGTGGTCGCATTGCCGTAGGGCAATGCGACTTCGGGCGCGGGTCAGTCGGTGGGCAGGTCCTGCGGGCCGAAGGGGGTCGGTCGCCCGATCTTGGCCGTCACCGAGTCGCCGGAGGAGCGGCCGGTGAGCCGGCGCTGCACCCACGGGCCGGCGTAGGAGACGGCCCACCGCGCGCGCTCCGCACGGCGCTGCGCGGCCGGGACCGGCGGCGCAGCGGGCAGCCGCTCGTCCCACCCCTCCCGCGCGCCGAGGCCGAGCGCCGCGAGAGCCGCCTGGGTGAGCCGCTGGTGCCCCTCGGTGCTGGGGTGGATGCGGTCCTCGCCCCACATGCGCGGGTCGCGCATCGACTGCATGCCCCACAGGCCGAGGACGTGCGCGCCGTGCCGGGAGGCGATCGTGTAGAGGTTGGCCGTGTGCACCGCGTGACGGGTGCGCAGCGCGGAGAAGAGCCCCGCCCCGCGCGGGTCGGTCGGGGTCGCGAGGAGCACGTCGGCGCCGGTCGCCCGGATCCGCGTGACGGCCTCCTCGAGCCGGGCGGCGATGGCGTCGAGGTCGACGCGCGGCCGGAGGATGTCGTTGCCGCCGCCGACGATCGACACGAGGTCGGGGGCCATCGTCATCGCCTCGTCGAGCTGACGACCGACGACGTCGTCGAGCTTGCGGCCGCGGATCGCCAGGTTGGCGTAGTGCAGCTCTTCTCCGCCGGTGCGGCCTGCGAGCTCGGCCGCGAGCCGGTCGGCCCAGCCGATGAAGCGGCCCTCGTGGCGCGGGTCGGTGTCGACCATGCCCTCTGTGAAGGAGTCGCCGATTGCGACGTAGCGGCGCCAGGGGTGCTCGGCGGGGACGGTCGGGTCGGTCACGGCAGGCTCCAGTCGATCGGGTCGGCGCCCTGGCGGGCGAGCAGCTCGTTGGTGCGGCTGAAGGGCCGCGAGCCGAAGAAGCCGTTGCGGGCCGACAGGGGAGAGGGGTGGGCGCTCTCGACGCGCGGCACGTCGCCGAGCGCCGGGGCGAGGTTGCGGGCCTGACGGCCCCAGAGGATCGCGACGAGCGGTCCGCCGCGGGAGGCGAGGACCTCGATCGCCCGGTCGGTGACGGTCTCCCAGCCGCGGCCGTGGTGGCTGCCCGGTGCGCCCGGCCGGACCGTGAGGCAGCGGTTGAGCAGCATGACACCCTGCCGCGCCCATGGGCTGAGGTCGCCGTTGGTCGGCTGGGGGACCTTGATGTCGTCGACGAGCTCCCGGTGGATGTTGGTCAGCGATCGCGGCAGTGGCCGCACCTCGGGTGCGACGGCGAAGGACAGACCGATCGCGTGCCCGGGCGTCGGGTAGGGGTCCTGGCCGACGACGAGGACCCGCACCTGCTCGAGCGGGATGGTGAAGGCGCGCAGCACGTGCTCGCCCGCCGGCAGGTAGCCGTGGCCGGCGTCGAGCTCCGCCCGCAGGACGTCGCCCATCGCGGCGATCGCGGGTGCCACCGGCTCCAGTGCCTGTGCCCACGACGGGTGGACGAGCTCGGTCAGCGGTCGCGTGGGCACGCCCCCAACGTACGACGATCCCCCCGGCGCAGGGGTGCCGGGGGGATCGTCGCGGTGCGAAGGGGGATCAGCAGGTGGCGCTCGTCGGCGGCACCGGGGCGCCGGCCAGGTCGTGCAGCTCGATGCGCACGGCGTGCTCGATGAGCGGCGCGATGAACTCGGCGTGGGTGTTGGTCGGCTCGATCCGCTCGCGGGCGGAGGCGACCATGGCCTCGATGCGCTCGCAGGCGACCTGGGGGTAGCGCACGCACAGGTCGGCAGCGATGTTGGCGGCGACGTGGTCGACGTTGATCGTGAACATGTGGGCCTCCTGGTGGGCCGGGTGAACCAGACGGTGTGCCTTGGTGAACAAAAGGTTAACAGAAGGTGGACGACGTGGTGAAGTGCGCGGCGCGCCTAGAGTGCACGCGTGCACGGATTCGCTGACGACAACATGTCCCTCGCCGAGCTGGCGCAGACGATCCTCGACTACTCCCGCGAGCGGCTCGAGCTCGACCCGGTGCCGCTCGACCGCACGCTGACGCCCGCGCAGCTGCAGGAGCAGGCCGGGCAGACGATCACCCGCGACGGCCTGGGCGGTCAGCAGGCGATGGACCTCTTCGCCGAGGTGCTCGCGCCGGCCTGCCTGTCGGTCGACCACCCGCGCTACCTCTCCTTCATCCCGTGCGCCCCCACCGAGGCGGCCGCGATGTTCGACCTCGTCGTCGGGGCGAGCTCGATCTACGCCGGGTCGTGGCTCGAGGGCTCCGGTGCCGTCTACGCCGAGAACCAGGCGCTGCGCTGGATCGCCGACCTCGTCGGTCTGCCGGAGTCGGCGGGCGGCGTCTTCGTCCCCGGCGGCACGATCGGCAACCTCTCCGCCCTCGTCGCCGCCCGCACCGAGGCGCGCCGCACCGCAGCCCCGGGGCAGCGGCCCTTCCGGGTGGCGACGACCCACGGCGCGCACTCGTCGATCCAGTCGGCGTGCGACGTCATGGACGCCGAGCTGACGACCGTCGAGCCCGACGAGCGCGGCCGGCTCACGGGGGAGCGGCTGCGCGAGGTGCTCCTGGCCAACGGGCCCGAGACCTACTTCGCGGTCGTCGCGACCGCGGGCACGACCAACTTCGGCATCGTCGACGACCTCGAGTCGGTCGCGCAGGTCTGCCGCGAGCTCGGCATCTGGTTCCACGTCGACGGTGCCTACGGCGGTGCGGGCCTCGCGGCGCCGTCGGTGCGCCACCTCTACGCGGGCATCGAGCACTGCGACAGCTTCATCGTCGACCCGCACAAGTGGCTCTTCGCCCCCTTCGACTGCTGCGCGCTGATCTACCGCAACCCCGCGGCGGCCCTCAATGCCCACACCCAGCACGCCGGCTACCTCGACGTGCTCACCGAGGCGACCGACTGGAACCCCACCGACTACTCCGTCGGACTGACCCGACGGGCCCGCGGGCTGCCCTTCTGGTTCTCCCTCGCCACGCACGGCACGCAGGCCTACAGCGACTCGGTCGAGCAGACGCTGCGTGTCGCCGCCTTCGCCGAGGCCGAGGTCGCCCGCCGTGACGACCTCGAGCTCGTCGGCGAACGCTTCCTGTCCGTCCTCGTCTTCCGGCGCAAGGGCTGGGCCGCGGCCGACTACCAGGTCTGGTCCGACCGGATCCTCGACGAGGAGTTCGCCTTCGTCGTCCCGACCAACCACGACGGCGAGACGCTGGCGCGCTTCGCGATCGTCAACCCGCACACGACGACGGAGGACATCGTCGCGATCCTCGACTCCATGGGCTGAGGGCCGCGACGACCGGCCTCACTCCTCGAAGCTCGCGTTGCCCCGACAGGTGTAGCGCGGAGCCTCGGCGGCCACGGCGTCCTTGAGGCCGAAGGCGACGAACTGGCCGTAGCTCTGCGTGCCGTGGCCGAGGAAGTCGTCGTCGAGGCCGGGCGGGTTGCCCTCGATCTCGTCGGGGGTGTCGAGCCCGGAGAAGGCGCAGATCGACTTCGCCCGGTGCTCCTTGACGGGGGTGGGCTTGCCATTGCCGGTGACCTCGCCGGCGGATGCGGCGCCGGCGGCGCCGAGGACCAGACCGCCGGCCATGAGGCCGGCGACGAGCAACTTCTTCATGGGGGATCCTTCCGAGAGCTGCGCCCCGTCCTCCCCGTCGGGGCTGGCGACCCCGTTGTCGCCGCCGATGAATTTACTCTTTCCTGACTGTCTTGGTCCGGCCCTGCGCCGAGCGGTCCGACGTGTGACGGGTGGGACGAAGGGGGCGCGAGTGACCCCCCTCGTCCGCGCTGTCCAGCCGACACGCCGAAGGGAATGACAGGCGTGTGATTACGCCGGTACAGTGCGACGCGTGAACCTCGCAGACCAGACCGCCGCGCCGACCCCCTCGGTCCCGCTCTCGGACCGCGACCGCGAGATCCTCGCCTTCGAGCGCCAGTGGTGGAAGTACGCCGGCTCCAAGGAGCAGGCGATCAAGGAACTCTTCGACATGAGCTCCACCCGCTACTACCAGGTGCTCAACGCCCTGATCAACAACCCCGCGGCGCTGTCCGAGGACCCCATGCTCATCAAGCGTCTGCGCCGTCTGCGCGACCAGCGGCAGCGCACCCGCAGCGCCCGCCGCCTCGGGTTCGAGGTCTGAGCGCCGCGCCAGATCACAGATCGGTCTCGGATTCGCGTCCGGGCCAACCGGAGCCGCCCCGGCCACGTCTGACTCCACGGGAGGGACGCCGAGGGCGGCTCCGGTGCGCAGGGGGTACCGGAGCCGCCCTCGGACTTGGCAGGGTGGGGCCATGAGCGACATGGACTGGAGCACCCCCGAGGGCCTCGCCGCGATCCGCGCCCACCTCGCCGAGCGCCTCGACGGCTGGACGCCGCCGGTGGCCTGGGCCGTGGGCATCACCCCCGCGACCAGCGACCCGGACGTGCAGTTCCCGCACGTCAACCTCCCCGGCGGCAGCCACGGGCTGGCGGCCGTCGTCCTCGCCTCCGTGCTGCGGCACGACGGCGCCACCGCCACCCTCGACGTCTCCGTCGACCAGCTGCAGGCGGCCGTCGAGGGGCTCGAGCCCGCGCAGGCGTGCACGACCGTCGAGCACCCCAACCTCGGCGCCTGGCGCGGACTGCTCACCGAGGCCCGCGACAACCCGGCCCGTGAGCTCGTAGCGGTCTTCGTCGCCGATCTCGACGACCCGGTCTCCTCCGACGCCGACGGCGAGATGCGCGCCGGGTTCGAGGGGCTGCACCCGCGCGCCTGACCAGCGCCCGCCGCCGGTCGACGCAACCGTCCGCCCCCTTCGTGCGTCTCCCGTTGTGAGGGTCGTCACCGTCGACGACCCCATGACAGACAGGGGAGAGACATGAAGACCACCACACGCACACTGCTGGTGACCGCGGCATCCGTCGGTCTCGTCGCCACCGGGGCGAATGCCCAGGCCGCGCCGGCCGACACGACGCGCGTGCTCGCCGAGCACGTCACCGTCCGGGTCATGCTCGACGGGGCGATGAGCGGGGCGCGGGGCAACCAGCACCGGTTCACCTACCAGACCGACACCGAGGGGATGCCGTGGCCGGCCTCGGCCATGAAGATCACTTCCTTCTTCTGCCCGACCGGCGCCACCGTCGCCCAGACGTGGCGGTCGAGCCGGTGCACCCACCGCAGCACGAGATACCTGCGGCCCCGGAGCGCCGACTACCGGGTGAGCTCGACGATGCGCTCGGCCGTGGTGGACGGGACCCTCGTGTCCGGTAGCCGGCGCTTCGCCGCTGACTTGACGCTCTTCGCCGACGGCGCCCAGCGCACGAGCAACCACGGCGGGGCGGTGCGCCGTGAGGTCGACGCCAACGTGTCCGGCACCGTGGGCGGGGCCCGGGTGCGGTGGAGCACCCGAGGGGAGGCCTGGATCCACCGCTACGAGACCGTGCGCTGAGGTCACCCACGAACCCACGACCACGGAGTGCGGCCGGCTGGCCGCACTCCGTCGTCCGCCACGGCGTTTGCACTCGCTCGGTGAGAGTGCCAATAATGGGTCTTAGCACTCTCCTTGTGAGAGTGACAGTCCTGACCGGTCAGGTGAGGGGCGCGATCGCACGGTGACGTGAGCCGGGTGGTCGCACTCCGTCCGTCGCGGGCACCCCCGGTCGCACCCTTCGATTCGCGTGGAGGAACCACCCGAATGGCAAAGCTCATTGCTTTCGACGAGGAGGCCCGTCGCGGTCTCGAGCGGGGTATGAACACCCTCGCCGACGCCGTCAAGGTCACCCTCGGCCCCAAGGGCCGCAATGTCGTCCTGGAGAAGAAGTGGGGCGCCCCCACGATCACCAATGACGGCGTGTCCATCGCCAAGGAGATCGAGCTCGACGACCCCTACGAGAAGATCGGGGCCGAGCTGGTCAAGGAGGTCGCCAAGAAGACCGACGACGTCGCCGGTGACGGCACGACGACGGCGACCGTCCTCGCCCAGGCGCTCGTGCGCGAGGGCCTGCGCAATGTCGCGGCCGGCGCCAACCCCATGGCCCTCAAGCGCGGTATCGAGAAGGCCACCGCTGCGGTGTCCGACGAGCTGCTCGCGATGGCCAAGGAGATCGAGACCAAGGAGCAGATCGCTGCCACGGCCTCCATCTCCGCCGCTGACCAGGAGATCGGCGCCAAGATCGCCGAGGCCATGGACAAGGTCGGCAAGGAAGGCGTCATCACCGTCGAGGAGAGCAACACCTTCGGGCTCGAGCTCGAGCTCACCGAGGGCATGCGCTTCGACAAGGGCTACATCTCCGGCTACTTCGTCACCGACACCGAGCGCATGGAGACCGTGCTCGAGGACCCCTACGTCCTCATCGCCAACTCCAAGATCGGCTCGATCAAGGACCTCCTGCCCGTCCTCGAGAAGGTCATGCAGGCCGGCAAGCCGCTGCTGATCATCGCCGAGGACCTCGAGGGCGAGGCGCTGTCGACGCTCGTCGTCAACAAGCTCAAGGGCACCTTCAAGTCCGTCGCCGTCAAGGCCCCGGGCTTCGGTGACCGCCGCAAGGCCATGCTCGCCGACATCGCCATCCTCACCGGTGGCCAGGTCATCTCCGAGGAGGTCGGCCTCTCCCTCGAGACCGCCGAGCTCGACCTGCTCGGCCGCGCCCGCAAGGTCGTCGTCACCAAGGACGAGACGACCATCGTCGAGGGTGCTGGCGACCAGGACCAGATCGCCGGCCGCGTGAACCAGATCAAGGCCGAGATCGAGAACAGCGACTCGGACTACGACCGCGAGAAGCTCCAGGAGCGCCTCGCCAAGCTCGCCGGCGGCGTCGCCGTCATCCGTGCGGGCGCGGCCACCGAGGTCGAGCTCAAGGAGCGCAAGCACCGCATCGAGGACGCCGTGCGCAACGCCAAGGCCGCTGTCGAGGAGGGCATCGTCGCCGGTGGTGGCGTCGCGCTCCTGCAGGCGACCAAGGCCGCCTTCGACAAGCTCTCGCTCGAGGGTGACGAGGCGACCGGCGCCAACATCGTGCGCGTCGCGGCGGGTGCCCCGCTCAAGCAGATCGCGGCCAACGCCGGCCTCAACGGCGGCGTCGTCACCGAGAAGGTCGAGAACCTGCCTGCGGGCGAGGGCCTCAACGCCGCGACCGGTGAGTACGTCGACATGATCGCCCAGGGCATCATCGACCCGGCCAAGGTCACGCGCAGCGCGCTGCAGAACGCCGCTTCCATCGCGGCGCTCTTCCTCACCACCGAGGCCGTCGTCGCCGACAAGCCGGAGAAGGCCGCCCCGGCCATGCCCGGTGGCGACGACATGGGTGGCATGGGCGGCATGGGCTTCTGAGCCCACCCCGCACCACCTGCACCACGCGCGAAGGGCGGTTCCCCGGTCACGGGGGACCGCCCTTCGGCGTACCCTTCCTGCATGACGTCACCGCAGGAGCTGGCGGACCGGCTGGGTGCCACGGGTTACCTCGCCGACGAGGACCTCGCCACCGTGGTCTTCCTCGCCCGGGAGATGCGCCGGCCGCTGCTGCTCGAGGGGGCGCCGGGCACGGGCAAGACCGCGCTCGCCGAGGCCCTCGCCGAGCTCGAGGGCGTGCCCCTCGTCCGGCTGCAGTGCTACGAGGGCATCGACGCCTCGCAGGCCCTCTACGACTGGGACTTCCCGCGGCAGATCCTCCACCTTCGCACCCTCGAGGCGCTCCACGCGAGTGGTGGGCTCGAGGCGTCCGAGGCCGAGAGCTCGCTCTTCGACGAGCGCTACCTCCTCGAGCGGCCGGTCCTGCAGGCCCTGCGGCGGGCCCCGGCGGTGCTGCTCGTCGACGAGATCGACCGGGCCGACGACGAGTTCGAGGCCTTCCTGCTCGAGGTCCTCTCGAGCTGGAGCGTGAGCATCCCCGAGCTCGGGACCGTGCGCGCCCAGGTGCCGCCGACGGTCGTGCTCACCTCCAACCGCACCCGAGACCTGCACGACGCACTCAAGCGCCGCTGCCTCTACCACTGGATCGACCACCCCGGTCTGGACCGGGAGGTGGCGATCGTGCGCCGCCGCATCCCCGAGGTGAGCGAGACCCTCGCCCGTCAGGTCGTCGCGGCCGTGCAGCGGCTGCGCACCGAGGACCTCGTCAAGCCGCCGGGCGTCGCCGAGACCCTCGACTGGGTGGCCGCCCTGCAGCGTCTCGGGTCGCCGGAGCTCGACCTCGAGACCGCCGCCCGCACACTCGGGGCCGTGATCAAGTACCGCGAGGACGCTGAGCGGGTGAGGCAGGCATTGGACCGGGTGCTCGCCCGATGACGGCACCCCAGTACGCCGGCAAGGTCGACGAGATCCTCCTCGGGCTGACCCATGCGGTGCGGGCGGCCGGGGTGCCGGTGACCCACGACAGGGCGACGACCTTCCTCGAGGCGGCCGCGCTCGTCGGCGCCGGGGGCCTGGCGCAGGTGCGCCTCGCCGGCCGCGCGACCCTGTGCGCGGGCCCCGAGGACATCGTGCGCTTCGAGCAGGTGTACGCCGAATGGTTCGCCGGGCGCGACGACCTGCCTCGGCGGGTCGACAGGGAGGAGCAGAACGAGCTCGTCTCCCCCTTGCCCGAGGACGACGGTGCCGCCGGCGTGGAAGGGGAGGCCGACGCACTGCACGTGGCCGCGAGCGAGGTCGAGGTCCTGCGCCACCGCGACGTGGCGGCCCTGTCGCCGGAGGGCAAGGCGCTGCTCGACCGGATGATCGGGCAGCTGCGCCCCCGGCTGCCCGTGCGTCGCGCCACCCGGCGCACCGCCTGGCGGCGCGGGGAGATCGACGTGCGGTCCACCCTTCGCGCCATGCTGCGGCAGATGGGCGAGCCGGCCCGGGTCCACCACCGTCGCCGCGGCACCCGCACCCGCCGGGTCGTGCTGCTCGTCGACGTCTCGGGCTCGATGCGGCCCTACGCCGACGCCCTGCTGCGACTCGCGCACGCCGTCGCCCAGGCACCGCGCCAGGGTGGGTCCTCCGGCGCCGTCGAGGTCTTCACGCTCGGTACCCGCCTCACCCGGGTCACCGAGGCGCTGCGCACCCGCGACCCCGAGCGGGCCCTCGTGCGTGTGGGGGAGGCCGTGCCGGACTGGTCCGGCGGTACCCGGCTGGGGCAGGCCCTGCAGGTCTTCCTCACCCGCGAGCACACCCGCTACCTCGCCCGCGGAGCGGTCGTGGTCGTCGTGAGCGACGGCTGGGAGCGCGGTGACGGGGCCGAGCTCGCCGAGCAGCTGTCCCGGCTGCACCGCATGTCCCACCATCTGGTCTGGGCCAACCCCCATCGCGGCAAGGAGGGGTACCGTCCTGTGCAGGTCGGCATCGTCGCCGCGTTGCCGCACGTGGACGAATTCGTCGCGGGGCACTCCTTGCGAGCATTCGAGGACCTGCTGGAGGTGATCGCCGATGCGTGAGGTGCTGCCCGAGCTGATGCAGTGGTGGGAGCAGGGCCACTCCGTCGGGGTCGGGACCGTCGTCGCGACCTTCCGCTCCGCGCCACGGCCCCCCGGGGCCTCGATGCTCGTCGGGCCGGAGGGCACCGCCGTCGGGTCGGTCTCCGGGGGCTGCGTCGAGGGCGCGGTCTACGAGTCGGCCCAGGAGGTCGTGGAGTCCGGCCGGCCGCAGTTCCACCGGTACGGCATCTCCGACGACGACGCGATGTCCGTGGGGCTGACCTGCGGCGGCATCCTCGACGTCTGGGTCGAGGTCATGGACCGCGAGACCTTCCCCGAGCTCGGCGAGATCGCCGCCGATGTCGAGGCCGGCCGGCCGGTGGCCGTCGCAACCGTCATCGAGCACCCCGACGAGGCATGGCTCGGCCGGCGGATGCTCGTGCGCCCCGATCAGGAGCCGACCGGCACCCTCGGCTCCGCGCGGGTCGACGCAGCCGTCCGCGACGACGCGCTCGGCCAGCTCGCCCTCGGTCACAACGCCACCCTCGGCTACGGCCCCGACGGCGAACGCCGCGGCGAGGGCATGCGCGTCTTCGTCTGGGCCTTCGCCCCACCGCCGCGGATGCTCGTCTTCGGCGCCATCGACTTCGCGGCGGCCGTCGCCCGCGTCGGCGACTTCCTCGGCTACCGCGTCACGGTGTGCGACGCGCGACCGGTCTTCGCCACCCGCACGAGGTTCCCCGCCGCCGACGAGGTCGTCGTCGACTGGCCGCACCGCTACCTGGCCGCCGAGGAGGAGGCCGGGCGCATCGACGGCCGCACGGTCATCGCGGTGCTCACCCACGACCCGAAGTTCGACGTCCCGCTGCTCGAGGTCGCCCTTCGCCTGCCCGAGGTCGGCTACATCGGCGCGATGGGCTCGCGGCGGACCCACGACGACCGCGAGGCGCGGCTGCGCGAGGTCGGCGTCACCGACGAGGAGCTGGCCCGGCTGCGCAGCCCGATCGGGCTCGACCTCGGGGCCCGCACGCCCGAAGAGACCGCCATCAGCATCGCGGCCGAGTTCGTCGCCGAGCGGTGGGGTGGCTCCGGTCGACCGCTGGCCGGGCGCGCAGGACGGATCCACCAGTCGGGCGGGGAATGAGTCCTCGCGAAGGGGGTGACTCCCGAGGCGGTCGTGGCTAGCATGAGCCAGATCACACTGTCGTGATCGAGATCAGGAGCGCTCCATGGCCAATATCGAGCTCGTCGTCGACGGCGCCCGCGTCGCGGACGACGTCGAACCCCGGACTCTGCTCGTGCACTACCTGCGCGAGACCCTCGGCAAGACCGGCACGGTGGTGGGGTGCGACACCTCCAACTGCGGAGCGTGCACCGTCCACCTCGACGGCAGGAGCGTGAAGTCCTGCAACGTCCTCGCCGTCCAGGCAGATGGCTGCGAGGTGACGACCATCGAAGGCATGGCCAGGGATGGCGAGCTGCATCCGGTGCAGGCGGCCTTCCACGAGTGCCATGCCCTCCAGTGCGGCTACTGCACCCCCGGCATGATCATGCAGTCCGCCGACCTGCTGCGCGACAACCCCGATCCCTCGGAGGAGGAGATCCGTGTGGGGCTCGAGGGCAACCTCTGCCGGTGCACCGGCTACCACAACATCGTCCGCGCGGTGCAGACCGCGGCGAGTGCCTCGGCCGCCTCCGCCGGTGCCGCTGGGGATGCGTCATGACCGCGGAGGTCACCGACCGGCCCGCCACCACCGAGATCGGCCGCGACCGCCGTCGCAAGGAGGACCAGCGGCTCATCACCGGTCGTACCCGCTGGACCGACAACATCGTGCTGCCGGGCATGTTGCACATGGCGATGGTCCGCAGCCCCTTCGCGCACGCTCGGATCGCGTCCGTCGACACGAGCGAGGCGGCCAGCGCGACCAATGTCGTCGCCGTCTACTCCGGCGCCGACCTCGACGAATCGGCCGGCGTCCTCATCAACGCGTGGCCGGTCAGTCCGGACCAGGTGGCTCCGGTGCACCCGCCGATGCCGGCCGACCGGGTGACCTTCGCCGGGGAGATCGTCGCCCTCGTCGTCGCCCGCAGCGCCGCGGAGGCGCGCGACGCCGCTGAGCTGATCGACGTCGACTACGAGGAGCTGCCCGCCGCCCTCGACCTCAAGGAGGCGGCGGAGGACACCGTCCTCGCGCATCCCGACCTCGGCACCAACAAGTCGGCCCTGTGGACCTTCGACTCCGCCGAGGCCGGCACCGGGGGTGACGTCGAGGAGGCCATTGCCACCGCACGCCAGGACGGCATCGTCATCGAGCGCGAGTACCGCCAGCAGCGACTCATCCCCGCCTTCATGGAGCCGCGCTCCGTCGTCGTCGACCCGACCGGCGAGCAGCTGACGATGTGGACGGCGACCCAGATCCCGCACATCGTGCGCTTCGCGCTCGCGGCCACGACCGGCGTCCCGGAGTCGAAGATCCGGGTCATCGCCCCGGACGTGGGCGGCGGCTTCGGCGGCAAGCTGCAGGTGACGCCGGAGGAGTGGCTGGCCTGGTGGGTGGCCCGCCAGCTGGGCCGGCCCGTCAAGTACACCGAGACCCGCTCGGAGTCGCTCATGGCGGCCCACCACGGCCGTGACCAGTGGCAGCGGCTGACGCTCGCCGCCGACAAGCAGGGCAAGGTCACCGGGCTCAAGGTCGACCTGCTCGCGGACCTCGGCTCCTACGTCGCCCTCATCGGCGGCGGCGTTCCCGTCCTGGGCGCCTTCATGTTCAACGCCATCTACAAGTTCCCGGCCTACCACTTCTCGATGCAGTCGGTCCTCACCAACAAGGCCTGGACCGATGCCTACCGGGGTGCCGGTCGCCCCGAGGCCACCTTCGGCATCGAGCGGATCATGGACGATCTGGCGCACGAGCTCGGTGAGGACCCGCTCGTGGTGCGCGAGCGCAACTGGATCACCCACGAGGAGTTCCCCTTCACCTCCGTTGCCGGTCTCGAGTACGACTCCGGCAACTACGAGGCCGCCACGGACCTGGCCAAGCAGATGTTCGGCTACGACGAGCTGCGCGAGGAGCAGCGTCGTCGGCGCGAGTCCAAGGACCCCGTGCAGCTGGGCATCGGCATCTCGACCTTCACCGAGATGTGCGGTCTCGCGCCCAGCCGTGTCCTCGGCAGTCTCGACTACGGCGCGGGTGGCTGGGAGCACGCGAGCGTGCGCATGCTCGCGACGGGCAAGGTCGAGGTCGTCGTCGGCGTGAGCCCGCACGGTCAGGGGCACGAGACGGCCTTCAGCCAGATCGTCGCCGACCGGCTGGGTGTCCCCTTCGAGGACGTCGAGATCCTGCACGGCGACACCCAGATCTCGCACAAGGGACTCGACACCTACGGCTCGCGCTCGCTCGTCGTCGGCGGCGAGGCCGTGGTTCGTGCCGCGGACAAGGTCATCGACAAGGCGCGGCGCTACGCGGCGCACGTGCTCGAGGCCAACCCCGACGATCTCGAGTTCACGGCCGGTCGCTTTGGTGTCGCGGGCACGGACCAGTCCGTGGGGATCACCGACATCGCGGCCGCGGCCTTCGCCTCGCACGACTACCCGGACGACATCGAACCGGGCATCGACGCGGAGGCCACCTTTGACCCGGTGAACTTCAACTACCCGCACGGCACCCACCTGAGTGCCATCGAGATCGATACCGAGACCGGGGAGGTCAGGCTGCGCAAGTACACCTGCGTCGACGATGTCGGACAGGTGATCAATCCGCTCATCGTCGAGGGACAGATCCACGGCGGACTCGTCCAGGGCATCTCGCAGGCGCTGTGGGAGGAGGCCGTCTACGACGACTCCGGCACGCTCGTGAGCGGCAGTTTCGTCGACTACCTCGTCCCGACCGCGGCCGACACCATCAGCTTCGACACCGCGACCACCTCGACGGCGGCGACGGGCAACACGCTCGGGACCAAGGGAGTGGGTGAGGCGGGAACGATCGCCTCGACCCCCTGCATCGTCAACGGTGTCGTCGACGCGCTGCGCATCTTCGGCGTCGATGACGTGCAGATGCCGTGCACCCCCGAGCGGGTGTGGCAGGCGATCCGGTCCGGGTCCGGTGGCGAGGACACGACCGGGGCCGCGGCGCCCCACTTCGACGAGGCGACTGGTGACCAGGGGCAGACCGACCGGATGGCGGGCGCCGACGGACCCACGGGACCGGCGATGAGCACGGAAGGAGAGGTCCGATGATCCCGGCGAAGTTCGACTACGCAGCACCGACGTCGGTGGAGGAGGCGCTCGGGCTGCTCGGCGAGCATGGCGACGACGCCAAGGTGCTCGCCGGCGGGCAGTCCCTGCTCCCGGTTTTGCGGATGCGGCTCAACGCCCCCGAGATGATCATCGACATCGGTCGGATCCCCGAGCTGCGCGGCATCAGCGACGACGGTCGGACGCTCACCATCGGGGCCATGACGCCGTACCACGAGATCCTCGCCGACGATCGGGTGAGTGGACGCTGTCGACTTCTGCACCAGGCGATCAGCGAGGTCGCCGACCCGCAGATCCGCCACCGGGGCACCCTCGGCGGGGCCCTGGTCCACGCCGACCCCGCCGGCGACTGCGGGGCACCTGTGCTCGCCATGGACGCCGAGCTCGTCATCACCGGAGCGTCAGGCCAACGGGTCGTCCCCGCGGCCGACTTCTTCCACGGCCTCTTCGAGACCGCGGTCGGCGAGGACGAGCTGCTCACCGCCGTCAGGGTGCCCACCTACGACGGATGGGGCTCGCACTACGAAAAGTTCGTGCGGGTCGCCCACCAGTGGCCCATCGTCGCGGTCGCCGCGCAGGTGCGGGTCGAGGGTGGCGCGATCGCCGAGGCACGGGTCGGCCTGACCAACATGGGCGCGACCCCGGTCCGAGCCAGCGCAGTCGAGGCCGCGCTCGTCGGGAACCAGCCGACCGCCGAGGGCGTGCGGGCGGCCTGCGAACTGGCCGGCGAGGGCACCGAGCCGCCGTCGGACCTCAACGGCGATGCCGACTACCGCCGGCACCTGGCCACCGTACTGACGAGGCGTGCCGTGCTCACGGCCGCAGGATGAGAGGACCTTCGTGCAACTGACCCACAGTTTCACCGTTCCCGCCGGCATCGACGAGACCTGGGCCGCGCTCAACGACATCGAGTCCGTCGCCGGGTGCTTCCCCGGTGCCCAGGTGACCCACGCCGACGCCGACTCCTTCGAGGGCACGGTCAAGGTCAAGCTCGGTCCGATCGCGCTCGTGTACAAGGGGAGCGGCGACTTCGTCGACAAGGACGAGGCCGCTCACCGGATGGGTATCACCGCCAAGGGCAAGGACAAGCGGGGCAACGGCACCGCGGGCGCCGACGTCGTCGTGACGATGGCCCCCGAGGGTGCGGCCAGCACCAAGGTGGAGGTGGTCACCGACCTCAACATCACGGGCAAGCCCGCGCAGTTCGGCCGTGGCGTGATGCAGGACGTCTCCGACAAGCTCCTCGGGCAGTTCGTCGACTGCCTGGCGGGCCGCTTCGCCGCCCCCGAGGCCACCCCGGAGCCGACGGGCGAGGAGGAGGCGGCGGCCACATCGCCGGAGCAGACGCCGACCCGGTCGACCACGACGCCGGCGGCCACGGGGCCCGCCTCCGCTGCGGCTCCCGCCGCGAGCTCACCGGCCGTCTCCTCACCGGCCGCGCGCCCGGCGAGCTCGTCCGATGACGCGATCGACCTCGGGGCGACCGCCCTTCCGGTGCTGCTGCGGGCTTACGGCCCCCAGATCGCCGCGGCGCTCGCCCCGCTCGTCCTCCTGATCATCGCCCTGCGGCGTCGCAAGGGGTGAGCTGACGCACCCCCGGCCAGCCGACTCACAGCCTCGGGCGAGACGATGAGCGGATGACCGCCACGTCCCCGCTCGTCCTCGGTCCCCTCCTGCGCTTCGTCGGTGAGCACGACGCCTCCGTCTGGGTGGAGACCGCCGCCCCCGCGCGGGTGACCGTCGCGGCCGACGGCCGCGCGTGGCACGCCGCGAGCTTCGTCGTGGAGGGCCACCACTACGCCCTCGTCCTGCTCGACGACCTCGAGCCCGGCCGCACCTACGACTACGTGGTGAGCATCGACGACGAGCAGGTGTGGCCGCCGGCCGGGTCCGACCTGCCGTCCTCGAGCATCGCGACGCTGGACCGCACGCGTGCGACGCTGCTCGCCTTCGGCTCCTGCCGCACGAGCGTCCCGCACGACGCGGAGCACCACGCGAGCCACGGCGTCGACGCGCTGCGCACCTTCGCCCTGTCCCTGGCGAAGGGGGAGTCCCCACGACCCGACGTCCTCGCACTCCTCGGTGACCAGGTCTACGCCGACGAGACGAGCCCGCAGATGCACGACTTCATCGCCTCCCGCCGCGACATCGAGGAACCGCCCGGCGAGGAGATCAAGGACTACGCGGAGTACGCGCACCTCTACCAGCTCGCGTGGAGCGACCCGGCCATCCGGTGGGTGCTGTCGGTCGTGCCGAGCGCGATGATCTTCGACGACCACGACATCCGCGACGACTGGAACACCTCGTGGTCGTGGCACCAGGAGATCAACCGCACCCCGTGGTGGCACGAGCGGCTGGTCGCGGGGCTGACGAGCTACTGGGTGCACCAGCACATCGGCAACCTCGCGCCCGAGGAGCTCGCCCGCGACGAGATCTGGGCCCGGCTCGACGGTGCCGGGCCGGGCGAGGTCGACCTGACCGGCCCCCTTCGTGCCCTCGCGGAGCGGGTCGACCGTGAGCCCGAGAGCTACCGCTGGAGCTACACCCGGGCCCTCGGCGGGTCGTGGCTGATCATGCTCGACTCCCGGGCCGCGCGGGTGCTCGAGCCGGAGCGGCGCTCGATGCTCGACGACGACGAGCTCGCCTGGCTCGACGAGCAGATGACTGGCGACCTCGACCACCTCTTCGTCGGGACCTCGCTGCCCTTCCTCCTGCCGCCCGGGCTGCACGACGCCGAGTCGATCAGCGAGTCCCTCGCCGGGCCGGACCGGCCCCAGCCGGTGCACCGCGCGACCGAGGCGCTGCGGCAGGTCGTCGACCTCGAGCACTGGGGCGCCTTCCAGTCCGGCTTCGTCGAGGTCTTCGAGCTCGTCATGTCCGTCGCCCGCGGAGAGCGCGGCCGACCCCCGGGCACGATCACCTTCCTCTCCGGCGACGTGCACCACTCCTACGTCGCCGAGGTGACCGACCCCGCGGGTCACGGCGCGAGCAGTCGGATCGTGCAGGCCGTGTGCAGCCCGATCCGCAACCCCATGCCCCGCGCGCTGCGCGTGCTGATGTCGCAGATGGCCAAGGGGCTCGTCCGCCCGATGCGCTGGCTCGCGGCCCGGACCGACGGGGTGCCCGAGCTGCGCTACCCGTGGGAGCTCACCGAGGGGCCGTGGTTCGACAACAACCTCGCCGTCGCCGAGGTCCACGACGGGCACCTGACCCTGCGCTGGGTCACCGGTGACGTCGTCGACGGCGACGACGAGCACCCGCGCCTGCGGGTCGTCGCCACGGTCGAGGTGTAGCCGGCCGCAGGGAGACGTCGGGGGTAAACCCCAGTGACGGCCGCCCAGCGTCGACCCTAGATTGGTCGTCGGACATCCACGACGGACGAGAGCAGGGGACATGGGCACGCAGGTTGCCGCCAGCACGCACGAGCTTCGCAAGGTCTACGGCAAGGGCGAGGCGCAGGTCGCCGCGCTCGACGGGATCGACCTCGACATCGGGGCGGGGCAGTTCACCGCCATCATGGGGCCCTCCGGCTCCGGCAAGTCCACCTTCATGCACTGCCTCGCCGGGCTCGACGCGGTGAGCGGGGGCCGGGCACTCATCGGTGACACCGACATCACCCGGTTGAAGGAGAAGGACCTCACCCGGCTGCGCCGCGACCGGATCGGTTTCATCTTCCAGGCCTTCAACCTCATCCCGACGCTGACCGCGGAGGAGAACATCCTCCTGCCGCTGGCGATCGCCGGCCGCAAACCGGACCGCGAGTGGTTCGACCTCGTCATCGAGACCGTCGGCCTGCGCAACCGCCTCGGCCACCGGCCCAACGAGCTGTCCGGCGGCCAGCAGCAGCGCGTCGCGTGCGCCCGGGCCCTGGTGTCGAAGCCCGCGATCATCTTCGCCGACGAGCCCACCGGCAACCTCGACTCGACCTCCGGCGCCGAGGTGCTCGGCTTCCTGCGCCGCAGCGTCGACGAGTTCGACCAGACGATCGTCATGGTCACCCACGACCCCGTGGCCGCGAGCCACACCGACCGAGTCCTCTTCCTCGCCGACGGGCGCATCGTCGACGAGCTGTGGGAGCCGGACCGTGAGACCGTCCTCGAGCGGATGGTCGCGCTGACCAATGGGGCACACTGATGCTCAAGGCCACCTTCAAGAGTCTGCTGGCGCGCAAGGCGCGCCTGCTGATGAGCGCCATGGCGATCGTCCTCGGCACGGCCTTCGTCGCCGGGTCGCTGATCTTCACCGACACCCTCGGACGCACCTTCGACGGCATCATGGACGGCACCGTCGGTGACGTCGTCGTCCAGCCCGAGCAGACCGACGAGTACGGCGGCACGGGTGGCGGGCGCATGTCCGCCGCCGACGTCGACAAGATGGCCGAGCTGCCGGGCGCGGCACGGGCTGACGGTTCGGTCGACGCCATCGGGGTCTTCGTCGTCGGCGACAACGGCAAGGTCGTCGGCGGGCAGGGGGCACCCGCCCTGGCCTTCAACTACTCCGACGCGCCCAACCAGCTCGGTGAGGACCCGCTCGTCATCGACGAGGGCCGCGAGCCCCAGCGCGAGGGCGAGGTCATGGTCGACTCCGTGACCGCCGAGCGGGCCGGCCACGAGGTCGGCGACCGGATCAGCCTCGTGACGACCGGCGACACCCCCGAGATCGAGACCGAGCTCGTCGGCACGATGACCTTCGGCGAAGGGGGGATGGCCGGCGCCTCGGTCGTCGTCTTCGACACCAAGACCATGCAGAAGTACTACATGGACGGCAAGGACGAGTACTCCTCCGTCTGGGTCACCGCCGACGACGGCGTGAGCCAGCAGGAGCTGCTCACCCAGGTCGAGCCGCTCGTGCCCGAGGGCTACAAGGGATGGACGGGCAAGGGGCTCGCGGAGGAAAACCAGAGCGACGTGCAGCAGGCACTCGGCTTCATCACGACCTTCCTCCTGGTCTTCGCCGGCATCGCCCTCTTCGTCGGCTCCTTCCTCATCATCAACACCTTCAGCATCCTCGTCGCGCAGCGTGGCCGGGAGCTGGCCCTGCTGCGGGCCATCGGTGCCTCTCGCCGGCAGATCGTGCGCGGGGTCCTCCTCGAGGCCTTCATCATCGGCGTCGTGGGTGCGACCCTCGGCCTGGCCCTCGGTGTGGTGCTCGCCCTGGGCATCCAGGCGCTCTTCGCCACCTTCGGGCTCGACCTGTCGGGCACCGGACTGGTCTTCACGCCCCGGACGGTCATCGCGGCCTACGCCGTCGGCATCGTCGTGACGATGCTCGCGGCCTGGGTGCCGGCCCGACGGGCCGGGTCGGTGCCGCCGGTCGCGGCGATGCGCGACTCGGTCGACACGGGTATCGGCCACCACCCGATCCGCCGTGGCCTCGAGGTCGGCGTGCTCGTGCTCGGCGTCGTCGCCTTCCTCTACGGGCTCTTCGTCGCCGACACCCGCGAACTGTGGTGGATCGGTGGCGGCATCGTCGGGCT
The DNA here is from genome assembly GCF_900176385.1 of Janibacter indicus. Classification (GTDB taxonomy): domain Bacteria; phylum Actinomycetota; class Actinomycetes; order Actinomycetales; family Dermatophilaceae; genus Janibacter; species Janibacter indicus. Next base: position 68,351 of record NZ_FWXN01000008.1, on the reverse strand, counting down.
CGTCCTCGGCACGGCCTTCCTCGCCCCCTTCGTCGGGCGTCCGGTGATTTCCGGGCTCGGCTGGGTCTATCGCACGGCCTTCGGGAGCATCGGCCGGATGGCCGAGCAGAACTCCGTGCGCAACCCCGGTCGCACCGCCGCGACGGCGTCGGCGCTGATGATCGGCATGACGCTCGTCGCGCTCATGGGTGTCGTCGCCACGAGCACCACGGCGAGCGTCGACAAGCAGATCGAGGAGACCTTCCGCGCCGACTACATCCTCAGCAACGCGGTCGGCCAGCCCTTCTCGTCGACGGTCGCCGAGCGGGTGGCCGAGGTCGACGGGGTCCGGGAGGTCTCGCCGGTGCGCTTCAGCAGTGCCGGCGTCGACGGTGGCCAGCTCTTCGTCACCGCGATCGACCCGCGCAGCTTCGAGGACGTCGAGCAGATCGAGCCGACCAACGGGAGCGCCGATCTCGACAAGGACTCGGTGATGCTCTCGACGAAGCACGAGGGCGGCCGCTCCGTCGGCGACACCGTCGAGGTGAAGATGGGCTCGACGACCCGGGACCTGACGGTCGTCGGCTTCTACGACGAGATCCAGGCGATCGGTTCGCCCGACGTCCTCATGTCGGTCGACACCGTCGAGTCGATGGGCGGCTCGGCCGCCGACAACTGGGCCTTCATCTTCGTCGACGAGGGGGCCGACAAGGCCCAGGTCGAGTCCGGCATCGAGCAGATCGTCGACAAGCAGCCGCTCGTCACGCTCAAGGACCAGGCCGGCTACGCCGACGAGCAGCGCTCGAGCATCAACCAGCTGCTCTTCCTCATCTACGCCCTGCTCGGCCTGGCGATCGTCATCGCCGTGCTCGGCATCGTCAACACGCTCGGCCTGTCGGTCATGGAGCGCACCCGTGAGGTCGGGCTCCTGCGGGCGGTCGGCCTCTCCCGCCGGCAGCTGTGGCGGATGATCACCCTCGAGTCGGTGACCATCGCGCTGCTCGGCGCCCTGCTCGGCATCGTGCTCGGGGTGGTCGCGGGCGTGGCGATCCAGCGCTCGCTCGTCGACGACGGCATCACCGAGCTGGCGATCCCGTGGGCGCAGATGGCCGTCTTCGTCGCCCTCGCCGGGGTCATCGGCGTCCTCGCGGCCCTGCTGCCGGCCCGCCGGGCCTCGCGCATGGACGTCCTGCAGGCGATCAGCACGGAGTGACCTGCGAGCACGACGGGGGGCGGTGACCGGACAGGTCACCGCCCCCCGTCGTCGTGGTCGGGCCGGTCAGCGGCCGGGGCGCATCGTGCTCTTGACCGAGGTCTCGGTGTCGTCGTAGGTCCGGCCGGCCTCGCCGAGGACCCGCCCGATCTCGTCGAGGCTCTCCTTGACCGTGCGCTGGGTCGCGCGCCAGTCGTTGATGAGGTCCTGGAAGGACGAGGAGGCCTCGCCCTGCCACTGGTTCTGGAGCGACAGCAGGCGCGACATCATGCTCGCGACGGTGGTCTCGACGTCCTCGGAGATGCGCGAGACGTCGGAGGCGCTGCTCGCGACCTGGGCGGTGTCGACGGTGAAGCTGGCCATGGTGGTTCCCCTTCGGCTGGTGATCGGCCGGGCCCCTGCGGCCCGACGTCTCCCTAGACCGTAGGAGGAACCGGGACCGGCGCCGCCGGGTTATCCACAGGAGGGGTCGGCCCGGTGCCGGGGCCGCCACCGCCGCGGCGCGACCGCTCGAGCGCCTGGGCGTAGCCGACACCCATCCCGAGCAGGAGCAGGCCGGCGACGATGAAGCACAGCACCCGGGCCAGCCCGCTGAGGAAGGACAGGTCGAAGAGGAGCAGCTTGCCAACGCTCAGCGCGGCGAGACCCAGGCCGGCCGGCACGGCGATCGTCGACCCGCGCAGACCACGCAGCAGCAGGACCGCGGCGGTGGCCATCCACACGACCGTGGCGCCGGCCTGGCCCGCGGTGTAGCCCCCGCGGGCGTCGTCGACGAGCTGGCCGGCGAGCGCGCCGAGCAGGACGACGGCGCCGCCGGTGACGAGCACCGAGAGGGCGACGAGGATGCGCGGCAGCGCGGGTGAGGTGTCCGGCACAAGCACGTGGCTCGCCCGCGCGGTGACGGCGAGCGTCGCGACGAGGAGCACGGTCGCCAGCAGGTGGGTGGGCCCGACCTCGTCGGCGAGGCTGCGCAGCGCGACGTGGGGCAGGAGTGTGGTCGCGCCGATCAGGCCCAGGGCCGACAGGGCCCACGAGACGAAGAGCGTCGTGCGGTGCCGCAGGACGAGCGCGGCGACGGCCCAGAGCAGGCACAGGGCCAGCCCGACGACCGGCGTCCAGCCGTTGCCGTCGGCGCCGCGCACGGCGGCGGTGAGCGAGGTGACGCCGGCTGCGGCCAGTGCGAGCTCGGGGACACGGTGCACCAGGGCGGTGCGCTCGTCGTGCCCGACGAGACCGGCGATGAGCACGAGCAGGCAGGTGGCGATGACGAGCAGCCCGGTGCCGGTCCACCGGCCGTCGAACGCCATGCCGGCGAACCACAGCGGGCCGATGCCGACCGGGACGAGCAGCCCGAGCTGCTCCGGCAGCCGGTCGACGCGGGCCCCGGCGAGCGTCGTGGCCATGACGAGGAGGGCGAAGGCGATGGCCAGGGCGGCGGCGATGCCCTGCTCGTCGTGCGCGACGGCGAGCGCGGCGAGGAAGAGTGCGGTCGGGATGACGCGGGAGAGCTCGAGGGCCCACCAGTCGCGACCGATCTGCGCCGGCCAGGTCGCTGCGGTGAGCACGAGCAGGAAGCCGCCGGTGAGCAGGCCGTGCTGGAGGCCGACGAAGGGGGCCATGAGCGCGACGCCGAGGACGGCGATGACCGCGAGCAGCTGGCTGTCCCAGGCGCGGGCGAGCAGGACGCCGCCGAGGGCGATGAGGCCGGCGAGCACGAGTCCGACGCCGAGCGGGACCCACGCGTAGACGTAGGTGACCGCGAGGACGTCGAGGTAGGCGGTGGCGATGCCGGTCGCCGCCAGACCGAGGGCGCCGACGGTACTCGTCTGCCGGGAGCGCACGAGCGCCGCGGCGCCGACGAGCGCGAGGGAGAGCAGTCCGCCGCTGATGACCCGGGCGAGGGGGCCGAAGAACCCCAGCTGGATCGCCAGGGCGAGGAGGAAGGCGACGCCGATGAGGGTGATCGCGGCGCCGACGGCCGCCAGGGCCTTGGCGATGATCCCGTCCCGCTGCCACCACGGCTCGGTGGGCGGCAGCGGAGGGGACGGCGGCGGGGCCATGGACGGCCCCGCCGGCGGGGCGACTCGCGGCGGAGGCGTCACGTGGCCGGGAGCGACGGGCGCCGCGGCGGGAGCGGTGGCCGCGGGCGAGGGCGAAGGGGGGATCTCGGGGGTCGCGACCCGCGTCCAGTGCTCGGGGGAGGCCTCGGTGGCGAGGTGGGCACGGAGCCTGGCCAGCTCGTTGCCGACGCCGTACATGCGCGACATCGCGTCTGCGAAGTCGTCCTCGATCGCGCGCACCTGCTCGAGGACCGGGTCTCCTGACATGCTCATGCCCCCAGTGTGCTGTTGCCAGCACACCGGGGGCATGAGTTCGGCTACTCAGCGCCGCCTTCAGACGCCACACCCGAAGGCGGGGGTAGCACCCCTGTGGGAGCCGGAGGAAGTCGGTGCTTCGTCGGGGGAGGAGACGATCGAGCGACCGTTGCTTCCATGTCCTGTGCTCCTGAGACCATCGTGCGACACCGGGATGGGACACCGCTGGCATCGACCTGAGAGTCTGCTGAGCACGTGGCTCCCCAGATCACCCCTGGGACGTCGGGGCCGTCCCGAGGGTGGCTTCGATGGTCTGCTCCTCGCCGTCGCGGACGACGGCGAGCGAGACCTTGGTCCCGATCCGGTGCGAGCGGATGATCCCGACGAGCGACTCGGCCGAGGTGACCGTGCTGTCGTCGACGCCCACGACGAGGTCGCCCTCCTGCAGGCCGGCCTCGGCGGCGGGGCTGCCGTCGGAGACCGAGCGGATCTGGGCGCCGGAGCGGGTCGCGGACCCGAGCTCGGCGGTGCCGTCGCTGGGGGTGACCCCGAGGAAGGCGTGCTCGGCCTGACCGTCCTCGATGAGCTGCTCGGCGATCCACTGGGCCTCGTCGACGGGGATCGCGAAGCCGATGCCGATGCTGCCGGACTGGCCGCTGCTGCTGCCCAGGCTGGCGATGGAGGAGTTGATGCCGACGAGGCGACCGGCCGCGTCGACGAGCGCGCCGCCCGAGTTGCCCGGGTTGACCGCCGCCGAGGTCTGGATCGCCGAGGTGACGACCTGGCTCGACTGCTGCTGCTGGCCGAAGGGGTCCTGCTGCTCGCTCTCGGTGGAGCTGGTCGTCACGGGGCGGTCGAGGGCGCTGACGATGCCCGTGGTCACCGTGCCGGAGAGGCCGAGGGGGTTGCCGACCGCCATGACCGGGTCGCCGACCTCCAGGCCCGAGGAGGAGCCGACGGTGATCGGCTGCAGGTCATCGGGCGGGTCCTCGAGGGTGAGCACCGCCAGGTCGGTCGAGGCGTCCTCGCCGGCGATGCTCGCCCGGTAGGTCTTGCCGTCGGAGAGGGTGACCGTGATCGTCGCGTCGTCGCCCGCCCCGCTCACGACGTGGTGATTGGTGAGGACGTGCCCCTCCTTGTCCAGGACGACCCCGGACCCCTCGCCGCCGGAGCCGCCCGCCGAGACGGTGATCGAGACGACGCTCGGCGTGACGGCGGCGGTCACGGCGTTCCAGTCGGGGTTGGTCTTGGAGGCGCTGCTCACCGGGACCACGCTGGCGGCGGAGTCACCGGATGTGCTCGCGCTCGTCGACGAGGCGGCGGTCGTGCCGTCGTCGGTGAGCGACATGACACCCCAGGTGCCACCGCTGGCCAGGGCCGCGGTGAGGACCGCGACCGCGGTCAGCTCGCCGATACGGCGTCCCCGGTGGCGCGGCATGCGCGGCGGCGGGGGAGTGGCGAGCGCCGAGGCGTACGAAGGGTGCTGCGGCGGCAGTGGCGCGGTGGGCTGGTCCATCGTGGGGCTCCTTCTCGAGGCTGTGCGACCCACTCTGCGCCGCGGACTTCTGATCGTCCTTGGCCCCACCTGTCAGATTGCTGTGATCAGACGTGGCCGGGGCGCGCCGGTGTCGCGCCCGGCAGCTCGACGCGGAAGGTCGCGCCGCCGCCCGGGGTCTCGCGGACCGCGACGGTGCCGGAGTGCTGGGCGACGATGGCCAGGCCGAGGCCGCTGCCACCGCGTGCCCGCGAGCGGGCCTTGTCGACCCGGTAGAAGCGTTCGAAGACCCGGGCGGCCACCTCGGGGTCGATGCCGGCGCCGTGGTCGCGGACCTCGAGGACTGCTCGGTCGCCGACCTGGCCGGTGCGGACCTCGACGAGCACGTCGTCGGCGGTGTGCATGAGGGCATTGCCGATGAGGTTGCTCAGCACCTGCCGCAGCCGGCCGTCGTCGCCGCGGACGACCGCGGGCCGCAGGTCGCCGTCGAGACCGGCGAGCTGGATCGACCGGTGGGGAGCCCGGGCGCGGGCGTCGTGGACGGTCTCGGCGGACAGGACGACGAGGTCGACGTCCTCGAGCTCCAGCGGGCGTTGGTCGTCGAGGCGGGCCAGCAGCAGCAGGTCGTCGACGAGCCCGGTCATGCGCGAGGCCTCGCCCTCGATCCGCTCCATCGCCTGGGTCGTCTGGTCGGGGCCCTGGACGGCGCCCTGCCGGTAGAGCTCGGCGTAGCCGCGGACGGTCGCGAGCGGGGTGCGCAGCTCGTGGCTCGCGTCGGCGACGAACTGGCGCATCTTGGTCTCGGACGCCTCCTGCACGGCGAAGCTGCGCTCGACCTGACCGAGCATGGAGTTGAGCGACTCGCTCAGGCTCGCGACCTCGTCATGGCTGTGGCGCACGGGGACACGTCGGGTCAGGTCGCCGGCGGCGATGGCCGCGGCGGTGTCCTCGATGCGACGAAGGGGGCGGAAGGCCCGGCGGGTGGCGAACCAGCCGAGGACCCCGCAGGTCGCCAGGGCCCCCAGACCGACGGAGGCGGTGACGATGACGTAGCGGCCGATGACCTTGTTGACCCCGGACAGCGGCATGCCGACGGCGAAGGTCGAGCCGTCCTCGTAGCGGCCGGCGATGAAGCGCCACTGGACGGTGCCGTCGAGCGACTCGACGGTGAAGGGCTGGTTGGTGATGGCCCGCGCGTCGTCGGCACGGATGACGGGCACGTCGGGGCGGGAGCTCACGCCCGTGGGGAAGCGGTACTGCCAGGCGTCGCCGTCGGCGGGCTGGCGCACGAAGAAGAGGTTGGTCGGTCCGCTGCGCGGCTGGTAGAAGTCCGGGGTCTCGCCCCCGGTCGACAGCCCGGAGCTGTCCTCGGCGACCGGGATGGCGACCGTGCGCAGCTGTTCGTCGACATTGGCCTCGAGGTCGCGCTGGAGCAGCCACGCCGTCGTCAGCGAGGTCGCGAGCAGCGCCGCGAGCAGCAGCGTCAGCAGGATGACGACGAGCCGCCAGGTGAGCGGCATCGCCTCCAACCGGCGGACGACGGGCGCGGTGACGCGCTCGAGGCTCATGGGCGGGTCACTCGGGCGGCAGGCGCAGCACGTAGCCGAAGCCGCGCTTGGTGTGGATGAGCGGCGGCAGCCCCTCGGTGTCGATCTTGCGGCGCAGGTAGGAGATGTAGGACTCGACGATCCCCATCTCGCCCCGGAAGTCGTAGTCCCACACGTGGTCGAGGATCTGGGCCTTCGACAGGACGCGGTTGGGGTTGAGCATGAGGTAGCGCAGCAGCTTGAACTCGGTCGGCGAGACGTCGATGACCCGCCCGGCGCGGCGGACCTCGTGGGCCTCGTCGTCGAGCTCGAGGTCGGCGAAGCGCAGCACCGACTCGGTGGAGGGGATGTCGGTCGTGCGGCGCAGGATGACCCGGATGCGGGCGATGACCTCCTCGAGGGAGAAGGGCTTGGTGACGTAGTCGTCGCCGCCGACGGTCAGGCCCTTGAGCTTGTCGTCGAGGGAGTCGCGCGCGGTGAGGAAGAGGATCGGCTGGTGGCGCTCGGAGGCGCGCAGCCGGGAGGCGACCTCGAAGCCGTCGGTGTCGGGGAGCATGACGTCGAGGACGATGAGGTCGGGCTCCATGCGGTGCACCGCGTCGAGCGCGCTCGCGCCGTCGCCGGCCACCTCGACCTCGAAGCCGGCGAAGCGCAGCGACGTGGCGAGCAGCTCGCGGATGTTGGGCTCGTCCTCGACGACCAGCAGGTGGGGGGCGTCGACGGAGGTGGTGGGAGTGCTCACCCGTCGAGTGTGCGCCCGTTGTCTGGGTGTCGGCTGAACGAGCGCTGGGCGCGGTGGGGTCACGGAGTGACAACGAAGGGGGCGGGAACCCCCCTTCGCGCCGTTGATTTGGTCGGGTGGGGGGACTCGGAGGACCGGGAGGGGCCCGGCGAAGAACCTCCGAGGGGAGGAAACACGTGCGTCACTCACGAACTCTGGCCGGAACCGCAGCACTGACCCTCGCTCTCACCTTGGCCGCCTGCGGCTCCGACTCCGGATCGGACGGTGGGTCGGGCGACAAGCTCGCCGAGCTCAAGGAGGAGGGGACGATCACCGTCGCCTTCGCCGGTGAGGAGCCCTACTCCTTCGAGAAGGACGGGGAGCTCACCGGGGCCACCATCGCCCTGCACAAGAAGATCTTCAAGGACATGGGGATCAAGGAGGTCAAGGGCGTCAAGACGGAGTGGAATGCGCTCATCCCGGGCCTGAAGGCCGGCCGCTACGACGCCATCTCCGCGGGCATGTCGATCCTGCCGGACCGCTGCAAGGAGGCCTCCTTCGGCGACCCGGAGATCCTCTACACGACGGCGCTCATGGTGCCCGAGGGCAACCCCAAGAACCTCAAGGACCTCGACGACGTCAAGAAGTCCGGCGCCAAGCTCGCGACGATGAGCGGCGCCATCGAGACCGACTACGCCAAGTCGCTCGACATCGAGGCCACCCAGGTCAAGTCCCCGCAGGACGGCATGGACGCGGTGGCACGCGGCAGCAGCGACGTCTTCGCGCTGACCGGGATCTCCCTGCGGACCATGGACGAGAACAACCCCGACGTTAAGGTCGAGGTCACCGACTCCTTCGTCGCCGTCGTCGACGGCAAGGAGCAGGTCGGCGCCGGCGCGACCGTCTTCAAGAAGGGTGACGACACCCTGCGCGATGCCTACAACGAGGAGCTCGCCAAGATCACCGGCGACGAGAAGGCCTACACCGACGTCATCGGCGAGTTCGGCTTCACCGACGCCGAGCGGCCCAAGGGCGACCTGACGACCGAGCAGCTCTGCAAGGGCGAGCTGCCGGACGCCAAGTGACCGATCATCTCGACGCGCTCCGGGATGCCCTGCCGAGACTGGGCGAGGGCGTGCTCGTCACGCTCCAGCTCACGCTCGGCGGGGCCCTGGTCGCCTTCGTCGTCTCGGTCGCCCTCGGCCTGCTGAGCATCAGCCCCGTCGCACCCCTGCGGTGGCTCGCGACGATCGTCGTGGAGTTCTTCCGCGGCACCTCGCTCGTCGTGCAGCTCTTCTGGCTCTATTACGTCATGCCGCTCTTCGGGGTCAGCTGGGATGCCGTGCTCACCGGCGTCATCGCGCTCGGGCTCAACTACGGCGCCTACGGCGCGGAGATCGTGCGCGGCTCGATCAATGCCGTCGACCGCGGCCAGTGGGAGGGCGCCAAGGCCCTCAACATGTCGCCGCTGACCCGCATGCGTCGGATCATCTGGCCGCAGGCCTGGGTGCTCATGCTCTCCGGCTACAACAACCTGCTCGTCATGCTCATCAAGGGCACGGCCGTGGCGCTCTTCATCGGGCTGCAGGACCTCGCCTACGAGATCGACCAGCTGCGCATCAACACGACGACGATCTTCGCCTACGGCATCGGCCTGATCATCTACTACCTCTTCGCGCTCGTCTTCTCCTCCGGTCTGCGACAGCTGGAGAAGCGTGCCCGTCGTCGACTCGGCCTGCCCACCCGCAGTGCCCACGCCGGAGCGGGGGTGGCGCTGTGATGAGGCCCGCCATCACCTTCGAGGAGTTCTGGAGCTGGGAGGCCGCCCGTGAGCTGGCGCCCGAGATCATCGAGGCCTTCTTCACGGCCACCCTGCTCATCACCGTCGTCGGCACGGCCGTCGCCGTCGTCGTGGGCCTGCTCCTGGCCGTGATCACCCAGGTCGCACCGACGCTCCTGTCGCGTCCCGTGCGCTGGGTCATGGACGTCATCCGGATGACGCCGCTCATCGTCCAGCTCGTCTTCGCGAAGTTCCTCGTGCCCGTGGACTGGGACATGCTCTGGGTCGGGACGGTGGTCATCGGTATCCACTACGCGACCTACATGGCCGAGTCCTTCATCGCCGGCATCCGCTCGGTCGACACCGGCCAGTGGGAGGCGGCCCGCGCGCTCAGCCTCCCGCAGGGGCGCACCTGGCGGGACATCGTCCTCCCGCAGGCCCTCCGCTCGACGCTCCCGGCCCTGGGCAACTGGGCCATCTCGATGTTCAAGGACACCCCCTACCTCTTCGCCATCACGGTGCTCGAGATGGTCACCGTCGCCCAGCAGGCCGGCGGCAACACCTTCCGCTACAACGAGGCCTTCACCATCGCGGGGCTGATCTTCCTCGTCGCGAGCCTCGTCACCGCCTTCGCCGTCCGCAGATTGGAAAAAGCTCTTGTCTACTGACCCGACCGGGGGGACGCCCCCTTCGTCCACCCCCGTGATCCGCTTCGAGGACGTCGAGAAGTCCTTCGGGGACCACACGGTGCTGTCGGACCTGCACTTCGACGTCGCCCAGGGCGAGCGGGTGACGCTCATCGGCCCGAGCGGCTCGGGCAAGACGACGATCCTGCGGCTCGTCATGACGCTCGAGGAGCTCACCGGCGGCTACATCTGGATCGACGGCAAGCCGCTGACCCACGACCGCCGCGACGGCAAGCGGGTCCGCCTGCGGGAGAAGGAGGTTGCCCAGACCCGCAAGAAGATCGGCATGGTCTTCCAGCACTTCAACCTCTTCCCCAACATGTCGGTCATCGACAACGTCACCGAGGCGCCCGTGCACGTCCTCGGGCGGAGCAAGGACGAGGCCCGCGAGCGCGGGCTGGCGCTGCTCGACCAGGTGGGCCTGAAGGACCGAGCCGACGAGCACCCCAGCCGCCTGTCCGGAGGTCAGAAGCAGCGGGTCGCGATTGCCCGGGCCCTGGCGATGGACCCGAAGATCCTGCTGCTCGACGAGGTGACCTCGGCGCTCGACCCGGAGCTCGTCGGCGACGTGCTCGGTGTGCTGCGCGATGTCGCGGACTCGACGGACATCTCGATGCTCATCGTCACCCACGAGATGCAGTTCGCGCGCGACGTCTCGCACAAGGTGATGATGTTCGACCACGGGCAGATCCTCGAGCAGGGCACGCCCGACGCGATCCTCAGCAACCCCGAGCACGAGCGGACGAAGCGCTTCCTGACCTCGATCCTGTGACGGGCTAGAGGTCGTCGGCGTCGACGATTCGGTAGGCGTAGCCCTGCTCGGCGAGGAAGCGCTGGCGGTGGGCGGCGAACTCGGCGTCGACGGTGTCGCGCGTGACGACGGTGTAGAAGTGCGCGGTGCGGCCGTCCCCCTTCGGCCGCAGGACCCGACCGAGGCGCTGGGCCTCCTCCTGGCGTGAGCCGAAGGTCCCGCTCACCTGGATGGCGACGGTCGCCTCCGGCAGGTCGACGGAGAAGTTGGCCACCTTGGAGACCACGAGCAGGCTCGAGCGGCCCTCGCGGAAGTCGGCGAAGAGCTGCTGGCGCTCCTTGACCGAGGTCTCGCCGGTGATGAGGTCGGCGTCGAGCTGCTCGGCGAGCTCGTGCAGCTGGTCGAGGTACTGACCGATGACGAGGGTCGGCTCGCCGCGGTGCTGCTCGACGAGCGAGCGGACGACGGGCAGTTTGACCGGTGAGCACGAGGCGAGCCGGTAGCGGTCGTCGGGCTCGGCCGTCGCATAGGCCATGCGCTCGGAGTCGCTGAGCGTCACCCGCACCTCGACGCAGTCGGCGGGCGCGATGTAGCCCTGCGCCTCGATGTCCTTCCACGGCGCGTCGAAGCGCTTGGGGCCGATGAGCGAGAAGACGTCGGCCTCGCGGCCGTCCTCGCGGACGAGGGTGGCCGTCAGCCCGAGCCGGCGACGGGCCTGCAGGTCGGCGGTCATCCGGAAGATGGGCGCCGGCAGCAGGTGGACCTCGTCGTAGACGATCAGGCCCCAGTCGCGGGCGTCGAGCAGGTCGAGGTGCGGGTAGACGCCCTTGCGCTTGAGCGTGAGCACCTGGTAGGTCGCGATGGTGACCGGACGGATCTCCTTGCGCGCCCCGGAGTACTCGCCGATCTCGTCCTCGGTGAGCGAGGTGCGCTCGAGCAGCTCCTGCTTCCACTGCCGGGCACTGACGGTGTTGGTCACGAGGATGAGCGTCGTGGCGCTCGCGGCGGCCATCGCGCCGGCTCCGACGAGGGTCTTGCCCGCGCCGCACGGCAGGACGACGACGCCGGAGCCACCGTCCCAGAAGCCGTCGACCGCCTGCTGCTGGTAGGGCCGCAGCGTCCAGCCGTCCTCGGTGAGGTCGATGGGGTGGGCCTCGCCGTCGACGTAGCCGGCCCGGTCGTCGGCGGGCCAGCCGACCTTGAGCAGTTCCTGCTTGAGTGTGCCCCGCTCGGAGGGGTGGACGACGACCTCGTCGGGGGAGAGCTGGGCGCCGAGCAGCGGCGTGATCTTCTTGTGCCGCATGACCTCGGTGAGCACGGCCCGGTCGGTGGCGCGCAGCACGAGCTGCTCACCATCCTTTTCCAGCACGAGCCGGCCGTAGCGGTCCATCGTCTCGGCGACGTCGACGAGCAGCGCCTGCGGCACGGGGTAGCGCGAGTGGGTGATGAGGGCGTCGACGACCTGCTCCGCGTCGTGGCCCGCGGCGCGGGCATTCCACAGGCCGAGCGGCGTGACCCGGTAGGTGTGGATGTGCTCCGGTGCGCGCTCCAGCTCGGCGAAGGGGGCGATGGCCCGCCGCGCGTCGGCGGCCCGCTCGTGGTCGACCTCGAGCAGGAGCGTCTTGTCGCTCTGGACGATCAGGGCACCGTCGGGGGCCACGCTCAGGCCTCGCTCAGGGCGACGACGGCGATGAAGCCCATGACGGCGAGCAGCCCGATGGCGAAGAGCGCGGCGAAGGTGATCCAGCCGTAGCGGGTCAGCCGGTCGGCGCCCTCGGGGTCGGAGGAGTTCTTGGTCATGGCGACGATGCCCATGACGAGCGACGGGATGCCGACCCAGCAGCAGTAGCCGGACATCGTCATGATCGCCGAGAGGATGACCAGGACGATGACCGAGGCGCCCATGGGCCGCGGCGGCGCATAGGCGTAGGCATACGGCGGCGGCAGGGCCGGCGGCGCCTGCTGGGGTGCCGGGGTCGCAGGGTAGGGGGCGGGCGGCCGGGTCTCGTCGGGTCGGCCCACGGGGAGGTAGGGGTCGCTCGAGTAGGGGTCGCTGCCGCTCGGGTCGGGCCGCTGGCTCGGGTACGGGTCGTTGCTCATCCTGTGCTGTCCTCCCGGGCCGACGACTGCGGCCCGGGCCCACGGTACGTGATGGGGGATCATGGGCTCCATGAGTCGTGCACTGCCGCAGACCGAGCCCGCCAGCGACCTGACCCCACGGGTGACGATCTACGAGGTCGGCCCGCGTGATGGCCTGCAGAACGAGTCGTCGAGCGTGCCCACCCCCGTCAAGGCGGAGTTCGTCCGCCGACTCGTCGCGGCGGGGCTCGAGACGGTCGAGACGACCTCCTTCGTCTCGCCGCGGTGGGTCCCGCAGCTCGCCGACGCGGCCGAGCTCCTCGCCGACCTCGACGAGGTGGGGCGAAGCCCCCTTCGGCCCGTGCTCGTGCCCAACGAACGCGGTCTGGACCGCGCCCTCGAGGCCGGCGTGGGGGCGGTCGCGATCTTCGGCAGCGCGACGGAGACCTTCGCGCAGAAGAACCTCGGGCGCTCGCAGGCGGAGTCGGTGCAGATGTTCGCCCCCGTGGTCCGCCGGGCACAGGAGGCCGGCCTGTGGGTGCGCGCCTACGTGTCGATGTGCTTCGGCGACCCGTGGGAGGGGCCGGTGCCCGTCGACCAGGTGGCCGATGCCTGCGCCGAGCTGATGGACCTCGGCTGCGACCAGCTCTCCGTCGGCGACACGATCGGCACCGGCACGACCGGGCACGTCGAGGCGCTGCTCGCCGCCCTCGACCGGCGCGGGGTCGGCGTGGACCGGATCGGCGTGCACTTCCACGACACCTACGGGCAGGCCCTGGCCAACACCCTCACGGCCCTGCGCGCCGGCGTGACCGTCGTCGACGCCTCGACCGGCGGGCTCGGCGGCTGCCCCTATGCGAAGTCGGCGACGGGCAACCTGGCCACCGAGGACCTCGTGTGGATGCTCGACGGGGCGGGTGTCGAGACCGGTGTCGACCTCGACGCGCTCGTCGAGACGAGCGCGTGGATGGCGCAGCAGCTCGGCAAGCCCTCGCCCTCGCGGGTCGTCAAGGCGCTGTCGGGCGGGTGACCCGGCGAGCCCGGCTCAGCCGTCGATGACGACGCCGGTGATGCGGTGCAGCGAGTAGGTCTGCGGCTTCGCGTCGACCTCGCCGATGACGCGGCCACCCTCGACGGCGAGGGGGTGGAAGAGCAGCCGGCGGGTGGCGCCGACGGCGTCGGTGACGCCGATCCATGCGGCGAGCCGGTCGGCGGCTGCCTCGCGCAGCAACGCGGAGCTGCTCGCGGGGTCGAGAGCGGGGATGCTCGGCCCGTCGGGGGTGCCGGCGGTGCGCCGGGCGGCGGCGCGCGCCTCGCCGGCGCGGAGGCGCTCGAGTACCTCCTGTGCCGGCTCGGGGCGGACCTCGAGGACGGGGCGAGCGGTGCGCGGCGTGATCCGCGACCCGGTGGGCGTGCTGCTCACGACACCGCCGGATCCCTCGAGCGCCGGCGCGGCGCCGATCTCGCGCAGCGCGTCGAGCAGGGTCGTGGGGCCGGCCGGCGAGACGAGGACGGTCGGGGCGATCTGCCGCAGCTGGAGGTGGCCGAGGTCGCGGTGGCCGAGGAGCGCCTCGAGGTGCGTCGGGTCGTCACTGCGCAGATAGCTGCCGGCGCTGCCGACCCGCAGCTGCCCGTGGCGGCGGGCCACGTCGCGCACGAGGTAGTCCAGCGGCTGGGGCACAGGCGTGGCGCTGAAGCGAGCGAGCGACTCGAGCAGGTCGTCGGCGGTCCACCCGGCGTCGAGCGCCCCGCGCAGCGCGGCCTCGGTGAAGCGGTGCACGCTCGCGCCGCCTCGTGACTCGAGCACCGAGCTGCGGCGGAGCATCGCCGCGAGCTCGGGCACCGGAGTGCCCGGCACGATTGCCGTGAGGTCGGCCTGCAGGAGCAGCTGGTCGACGGGGTCGGGGACGAGCTCGGCCAGCCGCTCGGTCGCGGCGGCCTCGTCGCTGAGCAGCAGCCGGCCGAAGGAGCCGAGGGCCCCGCGACCGGTGACGCCGAGGGACTCGCCCTCGCGCAGCAGCGCGGCGACGACCTCGTCGGCCTGGTGGGGCATGCGGCGTGGACGGCGCTGGTGGAGCAGGTGCACGACGGTCGCCGTGTCGGGGGCGCTGCCGGCCGGGAGCGCGGCGAGGATCTCGAGCACCTCGTGGCGCAGCGCCCGCACCGGCGGCCAGACCATGCCCTCGGACAGGGCGTTGACCCGCCCGCCGTCTTCGGGGGCGGGCACGACGGTGGCGCGCAGGGAGTGCAGCCAGAGCAGGGCGAGCGCGCTCCAGCGCCGCCCGGGTGCGAGGGCGCGCCAGTCCTCGACGACGGTGGTGAGGCGCCAGGTCGGGTCGAGCGCGTGGTCGTCGGCGAGCAGGGCCGCGCCCAGGGCGAGCTCGAGGAGCAGGGTGGTGGCGGCCTCGTCGAGGTCGATGCGGGTGGCCAGGGTGCGCAGGTCGCGCACCGCGAGACCGCCGCTGCGCAGGACCCGCGGGCGCAGGGCATCGGCGTGGTCGAGCAGCTCGTCGACCAGGGCGACGAGCTCGGTGGCCGAGGCGGTTGCGGCTCGGTCGACGTCGTCGGGGTCGTAGGTCGGGGATGTCGTGGCCTGCTCGCGCGGCTCGGGGTGCAGGCGGCCGCCGCGGACGGCCAGCCCCACCTCGCGTGGCACGACGACGTGCTCGGCGTCGGGGGCGGCCAGGAGACCGGCGTCGACGAGCGCGGCGACGGCCCGCCCGGTGCGTCCCTCCGGGTCGCCGGGGACGGCGGCCGTGGGACCGTGCGCGGTGATGTGGCCCAGGACCTGGCTCTGCTCGGCGGGGAGGTCGGCGAGGGTCGTCGGCAGGTCGAGGGGCAGCGCGTGACCGAGGGTCGCGGCGCTTGGGCCGAGCCCCGCGGGGTGCGGGCCGAGGACGTCGGTGACGGTGCGGGCCAGGACCGGGCCGTCGGGGGAGCGCCACAGCAGGGCCGCGGCCGTCAGGTCGTCGACGAGGGTGGCGGCCTCGTGCTCGTCCACCCCGACGAAGGGGGCGATGGTCGCCGGGTCCGTCGAGCCGGTGACGGCACAGGCCTGCAGGGCGCTCAGGTGGTCGAGGTCGAGGTGGTCGACGGCGCGGGCCGTGCTCGCGCGGGTGCTCGCCCGGGCGGCCAGGGCGGTGAGATCGGCAGGCTGCGGTCGCGCCAGGTCGGGTCGCAGCTCGAGCAGCGCGACCAGCTCGGCGTCGGAGCGGTCGCGGATGTCCTCGGCGAGGGAACGCACCGACCCACGGTAGTTCAGTGCACGGACGGCTCGTCGGTCGCGGTCACCGGGAGTCCGTTGACCGCGGGGCTGACGATCCGCTCCAGCCGCAGGAAGAGCCAGGCCGTGACGACGAGCCCGGCGACGACGACGAGGACGAAGGTCGTCGACAGGTCGCGCTCGAGCAGCACCCCGGCGACGAGCGGCCCGAGCACCCCGCCGGCCATGAAGGCCGTGGACTGGGCGGCGTTGACCCGGCCCCGCAGGTGGTCGGGCGCCATGTCGTTGGTGATCGCGGGGAGCGTCGGCTGCAGCAGGGTCTCGCCGAGGCCGAAGAGGGTGAGGAAGGCGACGACGAGCACGGCCGCCGCGAGGCTCCCCGGGAGCTGGCCGCTCAGGCCGAGGGCGAGCCACGCGACCGCCCAGATGCCGAGCATGACGAGGCCGACGCGGGTGCGCCGGTGGCCCTCGATGCGCTGGAGCACCCAGAACTGCAGCAGGACGATGACGGCGGTGTTGGCCGCGAAGGCCAGCCCGACGACGGAGGTGCTCACCTGCGCCACCCCGTGCGCGAAGGCCGGGATGCCGGCCTCGAGCTGGCCGTAGCCGACGAAGCTCGTGACGAGCGCCAGCAGCAGCACCCACCGCATGCCGGGCAGCCGCAGGACCGTCGCGTAGCTCGCGGTGGCGGAGCCGTCGTCGGGGTGCTCGGCGCGGGCGTGCACATGACGAAGGGGGCCGAGCAGCCAGATGCCGGGGATGAGCACGAGGACGGCGTCGACGAGGAAGATCGTCTCGAAGGTCACCGGCCGGGCGACGTCGACGAAGGCCCCGGCGATGAGCCCGCCCGCGCCGATGCCGAGGTTGAGCAGGGCGAAGTTGACCCCGAAGTACCTCTGCCGCAAGGGCCCTCGCACCAGCGCGGAGATGAAGGTGTTGGACGCCGACCAGCCGATGCTCTGCGACAGGCCCATGAGCACCGCGCCGAGGACCGCGATCGGCAGGCTCGTCGCGAAGGCGAGCGCGACCGCCCCGAGGCTCTGGCACACGCCGGCGACGATGAGCATCCACCGGGCGCCGAGGAGGTCGGTGAGGGCGCCCATCGGCGCCGCGGCCAGGGCGGCCACCAGCGCGAGCAGGGCCATGATCGAGCCCGCGGTGTCGAGGGAGAAGCCGCGCACCTCGTGCAGGTAGATGACCGTGAAGGGCAAGGTCATGCCCCGCCCGAGGTGCTGGACGGCGACGGTCGAGAGGAGGAACCTCCCTTCGCGCGGCAGCGCCCGCCAGAAGCCGGCCAGACCCGACCCGATCTCGTCGGCGGGGAGGTCCTTGGGCAGCGTGGTCACGAGGGGCAATGCTGCCCCACGGCACCGACGGCCGACCACTGCGTTTCGGCCTGCTCGGGTTAGCCTTGGGGGCGGTGCACGATCCGGTGCGCCCACACACTTTCGTATGCGAGCAAGAGGTGCACGGTGCCCACTGGCAAGGTCAAGTGGTACGACGCGGAGAAGGGCTTCGGCTTCATCTCCGGGGACGACGGCGCGGACATCTTCCTCCACGCCAATGCCCTGCCCGAGGGCACGACGACGCTCAAGGGCGGTACCCGCGTGGACTACGGCATCGTCGAGGGCCGCCGCGGCGCCCAAGCTCTGGCGGTCAAGGTCCTCGACACCCCGCCGAGCGTCACCTCCAACCTGCGCCAGCGCGACCGCAAGGGCGCCGAGGACATGGCCGCGATCGTCGAGGACGTCATCAAGCTCCTCGACGGCATCGGCAACGGCCTGCGCCGTGGTCGCTACCCCGACAAGGCGCAGGGCGCCAAGGTCGCGCAGGTCCTGCGCCGCGTCGCCGACGACCTGGAGGGCTGAGATGGCACGCGCCAAGTCCGATGCCGTGCTCGCGGCCGCGGTCGAGCCGGCCCGTCGCGAGCTGCTCGAGGCGACGAAGGGGGAGGGCGTCGGCGAGCACGTCGGCTTCACCCTCGACGGCGAGCGGCTCGGCACTCACTGGTTCGCCGCGACCCTGCCCGGCTACGGCGGGTGGGCGTGGGCGGTGACGGTCACCCGCGCCCCGCGCGCCAAGACGGCGACCGTCTGCGAGACCCAGCTGCTGCCCGGCGACGACGCGATCCTCTCGCCGGAGTGGCTGCCGTGGGCTGACCGGCTCGCCCCCGGCGACGTCGGCCCCGGCGACGTCACGCCCAAGATCGACGACGACCCCAACCTCGAGGCCGGCTTCGAGGCCACGGGCGACGAGGACGTCGACGCGGTGGCCCTGTGGGAGCTCGGTCTCGGGCGCCCGCGGGTGCTGTCCGCCGAGGGCCGCGACCGGGCCGCTCAGCGTTGGTACGACGGCGCCCACGGTCCGACCGCCGAGGTCGCGACCAAGGCTCCCGCGCGCTGCGCGGGGTGCGGCTACTTCATCCCGATGGCGGGCGCCCTGCGCTCGGTCTTCGGCGTCTGCGCCAACGAGTGGAGCCCGAGCGACGGCGGCGTCGTCAGCCGCGACCACGGCTGTGGCGCCCACTCCGAGATCGACATGGACGCCCCCGAGCCGGAGAAGGTCGGCGAGCCGATCCTCGACGACGAGGTGCTCGAGGTCCTCTAGGCCTGCTCGGCCCTAGGCCTGCTCGGCATTGCCGCGGCCGCGGCGCAGGTAGCCCCAGCCGAGCAACCCCAGGGTGAGGCCGGTGACGCACGTCCACGGCCACCACGACCGGTCGCCGGTGTGCCAACCGGGCACGACGAGGGTCGCGACGAGGGCGAGCAGCCACAGCAGCGAGCCCACGAGGACGATCCGGGTCATGGCCCCAGCGTAGGTGCGGGGCAGGGGGATCGGATGCAGGAGCACGGCCGCCACGGCAATACGATGTCGGCCCATGAGCACCCCTGCTGCCCGCCCGTCGACGGAGGGCTCCGCTCTCGAGCGGTACTTCAAGATCACCGAACGCGGCTCGTCCGTCAGCCGCGAGGTCCGTGGTGGGTTCGCCACCTTCTTCACCATGGCCTACATCGTCGTCCTCAACCCGCTGATCATCGGCACCCAGGAGGACTCGACCGGAGGCTTCCTCGGCGGCGGTGACGGGCCCAACCTCGCGATGGTCGCGGCCTGCACCGCGCTCGTCGCCGGCGTGATGACCCTCCTCATGGGTGTCGTCGCCAACTATCCGCTGGCGCTCGCGGCCGGCCTGGGGCTCAACGCCTTCGTCGCCTTCGGCATCGCCAAGCTGCCCGAGATGACCTGGGCCGACGCGATGGGCCTGATCGTCCTCGAGGGCCTGATCATCCTGCTGCTCGTGCTCACCGGCTTCCGCAAGGCGGTGCTGCACGCCGTGCCGCCGCCGCTCAAGACGGCGATCAGCGTCGGCATCGGCCTCTTCATCACCGTCGTCGGTCTCGTCGACGCCGGCTTCGTGCGCAAGGCCGAGGGCGGCCCGCTGGGTGAGCTCGGGGTCGGCGGCTTCCTCGCCGGCTGGCCGCTGCTCGTCTTCGTCATCGGCCTCTTCATCATCATCACGCTGCACGTGCGCGGGGTGAAGGGCGCGATCCTCTACGGCATCCTCGGCACGACGATCCTCGCGATGGTCGTCGAGGCGGTCTTCGACATCGGCGGCCAGACCAACGAGGCCGGCGAGCTGGTCAACCCGACCGGCTGGGGGCTCAACGTCCCGAGCCTGCCGAGCTCGCTCGTCGCGACCCCGGACTTCGGCCTCCTCGGCGACTTCAACCTCCTCGGCTCCTTCGACAAGATCGGCATCGTCTCCGCGGCGCTGCTCGTCTTCACGATCCTGCTTGCCGACTTCTTCGACACGATGGGCACGATGGTCGCTGTCGGCGCCGAGGGCGACCTGCTCGACGAGGAGGGCAACCCGCCCAACAGCCAGAAGATCCTCGTCGTCGACTCGCTCGCCGCGGTCGCTGGTGGTGCCGCCTCGGTCAGCTCCAACACGAGCTACATCGAGTCCGCCTCGGGTGTCGGCGAGGGCGCGCGCACGGGTCTGGCCTCGGTGGTCACCGGCGTGCTCTTCCTGCTGACGACCTTCCTGTCGCCGCTCGTCGCCGTCGTGCCCTACGAGGCCGCGACCCCGGCGCTCGTGCTCGTGGGCTTCCTCATGATGCAGCAGGTCAAGGAGATCGACTGGGACGACCTGGAGATCGCCATCCCGGCCTTCCTGACGATCATCCTCATGCCCTTCACCTACTCGATCACCGCGGGCATCGGCGCCGGCTTCGTCAGCTATGTCTTCATCAAGGTGGTGCGTGGCAAGGCCGCGACGATCCACCCGCTCATGTGGCTCGTCGGCGTGCTCTTCGTCCTCTACTTCGGCATCGACCCGATCAAGGGGATCCTCGGCGTCGAGTGACGGGCCCCTCCCACTTCGCAGGACTTACCCCCGCTTCGCAAGGGTTCCAAACCCTTGCGAAGCGGGGGTTTTCCGGGTCACCCGAGAATCCCGGGACAGGTGGGATTAGTTAGCACAGGTAATGAGTTGTGCTAACGTGTTCTGGCGAGCGAAGGGAGATCCGTGTCCGGTGACGAGGTGGGCCACGAGGCCATCAGCAGCCTGAGCGAGGACCTGCGCCTCGCGTGCATGCGGATCAGTCGGCGGGTCCGCTTCGAGAGCACCGACGCCATTGCGCCGCACCAGTTCTCGGTCCTGTCGCGGCTCGAGGACGGGCCGCTCACCCCGCGCGCCCTGGCCGACGTCGAAAAGGTCTCGGCCCCGAGCATGACCCGCACGGTCGGCTGCCTCGCCGACGACGGCCTCGTCGAGCGGCACGACGACCCGCAGGACGGGCGCCGGGTGCTCGTCGAGCTCACCGCCGAGGGGCGCGCCACGCTGACGCTCACCCGCCGCCGCCGAGACAAGTGGATGACCGAGCGGGTCGCCGAGCTCACCGGCGACGAGCAGGCGACCCTGCGGGCCGCCACCGACCTGCTGCAGCGGATCGCCGCCCGATGAGCCCCACCTTCGCCTCCCTCTCGATCCGCAACTACCGCATCTACGCCCTGGGCGCGATCGTCTCCAACGTCGGCACCTGGATGGGCCGCGTCGCCCAGGACTGGGTCGTGCTCACCGAGCTCACCGATCACTCGGCGAGCGCGCTGGGCATCGTCACCGGCCTGCAGTTCCTCCCGATGCTGCTCCTCGCGCCGTGGACCGGCGCGGTCGTCGACCGCTTCCCCAAGCGCTCGCTGCTGCTGCTCACCCAGGCGGTGCTCGGCCTGACCGCGCTCGTCGGCGGTGTTCTCGTCGTCACCGGGGCGGCGCAGCTGTGGCACTTCTACCTGCTGGCGCTCATGACCGGCGTCGCCACGGCCTTCGACAACCCGGCGCGGCAGACCTTCGTCTCCGAGATGGTGCCGCGCGAGCGGCTGAGCAATGCGGTCGCCCTCAACAGCGCCTCCTTCAACCTCGGCCGGCTCATCGGCCCGGCGGTCGCCGGTCTCGTCATCGCGGGCATCGGCTCGGGCCAGGCGCTGCTCGTCAACTCGCTGTCCTTCGTCACGGTCATCGTCGCGCTGCTCGCTCTGCGGGCGAGCGAGCTGACCCCGGCCCCGCGCGTGACCGGCCGCGGCTCGGCCCGCGAGGGCCTGCGCTACGTGCGCGGCCGGCCCGACATCATCCTCGTCATGGTGCTGATCTTCGTCCTGGGCACCTTCGGCATGAACTTCCAGATCACCATCGCGCTCATGGCCACCCAGGTCTTCGGGCGGGGCGCCGAGGGCTACGGCCTGCTCGGCTCGATCATGGCGGTCGGCTCGCTGAGCGCCGCGCTGCTCGCCGCCCGGCGCAGCGAGCCGCGGCTGCGGGTGCTGCTGCTCTCGCTCGTCGGCTTCACCTTCGCCGCGGCCGGGACCGCGATCGCCCCGACCTACGCGAGCTTCGCGGTGGCGCTCGCGGCGTGCGGCCTGACCGCTCTGACGGCGATGACGACGGCCAATGCCATGGTCCAGATGCGCACCGACCCGATGATGCGCGGCCGCGTCATGGCCCTCTACATGGCGATCTTCTTCGGCGGGACACCGCTCGGCGCGCCGATCATCGGCTGGGTCGGCGACGTCCTCGGCCCGCGCTGGACGATCGGCATCGGGGCCGCCGCGGTCGGGATCACGCTCGTCGGAGTCTCGATCTGGCTCGGTCGGCACGAGAATGTCGAGGTGACCTACTCCAGCCAACGCCGACCCCGGGTGCGGGTCTCCTCCGCGCCGACCCACGACGTGCCGCAGGCCGCCCGATGACCCCGCGCTTCCGCCGGGTCATGACGTGGGTCGTACTCGCCTCCCTCGTCCTCGTCGCGATCATCGCGGCGCTGTAGGCCGACTCGCGCCCCCGGACGCTGCCGGGCGAAGGGGGCCGCAGCCCGGGTCCGGCACGAAGGCCGGGTGCGGGTCGGCCTGCCGGACGAAGAGCACGAGGTCGCCGACCCGGTGCTCGGAGTAGGGCACCGGACGGCAGGCCCGCCACAGGTGCGGGTCCATGGCGTCCGAGCGGGCGGCATAGGAGCGGTCGACGAGCAGGGCCCGGGGCGCCAGGCTGCCCGGCATCGTCGTCGTCAGCCGGCGGCCCGGCAGCGCGACCTGCGTCGGCCAAGGGTCGGACCAGATCGTGATCGTCGTCCCCTCGGGCACCTCGCGCGCGAGCACGTCCGGGGCGAGGGTGAGCCCGCTGGGCTCGGTGCGGGCCACGGCGCCGACGTGGTCAGCGGCGAGGACGACGGCGGGCAGGAGGGCGAGCGCGGCCCCGCCCGACGCCACGGGCCCGGCCCACCGCCCGGCGGGTCCACGCCGGGTGGCCCGGTGGCTCGGCGCCAGCGCACACCCCGCGAGCGCGAGGAGCAGCGGCCACCAGACGTACTGGTAGTGGCCGAGCTGCACGGGGGAGAGGCTCATCGCGACGACGAGACCGAGCAGGGTCGTGGCGACGGGCGCGAGCCGCGCCCCGTGCCGGGCCAACCCGACGAGGGCACCGAGGACGAGCCCGGCAGCCGCGAGCGGCCCGAGCCGTTGAAGCGCGAACCACAGCGAGGTCCACCATGGCGCGTGGTGGTGGGTCTGCCCCGCGACGACGACGGTGTGCCCCGCCTCGGCGTGGCCGAGCTGGAAGGTCACCGGCGTGGTCATCGCCCGCAGCGCCTCGCCCTCCATCGGGACGAAGGGGAAGACCCAGGTCACCCCGGCCGCGACCAGTGCCGCGGCGGCGAGGGGGACGACGGTGCGCGCGGGGCGGTGCCGCAGCAGGAGCAGCGCTGCCGGGAGCAGGCCGACGAGGGCGAGGGCGCCGGTGAGCTTGGCCGCGGCGGCCAGCCCGGCGAGGGCGCCACCGACGAGGAGCCAGCGCGGGTCGCGCCGGGTGACCGTGAGGGTCCAGGCGAGCTGGGCGGCGACGAGCCCGCAGGTCATCACCGACTCGAGGGTGGCGGTGCGCCCGGGAGCCCAGGGGAGGGTCCACCACAGCAGCGCCGTGGCGATGCCGACGAGGGCGGTCCACCGGCCGGGGCGCCCGACCTGCCACACGAGGAGGGCGAGGAGGAGC
The DNA here is from genome assembly GCF_900176385.1 of Janibacter indicus. Classification (GTDB taxonomy): domain Bacteria; phylum Actinomycetota; class Actinomycetes; order Actinomycetales; family Dermatophilaceae; genus Janibacter; species Janibacter indicus. Next base: position 45,025 of record NZ_FWXN01000008.1, on the reverse strand, counting down.
CCGGTGACCCACGCGGCGAGCGCTGCGGGCAGGCGGTCGGCGACGACCGTGTCGCCGAGCCCGAGGTGGGTGAGGGCCATGAGCTGCTTGGCCAGCGGCGGGTGCTGCGCATTGGTGAGCCACTGCCCCTCGAGCATGTCGAGGGCGGCCTGGCGGTAGTAGAGCTCGTCACCGCGCAGGTGGAGGGCGTCGAGCCGCCACCCGAGCGTCCACGCGCCCACGCCGCCGGCGGCGAGCAGCCCGACGTGCCGGGCGCGCACCCGAGCGGTCAGAGCCGCTCCAGCACGTGGTCGATGCAGGCGAGCAGTGCGGAGACGTCGTCGGGGTCGACGGCGGGGAAGGTCGCGATGCGCAGCTGGTTGCGGCCGAGCTTGCGGTAGGGCTCGACGTCGACGATGCCGTTGCGGCGCAAGGCGGTCGCGATCGCCGCGGCATCGACCTCGTCGTCGAAGTCGACCGTGGTGACGACCTGCGAGCGGGCCGCGGGGTCGGTGACGAAGAGGCTGGTGTGTTCTCCCTTCGTCGCCCACTCGTGGATCCGCGAGGAGGACTCGGCCGTGCGGGCGGTCGTGAAGCCGAGTCCGCCCGAGGTGAGCATCCAGCGGACCTGCTCGGCCATGAGGGCGAGCGTCGCGACGGCCGGGGTGTTGAGCGTCTGGTCCTTGCGCGAGTTGTCGATCGCGGCGGTCAGCGAGAGGAAGTCGGGGATCCACCGGTCGGTCGCGGCGACCTCCTCGGCGCGGGTCAGGGCCGCGGGGCTCATGATGGCGAACCAGATGCCGCCGTCGGAGGCGAAGGACTTCTGCGGCGCGAAGTAGTAGGCGTCGGTCTGCGCGATGTCGACGGGCAGGCCGCCCGCGCCGGAGGTGGCGTCGACGAGGACGAGCGCGTCGTCGTCGGTGCCGGCCGGGCGCTCGACGGGTGCCATGACGCCGGTGGAGGTCTCGTTGTGCGGCCAGGCGTAGGCGTCGACGCCGGCGACCGCCTCGGGTCGGCTCAGCCCGCCCGGCTCGGCCGAGCGCACATCGGGCTCGGCGAGGAAGGGAGCGCGTCGCGTGACGGCGGCGAACTTGCCGGAGAACTCGCCGAAGACGCAGTGCTGCGCCCGCTCGCGGATCAGGCCGAGGGCCGCGATGTCCCAGAAGGCGGTCGACCCGCCGTTGCCGAGGACGACCTCGTAGCCCTCGGGGGCACCGAAGAGCGTCGCCAGACCCTCGCGCAGCTCGTGGACGAGACCCCGGACCGGTGCCTGGCGGTGCGAGGTGCCGATGACGTCGCGGGCGATCGAGCGGAGGTAGTCGACCTGCTCGGCGCGCACGAGGGAGGGACCCGAGCCGAAGCGGCCGTCACGGGGGCGCAGCGTCTCGGGGATGGTGATGTCGGTCATGGGACCTCGGCGAGCTCGGAGGACTTGGGCTTGGTGATCGAGACCGGCTCGCCCCACTCGGAGGCGGTGAGGACCGCATCGGCCCCACCCTGGGTGAAGGACATCTTGCGGATGAGGTCGTCCTCGTCGAGCCACACGTCGTAGGTCATCGTCGGCGGGGCGTCGGGGTCGGCCTCCAAGCCGAGCTCCTTGCGCACGTCCGCGGTACGCACGGTGGCCGTGTAGTGCCGCGTACGCACGCCGTCGACCTGCTCGTCCCCCTTGTCGCCGGCCGACTCGACGCCCGCGATGAAGGCGTCGAGCTGGGTCCGCATGCTCAGCAGGGCCGTCTGCTCCAGGGCCCGCTTGACGAGCGGGTTGGTCGAGTCCTCGGTCACCTCGAACCACTTGGGCGGCTGGGCCAGGTAGTACTGCCCGTCGACGAGTCGGTAGGTCATCTGCTGGCCGCCCGCATCGACGTCCATCTCGAGGGCGTCGTCGGCGAGGTCCTGGTAGCCGCTCGCCGTGGCGTCGGGCCCGAAGCGCACGTCGATCTTGACCGTCGGGTTGGCGTCCACGGCGGCCTCGAGCCGGTCGGCGAACTCCTGGGCGTCGAAGGGCTTGCCGGTGTCCGTCGAGGTGGAGCTCGACGCCGCAGCCGACGAGCTCTTGGTGGAGTTGGACAGCGTCGGCTCGTCGGAGCCGCTGCTCGTCGAGCGGGGCGAGCTCGTGCTCGATCCGCCGGGGGTGCTGCCCTTGTCGCCGCCGGGGGTGGGTGTCGATGAGTTGGAGACGGAGTCGTCGCCGGCCCCGGCCGTCGGCCCCGGCCCGCCGTCGCCGCCGCACGCCGACAGGGCGAGGGCGGTCGTGGCGGTGAGGGCGATCGCGGCCGTGCGCATCAGACCGAGGGCAGCTGGTCGTAGCCCGCGACGTCGGAGATCGCCCGGGGGCCGTGACCGACGTAGTTGCTGCTCGGGCGGATGAGGCGGCCGGTGCGCTTCTGCTCGAGGACGTGCGCTGCCCAGCCGGCGGTACGGGCGCAGACGAAGAGCGGCGTCATCATCTCGCCGGGGACGTCCGCGAAGTCGAGCAGGACCGCCGCCCAGTAGTCGACGTTGGTCTCCATCTTGCGCTCGGGGTAGCGGTCGGCGAGCTCGGCGATGGCCGCCTTTTCCAGCTCGAGAGCGACCTCGTAGCGCGGGGCGCCGAGGCGCTTGCAGGTGTCGCGCAGGACGGCCGCGCGCGGGTCGTAGGCGCGGTAGACGCGGTGACCGAAGCCCATGAGGCGCTCCTTGCGGTCGAGCGCGTCCTTGACGTACTTCGTCGCGTCGCCGGTGCGCTCGACGCCCTCGATCATGTGCTGCGCACGCGAGGGCGCGCCGCCGTGGAGCGGGCCGGACATCGCGCCGACCGCGCCGGAGAGGCAGGCGGCGACGTCGGCGCCGGTCGAGGCGATGACGCGGGCGGTGAAGGTCGAGGCGTTCATGCCGTGCTCGGCCGCGGAGATGAAGTAGGCGTCGATGGCCTCGACGTGCTTGGGGTCGGGCTCGCCGCGCCAGCGGATCATGAAGCGCTCGACGATGTTCTTGCCCTCGTCGACGCGCGCCTGCGGGACCATCGCGGAGTTCTGCCCGTGCGCGGACTGGGCGATGAAGGACAGCGCCATGACCGAGGCTCGGGCCAGGTCGTCGCGGACCTGGGTGTCGTCGATGTCGAGGAGCGGCTTGAAGCCCCACAGGGGCGCGAGCTGCGCCAGGGCCGACTGGACGTCGACGCGGATGTCGCCGCTGTGCACCGGCAGGGGGAAGGGCTCGGCGGGCGGCAGGCCCGGGTCGAAGCTGTCGTCGACGAGCAGCCCCCAGACGCGCCCGAAGGAGACCTTGCCGACGAGGTCGTTGATGTCCACGCCGCGATAGCGCAGGTTGCCCCCGGCCTTGTCCGGCTCGGCGATCTCCGACTCGAAGGCGACGACGCCCTCCAGACCGTGCTTGACCTCGGTGTCGGACATGATCTGCCTCTTTTCGTTCCGGTGCTGCGGTGCTCGGCGCCCAGTCTTGCACGCGGGCAGCGGCTCGCTCACGTGTGGGCGCCCAGTAGCATGCCCGTCGACGACGGAGCGACGGGGGATGCGATGGCGCAGGCAGGCCGGCAGTACAGCCCGGCACTCGACGGTGCCCGTGGGGTCTTCGTGGTGGCCCTGCTCGCCTACCACTTCGGCCTCTCGCAGCTCGCCGGCATGTGGGTGGTCATCAACCACTTCTTCATCTTCTCCGGCTTCCTCATCGTCCGGCTGCTCGTGCAGGAGTACGAGCGCCACGGCGACATCGACATCATGGGCTTCTACCGGCGGCGCATCCGTCGCCTGCTGCCGGCACTGGTCGCCGTGCTGGCCTTCGTGGCCGTCTACGGGGCCCTCTTCGCCGAAGGGGGACAGCGTCGCCGCATCGGGGGAGACATCCTCGCGACCCTCGGCTACGTCATGAACTGGCGCCTCATCGCGCAGGGCGACGAGTACTTCGGTGACCAGGGCGCGGCCTCGCCGCTCCAGCACGCCTGGACCCTGGCCATCGAGGAGCAGTTCTACCTCGTCGTCCCGCTGCTCGTCATCGCCCTCTTCGCGCTCGCGGGTCGTCGTCGACGGTGGGTGGTCGTCGCGGCTCTCGTGGTCGGCTGCCTCGCGTCCGTGCTGTGGACCTGGCACCTGGGGTTCCCGGAGCAGGCGGACCACGGCCGCGTCTACTACGGCACCGACGCCCGCGCCCAGTCGCTCTTCCTCGGCGCCGCGCTCGGTGCCTGGCGGGCACCGCGACGATCCGGGCGGGGCCCGTGGCGCATCCCGCGTCGGGGGCTCGAGGTGCTCGGCGTCGCGGGTCTCGTCGGCTCGATCTCGTGCTTCTGGTTCGTCACCCCCTTCACCCCGTGGATGTTCAGCGGTCCGGGTCAGCTCCTCTTCGGCCTGGCGGGCGCGGGCATCGTCCTCGCCTGCGCCGACCGGCAGCGCTCCGCGGTCCAGTCCTTCTTCTCCTTCGCCCCCTTCGCCTGGGCCGGACGTCGCACCTACGGGCTCTACCTGTGGCACTGGCCGATCTTCGTCGCCCTCTCCGGGGTCGTGGGGTCGGGGCCGCTGCTCTTCGTGCTGTGCATGGTGGCGACCTTCGTCGTCGCCGACCTGTGCTACCGCTACCTGGAGGTCCCGGTCCTCGCCAAGGGCGTCCGGGGCCTGCTGCCGCGGACCCGCAGGCCGCTGCTGCTGGCCCTGACCCCGGTCGTCGTGATCGCGGTCGCCGCCTTCGGCCTCGTGCGCACCGCCCCGCCGCCGCAGGCGGACGTCACGGCCGAGTCGGCACCGAGCCTGCAGTCCGTGCCCGACCTCGTCGAGGGCCAGCCCGGCTACCGACCGGACGCGCCGGCGCGCATCGCGGTCCACGGCGACTCGGTGCCCTACTACCTCGTGCAGCGGCTGCCCGCCGCGACCTTCCCCGGCGTGCGCGTCGACAACCTCGCCGGCGAGGGGTGCGACCTGCTTGACGAGCCCATCAGCTACGCGGCCGGCCTGCGCAAGGAGACCGAGCCGTGGTGCGCCGACCTGAAGAAGGAGTGGCCGGACACGTTGGCTGCCAACGGCGACGAGGTCTTCGTCATCTTCGCCTCACCGCTGACGGCCATGCCCCACCTCGTCGACGGCGAGCGCCTGTGGCTGGACGACCCGGCCTTCCGTCGGGTCATCACGGACAAGCTGGAGCAGCTGCGCTCGCAGGCGGTGGGCGCCGGCGTCGAGCAGGTGCAGGTGGTCAACGTGCCGTGCCGGGTCGTGCCCGACGACATCCCCGACGAGATCCGTGCCGGCCTCGAGGACGAGCCGGAGAAGGTCGCCGAGTTCAAGGATCCCAAGGTCATCAACCGGCTCATCGACCGGTGGGCCGACACCCACGACGACGTCGAGGTCATCGACCTGGACGGTGCTCTGTGTGCCGAGGGGTTCACCGACGAGGTCGCGGGGATGCAGCTGTACAACGACTTCCAGCACTACTCACCCGAGGTGACGCCCACCCTGTGGAAGTGGCTCCTGGGTCAGGTGAGCGCCAACTTCGCCGATCGGTGAGGTCACCGGACGTGCGCCTCAGGCGTCCCTGAAGTTCCAGGCCGTGGTGATCTCGGGGGCCAGCCAGGTCCAGACGAGCTGCGCGCCCTGCCGGGAGAAGTGGACCCGGTCGGCGTAGAGGTCGGCGCCGTTGATCTGCGCGCGATAGCCCTGGGCGCAGACCGCGGAGTTGAGGTCGAGGACGGCGACCGAGACCTCGCTGCGCTGCTCCTGGACCTCCTTGGCCCACCGGGTCACGATCTCGTTGGTGGCCGTCGGGTCGATCTTCACGGCCCCGAGCTGCTCACCGTCGCGGGTCGTGGCCGGGTCGTCGTGGCAGGTGGCGTTGACCAGCTGCAGCTGTCGGGCGCCGGAGCGGCGGGTCTGCTCGAGCAGGGCGTCCAGGGCGCGGCGGACCTCGCGGTCGTGCGCCTCGGTGCCGGGCCGGACCGTGCGTCCGTCGCGGACGATCGGCTGCGTGAGTGCGGTCTCGATGGGGGACAGGACGATCTGCGATCCTGCCCCGCGCACCTCGTCGGGCCAGCGCTCGCGCCAGGCGGCACAGGTCTGGTCCTCCTCGACCTCGCCCCCACCCAGGTACTTGAAGGTGATCGGCACCGGGTTGCAGGAGCCGCGGCGGGTGTGGCCGCTGACGTCGAGCCCCGGGTAGTCGCGTCCCACGAAGCCGTCGCGGATCGACTGGGCGATGGAGCTGCCGACGACCGAGACCCGCAGGTCCCCGGAGGGTGGGTCGTAGTCGGCTGCGGCCGCGAGGGGGCGGCCGTCCCAGTCGCCGTCGACGAGCGGGGACCACACGGTGCTCAGGGCGTAGGCGAGCGCGGCGACGGCGGCGACGAGCGCAGGAGCCGCCCACTGGCGAGCTCGTCGTCCCAGCCCGCGGGGCACGAGCGCGCCGAAGCCGCCGATCATCACGGGCAGCTCGACGAGCCGGTAGGACGCGACGGCGCAGACCCAGGCCAGGGCGAGCTTGATGGCGATGGCGATGACGAGGGGCAGCCCGTCCAACGGCAGCCAGAGGGAGATGGGCCAGTGGAAGAGGTAGAGGCCGTAGGAGATCTGGCCGAGGTGGACCAGTGGGGACCAGCTGACGATCCGGTTGATCCGCAGGGGGCGCGGGTCGAGCGCGGAGGCGCCCATGCACGCCGCCATGACGGCGAAGACCAGCATGCCGCCACGCTCGAAGACCCACCGGCCCGTCTCGTCGAGGACGAAGAAGGCCGAGACCGACAGCACGGTGCCGCCCCAGCCGACCACCTCGGCGGCGGACCGGCTCAGTCGCGGTGCGTCGCCGCGCCGGTCGGGGGTAAGGAGCATGGCGACCGCCAGCCCGACGAGGATGGCCTGGGCGCGCACGTCGGTTCCGTAGTAGAGGCGTGAGCCGGTGGCGCCGCTGTCGGCGAGCACGGCGGTCCACGCGGCGCTGAGCACGGCGAGCCCGAGGACGATCGCGGTGCGTGCCCAGCGGCGGCGGACCACGAGGACGGCTGCGACGACGAAGGGGGCGAGGAGGTAGAACTGCTCCTCCACGCCGAGCGTCCACACGTGTCGCAGCGGGCTGGGCTCGACGAGCACGTCGAAGTACTGGTCGTCGCGGGCGATCAGGCGCCAGTTCTGCCAGAAGGTCAGGCTGGCGAAGGCGTCACCTGCCGTCTGGGGTCGGTCGCCCTGGTCGACGAGCAGGGTGTGCGCCAGGACGGCGATGACGAGCAGGACCAGTGCGGGGACGAGGCGCCGAGCGCGTCGCAGGTAGAAGCGCACCGCGTCGATCCGGCCCCGACGCTGCCACTCCTTGATGAGCATGCCCCCGATGAGGAAGCCGGAGAAGGTGAAGAAGTGGTTGATGCCCACCCACCCGCCAGCGAGCTGGGTGACCCCGAAGTGGTAGAGCATGACGAGCACGATGAAGAGCCCGCGGTAGCCGTCGAGCGCCGGGCGGTAGGAGCGGCCCATCAGGTCGAGGTCCGTGCTCACGAGGTCGCGCCACCGGCCGCGCTGACGGCGGGCGCGCCGCGGGGCGGCAGGACGCATGAAGGACTCCACATGACGGGCGGACGACGGTCCCGGGCAGGTTACCGCCGCAGGTGGCGATCGTCGTCGTGCCGTATGCGAACCCGACCAAACCCGGCGTAGGAAGCGCACGCATGAATTCGTGGCGTCGTTCCAGCCCGCCTTCGCGCCGAGACCATCTCAGGTCGCTTTGTCTGCCAAGATGTGGCTCGCCGATCGTGAATCATTCGGGGGATCGACGGCGTGTGCCTGGGGAGGCCTGTGGTGGTGCGGCGTTGGTTGGTGGCTGTGGTTGTGGTGGTCGCTGTCGTTGTGGGGGTGGTGCCGGCGGGGGCGTCTGGCTCGGGTGTGGGGGTCCGCTGCTTGCGGCGGTTGCGCGCAGAGAAATCAATCTGAGGTTTATTCCGTGATCAGCGAGGACGACTTTCCAGAAGGCGGCTTGACCGCCAAGCAACTCATGGACCTCCTCGAGCAGGATCCCGCGTTTCGGGCTGGGCGGGCTTCGGGTGAAGCTGAACTTGAGCAACGGGTTCGACGTTGGCGCGAAGCTGAGCAACCACTCGTCGAGGATCTGCGTCGCGAGGGCGTCTGTGTGGATTCGGTGTGGGACTTGGTGAACACTTCGGAGCCGTACCCAGAGGCGTTAGCCGTCTTGATGGCGCATCTCGAGCGGGACGTGTACCCAGATCGTGTCCGGGAGGGGATCGCTAGAGCCCTGGCTGTGATCCCTGCATCGGTCTACTGGGATAGGTTGCGAGCCGTGTACCAGAAGCCCTTGGGTCGAGGCGCAAAGGAAGGTGTTGCCGTGGCGTTGGCCGTGGCCGTGGCCGCTGCCGCCGAGCACATGGATGCCGTGGAGGCTCTCGTGCGAGATGAGGGCAATGGGGCGTCTCGGGTTCACTTCGTTGGGGCAATCCTCAGAATTGGCGGTATGCGGGGCCGGTCGTTCGTCGAGTCTTTGCGTTCGGACCCCGTTCTAGGCCGAGAGGCGTCCGCGTTGCTTTCCAAATGAACGGCGCGGTGTGGGATTTCCGCATTGTCTTCGCCTATAAAGGGGCGTCGACTTCCAACCGTCTCGTCTTCATCCTGCGCGGAGCGTAGCCGGCAGAAATCGCCCGACCAGCAGTCGAACCCGCCGCATTCTGACCCCAAACGGAACCTGCGATGCCGTGAGCACTTTTCTTGGCCTAACCAAGACCGGCCGTATCCGTAACCTGTGGCGTCGTAGTCTGGCGGCCATGAGCGCCTCGCCCGACGGCATGATCCCCCGCACGCCACCGACGGTGGACCACGTCGACTACGCCGGGGAGGGGCTGGCCGACGGAGAGGTGCCGGGCGCTCCCTTCGCGCTCGTGACGTCGTGGATCGACACCGCACGGGCCCGCCAGGCCGACCGCGGCGACGTGCCGGAGCCGCTGTCCTTCGCCGTCGCGACCGTCGACGAGCAGGGGCGGCCGGACGTGCGCACGGTGCTCATGCGCTTCCTCGACGCCCGCGGTCCGGGCTTCGTCACCAACCTCGAGTCGGCCAAGAGCCGGCAGCTGCAGGCGACCCCGGGCATCGCCGCGACGATCACCTGGCCGGCGATGTTCCGCGCGGTCCGCTTCCGCGGGCGGGCCGAGCTCGTGGCCGAGGCCGAGATCGACCGCTACTTCGCGGAGCGGCCGCGCGGGTCGCAGCTGAGCGCGTGGGTCTCGCACCAGTCGCAGCCGATCGCGGGCCGCGAGCCGCTGGAGCGCGCCTGGGCCGAGGTCGAGGAACGCTTCGCCGGTCAGGACGTGCCGCGCCCCGACTTCTGGGGCGGCTGGCGGATCGTCTGCGACGAGGTCGAGGCGTGGGCCGGTCGGAGCAACCGGCTGCACGACCGCTTCCGCTGGACGCGGGTCGCCGACGGCGGGCTCGACGTGGCGGGCGCGTGGCGGGTGGAGCGGCTCCAGCCCTGAGTCACCTCACCAGTGGTGCATCGACGCCCGCACCACGCCGGCGACGTCCTCCTCGGTGACCTCGCGCGGGGCGGTGGCGAGCAGCCGCTGCTGCTGCATCGTCCCCGAGACGATGCCGTCGACGTCCGCGTCGCCGTAGCCGATCTCGGCCAGGCCCGAGGGCTGGCCGATGTCACGCATGAGGCGGCGCAGCACGGCCGAGAGGCGCTCCGGCTCGGGGACGTCGGCGTCAAGGCCCTGCGGGTCGAGCCAGGCGGCGGCGGTGAGGTGGCGCTGCGGGTTGGCCGCGAAGGTCATCGCGAAGGCCGCCGGAGCCGTCGACGCGACCGCCATCCCGTGGGGCACCATCGCCTCGTCGACGTCGTAGTCGCGCGGCCGGAATTCGGAGCCGAGGTCGTGGACCCGCCCGGCGATCGGGTAGGCGTTGGCGTGCGGCACGTGCACACCGGCGTTGCCGAAGCCCATCCCCGCGAAGGTCGCCGCGAGCGCCATGTCGGTCCGCGCCTGCTCCTCCCCGGCCACCGCCCCGCGGAAGGCGCCGGCGAGCAGCCGCATCGCCTTTTCCGCATAGAGGTCCGAGATCGGGTTGGACCCGCAGTAGGGCACGCGCTGCTCGGGCGTCTTGTGCTCGTAGCTCGTGTAGGGCCGCGCGGTCCACGACTCGAGGGCGTGGCACAGGATGTCCATGCCCGCCGACGCGGTGACCCCCGCCGGCTGGGTCGCGGTCAGCTCGGGGTCGACGACGGCGAGCACCGGCCGCAGCCGCTCGTGGCTGATGCCGGTCTTGACCTGGGACGCCAGCACGTCGAGGACGCACACGGTCGTCGACTCGGCCCCGGTCCCGGTCGTCGTGGGCACCGCGACGAGCGGGAGCACCGGCTGCTCGGGCGCGCGCCCGCCCCCGACCGGGGCGTTGACGTAGTCCATGAGCTCACCCGGGTTGGTGAGCAGCAGGGACACTGCCTTGGCCGTGTCGATGCTCGACCCACCACCGACGGCGACGACGGCGTCGAAGGGTGCCGCCCCCTTCGCCCGCTCGACGGCGGCGGCCAGCGACACGTCACTGGGCTCGACGGCGGCGGAGTCGTGCACGTCGACCCGCAGCCCGGCCGTGCGCAGGGCCTTGGCGACGCGCTCGGGGTGGCCGGTCGCGGCCAGCCGGGGGTCGGTGACGACGAGCGCGCTGCGGGCGCCCAGCCCGGCGACGTCGTGGCCGATCTCGGTGACGGCGCCGGGGCCGAACTTCAGCCGCGGCGCGGCATAGGTGAAGACGGACTCGGGCGTGTGCGGTGACGTGGGCATGACGGTGCCTTCCTACTCCCGGTGGACCTTGTGGGCGGCGGCCTGCGCCCGCGGCTTGATGACCATGAGGTCGATGTTGACGTGGCGCGGCCGGGTGGCCATCCAGGTGATCGCCTCGGCGATGTCGTCGGCGACGAGCGGCTCGGCGACGCCGGCGTAGACCTGCTCCGCCCGCTCCCGGTCACCCTTGAAGCGGGTGAGCGAAAATCCCTCGGTCTGCACCATCCCGGGCGCGATCTCGGTGACCCGCACCGGCTGGTCGACGAGCTCCAGACGCATCGTCTCGGTCATCGTCGCCAGCGCGTGCTTGGCCGCGGTGTAGCCGGCGCCGCCCTCGTAGGAGGTGCGCCCCGCGATGGAGCCGACGTTGACGATGACCCCCTCGGCCGCCACGAGCGAAGGGAGCAGCGCCTGCACCACGCGCAGGGTCCCGATGACGTTGACCTCGTACATCGCCCGCCAGTCCTCGACGTCGCCGGTCGCCACGGGGTCGAGGCCGTAGGCGCCACCGGCGTTGTTGACGAGCACGTCGAGCCGGTCGCCCACCTCGGCGGCCAGGGCGGCCACCGCGTCGGGGTCGGTGACGTCGCAGGTGACCGCGCGCCCGTCGATCTCGGCGGCGAGGTCGGCGATGCGGTCGGTGCGGCGGGCCGCGCAGACCACCTCGTGGCCGGCCGCTGCGAGGGCGCGCGCGGTGGCGGCGCCGATGCCGGAGCTGGCGCCGGTGACGAGGGCGAGGGGGTGGGTCATGGGCACTCCTTCGGGCGGCGACGCTGACACCGCCCAAGGTATCGACACCGCGGCAGGAGAGGATGGCCGGGATGAGCGAGAGCGAGACCTTCGGCTGGAGGCGCATCGCCGTACCCGCCTTCGGGCCGACCCTGCTCTCCGCCGCGGCCACGGGTGCCGTCGTGCCGATCGCGGCGCTGCGCGCCGACGAGCTCGGGGCGAGCATCGGCACGGCCGCCTTCGTCGTCGCCCTCACCGGCGTCGGCCAGCTCGTCGGGGTCCTGCCCGCCGGGGCGCTCGTCGCCCGCATCGGGGAGCGGGCCACGCTCGTGCGCGCCGGGCTGCTCGACATCGTCGCCCTGGCGGTCGCCGGCTGGGCGCCCTCGCTGTGGCTCATGGGCGTGGCGCTCCTGCTGAGCGGGTTGGCGTCCTCGGCCTTCTTCCTCGCCCGGCAGGGCTACATGATCGACGTGCTGCCGCAGCGGCTGCTCGCCCGCGGCATGTCGCTGCTCGGCGGCTCGATGCGCGCGGGGCTGCTCCTCGGGCCGGTCCTGGGCTCGGTGGCGATCGCCCCCTTCGGCCTGCAGGGGGCCTACGGAGTGGCCGTGCTCCTCGCCGTCGGCTCGGTGGTCACCGTGCTCACCGCGCCCGACCTCACCGGCGACCACGAGCGGGCCCGGGCCGGGGAGCCGCACACGGGGGTCCTGCGGGTCGTGCGGCAGCACGCGCGCCTCCTGCTCACCCAGGGCATCGGCGTCACGGTGATCTCCGCGCTGCGGCAGTCGCGGTTGGTGATCCTGCCCCTGTGGGCGGTGCACATCGGGCTCGACGGCGTCGACTCCTCGCAGATCTTCGCCGTCGCCGGCGTCGCCGAGCTGCTCCTCGTCTACCCGGGAGGCTGGGTCATGGACCGCCTCGGCCGGGTGTGGGTCGTCGCGGTGCTGCTGTCGGTGGTCTCGACGTCCTTCCTCGCGCTGCCCCTCGCCGGCACGAAGGGGGAGCTGCTCGCCGTGGCCCTCGTCATGGCCCTGGGCAATGGTCTGGGGTCCGGCATCGTCATGACCCTCGGGGCCGATGCGGCGCCGGACCGCGACCGCGCGCAGTTCCTCGGCGCCTGGCGGCTCATGGGCGAGCTCGGCCACGCCGGCGGCACGCTCGGGCTGAGCGCCGTGACGGCCCTGGTGTCGCTGCCGGTCGCGGCGGTGGTGCTCGGCGCGACCGGGCTCGTCGGGCTGGGCTGGACGAGTCTGTGGGTCTCGCGGGCCGACCGGGAGCGCGGCAAGGCATGATGGAGCTGTGAAGGATCTCATCGACACCACGGAGATGTACCTCCGCACGATCTTCGAACTCGAGGAGGAGGGCATCCCTCCCATGCGGGCCCGCATCGCCGAGCGGCTGGGGCACTCGGGTCCCACCGTTTCGCAGACGATCGCGCGCATGGAGCGTGACGGGCTGGTGAGCCTCGGCGAGGACCGTCGCCTCGTGCTCTCCGACGAGGGCCGGCTCCTCGCCACCCGCGTCATGCGCAAGCACCGCCTCGCCGAGCGACTGCTCGCCGACGTCATCGGCCTCGAGTGGGAGCACATCCACGACGAGGCCTGCCGCTGGGAGCACGTGATGAGCGAGCGCGTCGAGCGCAAGATCCTCGCCATGATCCCCGAGCACCGCGAGTCGCCCTACGGCACCCCGATCCCCGGCCTCGACGAGCTGCTCGCCGGCGGCGACGAGGCCCCGGCCGACGACTACCTCGAGGGGCTCTCCAGCCTCACCGACGTCGTCGACGGCGGCCTGACCGGTCCCTTCCGTGTGCGGCGCATCGGTGAGCCGGCGCAGGAGGACCACGAGGCGCTCGCACTGCTCACCGAGGCCCGGCTGCGCCCGCGCGAGGTCGTGCGCGTCACTCCCGAGGACGACCGCATCATCGTCGCCCGTGACGGCGCGGCCCCCTCCGACGCGGTCTCGCTGCCGCGCGACGTGGCCGTCCACGTCTTCGTGGAGCAGATCGCGCCCTGACCGCGTGCGTACCGTGCCGTGACCTCGGTGTGACATTTTCGTGATCGGCAGGTGCGGTCGGGAGGTCCGCCTCCCCTGGGCGGATCCGTCACGCGGACGACAAGTCCTGCCACCGCACCGACGGTAGTGAGAGCACACCGCATGGCAGGAGCGGGGGACCCACTCATGGGGCATCGCGGATGCTCCTCGGGGTGAAGTCCCGGGGCGTGCGGACCGCTGGGTCGGTCCGGTGCCGCGGGACCGGACCGCACCTCTGGCCCGAACCCGACAGCTGACCTCGCAGGCGGGACAGAGGTATACATCGTGTCTCACAACGTCGGGCGCCACCGCGCTCCTGAGCGCTACAACCCCCTGACCGAGATCGGCACCGTCATCAGCCAGACGGGCACCCCGCTGGCCAAGGGCTCCGCCGTCCTCGCCGCCTCCGGTGGTCTCGTCGCCGCCATCGCCATCCCCGCGCAGGCGAGCACCGCCGCCGACCAGGTCGACGCCACCCCGGTCCGGGCCGCTGCTGCCCCCGCCGCCCCGGCTGCCGCGGCCGTCACCGCGCCGAGCGCCCCGGCCACTTCGACGGCCGCGACCTCCGCCTTCGGCAAGATCGAGGTCGAGCCCGTCGCCAAGCCGACCGGCCCCACCCCCTACCAGCTGCGCATGCGCGCCGAGCGTGAGCAGGCCGCGCAGGAGCGCGAGTCCGAGGCCGCCAGCCGCTCGCAGGAGCGCCAGTCGCCCGCCCCGCAGGCGAGCACCTCGACCCCCGCCGCCGAGACCGCGGCGCCGGCCCCGGCCGCCTCGAGCAATGTCGTCGAGATCGCCAAGCAGTACATCGGCACCCCCTACGTCTACGGCGGCTCGACCCCCGCGGGCTTCGACTGCTCCGGCTTCACGCAGTACGTCTTCGCCAAGGCCGGCAAGTCCATCCCGCGCGTGACCACCGCCCAGCAGGCCGCCGCCACCCCGGTGTCCAGCCCGCAGCCCGGCGACCTGGTCTTCTTCGGGTCCCCGTCGTGGCACGTCGGCATCTACGTCGGCGACGGCATGATGATCGACTCGCCGCGCACCGGCTCGTCGGTCTCGATCCGCCCGATCTTCGACGGGGTCTCCGGCTACGGCCGGGTCTGACCGCCGACCCGACAGGGGGCGAAGGGAGCAGCTGCTCCCTTCGCCCCCTGCGTCATGTCGTCAGGACTGCTCGCGCTGCCGGTCCTGCTCCTGCATCCGTCGGTAGGCGGCGCCGAGCTCGTCGTGGTGGAGCAGGCCGTCCTCGACGATGCCGGTGCGGTAGCCGGCGCGGCCGAGGATGTGTGCCGTGACCGGGGCGGTGAGGGCCTGGGCGCCGACGACGATGAGCAGCGTGGCGACCGAGGCCCAGGTGCGCACCGTGAGCGCCAGGCCGAGCAGGATGAGCAGCAGGCCCAGGGTCTGCGGCTTGGTGGCGGCGTGCATGCGGGCGAAGAAGTCGGGCAGGCGCACCAGGCCGATCGCGCCGACGAGCGCCAGCGTGGCACCGAGGAGCAGGCTGATCGCCCCGGCGAGGTCGAGGATCTGCGCCCAGCTCATGAGGCATCGTCCTTGCGGGCCATGAAGCGGGCGACCGAGACCGACCCGACGAATCCGGTGAGGCTGAAGACGACGAGGATCGGCAGCGTCCCGGCGTCACCGGTGCGCACGATCTGGGTCGCCATGATGCCGATGACGATGACGATGACCACGTCGAGGCTCAGAGCACGGTCGAGGGTGGTCGGACCCCGCGCGATGCGCACGAGGACCAGGCCGGCGGCGGCGAAGAGCAGCCCGAGACCGATCGACAGGATGATGCTCATGCGACCTCCTGCGTGCAGATCGAGATCTCCTCGGGGGTGCCGATGGCCCGCACGACCCGGGTCTCGACGGCCAGGACGTCTCGGCGCAGCTCCTCCACGCCCTCGGGCGTGGTGACGTGGAAGCCGTGGACGTAGAGGACGTTGGCGCCGCGTCTGGCCTCGACGACGATCGACCCGGGCACGAGGGAGACGAGCGCGGAGACGATCGTCATGTAGAACTCCGATTGCGTGCGCATCCGGACCTCGACGATCGAGCCACCTTGGCTGGGGCGGCGGCTCAGGGTGGCGCCGGCGATCTGGACCGCGGCGCTCACGAGGTCGACGAGGAAGCGCCCGATGAGCAGCAGGAGGCGCCACGGGTGGATCCGCCCGAAGTACTGGATCGAGGGCAGCGGGAAGATCTGCGTGACGACCGCGCCGATGATCAGGCCGTTGACGATGTTGCCCAGGGTGATGCGGTCCCAGAGCAGGACCCACACGACGGCTAGGGCGATGATCGCCCGGGGCTGGAAGCCGCCGCGCCGACGGGTCGCCGGGGTCGTGTCGATGGCGGTGTCGCTCACGGCGCCTCCTCGGGCAGGACGGCGCGGACGTAGGCATCGCTGGAGAGCATCTGCCGGGCCGCCGCGTCGGTGTAGGTGAAGAGCGGGCCGGCGAAGAGCGAGAGCCCCAGGCTGAAGGCGACGACCGCGGCGGCCGCGCCCAGCATGAGCGGCGGCATCGGCCGCTCGACCTGGGTCACCGCCGGCGGCGGGGCGATCGGGGTCGAGGGGCGCTGGGCCGCGACGGCGGCGCCGATGGCGTCGCTCAGGCGCCCGAAGCTCGGGGTGAGCGTCGGCATCTCGAAGGTCTGGTCCTGGCCCTCGACAGCACGCGGCCGCCAGAAGGCCGCGCTCCACGTCTTGGCCACGGCGTAGAGGGTGAGCAGCGAGGTGACGACCGAGCCGACGACGAGCGTCCAGGCGATGACGCTGCCGTCCTGGGTGCCGGCCTGCAGCAGGCCGACCTTGCCGACGAAGCCGGAGAAGGGCGGGATGCCGGCGAGGTTCATCGCCGGGACGAAGAAGAGGACGGCGAGCACCGGGGTGCTCGCGGCGAGCCCGCCGAGGCGGTCGATGACCGTCGAGCCGCCCACCCGCTCGATGAGGCCGGAGATGAGGAAGAGCGCGGTCTGCACGGTGATGTGGTGGGCGATGTAGAAGATCGCCGCCGACACCCCGGACTCGCTCGCCAGCCCGATGCCGAAGAGCATGTAGCCGATGTGGCTGACGAGGGTGAAGGAGAGCATCCGCTTGATCCCCGGCTGGGCCACCGCCCCGAGGATGCCGATGATCATCGTCAGCAGGCCGGCCCCCATGATCAGGTGGTGCAGCGGTGACTCGGGGAAGAGCAGGAACTGGGTGCGCACGATCGCGTAGACGCCGACCTTGGTGAGCAGTCCGGCGAAGACGGCCGAGACCGGCACCGGCGCCGACGGGTAGGAGTCGGGCAGCCACGCCGACATCGGGAAGACGGCCGCCTTGATGCCGAAGACGGTGAGGAGCATCAGCTGCAGCGCCAGCGAGACCGTCGAGTCGATCTCGGGCAGGCGAAGGGAGAGCTGCGCCAGGTTGACCGTGCCGGTCGCGGCGTAGACCCCGGCGATCGCCGACAGGAAGAGGAAGGAGGAGACCATCGAGACGATGACGTAGGTCGTCCCCGCCCGGATCCGGGTGCCGCTGCCGCCGAGGGTCAGCAGGACGAAGCTCGCGAAGAGCAGCATCTCGAAGCTGACGAAGAGGTTGAACAGGTCGCCCGCGAGGAAGGCATTGGACACGCCGGCCGAGAGCACGAGATAGGTCGGGAAGTAGATCGCGAGCGGCGAGTCCTCGTCGCCGTCGGCGACGCCCTGCCCGATGGCGAAGACGAGCACGACGAGGATGACGAAGGAGCTGATGAGCAGCATGAGCGCCGAGATTCGGTCGGCGACGAGGGCGATGCCCAAGGGTTCGGACCACGCGCCGAGCCACAGCGCGATGGGTCCGTCGTGGTGGGTGGACCACATGAGGGTGGCGGCGACGGCGAGGCTGGCGGCGAGCACGGCGATGCTGATGGCGACCTGCACGCGCGGGTGACGGCGGGCGACCAGGGTGAGGGCGGCGCCGAGCAGCGGCAGCAGCACCGGCATGGGCAGGAGGTTGGCCACGGTCATGCGGTCGCGTCCTCCTCTTGGGCCTCGGTCGTGGACTGGGTGTCGTCGTCGTAGGTGCTGGAGACCTCGTCGCGTTCGGCGAGGCGCTTGATCAGCTCGTCCTCGGCGTCGTCGGGTACGTCGTCGCTGCCGGTGATCCGCCACTGGCGGTAGGCGAGGGACAGGACGAAGCCGACCGAGGCCAGGGCGATGACGATCGCGGTGAGCACCATCGCCTGGGGGAGCGCGTCGCTCATCTCGTCGGCCGGTCGTGCACCGACGAAGGGGGCTCCCTTCGCCGGTCCGGAGACGACGAGGTAGAGCGTGGCGACGCCGTTGGACGCCAGGACGATGCCGAGGATCAGGCGGGTGAGCGCTCGCTCGAGGAGCAGGTAGACGCCGGTCGCGATGAGGAAGCCGGCGACGACGACGAGGCTGAGGTTGGGCGCGATGGCGTTCATGCGGTGGCCCCGTCCTCTTCGGCCTGCTTGTCGACACCTGCACCGAGCGAGCGGACGACGTCGAGCGCGAGCCCGATGACGATGAGGTAGACGCCGATGTCGAAGAACATCGCGGTGACGAGCTTGACGTGACCCCAGACGGGGACGTCGAACTGCACGACCGCCGACTGCAGCACGGTGCCGCCGAAGGCGAGCGGCGCGAGCGCGGAGAGCGCCGCGACGACCAGGCCGGCCCCGAGGACGAGACCGGCGCTCACCGGGGCCGCGCGGTCGAGCTCGGCGCGACCGCCGGCGAGGTAGCGCACGAGCAACGCCAGACCGAGGACGAGGCCACCGGCGAAGCCACCGCCGGGCTGGTTGTGCCCGGAGAAGAGCAGGTAGAGCGAGAGCGCGATCATCACGTGGAAGACCAGCCGGGTGGCGGTCTCGAGGATGACCGAGCGGCGCTCGCGGGGGAGCGACGCGGTGACCGGGCCCTGGTTGCGCCGGCGGGTCCACGAGCGCTCGACGTCCTGGGTGCGCACGAAGACCAGGCTGGCGATGCCGGTCGCGGCCGCGACGAGGACCGAGATCTCGCCGAGGGTGTCCCAGGCGCGGATGTCGACGAGGGTCACGTTGACGACATTTTGTCCGTGGCCGAAGTCGTAGGCCTGCTCGGGGAAGGCCTTGCTGATCGGCTCGTGGATGCGGGCATTGGCCGCGACGACCGTGAGAATCGAGATCGCCGCGCCCATGGTCCCGGCGAGGGCGAGGCGCCACAGCCGGCGGCGCGAGCGGCGGCCGGAGCGGGGGCGGCGGCGGAAGTCCTGCGGGAGCATGCGCAGCACGAGGACGAAGAGGACGAGGGAGAAGGTCTCGACGAGCACCTGGGTCAGGGCGAGGTCGGGCGCCCCGTGCAGGTGGAAGAGCAGGGCCAGCCCGTAGCCGGTGAGGCCGACGAACATCACCGACTGGAGGCGGTTGCGGCCGCGCACGGCGAGGATCGCCGCGGCGATGACGAAGAGCCCGACGGCCGCCTGGCTGAAGGTGTCCCACAGCCGCACCTCGGTGCCCGGCAGGGCGGTGGCGGCGACGACGCCCGGCAGGAGGATGACGACGAGGAAGATCGCGCCGAGGTAGGTCGGCAGCGAGCCGCCCTGGGCGAGGGCGGTGACCTCGACGGCGAAGCGGTCGAGGGCCTTCATGAAGCGCTGGTAGACGCGCTCGGCGTTGACCACCTCGGGCAGCGCGGCCTGGACCCGGGCGAAGGGGGCCCGCCCCACGAAGAGCAGGAGGCCGGCGACGATCGCCACGACGGTCAGCCCGAGGGCCGGGGTGAGGCCGTGCCACAGCGCGAGGTGCTCGGGCTCGGCGCCCGGGAGCGTCTCGGTGTAGGGGTGGAAGAGCTTGGTGAGCGGGTCGCCGAAGAAGCCGGACGCCAGGGTCGTGAGCGACAGCAGGACCGGCGCGATGAGCAGCGCGTGGGGTGCGGCGAAGGGGGTGGGGCTCGGGGCGGCGCCGGTCGCCCCCTTCGTCGCGAAGGCACCCCAGACGAAGCGCGCGGAGTAGGCCACCGTGAGCACAGATCCCGTGACGAGGCCGACGACGGCCAGCCAGCCGGTGGTCGTCGACAGGGGGCCGTGAGCGGACTCGATGACGGCGGTGAGCGCCGACTCCTTGGCGACGAAGCCGACGAGCGGCGGCAGGCCGGCCATCGAGGCGGCGGACAGGGTCGCGGCCGTGGCGAGGACCGGTGCGGTGCGCCCGAGGCCGTGCAGCTGCGTCAGGTCGCGGGTGCCGGTCCCTTTGTCGATGATGCCGACGCTGAAGAAGAGCACCGACTTGAAGAGGGCGTGGGAGAGGACGAGGGCCAGGGCGGCCAGCCCGGCGGCCTGGGTGCCGACGCCCGCGAGGACGGTCATGAAGCCCAGCTGGCTCACCGTGCCGTAGGCGAGGAGGAGCTTGATGTCGTCCTGACGCAGGGCCCGCCAGCCACCGAGGATCATCGTCCACAGGCCGAGGACGAGCAGGACCGGACGCCACCCGGGCACGTCCGCGAAGATCGGCTCGAGCAGCAGGATGAGGTAGATGCCGGCCTTGACCATCGAGGCTGCGTGCAGGTAGGCGCTCACCGGGGTCGGGGCGGCCATGGCGCCGGGCAGCCAGAAGTGGAAGGGCACCTGCGCCGACTTGGTGAGGGCGCCGACGAGGACGAGGAGGGCGGCCGTCGTCGTCAGGGCGCCGGCCGGGGGCGGCGAGGCGAGCATCTCGCTGATCGTGTAGCTGCTCGTCTCGCCGATGATCACCGTGCCGATGAGCATCGCCAGGCCGCCGAAGGTCGTGACGAGCAGGGCCTGGGTGGCGGAGCGGCGGTTGGCCGAGCGCACCGGGTTGTGCCCGATGAGCGTGTAGGAGAAGACCGTCGTCAGCTCCCAGAAGATGTAGAGCGCCAGGAGGTTGTCGGCGAGGACGAGGCCGAGCATGGCGCCCGCGAAGGCGGTGAAGACGCCCGTGAAGCGCCACAGGCTGGGGTCGTCGGGCTTGAAGTACCAGGCGCAGTAGAGCAGGGCGAGGGCACCGACGCCGGTGACGAGCAGCCCGAGGAGCCACTGGAGGGTGCCGAGCCGCAGCGCGAAGTCCATGCCGAGCGAGGGGACCCAGGCGATGTCCTCGACGATCGACCGGCCGGCGGTCACGTCGCCGGTCTGGGCGAGGAGCCAGGCGAAGGCCGCGGCGGGCACGAGGGCCAGGACGAGGAAGGCGCGTCGGTTGAGGAGCTTGGCGAGGCCGGGCGCAACTGCTGCCGCCGCGAAGTGCGCAAGCAGCAGCAGGGTCACGAGGGCCTCTCACGGGTCCGGGGACGGGAGGCCAGTTTAACGGCAGGTGACCCAGCGCCCCGAGGTCGGGGTGCACGCGCGTCCTCGCGGTGCCGTAGGTGCCCGGCTCGGCAGGTTCCCGAAGACATCTCGGCCCACCCTCTTGAATTCTTCGAACACATGTTCGATACTGGAGGGGCGAGGGGAGGCGCCATGACACATCAGTCGATCACCGATCAGGTCAGTGGGACCACGGTCCCGGGGCGCCTGCGCGCCGTGCTTGCCGAGGTGTCCGCCACCGGCGTCGACGGGCTGACCGAGGTCGAGCTGCTCGAGGTCGTCGCCCTCCTCGAGATGACGAAGGGGGCCGCTGCCGCCGCTCAGGCCCGCGCCACTGCACGCTTTGTCGAGGAGCGTGACGCGCGGGTTGCCGAGATGGCCGCCGCCGAGGAGATCTCCCGTCGCGAGGCCTCGCTGCGACGCCGGGCCACCCGCAGCGAGGTGGCGCTGGCGCGGCGGTGCTCGCCGGGTCAGGCCGACCGTCACGTGGGCGCCGCGCAGGCGCTCGTCCACGAGCTGCCCGGCACGATGGCCGCGCTCACCGCGGGTGAGATCAGCGAGTGGCGGGCGACGATCGTCGTCCGCGAAACGGCCTGCCTGTCGCCGGTGCGCCGGCGCGAGGCCGACCGTCGGTTGGCGGGTGGGCTGCGCGACCTCGGTGACCGGGCGCTGGCTGCCGCCGCGCACCGGGCGTGCGTCGACCTCGACCAGGAGTCGGTCGTCGAGCGGCGGCGTCGGGCCGCGGCCTCGCGGCACGTGTCGGTCCGCCCGGCGCCTGACGGCATGGCCTGGCTGTCGATCCTCGGGCCGCTCGTCGACGTCGTCGGCGCCCACGTCGCGCTGCGCGCGGCCGAGCAGGCGCGGCACGTGGCGACCGGTGACCCCGAGGCCGATGCGGCCGCTGCCGCCGACGAGCGGGGTCGTGGTGCCTGGATGACCGACACGGCCCTCGAGCTGCTCTCCGGGCGGGCGCCCGGTCAGGCCCAGCCGGTGGAGATCGGGCTCGTGATGAGTGAGGGCGTGCTCCTCCCGGGCACGGGCTCGGACGCTGGCGGCGCCGACGAGGTCGAGGTGCCGGGTCACGGCGCGCTGGCCGGTGACCTCGCCCGCGAGCACGTGCTGCGACTGCTCGACGAGGGCGTTGACCGAGATGGCGAGACGGCGCTCTGGCTGCGGCGGCTCTGGACAGCGCCCGACGGGCGCGATCTCGTGGCCGTCGACTCGAGGCAGCGGCTCTTCGCCGGTCGGCTGAGGCGGCTGATCGAGCTGCGCGACGCGACCTGCCGGGTGCCGTGGTGCGATGCTCCGGTGCGCCAGGTCGACCACGTCCGCCGGGTCTCCCGTGGCGGCGAGACCTCCGCGAGCAACGGCATGGGCGTCTGCCAGCGGCACAACCTCGACAAGGAGGCGCCCGGCTGGCGGGCCGAGGTGATCTCGACCGGTCTCGACCCGGGCGGCGGGCCGCACGAGGTGCGGCTGACGACCCCGGCTGCTGGTGATGTCCGCTGCCTCGCGCCACCCCTGCTCGGCCTCGGTCGTGCAGAGAGACGGCCGGTGGTGGAGCAACCGTCGGCGCTTGAGGCCCGCCTGCTGGCGCTGCTCGACGCGGCCTAGGTGATGGGCGCCCCCGGCTGGATTCGAACCAGCGACACCTTCTTAGGAGAGTCGTGAGGGCGTGATTCGCGCGTCTGACAACCGTGACAACCGCGGAAACTCGGGTCCGCCGGTGTCGGTCAGAGCTGTTGAGTCGACCGTCGTACGTCCAAAATGCGGCCTCGCAGCGTCGGCTCGTTGGCACGTCACTTGCAAAGCTGAGGTGAGGAGGTCGGCTCGGCGGCTGCCGAATGTAAGCAGGTCCGCACCATCCCTAAACCCTCGCGCCACCTCGGGCATCGTGGAGTGTGGAGAGCGTTCTGACGTATCGCGCCTCCATGGATCTCTAGAGCGACTCGGCTGTCGGCGCCACTACGTATCCTGTACCTGCAGCCCTTCGGCTGCTGATGCCGGGAGGACCGCGAGTTGAGCGACTACACCAGGGCACAGTTCGGTGCCACCGTGCGCGATGACTTCTCGCGGCGTCGCGCAACGCAGTCGATGCAAAAGTCGACGACGGCGAGCGCTGCGTTGGAGACCAAAGCGCTTGGGCACCCCGATTACGAGACCCTCGACATCGGGGAGCGGCGAACGGCACCGATGGTGACCGTCTTCCTCGATCTCACGAACTTCACTGGGCGCACGTTCTGGGACGACCAGGATGAGGTCGTGGATCTCGCCCATGCCGTGCTCTCCGGCTTCGTCGAGGTTGTCAATCTCTTCGGAGGGCACCCGCTGGGCCTTCGGGGAGATGGTCTCTTCGCCGGCTTCAGCCCTGGTCAGCCCGAGGTCACGGGCGCGATGGCACTTGCCGCTTGCGCCTTCGCGCTAGACGGCATCGAACGGGAGGTCAACCCCTGGCTAGACGGCCGCCGTATCGCTCGCATCCAGGCCAGGGCCGGTCTGGACTATGGCCAAACGACCTTCGTTCGTAGCGGCAGCCGGGAGCGTAGCGAGATCAACCCGCTCGGTTTCGCCGCAAACTTCGCCGCAAAATGCGAGAAGAAGGCTAAGTCATGGGAAATCGTCGTCGGTCAAGGGCTCCGCGAGCTTCTGCCGGAGTATCCGCATTTCGTGGAGCACCATGCCTCGCCTAAGACGTACACCCGCGACTATAAGAGCAGGCTGTATAGATTTTACGACTACCGCTGGCGTAATACTCTGCCCCTTCTGCCCGGCGTCCTCTCTGATCTGAACGGCACTCCGACCTCGCTCATCTTGACAAAGTAAGGACGTACCATGACCATCGCTGCCCTGCTTGGCCACTTCAAGATCGATGTGCCCCGCTACGTCACCATGGATGGCCAGATCGTTTTTAGCGGTGTAACCGCCTCCGACAGTGGTAATTACACCCACACCGACCACGGCACCGTCAGCCCTGTTGCCAATCACACCTTCCATGGTGGAGAAGACGAACCGGCCGATGGCCCCGATACCCCCACCCACTGGTGGGACGACAGCGACGCGCTCGCTTGGCACATTGAGGATATGAAGAGGTGTTTTCCCAAGTTCATCTTCGTTCCCGCCAGCGAGAAGGCCGCCCCGTGCTGGATCGGCGAGATTGACACCGGGCGCGGCAAGTTTGAGGTGATTGTCGTTCTCCGTCGTGACCGGGGACTGCCGTCGGTAGCAAAGATCGGCGGACCCCAGCTCGGGGTCAGTGCGGGTCGCAGATGGATTCCTTCGCCTCACTTGTATCTGAATGGCAACCTGTGCGTCGCCGACCGGGGGGACTGGAGGCCCGATGAGCACACCGCCGCTACAGCCACCGCCTGGGCCGCGCATTGGCTCGCCGCCTATACGGAGTGGCGCATCACCCGTCGTTGGCCAGTTGAGGGGGTACGGTCGCGTGCTGCGTAACCGCAGCTTGTGCCCGCCGCCGGGAGCGGGGATCAAGGTTGACCCCACCGACGGTGGCTTCCAGGCGCTGGACCAGATGGCTAACTGGGTCCGCTTTGCGGATAGCAAGGCCACCATTCTCACCGCCGGGTTCGGGGTCCTGGTGACCATGCTCATCACCAATGCAGGGACCATCGCCAGTGCATTGCGTGAGGGCTGTCTAGCCGCTCTTGTAGTGGGTGTGCTCGCCGTTGGTGCCGTCCTCGCGGCCGCCTGGACGCTCTATTGGCTCGTGCGGGCGATCGCACCCCAGAGCGCGATTCGCTACTCCCATCTGAACCGATTCGCTTGGCCATCGCTTGTCAACGCCACGCCGCAGCAGTTGCTCCAGCACGCTCAGCGCGTCGATGTTCGGACCGATATTTGGCAACAAGTCGTCGATCTCTCAAGCATCGCGAACCGGAAGTTTGACTGCTGCGGTAAGGCTGTTCACGGCTTTGCTGCGCTCGCCGTCCTCGGGCTCGCTTGCGTCGCCGTTGCTACGGGCCTGACGGGCTGATCGCAATAATCTAGGGGTGCTATGTGATGCGTGTGCGGCGAGCTCGCCCCTCGAAAATGATCCAGGCGGTCCGAATCGTGCCTGGCTTCTACGACATGCGCGACTAGATCAATCCGGCCCGCCGGCCCGTTAGCGGAGCATCGCAGACATCTTCCTGCTTGTCGGCCTCGTGCTCCTCCGGCTTTTGGTGATGTTCCTACCGGCCGCCGGTCTCGTGACCATCCCCAGGCAGGGCCCACAAGTTGTTGTCCGTCTTACGGATCAGCAGTACTCGCTTGTCGGGCGACTGCACCACGGCGACGACTGATGGCACGACTGTGTTCGCGGCGGGGGCCTTATGATCGTTGACGTAGTCCGTTCGTCCCATGCCCAGAGTCTACCCAGTCAAAGGAGTTGCGCCGTGGATCGCTTGGAGGGTGACGAGTGGGAGAAGCCGGTTGCCGTGGTTCTTGACACGAACTTGTGGGGCAAAGGACATCCGGACTACGAAGCAATCGAAAGTCTTGCCAAGCGGCTAGGGAAGTACGAGATTCCAGTTTGGGTGCCGCAGCAGGTCGCACATGAGTGGGTGTCTCACTGCGAACGCGATTTGGCGGCGCTGCGCAAGAGTTACTCGATTTTAGTTAAGGCCGATGCATTCGATCAGGACGTCGCCATTAACAAGAAAATGAGCACTCCAGAGGGAGTCATTTCCCGGCTCGGGGAAATTTCGAACGTTGAGGTCATCCCAATGCTGGGCGAATCGGCGGTCGCGGCTCTTCTGGATCAAATTGCCGGCAAGGGGGGGGCACCACGAAGACGAATGTCAAGACCGGGGCGGTCGACTCCTCCATAGTCAGAGATGCTCTGGGTCGTTGCGCGGGTGGGGAGTTCCCGATCTTCGTTACCGGTAACGTTAAAGACTTTGAGAAGGTCGGCAAAGAGCTCGATGTAGAGATGCGCATCGCAAACCTTCGCCAGATCCACATGAGAGGGTACGCGATCCCTCCCGCAACTGAGGATGTGGACACACTGCTTGAGGAGGTAACGGAAGAGGTTGTGTCCAAGAACTTCCTACGAGCCTGGCGATCGTGGCAAGAATTCGTAACAGCTGACAGTGATGGGCATAGTCCTTCTTGGGACTCAGAGATTGATTGGAACATCACTGAATACTCGACCCCAAGCAGTCTTCTTGGGGGCAACTTTCAGATTACTGACGTTGGCGTCCTGGGGATTCCGGAGGTGACTGAGGTCCATCTTGCGGAGGTGGAAGAGTTCACGGTCGAGGACGTTGACGGTAACGTTTTTAGTTACTCAGCCCTCCTCGATTGCACGTTCTCCGCGGTCGTTGAAGTGCAGGGGTATGTCCTCGACGGGAACGGTGAAGTCCAGATGCTCTCAGAGGTTTTTTATGATTCGATTGTGGAGTCCACGGTCCATTTGGACTTCTCCGCTGAATCAGATTCAGAATTCGACATTGTCGAGACCTCCAGCGTCACGATCGCCGATTTGGTTCACCCGTGTCCGGTGGGGCTTTAGCGGTCTCCCACACCTTCTGTGCCCATCTCTCGAATGCTGCGAAAGGGTTCCCTCGTGAAGCCCGTTCAAGTGGAAGACCGGGGCCTGGCTGGCTGGGATTCCATAGATGTGCTGGTTGACGAGCATCTCCCAATCAAACCGAAAAATTGATTGGTAGAGAGTGCAGCCATGCTGTCGGAGGTCGATGCCCTCTGTGCCCTCAAGAGGCCGCAGATATTTCCATGTCAACCGGCATCTTTGAATGACCGAGTCGCCAATTTCTTCCTCATTTCCGCGCACAGCCACAGCTCGCGAGTCGGGGTCCCCCAGGATGAGCCTGATCCGAGCCCCGACCGAAGCACGTTCTCTTGGGGCGTCTACGAAGTCCGGCAATGCATCATGCAGAAAGCTGGCCGAGAAAGCAAGCACGTCGATTCTCTTCTGCGCCGTGTATGAGAGGCATCCAGGTTTCTGTCGACACTGATCCGCGTTTCGCGTAGATGGCGGTGAGGCCGGTGCGGTCGGATGGACGTGAGCGAGCCGAAGAGCAAAGCCTCGAACCGGTACGTCGGGATCCCACGTCGGATAGCGGATCTCTTGGCGGACCGCGTCGACGGCAAGTCCAGCCGCGACTTGGTGTTCCCGTCGCCCGAGGGGACGTACATGCGGAGTCGGAACTGGCGGCGCCGGTCAGGGTTTGATGCGGCTCGCGGGCAGCTCGGTCTGGACCATGTGACCCCGCATGACCTCAGGAGGACCTTCGGTAGCCTCGCGCGGATGGCCGGAGCAGACCTTTGATTCATCCAGAAGGCAATGGGGCACGGTTCCATCGCCACCACGGCGCGGATCTACGCCCACCTCTACGACGGCGAACTAGACGCCGTGCGCGTGCACTAGACGGGCTGGGCGGAGCACTTCCGGGGGATGACCCGGCCACGAAGCCGGCTTCGAGAGGTCAGCCAGCCTGAAGATCCCCGATAAATGGCGGCGCCCCCGGCAAGATTCGAACTTGCGACACCTTCTTTAGGAGAGAAGTGCTCTTCCCCTGAGCTACGGAGGCCCGGCGCGGTGCGGTGAGGCGACCACGCCACGGGACAGGGTACGCGTCATACTCCCTTCGGTGAGCATCCCGGCCCTGCAGCGGCGCACCGTCGCCACCCTCGCCGGGTCGCAGGTCCTCGGGGGCGTGGGGGTGAGCGCCGGGGCCGCGGTCGGGGCCCTGCTCGCGGCCGACGTGTCGGGCAGCGAGACCTGGGCCGGCCTCGGCGGCACCGCCCAGACCCTGGGCGGCGCGCTCGCTGCCCTCGTCGTGGCGCGGGTCATGGCGGCGAAGGGGAGGCGCCCCGGCCTGACCACGGGGTACCTCATGGCGATCTTCGGCGGGCTACTCATCGTGGCCGCCTCGGTGGTGGGCTCCTTCGCGGTGCTGCTCGTCGGGTTCCTCCTCTTCGGCGGGGCGACGGCGGCGAACTCGCAGGCGAGGTTCGCCGCGACGGACCTGGCCGACGACGCGCACCGTGGCCGCCACCTGTCGGTCGTCGTCTGGGCGACGACGATCGGGGCGGTGGCCGGCCCCAACCTCACCGGTCCGGGGCAGTGGGTCGCCCGCCAGCTACACCTGCCGGCGCTCGTCGGGCCCTACGTCCTCTCGCTCGTGGGTATCGCCCTGGCCGCCCTCGTCCTCACGGCCGCGCTGCGGCCGGACCCGCTCCTGACCGCCCGCAGCCTGCAGGTCGACCACGACGAGCCGGACCCGACGGCCGGGCTCGAAGGGGAGGCGACCCGCGGCTGGGCGGTGATCCGCACCCGACCCGACGCCCTCATGGGCGTGGTCGCCATGGCGCTCGGTCACGTCGTCATGGTGTCGGTGATGATCATGACCCCGCTGCACATGCGGCACGGCCACGCCGGCCTCGAGATCATCGGTCTGGTCATCTCCCTCCACGTCGTCGGGATGTACGCCTTCTCACCACTCACCGGTTGGGCCGTCGACCGCTGGGGCTCCCGGGCGGTCATCGCGGTCGGTGCGGGGGTGCTGCTCACCGCGAGCCTGCTCGCCGCGTCGACCGCGAGCGGGCACTCCCTTCGCCTGACGGCGGCGCTGGTGCTGCTCGGCATGGGCTGGTCCTGCACCCTCATCGCCGGCTCGACCCTGCTGACGGCCGCCGTGCCACTGCGTCAGCGGCCTGCGGCCCAGGGACTGTCGGACGTCGCGATGGGCCTCGCCGGTGGTGGCGGGGGAGCCCTGGCGGGCGTCGTCGTCGGCTGGTGGGGCTACCCGGCGCTCGGGCTGCTCGCCGGCGGCGCGGCGCTGCTGCTCGGGCTGTTGGTCCCGCTGGGGCGCCGCTCCGGTTGTTAGCGTTGGCGTCGTGACTCCTGTGCCGACGACCCCTGCCCAGGCGCCGGCCGACGTCTCCTCCCTGCGCCGCGAGCTGATGGAGCTCGGCGGCCCCAACACTCTCATCTGGCCGACCCGCGATCCCCACGTCGTCGACCTGACCAACGCCCACCCCGGTGGCGTGGCGATGCTCCTCTCCGGCCGCGACGCCCGCCTGTCCGACCTCGTCCGTGAGCCCGGGGCCCTGCTGCGGGCACAGCGCCGGGCGGCCAGCCTCACCGAGCACGTCGAGCGGATCGCCGAGGAGCACGGCGTGCACACCTGCTTCCTCGCCATGGGCGCCGCCTCGTGGCACGTGCCCGGCGAGGAGGAGCGCCCGCTCGCCCCGGTCGTGCTCCGCCGAGCCGCCCTGCGGCGGCTGCGGCCCGGGCCCGACTTCGCCCTCGACCTGGCCCCCCGGGTCGAGATCAACCCCGCGCTCCTGACCTACCTGCGTCGGGCGTTGAGGCGCGACATCGACGGCGAGGCCCTCGCCGACCTCGGCCGCGGCGACGGTCGCGGCTTCAACCCCACGCCCGTGCTCGACGCCCTGCGCGAGCAGTGCGCCGACCTGCCCGAGCTCACCATCTCCTCGCGGATCGTCCTGGCGGCCTTCCCCTACGGCAAGGCCGAGGCGCTCGCCGACCTCTCCCGGCTCACCGAGTCGGGTGCGCTCGAGCAGGGCCCGGCGGCGGCGCTGCTGGCGGGCGAGGCACTCCCTTCGCCCGAGGCCGAGGCGCCGAGCGTTGCCGACTCCGCCGTCCTCGACGTCACGGCCGACCAGCAGGCGGTGCTCGACCGCGTCGCCGACGGTCAGGACCTCTACGTCGACGCGCCGCCCGGAACCGGTGTCGCCCGGCTCGTCGCCTCGGTCATCGCGCAGGCCGCCGGTGAGCGCCGCTCCGTCCTGCTCCTCACCGAAAAGGCCTCTGCCATCGAGGCCGTCGCCGGCGAGCTGCGCCCAGCCGGCCTGGCGGACCTGCTCGTCCACGTCACCGACCCCGCCGCCGAGATCGACCCCGCGATCGTCACCGAGCGCTGGCCCCGCGGGCTGCCGGACTCAGACCGTTCCTTCAGCCAGCCGGGCCGGCGCGCGGCGTCGGCCGCCCGCATCCTCGACGGCCACACCCACGCCATGCACCAGCCGCGTGAGCCCTGGGGCGTGTCCATCGCCGACGCCCAGGACGCGATCGTCGGTCTGTCGACGTGCCGACCGGCGCCCCGCTCCCGTGTCCGGATCACCGGCCGCACGCTCGCCGCCCTCGATGCCGAAGGGAGGGACGCTCTCGCCGCGCAGCTCACCGGTGTCGCGACCCGCAAGGCCTGGCGCCCCGAGCGCAGCGACGAGCCCTGGCAGGGCGCCCGGCTGACCTCCACGGCCGACGTCGACGAGGTGCTCGCGGCGCTGGAGCGGTTGCGCGGCAAGGACGGCAGCCTCGCGTCGCTGCGCACGACGGTGCGCGACGTCTTCGCCGACATCGCCGAGCCGCGGTCCGGGCGCCCGGCCGACCTCGGTCGGTTCCTCGCCGGCATCGAGGAGATCCGCGACACCCTCGAGGTCTTCCGGCCGGAGGTCTTCGACACCCCGCTCGACCACCTGCTCGCGGCCACCGCGCCCAAGGGCACGCCCGACCTCGAGGCGCTCGGCGCCATCGAGCGGCGGCGCCTGCGTGGTCAGGCCCGCCGACTGCTGCGCCCGGGTCGCCCGCCCGAGGACCTCCACGCCGCGCTGCGGCTGGCCGCCGAGCAGCGTCGCTCCTGGTCGCGCCTCACCGGTGGCGGCGGACGCCCCCGCATCCCGGCCGACATGGACCGCGCGCACACCGCCTACGAGCGCGTCTACGCCGACCTGACCCATGTGGGGTCCGTGCTCGCCGACACCGACGCGGGCGGCGACCTGCTCGACACCCCGTGGGAGGAGCTGACCGCCCGCCTCGACGCTCTCGCCAAGGACACGACGGGCGTGCGTGCCGTGCCCGAGGTCATCGAGGATCTCGACGACCTGCGGGCCCGTGGTCTCGGCGACCTGCTCGACGACCTCGCTGCCCGCCGGGTCGCGCCCGACGCTGTCGCCGACGAGGTCCGCTTCGTCTGGTGGACCTCGGTCCTCGCCGAGGCCGGCCGCGACGAGCGGTACTCGGCGATCACCGGGGAGAGCCTCGACGAGGCACTGCGCACCTTCGTCGAGGCCGACCGGGCGAGCCTGGGCGCCAACGTCGCTCGCATCGCTACCCGGCAGCGGGAGCGCTTCCACGTCGAGGGTCGGCGCTTCCGCTCCGCCGCGCGTGAGGTCGCCGCCGCCCACGAGGGGATCGTGGCGCGACCGCCGTGGACCCGGGCCTTCGACTCGTGGGGCGGGCTGCTGCGCGCCGCGGCTCCCGCCTGGGCGATGTCCCCCTTCGTCATCGGGCAGGTGCTGCCGGGAGACGAGCGCTTCGATCTGGTCGTCGTCGACGACGCCTCGCGCACCTCGCTCGCCCGCACCCTCTCCGGGATCGCCCGCGGCGGCCAGCTGCTCGTCATCGGCGACCGCGGCCAGCTGCCGCCCGCGACCTGGTCCGCGGACGCCGGCGTGTCCGCACCTGCAGCACCGAAGCGCTCGCTCGCCGACGTCGCCGCAGACGTGCTCCCGACCGCCGCGCTGCGGGACAGCGCCTACCCCCGCCCGCGGGTCGCCAACCTGCTCGTCGACGGCTCGTCCGCCGGCGAGCTCGTCCACCCGCCGCCGCCCCTCGCCCGCGAAGACGTCCACCTCGTGCGCGTCGAGGGCCTGGGCATCCTCGACGAGCGCACCGGGCTCGTCGAGAGCTCGACCGTCGAGGTCGAGGCGGTGCTCGAGAGGCTGCGCCGCCAGCTGAGCGGGCACCCGGGGCGTTCCGTGGGCATCGTGACCTTCGGTCGGGCGCACACCGAGCGGATCGCCGATGCCGTGGCCGAGCTCGCCCAGGGTGACCCGGCCATCGCGCGGGCGATCGCCGAGCTGCCCGAGCCCCTGCTCATCAAGCCCGCCGACCGCTGGCAGCGCGAGCAGCGCGACGCGGTCATCGTCTCGGTCGGGTTCGGCCGCACGCCGCAGGGCCGGGTCGTGCGACGTCTCGGTGCGCTGAGCGGCGACACCGGGGGCGAGCTCGTCCTGCTCGCGGCCACGCGCGCCCGTCGCAGCGTGACCTGGGTGACGACCTTCGAGGCCGACGACCTCACCGGCGAGCACGGCGACCGGCCGGGGCATCGCGCGCTGCGCACCCTGCTGGCCGGTCTGGCCGACCGGACCCCGCAGGAGGAACCCGAGCCTCCCGCGCTCAGCCCGCTGCTCGACGGCTTCGTCCAGAGGCTGCGCGAGGGCGGCCTGTCGGTGCGCACCGGCGTCGGCATGGGCGAGCACCGTATCGACATCGCCGTCGCCGACCCCCGCGACACCGAGCGCATGCTCCTGGCCGTCGACGTCGACGGGCCCGGCTACGCCGGCCTGGCGTCGACCCGGCAGCGCGACCGGATCCTCGTCGAGCGACTCACCGACCTCGGGTGGCACCACCTGCGGCTGTGGGCCGTGGACATCTTCGCCGACCCGGCACGTCAGGAGGCCCAGGTCGCCCGAGCGGTGCGCGAAGCCATCGGAGATCAGGAGCAGTCATGAGTGAGACGCCCGAGGGGCAGGCACCCGAGGAGCAGCCGCGGACGCCTCGGCCGCGCACCCGCCCGGAGCAGACCCGCGACGACACCGACCGCGGCTGGGGCGAGCGCCCCGACGAGGACGAGCACGACCGCTGGCTGCGCGAGCAACGCCCGCCTCACTGGGAGTGAGGCGGGCGTTGGGTCGTGCTCGTGGCGTGACTCAGGCGCGGCCGGCGCGCAGGGAGTCGCGGATCTCGCGGAGGAGCTCGACGGACTCGTCGGTGGTCTCCTCCTCGGCGGCGACGAAGCGCGCACGCATCGCGGTGTACGGCTTCACGACGAAGAAGTACACGACGAAGGCGAGGATGAGGAAGGCGATGACGGCGGTGATGAAGGCACCGACCGGCAGGTCGCCCGGCTTGAAGCTGGTGAAGTCGGGGTTGGCGCCGACGACCTTGGCGATGGCCGACAGCAGCAGCTCGGTGAACGTCGCGACGACGGTGCCGAACGAGGTCGCCATGATCAGACCGACGGCGATCTCGACGAGATTGCCGCGCATGAGGAAGTCCTTGAAGCCCTTCACGAGGGTCTCCCTTCAACTGGGTAACAGGGGTCGCGACCGAGGCCGCTCGTCTTTCAGTGTGGACCATGGGGAGGCCGTTTGCGCGGCCATGCGCCACCCGTCGTGTCGCATCAGCCGTGGCGGACGAGCACGAAGCCGCCCTGGGTCGGCCCGTCGACCCCCATCTGGCGCAGGATCGCGCCGATGTCGTTGTCGCGCAGCGTGATCCGAGCCACGCTGCGCCCGGACGCGTCCTCGTCGCCCCCGCGGAAGCGGGCCGAGGCGACGACGGGCTCTGCACGGCCGGGGAGGTAGACGCCGACCCGGTCGCCGGGGGAGAGGTGGTCTGCGGGCATCGCCAGCGGCAGGGAGAGCTCGGGGCCGGTGGGTGTCGAGGAACTCGGGGCGAGGCTCTCGGCCGGCGCGAGCGCGCCGAGCGCCAGGTGCAGTGCGAGCAGGATCGACAGCGCGGCAAGGGCCCGGCGGGCGAGCGAGAGGCGCCACGCGGCACGTCGGGAGGGCCCGAAGAGCGAGGGCAGGTGCTGGGCGAGAGCGGATGCGGCCATGGCCCGACGCTAGGGGCGCGGCGGGCCGGTCGGGGCAGGCGTCAGCTGGCGGTGGACGACGCGGTCGCAGCGCTCGAGCTTGTGGACGAGCTGGAGCTCGACGCGCTCGAGGAGCTGCTCGACGACCCCGACGCGCTCGAGGAGGACGAGTCGCTCGAGCTCGAGGAGGACGAGTCGTTGGAGCGCGAGTCGTTGCGGTAGAACCCGCCGCCCTTGAAGACGACGCCCACGGCGTTGAACTGCTTGCGCAGGGTGCCGTCGCACTGCGGGCACACCGTCAGCGCGTCGTCGCTGAAGGACTGGACGATGTCGAAGGCGTGGCCGCAGTCGGCGCAGGCGTAGGCATAGGTAGGCATATCGGCTCATATCATACGTCGGTCCGCCACCCGGCCAGTCGACCTGCCCGCGACACGGCACGGAAGCGGGCCTCGGTCGCCTCGCGAAGCGCCCCGGGGGTGACGACGAGGAGCCGGTCGCCGGTCAACAGCCGGGTGTGGGCGTCGGGGACGAAGGTCGCCTCGTCACGGACGACGAGCGAGACATTGGCCCCGCGCGGCAGCCGCAGCTCGTAGACCTCGACACCGGCCAGGCGGGAGCCGGGCACGACCGCGACCTCGAGCATCTCGGCGCCGAGCTGCTCGAGCGGGACCGACTCGACGACCACCCCGGTCGCCAGCGCCGGCTCGGTGACCCGCAGCCGGCGGGCCACCCACGGCAGCAGGGGCGCCTGCACGAGCGTGAAGATCACGACGAGCATGAAGACCAGGTCGAAGACCCACTCGACGCCGGGCACGGAGGTGGTCACCGGCACCGTGGCGAGGACGACGGGCACGGCCCCGCGCAGACCGGCCCACGAGAGGAAGGCCTGCTCGCGCCACGGGACGCCGAAGGGGGTGAGCGAGACGAGCACCGACAGCGGCCGGGCCACGAGCAGCAGGACGAGCCCCACGACGATCGCGCGGGGGATCTCCTCGACGATCCCGGAGGGGCGGGCGAGCATGCCGAGCATGACGAAGAGGCCGATCTGGGCGAGCCAGCCGAGCGCCTCGGCGAAGCCGGTGACCGACTGACGGTGCGACAGGTGCATGTTGCCCAGGACGAGCGCAGCGAGGTAGCAGGCGATGAAGCCCGAGGTGTGCACCGTCGCGGCCGCCGCGTAGGCGAGCACCCCGATGGACATCACCCCGAGGGAGAAGAGCCCGGACGTGCCCTGGGCCAGCCGCTGCATGAGCTTGCCGCCGAGCCACCCGATCGCCAGACCGATGAGCGCCCCGCCGGTGAGCTCGGCGATGGCGAGCAGGCCGATGGCCCACCACGGCTCGGCGTCGGCGGGGTGGGCGATCTGCAGCGAGAGGGCGGTGACGAGCATGACGACCGGGGCGTCGTTGAAGCCGGACTCGGCCTCGAGCATCCCGGACAGCCGCCGCGGCAGCGGCACCACCCGCAGCACGGAGAAGACGGCGGCCGCGTCGGTTGAGGCGAGGATCGCGCCGATGAGCAGGCTGATCCGCCAGTCGGTGTCCAGGATCTGGTGCAGCGCGACGGCGACCACGGCGACGGACACGAGCACGCCGACGGTGGAGAGGGCGAGCGCCGGGGCGACCGACGCGCGGATCGAGGACCACCTCGTCGTGAGGCCACCCTCGACGAGGATGAGCACGAGCGCGCAGTAGCCGAGCACCTGCGCCATCTGCTCGGAGTCGAAGGGGATGCCCAGCCCCTCCCGCCCCAGCGCCAGACCGATGGCCAGGTAGAGCAGGAGCGTCGGCAGGCCCGAGTGGGTGGCCAGCCGCACGGCGGCGACGGCGACGACGAGCACGAGCGACCCGGCAAGCAGGACGAGCGAGAGCTGCGACAGGTCGAAGCCCGCGGCCGCAGGATCGCCCATCGTCACCTGAAGACCTCCTCCGCCCGTCGTCTGCGCATAGTCTCGCAGGGTGAGCCTCGTGCGTAAGGTCCGCCGCACCCTCGTCGTCGTGCTGGCGCTCGTGCTCGTCACCGCGGTGGTCCTCGCCGGCGTCGTCATCGGTCAGGGCCGCCGACCCCTGCCGCAGACGAGCGGGACGATCGAGCTGGCCGGGCTCGACGGCAAGGTCGAGGTGCTGCGCGACGCGCAGGGCGTGCCCCACGTCTACGCCGACACGACCGGCGACCTCATGCGGGCGCAGGGCTACGTGCAAGCTCAGGACCGGTTCTTCGAGATGGACCTGCGGCGGCACATCACCGCCGGTCGCCTCGCCGAGCTCGTCGGCGAGCCCGGTGTCGAGACCGACAAGGTCGTGCGCACGATGGGCTGGCGACGCGTCGCCGAGGCGGAGCTGCCGACGCTCGACCCGCGGACCCGGCAGGCCCTCTCGGCCTACACCGCCGGGGTCAACGCGTGGATCGACGAGCACGGCTCCACGGCGTCGATGGCCCTGGAGTACACCGTCCTCGACCTCACCCTCCCGGAGTACCAGGTCGAGCACTGGACCTCGGTCGACTCGCTCGCCTGGCTCAAGGCGATGGCCTGGGACCTGCGCGGCAACTACGACGGCGAGCTGACCCGCGCGCTGCTCCAGGGCCGGGTCAGCGACGCGATGATCGAGGACCTCTACCCGGCCTACCCGACCCGTGAGCACGCCCCGATCCTGTCCGGCCGCGACTGGCGGCCGTCGACGCAGGAGCGTCCCGCCTTCACGACGAAGGGGGAGGGCGTCCCCCTTCGTACCTCGCAGGCCCGCACTGCGATGACCGAGACGGTCGCCGCGATCGACGCCGTCCCACCGCTCCTCGGGCACGGCGAGGGCGTCGGGTCCAATGCCTGGGCGGTGAGCGCGGAGCGTTCGACCACCGGCGAGCCGCTGCTCGCCAACGACCCGCACCTCGGGGTGACGCAGCCGGGCATCTGGTACCAGATGGGGCTGCACTGCCGCGAGGTCAGCGACGCCTGCCCCTTCGACGTCTCGGGCTACACCTTCGCCGGGGTGCCGGGCGTGGTCATCGGGCACAACCGCGACATCGCCTGGGGCCTCACCAACCTCGGGCCGGACGTCACCGACTTCTACCTCGAGCAGATCACCGACGACCGCTACCTGCGCAAGGGGCGTCTCGTGCCGCTCGACACCCGCGTCGAGCGGATCCGGGTCGCCGGTGGCAAGACACAGCGGATCACCGTGCGCTCGACCGGCCACGGGCCGATCCTCTCCGACGTCGTCCCCACGGTCGCCGAGGCGGGGGAGGAGGTCGAGGTCGAGGGCCGGAGCACGCAGAGCTACGCCGTCTCGCTCGCCTGGACCGCGCTCGAGCCGGGGCGCACCGCCGACGCGATCTTCGGCCTCAACACCGCGAGCAACTTCGACGAGTTCCGCGCTGCGGCACAGGACTTCGCCGTCCCCAGCCAGAACCTCGTCTACGCCGACACCGCCGGTCACATCGGCTACCAGGCGCCCGGCCGGGTGCCGGTCCGCCAGGGCATCGGCGACCACCCGCCGGGCTGGCTGCCGGCGCCGGGCTGGGACGAGACCTACGACTGGACGGGCTACGTGCCCTTCGAGGACCTGCCGTGGGCGCTCGACCCGAAGGAGGGTCTGGTCGTCACGGCCAACCAGCAGGTCACGGCGAGCACCACCCCCTTCCTCACGACGGAGTGGGACCACGGCTACCGGTCGCAACGCATCCACGACCTGCTGCTCAGCGAGGAGCGGGTGAGCCCGGACAAGATGGCGCGGGTGCAGCTCGACACCCACCACGGGCTGGCGCTGGTGCTCGTCGACCGGCTGCTCGAGATCGACCTCGACGACGACTTCACCGAGGACGCGCGGGACCTGCTGCGCGACTGGGACGACAGCCAGCCGTCCGGTGGGGGCTCGCACGCCGCGGCCGCCATGTACTTCAACGCCGTGTGGCAGCAGCTCGTGCGGCTGACCTTCGACGACGACCTGCCCGCCGAGCTGCCGGCGAGCGGGGAGTCGGCCTACTGGACCGCGATCGAGCAGCTGCTCGACAAGCCGCGCAGCGGCTGGTGGGACGACCGGACGACGCCCGGCGTGCTCGAGGGCCGCGACGAGATCCTGCGGCGCGCCCTCGTCGACGCCCGACTCGAGCTGACCCGCGAGCTCGGCAAGGACCCGACGACGTGGCGGTGGGACC
Source organism: Janibacter indicus (assembly GCF_900176385.1). Classification (GTDB taxonomy): domain Bacteria; phylum Actinomycetota; class Actinomycetes; order Actinomycetales; family Dermatophilaceae; genus Janibacter; species Janibacter indicus. The sequence goes on along the minus strand of NZ_FWXN01000008.1, from coordinate 7,521 downwards.
AGCTGCACCGGGTGACCTTCCGCCACCAGGTGCTCGGCGGCGACGACGTGCCCGGGCCGGTGCGCCGCCTCGTCAACGGCGGGTCGCACCCGGTCGCCGGCGGCACCTCGACGGTCAACGCGATGGCCTGGGCCGCGCCCGAGGGATTCGGCGTGACCAATGCGCCGTCGATGCGCATGGTCGTCGACCTCGGCGACCTCGACGCCTCCCGGTGGGTCAACCAGACCGGGGCCTCGGGGCACCCCTTCAGCGACCACTACGACGACCAGACGCAGGCCTGGCTCGCGGGCGAGACCTATCCCTGGCCGAGCACCCGTCGCGCCGTCGAGGAGTCGACCGAGGAGACCCTCACGCTCGTGCCCGGCTCCACCCGTCCGCAGTGAGCACGAGCGCCACCGGCACGTCGTGGGGGTCGGCGGGCAGCGGCTCGTCGGTGACCTCACCGGGGTGGAGCAGGACGACGAAGGGGGTGCCCTCCGCGAGCATCGGCAGCACCCGGTCGTAGCAGCCGCCGCCCTGCCCGAGCCGCGTGCCGGCCGTGTCGACGGCCAGCGCCGGGGTGAGGACGAGGTCGGCGCGCGTGGGGGAATCGATGCCCAGCGGGGTGCGGTCGGGGTCGGCGAGGTCGCACCACTCCAGCCGCATGTCGGGCAGGGTGATCGGCACGAGCACGCGGTGGCCGGCCGCCTGCAGGGCGGTGTTGACCCCGGCGGTCGGCGGCTCGTGGGGCAGCGACTCGTAGGACAGGACGGTCGTGGGGGCGGCGCCCGGGGTGGCTCCGGGCCAGCCCGCCGGCGGGTGGTCGAGGAGGTGCTCCGCCAGCGCCGCCCCGTCTGCCGTGAGGTCTCGAGCGGCCGCCAGCTCCCGCCGCCGGGCCCGCAGGAGGCGACGGATCTCTCCCTTCGTCCTCCGGGCGGGCGCCATGAGCGCATCGTAGGCTGACCGGCATGGGAGCAGCAGGGCGAGACGAGGCCGTCGCCAGGATGACCGCGCGCGGGGTCGACCGGCGGGCCGTGGCGGTCTTCGAGGACTACTGGCAGCAGCTCGCCGACGGCGCCCAGGGCACGATCCCCGAGGAGAGCATCGAGCCGCTCGTCGACCCGCCCGAGCTCGCCGCCATCGAGGTGAGCGACGACGAGCGCCGGGCCGCGATGGCCAAGGTCGCGGTCATCAAGCTCAACGGCGGTCTCGGCACGAGCATGGGCATGTCCGGGCCCAAGTCGGCCGTCGTCGCGCGTGACGGACTGACCTTCCTCGACATCATCGCCCGCCAGCTCATCGCCCTCGAGGAGCGCTACGGCACCCGCCCGCCGCTCGTGCTGATGAACTCCTTCCGCACCCGCGAGGAGTCGCTCGAGATCCTCGAGCGCTACCCGCAGCTGGCGCGCCAGGACCTGCCGCTCGACTTCGTGCAGAGCATGGAGCCCAAGCTCGACGCCGCGACCCTCGCGCCGGTGACCTGGCCCGACGACCCCACCCTCGAGTGGTGCCCGCCCGGCCACGGCGACGTCTACGTCTCGCTCGCCGCCTCCGGCCTGCTCGACCAGATGCGCGCTGCCGGCATCCGCTACGCCTTCATCTCCAACTCCGACAACCTCGGCGCGACCTGCGACCCCGACATCGCGGCCTGGCTGCTCGCCGAGGGCATCCCCTTCGCGGCCGAGGTCGCCGAGCGAACGGCCAACGACCGCAAGGGTGGTCACGTCGCCGTGCGCCGCAGCGACGGACGGATCGTCCTGCGCGAGTCGGCCATGGTCGTCGACGGCGAGGAGGATCTCTTCCAGGACACCTCGCGCCACGGCTGGTTCAACACCAACAACCTGTGGGTCGGCCTCGACGAGCTCGACGCCCTGCTGCGGGAGCGCGACGGCGTCCTCGGCCTGCCGATCATCATCAACCGCAAGACCGTCGACCCCACGCGCGCCGACTCCACCCCGATCATCCAGATCGAGTCGGCGATGGGCACGGCCGTCGAGGCCTTCGAGGGCAGCGTCGCGCTGCGCGTGCCGCGCTCGCGCTTCCGTCCGGTCAAGACGACCAACGAGCTGCTCCTCGTGCGCAGCGACGTCTTCGAGCTCGACGAGGCCTGGCGGGTCGTCTCGCGGATCGAGCGCAAGGACCCGCGGGTCAGCCTCGACGGCAGCTACAAGTTCCTCGCCGACTTCGACGCCCGCTTCCCCGCCGGGGCTCCTTCGCTGCGCGAGTGCACGAGCTTCGCCGTCGAGGGCGATGTGACCTTCGGTGCCGACGTCGTGGCCGTGGGAGATGTCGAGGTCGTCGCGAGCGAGCCGACGACGGTGGCGGACGGGACCCGGCTCGAGGGCCGGGTCACGTTGCCGCAGTGAGGCGCTCGCGCGAGGTCGTCCTTACCGGGACCACTCCTGCGGGCGAGGAGATCTCCCTTCGTCCCGTGCGAAGGGGGGACCGCGCCGAGTTCGTCGCGCTGCGGGAGCGCAATGCCGACTGGCTGCGTCCGTGGGACCCCACGGTGCCGCCCGGCGGGCCGGCGCGACGCGACATCGCGGCCGACTTCGGGGGCTATGTGCGGGCGCTGCGGCGCGAGGCCCGCGTCGGCGGCGGGCTGAGCCTGGTGGTCGTCGTCGCCGGGCGACTCGTCGGGATGGTCGCGGCCAGCAGCATCGTCGAAGGCGCGCTGCGTTCGGCGAGCATCGGCTACTGGGTCGGTCAGGAGGTCGCCGGCCGGGGCATCGCCCCGACGGCGGTCGCCACGATCGCCGACCACCTCATGGACCCGCGCGGCCGCAACCTGCACCGGGTGCAGCTGGAGATCCGCCCGGACAACCCCGCGAGCCTGGCCGTCGCGGCGAAGCTGGGGCTGCGCGAGGAGGGCCTGCGGCGTGCCTACCTGCACATCGACGGGGACTGGCGCGACCACCGCAGCTTCGCCGTCGTGCGCGAGGAGCTCGGTCCCGGAGGGCTCACGGCGCGCGTGTCACACCCACAACATCCGTCACGTGCGCGACACACCGAGTAGCCTGCGCCACGCGCGGTGCTCGTCCTCATAGCGTTGTCCTCGTGCAGCCGAGCAGCCTCATCTTCGTCCTCGTCGTGGCGATCTGGGCTGTCTATCTCCTCCAGTACTGGATCAAGCGCCGCGACCACCTCTCCACCGTGCGGTCCGTCGACCGGTTTTCCGCTGCCATGCGGGTCCTCGACGACCACCGACTGCGTCGTGAGTCGGCCGAGCCGACGCCGCGCTCCTACTCCGTCGCTCCGGTGCGTGCCGCGCGACCCGAGGTGACCGTCAAGCACGCCGAGGCTCCGCAGCGTGCCGAGGCGCCGCAGCGCGGCCGCCTCGCCGAGCCGGCCGTCGGTGCCCCCCGTCGCGTGCGCGGTCTGGTGCTGCTCACGATGGCCGTGCTGCTGCCCGTCGTCGCCCTCGTCGCGGCCTTCGGCCCGCTGCCCTGGTGGGTCGGGCTCGCCTGGCTCGTCGGGACCGTCGCGGCCTTCGGCTGGCTGCGTCAGGCCGTGCAGGTCGAGCGTCGGGCCCGTGCCGCCGAGCGTGCCGCGGCTCGTCGCGAGCGGGCCGCCGCACGCCCGAACGCGCCGAGCGCCCCCCGGGCCAGCGCTGCTCCGGCCGCCGCGCCCCGCGCGCCCGAGCGCATCTACGACGTCGCTGCCGCCGCCCCGGCCGCCGAGCCCGAGACCGAGGTCGCGACCCCGGTCGCCGAGGCCGAGCCGGGCACTTGGCAGCCCACCCCCGTACCGCGCCCCGTCTACACGATGAAGGCCGCGGCCCACCGGCCCGAGCCGGCTCCCGCGCCGACCGCCGCTCCGGTTGCATCAGCAGCCGCCGACGACGTGCCGCAGGTCATCGACGTCGAGGACGACGAGCTGCCGGCCATCGCCGGCTGGGGCTGAGCCCCCTTCGTCCATCAGGACTCGAGGCGGCTGCGCTCGTCGTCCTCCGCGACGTCCTCACGGATCTCCTCGCCCTGCTCCCGTGACTCGACGAGGTCGGCGGGGTCGTCGACGTCTTCGGGCTCGGGGTCGAGGAGGTTGTGGCCCACGGCGTTGAGCACGGCGACCGTCGGGACCGCGACGAGGGCCCCGATGACGCCGCCGACGATGATGCCCGTGGCGATGCCGAGGATCACCGCGAGCGGGTGAACCCGCACGGCCCGGCCGAGGAGCAGCGGCTGCAGCACGTGCGACTCGAGCTGCTGCACCGCGATGACGACGCCGAGCATGATCAGGGCAGTGACTGGTCCCTTGGCGACGAAGGCCAGCGCGACCGCGATGAAGCCGGAGACGAGCGCTCCGACGATCGGGACGAAGGACCCGATGAAGACGAGCAGCGCGATGCCGGAGGCGAAGGGGACGCCGAGGACGAAGGCGCCCAGGCCGATGCCGAGCGCGTCGACCCCGGCGACGAGGATCGTCGCGCGGGTGAAGGCCTTGAGCTGGTTCCAGGCGATGGCGCCGGAGGAGAGGACCTTGGCGCGGGCGCCGCGCGGGAAGAGGCGAACGATCCACGCCCAGATGCCGGGCCCGTCGTAGAGGAAGAAGAAGAGCGAGAACATCGCCAGGAAGAAGCTGGTGAGCAGGTGGCCGACGGTCAGGCCGGCCTGGGTCGCGCGGGCCGAGAGGTCCTCGCCCTGGGCGACCTTGGCCCACTGCTCGGTGAGCCACGTCGTGATCTGGCCCTCGGTGAGACCGAAGGTGGAGACGATCCACTCGCGCGACTCCTCGATGCCCTGGGTCACCTGGCCGACGATGTCGTCGAGCTGGTCGGCGAACTGGTTGCCGACGAAGCTGAAGAGCGCGACGAGGACGGCGAGGGTGCCGAGCACCGTGACGCCGGCGGCCAGCCCGCGGGGCAGGACCACGCGCAGCCGCTGGTAGAGCGGCTCGAGGAGGGCCGCGAGGAGCAGCGCGATGATCACCGGGAAGACGACCTCGGACAGTTTCGAGATGATCCAGAGCAGCGCGAGGATCCCGACGCCGATGACCAGGCTGCGCCAGACCCACTCCGAGGCCGCCCGGAAGGTCGGCGGGACCGTCGCTGGGGCCGACGGCGTCGGGGGCGTGGTCTGGATGACGATCTGGCGCTCAGGCGCTGGGGCCGCAGGCAGCTGGGGCAGGCGGCGGGGGATGCGGGGCAGCCGCACTCCCTTCGGGCGGCGCTCGTCGCTCATGCGGCTCCTCACAGGTCCATGGTCTGCCGACTCTAGTCGCCCGGATTGCGAGTCCCGGCCACGCCGGTGTTATGGTTGCCGTCGTTCTCGGGGCTGTGGCGCAGTTGGTAGCGCGTCTCGTTCGCAATGAGAAGGTCAGGGGTTCGAATCCCCTCAGCTCCACCACCGGGACACCCCGGCCGACCAGCGAAAACGCTGGAAACTCGGCCGGGGTTTCGCTTTGTCATTCCGACCCCGCCTCGCGATGTGTCCCCCCGGTGCCCCCCGGCGCGGCATTGAGCCGGTCCAGACCCGCCCGGTCAGCGCCCGTGCCGAGGAAGTGCAGGTACCTGTTCGTCGTCGCGATGGACTCGTGACCCATCCACGCCTGCACCGTCCCGGGATCGACCCCACGACTCAGCCAGAGGCACGCCGCGGTGTGCCGCAGGTCGTGGATCCGGCGGCCGCGACCTGTCGTCGGCCAGTGGACCGAGCGGAGCACGGCAGAGCGGTGCAGCTGCGCCCCTCGCTCGGTCGTGAAGAGCAGATCCCCTTGGGCCTTGCCCTCCGACAACCGCAGCACGATCGGCAGCACCCGGTTGGCCAAGGGCACTCGACGTGACCGCCGCCCCTTGGTGGCCTTCACCGCCTGACCCTCAGGCTGCGAGCGTCGGACGAGCAGACCGGGAGTCGGGACCTGCATGACGTCCTCGACCCGCATCGCCCGAGCCTCCGCCCACCGCAAGCCCGTCCACGCCAGCACCAGCAGCAGGTCCGCGAGATGCGGCGAGGCCGTGGCCCAGGCGGCGTGGACCTCCTCGAGGACCTCCTCGGTGAAGGGGTCCATCTCCTCGACCTCGCCGGACTGCTTGGGCACGGTCACGCCGATGACCGGGTTGGCCAGGACGATCTTCTCGCGCACGCACCAAGCGAAGAAGGAGGAGAGGCTGGCTCGGAAGCGTCGGACCGAGCTCTCGGCGAGACCGTCAGAGAGGAGGCTCTCGAAGGAGCGGGCGACCTCCCGACCCGAGACCGCTGACACGTGGAGCGCCAGCATGCTGGTCGGCATCAGCCGCAGCAGGTCCTGGTCTGCCCTGTAGGTCTTCGCGGCCACCGTCGTGCGCCGGACCTCGAGCCACTGCACCACGAGGACCCGGACCCGCTGCCGCCCCGCCCGTGGGTCGACCCCGCCGGACAGGGCCGCACGTTCGCGCGCCAGCCACGCCTTGGCCTCCCGCTGGGTGTCGAAGACACGGCTGGCGACGTTGACCCGTCCGCTCTTCAACTTCGCCCGGAAGCGCCCGTTCGGGGTCTTCTGGATGCTCACGCCGCCGCCTTCCTCAGCCACGCGTCGACGTCCTCACGGCGGTACCGCGGGATGAAGGGTGACAGCCACGTCACGCGCGGCCCCTCCCCGGAGTGCCGCCAACGGCACAGCGTCGACGGCGAGACCTGCACCGCTCGCGCCACGTCCTTGGTGGTCAGCAGCCGAGGCAGCTCGGCCTCGTCCGGTGTCGGTGTGCTCTGGTCCATGTCTTTCCCCTGTCTCTAGTGTCCACGTCGGGTGGTGCGTCGTTGGGCTTTCCACAGGTCGTATTCGCGGGAGCGGGCGGCGACTGCGAGGGCGAGTGCTTCTTCGGTGTCGTCGCGCCAGCCGGTGCCGGTGTAGGTCCAGGACCCGATGACTTGGGTGGTTTCGTCGGCGTCGTCGGCCAGGAGGCGGGCTTCGAGGTCGCGGGTGTCGATGGGGGTGCCGGTGCGTCGGGATTGGGCGGCGAGTTCTTGCCAGCGTGATCGGGCGCGGCGTAGTGCTCCGAGGGTGATGGAGTAGCGGCGGGACTTGGTGCCGAAGTGTCCGCGGAAGCCGAGGCAGCGCACCCATTTGTGCATGCGCCGGTAGTCGTGGTCGGGGGCGTGGAAGGCTGCGGCGCGCTGGGCCATCTGACGGCACTGGTGTTGCAGCGCGATGATGTGGGGCCGGTTTTGCCCGTGGCCGTGCAGGCTGCTGGAGTCCTTGGTGGAGTACTTGGCGAGGTATCCGGCGACTTGGTCGGGGGTCAGTGGGCCGGTGGGGTCGTCGGTGCGGGTCCCGGCGCGCACGGTGCGCACGTCGACCTGGGCGCCGAACGCGAGGACGCGGGGGGTGTCGTCGTGGTCGACGGGTTCGGCCAGGACGGTCACGGTCGGGACGACGTCGCGGACAAGGTCGGCGAGGTCGTGGCCGGTGAGGGTGGCCGGGGCGGGGGAGCCGGTGCCGGCGGTGGCGGGCCCATCGAGTCGGATGAGGGGGGGCCTGACCCCGGTTCTTGGACACGCAGAATCCAGCACCTGGTGCTGGGGAAGCGAGATGATTCGAGAATCATGGCCAGGAAGAACTACTCCG
>NZ_FWXN01000009.1 GCF_900176385.1 Janibacter indicus | reverse complement strand
CTGCACTGGTGACGGTGTGGGAGAGTAGGACGCAGCCGGACAAACATTCACGAAAGCCCCCCAGCCACCACGCTGGGGGGCTTTCGCCATTCCAGACCCGATTGCCGACCATCACGCCAGGTGTTGCGTCCTGTGCCCAGGTCGGGAGAGTCTGGCCCGAGACAACAGGTCAAGAGAGGTTGATGTCGTGGACGAAAGGTCGAGCAGGCCGGATCGTGGTCGTGGCGGGTCCGCGGGGCGCGGGGGCCAGGGTCCCCGCGGTGGTTCCGGAGGAGGCCGCGGTGGCCGGCCGGAGCGGCGTGGATCGTCCGGGCGACCCGAGCGCGGTGACCGTCAGGCACGCCCGGAGCGAGGTGGTCGTTCCGATCGTCGCGGAGCACCGCGCGAGGCTGACGCCGACAACCGCGGTGGGTCGCGGCTGGTGCCCAAGGAGGGCCGCAAGCCGGAGCCGGCGATCGCGCCGGACGTCACCGGGGCCGAGCTGGACCGCAGCGTGCGCCAGCAGTTGCGCACCCTGAGCAAGGAAAATGCGGACGGCGTGGCCCAGCACCTCGTCATGGTCGCCGCCCTGCTGGAGGCCCAGGACCTCGACGGTGCCTTGGCGCACGCGGAGACGGCGGTGCGACGGGCAGGTCGGGTGCCGGCTGCTCGCGAGGCGCTCGGCTTCGTCGCTTACCGCATGGGCGACTTCGCCCGGGCACTCACCGAGTTCCGCACGGTCCGGCGACTGAGTGGCTCCTCGCACCTGCTGCCGCTCATGGTCGACTGCGAGCGTGGCCTGGGTCGTCCGGCGCGGGCGCTCGAGCTGCTGGGCTCGCCGGAGGCGCGTCAGCTGGGCCAGGAGGAGCAGGTCGAGCTGCTCATCGTGGGCTCCGGCATCCGTCGCGACATGGGTCAGCCGCAGGCCGCTGTCCTCGCCCTGCAGGGCCAGGTCGACAAGGTCACGAACAAGCTTTGGGCTGCCCGCGTCTGGTACGCCTACGCCGACGCCCTGCTCGAGGTCGGTCGTGAGGCCGACGCGCGGTCGTGGTTTGCCAAGGCGGCTGTGGCCGACCAGGACGGCGAGACGGACGCGATCGAGCGCGTCGAGGAGCTCGACGGGGTGCACCTCCAGGAGGTGCCCGACAGCGACGGCCAGGCGGTGCCCGAAGGCGAAGGCGACGACACGACGTCGACGCCGTGACCCCGCCGGCGGCGGGTGGCCAGCTGGCCGCGGCCTACGACGCGATCATCTGCGACATCGACGGCGTCGTCGTGGCCGGAGCATCGGCTGTGCCCCATGCGGTCGAGGCCCTCGGTGCTCTCAAGGGGCCGGTCGTCTTCGCCACCAACAACGCCTCGCGCACCCCGGCGCAGGTGGCCGAGCACGTGGCGGCTCTGGGTGTCCCGGTCACCGAGGGGGACGTGCTCACCAGCTCGCTGGCAGCAGCGCGGGTCCTCGCCGATCGGTATCCGCCGGGGAGCGAGGTGCTGGCGGTCGGTGGTGCCGGGGTCGTGGCCTCCCTTCGCGCTGTCGGTCTGCTGCCGGTGGCACCCGGGACGAAGGGGGCGCCGGTGGCCGTGCTCCAGGGGTACGGACCGCACGTGACGGCATCGGACCTCGGGGAGGCCGCCTGCGTCATCCGCGGGGGAGCCCGGTGGGTGGCGACGAACACCGACCTGACCCTGCCGACGGACCGTGGGCCCTTGCCGGGCAACGGGTCGCTCGTCGCAGCGGTGCGCAACTGCGTCGAAGTCGACCCGGAGGTCATCGGGAAGCCGCACCCGCCGATGTACCAGCTGGCCGCCCGACGACTTGGCGTCGCGACCGACCGGGTGCTGGCGGTCGGGGACCGGCTGGAGACCGATATCGAGGGCGCGGTGGCCACCGGGATGGACGGTGCACTCGTCCTCACCGGCGTGCACGGGATCGGGGACGCGGCCGCGGCACCCGTCCAGCGGCGCCCGACCCACGTCCTCGAGGACCTGCGAGGTCTCGCCGCCCCGTACCCACCGGCCGAGCAGCACGATGGCTGGGCCGTGCGTGACCGGTCCCGCGCTCGGGTGGTCGACGGGCGCCTCGAGGTCGAGGGCGGTGGCATCGACGCAGACCGGGCGAGCCTCGACGCACTGTGGTCGGCCGTCGACGCGGGGTTGATCACGCCGGCAGACGCGAGCCGGCTCGTCTTCAGCCGGTAGCGTGGGACGCCCCGACCCGAGGAGTGACGTGGACCCCGTACGTGGACTGATCCATCTGGGCCTGAAGACGACCGAGGCGACTCTCGACCGGGTGCTCGACGTCGTGCGTCTGGTCGACACCATGCTCGTCTCGAGCGCGGTGCCGCCCGTGCGTGAGCGCACCGACAGCACGCCGACCTGGCCCCAGGAGGAGCAGGGCGACCTCGACGCGCTGAGCACGGCGCTGCGCGAGCGCGTCGTGGCCGACGAGGTTTCGACTGCACCGGTGACCGGACCGACGGCATCCACGCCGGCCACGAAGCGCCCGGCGCGCAAGGCGCCTGCCCGGCGCTCGACGTCGACGGCGGCGAAGAAGGCGGCCACCAAGACGTCTGCGGCGCCGGCGAAGGCCACTGCGAGGAAGGCTGCGGCCAAGAAGTCTGTGCCGGCGAAGAGGGCCACTGCGAAGAAGGCCACTGCGAAGAAGGCGTCTGCGAAGAAGGCGTCTGCGAAGAAGGCGACGACCGCCAAGACCGCTGCCTCGCCGGCCTCGACCTCGGGCGTGCTGCCCGATGCCTGAGGAGACCACGCCCGTGCCGGAGGCGCCTCGCCCGACACCGGGAGACCTCGCCCCCAAGGCCCGCGAGCCGATGCCCGAGGGCACCCCGGAGACGGGTGACCTCGTCGTCGACGCGGACCTGCGCGACCTCGCCCTCGTCGACCCCGAGGACCTCGACGCGGTGCTGACTGCGGGGGAGTCGGTGCACGGCACCCTGACCTCGCGCCTGTCCGACCTCGGGACCTGACGGGTGCCCGAGACGACCCGACTGGACCTCGCCCTCGTCGAGCGCGGCCTGGCGCGCAGCCGCACCCGGGCGCGCGAGCTCGTCGAGTCGGGCCAGGTGCGCGTGGCCGGGCAGGTGGCCACCAAGTCCTCGCAGCTGGTCACGCCGGACGCCCCCGTCGAGGTCGCCGGTGACGCCGATCGGTGGGTCGGTCGAGCGGCCGGCAAGCTGCTCGGGGCTCTCGACGCCTTCGAGCTCGAGGTCCAAGGCCGTCGGGCACTCGACATCGGCGCCTGCACCGGCGGGTTCACCCAGGTCCTCCTCGAGCGGGGTGCCGACCACGTCATCGCCCTCGACGTCGGGCACGACCAGCTCGCACCGGAGCTGGCCGCGGACCCGCGCGTGACCGACCGCAGCGGCACGACGATTCGGGGCCTCGACCCGCACGACATCGGTGGCCCGGTACCCCTGGCCGTCGGGGACCTGAGCTTCATCTCCCTTCGTCTCGTGCTCGCCGAGATCGCGGACCTGCTCACCGACGACGGTGACGCGGTGCTCCTGATCAAGCCACAGTTCGAGGTGGGTCGGGACCGGCTCGGGCGCAAGGGCGTGGTCACCGACCCCGCCGCCCGACGTGCAGCCATCACCGGGGTGCTCGAGCGGGCCGCCGAGGTGCGACTCGCGGTCCTGGGCATCGCCCGCAGCCCGGTGCGTGGGGGAGAGGGCAACCACGAGTACCTCGTCCACCTGACCCGGCGCACGGGTGCCGGCCTGACGTGGCAGGCTCAGACCGACATCGCCCACGAGCTGGTCCAGGAGGAGGCCCGATGACCCAGCGGCGTGTGCTGCTCATGGCGCACCCGAGCCGGCCCGAGGCCCTCGAGGTCGCCATGGGCGTTGCCGACAAGCTCGCCCAGGCCGACATCGAGGTGCGCCTGCCCGCGGGCGAGCTCGGCGAGAGCCTGCTCGGCCAGCACCCTGACGTCGTGGTCCACGACGGAGACCGGCCCGCCGACGGTGTCGAGCTCGTCGTGGTGCTCGGTGGTGACGGGACGATCCTGCGCGGTGCCGAGGCGGCCCGCGGCAGCGGAGTCCCGCTGCTGGGCGTCAACCTCGGGCACGTCGGCTTCCTCGCCGAGGCCGAGCGCGAGGACGTCGACGCGACCGTCGAGCACATCGTCGAGCGCAAGTACGAGGTCGAGGAGCGGATGGCCCTCGACGTCGTCGCGACCCTCGACGGGCAGGAGATCGCCCGCAGCTGGGCCCTCAACGAGGTCACCGTCGAAAAGGCCTCCCGCGAGCGGATGCTCGTGCTCACCGTCGAGATCGACGGTCGGCCCCTCTCCACGTGGGGGTGCGACGGCGTCGTCATGGCCACCCCGACCGGCTCGACGGCCTATGCCTTCTCTGCGGGCGGGCCCGTCGTCTGGCCGGGGGTCGAGGCGATGCTCGTCGTGCCGATCAGCGCCCACGCCCTCTTCGCCCGGCCCCTCGTCGTCGCACCCATGTCGGCGCTGGCCGTCGACCTCGTCCCGGGCACCGAGGGCCACGGCGTGCTGTGGTGCGACGGCCGGCGGGCGGTCGACCTGCCGCCGGGGGCGCGCATCGAGGTCAGCCGCTCGGAGGAGCCGGTGCGACTGGCCCGGCTGAGCAGCTCGCCCTTCACCGACCGGCTCGTCGCGAAGTTCGACCTGTCCGTCCACGGCTGGCGCGGCCGCAACCGCTCGGGGGCCTGACGTGCTGCGCGAGCTGCGGATCCGCGACCTCGGGGTGATCGAGGACGCCACCCTCACCCTCGATCCCGGCCTGACCGTCGTCACCGGCGAGACCGGAGCGGGCAAGACCATGGTCGTCACCGGCCTGGGGCTGGTGCTCGGGGGCCGCGCCGATGCGTCCCTCGTGCGCACCGGGAGCGACGAGGCGGTCGTCGAGGCCGAGCTCGAGCTGGCCGACGACCACCCGGCCCGAGCGGTCGCCGAGGACGTCGGTGGCGTCGCCGACGAGCCCGAGCTGCTCCTGTCGCGCACGGTCTCCGCCGCCGGCCGCAGCCGCGCCCACGTAGGCGGTCGCCGGGCACCGGTCGGTACCCTCGCCGACCTCGGCGAGGGCCTCGTCGCCGTCCACGGGCAGGCCGACCAGTGGCGCCTGAAGCGTCCCTCGCAGCACCGTGCCCTTCTCGATGCCTTCGGGGGCGACGAGGTCGCCGATCCGGCGGCGCAGGTCGCGCAGGCGCACCGCACCTGGCACGAGGCGAAGGGGGAGCTGGACCGCCTGGTCGAGGGGGAGCGCACCCGCCTGCAGGAGGTCGAGCTGCTCACCCACCAGCTCGAGCAGATCGACGGCGTCGAGCCGCAGCCCGGCGAGGACGTCGAGCTCGCCCGTGAGGCCGAGCGCCTCGGCCACGCCGAGGAGCTGCGCACCGGGGCCGACACCGCCCACCGGCTGCTGTCCGACCCCGACAGCTTCGACGGCGACGACGTCGTCGGTCGGGTGGCCCGGGCAGCCGGCGAGCTGGAGCGGCTCGCCGACCACGACCCGCAGCTGTCCGACCTGCACCGTCGCCTGGCCGAGGTCGGCGTGCTCACCGCCGAGCTGGCGACCGAGCTGTCCGGCTACGCCGCCGACATCGAGGCCGACCCGGCACGCCTCGGTGCCGTCGAGGAGCGGCGGGCCGCCCTGCACGAGCTCACCCGGCGCTACGGCGACGACATCGCCGCCGTGCTGCGTCACCGCGATGCCTCCCGAGAGCGACTGCAGGGCCTGCTCGGGGCCGACGAGCGGATCGAGGCGCTCACCGCGCAGGTCGCCGAGGCGGAGCAACAGCTCGCCGAGGCGGCCACCCGACTCACCGAGGCCCGGACCGCTGCCGCGGCCGAGCTCTCCCGCGCCGTCGAGGACGAGCTCGCCCACCTGGGCATGGACAAGGCCCGGGTCGAGGTGGCCGTCGCACCCCGCGGCGACGAGTCGGCGCTCGAGGTGACTTCGGCTGACGGGACCACCCGGCGGGTCGGACCCGACGGGGCCGATGTCGTCGAGGTCCGGGTCGCCGCCAACCGTGGCGCCCCGCCCCGTTCGGTCGCCAAGGCCGCGTCCGGGGGTGAGCTGAGCCGGATCATGCTGGCCATCGAGGTCGCGACCGCCGGGTCGACCGGCAACCAGGTCCCCACCTTCGTCTTCGACGAGGTGGATGCCGGTGTCGGTGGCCGCGCGGCTCTCGACGTCGGGGCCCGGCTCGCGGCGCTGGCCCGTACCAGTCAGGTCATCGTCGTGACGCACCTGGCGCAGGTGGCGGCCCACGCCGACCGTCACCTCGTCGTGCACAAGGCCCACGGCGACCAGGTGACCGCGAGCGGGGTGCGCCCCGTCGAGGGCGACGAGCGACTCGGAGAGCTCTCCCGGATGATGGGTGGCGACGACTCGAGCGTGGGCCTGCGGCACGCCCACGAGCTGCTCGAGCAGTGTCGCCGCTGAGCCGCGACGGCTTCGTGGGACGATGCACCGGATGGCCCTTCGACGCACGCGCGATTCCGCCCGCCACCAGGCGCTGCCCGGTGTCCGCGGGCGTCTGCGGATCGACCGGCGGACCAAGAGCCTGACCAAGCGACTGCGTCCCGGTGAGATCGCCGTCATCGACCACTCCGACATCGACCGGGTGAGCGGCGAGGCCCTCGTCGCGTGCCAGCCGATCGCCGTGGTCAACGCCGGGCGCTCGATCAGCGGTCGCTACCCCAACGTCGGCCCGCAGATCATCGTCGACGCGGGCATCCCGCTCCTCGACGTCGACGACGAGGAGCTGCTCGACCGCCTCAAGGACGGCGCGACGGCCAGCGTCGACGGGAACATCATCCACCTGGCTCGCGAGAGCATCACCGGCAGCCGGTGGGACAGCGACCAGATCGCGGCCGCCATGGACTCCGCGCGCGCCGGGCTCGGCACCCAGCTCGAGGCCTTCGCCGCCAACACCATGGAGTACCTCAACCGCGAGCGCGACCTGCTCTTCGACGGGGTCGGCGTCCCCGAGATCGCGACGGACCTGCGGGGCCGCCACGCGCTCATCGTCGTGCGTGGGTACCACTACAAGGAGGACCTCGCCGCCCTTCGTCACTACATCCGCGAGTACAAGCCGGTCCTCATCGGGGTCGACGGGGGCGCCGACGCGCTCGTCGAGGCGGGCCACCGGCCCGACCTCATCGTCGGTGACATGGACTCCGTCTCGGACACGGTGCTCGGCTGCGGGGCGGAGGTCGTCGTGCACGCCTACCGCACCGGTGAGGCACCAGGCGTGGCCCGGGTCGAGGCGCTGGGCGTGACGCCCGTGGTCTTCCCGGCGACGGGCACGAGCGAGGACATCGCCATGCTCCTCGCGGACGACAAGGGAGCCCAGCTCATCGTCGCGGTCGGGACGCACGCGACGCTCGTCGAGTTCCTCGACAAGGGCCGGGCGGGCATGTCGAGCACCTTCCTCACCCGGCTGCGGGTGGGCAGCAAGCTCATCGACGCGAAGGGGGTCAGCCGGCTCTACCGCACGCGCATCTCCTCGTGGTGGCTGCTCGGGCTGGCCCTGGTCTGCCTCTTCTCGCTCTTCGTCGCCCTCTGGGCGACACCCACCGGCCAGGCTGCACTGCAACTGCTCGGGGCCCGTTGGGACGACCTGTGGGCCCTCGTCGAAGGACTCCTCACGTGATCGACTTCAGGTACCACCTCGTCTCCCTCGCGGCTGTGCTCATCGCCCTGTCGATCGGGATCGTGCTCGGGGCCGGGCCGCTCAACGACAACATCGGCAGCACCCTGTCGGGCGAGGTCACCAAGCTGCGCCAGGAGAAGGAGGAGCTGCGCCGCCAGGCCAAGGAGGATCAGCGTGGCCTCGAGGCGCGCGACGCCTACGACGAGCAGACCCTGCCCGGGGTCGTCGGCGACCGGCTCGTCGAGCGCACCGCCACGGTCGTCGTGCTGCCCGAGGCGGCCGACGACGACGTGCAGGAGGCGCGCGACGTCCTCGAGGAGTCGGGGGCGAGCGTCGCCGACACCGTGGAGGTCGACGCCGACTGGGCGGCCGCGGGAGACGCGTCCGCGGACGAGCGGGATCGCACCGGCGACGGCGCCCTGCGCGACCTCGGCGTGGATGCCGAGGTCCCCGACGGGGCGCAGACCGTCGACCAGGCCCTCGCGGTCGTCGTCACCGGTCGGGAGCGGGCGGGGTCGACGGAGCGGGTCGAGCGCTCGGCACGGGACGCCGCCTGGACGCGGTTGCGCGACGCCGGGCTCGTCGAGGGTCCCGCACAGGCCCCGGCTGCCGCCGACCTCGTCGTGGTCGTCGGAGGACCGGTCGCGGCCGAGTCGGCTGACGACACCTCGGGGTCCGTCGACCGCGCCGCCGAGGCGACCGCCGCCACCTGGGTGGCCCTGACCCACCTCGTGCAGACCCACGCCGACGGAACCGTGCTCGCCGCGCCCGAGGCCGAGGAGGGGTCCGCCGACGCCTCGCCCGTGACCATGGCGCGCACGCAGGGCTCACTCGCCGAGGGGGTGTCGACGGTCGACGACCCTGACCTGCCCATGGGCCGGGCGGCGATCGTCCTGGCTCTCGACGAGCAGCTCGACGGCGGCTCCGGCCACTACGGCATCGGAGCCGGAGCGGATGCCCCGGTGCCCGAGGGCGCATGAGCGTCGTCGTCACCGGCCTGGCCGGGATCGGTCTGACCCGAGCGCTCACCGGGCTCGGCCGCCGACTGCCCGAGGCCGCACGCGCCCCGTGGGCCCGACGCAACCACGCCGGCGTGCCGGTGACCCTCCTCGAGGGACCCGTCGTCGTGCTCGCGGCAGCGGCCACAGCCACGACGGGGGCCCGCGATGCCGGCACGGCCCTCGTCGTGCTGGCACCCGGCCTGCTCGGCGGGCTCGACGACCTCGTCGGCGACGGCACGACCAAGGGGCTGCACGGGCACCTCGGTGCACTGCGGCGTGGTCGCGTGACGACGGGCGCGCTCAAGATCCTCGGTCTGGGCGCCACTGCTGTCCTCGCTGCGCACCTCGAGACACGAGGCAGCACCCGACAGGGGGTGGGGCAGAGCGTCGCCGGGACCGCCGTCGACGCCGTCGTCGTCGCCGGCACCGCCAACCTCGTCAACCTGCTCGACCTGCGCCCCGGGCGGGCGCTCAAGGTGACCACCACGGCAGGGGCTCTGCTCAGCGTGCCCCGATCAGCGCGACCGTTGGGGGTGACCCTCGTCGGGGTCGGCCTCGGCGCCCTGCCCGAGGACCTCGCGGGCGAGACGATGCTCGGCGACTGCGGGGCCAACGCGCTCGGTGCGCTCGTCGGGCTGGCCCTCGTCCGTGGTCTCGGCCCTCGAGGACGCCTCGCCGTCGCCGGGGTGGTCACCGGCCTGACGCTGCTGTCGGAGCGGGTGAGCTTCACCCGGGTCATCGAGTCGACCCCCGTGCTGCGCGAGCTCGACGCCTGGGGCCGATCACGGTGAGCCGGGTGGCCCGGGATGCCGGCACCGTCGCGGTGGTCACGGCCGTGG
Source organism: Janibacter indicus (assembly GCF_900176385.1). GTDB lineage: Bacteria > Actinomycetota > Actinomycetes > Actinomycetales > Dermatophilaceae > Janibacter > Janibacter indicus. The sequence continues at coordinate 185,039 of NZ_FWXN01000009.1, read as the reverse complement.
CGAGGGTCGTCGGCTTCGTGCGCTGGCTCGTCTTCGCCTGGGCGGTGGGCGCGACCGGCGTCGGCACCGTCTACCAGAGCGTCAACACGGTGCCCAACATCGTTTACGAGATCGCCGCCGGGGGCGTCCTGGCCGCTGTGGTCGTCCCGCTCGTCGCGGCCCGCGTCGGTGCCGGCGGCGCCGAGAGCGCCGACGACGTCGCCTCTGCCCTCCTCACCCGCACCCTCGTGGTGCTGCTGCCGCTCGCCCTGCTCGTGGCGGGGGTCGCCCCCTTCGTCAGCCGGATGCTCCTGGGTGACCTCGAGGTCGACGGGGCCGTGCCGCTCGGTACCCGGCTGCTCGTCGTCTTCAGCCCGCAAGTGGTGCTCTACGGACTGGGCATCGTCGTCTCCGGAGTGCTGCAGGCGCACCGGCGCTTCCTCGCGGCGGCGATCGCCCCGCTGCTCTCGAGCCTCGTCGTCATCGTCACCTACGTGCTGTGGGCCCTCGTCGTGCCCGCCGGCACGACGCCGGCCGGCGTGACCTCGGGTGAGCTGCTCCTCCTCGGAGGGGGCACGACCCTCGGAGTCGTCGCGCTGTCGCTGCCGCTCCTCGTCGTGGCCGAGCGGGCGGGGATCCGGCTGCGGCCACGCTGGCGCCTCGCGCCCGAGACGGCGGCGCGGGCCCGGACCCTCGCTGCCGCCGGGGTCGTCGCGCTGCTGGCCCAGCAGGCCACCGTGCTCGTCACGCTCACCGTGGCCAACCGGGCCGGGGGCGACGGCACCCTCGTCGTGCAGAACTACGTCCAGGCTCTCTACCTGCTGCCCTATGCGGTCCTCGCGGTGCCGGTCGCCACGGCGGTCTTCCCGGTCCTCGCGGCCGCTGCGGACGAAGGGAGCCAGACCTCGGTCGCCGAGACGCTCGCCGCCTCGCTGCGTGCCGTCGTCGTCCTCGCCGCGTCGGCCGCCGCCGGGCTGGTCGCCGCAGCCGGCGCGGTGGGGCTGGTCTTCACCGCGATCGACCGCAGCGCCGAGGGCGCGGCCGCGCTCGCCGCGATGCCGGTGGCCCTCGTCGCGATGGCCCCCGGACTCGTCGGCCTCAGCATCGCCGCCGTGGCGCTGCGGGCGCTCTACGCCCGAGGCCGTGCGCTCGTCGCCGGCACGATCATGGCCGCGGGGTGGCTCGTCGCCGCGCTCCTGCCGCTGCTGCTGCTCGCCGGGACGGGTGGCGCCCGACGCACCCTCGTGGGCCTCGGGCTCGCCTCGTCACTCGGGATGACCGTCGCCGGTGTGGGGCTGCTCGTGCGGGTCCGGCGCGACTGGGGGCGCGGCGCGCTCGCCGGGCTGCCCCGGGTCCTGCTCCTCGCCGCCGCCGCGCTCGCCCTCGGCCTGGCGGTGCACGTCGGCCTGCGCGAGCGCTGGCCGGACGACGCCGTGACGGCCACGCTTGCGGGTGCTGTCGTGGCGCTCGTCGTCGCCGGCGGGGTGCTGCTCGGCGGGCTGGGGCTCGACCCGACGCTGCGCTCACGTCTGCCCGGGCGGCGGGTCACCCGATGAGGATCCTGCTGTGCCTCGCCTCGGCCGCCGGAGGGATCGGCACGCACGTGGCCGACCTCTCCCGGTCGCTGTCCGCGGCCGGCCACGACGTGCACGTCGCGACCGACCCGGCGACGCGGGGGCGCTTCGACCTGCCGGGAGAGTCGATGCTCACCGTCGGCGAGGTGCGGGCGTTCGGTCGGGGAGCCGACGTCGTCCACGCCCACGGGTTCCGGGCCGGGCTCGTCGCCACGACGGCGATGGCGACGCTCGCTCCCTTCGGCGCAGGCGTGCCGGTCGTCGTCAGCCTGCACAACCCGATCCGGGGCGCAGGGTCCTCGCCGCGTCGCCTTGCCGGCGAGGTGGCTGCGCGCGCAGTGGTGCGTCGGGCCGCGCTCGTCACCGGGGCGAGCAGCGATCTCGTCGCCGACGCCCGGGCGCTCGGCGCTCGGCGGGCCGAGCTCGCCGAGGTGCCCTCCCCGCGCGTCCCGACGCTCCTGGCCACCGACCGCGCAGGATGGCGGGCGGCGCACCGTGACGCGCTGCTGGCGCGGCACGACCTGGCGGGGGAGACCCCCTTCGTCGTGACGATCGCGAGGGTCGCCCCGCAGAAGGGCATCGACGTCCTCGCCGAGGCCGCCGCCGGTGCCCCCGGGCAGTGGGGGCTCGTCGGGCCGGGTCAGCAGGACCTGGCAGCGGACGGACCCCTGCACCTGCTCGGCGAGACCGCCGACGTCACCCCGTGGCTGCTGGCGGCCGACGTGCTCGTCGTGCCGAGCGAGTGGGAGGCCCGCGCGCTCGTCGTGCAGGAGGCCATGGCCGCCGGGACCCCCGTCGTCGCCCGACGCGTCGGTGGCCTGCCCGACCTGCTCGACGGTGTCGGCCTGCTCGTCGACGGGCCCCAGGAGGCGTCGGCCGGTCCGCTCGCCCGTGCCGTGGCGGCGGTCCTCGACCACCCGGACCGGGCCGCGCGCGCCGCGCTGGCCGCCCGGGAGTGGGCGCGGGGCTGGGACGGACTCGACGACAGCGCAACTCGCTGGGTGCAGCGTTACCGAGCACTCGCCCACGTGACGTAGATTGGAACCCCGTGGTGGCACTGACGAAACACATCTTCGTGACCGGAGGAGTCGTCTCCTCACTCGGCAAGGGACTGACGGCCTCGAGCCTCGGGCACCTGCTTCGGGCGCGTGGCCTCAAGGTCACGATGCAGAAGCTGGATCCCTACCTCAACGTCGACCCGGGGACGATGAACCCCTTCCAGCACGGTGAGGTCTTCGTCACCGAGGACGGCGCCGAGACCGACCTCGACATCGGGCACTACGAGCGCTTCCTCGACACCAACCACGACGGCTCCGCCAATGTCACGACCGGGCAGGTCTACAGCCGGGTCATCGCGCGGGAGCGCAAGGGCGAGTACCTCGGCGACACCGTCCAGGTCATCCCGCACATCACCAACGAGATCACCTCGCGGATGCGTGCACCCGCCGCCGGCAGCCCCGGCGTCGACGACGCCGCCGCGCCCGACGTGATCATCACCGAGATCGGTGGCACCGTCGGCGACATCGAGTCGCTGCCCTTCCTCGAGGCCGCCCGACAGGTGCGTCACGAGCTCGGTCGCGGCAACTGCTTCTTCCTGCACGTCTCGCTCGTGCCCTACATCGCGCCGAGCGGCGAGATGAAGACCAAGCCGACCCAGCACTCCGTCGCCGCGCTGCGCCAGGTCGGCATCCAGCCCGACGCGCTCGTGCTGCGCGCCGACCGCGAGATCCCCGCCGACATCAAGCGCAAGATCTCGATGTCGTGCGACGTCGACAAGGACGGCGTGGCCGCGTGCGTCGACGCCCCGAGCATCTACGACATCCCCAAGGTGCTGCACCGCGAGCACCTCGACACCTTCGTCATCCGCCGTCTCGGCCTCAACTTCACCGACGTCGACTGGGGGAGCTGGGACACCCTGCTGCGCCGGGTCCACCAGCCGCGCCACGAGATCGAGGTCGCGCTCGTCGGCAAGTACATCGACCTGCCCGACGCCTACCTCTCGGTCACCGAGGCCCTGCGCGCGGGTGGCTTCCACAACGACGCCAAGGTGCGCATCCGCTGGGTGCCCTCCGACGACTGCGACACGCCGGCCGGGGCGAGCAAGGCGCTCGGCGGGGTCGACGCGGTGCTCGTGCCGGGCGGCTTCGGCGTGCGGGGCATCGAGGGCAAGCTCGGTGCGCTGCGCTGGGCGCGCGAGCAGCAGGTGCCCACGCTCGGCATCTGCCTGGGCCTGCAGTGCATGGTCATCGAGTACGCGCGCAACGTCGCCGGCATCGAGGGCGCCAGCTCCACGGAGTTCGACCCGGCGTCGAGCGCGCCGGTCATCGCCACGATGGAGGAGCAGAAGTCCTTCGTCGACGGTGCCGGTGACCTCGGTGGGACGATGCGTCTGGGCTCCTACCCGGCCGACCTGCGTGAGGGCTCGGTCGCCGCGACCGCCTACGGCTCCACCCAGGTCACCGAGCGGCACCGCCACCGCTACGAGGTCAACAACACCTACCGCGACCAGCTCGAGCAGGCCGGCCTCGTCGTGAGCGGCACCCACGCGCAGCTCGGGCTCGTCGAGTTCGTCGAGCTCCCGCGCGAGGTGCACCCCTACTACGTCTCGACCCAGGCGCACCCCGAGTTCAAGTCGCGCCCGGACAAGGCCCACCCGCTCTTCGCTGGCCTCATCGGTGCCGCGGTCCAGGCGCAGCGCGACTCGCGCCTCGTCGAGGTCGACCCGCCGGAGGAGTCGGCCGAGCCGGCGACCGTGGACGTCGAGGCCTGATGACCGACGAGACGGTGCCGCTGCGCGACGAGCTGCTCACCCGCTCGGTGACCTCCAGCGAGGTGGTCTTCGAGGGCGCGGTCTGGGATGTGCGTCGTGACACCTTCGAGCTCGAGGGCGAGACCCTGGTGCGCGAGGTCGTCGACCACCCGGGTGCCGTCGCCGTCCTGGCCCTCGACGAGCAGGACCGCGTGCTGCTCATCCGGCAGTACCGTCACCCCGTCTCGGCCAACGAGTGGGAGATCCCCGCCGGCCTGCTCGACATCGCGGGTGAGGACCCGCTCGTCGGCGCGCAGCGCGAGCTGGCCGAGGAGGCCGACGTCACCGCCGACGAGTGGGCGGTCCTCGTGGACTACTTCACCTCGCCCGGTGGCATGGACGAGGCGATCCGCGTCTACCTCGCGCGGGGGCTGCGTCCCGTGCCCGAGGGCGAGCGGCACCAGCGCGAAGGGGAGGAGGCGCACCTGCTCCAGCGGCGCGTGCCCCTCGACGAGGTCGCTGCGGCGGTCCTCGCCGGGGACCTGCACAACTCCACCCTCGTCATCGCGACGATGACGGCCCGGGCGTCCCGAGAGGGCGGCTGGACCTCCCTTCGTCCTGCCGACAGCCCGTGGCCCGAGCACCCCGGCCGCAGGGACGTCCCGACCGGCTGATCAACCCGTTGGCCCGGCACCCGCCGGGCTCCGTAGGATGGACCGGCCCGCGCGACCCGCCGGGCGACCCGAAGGACAAGGAAGAACACCCCGTGCTCCGCACCCACGACGCCGGCACCCTGCGTGCCGAGCACTCCGGCCAGACCGTCACGCTCACCGGCTGGGTGGGTCGTCGTCGTGATCACGGGGGCGTGGCCTTCCTCGACCTGCGCGACGCGTCCGGCGTCGCCCAGGTCGTCGCCCGTGACGAGGTCCTCACCGGTGCGGCGCACGACCTGCGCAACGAGTACGTCATCAAGGTCCTCGGCGAGGTCACCCCGCGCGACCCCAAGGACGTCAACCCCAACGTCGCGACCGGCGAGATCGACGTCGTCGCCAGCTCCATCGAGGTGCTCTCCGAGGCCGCGCCGCTGCCCTTCCAGATCGACGAGCGCGTGAGCGTCGGCGAGGAGGCCCGCCTCAAGCACCGCTACCTCGACCTGCGCCGCCCGGGCGCCACGAGCGCCGGCGCCGGCCTGCGCCTGCGCAGCAAGGTCAACGCCGCGGCCCGCACGGTGCTCGCCGAGCGCGACTTCGTCGAGATCGAGACCCCGACGCTCACCCGCTCCACGCCCGAGGGCGCCCGCGACTTCCTCGTGCCCGCGCGCCTGGCGCCGGGCGCGTGGTACGCCCTGCCGCAGAGCCCGCAGCTGTTCAAGCAGCTGCTCATGGTCGCCGGCATGGAGCGCTATTACCAGATCGCCCGCTGCTACCGCGACGAGGACTTCCGCGCCGACCGGCAGCCCGAGTTCACCCAGCTCGACATCGAGATGTCCTTCGTCGAGCAGGACGACGTCATCGAGCTCGGCGAGGCGATTGCCAAGGCGGTCTGGGCGACGATCGGTGTCGACCTGCCCACTCCCTTCCCGCGGATGACCTATGCCGAGGCCATGGAGCGCTATGGCTCCGACAAGCCGGACCTGCGCTTCGGGGTCGAGCTCGTCGACTGCACCGAGTACTTCGCCGACACCCCCTTCCGCGTCTTCAAGAACGACTACGTCGGCGCGGTCGTCATGCCGGGTGGCGCCAGCCAGCCGCGGCGCCAGTTCGACGCCTGGCAGGAGTGGGCCAAGCAGCGCGGCGCCAAGGGCCTGGCCTATGTCACCGTCGGCGAGGACGGCGAGCTCGGTGGCCCGGTCGCCAAGAACATCTCCGACGAGGAGAAGGCCGGCCTGGCCGCCCACGTCGGTGCGGCCCCCGGCGACTGCATCTTCTTCGCCGCCGACAAGGCCAAGGCCGCTAGGGCGCTCCTCGGCGCGGCCCGTCAGGAGATCGCCCAGCGGTGCGAGCTCATCGACGAGACCGCGTGGTCCTTCCTCTGGGTCGTCGACGCCCCGCTCTTCGAGCCGGCCGGCGATGCCGTCGCCGCCGGTGACGTGGCGGTCGGTGCGGGTGCGTGGACCGCGGTCCACCACGCCTTCACCAGCCCCAAGGAGGAGTTCCTCGACTCCTTCGACACCGACCCCGGGCCGGCCCTCGCCTACGCCTACGACATGGTCTGCAACGGCAACGAGATCGGCGGCGGCTCGATCCGTATCCACCGCAAGGACGTGCAGGAGCGCGTCTTCTCGGTCATGGGCCTGGACGAGGAGTCCGCGCAGGAGAAGTTCGGCTTCCTCCTCGAGGCCTTCAAGTACGGCGCCCCGCCGCACGGCGGCATCGCCTTCGGCTGGGACCGCATCTGCATGCTCCTGCTCGGTGCCGACTCGATCCGTGACGTCATCGCCTTCCCCAAGTCCGGCGGCGGCTACGACCCGCTCACCGACGCGCCGGCGCCGATCACCCCGGAGCAGCGCAAGGAGGCCGGCATCGACGCCACGCCCAAGCGTGACGAGGACGCCGAGGCGGCCCAGGCCGCGGGCGACCGGGCGGGCGCCTGATCCGATGAGCCAGCCGGTCGAGGTGCTCCTGTGGGACTGCGACGGCGTCCTGCAGCACGGGCGCTTCGACTGGCGGTCTCGGCTCGATGGTGCAGTCCGGCCGGGCTTCGCCCGGAGGGTCTTCGAGGCCGAGCTGCCGGCCCTGCGGGGCGAGCGGCCGCTGCGTGAGGTGCTCGAGGAGCTGCTCCGGCTGGAGCAGGAGCAGTCAGACCACGTGCCGATCACGGTCGAGGACCTGCTGTCGATCTGGGAGCAGTTCGACCTCGATCCCGAGGCGATCGGCGTGCTCACGGCCGTGCGCGACCTCGGCGTACCCTGCATGCTCGCGACCAACCAGCAGGACCACCGCGTGCAGCACATGCGCGAGGTCCGTGGCTACGACGACCTCGTCGACGGCTCCTACTACTCCAGCGAGATCGGCGCGATGAAGCCGGACCGGGTCTTCTTCGAGCGGGTCCTCGACGACCTCGGCCTGCCGGGGGAGCAGGTCGGTTTCGTCGACGACGTCGCGGCCAACGTCGAGGCGGCGCGATCGGTGGGCATCCGCGCCGTGCTCCACGACCCGGCATCCGGCGCCGAGGGGCTGGTCGAGGACCTCACCCCGCTCGTGCCGGCCCTGGCCCACCTGGGCGCACGACCTTAAGGAAATGCGGCCCTGGGACAGGCCGGGCGCACGACCTTAAGGAAATGCGGCCTCGAGGCGGTCGAGGAAGTCCGCCTGGGCGGCGACGACGAGCTCTCGCGCGGCGTCGAGGTCGTGCCACTGCCCACGGTCGAGCTCCGGGTAGGCCTGCCGACGACCGGACCTCGGAGGCCACTCCATCTCGAAGGTGCTGCTCTCGACGAGGGTGACGTCGGCCCCCTTCGTCACCTCGATCGCCCACGCGTGGACGACCTTGCCTCCGGACTGGCGCACCTGGCCCAAGGCCAGGCGCGGCCCGGCGGGGGCGGGAGCGCCGGTCTCCTCGGCGAACTCGCGCTCGGCCGCCGCGAGCAAGTCCTCGCCGGGCTCCACCTCGCCCTTGACGATGGTCCAGCCGCGCGGCCGACGGGCCCACAGCGGACCGCCCATGTGCCCGAGCCAGACGCGGGTCGCACCCTCCTCCCGGACGAAGGGGAGCAGCCCGGCACTCCTGCACGGCACTTCAGGCCTCGGCGAGGATCGTCTGGACCCGGCGCAGGTCGGCGGTGATCTCGTCGGCCGACCGGTGGCGGGTCACGGGGTGGACGGTCAGGCCGGAGAGGGCCTCGCGCGCCTGGGCCATGACCTCGCCCTGGCCGCGGACCCGGGGGTTCCACGTCGCGCCGAGGACCTGGTAGCCGATCGCCGCGAGCACCTGCTCCATGCGTCGGTAGGGCGCGACCGCGGTGGGTGCGTCGGCGTGGGCCCGGGCAGCGACCCGGTCGGACTCGAGCAGCTCGACGTAGAGCTGCTTGCAGTGGTCGAGGTGCGCGGCCATGCCCTCGTCCGTGCGGGTGCGGCGCTCGGCGAGGTCGGCGAGGACGTCGTCAAGGGCGAGCACCACCCGACGGGCATGGGCGCGCAGCAGCAGCTCGGGCCGGCCGAGACGGCTCGAGACGACGAGCACGAGGACGGCTGCGCCGACGCCGATGAGGGTGTCGACCGCGCGGTCGAAGACGATCGTGTCGGGGTCCATGCCGGTCACCGACTCGGAGATCAGCAGGGCGAGGGGGGTGAGGAAGACGACGGCCAGGGCGTAGTTGCGCGTGATCAGCAGCTCGACGACGAACTGGAGGCCGACGATGATCGCGATGATCCACCAGTGCGTGGGGTCGAGGCGCAGCAGGAGGGCGAAGACGAGCAGACCCGCTGCGGTGCCGACGGTGCGCTGGAAGGCCCGGTGGAACTGCACGGAGCGGGTGCCGCCGGTGTGCACGACGAGGACCGCGAAGGCCGCGGCCCAGTAGGCGTGGGCGTTGTCCAGGGCGAGGGCGATGCAGCCGGCGATCAGGGTCGCGGCCGCGACCCGAGCGGCGACGAGGAGGTCCTCGCTGGGCCAGCGCAGGGCCTGCCGCAGGGACCACGAGGCGCGAGGGCGGCCGAGCGAGACCTGACGCACCCGCGCTGCCTCGTGCAGGGCCAGCTCTGCGGTGACCTCGGCATCGGGGCCGTCGACGGCTCGGGAGACGGCGCTGGCATAGCGGCTGTGCACGCGCTGCAGCCGGCCCCCGAAGCGGTCGTCGGAGCCACCGTCGGTCACCGCGGTCCAGGCGTCGTTGAGTGCCCGGGCCGCGGCGCGGCGAGCAGCGGGGACCCGGCCCGGGTCGCCTTCGTCGAGGTAGGCGCCGACGACCTGCTCGGCGTGGGTCACCGCCGCGTCCTCGATGCCGTGGGCCCGGAGCCAGAAGTCGGAGGTGCCCACGACGATCGCGGACAGGACACCGGTGCCCGCGATGCCGAGGAGGGTCGTGGCCGGGGTGCCGCCGGTGGCAGCGAGGTTGCCGATGCCGCACACGAGGGCGAAGAAGAAGCCTCCGGGTGGGCCGATCTGGAGCGTGTAGGTGAGCATCGCGGCCACCGTGGCGGCCAGCGCCATCGCGATGATCGCGAGGACGGGGTGACCGGCGAGGGCGATGCCGAGGGCCATCGAGGCCAGCAGGCCCAGGCCCGCGAGGGGGGTGATGACGAAGCGACGTCGGACGGGAGCCGAGGCGCCGTACAGGACGGCGAAGACGCCCATGCCGGCGAGGAAGCCCTGCTGGCCGTGACCGGTGATCGTGAAGCCGATGAGCGGCAGGGCCACGGCGATCGCTGCCCGTCCGGCGACCCACCGGCGCTGCGGTCCGGGGTTCCAGCTGACGAGCGGGCGCAGGTACTCGCTGACGACACCGGCCATCAGGTCAACCTCCCGCTGCTCCACTCGGCGTGCACGACGTATCCCAGTGAACGGTAGATCCCGCGCGCCCGGTCGTTGTGCGAGTACATGCCGAGGGTGCACCACCCGTGCTCGGCCACCGCGACCCGGGTCAGGTCGGCGGTCACGGCCCGGCCGAGGCCGAGCCCGCGCGCGGTGGGGACGACGGTGATGCCGGCCAGGACGGGGGCACCCGAGAACTCCGGCTCGCAGCAGCCGACCGCGAGGAGGTCGCCGCCCTTGTCGCGGACCCCGACCCACCGCTGCCCGGGGCGGGCGAAGGGCTGACCGTCGGTCCCGGGGTTGTGCTCGTCGAGCAGTGCCTGCACCTCGTCACGGTCGGCGACGGGCAGGTCGACGAGCCCGCGGGGTGCGACCACGGGGACGACGTCGGTCGTCGACATGAACTCCCAGCGTGAGGGCGTGGTGGCGAGGAGCCCGAGGTCCTCGGCCGTGCGCGGCAGGGTGACGGCGTTCGCTCCCTTCGCCCGCGCCCGGTCCGACCACGAGGCGAAGGGGGAGGACCTCACGAGCTCACGGAGCAGGGTGTCATCGCCGCGGAGCATGAGCGAGATGCCGTGCGTGTGGGTGGGGCGCACGAAGGCGACGGCCCAGCGGCCGTCACGGCGCAGCCCGAGGGCGGCCTGCTCCACGCTCGGGGTGGCCTCGGCACGCACGGCCGGGTCGTCGTCGGTGAAGTGGAGCAGCCGGTCCATCGGGACCTCGGTGGGGGTCGTCGGGGCGGGGTGTCTGCTCACCGGGATAGCGTGCCACCTGTGGTTCCCGACGATCTCTTCGCCTCCGCCCAGGACGACACGGAACCCACCGGCGCCGACCTCAACGCGCCGCTGGCCGTGCGGATGCGCCCGCGCACCCTCGACGAGGTGCGCGGCCAGGGCGAGGTGCTGCGCCCCGGGTCGCCGCTGCGACGGCTCGTGGAGGGCAGCGCCAATGCCGTCGCCGGGCCGATGTCGGCGATCATCTGGGGCCCGCCCGGCACCGGCAAGACCACCCTGGCCCACCTCGTGGCGACGGCCGCGGACCGCGACTTCGTCCAGCTGTCGGCGGTGACGGCAGGGGTCAAGGACGTGCGTGCGGTCATGGAGCGTGCCGCGACCAATCGGTCGATGTACGGCCGGCAGACGGTGCTCTTCCTCGACGAGATCCACCGCTTCAGCAAGGCCCAGCAGGACGCCCTCCTGCCCGGCGTCGAGAACCGCGAGGTGGTCCTCGTCGCGGCCACGACCGAAAATCCCTCCTTCTCGGTCATCGCGCCCCTGCTGTCACGCTCGATCCTCGTGACGCTCGAGTCGCTGACCCGCGAGGAGGTCGGCGAGGTCATCGACGCGGCCCTGACCGACGAGCGCGGGCTGGCCGGCGGCTACGACCTCGCCGACGAGGCCCGGGAGCACCTCGTGGCGATCGCTGGCGGCGACGCACGACGGGCCCTCACCTCGCTCGAGGCGTCGGCCGGGGTCGCTGACGGCGATCACCCCTTCGGTCGTGAGGTCCCGGAGGCGGGGATCCCGCTCACGCTGGCGCACGTCGAGCAGGCGGTGGCCCGGGCCGCGGTGCGCTACGACCGCACCGGCGACCAGCACTACGACGTCGCCTCGGCCTTCATCAAGTCGATGCGCGGGTCCGACGTCGACGCCGCCCTGCACTACCTCGCCCGACAGCTCGAGGCGGGGGAGGACCCGCGCTTCATCGCCCGACGGATCGTCATCTCGGCCTCGGAGGACGTCGGTATGGGCGACCCCACGGCGCTGCAGACGGCGGTCGCGGCCATGCACGCCGTCGCCCAGATCGGCATGCCGGAGGCACGGATCATCCTCGCCCAGGCGGTGGTCCACAACACGCTCGCACCGAAGTCCAATGCGGCGTACACGGGTATCAACGAAGCCGTCGCCGACGTGCGTGCCGGCAAGGTCCAGGCGGTCCCGCCGCACCTGCGCGGGTCCGGCTACACCCAGGCGTCGGACCGGGCGAAGGGAGCCGTCGGCGGCGCCAAGGTCGAGGGCTATGTCTACGCCCACGACCAGCCCGATGCCGTTGCGGCCCAGCAGTACCTGCCCGACGACCTGCACGCCGAGCTGGCCGATCGGTCGTACTACCGCCCGACCGATCGCGGCTTCGAGGCGCGGCTGCAGGAGCGGTGGGCGTGGTTGCGGGGGCGGCTGCGCGGCAAGGGCTGAGGAGTCAGGCCTCGCCCATGAGCTCACGGACCCGCGGGACGACCTGCTCGCCGTAGAGGCGAATCGAGGACATCCGCAGGTCGTGGGGCAGGCGGCCGTTGCTGTACTTGAGCTGGAAGCGGGTCGCGCCCAGCGTGCGCAGCGTCGTCGCGATCTTGCGCGCCACGGTCTCGGGGGAGCCGCAGTAGACCGCACCCTCCGGGGTGAGCTGCTGACGGGCCTGCGCCTCGGTCATGGGCGACCAGCCGCGCTCGGCACCGAGCTTGCGCATCTGCTCGACGAAGTACGGCAGGTACTCCTGCGCCGCCTGCTCGTCCGTCTCGGCGACGTGGCCGGGGGAGTGGACCGCGACCGGAAGGCCCGGGTGGCCGGCCTCCTCGCACGCGCGACGGTAGAGGTCGGCGAGCGGCGCGAACTGCGCCGTCGCCCCACCGATGATCGCGATGACGATCGGCATGCCGTAGCGGGCCGCGCGGACGACCGACGCGGGCGTGCCGCCCACCCCCACCCACGTCGGCAGGTGACCGGACTCGGTCGGCGGCATGATCCGGTCGACCTCGACCGGCGGGCGGGTGCTGCCCTGCCAGCGGACCGGCTCCTCGCGCAGCACGTGCGCGAGGAGGTCGAGCTTGTCGGAGAAGAGGACCTCGTAGTCCTGCAGGTCGAGGCCGAAGAGCGGGAAGGACTCGACGAAGGAGCCGCGCCCGACGGTGATCTCGGCGCGCCCGTGGGAGAGGGCGTCGACGGTCGAGAAGCGCTCGAAGACCCGGATCGGGTCGTCGGAGCTCAGCACGGTGACCGACGTGCCCAGGCGGATCCGCTCGGTCGTCGTCGCCAGGCCGGCGAGGAGGGTGTCGGGTGCGGAGACGGCGTAGTCGGGGCGGTGGTGCTCGCCGACCCCGAAGACGTCGATGCCGAGGGAGTCGGCGAGCTGACCCTCCGCGAGGACCTCGCGGACGACGGTGGCCGCCGGCAGCGGCTGCCCGTCGGCGTCGAGGGCGATGTCGCCGAAGGTGTCGAGACCGAGCTGGAGATCCATGACCCCATCCCAGCACGTCGCGGGCCCGGGTGCGTTGTCGGTGCTCGCCCGTAGTGTTCCGTCATGGACCTCACCGCACCCCTCGACACCCTCGACGCCACCGGCGTCACGGGGATGATCGAGCGTCTGCGGGAGCTCGGCGGCCCGGTCGACGAGGCGGAGGCGATCGACGAGATCGCAGCGCTGGAGCGGCTGAAGTCCGCCGCCGCGGCCGCCCAGGCCAGGGTCACTGCAGCCCTGTGTGAGGGCCGCGTGGCGCGCGAGATGGATGCCGGAGTGCCCGCCGCGGAGCGGTGCCGCGGGTTGGGGGACGAGATCGGCCTGGCGCGCCGTGAGAGCGCGACCCTCGGCTCCCGACACCTCGGTCTGGCCCGCGCGCTCGTCGACGAGCTGCCCTGCACCCTGGCGCACCTCACCGCGGGGACGGTGAGCGAATGGGGCGCGACGCTTCTGGCCAAGGAGACGGCGGTCTTGGACCCCGACGACCGACGGCGGGTCGATGTCGAGCTCGCCGACCGGCTGGCGACCATGACACCACGGCAGATCGAGCGGGCAGCCCGGGCGATGGCCCTGGCGCTCGACTCCCGAGCCATGGCCCGTCGTCGCGCGCGGGCCACGGCGGACCGGCGTGTGTCGATCCGTCCGCAGCCCGACACGATGGCCACGGTCACCGGGCTGCTCCCTGTCGAGCAGGGAGTGGCCGCGTGGGCCGCACTACGCCGCGATGCCGAGGCCGCCAAGGCTGCCGGCGACGAGCGCGGCATCGGGCAGCTCATGGCCGACCTCTTCGTCGAGCGCCTCACCGGGCAGGGGAGGGCCGAGGCGGTCCCGGTGGAGGTGCAGCTCGTCATGTCGCCGGGCGCCCTGCTGGGCCTCGACGACGTGCCGGCCTCGCTGCCCGGGCACTGTCCGCTCCCGGCCGGACTGGCCCGCGATCTCGTCCTCGGCGTCGACGGCGCGGGTGACGACACCGCGGGTGACGACGCCCCCCGTGATGGCGAGGCCTCGGGTCGCACCTGGTTGCGGCGCATCTTCACCGACGAGGTGGGTCGCGTCGTCGCCACGGATCCGAGCCGGCGTTCCTTCCCTTCATCGCTGCGGCGGCTGCTGCGTGTGCGCGACGGGGTGTGCCGGTTCCCCTTCTGCGACGCGCCGATCCGGCACGACGACCACGTGGTGTCCGTGACCCTCGGCGGCGCGACGACCGCGCACAACGGCCAGGGGCTGTGCGCGCGCCACAACCTCACCAAGGCGCGACCCGGGTGGCGTTCCGCAACCGTCGAAGCGCGCGCAGGCGGTGAGAGCTCGGCCGCAAGCAACGCGCCCGAGGTCGTGACGCTGACCCCGACGGGGCACCGCTACGGCAGTCCCGTGCCGCCGGTCCTCGAGCGCCTGCCGGAGCCTTCCCTCCCGGACCCTTCCACCGCGGAAGCCCAGTTGCTGTCGATGCTCCCGTGCCGCGACAGGACGGCCCGGCGACGACGCCGAGTCGATGTGCTCAGACCCGACGTGCTCAGACCCGCCGCAACCATCGAGCTGCTCGACACCGGGTGAGCGTCAGACGGGGCGGGCGCCCTCTGGTGGGGTAGGGCCCACGTCGCCCGAGGAACTCCGTGGCACGGGGCGACCTCGGGCCGCCAGACTGCTGACATGTCCGAGCACCCGATCGCCGAGCACGCGAAGGCGCTGTATCACCACCTGACGTTGCACCCGCCGACGGAGGGCTTCCACCTCGTCGACGTGCGCGCCGAGATGGGCACCGAGTACACGGCGGAGGACGAGGTCGCCGTCGTCTTCAGGTGGCGGCGCAACCCGCACACCTTCGTCGTGCGGTTCGGCCGGGACCTCCAGGGGCCGTACAGCGACCACGAGGCCTGGCCCGAGGGGCAGAACCCTCTGGAGGCGTGGTGCGAAGACGTGCAGTTCTGGCTCATGGAGGAGCTCGACACCGGCCTGCTCGCCCGGGCCACCCGGCGTCGGGAGGGGGAGGAGATCGTGCTGTCCTCTCCGTCGACGACGATCGAGGACGAGGACGGGCTGTGGGTCAGTGATGTCCCGCAGTACGCGCCCGAGGTCAGCTGGTGCCCGGGGCTCACGGTCCGGTTGCCATGGCGCACGCGCCTCAGAGTGGCCCTTGGCATGCTGCTGGCGCTCCTGCGTGGACGGTCCTTCTCCTTCGGGTGGCTGGCCGACGTCGACACCGAGGCCGAGGCAGGTGACGGAGCGAGTGACGGGAGCTGGTTGGCAGATGCCGGCCTCGACCCCGGCCGGGTGCGCGCCATCCGCGCCGAGGGACGCCTCCTCGTCTGGCTGCAGCTGCTGAGCGAAGACCTCGCTGAGGGGCCCGCTGGGCACTGCGCCGTCGTGACCTGCCCGGAACAGGACGTGGCGTGCACCGAGGTGCTCGAGCTCTCCGAGGACGCACCGCACGATGCTCGTCAACGCATGGTCGACGCCGCCGTGCACGCTGCGGCCGACCTCGGCGTCCGAACGCTGCTCGTCCCCGATGGCCAGGACGGGGAGGACGCCGTCGACACCGCGCTGTGCTGAGGCCGGTCGCGGACCGGTGGGTAAGGTAGGAGGCATGACCGTGCCTCTCGGACGGCCGCGCTGGATCACCGCGCGGCGAGCTACCTCGGGGGCGACCCGCGCCTGACGCGCCGGTCGCCCCCTTCGCTCCTGCCCCGAGATCCCCACTGCACCACTGATTGGACGCGAACACCCATGGAAACTGCCGAGATCCGGCGCCGTTGGCTCAGCTTCTTCGAGGGCAAGGGACACGCGGTCGTCCCCTCCGCCCCGCTGATCCACGAGGACCCCAACCTGCTCTTCGTCAACGCCGGCATGGTCCCCTTCAAGCCCTACTTCCTCGGGCAGGAGACGCCGGCCTGGACCCGCGCCACGAGCGTGCAGAAGTGCGTGCGCACCGGTGACATCGACGAGGTCGGCAAGACCTCGCGCCACGGCACCTTCTTCCAGATGAACGGCAACTTCTCCTTCGGCGACTACTTCAAGCGCGACGCCATCGCCTTCGCCTGGGAGCTGCTCACCACCCCCCAGCCCGAAGGGGGCTACGGCCTCGACCCCGAGCGTCTGTGGGCGACGGTCTACACCGACGACGACGAGGCCGAGCGCCTGTGGCTCGAGCTGACCTCGATCCCCAAGGAGCGGATCGTCCGTCGCGCCGAGGCCGACAACTACTGGTCGATGGGCGTGCCCGGCCCCGGCGGCCCGTGCAGCGAGATCTTCTACGACCGCGGCGAGGAGTACGGCCGCGAGGGCGGGCCGGAGGTCGACGAGGACCGCTACATGGAGATCTGGAACCTCGTCTTCATGCAGTACGAGCTCTCGGCCGTCCGCTCCAAGGCGGACTTCGACGTCGCCGGCCCGCTGCCCGCGCAGAACGTCGACACCGGCATGGGCCTGGAGCGGATCGCGAGCATCCTCCAGGGCGTCGACAACATGTACGAGATCGACGAGGTCTACCCGGTGCTCGAGAAGGCCGCCGAGATGACCGGCCGCTCCTACGGCACCCAGTCGGGCCAGACCGCGGGCGACTCGCACCCCGACGACGTCCACCTGCGGGTCGTCGCCGACCATGTGCGCTCCTCGCTCATGCTCATCGGTGACGGCGTCACCCCGGGCAACGAGGGCCGCGGCTACGTGCTGCGCCGCATGCTGCGCCGCGCGGTGCGCGCGATGCGACTTCTCGGCTACGAGGACCCGGCCCTGCCGCACCTGCTGCCCGTCTCGATGGAGCGGATGAGCGCGTCCTACCCCGAGCTGCGCACCGGCTTCGACCGGATCGCGCAGATCGCCTACGCCGAGGAGCAGGCCTTCCGTCGCACCCTCGCGCAGGGCACGACGATCCTCGACACCGCAGTGAGCCGGACCAAGGAGAGCGGCGGCGACACCCTCGCCGGCGAGCAGGCCTTCGCCCTGCACGACACGTACGGCTTCCCCATCGACCTCACCCTCGAGATGGCGGCCGAGCAGGGGCTCAAGGTCGACCGTGACGGATTCGTCCGCCTCATGGACGAGCAGCGCCAGCGCGCCAAGGCCGACGCCAAGGCGAAGAAGGGCGGCCACGCCAACACCGAGGTCTGGAAGGACCTGCGGGCGCTCGGCGCGACCGACTGGCGCGCCTACGAGGAGCTGACGACCCAGGGGTCCGTGGTGGGTCTGGTCCGCGACGGTGCTCGCGTCGACGAGCTCGAGCCGGGCCAGACCGGTCAGGTGGTCCTCGACCGGACGAGCTTCTACGCCGAGTCCGGTGGCCAGATCGCCGACTCCGGCACCATCGTCGTCGACGGCGCGCGCCTGCTCGTGCGCGACGTGCAGCGCCCGGTCAAGGGCCTGGTCGTCCACACCGTCGAGGTCGCCGACGGCCCGGTGCGGGTTGGGCAGGAGTCCTCCGCCGAGGTCGACCCGCAGTGGCGCATCGACGCCTGCCAGGCGCACTCGGGCACCCACGTCGTGCACGCGGCCCTGCGCCAGGTGCTCGGCCCCTCGGCCCTGCAGTCCGGCTCCTACAACAAGCCCGGCTACCTGCGTCTGGACTTCGCGTGGAACCAGTCCCTGTCCGCCGACGCCCGCGCCGAGATCGAGCACGTCGCCAACCTCGCGGTCCGCGACGACCTGCCGGTCTCCGCCGACTGGATGACGCTGCCCGAGGCGCGCGAGCGGGGCGCGTTGGCCCTCTTCGGCGAGACCTACGACGAGCAGGTGCGCGTCATCGAGATCGGTGGTGAGTGGTCGCGCGAGCTCTGCGGTGGCACCCACGTGCGCCACTCCAGCCAGATCGGCGCGCTCACCCTCACCGGCGAGTCCTCCGTCGGCTCCGGCGTGCGCCGCCTCGAGGCCTTCGTCGGCATGAACGCCCTGCAGCACCTGGCGACCGAGCGCGCGCTCGTCGCCGAGCTGTCGAGCATCGTCAAGGCCCCCGCCGGTGACCTGCCGGAGCGCGTCTCCGAGCTCGTCACCCGGCTGCGTGAGGTCGAGAAGGAGCTGGAGAAGGTGCGCCGCGAGCAGGTGGCGGCCTCGGCCGGCTCGCTCACCGACGCGGCCAGCGACGTCGGAGGTGTCACCTACATCGGCCAGCACATCTCCGGCGGTGCACCCGACGACCTGCGGCAGATGGTGACCGACACCCGGGCCCAGCTCGGCGAGGAGCGGCCGACGGTCGTCGCCCTCACGGGTGACGGCCCCGGGAAGCCCGTCGTCGTCGTGGCCACCAACGAGGCAGCCCGGGCGAAGGGGGTCAAGGCGGGGGCCCTCGTGCGGGTCGCCGCCCAGGTCCTCGGCGGCGGGGGCGGCGGCAAGGACGACCTCGCCCAGGGCGGCGGTCAGGACGCCACCAAGGTCGAGGACGCCCTGGCCGCGATCGAGCGGGAGCTCGGTGCCTGAGAAGGGCACGGCCGAGCGGACCCCGCGGCGCGGGGTCCGCATCGGCGTCGACGTGGGCGAGGCCCGCGTGGGGGTCGCGATGAGCGACCCCCACGGGCTCCTCGCCACGCCGGTCGAGACGGTGGCGCGTGATCTCGAGCACGCCACCGACATCGACCGGGTGGTCCAGATCGTCTCGGAGGCGCAGGCCCTCGAGGTCGTCGTCGGCCTGCCGCGCTCCCTCGACGGGAGTGAGGGGCCGGCGGCCGACAAGGCCCGTTCCTGGGCCAGATCGCTGGGTCAGGCGCTGTCCGAGGCACCGATCGGGAACACGCCGATCCGCCTCGTGGACGAACGCCTCACGACAGTGGATGCTCATCGGGGCCTGCGGGAGAGCGGTGTTGCCGGTCGTCGCCATCGGGACGTGGTGGACCAAGCGGCAGCGGTGCTCATCCTGCAGACTGCGCTGGACACGGAGCGCGCAACCGGTAGACCCCCTGGGGAACGGGTAGGTCGGCCGCGCCGACGCACACCGCGGAAGGGCAAGAAGGCATGAACCAGCTCGACGACGACATCTTTGACGACGGGCCGCGCGAGCACGGCCGCACCCGCCGTCAGCGCCGGTCCAAGGAGGCGCGCTCCAGCCGCAGTGGCGGCGCCGGATGCCTGGCGATGGTCATCGCGGCCGCCGTGGTCGTCGGTGCCGTCTTCTTCGCCTTCGGGTCGCTGCGTTCGATGATCCCCGGCGGCTCCGAGGACAAGGACTTCGAGGGCCCGGGCCACGGCAAGGTCGAGGTCGAGGTCGCCTCCGGCCAGGCCGGCTCCGAGATCGGTGAGACGCTCGTCGAGGCGGGAGTCATCAAGTCGACGAGCAGCTTCACCGAGGTCGCCGCGACGCAGCCCGACAAGGCGGCGTCGATCCAGCCGGGCACCTACGCGATGCTCAAGGAGATGAAGGCCGCCGATGCCTTCGACCGACTGCTCGACCCCAAGAACCGCGTGGCCAAGGGCATCACGATCCCCGAGGGGCTGTGGCGCTCGGAGATCTACACAAAGCTCTCCGAGGGAACCGACGTGCCCGTCGCCGACTACGAGAAGGCCGAGAAGTCGGCGCAGCTGAAGCTGCCCGACGAGGCCGAGGGTGACCTCGAGGGGTGGCTCTTCCCGTCGACCTACGAGTTCGACAAGGACGCCACCGCCGTCGAGCAGCTCAACGAGATGATCTCGATGACGACCAAGGAGCTGGAGAAGGCCGGCGTCGAGCGGGCCGACTGGGAGCGCACCCTCACCATCGCCTCCATCGTCGAGGGCGAGGCAGGGGCCGCCGACCGCGGCAAGGTCGCGCGGGTCATCGAGAACCGGCTCGAGGACGTGGGCGGACCGACGGTCGGCATGCTCAACATGGACAGCACGGTCCACTACGTCTTCCAGGAGCGCGGCAAGGCCGGCACGACCGACGAGATGCGCAACTCGGACAGCCCGTACAACACCTACAAGCACACCGGTCTGCCTCCGGGGCCGATCAACAACCCCGGGGCCGAGGCGATCAAGGCTGCCGGCAACCCCGACGAGGGGGACTGGCTCTTCTTCGTCACCGTCGACCCCGACACCGGCGAGACGAAGTTCGCCGAGACGCAGCGCGAGCACGACAACAACGTCAAGGAGTTCGAGCAGTGGTGCGCGGAGAACCAGGACCGGTGCTGACGAGCGAGACGACCCGGCACGCGGGCGTCCTCGGCAGCCCGATCCGGCACTCCCTCTCGCCGACCCTCCACGTGGCCGGCTACGAGGCGGCCGGCCTCGCCGACTGGGACTACACGCCCCACGAGGTCGACGAAGGGGGACTGGCCCCCTTCGTCGCCGGCCTCGACGTCATGTGGCGCGGCCTGAGCCTGACGATGCCGCTCAAGGTCGCGGCCTTCGACGTGGCCGACGCGGTGAGTGAGCTGGCCCGCCGGGCCGGGGCGATCAACACCCTCGTGCGCACCGACGCCGGCTGGATCGCGGACAACACCGACGTCTACGGGCTCCGGGCCGCGCTGCGCGAGGCGGGGGTGACCGCGCCCGCGAGGACCCTCGTGCTCGGCTCCGGCGCGACGGCTCGCTCGGCGGCGCTCGCGCTGCACGAGCTCGACGCCGAGCAGGTCGGCATCGCCGCCCGCGACGAGGCCAAGGCCGCCGCCCTCGCTGACGCCGTGCCGGGCGTGATCACCGGTGGGACCGGCCCGCTTCGCTCGTGGACCTCGACCGGTCCGCAGGTCGTCGTGAGCACCGTGCCGGGCGGCGCGGCCAACGAGGCCGTGGCGGCCACGATCGACGGGGCCGACCTCGAAGGGGTCGTCCTGCTCGACGTCGTCTACGCCGACTGGCCGACACCCCTGGCTCGCGCCGCGAGGGAGCGTGGCGCCACCGTGGTCTCCGGGCTCGAGATGCTCGTCCACCAGGCAGCACGGCAGTTCCAGCTCTTCACCGGAGAGCCGGCGCCGGTGGCCGCGATGCAGGCTGCGGGCCGGGCCGCCCTCGGCCACACCCCGGACGCCTGACGGGGCTGCTCCCGCGGGATGGGAAGATGCCGGACATGTTGCGTTGGTTGACTGCTGGTGAGTCGCACGGCCAGGCCCTCGTGGCGACCCTCGAGGGGCTGCCGGCCGGGGTCGAGGTCACGACCTCGGACGTCGCGGGTGCCCTCGCCCGTCGCCGCCTCGGCTACGGCCGCGGTGCCCGGATGAAGTTCGAGCAGGACCAGGTGACCTTCCTCGGCGGCGTGCGCCACGGCAGCACCCTCGGCTCCCCGCTCGCCGTGATGATCGGCAACACCGAGTGGCCCAAGTGGGAGACGGTCATGAGCGCCGACCCCGTCGACGCCGCCGCCTTTGCCGCCTCCGACGACGTCAACGCCGACAAGGAGATCGCCCGCAACCGCCCGCTGACCCGCCCGCGGCCCGGGCACGCCGATCTCGTCGGCATGCAGAAGTACGGCTTCGACGAGGCCCGGCCCGTCCTCGAGCGCGCCTCGGCTCGCGAGACCGCCGCCCGCGTGGCCCTCGGCGAGATCGCCGAGCGCTTCCTCGAGCAGGCCTATGGCATCCGGCTCGTCGCGCACACCGTCGCGATCGGCGAAGGGGAGGCCCCCGCCGACGGTCCGCTGCCGACTCCCGACGACACCCCCACCCTCGACGCCAATCCTGTGCGGGCGATGACCCGCGAGGGCACCGACGCGATGGTCGCCGAGATCGAGGCGGCCAAGAAGGACGGCGACACCCTCGGCGGCGTCGTCGAGGTCCTCGCCTACGGGCTGCCGCCGGGCCTGGGCAGCCACGTCCACTGGGACCGTCGCCTCGACGCCCGGCTCGCCGGCGCGCTCATGGGCATCCAGGCGATCAAGGGGGTCGAGGTCGGCGATGGCTTCACCACCGCCCGCCGCCGCGGCTCGGCCGCCCACGACGAGATGGAGCGTGACGGCGACGGCACCATCCAGCGCCGCACCGGCCGCGCCGGGGGCACCGAAGGGGGCATGAGCACCGGTGACGTGCTGCGCGTGCGCGCCGCGATGAAGCCGATCAGCACCGTCCCGCGGGCGCTCGAGACGATCGACGTCGCCGGCACCGACCCGGCGACCGCGATCCACCAGCGCTCCGACGTGTGTGCCGTCCCCGCCGCGGGCGTCGTCGCCCAGGCGATGGTCGCGCTCGTGCTCGCCGAGGCCTGCGTCGAGAAGTTCGGCGGCGACTCGGTCGCCGAGACCGCCCGCAACCACCGGGCCTACCTCGACGCGATCCCTGAGCTCATGCGGACGTGGGAGGCGTGAGCGGGGCTCCCTTCGTCGTCGTCATCGGTCCGCCCGGGGTCGGCAAGTCGACCGTCGCCGCCGCCCTGGCGCAGCGATTGGGTCGTCGCCTCGTCGACACCGATGCCCTCGTCGAGGAGCGCGAAGGGCGCACGATCTCCGACCTCTTCGTCGACGAGGGCGAGGACTACTTCCGGGCCGCCGAGGAGCGCGCCGTGCTCGACTCCCTGACCGACGACGGCACGGTGCTCGCCCTCGGTGGGGGAGCGCCGATGATCCCCGCGGTCACCGAGGCCCTGGCCGCGCACCGCGTGCTCTTCCTCGACGTCGGTATCGCCGATGCCGCCAAGCGGATCGGCTTCGACAAGAGCCGGCCGCTGCTGTCGGTCAACCCGCGGCAGAGCTGGATCAAGACGATGGAGGCGCGCCGCCCGACCTACGAGTCGCTGGCCGACCACCGCGTCGACACCGCCGGACGCGACGTCGAGGCCGTCGTCGCCGAGGCCCTGGCCCTGCTCGAGGTGAGCGCATGAGCGACGTGACGACCATCCCCGTCGGTGACGACTACGAGGTCCTCGTCGGCCACGGGGTCTCGGCGCGGGTCGCCGAGGTGCTGCCCGAGGGCGTGGCCCGGGCCCTCGTCGTCCACGGTGCTCCGCTGACCCGACTCGCCGAGCCGGTGACCACCGCCCTGCGCGACGCCGGGCTCGAGGTCCACGTCGCCCCGGTGCCCGATGCCGAGGCGGCCAAGACCGTCGAGGTGGCCGCCGGGCTGTGGGGTGTCATGGGACAGGCCGGCTTCACCCGCACCGACGCGGTCGTCGCGGTCGGTGGCGGCAGCGTCACCGACCTGGCCGGCTGGGCGGCAGCCGCCTGGCTGCGGGGCGTGGCCGTCGTGCACGTCCCGACGACGGTGCTCGGCATGGTCGACGCGGCCGTCGGTGGCAAGACGGGGATCAACACCGCCGAGGGCAAGAACCTCGTCGGCGCCTTCCACACCCCGGCCGCCGTGCTGTGCGACCTCGACCTCCTCGCGACCCTGCCCCCGGCCGACCTGTCCGCGGGCCTGGCCGAGGTCGTCAAGGGCGGCTTCATCGCCGACCCGCGCATCCTCGAGGTCGTCGAGGCCGACGAGTCGAGCGTGCAGGACCCCGGCTCGACGGCACTGCGCGAGGTCATCGAGCGCAAGATCGCCATCAAGGCCCGGGTCGTCGCCGCCGACCTGCGCGAGTCGAACCTGCGCGAGATCCTCAACTACGGCCACACCCTCGGGCACGCCATCGAGCACCACGAGGGCTACCGGATGCGGCACGGCGAGGCCGTCGCGATCGGCATGGTCTACGCCGCGGAGCTGGCCCACCGCACCGGCCACATCGACGCCGCCCTCCTCGAGCGGCACCGCTACGTCCTGGGGTTGCTCGGGCTGCCGACGAGCTACTCCGGCGCGAGCTTCGACGAGCTGCTCACGGCCCTGCGGCGCGACAAGAAGACCCGAGGGGCCACGCTGCGCTTCGTCGTCCTCGACGCCCTGGCCGAGCCCACCCGCCTCGTGGGCCCCGACGAGAGCCTGCTGCGCGAGGCCTACGCCGCCCTCGCCTGATCCGGGCCAGCAGGGTCAGACGCGGTCGTCGAGCTCGGCCTCGTGGACCGTGATGGCGACCTGCACGCGGTTGTCGGCGTCGAGCTTGTCGAGGATCCGGCCCACGTGCGCCTTGACCGTCGCGACGCTCAGGTAGAGACGGGCCGAGATCTCGGCATTGGACAGGCCGGCACCGACCGCCTTGGCCACGTCGAGCTCACGCTCGGTGAGCGCGGTCAGGCGGGCGCGGGCGTCGTCGCGGGCGACGTGGGCGCGGCCGCCGGAAGCGGTGCGCACCGACTCGAGCACCTGGGCGGTGACGCTGGGGGAGAGGATCGACTGGCCCGCCGCGACGAGACGGACGGCCTCGACGATCCGGTCCGGCGGGGTGTCCTTGAGCAGGAAGCCGTCGGCGCCGTGCCGCAGCGCGCGCATGACGTCGTCGTCGGCGTCGAAGGTCGTGAGGACGATGACCTTGCTCGGGGAACCGCTGCGCACGAGCTCGTCGGTCGCCGCCAGCCCGTCGAGGCGCGGCATGCGGATGTCCATGAGCACCACGTCGGGGGAGTGCTCGGCCACGACCGACACCCCCTGGCGCCCGTCCTCCGCCTGCGCGACGACGGTGATCTCCGGGGCGCCACCGAGGATCATCGCCAGTGCCGTGCGGACCATGGGGTCGTCGTCGACGAGGACGACGGAGATCGGTGCCCTGCTCGAGTCGCTCACGTCGGCCACGGTAGCCATACCGCAAGGCGGTGCCGTCCCTCGGGGGTCCAGCCGTGCTCGATGCGGCCACCGGCGAGGTCGACGCGTTCGGAGAGCCCCAGCAGCCCGGTGCCCGTCCCGGGCACCTCGGCGTGGGCCGTCTGGACGGAGCGGGGGTTGGTCACGCTGATGTCGAGACCGGCCCCCGGCGCGCCGGTGAGGCGCACCTCGACCCCGGCTCCTGGCGCGTGCTTGCGGGCATTGGTCAGGCCCTCCTGGACGACCCGGTAGGCGGTGCGGCTCGTCGACTCGGGCAGGTCCGCGACGTCGAGGTCGGCGTCGACGATCACCCGCGTGCCGCCGGCTCGTGCCTCGTCGAGGAGCTCGGGCAGGTGGACGAGCGTGCTCTGCGGACGAAGGGAGGTCCCCTCCTCGTCGGCGCGCAGCACCCCGAGCACCTCGCGCAGGTCGGTGAGGGCAGCGCGCGCG
The DNA here is from genome assembly GCF_900176385.1 of Janibacter indicus. Taxonomy (GTDB): domain Bacteria; phylum Actinomycetota; class Actinomycetes; order Actinomycetales; family Dermatophilaceae; genus Janibacter; species Janibacter indicus. The sequence goes on along the minus strand of NZ_FWXN01000009.1, from coordinate 160,089 downwards.
TTGCCGTCGATCGCCGCGATCGCCGCCCGCCGCTCCTCCTCGGGCAGGTCGTGGCGATAGCTGAGGACACCCGAGTGCATGGTCACCAGCGAGATGCGGTGCGCGAGCACGTCGTGCATCTCCCGGGCGATGCGGGCGCGCTCGGCCGTCTGGGCCCGGGCGACCCGGGCCCGCTGCTCCGCCTCGGCCGTCTGCGCCCGTTCGACCCAGGAGCGCACGAGGGCCCGCCGCGAGCCGATCGAGTAGCCGATGGCGACGATGACGGCGATGACGAGCAGGTTGACCAGCAGCTCACCCCACAGGGGGAGGGCCTCGGGGTCGGGGTAGACCACGCGGGTGCTGAAGACCCCCGCGAGGGTCGTGAGCAGGACCATCGGCGCGATCTCGGGCCAGCGCTGGCGGGTCGCGAGCGAGACGAAGGCGACGGTCTGGGCACCGGCCGCCACCGTGGACACCGCGCTGAGGACGGTGGTGACGAGCGTGATCGGCACCGGCCAGCGCCGGCGCCACGGCACCAACGCCGCGGCCACCAGGCCGATGACCGGGTCGACGAGGACGAGCCACGCGGCACGCCAGGAGTCGGGGATGTCGGCGTCGCCCGGGTAGAGCAGGGCGATGGTGAAGAACCAGAAGGTCAGCCCGAGCAGCAGGGCGGCGCCGACCCGCCAGGTCGTGTCCCACCAGGTCAGGCGGTCGGGATGGCGCTCGTCGGGTGCCGCAGTGCTCGTCACGGGCCCACCGTAGGTGGTGACGACCCGGCCGGACATCCGCCGTCGGTCCATGACGAAGGGGGGACACCCCCTTCGGAAGTCGTAGTCGCGGTCGCGACCTGCGGGCGATGTGCCGACCCCCTGTCGGGGCGGATCGTGGTCGTCATGATCACCGCCACCCACCTGACCAAGCGTTACGGCGACTTCACCGCCGTCGACGACATCACCTTCACCGCGAGGCCGGGCAGCGTCACCGGCTTCCTCGGGCCCAACGGCGCGGGCAAGTCGACCGCCATGCGGATGATGACCGGCCTGACCCCGCCGACCTCCGGGGAGACGACCGTCCTCGGCCACCGCTACGCGGACCTGCGCAACCCCGGGCGTCACGTCGGCGTCATGCTCGATGCCTCGGCGCAGCACCCGGGGCGGACCGGGCGCGAGGTCCTCACGCTTGCTGCCCGGACCATGGGCGTCGGCTCCGACGCCGTGACCCGTGGGCTCGCCCGCGTCGGGCTCACCGACAAGGAGGCCGGGCGCCGGGTGCGCAACTACTCGCTCGGCATGCGCCAGCGACTCGGTCTGGCGACCGCCCTGCTCGGCGACCCGCAGGTGCTCGTCCTCGACGAGCCGGCCAACGGTCTCGACCCGCAGGGCATCCACTGGATGCGCGGCCTGCTGCGTGACTTCGCCGATGCCGGGGGCACCGTGCTTCTGTCCTCACACCTGCTGAGCGAGGTGCAGATCATCGCCGACGAGCTCGTCATCATCGGCAACGGGCGGATCGTCGCCGAGGGCACGACCACGCAGCTGCTCGAGCAGCAGGGCACGCGGGTGCGCTCGCTCGACGACAACGCCCTCGAGGTCGCCCTGCGCGCGGCCAACATCGACGTCGCCCTGACGCCCGCGGGTCTGGTCGCCCAGGCCCCGGCGGCAGCCGTCGGCCGCGTCGCCCTGGACGCCCGCATCGTCCTCACCGACCTCGCTGCCGGCTCCGCCGGTGGACTCGAGGAGCTCTTCCTCACCCTGACCGCCGCTGACTCCCGAGGAGCTGATGCAGCATGAGCACCACGACCGCACCGTCCACGACCACCGACCCGACCCCCGCCCCGGCACCGATCGACCTCGACGGCGACCTCATCCCCTTCGCCCGGCTCGTGGGGGTCGAGGTGCGCAAGATGGTCGACACCCGCGCCGGGATGTGGATGCTCATCACCATGGCGGCGATCAGCTTCGTCGTGTGCGGGGTGCTCATCGCCGTCGGGGAGGGCGATGACATCTCGATGGCGACCTTCCTCGGCTTCATCACCATGCCGATGCTCGTCCTGCTGCCGATCATGGGGATCATGTCGGCGACCCAGGAGTGGAGCCAGCGCACCGGTCTGGCGACCTTCACCCTCGTGCCCCGGCGCGGTCGGGTGCTCTCCGCCAAGGTCGTCGCCTCGCTCGTGCTCGCCCTCGGGCTGCTCGTCGTCGCGGCCCTGGCGGCGGCGCTGTCCACGCTCGTCTCCGGAGGGGACTTCGCGCTGGAGGGGCTCTCCGTGCCCGGGCTGGTCCTCACCGCGCTGATCTTCACCCTGCAGGGCGTGGCCTTCGGGGCGGCCCTGCTCAACACCCCGCTCGCGATCGTCACCAGCCTGGCGCTGCCGACCGTGTGGACGATGCTCACGTCGATGAGCGAGCGGATGAGCGACATCGCACAGTGGCTCGACCTCAACATCGTCACCGGGCCGCTCGTCGAGGGGACGATGACCGGCTCGGACTGGGGTCACCTGGCGACCGGTGGCCTGGTCTGGGTGGGAGTGCCCCTGGCGATCGGGACCTACCGGGTGCTCACCCGGGAGATCAAGTAGCCGGGACCTCCTCGTCCTCGCTGGAGGGCGCGGCCTGCGACATGATCTCGATGATCGCGGCCGCGTCCTCCTCGCCGAGGTGGCCCCAGCCGGGCTCGTAGTCGTAGACCTCGCCGAGCGGGGTCGCCTTGCGGTTGCCGAGGAGCAGCTCGACGTCGTCGACGGTGAGCAGGCCCGGGTGCCAGACCCCGCAGGCCTCCGAGACCTTGAGCAGGTCGCGGCGCAGGGTGCGCAGGTAGTTGTCGACCCGGTGCGCCTTGAGGGTCGGGTCGAGGCCCCGGGAGAGCCAGGGATTTTGCGTGGCGACACCGGTCGGGCAGTGGTCGGTGTGGCACTTCTGGGCCTGGATGCACCCGAGGGCGAGCATCGGCTCGCGGGCCACGTGGACCATGTCGACGCCCAGGGCGAAGGCGACGAGCGCATTTTCGGGGAGGCCGAGCTTGCCCGAACCGACCCAGACGACCCGGTCGGTCAGGCCGGCCCGGGCGAAGATGCCGTAGACACGGGTGAAGGCCAGACGGAAGGGCAGGGCGACGGCATCGCTGAAGACGAGCGGCGCCGCGCCGGTCCCGCCCTCGCCGCCGTCGATGGTGATGAAGTCGACGCCGCGGGTGCCGTCGGCCATCGCGGCGGCGAGCTCCTCCCAGAAGGTCGAGTCGCCGACCGCCGACTTGATGCCGACCGGCAGGCCGGTGACCTCCGCGACCCGCTCGACGAAGTCGAGCATCGAGTCCACGTCGTCGAACTCCGTGTGCCGCGACGGGCTGGCGCAGTCCTCGCCCTGCGGGATGCCTCGGGTCTCGGCGATCTCGGCCGAGATCTTGGCGGCGGGCAGCATGCCGCCCAAACCCGGCTTGGCGCCCTGGCTGAGCTTGATCTCGATCGCCCGCACCGGCGCCGACGCGACGACCGAGGCGAGCTTGTCGAGGTCGAAGCGGCCCTGCTCGTCGCGGCAGCCGAAGTAGGCGGTGCCGATCTGGAAGATCAGGTCGCCGCCCTGGCGGTGGTAGGGGGAGAGCGAGCCCTCGCCAGTGCAGTGCATGGCGCCGGCCAGACGGGCTCCCTCGTTGAGCGCGTGGACGGCATTGCCCGACAGCGAGCCGAAGCTCATCGAGGAGATGTTGACGACCGACTGGGGGCGGAAGGCGTGCCGCCGCACGCGCGCGGCGCCGAGGACCTTGGCGCAGGGCAGGGGGGTGTCCTCGCCGGCGTGCGCGCTCGTCGCGGGGGCCACGGACGAGAAGGTGCGGTGCTTGAGGACCGGGTAGCCCTCGACGCGCTCGACGTCGTTGTCGGTGCCGAAGCCGACGTAGTTGTTCTCCTTCTTCGACGAGGCGTAGACCCACGCCCGCTGGTCGCGGCTGAAGGGGCGCTCCTCGTCGTTGCTCGTCACGATGTACTGGCGCAGCTCCGGCCCGATCCGCTCGAGCAGGTAGCGCGCGTTGGCGACGATCGGGAAGTTGCGCTTGAGGGAGTGCTGGCGCTGGAGGAGGTCGCGGGCGGCGAGCCCGGCGGTTCCGGCTGCGACGGCGGCGAGCAGGGCGGTGGACTTCATGCGTGCCATCCTGCCTCGTCGGGCACCGGTCTGCGATGATGCGCGACATGGCGATCGGGGGACGGCGACGACGCGGGATCGTAGGACTTGCCGCGCTCCTCGTCGTGGCGGTCGTCGTCGCGGCGCTCCTGTGGCGGACGCGGGGCGACGGCGACGAGCTGGTGACCGGGCCGTCGGGAGAGGCCTTCTACGAGACCACCGCCGAGCAGCTGGCCGCCGGCCGGCACGGCACGATCATCTGGTCACGCCGCGTGGTCGACGGGCCGACGATCGGCGGGACGACCCACCTCGTCATGTACCGCTCCACCAGTGCGAAGGGAGAGCCCGTTGCCGTGTCCGGCGTGGTCTCCGTCCCCGAGGGCGAACCGCCGGCGGGCGGGTGGCCAGTCATCAGCTGGGGCCACGGGACGACCGGTACCGCAGACCGGTGCGCGCCGTCCCGGTCCCTCGTGGACGAGCAGACCGGCGTCTACGCGGCCTCGATGGACCGGGCGACGGCCGATCTGGTTGCCGACGGCTTCGCCGTCGTGCGCACCGACTACGAGGGGCTGGGCACGCCCGGGCCGCACCCCTACCTCATGGGCCAGTCCGCCGGGGCGGCGATGAGCGACATCGTGCTCGCCGCGCACGAGCTCACCCCCGACCTGTCCTCCCGATGGGTCGCGATGGGGCACTCGCAGGGGGCGCAGGCGGCGATCTTCACCGCGCGCTTCACCGATGCCTACACGCCCGGTCTCGACCTCGTCGGCATCGTCGCCATCGCCCCGCCGAGCCAGCTCGGCGTCGTCGTCGAGATGGCCGAAGGTGGGGCACCGGCAGGGACCTCGGCCGACGAGGCGGCGGCGGCCGAAGGGCAGGACGCGGGCTTCCTCGGCCCGCTCGTCGTCGCGGCGGCGCGCACCGCGGACGTCCCGGTCGAGCAGGTCGTGAGCCCCCAGGGGCGGCGGTTGCTGCCTCAGCTGGAGCAGCGGTGCATCGCCGAGCTCTTCCGTGACGACTCCTTCGGCGGGATGCAGCTCACCGACTTCGTCCGCGGGGACGCCGACCTCTCCCGGATCCGAAGGACGGTCGGGACCAACGACGCGGCCGAGGTGCTACCGCAGGTGCCGGTCCTGCTCGTCCACGGCGACCGGGACACGACCGTCCCGGTGCTCCTGAGCGACCGGCTTGCCGAGCAGTACGAGGAGCAGGGCGCGGACCTGGAGTACGAACGGGTCACCGGGGCCGACCACATCTCGGTCCTCACCGAGGGGGAGCCGCGGGTGCGCGCGTGGGTGGATCGGGTCTTCGCCGGTTAGGATGCTGGGCGGCCCGCGCGCCCTCGGCGCTGCAGTGGCAGGCACATCTGACGACGACGCGAAGGCGAGCACACCCGTGGCAACGACGAATGACCTCAAGAACGGCATGGTCCTCAACCTCGAGGGGCAGCTCTGGAGTGTCGTGGAGTTCCAGCACGTCAAGCCCGGCAAGGGCCCGGCCTTCGTGCGGACCAAGCTCAAGAACGTCACGAGCGGCAAGACCGTCGACAAGACCTTCAACGCCGGCACCAAGGTCGAGACGTCCAACGTCGACAAGCGCACGATGCAGTACCTCTACAACGACGGCACCGACTTCGTCTTCATGGACCCCGACACCTACGACCAGATCCCGGTCGCGCCGGAGGTCGTCGGTGACGCGGCGAAATACATGCTCGAGAACCAGGAAGCGGTCGTCGCCCGCCACGACGGCAACGTCCTCTTCGTCGAGCTGCCGGCGTCGGTCGTCCTCGAGATCACCTACACCGAGCCGGGCCTGCAGGGCGACCGCTCCACCGGTGGCACCAAGCCCGCGACCCTCGAGACGGGTGCCGAGATCTCCGTGCCGCTCTTCCTCGAGCAGGGCACCAAGGTCAAGGTCGACACCCGCGACGGGTCCTACCTCGGTCGCGTGAACTGAGTGGGAGCCCGGACCAAGGCGCGTCGCCGCGCGATCGACCTGCTCTTCGAGGCGGAGTCCCGAGGGCTCAACGCCGGTGAGCTCGCCCGCGAGCGTGCCGAGTCGCCCGTGACCCCCGCGCCGCTCAACGACTACACGATCAGCGCGGTCCAGGGAGTCGTCGCCCACTGGGGCGACATCGACGACGCACTGACGACGTACAGCCAAGGGTGGAGCCTGGACCGCATGCCCGACGTCGACCGCGCGATCCTACGTCTGGGCGCGTGGGAGATCCTCTTCAACGACGAGGTCCCCGACGGCGTCGCCGTGAGCGAGGCGGTCGCCCTGGCCACCGAGCTGAGCACGGACGAGTCGCCGAAGTTCGTCAACGGCCTCCTGGCGCGCATCGTCGAGGTCAAGCCCACCCTCGTCTGAGGAGAGACATTGAGCACAGCGCACGACCCGGCGCAGGTGCCGGCGACCACCGTCGATCGAGGCACCGTCATCGGTGAGGGCTTCACGTGGCTGGCGCGCTGGTCGTGGCGCCTGCTGCTCGTGTCCGCCGGCGCCGCCATCCTGTGGTGGATCCTCGGCAAGCTGTGGGTCGGGGTCTTCCCCGTCCTGCTCGCCCTGATCGTCGCGACCGTCCTGTGGCCGCCGACGCGGTGGCTGCGGTCCAAGGGGCTGCCCGACGCGCTCGCCGCGGTGCTCGTGATCCTCGGTGCCCTCGTCGTCTTCTTCGGCGTGCTGGGGGCGATCACCCCGTCGCTCATCAGCCAGTCGGGCGACCTGGCCGACTCCGCCGCCAAGGGTCTGTCGGAGCTGCAGCAGCGGGCGGCCAAGCCGCCCTTCAACCTCGACAACCAGACGATCAACGACGCCGTCAGCACCGCCCGCACCTGGCTGCAGGACCGGGGCGGTCAGATCGCCACCGGCGCTCTCGCGGGAGCCTCGGCGGTGGGTTCGGGTGTCGTCACGCTCGTGCTCGTGCTGGTGCTCGTCTTCTTCTTCCTCAAGGACGGGCCGGCGTTCCTCCCCTTCGTCCGTCGCGTCAGCGGACCGCGGGCCGCCGCCCACCTCACCGAGGTCGCCACCCGCTCGTGGGCCACCCTCGGTGGCTTCATCCGCACCCAGGCGGTCGTCTCGGCCGTCGACGCCGTGCTCATCGGCATCGGTCTCGTCGTGCTCGGGGTGCCGCTCGCCTTCGCCCTGGCCGTGCTGACCTTCTTCGGTGGCTTCATCCCGATCGTCGGTGCCTTCGCGGTCGGCTTCCTGTCGGTCCTCGTGGCCCTCGTCGCCGAGGGGCCGTTGACGGCCCTGCTGGTGCTGGCGCTGATCATCGCGGTGCAGCAGATCGAGGGCAATGTCCTCCAGCCCTTCCTCCAGGGCCGCTCGATGCAGCTGCACGCCGGGATCATCCTGCTCGCCGTCACCATCGGGGGCACCGTCTTCGGCATCGTCGGGGCCTTCCTCGCGGTCCCCGTGGCCGCCGTGGGCGCCGTCGTCCTGCGCTACCTCAGCGAGCAGGTGGCCCTGCGGGCCGGTGAGATCACCGCCGACGAGGCCGAGTCCGCGACCGAGGAGGGCTCCGACGTCGCCGAGGTCGAGCAGGACACCGCGGTCACCGAGTGAGCGTCCTCCCGCGTCCGGCCGTCAGCGTCATCCCGCTGCGGGACGGGGCGCGGGGCCCGGAGGTCTTCGTCCAGCACCGTCAGCAGACGATGGACTTCGCCGCCGGTGCCGTGGTCTTCCCCGGCGGACGGTGCGACCCCGACGACGAGGCGAAGGGGGCCGACCTCGCCCTGTCGTCCGCGACCGTGGCCGACCACGTCCACAGGTGGAGACTCGTGCCCGTCGACGGGGACCGCGCCGTCGACGCCCGCACCCTCGTCGCCACCGGGCTGCGCGAGCTGGTCGAGGAGACCGGCCTCGTCGCCGAGCCCGAGGCGCTGCTGCCGTGGGACCGCTGGGTGACGCCGGAGGGCCCGCCGAAGCGCTTCGACGTCTCCTTCTACGTCCTGCCGGTCCCGCACGCGTCCGCGCGCCAGCCGGCGCACCTCACGAGCGAGGCGGTCGACTCGCGCTGGGAGGCCGTCGCCGACCTGCTCGCCGCCGGCCGCGACGGGAGCGTGCGCCTGATGACCCCGACCCGCGTCATCCTCCAGGAGCTGCTCGACCTGGGCACCGTCGCGGCCGTGACACGACTGCGGCCGGTCATCACGTGTGTCCGTGACGACCGGCCGGGGTCGCGCCCGCGGGCCACCGACGTGGCGCCGCAGGGCTGAGCGGGCTCAGAAGGCGGGCAGGACCTCGCCGTCGGGCCAGGTCTGCTCGATGTACTTCTTCACCTCCGGGGAGTGGAGCAGCTCGTCGAGCTTCTGCAGGCCCTCGTTGTCCTCGTTGGCGGACTGGACGGCGAGGAAGTTGGCGTAGGGGTTGTCCTTGCCCTCCTCGACGACCAGGGCGTCGTCGACCGACAGGTCGGCCTCGATGGCGTAGTTGCCGTTGATGACGGCCGCGTCCAGGTCCTGCAGGGAGCGGGCCAGCTGCGCCGCGTCGGTCTCCTTGAACTCCAGGTCCTTGGGGTTGTCCTCGACATCGAGGATCGTCGCGTTGGTCGCGTCGACGCCGTCCTTGAGGGTGATGACGTCGTGGTCGGCGAGCAGCTGCAGCGCCCGGCCCTGGTTGGACGGGTCGTTGTTGATCCCGATCGTCCCGCCCTTGGGCAGGTCCTTGATGTCGTCGATCGAGTCGGCGTAGAGCGCGAAGGGCTCGATGTGGATGCCGTCGTAGTGGGCGAAGTCGTAGCCGCGGTCCTCGACCTGCTCCTCGTAGTAGGGCAGGTGCTGGAAGTAGTTGGCGTCGAGCGTGCCCTCGGAGAGCTGGACGTTGGGCTGCACGTAGTCGTCGAAGGTCTTGATCTCGAGGTCGAGGCCGGCGTCGGCGGCGAGCTCCTTGTCGACGTACTCGAGGATCTTGGCGTGCGGCGTGGGGGAGGCGCCGACGGTGATCTTCGTGACGCCGTCACCGTCGGCAGCGGGACCCTCGGCGTCGTCCTGCATCAGACCGCACCCCGTGAGGGCCAGGGCGGAGACGGACAGGACCGCGGCGGCGCGGGTGGCGGTGCGGGCGGGGGACATGGGGGTTCCTCTCTGTGGTGGCCGGTCGGCCGGGGTGGGACGAAGGGAGTGGGACGCGGGCGTGGTGCCGGGCTCGGTCAGCGGCGGTCGAGTCGACGGGCGACGAGGTCACCGATGACCTGCACGGCGGTGACGATGAGGACGAGCAGCGCGACGCACACGACCATGACGTCGGTCTCGAAGCGGTTGTAGCCGTAGCTCATGGCCACGGCCCCGAGGCCGCCTCCACCGACCGCGTCGGCCATCGCCGTGTAGCCGATGAGGGCGATGAGGGTCGTCGTCAGGCCGGCGACGAGGCCCGACCTGGCCTCGGGCAGCAGCACCTTGCGGGTGATTTCGCGCCGCGTGGCGCCCATCATCGTCACGGCCTCGACCTTGCCGCTCGGCACCTCGCGCAGGGAGGTCTCGACGAGTCGGGCGTAGAAGGGGATGGCGCCGACGGTGAGGGGCACGACCGCGGCCTGCCAACCGATCGAGGTGCCGACGATCAGCCGGGTGACCGGGATGATCACGATCATCAGGATGAGGAAGGGCAGGGAGCGGCCGAGGTTGACCAGCGCGCCGACGAGACGGTGGGTCACCGGGCTGGGGGAGGTGCCGTCGGGCGAGGTGGTGAAGAGCAGCACCCCGAGGGGGATGCCGAGCAGGGCCGTGATGAGCCCGGCGACGGCGGTCATGCCCAGGGTCTCGAGCACCGCGGTCGGGACGATCTCCCGGATGACCGGGTTGTCGAACCACTGGTCAGCGGGAATCGCGATCAGGGCGCTCATGCGGCCACCTCCGGCGACAGGTGGGCGGCCTCGAGGAGCCGGACGGCCTCGGCAGCGTGCCCCGGGTCGACCTCGAGCTGGATCCGACCGACGCGTCGGCCGGCGATCGTCTCGAGGGTGGCGGCGGCGACCTCGGCCGGCACCCCGCCCTCGCGCAGGAGGCTGAGCACGGCGTCGACGCTCGTCGTGCCGGAGCGGGGGTCGCCGAGCGAGACCTCGACGTAGCCGCCGGCGTGCTCGAGGGGGAGCGGGGCAGCGGGGCAGGGGGATGAGGTCGCGGTGCAGCTGGGTGGCGGCGGCGGTGACGACCTCGCCGATCGGGCCGGTCTCGACGACGCGCCCGTCGGCCAGGAGGGTCACGGTGTCGCAGACCTCGCGGACGACCGAGGGCTCGTGGGTGATGATGACGACGGTGATCCCGAGGCGCTCGCGCAGGTCGCGCAGCAGGCCGAGGATCTGGCGCGTGGTGCCGGCGTCGAGCGCCGAGGTCGGCTCGTCGCACAGCAGGATGTCGGGGCGCGTGGCCAGGGCACGGGCAATTCCGACGCGCTGCTGCTGACCGCCGGAGAGCTGCCCGGGGTGGTTGTCGGCGCGGTCGGTGAGGCCGACGACGTCGAGCAGCTCGGCGACCCGGGCACGGCGGTCCTGCGCCGACCACCCGGCGATCTCCAGGGGGAGGGCGATGTTGTCGGCGGCCGAGCGGGAGTCGAGCAGGTTGGCGTGCTGGAAGACCATGCCGAAGCGGCGCCGGACGGCCCGCAGGTCGGCGCCGCGGAGGGCAGGGATGTCGGTGCCGTCGAGGTCGACGGTGCCGGCCGTCGGCTCCTCGAGCCCGGTGAGGCAGCGGATGAAGGTCGACTTGCCGGCGCCGGAGCGGCCGACGATGCCGTGGATGGAGCCGCGGGGGATCGACAGGGTGATGTCGTCCAGGGCGACGACCGGGCCGCGGGCGGAGGCGTACTCCTTGCGCAGGCCGCGCACGTCGAGCAGAGCAGGGGTGTCGGTCACCGGAAGGTAATAGAAAGTTATGGAACGCATAAGCAAAACGCCTGCGTCACCCTGCAGTGCCCTCCGGCAATGCAGGTTGGGGTCACTCGACTCTGCATTGCCGTAGGGCACTGCAGAGTTGGTGAGACGGGTTCGGTCGCGGGGGCGGACGCGGGTAGAGTCGACGCCGATCGACATCCTTTAACCACTGTCCCGTGAGGCAGAGAAGGAGGTCTTGAGACACCCATGTGTCCGGAGACGCCCCCCGAGGTCACCCCTCAGCCACCCGCCCGTGAGGTCATGAGCACCTCCGACGTCGCGCGCGGCCTGCGCCGCATCGCGCACGAGATCGTCGAGCGCAACAAGGGGGCCCAGGACGTCGTCCTGCTCGGCATCCCCAGTCGCGGCGTCGAGCTCGCCCAGCGCCTCGGCGCGCTGATCACCGAGATCGAGGGCGCCACCGTGCCCGTCGGCTCCCTCGACGTGACGATGTACCGCGACGACCTGCGCGGTCGACCGACGCGCTCGCCGCAGCAGACCCAGTTCCCCGCGTCAGGGGTCGACGACCGCGTCGTCGTCCTCGTCGACGACGTGCTCTACTCCGGCCGGACCGTGCGCGCCGCCCTCGACGCCCTGGCCGACTACGGCCGGCCCCGCGCGGTGCGTCTGGCGGTGCTCGTCGACCGGGGTCACCGCGAGCTGCCGATCCGCGCCGACCACGTCGGCAAGAACCTCCCGACCTCGCAGGCCGAGCGGGTCACCGTGCGCCTCACCGGCCACGACGGCGTCGACGACGCCGTGTCGATCTCCGGGGGCGAGGCCCGATGACGCGCCACCTCCTCTCCGTCGCCGACCTCGACGACGCGGCCCTGCGGGCGGTCCTGGACACCGCGGCCGAGATGCACGAGGTCCAGCACCGCCAGGTCAAGAAGCTGCCCACCCTGCGTGGCCGCACCGTCATCAACCTCTTCTTCGAGGACTCCACCCGCACCCGCTCCTCCTTCGAGATCGCGGGCAAGTGGATGAGCGCCGACACGATCAACATCACCGGCAAGGGGTCGAGCACGTCGAAGGGGGAGTCCCTGCGCGACACGGTGCGCACCATCGCGGCCATGGGGGTCGACGCCATCGTCATGCGCCACCAGGCCTCCGGGGCAGCGCACCAGGTCGCCCGCTGGTTCGACGAGACGGGCACGCCGACGAGCGTGGTCAACGCCGGTGACGGCACCCACGAGCACCCGACGCAGGCGCTGCTCGACGCCTACACCATCGAGCGCCGGCTCGGCTCCCTCGAGAGCAAGCGGGTCGCGATCGTCGGAGACGTCACCCACAGCCGGGTCTTCCGCTCCAACGTCCTGGCGCTGCCGCGCCTGGGCGCCGAGGTGACCGTCGTGGCCCCGCCGACCCTCATGCCGAGCGGGGCCGCCGCGTGGGCACGGGCCGAGGGCTTCGCCCTGGCCGACGACCTCGACGAGGTCATCGCGTCCGGCGTCGACGCCCTGATGATGCTGCGGGTCCAGCGCGAGCGGATGTCGGGTGGGTTCTTCCCCACGGCCCGCGAGTACACGGTCGGCTACGGCCTGACCCGCGACCGGCTCGCCGCACTGACCGCAGCCCATCCCGAGGCGGTCATCTGCCACCCCGGCCCGATGAACCGCGGCCTCGAGATCGCTGCCGACGCGGCCGACGCCGCGAGCAGCCTGGTCCTCGACCAGGTGAGCGCCGGTGTCGCCGTGCGGATGAGCGTCCTCTACCACCTGCTGGCGTCGGGGCCCACCGACGCCCCGACCACGACGGGAGACGCGGCATGAGTCGCCCCGCCACCGAGCCGAGCGATCTGCTGATCACCGGCGCCTCGCTGCTCGGCCGCACGAGCGCCGACGTCCTCGTCCGCGAGGGCGTCATCGCGGCCGTCGGCCCGGACGCCGCCACCGATGCGGCCGCCGGGACCCCGCGCGTCGACGGCGACGGCCTCGTGCTGCTGCCCGGGTTCGTCGACCTGCACACCCACCTGCGCGAGCCGGGGCGCGAGGACGCCGAGACCGTGCGCACCGGGTCCGCGGCCGCCGCCGCGGGCGGCTTCACCGCCGTGCTCGCCATGGCCAACACCAGCCCCGTGACCGACACCGCGGAGGCCGCCGAGCGGGTGCTCGACCTCGGCGTCGCGGCCGGCCACTGCGACGTGCAGCCGATCGGCGCGGTGACCAAGGGGCTCGAGGGTGCCGAGCTCGCCGAGCTCGGGCTGATGCACCGCTCGCGCGCCCGGGTGCGTGTCTTCTCCGACGACGGTCGGTGCGTGCACGACGCACGCGTCATGCGTCGGGCGCTGGAGTACGTGCGCGCCTTCGACGGGGTGATCTCGCAGCACAGCCAGGACCCCACCCTCGCCGGGCCCTCGGCCTGCTGCCACGAGGGCGAGCTGAGCGGCCGACTGGGCCTCACCGGCTGGCCCGCGGTCGCCGAGTCGAGCATCATCGCCCGCGACGCCGAGCTCGCGCTGCACACCGGGTCGCGCGTGCACGTCGCGCACGTCTCGACCGCCGAGGGCGTCGAGGCGGTGCGCTGGGCCAAGCGCCGGGGGGCCCGGATCACCGCCGAGGTCACGCCCCACCACCTCGTCCTGACGACCGACCTGCTCACCGGTTACGACCCGGTCTACAAGGTCAACCCGCCGCTGCGCCCGGCCGAGGACGTCGAGGCCCTGCGCGAGGCGCTGGCCGACGGCACCATCGACGCCGTCGCGACCGACCACGCCCCGCACGCCCGCCACGACAAGGAGCACGCCTTCCCCGACGCGGCCTTCGGCATGCTCGGGCTGGAGACCGCCTTCGCCGTCGTCCACGACGTCATGGTGGACTCGGGGCGGATCGACCTGGCGACGCTCGCCGAGCGCATGTCGCACGCCCCGGCACGCATCGCCGGCCTCACCGACCACGGCCGCGCGATCGAGGCGGGCGCCCCCGCCCACCTCGTCCTCGTCGACCCGACCGACCGGATCACCGTCGACCCGGCCACGTCGCACTCCCTGTCCCGCAACACCCCCTTCGCCGGGCACACCCTCACCGGGCGTGTCCGCACGACGATCCTGCGCGGCCGCGTCACGGCCGCCGACGGAGAGGTCCGCAATTGAGCACGCACAGCAGCACCGGCGCCCCCGCACCGGCCGTCCTCGTCCTCGAGGACGGACGCACCTTCGCCGGCACCGCCTACGGTGCCGTCGGTGAGACGGTCGGCGAGGCCGTCTTCAACACCGGCATGACCGGCTACCAGGAGACCCTCACCGACCCGAGCTACCGCGGTCAGGTCGTCGTCATGACCGCGCCGCACGTCGGCAACACCGGCTGGAACGACGAGGACGACGAGTCCTCGCGGATCCACGTCGCCGGCTACGTCGTGCGCGACCCCGCGCTGCGGCCGAGCAACTGGCGCTCGCAGCGCACCCTCGAGGACGAGCTGCGCGCCCAGGGCGTCGTCGGCATCGCCGGTGTCGACACCCGGGCCCTCACCCGGCACCTGCGTGAGCGGGGCGCCATGCGCGTGGGCATCTTCTCCGGCGACGCCGTCACCGACGAGACCGCGATGCTCCAGCGGGTGCAGGCCGCCCCCGAGATGGCCGGCTCCGCGCTGGCCGCCCAGGTGAGCACGAGCGAGCCCTACGTCGTCGCGGCGAAGGGGGACAAGCGCTTCACCGTCGCGGCCCTCGACCTGGGCATCAAGACGATGACCCCGACCCGCCTCGCCGAGCGCGGGATCGAGGTTCACGTCCTGCCGGCGACCGCGACGATCGACGACGTGCGCGCCGTCTCGCCCGATGGTCTCTTCTTCAGCAACGGCCCGGGCGACCCGGCCACAGCGGGCGACCAGGTCGCGCTGCTCCAGGAGGCGCTGCGCGACGGGCTGCCCTACTTCGGCATCTGCTTCGGCAACCAGCTCTTCGGCCGGGCGCTGGGCTTCGGCACCTACAAGCTCAAGTACGGCCACCGCGGCATCAACCAGCCGGTCTTCGACCACACGACCGACAAGGTCGAGGTGACCGCGCACAACCACGGCTTCGCCGTCGACGCGCCGCTCGACAGGGCGACGCAGACCCCCTTCGGCACGGCCACCGTGAGCCACGTGTGCCTCAACGACGACGTCGTCGAGGGCCTGGAGCTGCACGCCGACGACGGCCGGCTGCTCGGCTTCTCCGTCCAGTACCACCCCGAGGCCGCGGCCGGCCCGCACGACGCCGCCTACCTCTTCGACCGATTCACCGACCTGCTGGCGAGCGCCGGCACCAAGGAGGCGCAGGCCTGATGCCCAAGCGCGACGACATCTCCAGCGTCCTCGTCATCGGCTCCGGGCCGATCGTCATCGGGCAGGCCTGCGAGTTCGACTACTCCGGCACCCAGGCGTGCCGCGTCCTGCGCGAGGAGGGCATCCGGGTCATCCTCGTCAACTCCAACCCGGCGACGATCATGACCGACCCGGAGTTCGCCGACGCGACCTACATCGAGCCGATCACCCCCGAGGTCGTCGAGAAGATCATCGAGCGCGAGCGCCCCGACGCCGTGCTCGCGACCCTGGGTGGTCAGACCGCCCTCAACACCGCGATCTCGCTCCACGAGGCCGGGGTGCTCGAGCGCTACGGCTGCCCGCTCATCGGTGCGAGCGTCGAGGCGATCGAGCTCGGCGAGGACCGCGAGCGCTTCAAGGGCGTCGTCGAGCGCTGCGGCGCCGAGTCGGCCCGGTCGGTCATCTGCCACACGATGGACGAGTGCCTCGCGGCCGCCGACGAGCTGAGCTACCCGGTCGTCGTGCGGCCCTCCTTCACCATGGGCGGCCTGGGCTCCGGCTTCGCCTACGACGAGGCCGACCTGCGCCGCATCGCCGGCGCCGGCCTGCAGTACAGCCCGACGACCGAGGTGCTCCTCGAGGAGTCGATCCTCGGTTGGAAGGAGTACGAGCTCGAGGTCATGCGCGACACGGCGGACAACGTCGTGGTCGTCTGCTCGATCGAGAACTTCGACCCGGTCGGCGTGCACACCGGTGACTCGATCACCGTCGCGCCCGCGCTGACGCTCACCGACCGCGAGTACCAGCGCATGCGCGACGTCGGCATCGCGGTCATCCGCGAGGTCGGGGTCGAGACCGGTGGCTGCAACATCCAGTTCGCGATCAACCCCGACGACGGCCGGATGATCGTCATCGAGATGAACCCCCGCGTCTCGCGCTCGTCCGCGCTGGCGTCCAAGGCCACCGGCTTCCCGATCGCCAAGATCGCCGCCAAGATGGCCATCGGCTACACCCTCGACGAGGTCCCCAACGACATCACCGAGGAGACCCCGGCGGCCTTCGAGCCGACCCTCGACTACGTCGTCGTCAAGGTGCCGCGCTTCGCCTTCGAGAAGTTCCCCGCCGCCGACCCGACCCTCACGACGACGATGAAGTCCGTCGGCGAGGCGATGGCCATCGGCCGCAACTTCACCGAGGCGCTGCAGAAGGCCCTGCGCTCTGCCGAGCGCAGTGGCGCGGCCTTCCACTGGGACGGCGACCAGCCGACCCTGGAGCAGGGACGCGAGCTCCTCGAGGCGGCGAAGACCCCGACCGACGGGCGGATCGTCCAGGTCCAGCAGGCGATGCGCGCCGGGCTGTCGGTCGAGGAGGTCTTCGAGGCCACGAAGATCGACCCCTGGTACCTCGACCAGATGGAGCTGATCAACGACGTGGCCCAGCAGGTCCACGACGCCGACGAGCTCAACCCGCAGGTGCTGCGCCTGGCCAAGCGGCACGGCTTCTCCGACGCACAGATCGCCCGGCTGCGCCGGATGGACGAGGCCGTCGTGCGCGGCGTGCGGCACGCCCTCGGGGTGCGCCCGGTCTTCAAGACCGTCGACACCTGCGCCGCGGAGTTCGCTGCCCGCACGCCCTACCACTACAGCTCCTACGACGAGGAGACCGAGGTCGAGCCGCGCGAGCGCCCGGCCGTCATCATCCTCGGCTCCGGTCCCAACCGGATCGGTCAGGGCGTCGAGTTCGACTACTCCTGCGTCCACGCGAGCTTCGCCCTGCGCGACGCCGGCTACGACACGGTCATGGTCAACTGCAACCCCGAGACGGTCTCGACCGACTATGACACGAGCAGCCGCCTGTACTTCGAGCCGCTGACCCTCGAGGACGCGCTCGAGGTCATCCACGCCGAGACCCAGGCCGGTCCGGTCGCGGGTGTCATCGTCCAGCTCGGTGGTCAGACGCCGCTCGGTCTGGCCGACCGGCTCAAGGCCGAGGGTGTGCCGATCGTCGGCACCTCGCCCGAGGCGATCGACCTTGCCGAGGACCGCGGCCACTTCGGGCGGGTGCTCCACGAGGCCGGTCTCAACGCGCCCAAGCACGGCACCGCCTTCAGCGCCGAGGAGGCCGTCGAGATCGCCCGCGAGATCGGCTACCCGGTCCTCGTGCGTCCCTCCTACGTCCTCGGTGGGCGCGGCATGGAGATCGTCTACGACGACCAGACCCTCTCCGAGTACGTCACCCGGGCGGCCATCGCCAGCCCCGAGCACCCGATCCTCGTCGACCGCTTCCTCGACGACGCGATCGAGATCGACGTCGACGCGCTCTACGACGGCACCGAGATGTACCTCGGCGGGATCATGGAGCACATCGAGGAGGCCGGCATCCACTCCGGTGACTCCAGCTGCACCCTCCCGCCGGCGACGCTCGGCACCTCCGAGCTGCAGCGGGTGCGCGAGGCCACGCTCGCCCTCGCCGAGGGCATCGGGGTGCGCGGCCTGATGAACGTCCAGTTCGCCCTGGCGCAGGACGTGCTCTACGTCCTCGAGGCCAACCCGCGGGCCTCGCGGACCGTCCCCTTCGTCGCCAAGGCCACCGGTGTCCCGCTGGCCAAGGCCGCGGCCCGCGTCATGCTCGGCGCCACCATCGCCGAGCTCAAGGACGAGGGCATGCTGCCGCGCGACGCGGACGGCGGCTCGATGCCGGCGCACGCGCCGATGTCGGTCAAGGAGGCCGTCCTGCCCTTCAAGCGCTTCCGCACCAAGGAGGGCGACGTCGTCGACTCCCTCCTCGGTCCCGAGATGCGCTCCACCGGTGAGGTCATGGGCATCGACGCCGACTTCGGCGCCGCCTTCGCCAAGAGCCAGCTCGGGTCGCTCGCCTCGGGTCTGCCGACGAGCGGCAATGTCTTCGTGTCCGTCGCCAACCGGGACAAGCGCGCGATGATCTTCCCGATCAAGCGCCTGGCCGACCTCGGCTTCACGATCCTCGCGACCGAGGGCACCGCCGACGTGCTGCGTCGCAATGCGGTCGAGTGCGAGGTCGTCGTCAAGCACTCCGAGCGCGGCGAAGGGGAGGCCAGCGTCGTCGACCGGATCCTCGCCGGCGAGGTCGACATCGTCTTCAACACCCCGTCGGGGCAGCACGCCCGGGCCGACGGCTATGCGATCCGCGCGGCGACGACGGCGATGGACAAGCCGATCGTCACGACGGTCCAGCAGCTCAATGCCGCGGTCCAGGCCATCGAGGCCCGCATGCACGGCGAGCTGCGGGTCAAGCCGCTGCAGGAGCACGCCCGCGACCTCGACCTCTACGGGGTCGGGCGGTGACCGCCCGCACCGTCGCGGCCCGCGAGGGTGCGGGCGTCGTCCAGGTCGACGCCGAGGTCCTGGGCAATGTCGCCGTCGGGGCCTACCGGCACCTGACGCTCGTCACGCCCGGCCTCGCCGAGTTGGCGCGACCGGGTCAGTTCGTCGCCCTGGCCGTCGGTGACGGCACGAGCTCGATGCTGCTGCGGCGCTCCTTCTCGATCCACCGGGTGAGCCCGGCCGGCACCTACGGGGGCACCACCGAGATCGTCGTCGCCGCCCACGGGCCGGGCACGCAGGTGCTCACCGCCCTCGAGCCGGGGGAGAGCGTGAGCGTCGTCGGCCCGCTGGGCCGGGGCTTCCCGCTGCCCTCCCAGCCGGTGCCGTGCATCCTCGTCGGCGGTGGCTACGGGTCGGCGCCGCTCTTCTGGCTCGCCGAGCAGCTGCGCGAGCGTGGCTGCCCGGTCGAGATCGTCCTCGGCGCCGCGTCCGCCGACCGGCTCTTCGGGGTCGTGGAGGCCCGGCGGGTCGCCGACGGCGTCACCGTGACGACCGACGACGGGTCGGCCGGCACCCAGGGCTGGGTCTCCGACGTGCTGCCCGACCTCATCGCGCGCACCGGCGCCGGGGTGCTCTACGGCTGCGGCCCCATGGGCATGCTCCGCTCGATGAGCGGGATCGCCGCCGAGCACGGCATCGTCGCCCAGGTGGCGGTCGAGGAGGCCATGGCCTGCGGTGTCGGCATCTGCATGACCTGCGTCATGCCGGTGAGCGATGCCCAGGGCACGACCAAGATGGTCCGCAGCTGCCTCGAGGGCCCGGTCTTCCGCGGTGACCGCGTGCGCTGGGATGCCTTCGAGGACGGCCTGTGCCGTGTCCCCGCCGACGCCGTCGGCGCCCCCAAGGAGGTCCGATGACCACCGGAGCGACACCCCCTTCGACCGTGGACATGTCCGTCGACCTCGCCGGGGTCCGCCTGCCCAACCCGATGATGACGGCCAGCGGGTGCGCGGCCAACGGCCGGGAGATGCACCGCTTCATCGACGTCGCCCAGCTGGGTGCCTTCGTCACCAAGTCGGTCAAGGCCCAGCCGGTCTCCGGGCGCGGCACGCCCCGCATGGCCGAGACGCCCTCCGGGATGCTCAACTCGATCGGTCTGCAGGGTCCGGGGGTGCAGGCCTTCGTCGACGAGGACCTCGCCTGGCTGCACTCGATCGGTGCCCGCGTCGTCGTCTCGATCGCCGGCAACACCGCCTCGGAGTTCGCGGGCCTCGCCCGCGCCGTCGTGCGCAGCCGCTACGCGAGCGCGGTGGCCGCCATCGAGGTCAACATCTCGTGCCCCAACGTCGCCAACCGCGGCCTCGTCTTCGCCTGCGACCCGGCGAGCTCCCACAAGGTCATGACCCTCGTGCGCGAGGAGGTCCCGCGTGGCCTGCCGATGCTCGCGAAGCTCAGCCCCGACGTCACCGACATCGTCGAGATCGCCGACACGGTCCTCAAGGCCGGCGCCCACGGCCTGACGATGATCAACACCACCCTCGGGGTGGCCATCGACGTCGACCGGTTGCGGCCGCACCTCATCGCCGCGACCGGAGGGCTCTCCGGCCCGGCGATCCGCCCGATGGCCGTGCGCGCGGTGTGGCAGGTCGCCGGTGCGATGCGCGCCGGGCGGATCAAGACCGCGCCCATCGTCGGCGTCGGGGGAGTGCGCAGCGGGCGCGACGCCCTCGAGCTCGTCGCCGCCGGCGCGAGCGCGATCCAGGTGGGCACCGCCGCCTTCAACGACCCCACGGCACCCGAGCGGGTCGGCCGTGAGCTCGAGCAGCTCGTCGCCGAGCGGGGATTCGACCGACTGGCCGATGTCGTCGGCATCGCCCACGAGAGGTTCATGCCGTGAGCAGCACCCGTCGAGGCTCCTCCGTCGCACCCCAGGGAACATTTGGGGAGCGCCTGCAGGCCGCGATGACCGAGCACGGGCCGCTCTGCGCCGGGATCGACCCGCACCGCGGGCTCGTCGAGTCGTGGGGCCTGACCTACGACCTCGCCGGGGTGGAGCGCTTCACGATGACCTGCGTCGAGGCCTTCGGCGGGTCGGTGGCCGCGGTCAAGCCGCAGTCGGCCTTCTTCGAGGTCTTCGGGGCGAAGGGGGTGGCGCTCCTCGAGCGGGCCCTGACCGAGCTGCGTGCCGCCGGCACCCTCACCGTCCTCGACGTCAAGCGCGGCGACATCGGCACGACCGTCGACGCCTACGGCGAGGCCTTCCTCGGCAAGGACGCGCCGGCGGCCGCCGACGCGATCACCCTGAGCCCCTATCTCGGCTACGGGTCGCTGCGCCCGGCCATCGACCTGGCACACGCGACCGGCCGCGGCGTCTTCGTCCTCGCGCTGACCTCCAACCCCGAGGGCGCGAGCGTCCAGCACGCCCGACTCGCCGACGGGCGCTCCGTCGCCGGTGCGGTCGCCGACGACGCAGCCGCGGACAACGCCGAGGCCCGCCGGCGCGGAGAGCTCGGCAGCGTCGGACTCGTGGTCGGCGCGACCGTCGGCTCGGCGGTGCGCGACCTCGGTGTCGACCTGCCGGGCATGGCCGGACCGATCCTCGCCCCGGGACTGGGCGCCCAGGGCGCGACCGCCGCCGACGTGCGCTCGGTCTTCTCCGGGGCACTGCCGCAGGTGCTCGCCAGCAGCAGCCGCGACGTGCTCCGTGCCGGGCCGGACGTGACCTCCCTTCGTGCTCGTGCCCGGGAGGTCGCGACCGAGGTGGCCGCCATCACCGCCTCGTGAGAAGGTGACCGGACCCGTCCCCGGTCGACCTGGAGGAGCCGTGCCCGTCCCGACCCTCAGCGCGCAGCAGCGCGCCCGGGCGCTGGAGCAGGCCGCGCAGGCCCGCCGGGAGCGTTCGCTCCTGCGGGACCGGCTCAAGCACGGCCGCACGACTCTTGCCGAGACGCTCCGCACCGCCGACACCGACCAGGTGATCGCCCGGATGCGGGTGGTCACCGTGCTCGAGTCCCTGCCCGGCATCGGGCCCGCCCGGGCCCGCCGGGTCATGGCCGAGCTCGACATCGCCGACTCCCGACGGCTGCGCGGGCTGGGCCCGCACCAGCGTGCCGCACTCATCGAGAGGTTCACATGAGCAGCCCCCGCCTGACCGTCCTCGCCGGACCGACAGCCGTCGGCAAGGGGACGGTGGCCGCCTGGGTCCGCGAGCACCACCCCGAGGTGTGGCTCTCGGTGTCGGCGACGACCCGTCCGCCGCGACCGGGGGAGGTCGACGGCGTCCACTACTGCTTCATGTCCGGCGACGAGTTCGCCGAGATGGTCACCCGCGGCGAGATGCTCGAGTGGGCCGTCGTGCACGGGCGCGCCTCCTACGGCACCCCGCGCGGGCCCGTCGACGACGCGCTCGCGGCCGGGAGGCTGCCGCTGCTCGAGATCGACCTGCAGGGCGCTCGCCAGGTCCGGGCCTCCATGCCGGACGCCCGCTTCGTCTTCCTCGCGCCCCCGTCGTGGGAGGAGCTCGTCGGCCGGCTCGAGGGCCGCGGCACCGAGACGGCGGACGAGCGTGCCGTCCGACTGGAGACCGCCAAGGTCGAGCTGGCCGCCCAGGGCGAGTTCGATCACGTGATCGTCAACGACGACATTCGTCGTGCGGCCGAGGAACTCGTATCATTGATGGGATCCCACTGACCCCGACGACAAGGACCACCTCGACGTGTCCGGCACCCAGGCCAACCCCATCGGCATCACCAACCCGCCGATCGACGACCTCCTGACCAAGGCTGACTCCAAGTACGCCCTCGTCATCTACGGCGCCAAGCGCGCCCGTCAGATCAACGCCTACTACTCCCAGCTCCAGGAGGGGCTGCTCGAGTACATCGGCCCCCTCGTCGACGCACAGGTCCACGACAAGCCCCTGTCGATCGCCCTGCGCGAGATCAACGAGGGCCTGCTCACCAAGGAGGCCACCCCCGAGGAGGGCACCGCGCCCGCCGCACCGGTCGCCGAGGCGCCGGTCGACGAGGCCTGAGCGGACCCCCTTCGTGCGTATCGTCCTCGGTGTCGGTGGCGGCATCGCCGCCTACAAGGCAGCCCTGCTGCTGCGCCTGTTCACCGAGGGCGGTCACGAGGTGACGGTCGTGCCGACCGACGCGGCGCTGCGCTTCGTCGGGGCACCGACCTGGGAGGCCCTGTCGGGTCGACCCGTCCAGACCGACGTCTGGAGCAACATCACCGACGTCCCGCACGTGCGCATCGGCCAGGAGGCCGACCTCGTCGTCGTCGCCCCGACGACGGCCGACCTCCTCGCCAAGGCGGCGCACGGGCTCGCCGGTGACCTGCTGACCAATGTGCTGCTCACCGCCCGCTGCCCCGTGGTGCTCGCCCCGGCCATGCACACCGAGATGTGGGAGCACGCCGCGACCCGCGCCAACGTCGCGACCCTGCGCGAGCGCGGGGTCACCGTCGTCGAGCCAGACTCCGGCCGGCTGACCGGAGCCGACACCGGCCCGGGCCGCCTGCCCGAGCCCGAGGCGATCCACGCGGCCGCGATGGCCGCGGTCGCCGGCGACGCCGAGGGAGCAGCCGGCACGCAGTCCGGCCACGTGCGTGACCTCGAGAGGCGTCGGGTGCTCATCAGCACCGGTGGCACCCGAGAGCCGCTCGACCCGGTGCGCTACCTGGGCAACCGGTCCTCCGGCAAGCAGGGTCTGGCCCTGGCCGAGGCCGCGGCCGCCCGAGGGGCGCAGGTGACGCTCGTCGCGGCCAACCTCGCCCTGCCGGTGCCCGAGGGCATCACCGTCGTGCCGGTCCAGACGGCCCTGGAGCTGCAGGCCGAGATCTCCGGCCGGGCGGGCGAGCACGACGTCGTCGTCATGGTGGCGGCGGTGGCCGACTTCCGGCCGGCGGAGTACACCGAGAGCAAGATCAAGAAGACGCACGACCCGGCCGACCCCGACGCGGCCCCGACGATCCGGCTCGTGCGCAACCCCGACATCCTCGCCGGGCTCGTCGCCGACCGCGGTGCGGCGAGCGCCCCGGTCATCGTCGGCTTCGCCGCCGAGACCGGCGACGCGACCGGCTCCGTGCTCGACCTCGGGCGGGCCAAGCTCGCGCGCAAGGGCTGCGACCTGCTCGTCGTCAACGAGGTCGGCACCGACAAGACCTTCGGCGCCGACGAGACGAGCGTGCACGTGCTGACCCGGGGCAGCGACGACGTCGTCGACATCGGACCGGCGAGCAAGTCGGTCGTCTCGCACGGCATCTGGGACGTCGTCGTGGGATCGGCGCTCGTCCGCTGACCCCGGGTGCTTAGACTGGCCCGGCCCGTACCGGGCGGTCACGACGACCGTCCACCCACGACCTTGGGAGTCTTGCGTGTCCGGACGTCTCTTCACCTCGGAGTCGGTGACCGAGGGTCACCCCGACAAGATCTGCGACCAGATCTCCGACTCGATCCTCGACGCGATGCTCGAGCAGGACCCCCGCAGTCGGGTGGCCGTCGAGACGATGGTCACGACCGGGCTGGTGCACATCGCCGGTGAGGTCTCGACCGAGTCCTACGTCGAGATCCCGCAGCTGGTGCGCAGGGTCATCGCCGAGGGCGTCGGCTACGACTCGTCGGACAAGGGCTTCGACGGCCGCTCGTGCGGCGTCTCGGTGTCGATCGGCGCGCAGAGCCCCGACATCGCGCAGGGGGTCGACACCGCCTACGAAAACCGGACCGGGGGCATCGACCCCAAGGACAAGCAGGGTGCCGGCGACCAGGGTCTGATGTTCGGCTACGCCTGCGAGGACACGCCCGAGCTCATGCCGCTGCCGATCTTCCTGGCGCACCGGCTCTCCCAGCGCCTCACCGAGGTGCGCAAGTCGGGCGAGCTGGAGTACCTGCGCCCGGACGGCAAGACCCAGGTGACCATCGACTACGACGGTGACCGGGCCGTGCGCCTCGACACCGTCGTGCTGTCGACGCAGCACTCCGCCGAGATCGACCACGAGCGCCAGCTCCCGGCCGACATCAGGGCGCACGTCTTCGAGCCGGTCATGGCGGCACTCAAGGACTCCGGTGTCGAGCTCGACACCTCCGACTACCGCACGCTGATCAACCCCACCGGCAAGTTCGTCATCGGCGGGCCCATGGGCGACGCCGGCCTGACCGGCCGCAAGATCATCGTCGACACCTACGGCGGCATGGCCCGTCACGGTGGCGGTGCCTTCTCCGGCAAGGACCCGTCGAAGGTCGACCGCTCGGCCGCCTACGCCATGCGCTGGGTCGCCAAGAACGTCGTCGCGGCCGGGCTCGCCGGTCGCTGCGAGGTCCAGGTCGCGTACGCGATCGGCGCGGCGCAGCCGGTCGGCCTCTACATCGAGACCTTCGGGACCGAGCAGGTCCCGGTCGACAAGATCCAGGCCGCGGTCAGCTCCGTCTTCGACCTGCGCCCGCTGGCGATCGTCGAGGAGCTCGACCTGCTCCGCCCGATCTACGCCCCGACGGCGGCCTACGGCCACTTCGGCCGCACCGAGGCCGCCGGCTACGACAACCCCTTCCCGTGGGAGCAGACGACCAAGGTCGAGGCCCTGCAGGCCGCGGTCCGCTGACCCACGCTCGCTGACCGGGTGGGGCGTCGCTGACACCCCACCCGGTTACGTTTGTCCCCGTGCGCGTCGCCCAGGTCCTCGTCGACTCGGGGCTGGTCCATCTCGACCGGCCCTTCGAGTACCTCGTGCCCGAGGAGCTCGACGAGGCCGCCCAGCCGGGCGTGCGGGTCAAGGCCCGCTTCGCGGGGCGTGACCTCGCCGGATACGTCGTCGAGCGCAGCGACGTCGCCGAGCACACCGGGCGACTGGCGCCGATCCGCACCGTCGTCTCGTCGGAGCAGGTGCTCACGCCGCAGGTCCTCGAGCTGGCGCGCCGGGTCTCCCGGCACCAGGCCGGCACCGTGATGGACGTGCTGCGGCTGGCGATCCCGCCGCGGCACGCCCGGGCGGAGAAGGCACTGCCCGTCGAGCCGCCGGCGCTGGCCGACGACGAGTCCGCGACCGACGGGCCGGCCGCGGACCAGCAGGTCGAAGGGGAGGACCCCCCTTCGCCTGTACCAGCGCCCGAGGTGTGGGCCGGCTACCGAGCCGGTGCCGCGTGGTGGTCCCGGGTCGCGGCAGGGGAGTCGCCCCGCGCAGCCTGGCTGGCCGGGCCCTCGCGCCCGGCCGCGAGCGACTGGCCGCGCGCCCTCGCCGAGGCGGCGCGGGCCGCGTTGCTCTCGGGCCGGGGCAGCGTCGTCGTCGTGCCCGACCAGCGCGACGTGGCGCGTGTCGACGCCGCCCTGACCGAGGTGCTCGGTCGGGACCAGCACGTGCGGCTGACGGCCGACCAGGGGCCGCAGGCCCGCTACACCGCGTGGCTCAAGGTGCTGCGCGGCCACGTCCGGGTCGTCGTCGGCACGCGCGCCGCGGCCTACGCGCCCGTGCGCGATCTCGGGCTCGTCGCCTGGTGGGACGACGGCGACGACCTCCACGAGGAGCCCCGCGCGCCCTACGCCCACGTGCGGGAGGTCCTGACGACGCGGGCCGACGTCGAGGACTGCGCCCTGCTCGTCGGCGGCCTGGCCATGTCGACAGACGTGGCCGCGCTCGTCGACGCCGGTCGGGTCCATCTCGTCGGCGGCTCGACCTCCCGACGCGAGGCGCCACGCGTCCTCGTGGCGGGTGAGGGGGTCGACGAGGAGCGCGACGGTCCCGGCGCCCGTGCCCACATCCCCTCCTCTGCCCACCGGGCCGCGTCGGCGGCGCTGCAGCAGGGGCCGGTCCTGCTGCAGGTGCCGCGGCGGGGCTACCTGCCCGCGATGTCCTGCGCCACCTGTCGGGCGCCGGCCCGGTGCCCCGAGTGCCGGGGGCCGCTCGCCCTGCCGGCGCCCGACCAGGCGCCCCGCTGCGGCTGGTGCGGCACGAGCCCGCGCGGCTTCGAGTGCCCGCACTGCGACGGCACCCGGCTGCGCGCCGGGATCATCGGTGCGCGGCGCACGGCCGAGGAGATCGGGCGCTCCTTCCCGGGCACGCGCGTCATCACCTCCGGGGCAGGCGAGGTCCACGAGGAGGTCGGGAGCGAGCCGGCCATCGTCGTCTCGACCCCGGGGGCCGAGCCGGTCGCCGCGGGAGGCTACGCCGCCGTGCTGCTGCTCGACGCGTGGGCGAGCCTGGACCGGCCGGACCTGCGGGCGGCCGAGGAGGCCGTGCGGCGCTGGGTCCTGGCGGCGGGACTGGCCAGGCCGTGGAGCAACGGGGGAGTGGTCGTCCTCTGCGGAGCGCCCTCGCACGTGACGATCCCCGCGGTCGAGGCGCTCGTGCGCTGGGACCCCCAGTGGTTTGCGGCGCGCGAGCTCGCCGAGCGGGCCGAGCTGTCGCTGCCGCCCACGACGTGGACCGCCGAGGTCGTCGCCGACCGCAGGCGCGTCGAGCCGATCGAGCACGCGGTGCGGGCAGCCGCGCCCGACGCCCAGCTGCTCGGACCGCTGCCCGTCACGGGCTCGCAGGACAAGCGCCGACTCGTCGTCACCGCCCCCTTCGCCGACGGGCCGCTCGTGGCCGCCGCGCTCAAGGACGTGCGGGCAGGGGAGAGCGCCCGCAAGGCCGCGGACCTCACCTCGGTCAAGGTCGGGCACCTCACCGTCGGGTGACCTGGGGGCACCGGCGGTGCCCGCGAGGCATCTAGACTGCGCCGGGTGCGACTGATCTTTGCCGGGACCCCCGAGGTCGCCGTCCCCTCCCTTCGTGCCCTGCTCGACTCCGACCACGAGGTCGTCGCCGTGGTCACCCGACCCGATGCCCGCGTCGGGCGCGGCCGTCGGCTCGAGCCCTCACCGGTCAAGGTCGCCGCGTTGGAAGCCGGCCTCGAGGTGCTCACGCCGACCCGGCCGACGGACGAGGACTTCGTCGCCCGGCTCACCGAGCTCGCGCCCGACTGCTGTCCGGTCGTCGCCTACGGCGCCCTGCTGCCCGCCGGGGTCCTCGACATCCCGACGCACGGCTGGGTCAACCTGCACTTCTCGCTGCTGCCCGCCTGGCGTGGCGCCGCTCCCGCCCAGCGGGCGCTCATCGCCGGCGACGAGATCACGGGCGCGAGCACCTTCCTCATCGAGACCGGGCTCGACACCGGGCCCGTCTTCGGGACGATGACCGAGCGGATTCGACCCGACGACACCTCCGGGACGCTGCTCGACCGGCTCGCCGAGGCCGGCGCACCGCTGCTCGTCGCGACGATGGACGGCATCGCCTCCGGCGACCTCGAGCCGCAGGCGCAGCCGGGCGAGGGCGTCAGCCACGCCGCGAAGCTCACGGTCGACGACGCCCGGATCGACTTCACCCACCCGGCCCTGGCCGTCGACCGGCTCGTGCGCGGGTGCACCCCGGCACCGGGTGCCTGGACGACCTTCCGCGGCGAGCGGCTCAAGATCGGGCCCGTGGCGATCACCGACGAGCAGCTGCCCGCCGGCGTCGTCGACGCCCGCAAGCGGGAGGTGCTCGTCGGCACGGCGGACCACGCCGTGCGCCTGGGCGAGGTCACCCCCCTCGGCAAGAAGCCCATGCCGGCCGCCGACTGGGCCCGGGGCGTGCGCATCGACGCCGACGAGCGGCTCGGGGAGGAGACGGCATGAGCGACCAGCGACGTCAGGGCGGCGGCGGTGCGGGCGGGTCCCGGGGCGGTCACCGTGGTCCACGCCAGAAGTCACGCACGGCACCCTCGGCCCGCTCCCGTCAGGGCGACCTGCCGCGCAGCACCGCGCTGCGGGTGCTGCGGGCGGTCTCGCACGAGGGCGCCTACGCCAACCTCGAGCTGCCCAAGGCGCTGCGCCGGGCGCGGCTCAGCGGCCGGGACGCCGGCTTCGCCACCGAGCTGACCTACGGGACCCTGCGGATGCAGGGCCTCTACGACGCGATCATCGCCGAGGCCGCCCAGCGCCCGGTCTCGAAGCTCGACGGGGGAGTCCTCGACGTGCTGCGCATGGGCGCCCACCAGGTGCTCGGCATGAGAGTGCCCGAGCACGCCGCCGCCGACCAGTCCGTCGCGCTCGCCCGCTCCGTCGCGGGTCAGGGCGCTGCCGGTCTCGTCAACGCCGTGATGCGCCGCATCGGAGAGCGCTCGCGCGAGGAGTGGGTCGAGGCCGTCGTGCCCACCGAGCCCGTCGTCGAGCGCCTCTCCGTCGCGCAGTCCCACCCCGTGTGGGTCGTCAAGGCGCTGCGGCAGGCCCTCATCGGTCACGGGGTGGCGACCCCGGAGACCGCGGACACCGTGCTCGAGGACCTGCTGGCCGCCCACAACGTGCCCGCCGACGTCACCCTCGTCGCCCGCCCCGGTCTGGCCACGGTCGACGAGCTGTTCGCCGCTGGTGCGCAGCCGGGGCGGTGGTCCCCCTTCGCCGCGGAGCTCGAGTCCGGTGCCCCTGGAGACCTCGAGGCCGTCCGCGACAGCCGCGCCGCCGTCCAGGACGAAGGGAGCCAGCTGCTTGCCCTCGCACTCGCCGCCGCGCCGGTCACCCCGCGCAGCGACGGTGCGCCCGAGCGGTGGCTCGACCTGTGCGCCGGCCCCGGGGGCAAGGCGGGCCTCCTCGCCGCCCTCGCGCTGCAGCAGGACGCCGACCTCGTGGCCAACGAGGTGAGCGAGCACCGCACCGATCTCGTCCGGCAGAGCCTGCGCCCCGCACTCACCGCGGCCGGTGAGGCCGGCCGCGAGATCGTCGTGCGCACCGGCGACGGTCGCGAGACGGGGCAGGAGGAGCCCGAGGCCTACGACCGGGTCCTCGTCGACGCACCGTGCACCGGGCTGGGGGCGCTGCGGCGCCGGCCCGAGGCCCGCTGGCGCCGTCAGCCGGGCGACCTCGTCGGCCTCGGTCCGCTGCAGCGCGAGCTGCTCGCCTCGGCCATCGACGCGACCCGCCCCGGTGGGGTCATCGCCTACGCCACGTGCAGCCCGCACCTGTCGGAGACGACCTTCGTCGTGCGCGACGTGCTCAAGAAGCGCGACGACGTCGAGGCGATCGACGCCCGGGAGCTGCTCGCGGGCGCTGCCGTCGCCGAGCTCACCGGGCTCGGTGAGGGGCCGCACGCCCAGCTGTGGCCGCACCTGCACGGCACCGACGGCATGTTCCTCGCACTCCTGCGCAAGAAGGGATGACCAGATGCGCGTCATCGTCACCGGGCTGCACGTCACGGACACCCACCGCGCCTACGACTTCTACACCGAGGTGCTCGGCTTCCGCGACGTGCTCGTCGTGCCGGACAAGGAGCTCTACATCCTCGGGCCGAGCACCGGCTGGGAGCAGGGCTGCCAGATCAACCTCGAGCCGATCCCCGACGAGCTCACCCGGCGCTACTGCGAGCACCAGCTGCGCGAGGGGCTGACCGCGCTCATGCTCGGGGTGCCCGATGCCGAGACGGAGTACCGCCGGCTCAAGGAGCTCGGCGGCCTCGTCTTCCGCGAGGAGCTGACCAAGGACGCCATCGGTCTGCACTTCCAGATCGAGGACACCGTCGGCAACATCCTGTCGATCCACACCGCCTGATCTCCCGTCGACCCGAACCCGCCTCTCCCGCAAGGACTCCCGTGCAGATCTCCCCGAGCATCCTCTCCGCCGACTTCGCCAACCTCGAGTCCGAGCTCGGCGCGATCGCCAACGCCGACTGGGCGCACGTCGACGTCATGGACGCGCACTTCGTGCCCAACCTCACGCTCGGCCTCCCGATCGTCGAGTCCCTGCTCAAGGTCAGCCCGATCCCGATCGACTGCCACCTGATGATCGAGGACCCCGACCGCTGGGCACCGCCTTACGCCGAGGCGGGCGCCCAGAGCGTCACCTTCCACATCGAGGCCGCCTCCGACCCGGTGACCCTCGCGCGCGACATCCGGGCCCAGGGAGCCCGGGCGTCGATGGGGATCAAGCCGGGGACCCCCTTCGGGCCCTACGAGGACCTGCTGCCCGAGCTCGACATGGTGCTCGTCATGACGGTCGAGCCCGGCTTCGGCGGACAGTCCTTCATGGCCGACCAGATGCCCAAGGTCCAGCAGGTGCGCGAGGCCGTGAAGAGGCACGGCGGCGACATCTGGGTCCAGGTCGACGGCGGCGTCTCGGCCAGGACCATCGAGCAGTGCGCCGAGGCGGGCGCCGACGTCTTCGTCGCCGGGTCGGCCGTATACGGGGCCGAGTCGGCCGCGGCGGCCGTGGACGAGCTGCGCGAGCTGGCCCGGGGTCACCGGCACTGAGTCGGGCTCGTGGCCCGGATCACGGGGCCACCGAATTGCCGAGCAGGACCTCCCTTCGGACAATGGGTGGGCACGTGCCACGTGACGCGGTGAAACTCCGCACCGGCGGTGAGAGCCCGCGACCCGACTGCGGCGGCAGGCGGTGAACTCCGGTCAAGAACCCCGGGGCCGACGGTGACAGTCCGGACGAGAGCGGCGCGCGCGGATCGGATCACGCATGTCCATCATCGAATGGATCTACTCGGCCGGGGTCGACATCGCCGACTACCGGCTCTCCCTGATGGAGGTCATCGGGATCGGCTTCGGGCTGGCCTCGGCGGTCGGTGGGATGCTCCGCAAGGTCTGGGCCTGGCCGATCGGCATCGTCGGCAACGTCATCCTCTTCTTCGTCTACATCGGCATCACGCTGGGCGTCGACGACAAGGCGCCGCTCTTCGGCCAGTCGGCCCGTCAGATCTTCTTCATCATCACCTCGCTCTACGGCTGGTGGCGCTGGCGCCAGGTCAAGCTCGCCGACCACAGCGGGGACGCCCACGCGATCACCCCGCGGTGGGCCACGTGGGGGGAGCGGGCCGGGCTGGCCCTCACCATGGTGCTCGGCATCGCCGTCGCCCAGCAGGTCTTCACGATGCTCGGCGCCGGCTGGCCCGCCCCGCGCTGGTACCACGTCGCGGACGCCTGGATCTTCATGGGCTCGCTCCTCGCGACCTATGCGATGGCGCGCGGGTGGAACGAGTTCTGGCTCATCTGGATCGGGGTCGACCTCGTCGGCGTGCCGCTGCTGTGGACGAGCGGTTACATCCCCACGGCCGTCCTCTACGCCTTCTACGCCGCGTTCGTCCTCTACGGCTTCGTCGTGTGGCTGCGCGCCTCGCGCGCCGAGCGCCCGGACGGTGAGCCCGTGGACGGGCGCGCACCGGTCGCCAACTAGTCTGGGGCCCCGTGAAGACCTTCGAGACCCTCTTCGACGAACTCTCCCGCAAGGCCGCCGAGCGGCCCGAGGGCTCGGGCACCGTGGCCCAGCTCGACGCGGGGACCCATGCCATCGGCAAGAAGGTCGTCGAGGAGGCCGCCGAGGTGTGGATGGCCGCCGAGTACCAGAGCAAGGAGGAGCTGGCCGAGGAGATCAGCCAGCTGCTCTACCACCTGCAGGTCCTCATGATCGACGGTGGGCTCACCGTCGAGGACGTCTACACCCACCTCTGAGAGGACTCCTGTGCGCATCGCCGTACCCAACAAGGGCTCGCTGTCCGAGCCGACCGTCGAGATGCTCCGCGAGGCGGGCTACCGGGTCCGCCGCGACAGCAAGGAGCTGATCGTCGCGGACCAGGACAACGACGTCGAGTTCTTCTACCTGCGTCCCCGTGACGTCGCCCTCTACGTCGGCAAGGGTCAGGTCGACGCCGGCATCACCGGCCGTGACCTGCTCCTGGACTCCGGCTCCACCGCGACCGAGGTCATGGGCCTGGGCTTCGGCGGCTCGACCTTCCGCTTCGCCGGCCGGCCCGGCGAGGCGAGCAGCGCGGCCGACCTCGACGGTCGTCGCGTGGCCACCTCCTACGCCGGCCTCGTGCGCTCCCACCTCGAGGCGAAGGGGGTGACCGCCGACGTCGTGCGTCTCGACGGCGCCGTCGAGACGGCCATCACCCTCGGCGTCGCCGACGCGATCGCCGACGTCGTCGAGACCGGCACGACCCTGCGCCAGCAGGGACTGGAGGTCTTCGGCGAGCCGATCCTGCGCAGCGAGGCCGTGCTCATCCGCCGGGCCGACGCGAGCGAAGGGGGCATCGACGTCCTCCACCGTCGTCTCACCGGCGTCGTCACCGCCCGCGAGTACGTCCTGCTCGACTACGACTGCCCGGCGGCCATCGTCGAGCAGGCGGTGCAGCTGACGCCGGGCCTGGAGTCGCCCACGGTGAGCACGCTGCACGACGAGACCTGGTGCGCGGTGCGCTCGATGGTGCCGCGCGGTCGGACCAACCGGATCATGGACGAGCTCTACGACCTCGGCGCCCGGGCCATCCTCGTCACCGAGATCACGGCGTGCCGACTGTGACCGCCCCGGACCGTGCCACCGCAGCCGTCTTCCGCCCGACGCGGGGACGCTGGGTCTCCACGGTCCTCGGCGTGGCGACGCTTGTCGGCTCGGTGCTGCTCGCCCTGGGCCTGCCCGAGCGCTTCGGGGTCATGGACCAGCTGACCTGCATCGGCATCGGGGCCGGCGTCGCCGTCCTCATGTCGCGCTACGCGACGATCCACGCCCGGCCCACGTCCGAGGGGCTCTACGTCCGCAACCTCGGGCCGGGGGAGCTCGTGCCGTGGGAGCAGATCACCGCGGTGCGCTTCTCCCAGGGGATGCCCTGGCCGCGGATCGACCTCGCCGACGGGCTCGACATGGCCGTCATGGCGATCCAGCGCTCCGACGGCCCGGTCTCGGTCGACGAGGCCCAGCGCCTGGCGGACCTCGTCGGTCGCTGACCCGCGGTCACCTCGGCCGGCGGTCAGGTCGGCCCGACCGACTCCAGGACCACGTGGGCCCGCGAACGGGTGCCGTCGGCCCCGAAGACCCTCTCCTCCTGCGCGGCCCACATCTCCCAGTGGGCCTCGAAGATCGCGCCGTCCCGGGCGATGGCGCGGGCCCGACGCAGGTCGGCCGGGCCGTCGAGCCACACGCGCGTGCCGGCGAAGTCCGCCGCCTCGCCGACCGTGCTGCCGCAGCCCTCGACGACGAGACGGTCGGTCACGGCGAGCGGGATGCGAGGACCGGGGCGGTCGGCGAGCCAGTCCCAGGTGGGCACGATCGGCTGCTCGCCCCGGGAGAGGGGCCGCAGGACGTGCTCGACGAGCAGGTCGGTGGCGGCGGCCAGGCCGGACCACCCGGGGTAGATCGAGTCCATCGACACGAGCGGCGCGCCCCAGGCGCTCGTCACCTCACGGGCGAGCGAGGTCTTGCCCGAGCCGCTGCGCCCGTCGATCGCGACGACGTGGACCCGGCCGCACGAGGGCGGTGCCGTGGCGGCGTGGTCGAGGACCTGGCGAAGGGCGGACACCGCACGGAGCGTAGCCGCCCACCGGGCCCACCACGTGACCGGCGGCGGTGCCCCCTTCGCGCTGCTGGGTAGGCTGCCCGCGTGTCCCTCGCCGTACGTGTCATCCCCTGTCTCGACGTCGACGCCGGCCGCGTCGTCAAGGGCGTCAACTTCGAGAACCTGCGCGATGCGGGTGACCCCGTCGAGCTGGCTCGGCGCTACGGCCGGGAGGGTGCCGACGAGCTGACCTTCCTCGACGTCACCGCGAGCAGCTCCGACCGGGCGACGACCTACGACGTCGTCACCCGCACGGCCGAGGAGGTCTTCATCCCGCTGACCGTCGGTGGTGGCGTCCGCACGGTCGACGACGTCGACCGGCTGCTGCGGTGCGGGGCCGACAAGGTGGGCGTCAACACCGCCGCGATCAACCGACCCGAGCTGATCAGCGAGGTCGCCGAGCGCTTCGGAGCCCAGGTGCTCGTGCTGTCGGCCGACGTACGCCGCCGCACGCGTGAGGACGGCTGCGCCGCAGGCGGGTTCGAGGTGACGACCCACGGTG
This sequence comes from Janibacter indicus, assembly GCF_900176385.1. Taxonomy (GTDB): domain Bacteria; phylum Actinomycetota; class Actinomycetes; order Actinomycetales; family Dermatophilaceae; genus Janibacter; species Janibacter indicus. Next base: position 125,748 of record NZ_FWXN01000009.1, on the reverse strand, counting down.
GTCGCACCCGTACGGGTATCGACGCGATCGAGTGGTGCGCCCGGGCCGCGGAGCTCGGGGCGGGGGAGATCCTGCTCAACTCGATGGACGCCGACGGGACCAAGGTGGGCTTCGACCTCGAGCTGATCCGGGCCGTGCGTGCGGAGGTGGGCATCCCCGTCATCGCCAGTGGGGGAGCGGGGGCCGCCGAGCACATGCCGCCGGCCGTCGACGCCGGTGCCGACGCGGTGCTGGCGGCGAGCATCTTCCACTTCGGCGAGGTGAGCATCGGGCAGGCCAAGGACGCGCTGGCGGCAGCCGGTCACCCGGTGCGGCGCGGTCGCGCCGACTGAGCTGCGCCGACCGACCTGCTCAGACCTCGTAGCTCCCGGTGCGGACCGTCTCGACCGCGTCGGGCGGGCCGATGAGCTCGACCTCGGCGACCGCCTGCCGCCCGAAGCCGAAGAGCAGGATCTCGCCGGGTCGGCCGTGGATCTCGACGACCGGGCCGTTGCCCGAGCCGACCTTGGTACGCCGCTTGGCGGTGACCAGGGCGAGGTCGACCCCCTTCGCGCTGCGGAAGAGCATCCGGGCCATGATGTTGAGGCGGTCACCGAGGGCCGAGGTCATCTCGCTGCTGATCGTGCGTCGCGGCGCACCCAGCTGGGCCCGCAGGACGTCCTCGTGGTGGATGAACATCTCGACGAGGTTCATCTGCTCGTCGACGAGGGGCACGCGAGCCGGGTGCAGCTTCGGTGGCCCCTGCCGCAGCCGCTCCACCAGGTCGACGAAGTCGTGCTCCGCGAGGAGGCGCGTCATGGCGCTCTCGGTCCGGCCGGCCAAGGGCGCGGCGAAGATGCCCGCCGCCAGGTCGGGCCGGCCCTCACGGACGATGAGGTGGGCGAGCAGCTCGGCGCTGGTCCAGCTGCCGCACAGCGTGGGCACGTCGGGGCCGACCTCGAGGAGGGTGTCGCACAGGGCGCCGCGCTCGGCGTGGGCGTAGCGGGTCATGTGGGCCTCCTCGGCGGGCGGGTTCGTGCTGCTGACGTGGCAGGGTAACCCCGGGCAGACGCACGGCGCGATGCGAGCGGGTGCCAGAATACGGGGGTGCCCACCCCGACGACCTCACCCCTGCCCGCCGACCTCGCCGCACGCCTTCGCCGGGACCCGGCCGGTCTCGTCGCGGCCATCGTCCAGCAGCACGACACCCGCGAGGTGCTCATGCTCGGCTGGATGGACGACGAGGCGCTTCACCGCACCCTGACGAGCGGGCGGGTGACCTTCTGGTCGCGCAGCCGTGAGGAGTACTGGCGCAAGGGCGACACCTCGGGCCACGTCCAGCACGTGCGCTCGGTGGCCCTCGACTGCGACGGTGACGCCCTGCTCGTGCAGGTCGACCAGGTGGGTGCGGCGTGCCACACGGGCGAGCGCACCTGCTTCGACGCCGGTGACCTCGGCGCGACGGTGGGGGAGGTCGCGTGAGCGCACCCCGCACCCACGTGCCCGACCTCACGCCGGGCCGCACCTGGCCCGAGCTCGACACCTTCACCGTCCTGGCCCGTGACCGGCGGATCGTGCCGGTCGTGCGTCGGCTTGTCGCCGACGGCGAGACCCCGGTCGGCGTCTACCGCAAGCTGGCGGGGGACGCGCCCGGCACCTTCCTGCTCGAGTCGGCGGAGCACGGCGGGGTGTGGTCGCGCTGGTCGATCATCGGCGCCCAGAGCCGCGCGACCCTCACCGAGCGTGACGGGCAGGCCCACTGGATCGGCGAGCCGCCGGTCGGCGTCCCGACCGACGGGGACCCGACCGCCGCCCTGCGGGCGACCCTCGAGGCGCTGGCGACCGACCCGGTCGAGGGCCTGCCGCCCCTCACCGGCGGCATGGTCGGGGCGATCACCTACGACGCGGTGCGGCGGTGGGAGCGGGTGCCGAGCGAGCTGCCCGACGTCCTCGGCGTCCCCGAGCTCGGCATGGTCCTGGCCACCGACGTGGCGGTGCTCGACCACAGCGACGGATCGCTCCTCCTGGTGGCCAATGCCATCAACTACGACGACACCGACGAGCGGGTCGAGGAGGCGTGGCAGGACGCCGTCGACCGTCTCGACGCGATGACCGAGCGTCTCGCGGCCCCGGCACCCAGCACGGTCGCCACCGTCGACCCCGACGTGGCGGCGCAGGCGCGCACCGAGGTCGAGAGCGACGTCACCGTCGAGCGCTTCGAGGAGATCGTCGAGGAGGCCAAGGAGGACATCCGCGCCGGCGAGGTCTTCCAGGTCGTGCTCTCGCAGCGCTTCTCCACGCCCTGCCCGGTCGACGCGCTCGAGGTCTACCGCGCCCTGCGCCGGTCCAACCCCAGCCCCTACATGTACTTCGTGCGGCTGCCGCACCCCGACGGATCCGTCTACGAGGTCGTCGGCTCCTCGCCCGAGGCCCTCGTCAAGGTCTCGGGTCGGCGGGCCATCACCCACCCGATCGCCGGCACCCGCCCCCGTGGCAAGAACCCCGAGCACGACCTGCAGCTCGAGGAGGACCTCGTCGGCGACCCCAAGGAGCGGGCCGAGCACCTCATGCTCGTCGACCTCGGCCGCAACGACCTGCAGCGGGTGTGCGATGCGGGCACCGTCGACTGCGTCGAGTTCATGACGCTGCGGCGCTACAGCCACGTCATCCACCTCGAGTCGACCGTCGTCGGCGACATGGCGAAGGGGGTCAACGCCTTCGACGTGCTCGTCGCCACCTTCCCCGCCGGCACCCTCTCGGGCGCCCCCAAGCCGCGTGCCCTCCAGCTCATCGAGCACTACGAGCGCAGCCGTCGCGGGGTCTACGGCGGGGTGGTCGGCTACCTCGACTTCCACGGCGACATGGACATGGCGATCGCGATCCGCACGGCCCTGGTCAAGGACGGCACGGCGCACGTGCAGGCTGGTGCCGGCATCGTGGCCGACTCGGTGGCGCGCCTCGAGCAGGAGGAGACGGTCCACAAGGCGGGCGCCGCGCTCGCGGCGGTGGCCGCCGCCCGGGCCGGGCGACCCGTGGGAGGCGCCTCGTGAGCCTCCTCACGCGCAAGCCGGTCGTCGTCCTGCTGGCGGTCGCCGCGGGCATCGTCCTGCTCGCCGCCGGCCGGGCCGACTGGATCACCGGCACGGTCGACGGCGTCGCCGGTCCGGTCCGCAGCAGCGCGGTGGGCACCGAGGCCGCCCCCGGGCTCGCGGGGCTGGCCCTCGTCGCGATGGCAGCGTCGATCGCTGCGACGACCTCGGGACGCATCGCCCGCTGGATCTGCCTCGCCGTGCTGGGCCTGGTCTCCGCCGGCGTCATCGCCCTGTCGCTGCGGGCGGTGCTCGACGCACCCGCCGTGCTCGGCTCGGTGGCCGCCACGCACTCGGGCGGGACCGGGGCGCTCGAGGCCGAGGGGTCGGCCACGGCCTGGCCGTGGGTCGCGGTCGTGGCCGCGGTGCTCCTCGCCGTCTCGTGCGTCGGGGGCATCGTCGGCGGGCGGCGGTGGGGCGGTCTCGGGCGCAAGTACGAGCGGCCCGGCACCGATCCCGACAGCGGTCAGGTGAGCGGCGCCCGTGGTGAGCGGGTCGGGTCCGACTGGGACCGGGTCACCCTCGGGGACGACCCGAGCGTCGACTAGCCTGTCGGCATGCCCAGCGTCCTCGACCAGATCATCGACGGCGTCCGTGAGGACCTGGCGGGGCGAGAGGCCCAGACGCCTCTCGAGCGTCTCCAGCGCCAGTGCGACGGACTGCCCGCACCCCGCGACGCCGAGGCGATCCTGCGTCGGCCCGGGCTCGGCGTCATCGCCGAGGTCAAGCGGTCCAGCCCGAGCAAGGGTGCCCTGTCCGACATCCCCGACCCCTCGGCGCTCGCCAGCGCCTACGCCGAGGGCGGCGCGTCGGCGATCTCGGTCCTCACCGAGGAGCGCCGCTTCGACGGCAGCCTCGCCGACCTCGACGCCGTGCGCGCGGCGGTCGATCTGCCGGTGCTGCGCAAGGACTTCATGGTCAGCGAGTACCAGATCTGGGAGGCGCGGGCCCACGGGGCCGACATCATCCTGCTCATCGCCGCCGCCCTCGACGACCGTCGGCTCGCCGACCTGCTCGCCCTGACCGGGTCGCTCGGCATGACGGCGCTCGTCGAGGTCCACGACGAGGCCGAGGCCACCCGCGCGGTCGACCTCGGCGCCACGGTCATCGGCGTCAACAACCGCAACCTCAAGACACTCGACGTCGACACCGACACCTTTGCCCGACTCGCCCCGCTCATCCCCCCTTCGTGCGTCCGGATTGCCGAGTCCGGCGTCCGCGGGCCCGACGAGGCCGCCCTCTTCGCCCGGGCCGGAGCCGACGCGATCCTCGTCGGCGAGGCGCTCGTCGTCGGCGGAGACCCCGCGGGTGGGGTGCGTTCGATGATCGCGGCGGGCCTGCAGTGACGACCGGAGGACCAGTGACCGACCAGACCACCCCCGAGCCCGTGCCCGGCCGCTTCGGCCGCTTCGGCGGGCGCTACGTGCCCGAGGCGCTCGTCCCGGCGCTCGAGGAGCTCGACGAGGCCCGGCAGAAGGCACTCGTCGACCCCGACTTCGTTGACGAGCTGGCCCGGCTGCACCGCACCTACACGGGCCGGCCGAGCATCATCACCGAGGTGCCCCGCTTCGCCGAGCACGCCGGTGGCGCCCGCATCGTCCTCAAGCGCGAGGACCTCAACCACACGGGCAGCCACAAGATCAACAACGTCCTGGCCCAGGCGCTGCTCACCAAGCGCATGGGCAAGCGGCGGGTCATCGCCGAGACCGGCGCCGGCCAGCACGGCGTCGCCACCGCGACGGCAGCGGCCCTCATGGGCCTGGAGTGCACCGTCTACATGGGCAAGGTCGACACCGAGCGCCAGGCCCTCAACGTCGCGCGCATGCGCATCCTCGGTGCCGAGGTCGTCGCCGTCGAGCACGGCAGCGCCACGCTCAAGGACGCGATCAACGAGGCCATGCGCGACTGGGTGACCCATGTCGAGCACACGCACTACGTCCTCGGCACGGTCACCGGCCCGCACCCCTTCCCCGAGATGGTCCGCGACTTCCACAAGATCATCGGTGAGGAGGCCCGCGAGCAGGTCCTCGAGCTCACCGGCCGCCTGCCCGACGCGGTCATCGCCTGCGTCGGCGGCGGGTCCAATGCCATGGGCATCTTCCACCGCTTCGTCGGTGACGAGGGGGTCCGCCTCATCGGCGTCGAGGCCGGGGGAGAGGGCATCGAGTCCGGCCGCCACGCGGCGCGCTTCGCCACGGCCGAGCCCGGCGTCCTCCACGGGGCGATGAGCTACCTCATGCAGGACGACGAGGGGCAGACGCTCGAGACGCACTCGATCTCCGCCGGCCTCGACTACCCGAGCGTGGGGCCCGAGCACTCGCACCTGCGCGACTCCGGGCGGGCCGAGTACCGCTACGCGACCGACGAGCAGGTGATGCACGCCTTCCGGCTGCTCTGCCGCACCGAGGGCATCATCCCGGCCCTGGAGTCCTCGCACGCCCTGGCGACGGCACTCGAGGTCGGACAGGAGCTCGGCCCCGACGGCCTGCTCCTCGTCAACCTCTCCGGTCGCGGGGACAAGGACATGCACACCGCCGCCGAGTACTTCGGCTACGTCGACGGGTCGGAGGAGCAGGCGTGAGCGCCCTGGACGAGGTCTTCGCCCGCTGCCGGGCCGAGGGGCGCGCGGCGCTCATCGGCTACCTGCCCGTCGGCTTCCCCGACGTCGAGGGGTCGATCGCCGCGGTGCGGGCCCTCGCCGAGGCCGGTGCCGACATCGTCGAGGTCGGGATGCCCTACAGCGACCCGGTCATGGACGGTCCCGTCATCCAGCGAGCCGCGACCGAGGCGCTGGCCCAGGGGGTGCACGTCGACGACGTCTTCCGGGCCACCGCCGCGGTGCGTGACGCGGGCGCGGTGCCCGTCGTCATGTCCTACTGGAACCTCGTCCTGCGCCGCGGGGTCGACCGCTACGCGGCCGACCTCGCCGCCGCCGGTGGAGCCGGCATCATCACGCCCGACCTGATCCCCGAGGAGGCCGGGGAGTGGACCGAGGCGAGTGAGCGCCACGGCCTCGACCGGATCTTCCTCGTCGCCCCCAGCTCGACCCCCGAGCGCATCGCGACCGTCACAGCGGCCTGCAGCGGCTTCGTCTACACCGCGTCGACGATGGGTGTGACCGGCACCCGCGGCAGCGTGGGCAGCAGCGCCCCGCAGCTCGTCGCCCGGGTCCGTGAGGCGACCGACCTCCCGCTGTGCGTCGGGCTCGGCGTGAGCAACGGTGCCCAGGCGGCCGAGGTCGCCACCTTCGCCGACGGCGTCATCGTCGGCAGCGCGCTCGTGGCGACGCTGCTCGACCGGGGCCGCGAGGAGGGGCTGGCGGCCCTGCGCGACCTGACGGCCGAGCTCGCCGAGGGCGTGCGGGGCCGGGCGTGAGCGCTGCCGCGCTCCGAGACCACACCGGGCTCCTCGCCCGCCTCGTCCTCGGGGTCGTGCTCGTCGTCGCCGGTGCGCTCAAGATCGGCAACCCGCTCGGCGCGGCCCGGGCCGTGCAGGCCTACGACGTCCTCCCCTTCGAGGTGGCGCGCTGGGTCGGCTACGCCCTGCCGTGGCTCGAGATCGTCGTCGGGGTGCTGCTCGTCCTCGGGCTCTTCACCAGGGTGTCCGCAGCCATCGGGACCCTGCTCATGCTCGCCTTCGTCGTGGGCATCGCCCAGGCGTGGGCCCGCGGGCTGACCATCGACTGCGGCTGCTTCGGAGGCGGCGGTCAGGTGTCTCCCGAGGAGACGAAGTACGGTCGCGAGATCGTCCGCGACCTGGCGCTCGCCATGTGCGGCGCCTGGCTGGTCGCCCGGCCCGGTTCGACCTGGAGCCTCGATCGGCTCCTCTTCGGTGACAAGGAGAGCGTGTGAGCGCCAACGATCGCAAGACCAAGGCCCATGCGGCCGTCCGCCGGAGCGGGGGTGGTGCCAACGTCATCCTCGTGGCCGGCATCGTCATCGTCCTCGCGATGGCCCTGATCATCGGCGGCGTCATCTGGGCCAGCCGCGACGACGGGGGGAGCGCGGGTGGCTCCACCCAGCTCCCCGACGGAGTGACCAAGGGCGAGCCCATCGAGCCCTTCGCCGCGGCGAAGCCGGCCAAGGACGCCCCGGTCGTCGACGGCTACGAGGACTTCCGGTGCCCGATCTGCCAGGTCTTCGAGCAGAAGATGGGTGGGTCGATCAACGAGTTCGCCCAGGACGGCAGGATCAGGCTGCGCGACCTCAAGACGGTCATCGACACCAACACCGGTGGCAACTCGTCCGCCGTCGCCGGGTCGACCGCGGTGTGCGCCGCCGACCAGGGCCGGTGGGATGAGTACCACTCCGCGCTCTTCGCGCTGCAGCCGGCGCAGGAGACCCGAGACGGCTTCCCCTACGGGTCCTACACCGAGGCCGCGGAGGAGGCCGGGCTCTCCGGTGAATCCCTCGCCTCGTGGGAGGACTGCGTCAACAAGGACACCTACGTCGACTACGTCAAGAGCGTCGACGACCAGACGGTCAAGGACGGCATCACCGGCACGCCGGCGATCTCCGTCGGCGGGACCAAGCTCAACTGGGGAGCGCTCATCGACGAGAAGACCGGCCGGGCCGACACCGAGCGCCTCGAGCAGGTGCTCACCAGCGGCACGGTGCCCCGGGACCTGAGGGTCACCCGATGAGTCCGGCGGCCCTCCCTTCGCCCACCGTCGGGGTCCTCGAGCTCGGACCGCTGACGATCCACGCCTACGCCCTGTGCATCCTCGCCGGCATCGCTGCGGCCATCTGGATCGGCGACCGCCGCCTGCGTGACCGCGGTGGCGAGGCGGGCATCGTGCTCGACGTGGCCATGTGGGCGGTGCCCTTCGGCATCGTCGGCGGCCGGATCTACCACGTCATCACCACCCCCCAGCCCTACTTCGGCGAGGGCGGCCACCCGATCGACGCCCTGAAGATCTGGGAGGGCGGGCTCGGCATCTGGGGTGCCGTCGCGCTCGGCGCCGTCGGCGCCTGGATCGGCTGTCGCCAGCTCCGGGTGTCATTTCTCACCTTCGCCGACGCCGTCGTGCCCGGGATCCTCGTGGCGCAGGCCATCGGGCGGTGGGGCAACTGGTTCAACAACGAGATCTACGGTCCGGCCACGGACCTGCCCTGGGGGCTCGAGATCCACCGTTGGGACGGCGCCACGGGGCGGGCCGCGGTCGACGCGGCTGGTGACCCCGTCGTCCTCGGGACCTTCCACCCGACCTTCCTCTACGAGTCGCTCTTCCTGCTCGTCCTCGCGGTCGCGCTCCTCGTGCTCGACCGGCGGCTGCGGCTGGCGCCGGGGCAGGTCATGGCCCTCTACATCGCGGGCTACCCCGTGGGGCGCTTCTTCATCGAGCTGCTGCGCACCGACGCCGCGAACACGATCCTGGGACTGCGCGTCAACATCTGGACGAGCCTCGCCGTCTTTGTCCTCGGTGTGGTTCTGTACATCGTCCTCGGCCGACGCGCACGCTCGGGCGAGGAGATCAACATCTCAGACAGTGAGACAGTGCCTCTCAGTAGGTAAGACAGGCGCTGTTACACTTCCACTCGCCGTGGCCGTCGACGTCCGCGGATGCCCCCCCTGAAACAGGTACCCCGTCGACCCGGCTCCGGTGTCACGGGTACCTGTCCGAACCTTTGCACCCGAGGACGGTGACCGACGTGACCGATGTGTCCTTCTCCCCTTATGACCGCTGGTCCGCCCTGCCGCCCGACACCGGTCTCTACCGTCGTGACACCGAGAAGGACGCGTGCGGCGTCGCCATGGTCGCCACGATGCGTGGCCACGCCGGTCACGACATCATCGACCACGCCCTGCTCGCCCTGGCCAACCTCGACCACCGCGGCGCCACCGGTGCCGACCCGCTCGTCGGGGACGGCGCCGGCATCCTCAGCCAGGTCCCCGACCGGTTCCTCCGTGAGGTCGTCGACTTCGAGCTGCCCGAGGCCGGCCACTACGCCGTCGGCATCGCCTACGTCCCGACGGACGCGGGCGAGCGCGAGACGATGACCCAGCGCATCGACGAGATCGTCCACGAGGAAGGCCTGACGGTCCTCGGCTGGCGCCATGTGCCCGTCCAGCGCGACATCGTCGGCCAGATGGCCCGCGACTGCATGCCCGACTTCTGGCAGCTCTTCGTCGCCGCACCCGGCGGGGAGGTCTCCGGCTTGACCCTCGAGCGGCTGGCCTTCGTCGCCCGCAAGCGCGCCGAGCGCGAGACCGGCGTCTACTTCTCCTCGCTGTCGGCCCGCACCATCACCTACAAGGGGATGCTGACCACCGCGCAGCTCGAGCCCTTCTACCCCGACCTGTCCGACGAGCGCTTCGAGAGCGAGCTCGCACTCGTCCACCAGCGCTTCTCGACCAACACCTTCCCGAGCTGGCCGCTCAGCCACCCCTTCCGGTTCATCGCGCACAACGGCGAGATCAACACGGTCAAGGGCAACCGCAACTGGATGCGGGCGCGCGAGTCCCTGCTGAGCAGCGACATCATCCCCGGTGACCTGCAGCGGATCATGCCGATCTGCGCCCCGGAGGCGTCGGACTCGGCGTCCTTCGACGAGGTGCTCGAGCTGCTCCACCTCGGTGGCCGCTCGCTGCCGCACGCCGTGCTGATGATGATCCCCGAGGCGTGGGAGAACCACGCGACCATGCCGCAGGAGCTCAAGGACTTCTACGAGTTCCACTCCATGTTCATGGAGCCCTGGGACGGCCCGGCCTGCGTGACCTTCACCGACGGCAGCCTCGTCGGCGCGGTCCTCGACCGCAACGGCCTGCGTCCCGGTCGTTACTGGGTCACCGACGACGGCCTGGTCGTCCTCGCCTCCGAGTCGGGGGTGCTCGACCTCGAGCCCGAGCACGTCGTGCAGAAGGGGCGCCTGACGCCGGGCCGCATGTTCCTCGTCGACACCGCCGCCGGCCGGATCATCGAGGACGAGGAGATCAAGGGCCAGCTTGCCGCCGAGCGCCCCTACGGGCAGTGGCTGGACGAGGGCCGGATCATGCTCGGCGACCTGCCCCCGCGCGAGCACATCATGCACACGCCGGCGTCCGTCGCCCGCCGCCAGCAGACCTTCGGCTACACGCAGGAGGAGCTGAAGATCCTGCTCATGCCCATGGCGGAGAAGTCCATGGAGGCGCTCGGCTCGATGGGCACCGACACCCCGGTGGCGGTCCTGTCGGAGAGGCCACGGCTGATCTTCGACTACTTCACCCAGATGTTCGCCCAGGTGACCAACCCGCCGCTCGACGCGATCCGCGAGGAGCTCGTCACGGCGCTCGGCACGGCGATCGGCCCGGAGGGCAATGTCCTCGACGCCGACCCCGACCACGCCCGCCAGCTCGTCCTGCCCTTCCCCGTCATCGACAACGACGAGCTGGCCAAGATCGTCCACATCGACGCCGACGGCGAGCTGCCCGGCAAGGTGACGCACGTCGTGCGCGGTCTCTACGACGTGACCGGGGGAGAGGAGGCGCTGCGCGCCACCCTGACCCGCATCTGCGCCGAGGTCTCCGACGCGATCGCCGAGGGCGCCCGGTTCATCGTGCTGTCCGACCGCGACTCCGGTCGTGACCTCGCGCCGATCCCGTCGCTGCTGCTCACGTCGGCCGTGCACCACCACCTCATCCGGGAGCGCACGCGCACCCAGGTCGGCCTGATCGTCGAGACCGGTGACGTCCGCGAGGTGCACCACGTCGCGCTGCTCATCGGCTATGGCGCCGCCGCGGTCAACCCCTACCTGGCCATGGAGTCCGTCGAGGACATGGTCCGTCGCGGGGTCATCACCGCTGTCGACGAGGAGACGGCGGTCCGCAACCTCATCAAGGCGCTCGGCAAGGGCGTGCTCAAGGTGATGTCGAAGATGGGCATCTCCACCGTGGCCTCCTATCGCGGCGCCCAGGTCTTCGAGGCGCTCGGCCTGAGCCAGGAGCTCGTCGACGAGTACTTCACCGGCACGGTCAGCCAGCTCGGCGGCATCGGTCTCGACGTCATCGCGGCCGAGACCGCGGCCCGGCACGCGCGGGCCTACCCGCCGGAGGGCATGCGCCCGCCGCACCGGGTCCTCGAGGTCGGTGGCGAGTACAAGTGGCGTCGCGAGGGCGAGCCGCACCTCTTCGACCCGGAGACGGTCTTCCGCCTCCAGCACTCCACCAGGGCGCGGCGCTACGACATCTTCAAGCAGTACACCGACCGGGTCAACGAGCAGTCCGAGCGGCTGATGACCCTGCGTGGGCTCTTCGCCCTCGCCGACGACCGCCCGTCGATCCCCATCGACGAGGTCGAGCCGGTCAGCGAGATCGTCAAGCGCTTCTCCACCGGTGCGATGAGCTACGGCTCGATCAGCCGCGAGGCCCACGAGACCCTCGCGGTCGCGATGAACCGCCTCGGTGCCCGCTCCAACACGGGTGAGGGGGGCGAGGACCTCGAGCGCCTCATGGACCCCGAGCGTCGCAGCTCGATCAAGCAGGTCGCTTCGGGTCGCTTCGGCGTCACGTCGGCCTACCTGACCAACAGCGACGACATCCAGATCAAGATGGCGCAGGGCGCCAAGCCGGGCGAAGGGGGGCAGCTCCCGGGCCACAAGGTCTACCCGTGGGTCGCGAGCACCCGTCACTCGACCCCGGGTGTCGGCCTGATCAGCCCGCCGCCGCACCACGACATCTACTCGATCGAGGACCTGGCGCAGCTGATCCACGATCTGAAGAACGCCAACCCGCAGGCGCGCGTGCACGTCAAGCTCGTCAGCGAGATCGGTGTCGGGACGGTCGCGGCGGGCGTGAGCAAGGCGCACGCCGACGTCGTGCTCATCTCGGGTCACGACGGCGGCACCGGTGCCTCGCCGCTCACCTCCCTCAAGCACGCCGGTGGTCCGTGGGAGCTCGGCCTCGCGTCGACCCAGCAGACCCTCGTGCTCAACGGCCTGCGCGACCGCATCGCGGTGCAGGTCGACGGGCAGATCAAGACCGGCCGTGACGTGATCATCGGTGCCCTGCTCGGCGCGGAGGAGTTCGGCTTCGCCACCGCCCCGCTCGTCGTCAGTGGCTGCATCCTCATGCGGGTGTGCCACCTCGACACCTGCCCGGTGGGCATCGCGACGCAGAACCCCGAGCTGCGCGAGCGCTACTCGGGCAAGCCGGAGTTCGTCGAGACCTTCTTCGAGTACATCGCCGAGGAGGTGCGTGAGCTGCTCGCCGAGCTCGGCTTCCGCACCCTCGACGAGGCCATCGGCCGGGTCGACCTGCTCGACACCCGCAAGGCGGTCGAGCACTGGAAGGCCTCGGGTCTCGACCTGGGCCCGATCTTCGCCAAGGTCAGCTCCTTCGACGGCTCGGGCGTGCGCCACGCGCGGGCCCAGGACCACGGCCTCGACAAGGCGCTGGACCACGAGCTCATCGCGGCGGCGCAGCCGGCCCTCGAGGGTGGCGAGCACGTCGCGGCGGAGTTCGCGGTGCGCAACGTCAACCGCACGCTCGGGACGATGCTCGGCCACGAGGTGACCAAGCGGCACCCGGAGGGCCTGCCCGACGGCACGATCGAGCTGACCCTCACCGGCTCGGCCGGTCAGAGCCTCGGCGCCTTCCTGCCCGCAGGCATCACCGTGACGATGGTCGGCGATGCCAACGACTACGTCGGCAAGGGCCTGTCCGGTGGTCGCATCATCGTGCGGCCCCCGGAGGACGCGAAGTACGTCGCCGAGGACAACGTCATCGCCGGCAACGTCATCGGTTACGGCGCCACCTCGGGCGAGATCTTCCTCCGTGGTGTCGTCGGCGAGCGCTTCTGCGTCCGCAACTCCGGCGCCACCGCCGTCGTCGAGGGCGTCGGCGACCACGGCTGCGAGTACATGACCGGTGGCACGGTCCTCGTCCTCGGGCCGACCGGCCGCAACTTCGCGGCCGGCATGTCCGGGGGCAATGCCTTCGTGCTCGATCTCGACGAGTCCCTCGTCAACCCCGAGCTCGTCGATGTCACCCCCCTTCGCGAGGGCGACCGGGAGGTCGTGAGTGGTCTGCTCCAGCAGCACCTCGAGCGCACCGGCTCCGCCGTCGCCCAGCGTCTGCTCGACGAGGGTGGTGCGGGCCTGGACCGCATCAAGCTCGTCCTGCCCCGCGACTACCAGCGCGTCCTCGACGTGCGGGCGGACGCCGAGGCCGAGGGCCTCGACGTCGACGGCTCCGTCGTCTGGGACCGGATCATGGAGGCTTCCCGTGGCTGACCCGCATGGATTCCTGAACACCCGCGAGCGCGAGCTCCCGCAGCGTCGTCCCGTCGACGTGCGCATCAAGGACTGGAAGGAGGTCTATGAGGAGCAGGAACGTGGCCAGCTGCAGCGCCAGGCCGGCCGCTGCATGGACTGCGGCATCCCCTTCTGCCACTCGGGCTGCCCGCTGGGCAACCTCATTCCGGAGTGGAACGACCTCGCGTGGCGCGGCGACTGGCACGACGCCATCGAGCGGCTGCACGCGACCAACAACTTCCCGGAGTTCACCGGTCGCCTGTGCCCGGCGCCCTGCGAGACCGCCTGCGTGCTCGGCATCAACCAGCCGGCCGTGACGATCAAGCAGATCGAGGTGCGCACGATCGAGGAGGCCTTCGGCCGCGGCGACGTGCCCCCGCATATCCCCGACCGGCTCACCGGCAAGACCGTTGCGGTCGTCGGCTCGGGCCCGGCCGGCCTGGCCGCGGCCCAGCAGCTGACCCGCGCCGGTCACACGGTGGCCGTCTACGAGCGCGCGGACGCCCCGGGCGGCCTGCTGCGCTACGGCATCCCGGAGTTCAAGATGGAGAAGCGGGTCCTCGACCGGCGCATCCAGCAGATGACCTCCGAGGGCACTCGATTCCGCTCCGGTGTCGACATCGGCAACGAGATCACCGGCCAGCAGCTGCGGGACCGCTACGACGCCGTCGTCCTCGCGATCGGTGCGACCGTGCCCCGCGACCTGCCGGTCCCGGGCCGGGAACTCGACGGTGTCGTCCAGGCGATGGACTTCCTCCCGCCGGCCAACCGGGTCGCGCTCGGCGAGGAGGTCGAGGGCCAGGTCACCGCCGAGGGCAAGGACGTCATCATCATCGGTGGCGGCGACACCGGCGCCGACTGCATCGGCACCTCCATCCGTCAGGGCGCGAAGTCCGTGACGAGCCTGGAGATCATGCCGCAGCCGGGCACGGAGCGTCCGGGCAGCCAGCCGTGGCCGACCTACCCGATGCTCTTCCGCGTCGCCTCGGCGCACGAGGAGGGCGGCGACCGGGTCTACGCCGTGTCGACGACCGAGATCGTCGGCGACGACGAGGGCAAGGTCTCCGGCCTGCGCCTGACCGAGGTCGAGCGCACGGACCAGGGCTTCGAGCCGGTCGAGGGCACCGAGCGGGTCCTGCCGGCCCAGCTCGTCCTGCTCGCCATGGGCTTCCTCGGCCCGGACCCCGAGGGTGTCGTGGCGCAGCTCGGGCTCGAGACCGACGAGCGCTCCAACATCGTGCGCGGCAAGGACTACCAGACCGGTGTCCCGGGCGTCTTCGTCGCCGGTGACGCCGGCCGCGGGCAGTCGCTCATCGTGTGGGCGATCGCCGAGGGCCGCGCCGCGGCCAACGGTGTGGACACCTATCTCATGGGCCGCTCGCAGCTGCTGCGCCCGATCAACCCCACGGACCGTCCGCTCGTCGTCTGAGCCGGCACGGCCCGACGAAGGGGGATGACCGTCTCGGCGGTCATCCCCCTTCGTCCGTGGTGGCGTCACGGTCATAGGGTGGTGACATGCGTCGCGCCAAAATCGTGTCCACCCTCGGTCCCTCGACATCCACCCCCGAGCGCATCCGTGAGCTGGTCTCGGCCGGCATGGACGTCGCCCGGCTCAACCTCTCGCACGGCGAGTACGCCGTCCACGAGGCCAACTACCGCAGCGTGCGCGAGGCGAGCGACGCGACCGGCCACGCCGTGGGTGTGCTCGTCGACCTGCAGGGGCCCAAGATCCGCACCGGGCGATTCGCCGACGGTCCGATCACCCTCGCCGCCGGCGACCACTTCACCATCACCACCCGCGACGTGCCCGGCGACCGGGAGATCGTCGGCACGACCTATGCAGGCCTCGCCGGTGACGTGAGCGCGGGCGACACGATCCTCGTCGACGACGGCAAGATCACCCTCGCGGTCCACGACGTCGACGAGACCGACGTGCGTTGTGTCGTCGTCTACGGCGGCCCGCTGTCGGACAACAAGGGGATCAACCTGCCGGGTGCCGCGGTGAGCGCGCCGGCGTTGTCCGACAAGGACGAGCAGGACCTGCGCTGGGCGCTCGGTCTGCGGGCCGACTACATCGCCCTGAGCTTCGTGCGCTCTGCCGACGACATCACGAGGGTCCACGAGATCATGGACGAGGTCGGCGTGCGCCTGCCCGTCATCGCCAAGATCGAGAAGCCGCAGGCCGTCGACGCCCTCGAGGAGATCATCGACGCCTTCGACGGCATCATGGTTGCCCGCGGAGACCTCGGGGTGGAGCTGCCCCTCGAGCAGGTGCCGCTCGTGCAGAAGCGCGCCGTCGAGCTGTGCCGGCAGAAGGCCAAGCCGGTCATCGTGGCCACCCAGGTCCTGGAGTCGATGATCGACAACAGCCGCCCCACCCGCGCCGAGGCCTCGGACGCGGCCAATGCGGTCCTCGACGGCGCGGACGCGCTGATGCTGTCGGGGGAGACCGCGGTCGGCAAGTTCCCCATCGAGGTCGTCAAGACGATGTCGAAGATCATCGAGACGACCGAGGAGCAGGGTCTGAGCCGCATGCGCGACCTCATGGCCCCGCCGACGACCCAGGGTGGCGTCATCGCTGCGGCGGCCGCCGAGACCGGAGAAGCGCTCGGGGTGAAGTACCTCATCGCCTTCACCCAGCTCGGTGGCTCCGCACGCCGGCTGGCGCAGGTCCGCAGCGGCCTGCCGATGCTCGCCTTCTCCCCGGTGCAGGACACCCGCTCCCAGCTGTCGCTCGTGTGGGGCATGCAGACCTTCCTCACCCCGCCGGTGACCCACACCGACCAGTACGCACTCATGGTCGACGAGCAGCTGCTCGACCTCGGGTGGGTGACGGAGGGCGACCGGGTGGTCATCGTCGCCGGCTCGCCGCCCGGTGTCCCCGGCTCGACCAATGCCCTGCGGGTGCACCGCATCGGCGATGCTCGCAACAAGACGACCATCGCCTACCGTGACGACTCCGAGCCGCCCGCTGGGGCGCTGCCCGGCGGCATGGGCTGAGTCGGGCACCACCTGATCCGGTCGGTATGCTGACCACGCCCCGGCCGGGGTGGTGGAATGGCAGACACGGAGCACTCAAAATGCTTTGCCCGCAAGGGCGTGCGGGTTCAAGTCCCGCCCTCGGCACCAGAGCACAACCTACGACGAAGGGTCCAGCATGACCGCGCAGACGGAGTCCTCCCAGGGGCAGCGAGTGCTGCTCGCCGAGGACGAGGCACTGATCCGCCTCGACCTCGCCGAGATGCTCACCGACGCCGGCTACGACGTCGTCGGCCAGGCGAGCAACGGCGAGGAGGCCGTCTCGCTGGCGGAGTCGCTCCAGCCGGACCTGATCATCATGGACGTCAAGATGCCGGTGATGGACGGGCTCCAGGCTGCCGAGACCATCGGTGAGAAGCGCATCTGCCCGGTCATCATGCTCACCGCCTTCTCCCAGAAGGAGCTCGTCGAGCGTGCCCGCGACGCCGGCGTCATGGCCTACATCGTCAAGCCCTTCACGGTCTCCGACGTCACGCCGGCCATCGAGGTGGCCACCTCGCGCTGGGCGGAGCTGAAGGCGCTGGAGTCCGAGGTCGCCGACCTCGGCGAGCGGCTCGAGACGCGCAAGGCCGTCGAGAAGGCCAAGGGCGTGCTGATGAAGAAGCTCAAGATCAGCGAGGCCGAGGCCTTCCGGTGGATCCAGAAGACGGCCATGGACCGCCGTCTGGGGATGCGTGAGGTCGCCGACGCCGTCGTCGCCGGGATGGACAAGGCCTGAGCCGGGCCTCCGGGCTCAGGCCAGCGCGACGACGAGCTGGGTGAGCAGGGGAGCGACGACCAGCGCCGGCAGCATGTCCCCGACGGGGATCTGCCGGATCTGCAGCAGTCGCAACGAGATCCCGACGAGCACCAGGCCGCCGGTGGCGGTGAGGGCGGCGATGTGTGCCTCCGGCAGGACCGCGCCCAGGGCGACTCCCACGAGCGTCAGCGAGCCCTGGACGACCCCGACGCTCACGGCCGACATCAGCACACCCACACCGAAGGTCGAGGCGAAGGCCAGGGCGGCGAAGGCGTCGAGCACGGACTTCAGCGCCAGCTTGTCGATGCCGCGACCGAGCCCGTCGTCGAGGGTGCCGAGGATCGTCAGCGGGCCGACGCAGAAGAGCAGGCTCGCGGTGAGCCACCCCTCGACGAAGCGCTCACGGCCCTCGCTGTCGTCGCGCCGCGCCCCGACGACGGCCTGAACCCGCCCGGCGAGGCGACCGAGCCGCTCCTCGATGCGCAGGAGCGAGCCGACGATGCTGCCGATGAGCAACGAGCCCAGCACGATGAGTACCGGCGCCCCGGTGCCGACGGCGTCGGCCAGCGCCGGCGAGGTGACGTCCACGGCCGACAGGCCCGCCATGAGCAGGGTGACCAGACCGAGGCAGTCGGTGACGACCTCGCGGGTGCGGGCGGGCAGGCGTCCGCCCACGGCCATCCCGGCGAGTGCGCCGGCGACGACCGCGAGCACGTTGATGACGGTGCCCGCACCGATGAAGTCCACGTCGGCCCCCTTCGCTCAGCTGCCGGGGTCACGATAGACGCCGATGTCTCCCTCACGGTGCGTCATCCGCAGGACGGCGACCTCCCGGGCGGTCGCCGGGACGTTCTTGGCCAGCTCGGCCTCGGCGCTGTCGGTGAGGTAGATCGTGTCGGCGTCCTCGGGGCCGGTCCCGGCCCACAGGTGGTCGGCGTCCTCGGGGAAGGGCCAGGGCGTGAGGTAGTGCGGCTGCCAGCCCTGCCGGTGGGCCTGCCAGGCGACGGCCGGTGAGGCGCCGAGCGTGGGGACGAAGCCCAGTCCGCTGATGCGCAGGTGACGGCCTTCGCCGGCACCCAGGTCGTCACCGGCCGCTCGCGCCACGCGGGTCATCGAGTCGTACTCGGCCCATGCCGGCGGCAGGGCGAGGACCGTGGCCGCCACGCCGCCGGCCACCAGCGCCGCCCCGAGCGGGCGAGCAATCCGCACCGGGAGGTGCGGTGTCGCGGAGTCGAGGTAGGCCAGCCCGCGCCAGACGAGGGCACACCACGTGAAGGCGGCCACCGGCAGCCACGTGATGACCCAGTAGGGGGCCAGCGGCCACTCCGGCAGGCGAGATGCCGTCGCGAGCATCCCGAGGTTGGCCACGAGCGCCACCCGCGCCGGCCAGGCGCTGCTCGCGCGCCCCTGCGGCACGCGGTAGCCGGTGGCGATCGCCGCGAGCAGCACGATGATCCCGATGCCGACGACCGTGGCGAGCTCGCCCCCCTGGGTGAGCAGGTCGGGGGAGTTGCGGCGGAAGCCTCCGGGGCCGGGGGCGATGAGGTCGAGGTGCCCGATGCCGGCCGTGAGGCCGATCGGGTCTCCGGTGCCGGAGGTGGCCCAGCGGACGATCTGGGTGAGGTTGTTGGGCTGGTGGACGACCAGCTCGACGATGCTCGGGAGCCACACGAGGACGCCGAGCCCGAGCGCCCACCGGTGCGCCGGACGGTCGTCCGGGTGCCGTCGTCGACGGGTGCGGGTGAGCCGTGGCCGCAGCACGAGGCCGGTGGCCAGCGCGGCGAGGGCCACTGCGAGCGGCAGGAAGGCCAGGTTGGACTGGGCGATGAGCGAGACCGCGACGACGAAGGGGGGCAACGCCCGGCGGTCGCCACGTGCCAGCCCCCAGAGCAGCAGCAGCGCGAGGAAGGTCGGCAGGAGCGGGGCGTAGGGGTTGAAGGGGCGGAACATCGCCTCGCCACCGATGGCCCACTGGGTGAGCAGGACCCCGGCCGTGAAGACCACGACCCCGAGGGTGCCGCCGAGGCGACGGGCCCACACGACGCTCAGCACCGATGCGGCGGCGGCGACGAGGGCGCCGCCGACCGCCAGTCCGGCGGCGGACCCGCCGGTCAGGGCGAGGGGGAGGGCCAGCAGGTAGAACTGCAGCGGACCCAGGTGGTGTGTCGCCAGGTCCTGGTGGCCGCCGTCGCCGGAGGTGCTGCGCATGCCCGTCACCGGAAGGTGGCCGTCGAGGATCCCGGCGGTGCGCAGGGCGACGGTGGCGTCGTCTCCACTGGGCTGCCAGCCGTGGGCCATGGCCTGGACGGCGGCGGCGATCGGGCCGATGACGACGGCCAGGAGCGCCACGGCGAGCAGGGCCTCGCTCGTCGTCCAGCCGCGAGGGTCGAGCCGGTACCGGAGGTCGGTCAGACGCCGAAGGAGGAAGGGCCGCGGCCTGGTGCGTCGAGGGCGTCCCAAGCGTCAGGCGCCCGGCGCCGCGGGGCGCAGGATGCACGTGATGCGCGAGGTGCAGGTGCGCCGGCCGGAGTCGTCGACGATCGTCACCTCGTAGCAGGCCACACTGCCGCCGAGCGTCACCGGGACCGCGGTGCCGGTGACCCATCCCTCGCGCGCCGCGCGGTGGTGCGTGGCGTTGATGTCGAGCCCCACGGCGATCTTGCCGAGCGTGTGGGCGTGGAGCGCCGAGCCGATGGACCCCAAGGTCTCGGCCAGGACGACGCTGGCGCCGCCGTGGAGGATCCCGTAGGGCTGGGTGTTGCCCTCGACAGGCATCCGGGCGACGATCTTGTCGGCCGCCGCCTCGAGGATCTCGATCCCCATCCGCTCGGCCAGCGCCCCTCGGTGGGCCTGCAGCTGGTCACCCTCGAGCGTCGGCGCGACGGTGGGGGCGGGGGTCTCGGTCATCGGGGGTCTCCTGGGTCGGTCCTCGGGGCTGCGCCCAGCCTGCCACGGGCCGGGGCCGTCGGTGCAAGCGCCTAGGGTGTGACGTGTGAGTCGACTACTGCTGCTGGACGGACACTCCTTGGCCTACCGGGCCTTCTTCGCCCTCCCCGCCGAAAACTTCTCGACGAGCACGGGTCAGCACACCAACGGCGTCTACGGCTTCGTCGCCATGCTCATCAACGTCCTGCGTGACGAGGAGCCCACCCACGTCGCCGTCGCCTTCGACGTCTCCCGGGCGACCTTCCGCAGCGACGAGTACGCGGAGTACAAGGCCGGCCGCAGTGCGACCCCCGACGCCTTCTCCGGGCAGATCCCGCTGCTCAAGGAGGTGCTCGACGCGCTCAACATCACCCACGTCGAGCTCGAGGGCTTCGAGGCGGACGACATCATCGCGACGCTGGCCACCCAGGGGCGCGAGGCCGGCATGGACGTGCTCATCTGCTCCGGTGACCGCGACACGCTCCAGCTCGTCGACGAGCACACGACGGTCCTCTACCCGCGCAAGGGTGTCTCCGACCTCGTGCGGATGACGCCCGAGGCGGTCGCGGACAAGTACGGCGTGGGTCCGGAGCGCTACAGCGATCTCGCCGCGCTCGTCGGCGAGGCGAGCGACAACCTGCCCGGGGTCCCCGGCGTCGGCCCCAAGACGGCGGCGAAGTGGATCAACGCCCACGGCGACCTGCAGGGCATCGTCGCCTCGGTCGACCAGATCGGCGGCAAGGCTGGCCAGTCGCTGCGCGACCACCTCGACCAGGTCCTGCGCAACCGTCGGCTCAACGCCCTGCTGCGCGACGTCGACCTGCCGGTCGGCGTCGACGACGTCGCCCGGCGCGAGTGGGACCGCGAGCAGGTCCACACCCTCTTCGACAGCCTCGAGTTCCGGGTCCTGCGCGACCGGCTCTTCGCCACCTTCGACACCGCCGAGTCCGAGGTGACCGGCGGCGTCGAGGTCGACGGCAGCGTTCTGGGCGCCGGCGAGGTTCGTCCGTGGCTCGAGGAGCACCGCACCGACCGGCTCGGCGTCGACGTCGTCGGTGAGTGGGGCAGGGGCGGCGGCGAGGTGCTCGGGCTGGGGCTGGCCACGGCCGAGGGCGAGGCCGCCCACGTGCCGGTCACCGACCTCGCCCCCGACGACGAGGCCGCCCTGCGCACCTGGCTCGCCGACGCCGAGCGACCCAAGGTCATGCACGACGCCAAGGGCCCGATGCTCGCCCTCGCCGCCTCCGGCCTGCCGCTCGACGGACTCAGCGTCGACACGGCCATCGCCGCCTACCTCGTGCGCCCCGACCAGCGCTCCTACGACCTCGCCGATCTCGCCGTGCGCCACCTCGGCCGCGACCTCACCGCAGGTGAGGAGGAGTCCGACCAGGGCATGCTCGACTTCTCCGCCGACGACTCCGAGGCCGGTCGCTCGTCCATGGTCCGCGCCGCGGCGGCGGTGGAGCTGGCGCCCGTCCTCGAGGAGCTCGTCGAGGAGACCGGCGGCACCCACCTCATGCGTGAGGTCGAGCTGCCCGTCGTCGGGGTCCTCGCCGCCATGGAGGCAGCGGGCATCGCCGTCGACGGCGACGCGCTCACCGGCCTCGAGGCCGACTTCGCCGACAAGGTCGCGACCGCCCAGGCCGACGCGTGGGCCGCCATCGGGGACGAGCAGATCAACCTCGGCTCGCCCAAGCAGCTGCAGACGGTGCTCTTCGAGACCCTCGGGTTGCCCAAGACCCGGCGGACCAAGACCGGCTACACGACCGACGCCGATGCGCTCGCCGACCTCTACGCCAAGACCGAGCACCCCTTCCTCGAGGCGCTGCTGCGGCACCGCGACGCGACCCGGCTGCGGGTGACCGTCGAGGGCCTGATCAAGTCGGTGGCCGACGACGGTCGCATCCACACGACCTACCAGCAGACGATCGCTGCGACCGGTCGGCTCTCCTCGACCGACCCCAACCTGCAGAACATCCCGATCCGCACCGAGGAGGGCCGGCGCATCCGCGAGGTCTTCGTCGTCGGGCCGCAGCACGAGTCGCTCATGTCCGCCGACTACAGCCAGATCGAGATGCGCGTCATGGCGCACCTGTCCGGCGACGAGGGACTCATCGAGGCCTTTCGGACCGGTGAGGACCTGCACCGCTTCGTCGGCGCGCGGGTCTTCGGCGTCGAGCCCGAGGGTGTCACCGCCGAGATGCGGAGCAAGGTCAAGGCGATGTCCTACGGCCTGGCCTACGGGTTGAGTGCCTTCGGGCTGAGCAAGCAGCTGGGCATCTCCACCGGCGAGGCCACCGACCTCATGGACGAGTACTTCGTGCGTTTTGGAGGCGTGCGCGACTACCTCGAGGAGGTCGTCGACCGCGCGCGAGCGACCGGCTACACCGAGACGATGCTCGGTCGTCGGCGCTACCTGCCCGACCTCACGAGCGACAACCGCCAGCGCCGTCAGATGGCCGAGCGGATGGCTCTCAACGCGCCGATCCAGGGCTCGGCCGCCGACATCATGAAGGTCGCGATGCTGCGCGTCGACCGGGCGCTGGCCGAGAGCGACCTGCGCTCCCGGGTCCTGCTCCAGGTCCACGACGAGCTCGTCCTCGAGATCGCGGCAGGTGAGGCCGAGCCCGTCGAGCAGCTCGTGCGCGAGCAGATGGGCGGCGCCGTCGACATGGACGTGCCCCTCGACGTCTCCGTGGGGCTGGGTCGCAGCTGGCACGACGCCGCCCACTGACCCGGGTCAGTGGGCGGCGACCTCGCCGGTGCCCAGCACGCCGTCGGTCAGGTGCCGCCCCTCCGGGACGACGGCGTCGCGCCCGACGACGCTGCGGGTGACCCGGGCGCCGGACCCGACCCTTCCGCCGGGCAGGACCAGCGCCCCGTCGAGGAGGGCACCGTCGGCGACGGCGGCCCCGGGGTGGACGACGCTGCCGCCACCGAGCCGGGCCGACGGCGAGACCCGGGCACCGTCGATGACCAGTGACTCGCCGCGTGGGGTCGGCGCCGCCCCGGGCCACGGTGCGCGCAGCAGGTCGCGGTTCGCGGCGACGAGCGCCGCCGGGGTGCCGACGTCGAGGAAGTAGGCGTCCTCCCGGTGGGCGACGAGGCGTGTATCGGCCACGAGTGCGGGGAAGACCTCGCGCTCGAGGGACACCGAGCCGACCGGGGGGATCTCGTCGAGGAGGTGCGGGCGCACGACATAGGTGCCGGCATTGACCGTCGTCGACGGGGGAGTCGGCGACTTCTCGACGAAGGCCATGACCCGCCCCCGGCCGCCGACGACGACGCTGCCGTAGGCGCGGGCGTCGTCGACCTCGCGCACGTGCACGCAGGCGAGGACCCCGGCATCGGCGGCGGTCAGGGCCGACACCTGGGCCCCGAGGTCGTGCCCGGTGAGCAGGTCGCCGTTGACGACGACCACGACGTCGGCGTCACGAAGGGGGCGCAGCGCCTCCCGCAGGCCACCGCCGGTCCCGAGCGGGGTGGCCTCGACGACACACGTGAGGTCCATCCCCTTCGTCCGGCAGCGCTCGACGAGCGGGAGGAAGTCCTCGTGGCGGTAGCCGGTGGACAGCACGACCCGGCGCACGCCGGCGCGCTCGAGTGCGCTCAGCTGGTGCTCGACCAGGCTCCAGGGACCGACCGGCAGGAGAGGCTTGGGGCAGTCGTCGGTGAGCGGTCGCATCCGGCTGCCGACCCCGCCGGCGAGGACGACCGCGGCGACGCCGGTCAGGACGGGTCCTCGCCGCGCGCGATCGCCTGCACCTGCGGGGCGAGCCAGCGCCAGAAGATCGGACCGGACTCGCTCGTGAAGTGGATCGAGTCCTCGTAGAGCGGGACGCCGTTGACCGTGTCGTGCATCTTGTCGCCGGCGCAGAGCAGCGAGTACTGGTCGATGACCGGGACGTCGTGCTTGTCTGCCCAGGCGGTCACGGTGCGGTTCACGATCTTGACGTAGCGGATGTCGTTGACCCGCTCCAGCTCTTCGTTGTTGAAGGTGGGCATCGAGTGGCAGGCGAGGTTGACGATAGCGAACTTCCCCTTGCCGGACGCAGACAGGGCCGCGTCCAGGTTGTCCTCGATGAGCGCGTCCCACGTCGGGGTGCCGACGACGACCCTCTTGTTGTCGACCATTCGATCAGTGACCAGGGTGTGTGCGGTGAAGTAGAGGACGACGTCCGCCTCCTGCTCGGACCCGGGCTCCTGCCACCCGGATCGCCATTCCGCACAGCCCGCCTGGTCGGGTTGCCGCTCCCCGTCGATGACCTTCGGTGCCGGCAGCGGGTCGCACCCGATGTGCGTCCTGTCGAGGAGCTGCAGGTCCGGATGGTTCGACGTGTGCGCGGTCGTGATGAGACTCTCTGGTACCGAGTTTCCGATCATCGCGACCTTGGTCATTCGCGGGCCGGGCCGGTAGGTGTCATGGTCGACGGCGACCTCTCCCGACGCGATGAGGGGGGTGGGCGCGACCCGGTCCCCGGCCGCAGGCAGGGCGAGCGCCCCGACGACGAGCAGCGGCGCGCTGGCCCAGCACACGATCGCGCTGGCCCGGGGGAGTCGCGGCACCAGGGCCCGGACACCCTCCTGCCGGACGGGGCGCTCGACGAAGCGGTAGGACAGGGCGGCGAGCACGACTGTCAGGGCCACCTGGAGGGCCGCCCGGGCCGCGGTCGGCCACGGCACGATCTGGTCGTTGAGGAAGACGACGATCGGCCAGTGCCAGAGGTAGAGGCCGTAGGAGATCATGCCGATGCGACGCAGCGGCTCGAGCGCGAGTGTCCGCTGGACGAGGGACTCCGCGGGGCTGGTGGCCGCGACGAGGACGACGCAGACGAGCACGGAGAGCGGCACGGCCACACCCTCGAGGATCAGGCTCTGTCCGCGGTCGGCCCACCAGAAGGTCGAGACGACGACGAGCAGCGCGGGCAGCGCCAGCCGTCGGCACCACAGGTCGAGCGTGCGCACGACGTCGCGGGGGACGGAGCCGGGGCCCCCACTGATGAAGGCGGCGACCGCCGCCCCCACGAGGAGCTGGTGGGCGCGGGTGTCGGTGCCGTAGTAGACGCGGCTGGGATCCAGCCCGGGCTCGTGGAGCGCGGCCATGAGCAGGGCCGAGGCGGCCGCGAGGCCGGCGAGCACCCAGGTGAGCGTCGCGCGGCGCCGGAGCAGGGCCAGCAGGGCGACGAGCAGCAGCGGGTAGACGATGTAGAACTGCTCCTCGACCGCCAGTGACCAGGCGTGCCGCAGCGGCGAAGGGGACGCCACCTGCCCGAAGTAGGCCTCATCGCCGAGGACGAAGCGCCAGTTGGCGACGTAGAAGATCGTCGCGAGCACGTCGCCGGCCACGCTGCCCCGACGCCCCGGCAGGGTGAGGAAGACCGCCGCGACGATGACCGCCGCCAGGACGACGAAGAGCGCGGGCAGCAGGCGTCGTGCGCGGGCCAGCCAGAAGTCGACGAGGTCGATGCGACCGCGGTTGCCGCGGTACTGCGCGAGGAGCAGCGAGGTGATGAGGAAGCCGGAGATGACGAAGAAGATGTCGACGCCGAACCAGCCGCCCGGCGCCGACCGCGGGTAGACGTGGTAGGCGATGACGGACACCACCGCGAGCGCCCGCAGACCGTCGATCGCCGGTCGGTAGGGCAGGGAGGTGTGCTGGGTTGCTCTGGACATGTCCTGCTTCCGAAGGGGGCGGCTCATTATGACCCAACTCGTGGGTAATATGACGGCCATGACCGAGAACACCGAGGCGAGCTCTCCCACACGGCAGTTCGCGCCACTGGCCATCATCCTGGGCATCCCGCTGATCTTTGCGGCGATCTTCTTCTACACCAGCCCGGTCATCCTGGTGACCGGTGGGGAACAGGGCATCTTCAAGTGCGGTGCGCCCAGCTCGCCCAACACCGACGCCGACAACGTCTGCGCCCAGCCGGAGAAGGCTGCCCGCAACAAGGCCATCTACTCGGGCCTGTCCGGTGCAGGGCTCGTCGGCCTCGGGGCCGTGTGGCTCCTGCGCGGTCAGCGTCGCGATGACGACGACGAGTGGGACGACGAGCGGCCCCGTCGGCGCTCCGACGACATCGACCTGCGCGCCGACGCCGACGAGCGTCGCGGCGCTGACGAGCCCCTGCGCGGGGCCCGCCGTGACCGCCGCGACGACGCCGACACGCGCTCGCGCCGGCGCGACGACAAGGAAGACCTCGACGCCGACGAGCCGCGTGCCTCCCGGCGCG
Organism: Janibacter indicus; assembly: GCF_900176385.1. Lineage (GTDB taxonomy): Bacteria > Actinomycetota > Actinomycetes > Actinomycetales > Dermatophilaceae > Janibacter > Janibacter indicus. The sequence continues at coordinate 99,515 of NZ_FWXN01000009.1, read as the reverse complement.
ACGAGGCCCGACGCAGCCGCCGTGACGACGACCTCGACTCGCGCTCGCGCCGGCGTGACGACGACTGGTCCTCGGACGGCTGGCGCTGATGCGGGTCGAGGACTTCCTCGCCGAGGTCGAGCGCTCCTTCGCCGGTGACCCGCAGACGAGCGACCCGATCGACCCCGTCTTCGCGCACATCGCCGAGACGGTCAACGGCTACACCGCGGTCAACGAGCTCGCGGTGCTCAACGCCGCAGCCCGTGTGCTGCCCGATGACGAGTGCTACCTCGAGGTCGGCAGCTACAAGGGTCGGTCGATGTCGGCCGCTGTGCAGGGCATCACCGACAAGACCTTCTACATCGTGGAGAACTACCTCGAGTTCGGCATGCAGGGGCAGCAGGCCCGCGAGGAGCTCGACCGCAACCTCGCGACCCACGCCCAGGACGTCGACGTGCGCCTGCTCGAGGGCAACTGCTTCTCGCTGCTGCACCGGCCGGGGGTCGTCGACCGTCCGATCGGCGTCTACTTCTACGACGGCGAGCACACCGGCCTGTCGCACTACCTCGCCCTGGGCATCATCGAGCCGTGGCTGGCCGACGAGGCGGTCATCCTCGTCGACGACGCCACCTACCCGATGGTCAGCGACGCGCACGACGCCTTCCTCGCCAAGCACCCCCAGTGGCGCCTCGAGCGGCGCTGGGACGCGTCGAGCAACAACGACCCCCGCTGGGCCAACGGCCTGCACGCCCTGAGCTTCCGCCGTGACGAGGCGACCGCACGCGGCGCGGACGAGCCGTGGGACGTGCGCTGGCGCCGTCTGGCCTATCTCTCCTCGCTCGGCCCCGGTCAGAAGGCGGCGTGGAAGGCCATCCACCGCTTCCCGGAGCTCATCCCGCTGGCGAAGAAGCTCTACCCGTCGAAGAAGGCCAGCTCGATCGACTGACGCGCGGGTGACCCCGGCCGGCCCGTCATCACTCGCGGGTCAGGCCGAGCGCCTCCGTCGTCTCGGCCGAGTCCGGCCCGGGGGTCATCTCGCTGCGCGGCACGCGCAGCAGCCCGATGAGCGCGACCACCGCGGCCGTCGCGCCCACCGCGGTCAGCACCTCGGTGGGCGAGTGGTCGAACCACAGCAGCACCAAGGCGCTCTGCACCCCCGCAGCCGCCCACACGACGGCGGTCATGACGTGGTCGCCGCGGCTCATCCCGGCGAAGAGCCACACCTGGATCACCGCCCAGAGGGTGCCGATCAGGGCGAACCACACGAGGAGCGGCTCGGCGTCGACGAAAGCGCTGCCGCCGGAGATCGCGACGAGCGGGCCGGGGACGAGCGCGCACCCCAGGGCCACGACCAGCCCGATGGCCAGCACGCCGAGGGCCGAGCGGTGCAGCGTGGCCCGTACCCGCCCCCCTTCGGCCGAGTCGGCCACCGACGGCACGACGGCGAGGGCGACGAACTGGGTGCCCCAGAAGACGACCTTGCCGAAGAGTGCCGCGAGTGCGTAGGCGCCGCTGTCGTGGTCGGTGAGCACGGACCGGGCGAGCACGACGTCGAGGCTGGAGAGCGCCATGAGCCCGGCCAGGGCGATGTTGCTGCGCACGAGGTCGCCGAGCAGCGCGAGGGCTCGGGGCGGCCGGCCCCCTGTGTCGAGAGCCGGCGCTGCGAGGAGCAGCGCCACGAGCAGCGTGACGAGCGACGCGGCGAAGGTCGCGGCGAAGACCTGCGCCACCGAGAAGTCGAGTCCGGTGGCGGCGAGCGCCGCGAGCACCCGTGTGCCTGCGGTCACGAGGTAGACGACGGACAGGCGGCCGTAAGACTCACGCCCGAGCAGGACCCCCTGGAGCGCACCGGTGACGGTCATCGGCGGCAGCATCAGCGCCATCCACACGATCGACCACGACGTGTCCAGCCGCAGCCCGTCGCGGATCAGGGGGGCGCACGCGATCGTGCCGGCCGCGAGGGCGGACCCCACGGCCAGGGCCGGCCAGACCCCGGTGACCTGGGTGCCCCGCTCGCGGTCGGTGGTCGTCTGCCGCCGGGCCACGACGACCTGGAACGCGCCTGCGGGCATGGCGAGCAGCACGCCATAGGTGTTGAGCGCGGAGAAGCCCCCGAAGTCGGCCGGGCCGAGGGTCGCCGAGACCAGCGCCACGAAGACATAGCTCATGACATTGGCGAGCCCCATCGCCATGCCGAGGGAGAGTCCGGCGACCGGCAGAGCGCGTCGTGCACGCGGCGACATGGCGCTCCTGACGAGGGGGTGGACGAAGGGGGTGGATGTGACCGCCACGATGTTACGCCCCGGTAGCGCAAGGGTGTCCGTCGGTTAGGATCGGTTGGTCCGGCGTGCTGCAGGTGCGTCATTCCTGATCACGACGAGAGGAGTCGCCCCGGTGCGCAGCCGGTTCCGGTTCCCTCGTGCCCGCCTCCCTCGGGTCGGCCCCCGGGCGCGGCACCCACGACCCGGGCGGCCTCGGTCGATCTCGGTGCGCGCGGTGTCGCTGCTCCTGCTCGCGCTGCTCGCGGTCGTCGTCTTCGCCAACAGCTGGGGTGTCTTCCAGACCGACATCAAGCCCGAGGTCTATCTCGCGCCGGGGGAGATGCTGCCGCGCTACCTGTCGGCGTGGACCTCCTCGCCCTACCTGGGCTCGCCCAACTTCAACGTCGGCCTCGTCCCGGTGCTCGTCGTGACCGCCCTGCTGCGCGCGGTCGGCCTCGACCCGGAGATGGCCTTCAAGGTCTACCACCTCCTCCTCTGGGGCCTGGCGGCCTGGGGAGCCAACCGGTTGCTGCGCACCCTCGTGCCCACCGCGGGGGCCTGGGCCGGTCTCGTGGCCGGTGTCGCCTACATCGCCAACCCCTACGCGGTCGCCGGGGGCGGCACGCTGGCCATCGCGCTGCCGATGGCCCTGCTGCCCTGGCTGCTCGTGGCGATGACCCGGGCCCTGCGCGACCCGTCGGGCTGGAGCTGGCCGGCGGCCGTCGGTCTGGTCTTCTTCGGGATGAGCGGCATGAATGTCGGCGTCGTGCCGGTCTACCAGCTGCTGCTCGTCATCCCCCTGGCCCTCTTCGTGCGGGCCGAGCGCGGTCTGCCCTGGCGTGACGTCGCGATCGCCGTCGGCAAGTGCGCGCTCTTCGTCGTCGTCGTCTCGCTCTACTGGCTCATCCCGGGTGCCGCCGCGAGCGAGACCGGCGGCCAGATCGCCGAGAGCTCCGAGTCGCTCGACGGGATCGCCCGCACGAGCTCCTTCGTCGAGGTCCTGCGCGGGCTCGGCCTGTGGTCCTACTACGGCGCCTCCGACGCCGGCCCCTGGCTGCCGCAGTACGCCGTGTACTTCACCAGCGGCGTCATCATCCTGCTGACGATGCTCTGGCCCGCTGCCGCGCTCATGTCGCTCAAGGTCGTGCCCGCCCGGTTGGCCCGACTCGCCGCCGCCGCGGCGGGCATCGCCGCGGTGATCATGGTCGGCCTCTACCCGGGGGGCTACGGGGGCTCTCCCTTCGCTGCTCTCCTGCGACTCCTGCTCGAGCACATCGGCCCGCTCGTCGCCTTCCGCACGACCAACAAGATCGGTGCCGGGCTGGCGCTCGCCTTCGCCCTGGTCATCGGCTGGGCGGTCATCCACGCTGCTCCACGCCTGCTGCGCCGACGAGCAGTCGCACCCGCGGTGGGTGCCGCCGGCGCGGCCGCCGTCGTCGCCCTCGTGGCTCCCGCCGTCACCGGCAACCTCTACGTCTCGCCCGTCGACGTGCCCGACTACTGGGAGGAGGCCGCCGCCGCAGTCGACAAGGGTGACCCCGACAAGCGGGTGCTGCTCCTGCCGGGGCAGACCCGCTCGAGCTACCGCTGGAGCCTGGAGCGGCCCGACGACCTGCCCAACTCGCTCTTCCACCGCGACGCCGTCATCCCCGAGACCCTGCCCAACACGTCTGCCGACGGCGGCAACTTCCTCGCGGCCCTCGACGACACGCTCCAGTCGGGCACCTCCGGCAGCAACGACATCTCTCCCTTCGCCCGCTACCTCGGCGTCGACAACGTCCTGCTCCGGCACGACGTCGAGTGGGAGGGCGACGGCGGTGCCCGGCCGGGGGACACGGCGCGGGCTCTCGCGGACGATCCCGGGCTGCGCGGTCTGGACAACTTCGGCGATCCCGGGACCAACATGTTCACCCGAGCGACGCCACCGCAGTCGCAGGAGGAGGCGGTGCTGTCGCCGCTGCAGCTCTACGCGGTCGACGACGCCCCGGCTGCGGTGCGGGCGACCCCGGCCGACGGGACCCTCGTCGTCGCGGGCGATGCCTGGGCCGTGCCGGCCATGGACCGGGCCGGGCTGCTCGACGACACCCCCGCGATCCGCTACGCGCAGGACCTGTCGGGCGAGGAGCTGCAGGAGCTGCTGCGCCGAGACGGCCGACTGGTCCTCACCGACACCAACCAGCGTCGCTCGGCGATCACCAACCGGTTGCGCTCCAACCAGGGAGCGGTGCTTGCGGCCGACGAGGACCCCGGCGTCAGCCGCACGCTCGGCGACGACCCGAGGGACCAGAGCACGCTGGTGCGCGACGGGGTCCGGGTCACGGCGTCCGACAGCGGCGGCGCCTTCTTCGACCTGCCCCACGGCGTCGCCGAAAATGCCATCGACGGCGACCGCTCGACCTCGTGGCTCTTCGGTGACTTCCGCCGTGCCCCGGGCACGACCCTGACTCTCGACCTGCCCGAGCCCCGCACCCTCGACGAGCTGTCCATCGACACGACTGCGCTCGGCGACGTGACGATCTCCGGCTTCGACGTCGAGGTCGACGGGGAGCACACGAGCGCCGAGGTCGACGAGGACGGCACGGCGACGGCCGACCTGGGCGGGGTCCGCGCCGACGAGATCACCCTGACGGTCGAGGGCATCCGGGGCGAGGGGTTCTCCCTCGTGGGGATCTCCGAGATCGACCTCGGCGATGACGACCTCACCGCCACGCGCACGACCCGGCTCCCCTCCACGCTCAGCGACCTCTACGGCGAGCTGCCCACGCTGGAGCGGTCGGCCTTCGCCGACACCCCGCTGGACGTCTTCCTCACCCGGGTGACCAACACCGGCGACACGGCTGACGACACCGAGCAGGGCCTGCGGCGCAACTTCACCCTTCCCGACGACCGCACCTTCGACACGAGCGCGCGGGTGCGCGTCAAGGGCCAGCGTGAGGAGCTCGCCGACGAGCTCTCGGGGCTCGACACGACCTACCGCGCCAGGTCGAGCTACACCTACTTCGACTCGATGGCCCACCGTGCGTCCGGCGCCGCCGACGGTGACGACGAGAGCGCGTGGGTGCCCGGTGGCCGACTGACGCAGTCGTGGTGGCAGCTGACGGGCCCCGAGCGTGACCTGTCCGAGGTGACGGTCACGCAGGCTGCCGGTCCCGGTGACGAGGACGACACCGCCTGGGCGACCCGGGCCACGGTCCTCGTCGACGGCGAGGAGGTTGCCGAAGGCGAGCTGCGCCGCGGCACCGCCACGATTGCGCTGCCCGAGGGCACGAGCGGCCGCACGGTCCGCCTGCAGATCGACGAGGCCGACGACTCCGACGGCGAGCGGCCGCCGCGCTTCACCCAGATCGACACCGGGGTTCGCATGGAGGCCGGTGACGAGGAGCGCCCGTGCATCACCGTGGCGACCCTCGACGGTTCGCCGGTGCAGATGCGTCCCGAGGACCCCGAGGTCATCAACGGCCGATCCGGGCCGGCGACCGCCTGGGAGGGGTGCGGTCCGCTCGACGTGTCCTGGGGCGAGCACCGCCTGCGGCCCGTCGACGACGTGCAGCTCGACGGGATGTCCTTCGAGGACACCCAGCGCTCGCGTCACGAGCCGGTGCCGGCCCCGGTCGTCGAGGTCGACCGGAGTGCGATCTCCTCCTCGATGACCATCGACGTCGGGGAGTCGAGCAGCCCCTACTTCCTGAGCATCGGTCAGGGCCACGACCCACGATGGCGGGCCACCCTCGAGGACGGCACCGACCTCGGTGACCCCGTCGTCGTCGACGGCTACGCCGCCGGGTGGTACATCGACGACCTCGACGCCCAGCAGATCACCGTGCGCTACGGGCCGCAGACCCGCGCCGACATCGGTCTGGTCCTCTCCGGCCTGGGCCTGCTCGTCGCCCTGGTCGTCTTCTTCCTCCCGCTGGCCCGACGTCGCGCCGCGCAGGTCCGGGCCTCGCGTGAGTCCGAGTGGGAGACCCCCGCCGATCCGGCCCCCGCCGATCCGGCTCCCGCCTCCGAGTGGGACGACGAGCTCGCGCTCGTCGAGGCTCCTCGCCGTGGCACGGCGACCGCGACCGCAGCGAGCCCCGTGGCCGACGTCGCCCCGCGCACCGAGACGAGTCCCGTGACCGACGACGTGACCGGCGGCGACGAGGACGAGCACGCGCCGCCACGCGGCTCGCTGCGCTTCCGCGGGCTGGGCGAGGTCCTCGCCGGGCGCTCCGGGGCACGCCGACTCGCCATCGAGGCCGCCGTCGTCGTGGGCGCCGGCGCGCTGACCGGCGTCGGTGGCGCGCTCGCCGCCCTGGCCGCGATGCTCGTCGTCCGGCTGCGTGGCCCTCGCGCCGGCCTGCTCATCGGGGTCGGCGCCGGCCTCCTCGTCGTCGCCGCCCTCGCCTTCGTGGCCCAGCTCGCCTGGGTCGACGGCACCCTCGGCTCGGTGAGCGCCGACTCGGTCAAGTCCGCCCTCGTGCCGCACCACATCGCCGGTGCCGGCCTCGTCCTCGCCATCATCGGCACCTACCTGCGACCCGACCCACCGGAGGAGCTCGACCCGTGAGCGATCGCCCCCAGCAGGACACGACGGCATCCGTCACCGTCGTCGTCCCGACGCGCAACAACATCCGCACCATCGAGGCCTGCCTGCGCTCGGTCGTCGAGCAGACGCACCCCGACGTGGAGCTCGTCGTGGTCGACAACCACAGCACCGACGGCACCCCCGAGGTGGCCCGTCGACTCGCCGACCGCGTCATCACCGCCGGGCCCGAGCGATCCGCCCAGCGCAACACCGGCATCGAGGCGGCACGCGGGGAGTGGGTCCTGTGGCTCGACAGCGACATGATCCTGCCCCCGCGCACCATCGCCCTCGCCCTCGAGACCGCCGAGGCCACCGGGGCCACCGGCATCGCCCTGCCCGAGCGGACGATCGGCGAGGGGTTCTGGACCGCCTGCCGGGCGCTCGAGCGCGAGTGCTACCTCGACGACCCGTGGCTGCACAACCCCCGGCTGGTGCGGCGTGACTACCTCCTCGGCGAGGGGGCCTTCCACACCGACATGTCCGGGCCCGAGGACGCCGACCTGCGGATGAAGATGCGCGCCTCCGGCGCCGGCATCGAGCTGGCCCCGATCATCATCGACCACGACGAGGGCCGCCTCACCGTCTCCGACGTCATGAGCAAGCGCTACTACTACGGCCGCAGCATCCCGGCCTTCGCCCGCGAGCACGAGGGTGCCGTGGGCCAGCAGGGTCGGGCCGTGCTGCGGGCCTACGTGCGCAACCACCGCCGGCTCCTCCAGGACCCGGCCCACGCTGCCGGCATGGTCGCGCTGCGGGCCATGGAGGCGGGCGGCTACGCGCTCGGGGCCCGTCGCGGACGCAAGGACCGGGCCGCGTCGTGAGCACGGCCGAGCGCCGCATGCTCTGGGTCTCGCTGCCCGACCAGCGGGCCCGCCGTGAGCTCTACTGGATGTCCCGGATGCCCGGCACCCGCGTGCGGGCGATGGCCCGGCAGGAGCCGGTGGGTGACATCGAGTGGGTCCCGAGTACCTACCGCCGGCCCATCACCCGCTTCGTCGAGGCGGGCGCCCTGGCCTGGGTGCGGGGTCTCGACGAGCAGCCACCGCAGGAGTTCGACTGGGTGACCTCGCTCGAGCTGTGCTCGCTCGTCACCGGTCAGGCGTCGCGGTGGCGTCGAGCGGCCCGTGCCTCGGGGGCGCGACGGCCGCTCCAGGCCGTGATCACCTGGGAAAATCTGCCCGATCAGCCGCTGTACAAGGTCCCGCCCTATCGCCAGGCGCTCAACTCCTGCCGCGACGCCGACCTCCTCCTGTGCATGGTCGATGCCGCTCGCGACCACCTCCTGGCCAACGACTTCGACGACGAGCTCATCCGCGTGGTCAAGCCCGGCGTCGACACCGAGGTCTTCCACCCGGCCGAGCGATCCGTCGAGGAGCCGGTCGTCGTCTTCGCCTCACCCCTCGCCGACAACAAGGGCATCGACCGGGTCCTCGACGCCATGACGATCGTGCGCCGGGAGATCCCCGAGGCCCGTTTGCGCGTCGCCGGTCGCGGCCCGCTCGAGCACCTCGTGCGCGCCGCCGCTGACGACCCGTCCTCGGGCGTCGAGCTCGTCGGCTCGCTCGACACGGCCGGCGTCGCGGACCTCATGCGTTCGGCGGCGGTCTTCACGACCGCCCCGCGCCCCACCTGGAAGTGGACCGAGCAGCTCGGTCTGGCCTACCTCGAGGCACAGGCGTGCGGCCTGCCGGTCGTCACCACGAGGTGCGGCACCAACGACGAGGCGGTGCAGCCGCCCAACTCCCTCGTCGACGACGACGTCGAGGCACTCGCCGAGGCCCTTCTGGCCTTCTTGCGCGACCCCGCGCACCGGGCCGCGGTGGGTGCGGCCAACCGAGACCACGTCGTCGCCCACCACGACCTCGCCACCCAGTGCGTCGCCATGGGCGCGGCCTTCGCCGAGATCGAGGCGCTGCACGCGAGATGAGTGCTCAGCGAGGGCCCGTCCGCCCCGGCGTCGCCGGGGCCCTGACGGGTGCCCTCGCCGGGATCGCCGTGCTCGGGCCGGCCCTCGCCCCGGGCTACACGCTGCACTACGACCTCGTCTTCGTCCCGGACCTGCCCCTGTCGGCGCGCACCCTGGGCACCGACGGCAGCGTGCCCCGGGCCGTGCCCAATGACCTCGTCGTCGCGCTGCTCGGCACCGTCCTGCCCGGCTGGGTCGTGCAGAAGCTGCTCCTGCTCGGCGCCTTCGTCGTCGGGGGAGCGGGTGCCGGGCGCCTCGCCCGGACGGTCCCCGGTGCCGTCGCGGCGGCCGTGCTGTGGTCGTGGAACCCTTGGCTCGGCGAGCGTCTGGGCATCGGCCACTGGGGCTACGTCGTCGGCGCCGCGCTCCTGCCGTGGGTCTTCGTCGCCGCCACCCGCGTGCGGAGCGGCCCACGTGGTGTCGCCGCGCTCGTGGCCACCCTGACCGCCGCCTCCCTCTGGGGCTCCACGCCGGGGGTGCTGGCCACGCTGCTGGCCCTCGTCACCGTCCTCTGCCTCGGCGGCCCACTGCGTCTCCTCGCGCGTGATCTCGCCCTGGTCGCCGGCGTCGCGCTCCTCGCCAACGCCGCGTGGTGGTGGCCCTTCCTGCGGGCCGCCTCCCGGGCCGCCGACCCCGCCGGCACGAGCGCCTTCGCGGCCGGGGCGGACACTCCCTTCGGCATCGTCGGCTCACTCGTCCTCGGCGGTGGGCTGTGGCACGACCGCACGTGGTTCGTCGAGCGGACCGGCTGGCCCGTCGCGGCCCTGGCCATGACCGCGGTGCTCGCGCTGCTCGTCGGGGCGGTGCGCACCCGGCGGTGGTGGCGCGACCCGGTGACGCGGGCCGCGAGTGCTGCCGGGGTGGCCGGTCTCGGGCTGGGGGCGATCGCCGCGCTCCCGGGTGGTCACGGCCTGCTCACTTGGGTCGTGACGAGCGTGCCGGGGGCCGGACTGCTGCGCGACGGCCAGAAGTTCGCCGTGCTGTGGGTCCTGCTGCTCACCGTCGCCACGGCCGTCGTCGTCGACCGCCTGCACGAGCGTCGGCTGCCCGTGGTGGCGCTCGTCGTCGCCGTCGTGTGGCCGGTGGCCACCCTGCCCACACTCGCCTGGGGTCACTCCGGGACGTGGGCGAGCGTCGACTACCCCGCCGACGTCCGCGCGGTGGCGGCCGACCTGCGAGCCGAGGGCGAGCCGGTGGCGGTCTTCCCGTGGTCGACCTACCGGCGCTACGCCTGGGCCGACGACCGGGTCGTCCTCGACCCGTGGAACCGGCTGCTGCCCCAGACCGTTGTCGGCGACGACCGCCTGTCCCTGCGGCAGGGGGAGTCGGTGGCGGGTGAGGACCCGGCCGCGGCGGCCGTCACCACCGCCCTGGCCGAAGGGGGCGACGTCACCGACCTCCTGCGCCGGCACGGCGTGCGGTGGGTCGTCGTGGCCACCGACCAGCCGGCGCCGGCCGGCAGCGTGCCCGAGCTGTCCGGCACGTCGTCACGGCGGGTCGGTGACCTGGTCGTCCACGACCTCGGTCCGGTGACGACGAGCCAGGCGCCGCCCGGCTCGGCTCGGTGGCTGGGGCTCGCCGGCACAGGGGCCGCGGTGGTCGGTGCGCTCCTGCTCCTGCTCGGGACCCGACGGGGTGAGACGTGGCCGACACGGCGACGGGCTCGCCTGAAGTGACCGCCCGGTATAGAGTGGCGAGCGAATCGACACCCGCTCACGAAGGATGCTCATGAACGACGGCTCCAAGAAGGTCGCCTACAACGTCGGCGGCACCGTGCTCGGCGCACTGCTCGCGGCCGCTGCCATCTTCGGGATCGTGCAGTCGCAGAACCAGTCGATGCCGCAGGAAAACCAGCAGGTCATCAACTACAACAGCTGAGCGGCCCACCAGACCCACTGACGAAGGGGGCCGTCCGCTCGAGTCGAGCGGACGGCCCCCTTCGTCGTGCCCGCAGGTCAGGAGGCGACGACCTCCAGCTCGGTGCGGCGCGGCTCGGGCCGGGTGGCGATGAGCGCGTCGAGGTCGATGACGTCGTCGCGGTAGCGGTCGGTGAGACCCAGGACCGAGCCGATGACCGACTCGAGGCGCCGGCCGGCGCGCACCCAGTCGAAGGAGCTCGCGTAGAGCCGGGCGGTGCGCCCGAGGTCGCGGCGCATGGCGTGGTCGTCGACGAGCCGGATCACGTGGTCCTCGAACTCGCTCACGGAGTCAGCGAGCAGCCCGGTACGGCCGTGGACGATCGACTCGCTCGGGCCGCCGGCGAACTCGTAGGCGACGGCCGGGGTGCCGTGCAGGCCGGCCTCGACGATCGTCAGCCCCCAGCCCTCCTTGTGGGAGGGCATGACGACGACCCAGGCGCGGGCGAGGAGCTCGTGCTTGCGGCTCTCCTCGACGAAGCCGTGGAGGTGGACGCGGTCGGCGACGCCGCGGGCCCGGGCGTGCTCGGCGATCGCGTCCTCCCAGTAGCCGCCGCCGACGACGTGCAGCTCGAGGTCGGGGTGCGACATGGCCCGCGAGGCGAGGATGTCGACGGCCTGCTCGACGTGCTTGTGCGGGACGAGCCGGCCGAGGAAGAGCATCGTGGGCGCCTCGGTGCGCTCCAGCCGGGCGTAGGCGTCGAGGTCCTCCGGGCGGTCGTTGCCCGAGTAGACGAGATCGACGCGACCGGGGTCGACGCCGAGCTCCTCGAGCTCGCTGCGGGTCGACTTCGAGACCGTGACGTAGCGACTGCGCCGGTAGACGAAGGGAGCCAGCCGCGACTCGAGCAGCCAGCCGAGGCGGGCCACCTTGGGCCCGAAGACCGCGGACCACTGGTCGCGGTGGACGTGGTGGACGATGTTGATGACCGGCAGGTCCCCGGCGACGAGCGGGGCCCAGAAGGGGACGCCGTTCTGCACGTCGAGGACGACGTCGTAGTCGTCGCGGTGCCGCAGCACGTGCAGCATCCCGTGGAGGTAGACGCTGAACTTCGACCCGCGCCGCAGCACCCGGACGTCGCCGTGCCGGGTGCGCGGGCTGGCGCCGGGGAAGGAGGCGGTGAAGATGGTGACGTCGTGACCCTGCTGGGTGAGCACCTCCGAGGTGCGCTCGGTGAAGGTCTCCGCACCGCCCGCCTCGGGGTTCTCACGGTCACGCCACGACAGGTAGAGCACCCGCAGCCGCTGCTTCGGGGAGGTCGTGCTCTGGGTCATCATCACTCCTTGTCGGCGTCGCGGAGCTCGCAGCGCCGACGGATAGGCTAACGCCGTGAGTTACCCAACGGTAGGCGAACGGCGCGTCCGGGAGTGTGAGATGTGCGGCTCAGCGGTGCGTGGCCTGGCGCTGCGCGGCGGCTGCGTGGTCGACGCGTGCGAGCGCTGCGGTCATCTCGAGCGCGATCTTCAGCGATGCCCCGCCGACCACCGCGACCTCGCCTACGGCGGCGAGCCGACGCTGGACCGCATCCGTCTCGACCTCACCTACCGGGAGCTCGTGCGCGATGGTGTGCCCGGGCGGGTCTTCGAGGTCGGCTTCGGCGCCGGCTCGATGCTGCGGCGCTTCCTCGACGACGGTGCCGAGGTCGCGGGCGTCGACCCCGATCAGCTCGGCGTCGACGTCGACGAGGTCGTGCGGGCCCGGGGTGATCTGCGCACCGGCGGCATCGAGGACGTTCGTGATCTGCCGGGGGAGCAGGACCTCGTCTACGGCATCCACGTGCTCGAGCACGTGGCCGACCCGCACGCGGCGCTGCGCTCGTCCCTCGAGCTGCTGCGCCCCGGCGGCCGGGCGAGCTTCCTCACCCCCGCCGGTGACAGCTCCGGGGTCGAGCGCTACGGCGCTGCCTGGTGGATGCTCGAGGACCCGACGCACATCCGCTTCTTCACGGCGGACTCGCTCGCCCGGGCGGCCGCGGCCGCCGGCTTCGTCGACATCAAGGTCCGTCGTCTGCTGCTCGACAGCCTGAGCGTCGACGCCGCGAGCCTGGCCCGCGCGGTGCGTCCGGGGGACCGGCCCCGGGGTGTCCTCGGGTCCCGCCCCGTCCTCGCGGCCGCCCTCGCCAGCGTCCCCCTCGTCCTCGGGCAGCGGCTGCTCTCGCCGCGCAGCCGGCCCACGCTGCAGCTGCTGGCGCGTCGTCCATGATGGTGGGGTGCCGATGACCCCCGCCCACCCGCAGCGCCGTGGGCTGCGCCGCTCGGTGCGCCTCTTCCGTTCCTTCCTCGTCGAGCAGACCGAGCCGGAGCGCTTCTACTCGACGCTCGCCGACGACTCGATCGAGCTGCTGCGTGAGCACACCGAGCTCGCCGGGCGCACCGTCCTCGACGTCGGTGCCGGTCCGAGCGAGTTCGCGCGCGCCTTCCGCGCCGCGGGGGCCCACTACGTGCCCGTCGACCACGACCCCACGGTCGCGTCGGTGCGCGACGGGGGTGTCGTCGGAGACGCCCTGCGCCTGCCGCTGGCCGACGGCAGCGTCGACATCGTCTTCTCGAGCAACATGTGGGAGCACGTGCCCGACCCGGAGGCCGTGGCCGACGAGCTGCTGCGGGTCACCCGCCCGGGCGGTCTGGTCTTCCTCTCCTACACCAACTGGCTCTCGCCCTGGGGCGGTCACGAGACCTCACCGTGGCACTGGCTGGGGGGAGAGCGGGCCATCGCGCGCTACGAGCGCAGGCACGGTCACCCGCCCAAGAACCGCGTGGGCGAGACGCTGCACCGCGTCAGCGTGCGCCAGGGCCTGGAGTGGGCGGCCGGTGCCGACGCCGACGTCCTCGCCGCCCGACCGCGCTACCTGCCCGACGCGGCCCGAGTGGTCCTGCGGGTCCCCGGTCTGCGCGAGGTCGTCACGTGGAACCTCCTGCTGCTGCTGCGTCGCCGATGACGGCCCACCCGGAGCGGGACGCCCCGGGCCGCGGCGTCGAGGAGGCTCGGCAGCGGCTGCAGCGCGTCGTCGCGACCCTGCTCGTCGCCGTGCTCCCATGGCTCGTCGCCCCGGGCCTGGTCCAGCCGGACACCAAGACCGACCTGGTGCTGTCGCCGGGGCGCTACCTCGGGCGGGCCCTGTGGGCGTGGAACGACCACACCGGCATCGGCGAGCTGCAGAACCAGGCCTACGGATACCTCTTCCCGATGGGGCCGTTCTTCCTCGCCGGGGAGGCCGCCGGCCTGCCCGACTGGGCCGTGCAGCGCCTGTGGTGGACGCTCCTGCTCGTCGTCGCCTTCGTCGGTGCCGAGCGCGTGGCCGCACGTCTCGCCGGGCTGCCAACGGTCCCCGCCATGGTCGTCGGCGCGGCCTTCGCCCTCTCGCCCCGCGTGCTCACCGTGCTGTCGGAGATCTCCGTCGAGGTCTGGCCGCAGGCGGTGGCCCCGTGGTTGCTCCTGGCCGCGGCGAAGGGGGTGGCCCCGGGTGCCGTCGCCGCCACCCGTCGGCGGATGGCCGTCACCACGGGGGTGCTCGCGGCCTGCCTCGGTGGGGTCAACGCGACGGTCTCGCTCGTCGCGCTCGTCCCCGCGGCCGCATGGGTCGTCCTCGCCCCGGCCGGTCGCGGCCGGTGGCGGGCCCTCGGGTGGTGGCTGCTCGGCGCAGTCGCCGGTGCCGCGTGGTGGCTGGGACCGCTCCTCGTGCTCGGCCGGTACTCCTACCCCTTCCTCGACCACATCGAGCTCGCCTCGACGACCACGGCCGTGGCCTCGGTGACCAATGTCCTGCGTGGGGCCAACCACTGGATCGCCTACATCCTCACCTCGGGCGACCACCCGACGTGGCAGAGCGGGTGGTTGCTGGCCCAGTCGGTCGGGGCGATCATCGCGACGACGGCGCTCGCCGGGCTCGGGCTCGCAGGTCTGGTCCGGCGGCGACACGAGGCCGCCGCAGGCCGGCCCGCGCCCGACCCTGGAGCTCACCTGACGCGCTGGGCCCTGCTCCTCGTGCTCCTCGGTGTCGTGGCGATGGCGGTCGGCCGCACCGGGTCCGCCTCCGGGCCGCTCGCCACCACCGTCCAGCAGTGGCTCGACGGGCCGCTCGCTCCCCTCCGCAACGTCCACAAGGCCGATCTGCTCGTGCGGCTGCCCGTCGCACTGGGCGTCGGCCTGCTCGCCCACTGGGCCACCCGCGTCGAGCGCGGAGCCGGTCCGATCGTCCGCCAGGTCGTCGTGGTGATGACCGTGCTGGCGCTCCTCGGGTCCGTGGCGCCGCTCTGGGTGGGCCGGGCCGGCGATGCCTGGGCGACGACCGGCGTGCCGCAGACCTGGCACCGGGCGGCGGCCGAGGTCGACGATCTCGCGGCACGCGACGGGGGCACGACCCTCGTGCTGCCGGGGGCCCGCAGCGCTGACTTCACCTGGGGCCGCACGACCGACGAGCCGCTCACCGCCCTCGCCGAGTCGCCGGTGCTGGCGCGGGCCGCGGCCCCGCTGGGCCACCCGGGCGCCACGCGGGTCCTCGACCACCTCGACGAGATGACCGCCGGCGGACACCGCCAGCCGCAGCTCGCCGCCGGGTTGCAGCGGTTGGGCGTCTCGCGGGTCGTCGTCCGCGGGGGCCTGTCCGCCGACGTCGGGGCCGTCGACCCGCAGCGGGTGGCAGCCACCCTCGCGGCCTCGCCGGGACTCACCCGGGTCTGGACCGAGGGTGACGGCTCGGAGCAGGTGAGCATCTGGCGCCTCGACTCTCCTGCCCGACCCGCGACCCTCGTGCCCACCTCCGGCCTCGTGGAGGTCGCGGGCGCACCCGAGGCGTGGTTCTCGCTGGTCGCGACCGGGCTGCTCGACCCCGACGCGGTGACCACCACCGCGGGTGATGGGGCCGAGGTGCGCACCGACTCCCTTCGCTGGCAGGCGCTCAACTCCGGTCGCCCGTCGAGCCGCGGTCACGGGCCGACCCTGCCGGCGGAGGACCCACGACCACAGGTCGTCGGGACCCGAGACCTCGCGCCGGGCGGGCAGACCATGGGGCGGACGACGCGGTTCCACGACGGGATCACCGGCGTGACGACCTCGTCGAGTGCTGCTGCTCCCTTCGCGCGCTACTGGCGCAGCGCCGGGTCGGGGCCGGCGGCAATGCTCGACGGCGACGCCCGCACGGCATGGCTCAGCGGGGACGGCGAGCCGGTCCAGCGGGTGACGCTGCGGCTGCCGGAGGGTTCGCGCCCGACGGGTGTGCTCGTCCACGAGGCGTGGGGCGGCGACATCGCCGACCTCGAGGCGGTCGAGGTCGGCGGCAGCGACGGCGTCAAGCGTGAGGGCACGGAGACCTGGCGCGTCCCGCTCGACGGCCGCGCGCGTGACCGCGTGACCCTCGAGCTGCGGCGCTCCGGGGACGACCCGACCGCCGCGCAGGCCCCCGTCGGCATCCGCGAGGTCGAGCTCGAGGGTGGTCCGCGGGCCACCACGGGTCTGACCCTGCCCGAGGGCGACGGCGCGGTGCTCGTCACCCGCGATCCCAGGGGCGCGGCCGACCCGATGGCCGGCGAGGACCCGCAGGACCTCGTGCGGGACGTCGGCCGGCTGCCGGAGACCCGGGTGTCGGCGACCGTGCGACTGCGGCCCGGCGAGGAGGCCCAGGACGTCGTGACCGCGCCGTGGAGTCTTACCGGGAGCACCCAGCCGACGAGCAGCGAGGGTGCCTCGGACCTGTCGCGATGGCCGGTGGCCGCGATCGACGCCGACCCCACGACCCGGTGGCGCCCGGCCCCGGGACCGGACCCGGTGCTGACCTTCGACCTCGGCGAGCGCCGCAGCGTCGAGACGATCACGCTCGATCGTGCAGCCGGCCCGGTGACGGTCGCCACCGAGTCGGCCCGCTACGTCCTGCCGAGCGGTACGAGCCTGCGCATCCCGCCCCAGCAGACCCGACACCTCACGCTGACCTTCAGCCGGCCGCAGACCCGAGCGTCCTGGTCGGCGCCCGAGGTGACCCTGGACGGGGTCGACGGACCGAGCAGCGAGGTGAGCCTCGAGTGCAGCGAGGCGGGGGCCGTGGGGCGCGAGAGCGGGCGGATCGGGCTGGCGCTCACCGCGCCCCGGCCCGCTCTCGTCGCCGGCGATGCCGTCCCCGCCACGTCCTGCGGCAGCCTGCCCGCGGGGACCGGTGTCGTGTCGGCCAGCGCGACCGCGGCCCTGCTCCCCGAGACGCTCACCCTGGTGCCGACGGACTGGACGGCCACCGAGGTCACCCCGCGGCGCAATGTCACGAGCACGCGCGAGCACACCGGCCGCTGGACCTTCGAGGTCGGGGCCGGCGAGGAGTCCTTGCTCGTGCTCTCGCAGGGGGCCAACGACGGGTGGCGCGCAACCGATGGTCAGGGGAGGGCCCTCGAGACGACGACCGTCGACGGCTGGCGGCAGGCCGTCGTCGTCCCGGCCGGCGGTGCGCAGACCGTGACCGTCGACTTCGCGCCCAACGCGCAGCACCACCTGACGCTGCTCCTCGGTGCGCTGGCCGTCGTGCTGCTGGCCCTGTGGGGCGCCGTCGAGCTGTGGGTGCTCCGTCGTGCGCGGTGGGCCTCCGGCGCCGCGCAGGAGGAGGAGCTGCCGGAGGGGCCGGCGGAAGGTGCTGCTCGGGCGCACCAGGCACCCCTCCTGGTGGCCGTGCTGCTCGGTGGGCTCGTCGGCCTGCTCGTCGCCGGCTGGTGGGGTCTGCTCGCCGGAGCGCTCGCGGCGCTCGTCCCGATCCGCTCACGCGCCCTCGCGGTCGCGGTCGTGCTCACCGCGGCCGGCCTCGCGCTCGCCGTGCTCGGGGTGGCCGAGCGTCAGTCCGCCGGGGCGCTCGTCTCGCAGGTGCTGGGGACGATCACGCTCGGGGTGCTGGCTGCCGCTCTGGTGCGGCCGTCGAGCGGTGGGCCCGACGCAGGACCGGGCGCTCCAGGACCAGCCACGACAGATGCGCCAGACCCACGCTGACGATCGTCACGAGGAGCAGGGTCGCGGCGAAGGGGGCCGCGAAGAGCCGTAGGTCGAGCACGGCGAAGACCACCTGCAGCACGAGCACGTGCCAGAGGAAGACGCCGTAGGAGATGTCGCCGAGCCACCGCGCCGTGCTGGCGAGGGGCGAGGTGCTGATCGTCTCCGACAGGCCCCGGGTGGTGCCCGCGAGCAGGAGGCAGGCCGCGACGAGGCCGTAGAGCACCTCGGCGGCCAGCGCCTCGGTCGCCGACGACGCGTCGATGCCACGGGGCCCGGCGATCGGTGTGGAGGCGACGAGCCAGAGCACCGCAGCGAGGGCCACGAGGGTGCCGGGGCTGGTCCGCAGCACCGTGAGGCCAGGGCGCTCGGTGAGGACCACCCCCGCCCGGTCGGCGCAGACGAGCACGGCCACGGCCACCCCGACGGCGAACCACGCCGCGTGCCCGAAGGCACTGGTCGCGAGCACGGCTCCCCACTGACCGTCGGGGAGTGCGGCGAGCGTCTGCAGGGCCAGGCCGCCGATCGCGATGGCGGCGCAGAGCAAGAGCACCCGGCGTGCCGCGATCGCGGGGACCTCGTGCCGGACGACCGGGGCGCACGCCGCCGCGACCACGGGCAGCAGGAGGTAGAAGGTCACCTCGCTCGTCAGGCTCCAGGTCTGCGTGAAGGCCTGGAAGGTCCGGCCGGTCCAGCCCTGCCCGATGACCAGGTGGACGAGCACGGTGGGCAGGTCGAGGACGGCAGCGGCAGCCCCCCCGAGCCAGGCGGCCACGGCGACGACGGCGACCAGTGCCAGGAGGTAACCGGGCAGGATCCGTGCCGCACGACGTAGGAGGTAGCGACCGGCGGCCCACGGGACGTCCTCGCCGAGCGCCCGCCGGACGAAGGGGGCCGACAGCAGAAAGGCGGAGAGGGCGAAGAAGACCGCCACGCCGAGCTCGCCCCGGACCGCGAGCCCGCCGACGACGCCCTCGGCGCCGGCACCGGTCCAGAAGGCCACGTGCGACAGCAGCACCAGCCAGGCCGCGACGGCCCGGAGGGCGTCCAGGCCGAGCAGGCGTGACGTGGCGCTCATCGGGGGAGCCTGTCGTGTGTCGATGCCTTCACCTACCATTCGGTAACGCTTGCCCATTCTGCCTGCTCGAGAGGACCGCGATGACCCTGCGCCCTGTCCTGCGGGCCCGTGCACCCTTGCGGGTGAGCTTCGCCGGGGGGGGCACGGACGTCGCACCCTTCACCGAGCGCGAGGGCGGCGCCGTCCTGAGCGCCACGATCGGCAGCTACGCCTATGCGACCCTGCGTCCGCGCACCGACGGGCACATCACGGTCGAGTCCCACGACTACGGGACGAGCATCGGCTACGACGTCGGTACCCCCTTCGAGCTCGGCGGGGAGCTGGACCTGCCGAAGGCGGCGATCGCCCGCATCATGGCGCTCGTAGGAGCGATGCCCTCCGAGGGGTTCGACCTCTTCCTGCACACCAACGCCCCACCCGGCTCCGGCCTGGGCAGCTCGAGTGCCGTGATGGTCGCCGTCATCCAGCTCGTCGCCCGCCACTGCGGTCTCGACCTCGGCCCGCACGAGACAGCCGAGCTGGCCTATCGGCTCGAGCGCGAGGACCTGGCGATCCCCGGTGGCTACCAGGACCAGTACGCCGCAGCCTTCGGCGGCTTCAACTACATGGAGTTCCGGACCGACGGCCAGGTCGTCGTCAACCCTCTGCGGGTGCGCCCCGACACGGTGCACGAGCTCGAGCACAACATGCTGCTCGCCTACACCGGCCGCACGCGGGTGAGCGACCACATCATCGCCGACCAGGTCTCCCGCTACGAGACGGGCAACGAGGACGCCATCGCCGGTCTGCGGGCGCAGCGCGACCTCGCCGACGCGATGCGCGTGGCCCTGCTGCGGGGTCGCGTCGACGAGATCGGTCACCTCCTCGGCCAGGCCTGGCAGCAGAAGCAGCGGATGTCCTCGCGGATCACCACCCCGCTGATCTCCGAGGCCGTCGAGCACGCGCTCGCGCACGGCGCGCTCGGCGGCAAGGTGACCGGCGCCGGCGGTGGCGGCCACATGATCTTCATCTGCGAGTTCGAGAAGCGGCACGTCGTCGCCGACGAGCTCATCCGGCTCGGTCTGACCGTCTCGGAGTTCACCTTCACCAAGCACGGCGTGACCACGTGGAAGGGACAGCAATGACGGCCACCGAGGCCCACCACTCGTTGGTGACCCGACAGCTCGGCGCGGGCATCGCCGCGTGGGCGCAGCTCGCCCGCGAGATCGGCGAGCCCGGGCTGGTCGCCGCGGTCGAGGCGGCCGGGCGCGACGTCGTCGACGCCCTGCACACCGGCGGCACCCTCCTCGTCGCCGGCAACGGCGGGTCGGCGGCGATCGCGAGCCACGTCGCCGCGGAGTTCCTCGGCAAGTGCGTGCACGACCGGCACCCGCTGCCGGCGATCAGCCTCGCCGAGTCGCACTCCTCGCTCACGGCGATCGGCAACGACTACGGCTTCGACCAGGTCTTCCTCCGTGGCGTGCAGGCCTTCGGTCGTCCCGGGGACGTGCTGCTCGCGATGTCCACGTCAGGGACCAGCCCCAATGTCGTCGCGGCCCTCGCCGAGGCCCGGCGCCGCGGGGTCACGACGATCTTCATGGTGGGGGCCAAGGGGGCCGGCCAGGCCGACCTGGCCGACCACCTGCTCGTCGTCCCCTCGCAGGAGACGCCGCGGATCCAGGAGGTCCACATGCTGTGGGCGCACGCCTGGTGCGAGGCCGTCGACCTGTCGATGCAGGAGTCGGGCTGACCCCGCAGCCGTGGTGGTTCGGCCCGCAGGAGCTCGCTCCTCCCGGCGACGGAGCCCCCTTCGACCTCGTGCTGCTCGACCGTGACGGCACGATCAACGTGCGCATCCCTGACGGCTACGTCACCGCGCCGGAGGAGGTCCTCCTGCTGCCCGGGGCGGCCGACGGAGTGGCCCGGCTGACGCGCGCCGGCTGCCGGACGGTCCTGGTGACCAACCAGCGAGGCGTGGCTCGAGGTCTGCTGTCGCGGGAGGGGCTCGTGGCGGTCCACCGGCACCTGGACGCGCTCTTGGCGCCGGCAGGAGGGCGGCTGGACGCGGTGGCCGTCTGTCCCCACGAGCAGGGGGCCTGCCGCTGTCGCAAGCCGCTCGACGGGCTCTTCCGGGAGGCTCTGTCGAGGGCGCCGTGGGCGCGCGCCGAGCGCTGCGTCATGGTGGGGGACATGCCGAGCGACCTGGAGCCGGCGGCGGGTCTCGGGATGCGGACCGAGCAGGTCTCGGCGGCACGCGATCTCGCCGAGGTCGCCCGCCTTCTCGCGCCGTCGGTCCGGGGGAGTGTCGTGCCACGTGGCGAAGGCCACGTCCCCTAGGCTGTCGCCCGGCTGCTCAGGCGCCAGCAAAGTGCTACTGTCCGGTAAGTTTCACAGGGCCAAGGAGGGTCAACTCGTGCGCAAGTACCTGTTGCCGGCGATCATCATGGGCGTCGGCGCATTCATTCTCACCATGGGGCTGCTCTTCAGGTTCTATGCCTACCCCAAGCTGGCGGTGGTCCCCAACGACCAGAACACCACGCAGATCGTCCAGGACCCCAACGCGAAGTTCTTCGACGCCGACAACGTGCGTCCCGCCGAGGGCGAGCTGACGACGACGGCGCGCATCATCGGGGACCCGCAGGCCGCCGAGGCCGCGTCCGAGGAGTCGGGCCGCGATCTGGCCGTGTGGAACAGCGGTCAGATCAGCGACAACAACGGCGACAACATCCCGATGGACGGCAGCACCGAGGTCTACGTCTTCGACCGGCACACCGGTGAGGCCGTCAACTGCTGCGGCGAGTCGAAGAACGGCGAGGAGGTCAAGCGCGACGGCCTGCTCGTGAAGTTCCCCTTCGACACCCAGAAGGACGGCTCCTACAGCTGGTGGGACAGCACGGTCGGCAAGTCCTTCCCCGTGCAGTTCGAGGGCGAGGAGGACCTGCAGGGGATGAACCTCTACAAGTTCACCCAGGAGGTCCCCGAGACCAAGTACGCCACGCGTGAGCTCCCCGGCAACCTCTTCGGCGGCTCGGACAGCTCCGGTGCCGTCAACGCCGACCGCTACTACTCCAACAAGCGCACCTTCTGGGTCGACCCGGTGACCGGCGTGGTCATCGACCGCGTCGAGGAGCAGAGCCAGGAGTTCCGCCACAACGGCAAGACCCTCACCGCGCTCGAGACGACCTCCAAGTTCACCAAGGAGACCGTCGACAAGAACGTCGAGGACTACAAGTCGAAGTCCTCGCTGCTCGCCATGGTCCACAGCACCTTCCCGATCGTCTTCGCGATCCTGGGTGTCCTGCTGCTGCTGACCGGTCTGCTGCTGTCGGTGCTCATCGGCCGCCGCAGCCGCCTCGACGAGCAGCCGGCCTACGTCGACCGCGGCCCCGACCCGGTCTTCGGCAACTCCGGCCCCGACGAGACGACGGTTCGCCGCAGCGACCTGCACGGCCACTGACGCTCGCGATCGCAGCGCCCCCGTCCCCGGCCCGGGGCGGGGGCGCTGCGGCGTGCCGGGCCCCGACCTCTCAGCCGGGGCGACGGGCGACGAAGATCGCCGTCCCGGGCAGGTGCGCACCGCGCAGTGGTGACCAGCCGCCCCAGGCCTCGGTGTTGTCCGGCGGCCACTCCGGCTCGAGCAGGGCCTCGAGGACGAGACCGGCGTCGACGATCTCGGCGATCCGGTGGCCCGTCGTGCGGTGGTGCTCCACGTAGGTGGCGCGGCCGTCGGTGGACTCGACGTAGGGCGTCTCGTCGAAGTACGAGCCGGATGCGGTGAGGCCCTCCGGCCCGGGGACGTCCGGGAAGGCCCACCGGATCGGGTGCGAGGTCGAGAAGGCCAGGCGCCCGCCCGGTCGCAGCACGCGGGCCAGCTCGGCCATGAGAGCGGCGGAGTCGGCGACGAAGGGGGTCGCGCCGTACGCCGAGAAGACGAGGTCGAAGCTGCCGTCGGCGAAGGGGAGTCGGGTCGCGTCGGCTTGGGCGAGCAGTGGCGCCGGGCCGGGGGAGCGGGCGCTGAGCGTCGCGGCGGTGGCGAGCATGCCGGCGGACAGGTCGGTCGAGACCACCCGGGCGCCGTGCGCGGCGCACCAGCGGGCGCCCTGCGCCCCGCCGCCGCCGAACTCCAGGATGGTCAGGTCGGCGAGGGACTCGACCGGGCCGAGGACGTGCAGGTCCTCCTCGGTCCAGCCCTCGGGGCCCCACACAAGGTCGGCGTCGCCGAGGAAGCGACCGTGCTCGGCGAGGTAGTCGTCCGCCTCACGGTCCCACCACCCGCGGTTGGCGGTGACCGTCTCCTCCTGTGTGCTCTCGCGCCGCAGGACGTCGTCCGGCGTGGCCGGACCGGTCGTCGTGAAGCCCTCATCCATGGGGTGGACGCTAGTCGACGGGCGGTTTTGCTCCCTTCGCCCCGGTAGCACTACGATGGACAAGCGCTTTGTGTGCCCACCCGGGCACCCGGGTGCTGCAGCACCCGTCCATCGAGATCAACTGTCCACAATCGGAGTTCCTACTACATGACTGCCAGCACGGTCGACACGACCGCCCCTCAGATCGCCGTCAACGACATCGGCACTGAGGAAGATCTTCTCGCCGCGATCGACGCCACGATCAAGGACTTCAACGACGGCGACATCGTCGAGGGCCACATCGTCAAGGTGGACCGCGACGAGGTGCTCCTCGACATCGGCTACAAGACCGAGGGTGTCATCCCCTCGCGCGAGCTGAGCATCAAGCACGACGTCGACCCCTCGGAGATCGTCACCGTCGGTGACAGCGTCGAGGCCCTCGTCCTCCAGAAGGAGGACAAGGAAGGCCGACTCATCCTGTCCAAGAAGCGTGCGCAGTACGAGCGCGCCTGGGGCACCATCGAGAAGATCAAGGAAGAGGACGGCGTCGTCACCGGCACCGTCATCGAGGTCGTCAAGGGTGGTCTCATCCTCGACATCGGCCTCCGTGGCTTCCTCCCCGCCTCCCTCGTCGAGATGCGTCGCGTCCGTGACCTCCAGCCCTACGTCGGCAAGGAGATCGAGGCCAAGATCATCGAGCTCGACAAGAACCGCAACAACGTGGTCCTGTCGCGCCGTGCCTGGCTCGAGCAGACGCAGTCCGAGGTCCGCACGACCTTCCTCAAGGAGCTCCAGAAGGGGCAGGTCCGCTCCGGCGTCGTTTCCTCGATCGTCAACTTCGGTGCCTTCGTGGACCTGGGTGGCGTCGACGGTCTCGTCCACGTCTCCGAGCTGTCCTGGAAGCACATCGACCACCCGTCCGAGGTCGTCGAGGTCGGCGACGAGGTCACCGTCGAGGTCCTGGACGTCGACATGGACCGCGAGCGTGTCTCCCTGTCGCTCAAGGCGACGCAGGAGGACCCGTGGCAGCACTTCGCCCGGACCCACGCGATCGGTCAGGTCGTCCCGGGCAAGGTCACCAAGCTCGTTCCCTTCGGTGCCTTCGTGCGCGTCGAGGACGGCATCGAGGGTCTGGTCCACATCTCCGAGCTGGCCGAGCGCCACGTGGAGCTGCCGGAGCAGGTCGTCAACGTCGGCCAGGAGATCTTCGTCAAGGTCATCGACATCGACCTCGAGCGTCGCCGCATCTCGCTGAGCCTCAAGCAGGCCAACGAGGACGGTGCCAACCTCACCGAGTTCGACCCGACGCTCTACGGCATGGCCGCCGAGTACGACGAGCAGGGCAACTACAAGTACCCCGAGGGCTTCGACCCGGAGACCAACGAGTGGCTCGAGGGCTACGACGCCCAGCGCGAGGCCTGGGAGAAGCAGTACGCCGACGCCCACGCCCGCTGGGAGGCCCACCGCGCCCAGATCGAGAAGGCCGCGGCCGACGACGCCGCTGCCGCCGAGGGCGGTGCCGACTCCGTCGCCGCCACCTCGTACAGCTCTGACAGCACCCCCGCCCCGAGCGCCGGCGCCCCGGCCGCCCCGGCGAGCGAGGGCACGCTGGCCTCCGACGAGGCCCTGGCCGCGCTCCGCGAGAAGCTCACGGGCAACTGACCCGAGGCTTCTCGAAGGGGGGCGTCGCACCATCCGGTGCGGCGCCCCCCTTCGTCATGCGCCGACGCCTCAGTCCTCGGCGGGTGTCATCCGTAGGCGCGCGACGCGACGACCGTCGACCCCGATGACCTCGAGGTGGTGGCCGGCGACCTCGACGACGTCACCGACCCTGGCCACGCGGCCCAGTCGAGCCATGACCAGGCCACCGGCGGTGTCGACGTCCTCGCCGGAGAGGTCAGTCCCGATGAGCTCGGACAGCTCCTCGACGTTGAGCGAACCGTCGACGACCACGGCCTCCCCGCGGTGGCGCGTGGCGTCCTCGGGGTCGGTGCCGGTGTCGTACTCGTCGTAGATCTCGCCGACCACCTCCTCGACGAGGTCCTCCATCGTCACCATGCCGGCGGTGCCGCCGTACTCGTCGACCACGAGGGCGAGGGACTGCTTGTCGCCGCGCAGCCTGGCCAGCGCAGGCAGGACGTCGAGGCTGTCGGGCAGCGCGAGGATGGGCCGGGCCAGATCGCTGACCTGCGTCGTCGCACGCGAGGCCGGGTCAGCGCGCATGAGGTCACGGATGTGGACGAAGCCCGTGACGTCGTCGACGTCGCGGCCCGTGACGGGGAAGCGGGAGTGGGAGGAGTGCACCACCTGTGCGATGGCCTCCTCGACGCTCAGGTCGCCGGCGAGGAACTCGATGTCGGTCCGGGGGCGCAGGACCCGTGCCAGGGCCCGGTCACCCGCGCGGAAGACGTCGGTGAGGATCCGCCGCGGGTAGGGGTGCAGACCCTGATGACCCTCGATGAGGTCACGGATCTCCTCGGGCGTCATCTCCTCCTCCTCGGCGGAGGTGGAACCGCCCACGAGGCGCATCACGGCGTTGGTCGAGACCGACAGCAGCCAGATCACCGGTCGCACGAGCATCGCGAAGACGCCGAGGGGAGGGCCGAGGACCCGGGTGAAGGCGAGGTTGCGCTGCATGGCCAGTCGTTTGGGGACCAGCTCACCCAGAACGAGTGAGAGATAGGCGATGAGCAGCGTCATGGCCACCAGCGCGACCGTCGCCGCGGCTCCCTCGGGAATGCCGATGGCGACCAGACCCGGGACGAGGTCGGGCGCGATGGTGGAGCCGCCGTAGGCCGAGGAGAAGAAGCCGGCGACCGTCACACCGATCTGCACGGCGGACAGGAACTGGTTGGGGTTGCGCACGAGATCGGCGAGACGGCGCCCGCGCTCACCGCCGGCCTCGAGGGCGCGCACCTGCCCTTCGCGCAGGGTGACGATGGCCATCTCGGTCGCGGCGAAGACACCCCCGACGAGGACGAAGAGCAGGACGAGCAGGAGGTTGACCAAGGTCTGTGTGTCCACGCACTGACGCTACCGATGGAGGACGACGTGCGGGCCGGCGGCCCGGCCTAGGATCGGGCGCATGCTGCGCATCGGACTGACAGGCGGGATCGGGTCGGGGAAGTCGACGGTGTCGGCCAGGCTCGCCGAGCTCGGGGCGGTCGTCGTCGACGCCGACAAGATCGCCCGTGAGGTCGTCGAGCCGGGGGAGCCGGCACTCGAGCAGATCCGGGAGCGCTTCGGGGAGCGGGTCTTCGGGCCCGACGGGGCCCTGGACCGCCCCGCCCTGGGCCGGGTCGTCTTCGGCGACCCGGCGTCGCTCGCCGCGCTCGAGGGCATCACCCATCCGGCGATCTGGCGCCGGACGGCGGAGTACTTCGCGCAGGCCGAGGAGGCCGGCACGCCGATCGGTGTCCATGACATGCCCTTGCTCGTCGAGAAGGCGATGGCGGGGGAGTACCACCTCGTCCTCGTCGTCGACACCGACGAGGAGGTCCGGCTGCAGCGCCTCGTCGAGCTGCGGGGGATGCCGCCAGAGGAGGCCCGTTCGCGGATCGCCGCCCAGGCCACCGACGAGCAACGTCGCGCCGCCGCAGACGTGCTGCTGGACAACAACGGCACGCCCGAGGAGCTCGTGGCGCAGGTCGACCGGCTCTGGCAGGAGCGGCTGACCCCCTTCGCCGACAACCTCGCCGCCGGGCGTCGACGCGAGCGCGAGCCGGTCATCACCCTCTCCGATCCGGACCCGACGTGGCCGGAGCAGGCCGGGCGCCACCTGGCGAGGATCCGGCACGCGCTCGGGGAGCGGGCCGTGACGCTCGACCACATCGGCTCCACCGCGGTGCCCGGCTTCGTGGCCAAGGACGTCCTCGACCTGCAGGTAGGGGTCTCCTCGCTGGCCGATGCCGACGAGCCGGACTTCGTCGCGGCCCTCACGGCGGCGGGGTACCCGCGGGTCGCGGGCTACGTGGCGGACACGCCGCGCGTCGACGGACGGGAGCCGCAGGAGTGGCCCAAGCGGTTCCACGGCAACTGCGACCCGGGCGTCGCGGTGCACCTGCATGTGCGTGAGGTGGGCTCTCCGGGCTGGCGGTGGGCCCTGCTCTTCCGCGACTGGCTGCGCACCGAGCCGGCTGCGCGCGAGGAGTACGCCGCGGTCAAGCGGGGGGTCGAGGCGCGGCGGCTGTCGATGGAGGACTACGCCGAGGCCAAGGAGCCGTGGTTCGACGGGATCCACGAGCGGCTCGAGGTCTGGGCGCGCGAGACCGGGTGGACCCCGGAGGGGCGCTGATGCCCTCGTACCGGGTGGCGATCGACGTGCACGGCGTGGTGCCGGGTTACGCGCCGGAGGACCTGCTGCCGCGGGCGGAGGAGCTGCTCGCCGTGGGGCACCGGGTCGAGGACCGCTCGGTCGAGCTCGTCCGGGGTCAGCCGCAGATCCACCTGAGGTTCCTCGTCACCGGCAGCCACGACGCCGCCGAGGACGACGAGGCCGAGGGCGCCGTGCGGGCGCTCGTCGTCTCGCTGGCGCCCGTCGCCTCCCTGGGGCGGTGGACGCTGCGGCGGGGACCCGGTGGGCACTGGCGCACGATCCGCAGCGGTGACTCGCGGGACGGGGTCGAGGAGCACGCGGTCGACTTCTGAGGGCTGTCGGGGGCGTGGCCTACGGTGGACACCATGCGCCCGGTGACCGATCTGCAACGCACGGTGGCTCCCTTCGAGGTCATCTCCGAGTACGAGCCGGCCGGCGACCAGCCGACCGCGATCGCCGAGCTGGCACGGCGGGTGCGCGCGGGCGAGGAGGACATCGTCCTGCTCGGTGCGACGGGCACGGGCAAGTCGGCGACGACGGCCTGGCTCATCGAGGAGGTCCAGCGGCCGACGCTCGTCATGGCGCCCAACAAGACGCTGGCTGCCCAGCTGGCCAACGAGTTCCGCGAGCTGCTCCCCAACAACGCCGTCGAGTACTTCGTCAGCTACTACGACTACTTCCAGCCCGAGGCCTACGTCCCGCAGACCGACACCTACATCGAGAAGGACAGCTCGATCAACGAGGAGGTCGAGCGGCTGCGGCACAGCGCCACCAACAGCCTGCTGACCCGTCGCGACGTCGTCGTCGTCGCCTCCGTGTCGTGCATCTACGGCCTCGGCACCCCGCAGGAGTACGTCGACCGCATGGTCAACCTGCGCGTCGGTGACGAGATCGACCGTGACGAGCTGCTGCGGCAGTTCGTCACGATGCAGTACACCCGCAACGACCTGGCCTTCACCCGCGGCACCTTCAGGGTGCGCGGCGACACGGTCGAGATCATCCCGGTCTACGAGGAGCTCGCCGTCCGGATCGAGTTCTTCGGCGACGAGATCGAGGCCATCCACACCCTCCACCCGCTGACGGGGGAAGTGGTCCGCGAGGAGGAGACTGTGCACGTCTTCCCGGCGACCCACTACGTCGCGGGCCCCGAGCGCATGGAGCGGGCCATCACCGGCATCGAGCGTGAGCTCGAGGAGCAGCTGGCCACGCTCGAGCGTCAGGGCAAGATGCTCGAGGCCCAGCGGCTGCGCATGCGCACGACCTACGACATCGAGATGATGCGCCAGGTCGGCAGCTGCGCGGGCATCGAAAACTACTCGATGCACATCGACGGGCGCTCTCCCGGCTCGGCCCCCAACTGCCTGCTCGACTACTTCCCCGAGGACTTCCTCCTCGTCATCGACGAGTCGCACCAGACCGTGCCGCAGATCGGCGCGATGTACGAGGGTGACGCCTCCCGCAAGCGCACCCTCGTCGACCACGGCTTCCGCCTGCCGAGCGCGATGGACAACCGCCCGCTCACTTGGGAGGAGTTCCTCGAGCGCATCGGCCAGACGGTCTACCTCTCGGCCACGCCGGGCGACTACGAGATGGCCAAGGCCGACGGACACGTCGAGCAGGTGATCCGCCCGACCGGCCTCATCGACCCGGAGGTGGTGCTCAAGCCGACCAAGGGTCAGATCGACGACCTGCTCCACGAGATCCGCGAGCGTGCCGAGCGTGACGAGCGGGTGCTCGTGACCACCCTGACCAAGAAGATGGCGGAGGACCTCACCGACTACCTCCTCGACAAGGGCGTGCGGGTGCGCTATCTGCACTCCGACATCGACACCCTGCGTCGGGTCGAGCTGCTGCGCGAGCTGCGGCTGGGCGAGTTCGACGTCCTCGTCGGCATCAACCTCCTGCGCGAGGGGCTCGACCTGCCCGAGGTCTCGCTCGTGAGCATCCTCGACGCCGACAAGGAGGGCTTCTTGCGCAGTGCCCGCTCGCTCATCCAGACGATCGGTCGTGCAGCGCGCAACGTGTCCGGCCAGGTCCACATGTACGCCGACAAGGTGACCCCCTCGATGCAGGAGGCGCTCGACGAGACCCAGCGCCGCCGCGACAAGCAGATCGCCTACAACCGCGAGCGGGGCATCGACCCGCAGCCCCTGCGCAAGAAGATCGCCGACATCACCGACATGCTGCAGCGCGAGGACGCCGACACCGATGCGCTGCTCGGCTCGGGGCGCAGCCAGAGCCGCGGCAAGGGCAAGAGTGCTGCGGCTGCGGACGAGAGCGCGGCGCGGCGCGAGCGCGACCTGCCGGCGAGCGAGCTGGCCAGACTCATCCAGGAGCTTACCGACCAGATGCACCAGGCGGCGACCGACCTGCACTTCGAGCTCGCAGCCCGGCTGCGCGACGAGATCGGCGACCTGAAGAAGGAGCTGCGGCAGATGACGGCCGCGACCCGCTAGGGTGTCACCACGGGTCCCGGTCCCAGATGGCTCGCGTTACCCGCATCGCGTGGTGTGACGTGAGAGACTTCGAGAAGCCAGCGGAGGGGAGTATCCCCCAGCGATGTCTCGTCAGCACGGTCGGTCCGCCGACCCGGGGCATCGGCCCACACGGGTGGGAGAGACCTCCGGACGCATGACCCCTGTCCGGAAGGTTCCCCTTGTCCACCATCTCCACTCTCCAACCCGCGATCATCAGCGGCGGCACCATGGACGTGCCGACCTGGGCGTGGCTGCTCACGCTCGCTGTCGCGGCGGCGGTGCTCACCTTCGACGTCATCCACGTCGCCCGCAACCCGCACGTGCCCTCCACGCGCGAGGTCGCGACCGTCCTCGGGATCTACGTCTCGGCGGCCGTCCTCTTCGGGATCGGCCTCTGGTACGCCGAGGGTGGTGAGCGCGGCACCGAGTTCTTCGCCGGCTGGTTGACCGAGTACTCGCTCTCGATCGACAACCTCTTCATCTTCATCATCATCATGGCGAAGTTCGGGGTCCCCGGACGCTTCCAGCAGACCGCGCTGCTCTGGGGCATCATCATCGCCATCGTCCTGCGGACGATCTTCATCTTCGTCGGCGCGGCCGCGATCAACCAGTTTGCCTGGGTGTTCTACATCTTCGGCGCTTTCCTCATCTACACCGCCGTCAAGCTCGCGACCGAGAGCCACGACGAGGAGGACGACTGGGAGCCCAACGGCATCATCAAGTGGTTCCAGCGCACCGTGCCGAGCACGACCGAGTGGTCCTCCAAGCTCTTCACGAAGGAGAACGGCAAGCGCGTCGCGACCCCGATCTTCATCGTCGTCATCGCCCTGGGCATGACCGACCTGCTGTTCGCGCTCGACTCCATCCCGGCGATCTACGGCCTCACCAAGGAGCCCTACATCGTGCTGACGGCCAACCTCTTCGCCCTCATGGGTCTGCGGCAGCTGTACTTCCTCATCGGTGGCCTGCTGAAGAAGCTCGTCTACATGAGCCTGGGTCTGTCGGTCCTGCTCGCCTTCATCGGCGTCAAGCTCATCCTGCACGCCCTCCACGAGAACACGCTGCCCTTCATCAACGGCGGCGAGCACGTGGGCGTCCCGGAGATCCCGATCACCGTCTCGCTCGGCGCGATCGTCCTCATCCTCGGCGTGACGACCGTGGCCAGCCTCTGGAAGTCCAACAGGGACGCCAAGCAGGGCATCGACTCCAGTCACTGACCGCACGCCCGACCGCACCTCGAAGGGGGTGGCTCACCGCGAGGTGGGCCACCCCCTTCGTGCTGCCGTCACGGAGGGCCGCTCAGGCGGGCAGGTCCGGCTGGCGCCTCCTGCCGGCGCCCAGACCGAGGACGAGGAAGCTGGCGAGCACGACGAGGGCCATCCCGGTGAGCTGGACGGGGTCGAGCCGCTGGCCGAGGACCAGCAGACCCGCGAGCGCGGCGACCGCGGGCTCCAGGCTGAGCAGGATCCCGAAGACGGCGGGGGCCAGCCGCCGCAGCGCGAGCAGCTCGAGGGAGTACGGCAGCACCGAGGAGAGCACGGCGATCCCCAGTCCCTTGAGCAGGACGGTGCCGTCCCAGGCCGAGGTGCCGTGGACGCTCACGTCCCAGATGCCGAAGGGCAGGACGACGGCGGTCGCCACGACCATGGCCAGCGCCAGCCCCTCCAGCTGGGGGAAGGCAGCGCCGGTGCGACCGGAGAAGACGATGTAGGCGGCCCAGCAGGCACCCGCGAGGAGCGCCAGCACGATGCCGGTGCGCTCGAGGTCGGCGAAGGGGAGGCTCAGGGCCTGCGAGATGAGCACGACCCCGACGCCGGCCGCGGCGACCGCGAGGAGGTCGCGGGGGCGGCGGGAGAGCACGGCCGCGAGCGTCAGCGGTCCGATGAACTCGATGGTCACCGCGACGCCGATCGGCAGGTGCCCGAGCGAGGCGTAGAAGGCGAAGTTCATCAGGCCGAGCGCGAGCCCGAAGCAGCCCACGGTGGCCCAGTCCCGGGGGCGGTGACCGCGCCATCTCGGTCGGGCGAAGAGCAGCAGCAGCGCGGTCGCGATGAGCAGCCGGAGGACGACGGATCCGGCGGCGCCGATCTGCGGGACGAGGGTCGCGGCGAGGGCACCGCCGAACTGGACAGACACCACTCCGGCGAGCACGAGGAGCGGGGCTGGAACGGCATCGACACGTCTCACGGCGTCACCCTAGTCTTCGCCCCATGGCGACCTATCTGTCCTTCCTCGCCCTGGTCCTCGTCATCACGATCGCCCCGGGTCCGGACACCGCACTCACCCTGCGTGCCGCGCTCGTCCGCGGGCGTGGTGCCGGGCTGCTGACCATGGTCGGAGTGAGCTGTGCGGGCGCCGTGCAGGGCCTGCTCGCAGCCGGTGGGCTGGGCGCGATCATCGTCGCCAGTGAGCCGCTCTTCCTCACGGTCAAGTGGGTGGGTGCGGCCTATCTCCTGTGGCTGGGTGGCCACGCGCTGTGGACGGCCTGGCGCGGGGACGTCTCGGCGGAGGCCGCCCGGGAGCCGGAGTCGCGCGGGCGTGGCGGTCGGGGTCGGCTCTTCGCCCAGGGCTTCCTGTGCAACATCACCAACCCCAAGGTGCTGGCCTTCAACCTCGCCGTGCTGCCGCAGTTCGTCGGTGACCGCGCCGGTCTGCCCGTCCTCGCGCTCTACGCCCTGAGCCTCGTGGCCCTCGGGTCGCTCTACCTGTCGACGGTCGTGCTGCTCGCCGACCGGGCCCGGTCCTTCCTGTCCGCCCCGCGGGTGCGTCGACGGATCGAAGGGGGCATGGGCGCGGCGATGATCGGCTTCAGCGCCAAGGTCGCCACGACCCACTGACCCTCACCAGCCGCGCTCGCGCCACTCGTCGAGGTGCGGGCGCTCGACGCCGAGGGTGGTGTCGGAGCCGTGGCCGGGGTAGACCCAGGTGTCGTCGTCGTAGACGTCGAAGACCCGCTGGGTGACGTCGGCGAAGAGCGCGTCGAAGCTCTGCCCCTCCATCTTGGTGTTGCCCACACCGCCGGGGAAGAGGCTGTCCCCGGTGAAGAGGTGCGTGTGCCCCTGCGGGTCGACGTAGGCCAGCGCCACCGAGCCCGGGGTGTGCCCGCGCAGGTGGACGACGTCGAGGGTGATCTCGCCGAAGCGCACGGTGTCGCCGTGCTGCAGTCGCACGTCGGGCGCGAGCGGCAGGGCGTCGGCGTCGTCCTCGCCCGCCTGGGTCGTGGGGGAGAAGGTCTGAGCGGTCTCCTCGAGGGCACGCACGTGGTCCCAGTGCTGGTGCGTCGTCACCAGCTGGGCGAGGCCCGACCCACCGGCGGCGACGAGCTCACGGATGCGCTCCCCTTCGTCCGCGGCGTCGACGAGCAGCTGCTCGCCGGTGGCGCGGCAGGTGAGGAGGTAGACGTTGTTGTGCATCTGCGAGACGGCCATCTTGCGGATCGTCAGGTGGGCCAGCTCGCGGGTCGACCACGGGCCGCCCGGCTGGACGTCCGAGTCGTAGGCGTCGGTGGGGGTGCTCATGCGGGGTCTCCTTCGTCGGGGGTGGCGGCCTCGGCGTCGCGCAGGGCATAGGCAGCGCCGATGAGGGTCAGGTGGCTGAAGGCCTGCGGGAAGTTGCCGGCCTGGCGGTCGCCCTCGACGTCGTACTCCTCGGCGACGAGGCCCACGTCGTTGAGCAGGCCGCACAGGCGCTGCATCAGCGCGTGGCCCTTGTCGAGCTGTCCGGTGAGGGCATAGGCGCTGACGAGCCACCACGAGCAGGCGAGGAAGGGGTGCTCGTCGCCGGCGAGCCCGTCGACACCGCTCTCCGTGCGGTAGCGCAGGAGGAACCCGTCGCGCATGAGGTCGCGCTCGACCGCGGCGACGGTGCCGAGGACCCGAGGGTCGTCGGGCGGGAGGAATCCCACCATCGGGATGAGCAGGAGGGAGGCGTCGACCTCGTCGGTGTCGTAGTGCTGGGTGAAGGTCTGCTTGGCGTCGTTCCAGCCACGCTCGAGGACGTCGGCGCGAACCCGCTCACGCAGGTCGCGCCAGAGCTCGACCTCGCCCTCGTAGCCGTGGACCTCCACCGCCCGGATGGCCCGGTCGAAGGCGGCCCAGACCATGACCCGGGAGTGGGTGAAGTGGCGCAGCGGACCACGGATCTCCCACAGGCCATTGTCGGCCTGGTCCCAGTGCTCGGCGAGGTTGTTGACGAGCGAGCGCTGCACGGCCCACGACTGGGGCGACTCCTGCAGACCCTGGGCCCGAGCGTCCTCGAGGGCGATCATCACCTCGCCGAGGACGTCGGTCTGCTTCTGGTCGACGGCGCCGTTGCCGATGCGGACGGGGCGGCTGTCGGCGTAGCCGGGCAGATGGTCGAGCTCGTGCTCGGGCAGCTCGCGTCCGCCGTCGACGGCGTACATGATCTGCATGTCCTCGGGGTCCCCGGCGATCGCCCGGACGAGCCAGTCACGCCAGAGCTTGGTCGTGCCGACGTAGCCGGACTTCAGCAGGGCCTCGAGCGTGAGCGATGCATCGCGCAGCCAGCAGTAGCGGTAGTCCCAGTTGCGCACGCCGCCGAAGTCCTCCGGAAGGCTGGTGGTCGCGGCCGCGACGATGCCGCCCCGGCGGGTGTCGGTGAGCAGGCGAAGGGTGAGCAGCGACCGGACCACCTCGGCCCGGTAGGGGCCCTCGTAGGTGCAGCGGGAGGCCCACTGCGACGAGCGCTCGTGGGTGGCCCCGATGCGGGAGCTGATGTCGAGCGGCGGCGGGATGGCCTTGTAGGAGGCGAACCACGTCGTGGAGAAGTTGTAGTGCTCGCCGGCGCGCACGGTCCAGCGGTCGCGGTGGTGGTGGCCGTCGGGGCGCGGCAGGCGGGAGCCACGCAGGACGAGCATGTCGTTGCCGGCGATGGCGGTGATGACCTCGTCGTCGAGCTCGTGGCCGGGGGAGTGCGCGACCCAGGGCCGGATGCGGCCGTAGCCGAAGCGCACGACCCACTCGTGCTCCATCTCCACCTCGCCCTCGAGTCCTTCGACGACGCGCACGAGGTCGGCCCGGCCGTCGCCCAGCGGCATGAGGTCGGTCACCCGCACGGTGCCGGTCGCCGTGCGGTGGACCGTCTCGAGGATGAAGGAGTCGCCGCGGTAGGAGCGGGTCGTCGTCGCCTTGCCGACCGGCCCGATGAGCCACCGACCGTGCTCGGGGGTGCCGAGGAGCGCGGTGAAGCAGGAGGAGGAGTCGAAACGGGGGAGGCAGAGCCAGTCGACGGATCCCCCCTTCGACACCAGGGCGGCGGTCTCGGTGTCACCGATGGCGGCGTAGTCCTCGATCGGGGTACTCATCCGGACAGGCTAGGCCCTGCAGCGGCCGCCTCGCCGGAGGCCTGGCGGCGTTGTCGGTGGCGCCACTTAAGGTGGAGGGCGTGACTGCTGCCAAGGCTTCTGGCTCCCGCCTGCACGACCGGATCGTCGTCCAGGGGGCCCGTGAGCACAACCTCAAAGACATCCACGTCGACATCCCGCGCGACTCGCTCGTCGTCTTCACCGGCCTGTCCGGCTCGGGCAAGTCGTCGCTGGCCTTCGACACGATCTTCGCCGAGGGTCAACGCCGCTATGTCGAGTCGCTGTCGGCCTATGCGCGGCAGTTCCTCGGCCAGATGGACAAGCCGGACGTCGACTTCATCGAGGGCCTGTCGCCGGCGGTCTCCATCGACCAGAAGTCGACCAACCGCAACCCGCGATCGACCGTCGGCACGATCACCGAGGTCCACGACTACCTGCGTCTGCTCTTCGCGCGCGTCGGGCGGCCGCACTGCCCGGTCTGCGGCGAGCCGATCACCCGGCAGAGCCCGCAGCAGATCGTCGACCGGCTGCTCGAGCTGCCGGAGCGCACCCGCTTCCAGGTCCTGGCGCCCGTCGTGCGCTCGCGCAAGGGCGAGTTCGTCGACCTCTTCGCCGAGCTGCGGACCAAGGGCTACAGCCGGGCCTTGGTCGACGGCGAGGTGGTCTCGCTCGCCGAGCCCCCCACCCTCGAAAAGCAGGTCAAGCACACGATCGACGTCGTCGTCGACCGCCTCGTGTCCAAGGGGCCGGACGACCGGGCCGCCAAGCAGCGGGTCACCGACTCGGTGGAGACCGCGCTGGGGCTCGCCGGGGGCGTGCTCGTCATCGACTTCGTCGACCTCGACGAGGACGACCCGCAGCGACAGCGCCGCTACTCCGAGACGATGGCCTGCCCCAACGACCATCCGCTGAACATCGACGAGATCGAGCCGCGCTCCTTCTCCTTCAACTCTCCCTTCGGCGCCTGCCCCAAGTGCACCGGTCTGGGCACCGAGCTCGAGGTCGATCCTGAGCTCGTCGTGCCCGACGACGACCTGACGCTGGCCGAGGGTGCCATTGCCCCGTGGGCCCAGGGCACGCAGTCCGCGCAGTACTTCCAGCGGACCATGGCAGCGCTGGGCGACGACCTCGGCTTCGACATGGACACCCCGTGGCGGGCGCTCCCGAGCCGGGCCCGCGCGGCGCTCCTCGAGGGGCGCAACCACAAGGTGCACGTCAAGTACCGCAACCGCTTCGGCCGGGAGCGCTCCTACAGCACGGGCTTCGAGGGGGTCATCCCCTTCATCAAGCGCCGCCACACCGAGACCGAGTCGGACTGGAGCCGGGAGAAGTACGAGGGCTACATGCGGGAGATCCCGTGCCCGACCTGCCGGGGCACCCGCCTCAAGCCCGAGTCGCTCGCCGTCCTCGTCGGTGGCCGCAGCATCGCCGATGTCTCGTCACTGTCGATCCGTGAGGCCGCAGGCTTCCTCGACACCGTCGACTTCTCCGACCGTGAGCGGCAGATCGCCGAGCAGGTGATCAAGGAGATCAACGCCCGACTCGGGTTCCTGCTCGACGTGGGTCTGGAGTACCTCTCCCTGTCGCGCGCGGCCGGCACGCTGTCGGGCGGCGAGGCCCAGCGCATCCGTCTGGCCACGCAGATCGGGTCGGGCCTCGTCGGCGTGCTCTACGTGCTCGACGAGCCGAGCATCGGTCTGCACCAGCGGGACAACCACCGACTCATCGAGACGCTGACCCGGTTGCGTGACCTCGGCAACACACTCATCGTCGTCGAGCACGACGAGGACACCATCGCGGCCTCCGACTGGGTCGTCGACATCGGTCCGGGCGCCGGTGAGCACGGGGGGCACGTCGTGCACTCGGGCCCACTCGCGGAGCTGTTGACGAGCGAGCGCTCGGTCACCGGCCGTTACCTCGCGGGCGAGCTGGAGATCCCGGTCCCCGAGGTACGCCGGCCCCAGGAACCCGGCCGTGAGCTGACGGTCAAGGGCGCCCGCGAGCACAACCTCGCCGGGGTCGAGGTCGACTTCCCGCTCGGCAACTTCATCGCCGTCACGGGCGTCTCGGGCTCCGGCAAGTCGACGCTCGTCAACGACATCCTCTACAACGTCCTGGCCAACAAGCTCAACGGCGCCCGGCGGGTCCCGGGCCGGCACAAGACGGTCACCGGGCTGGAGCACCTCGACAAGGTCGTGCACGTCGACCAGAGCCCCATCGGGCGCACCCCGCGGTCCAACCCGGCGACCTACACCGGCGTCTTCGACCACGTCCGCAAGCTCTTCG
This sequence comes from Janibacter indicus, assembly GCF_900176385.1. Taxonomy (GTDB): domain Bacteria; phylum Actinomycetota; class Actinomycetes; order Actinomycetales; family Dermatophilaceae; genus Janibacter; species Janibacter indicus. Next base: position 62,064 of record NZ_FWXN01000009.1, on the reverse strand, counting down.
CCGCCACGAGCGAGGCCAAGGTCCGCGGCTACCAGCCGGGACGCTTCTCCTTCAACGTCAAGGGCGGTCGCTGCGACGCCTGCTCCGGTGACGGCACCCTGAAGATCGAGATGAACTTCCTGCCGGACGTCTACGTCCCGTGCGAGGTCTGCCACGGTGCGCGCTACAACCGCGAGACGCTCGAGGTGCACTTCAAGGGCAAGAACATCGCCGAGGTGCTCGACATGCCGATCGAGGAGGCCGAGGACTTCTTCGCCGCGGTCCCGGCCATCGCGCGGCACATGAAGACGCTCAACGCCGTGGGCCTCGGCTACGTCCGCCTCGGCCAGCCGGCGACCACGCTCTCCGGTGGTGAGGCACAGCGCGTCAAGCTGGCCGCCGAGCTGCAGAAGCGCTCCAACGGCCGAACGATCTACGTGCTCGACGAGCCGACGACCGGTCTGCACTTCGAGGACATCCGCAAGCTGCTGCTCGTCCTCCAGGGGCTCGTCGACAAGGGCAACACCGTCCTGGTCATCGAGCACAACCTCGACGTCATCAAGTGCGCCGACTGGATCGTCGACATGGGCCCCGAGGGAGGCTCCGGGGGAGGCACCGTCGTCGCCACCGGCACCCCCGAGCAGGTGGCCGCCGTCCCTGCGTCCTTCACGGGGCAGTTCCTCGCCCCGGTCCTCGCCAAGAGCGCCACGCAGCCGATCGTCGGCGAGCTCGTCGAGGGCACTCCGCCCCCCACCAAGAAGGCGACGGACAAGAAGAAGAGCGCTGCGAAGAAGACCGCAGCCACGAAGAAGACAGCTGCCGCGAGGACCCCGGCCAAGACGAAGGCGACGGTCTCCAGCAAGGCGACCGCAGCAGCCCGCCGCGCCAAGAAGGCCGGCTGACAGGCGGGAAGGTGAGTCCGGCTGCGGCTGAGCGCACCGCACGGTGCCCGCTCCGCACGGCGCGACCCTGCCCGTCCCGGCCGCGATCGACCGGGACGGGCAGGGTGGGACGAGCTAGTCCTCGCCGAGATACGCCTTGCGCACCTCGTCGGAGTGGAGCAGCTCGTGGCCGGTGCCCTGGGTGACGATCTTGCCCACCTCGAGCACATAGCCCTTGGTCGCGAGCTTGAGTGCCGCACGGGCATTTTGCTCGACGAGCAGGATCGTCGTGCCCTGGGACTGCAGGGTCTTCACCGTCGCCATGATCCGCTTCATCATGATCGGCGAGAGACCCATGGAGGGCTCGTCGAGCATGAGGAGCTTGGGACGCGAGAGCATCGCGCGGCCCATGGCGAGCATCTGCTGCTCGCCACCGGAGAACGTGCCGGCCGGCTGGTCCCGACGTTCTCCGAGGATCGGGAAGAGCTCGTAGGCGGCCTGGATGTCCTTGCCCACCTCCTTGTCCCGGCGACCGAAGGCACCCAGACGCAAATTCTCCTCAACGGTCATCCGAGGGAAGATCCGTCGACCCTCGGGGGAGTGGGCCAGGCCCATGCCCACGATCTGGTGCGCGGCGGTGTTGTCGATGCGCTCCCCGCGGAAGAGGATCTCGCCACCGCTCGGCCGGAGCAGCCCGGAGATCGTGCGCAGCGTCGTCGTCTTGCCGGCGCCGTTGGTGCCGATGAGGGTGACGACCTCGCCCTCGTCGACGCTGAATGAGATGCCCTTGACGGCGACGATCTTGCCGTAGGAGACCTCCAGGTCCTTGACCTCGAGCATTGCGCTCATCGGCCCTCCTCCTCGTCCGTGGCCGCGCTGAAGGTCGTCTCGACCTCGAGAGGGGCGACCTCTTCGTCCTCGTCCTCGGCCCCACCGATGTAGGCCTCGATGACCCGTGGGTCTGACTGGACCTCACCGGGGGTGCCCTGGACGAGGACCTCACCCCGCACCAGGCAGAGCACGCGGTCGCAGAGGTTGAAGATGAAGCGCATGTCGTGCTCGATGACGACGACCGCCAGGCCGGAGTCGCGGATCTTGAAGATCAGCTCCATGGCCTGCTCGGTCTCGCGCGGGTTCATGCCGGCGGTCGGCTCGTCGAGCAGCAGCACCTTGGGATCGGTCGCGAGGGCGCGGGCGATCTCGAGGCGGCGCTGGTCGCCGTAGGGCATGTTGCGAGCGAGCAGGTGGGCGCTGCTGCCCAGGCCGACGTACTTGAGCAGCTCGTGCGCCTTCTCGGTCGTCTCCCGCTCCTCGCGACGGAACTTCGGACCCCGGATGATCGAGGTGAAGGCTCCGGACGAGGTGCGGCAGAAGCGCCCGACCATGACGTTCTCGAGGGCGGTCATGTTGCCGAAGAGACGGATGTTCTGGAAGGTACGCGCCATGCCGGCCCGGACCACGGCCCGAGGCTTCGGCGGGATCTGGGTGCCGAAGAGCGAGACCTGACCCTCGGTGGGCTTGTACATGCCCGTGAGGCAGTTGAAGAAGGTCGTCTTGCCGGCGCCGTTGGGGCCGATGAGGCCGACGATCTCGCCCTCGCGGACCTCCATCGACACGTCGCCCACGGCCACGAGACCACCGAAGCGCATGGTGACGTTGCGGGCATCGAGGATGACCCCGGCGTCCCCCTTCGCCGGCGGAGCGGTCGGGGTGTCGGTTGCGGTGCTCACTTGGCTGCCTCCAGCTCGTCGATGACCAGTGTCCCGGCCAGCTCCTCGTCGTCGTCGTGGAACTCCAGCTGTCGACGCTTGTTCGCGATGAGCCCCTCCGGGCGGAACCGCATCATGATGACGAGCACGAGCCCGAACATCAGCAGCCGGTACTCGTCGAGGTCACGCATCTTCTCGGGCAGGAACTTCAGGATCGCCGCGCCGATGAGGACGCCACCGACCGTGCCCATGCCGCCGAGGACGACGGCGGCGAGCAGGAAGGCGGACTCGAGGAAGATGTAGCTGTCCGGTGAGACCGCCTGGTCCATGTGGGCCTTGACCGTGCCGGCCATGCCCGCGAGCGAGGCACCACCGGCGAAGGCGAGCAGCTTGAGCCCGAAGACGTTGACGCCCATGGCCTCGGCGGCCCGCTCGTCCTCACGGATGGCCACCCACCCACGACCGATGCGCGAGTTGTTGAGGTGGGAGAAGACGACGATGACGAAGACGATGAGCGCGATGAGCACGAAGTAGTAGTTGCCCGCCCGCGGGATGTCGATGCCGAAGAACGTGTGCGTGTCGCCGAAGTTGAACCCGAAGAAGTTCAGGTCGGGGATGGCGTTGATGCCGTTGGACCCACGGGTGATCATCGGGCCCGACGTGCCGTCGAGGTTGAACATCGCCAACCGGAAAATCTCACCGAAGGCGAGGGTGACGATGGCGAGGTAGTCGCCCGAGACCCGCAGCGTCGGGGAGCCGATGATCAGGCCGAGGATGCTCGAGACGAGCCCACCGATGATCATGACGACGAGGAAGGGTGGCTTCCAGCCGATCGTCGCGAAGGCCGACATCGACATCGAGGCCCCGACGTAGGCACCGGCACCGAGGAAGGCGATGTAGCCCAGGTCGAGCAGGCCGGCCAGGCCGACGACGATGTTCAGACCCAACGCGGTGGCCGCGAAGATCAGGACATTGCCGGCGATCGTCAGGTTGGCCTCGGAGCCGCCTTGGGTGAAGGGGAAGGCGAGCGCCACGACGAAGGTTGCCAAGGTGAAGACCCGGCGGTGCCGCCCGGTGACCCCGCCGAGCCATGCCCCGAGGTTGGAGCGGGTGATCGTCAGGGTGGCGCCGATGAGGGCCAGGACGAGCAGCAGCAGGACCCACGGCTCAGGACGCTTGAGGGCGTACTGGGCGACGTAGAGGGCGGCACCGAGGAGCAGCGCGATGATGATGATCTCGAGCCAAGCCGGCAGCTCGACGACGGCCGGGTCGAGGACCTTGGTCTCCGCGCGCAGGTAGCCGCCCGCGGTGATGAGGAGCGAGGCGACCAGTGCGACCCAGACCCCTTCGTTGGCATTGATCAGGCCGGAGGTCTCGATGGTGATGGCCAGCAGGGACACGGCGGAGAAGGCGACGCCGGTGATGCCGAGCGTGCGCAGGCCGCGCGCGGGGTCGATGTACTCCGACCAGCTGCTGAGCGGCCCGGCGGCCACGAGCGCGAGCAGGAGCGCCAGGGCGCCCAGGAGCATCGCGTAGACCTGCAGCGTGACCGGCCAGAAGCGGATGGAGATGTCGCCGAAGATGGGCTCGTAGCTCCACGAGAGCAGCCCGGAGACGATGAGCAGGACTGAACCGACGACGGCGAGGATGCCGCCGAGCCGGGGATTGCGAGACAGCGTCGTCATGCGCGGTCCACCACCTTTGCGCCCATGATGCCCTGCGGTCGGAAGACGAGGACGAGGATGAGGATGGAGAAGGCCCAGATGTCCTTCCACGGCGAGCCGCCGGGCAGGTACTGGATGGCCATGGCCTCGAGGACACCGAGGACGAGGCCGCCGACGACGGCGCCCTGGATGTTGCCGATGCCGCCGAGGACGGCGGCGGTGAAGGCCTTGAGGCCGTAGATGAAGCCCATCTTGAAGTTGATGTTGGTCGTCTGCAGGCCGTAGGCGACGCCGGCGATCGCGGCCAGCGCGGCGCCCACGGCGAAGGCCGTGACGATCATCCGGTCGACGTTGATGCCCATGAGGCGAGCGGTGTCGGGATCCTGGGAGACGGCCTGCATCGCGCGGCCCGTGCGGGTGCGGTTGATGTAGTACCAGAGGCCGACGGCGCAGATCGCCAGGCAGGCGATGGTGAAGAGCGCCGGCCGCTGGAGCGTGACCCCGCCGAGGTTGAAGGCCTCACCGGAGATCCCGTCGACCCGGGGGAAGACGACCTTCTGCTTCGCCGACGGGAAGTCGAAGGGGTTGACGTCGGAGACGAAGAGGGTCGGGTCGTTGTAGCCGACCCGGACCAGCTCCTGCAGGAAGACGGAGATGCCGATGGCCGTGATGAGCGGGGCCAGTCGTGGCGCGCTGCGCAGCGGCCGGTAGGCGACGCGTTCCATGACGACGGCCACGGTGACCGAGGCGGCGATGGCCCCGATGAGGATGAGCGGCAGCGTCCACAGGGCGGTGGTGCCCGGGAAGAGGATCAGCGAGGTCGACAGGGCGCCGAAGGCGCCGATCATGAAGATCTCGCCGTGCGCAAAGTTGATGAGCTGGATGATGCCGTAGACGACGGTGTAGCCGACGGCGATGAGTGCGTACAAAGACCCGATGGTCAGACCGTTGACGATCTGCTGGGCGACTTGTTCCACGTGTCCTCCTGGGCGTGGCCGCAGGTCGTGCGGCCACCACGGGGCGTCGAGGGGTGGGCGACGGATGGCGAAGGGGGCTGGCAGGGGTGGGGCGGGGTGCGTCAACACCCCGCCCCACCTGCGGTCAGACCGTGCAGGTCATGACCGCATCGATCACTTGAACTCCTCCGTGAGGACGTCCGTCCACTCGCCGTCCTTGACCTCGTAGGCGGTGAGGACTCGCGTGGTGTTGTCGCCGTACTCGTCGAAGGAGACCTTGCCGGTGACTCCGTCGAACTCGACGTCGGCCATCGCGTCGATCGTCGCCTGACGAGCGTCCTCGACGGTGTCGGCGTCCTTGAGCGAGACCTTCATCGCCTCGATGATGGACTGGCCGGCGTCGTAGGCGTAGGCACCGTAGGCCTCGGCCGGGTCGCTGTAGCCGGCAGCCTCGTAGTCCTCGAGGAACTTCTTGCCGGCGTCCAGGCTCTCCGTGGGAGCGCCGACCGAGGTGGCCAGGTCGCCGTCGGAGCCGTCGCCCGCGAGCTTGATGAACTCGGGCGAGAAGATGCCGTCGCCACCCATGAGCGGCACCTTGAGGCCACCGGCCTTGAGCTGCTGGCTCAGCGGGGCGGCCTGCGGGTACTCACCGCCGTAGTAGACGGCCTTGGGGTCCTTGGCCTTGAGCGAGGAGACGACGGCGTCGTACTTGTCCTCGTCGGGGTTGATCGTCTCGGCGGCGACGACCTTGCCGCCGAGCTTCTTGTACTCCTTGGTGAAGGCGTCGACGAGGCCCTGGCCGTAGGTCTTCTTGTCGTGGACCGTCGCGAGCTCCTTGATGCCGGCCTCGTTGTAGAGGTAGCGAGCGGCGAAGGGGCCCTGGACGGTGTCGGTCGTGCACACGCGGTAGTAGCTGGCGTAGACGCGCTCGGGCGAGTCGTCCGGCTTGGCGCCCCGGGTGAGGGTCGGGTTGGTGTTGGCCGGCGAGACCATGGTGATCTTCGCCTTGTCGAGGATCGGCTGGACCGGGCCGGCCACCGAGCTGTTGAGGGTGCCGACGACACCGATGACCTCGTCGTCCGAGGCCAGCTGGGAGGCGGCGTTCTTGCCGACCTCGGGCTTGCCCTCGTCGTCCTGGGCGACGACCTCGATCTCCCAGTCACCGAGGTCACCGGACTCGTTGGCCTGCTCGGCCGCGAGCTCGACCGAGTGCTGGATGCCGAGACCGAGAGCGGACAGGTCGCCCGAGAGCGGCGAGATGACGCCGATCTTCACGACCTTCTTGTCGCCCCCGCCGTCGCCGTCTCCGGAACCGCCGCTGTCACCGCCGCGGGTCCCGCATGCGGACAGGGCCATGGTGGCGACGAGCATGGTCGCCCCCGTTGAGATGACGGAACGCCTGATCACGTGTCCTCCTGATGAAGAAGTGTGGCCCTGGGGCCGCGGCCGGCGACCTGGGTGTCGCGGGCTGTGGAGGGACAGTAATCCGGTCTGACTATGTTCTGACCCACATTGGGGGCAGCCGTGTCCTGCTCGTTACCTAGTGGTCGTCCAGACGGGTTACCGACGGGTCATGCATGGTGCATGCACAGGTGGCGGTGGGATGATCGGGTTCCGTTCCTCCAACGATCCGAGGCCCGACATGACGACGACGCGACGCACCGCACTGACCATCGCCGCAGCCGGCAGCACCGTGGCCCTCTCGGCCTGCGGCGGGGACGAAGGGGGGAGCGGCGGCAGTGGCGCAGGAGGCTCGGCATCGTCCGGCGACAGCGTGAGCGTCGCGGCCGCCGACGTCCCCGAGGGCGGCGGTCTCGTCGAGGGCCAGGTCGTCGTCACCCAGCCGAGCGCGGGGGAGTTCAAGGCCTTCGATAGCACCTGCCCGCACCAGGGCTGCGCGGTGACCCGGGTGACGACCGAGGCGATCGTCTGCCCCTGCCACGGCAGCGAGTTCGACCTCACCGACGGGTCGGTCCTCAAGGGGCCGGCCACGGAGGGGCTCACCGCCAGGACCGCGACCGTCGACGGCGACCAGATCACCGTCTCGTAGGGTCGGAGGGTGGCAGACCCCTCGACCTACCGCCCCGCTCCCGGGTCGATCCCGACGGACCCCGGCGTCTACCGCTTCCGTGACGAGCACGGGCGGGTCATCTACGTGGGCAAGGCCAAGTCGCTGCGCTCGCGGCTGTCCTCCTACTTCCAGGACATCTCGGCCCTGCACCCGCGCACCTCGCGGATGGTGCGCACCGGGGCCAGCGTCGAGTGGACCGTCGTCGCGACCGAGGTCGAGGCGCTGCAGCTGGAGTACGCGTGGATCAAGGAGTTCGACCCGCGCTTCAACGTCAAGTACCGCGACGACAAGTCCTACCCCTACCTCGCGGTGACCATGGGCGAGGACTACCCGCGCGCCCAGGTGCTGCGTGGGGCCAAGCGCAAGGGGACGCGCTACTTCGGCCCCTACGCCCACGCCTGGGCGATCCGCGAGACCCTCGACCTGCTGTTGCGGGTCTTCCCCGTGCGCACCTGCAGCAAGGGCGTCTTCCGACGGGCCGAGCAGTCCGGCCGCCCCTGCCTGCTCGGCTACATCGACAAGTGCTCCGCCCCCTGCGTCGGCCGGGTGAGCGCCGACGAGCACCGCGCCATCGCCCGGGAGCTGTGCGACTTCCTCGCCGGTGACACGGCCCGCTTCGTGCGCCGGCTGGAGCGGCAGATGAAGGCGGCCGCCGCGGACCTCGACTTCGAGCAGGCCGCCCGTCTGCGCGACGACGTCGCCGCCCTGACCAAGGCACTGGAGAAGTCGGCCGTCGTCCTGCCCGACGGCACCGACGCCGACGTCTTCGCGCTCGCCGACGACGAGCTGGAGGTCGCCATCCAGGTCTTCCACGTGCGCGGTGGCCGCATCCGCGGTCAGCGTGGGTGGGTCGCGGAGAAGGACGCCGAGGACCTGCCCGAGCTCGTCGAGCACCTGCTCCAGCAGGTCTACGGCGGCGAAGGGGGTGAAGGCGTCCCCCGCGAGGTCCTCGTCCCGGTCCTGCCGGCCGACGCCGACGGCGTGGCCGCATGGCTGGGCGAGCGCCGGGGGAGCGCGACCAACCTGCGGGTGCCGCAGCGCGGGGACAAGCGCTCGCTCATGGAGACCGTGGCGCGCAATGCCGAGCAGTCGCTGGCTCGGCACAAGGTCGCCCGAGCGGGTGACCTCACCGCGCGCAGCCAGGCCCTCCAGGAGCTGCAGGAGGCTCTCGGGCTGGACGATGCCCCCCTTCGCATCGAGGGTTACGACATCAGCCACGTGCAGGGCAGCGATGTCGTCGGGTCGATGGTCGTCTTCGAGGACGGACTCGTGCGCAAGCCCGAGTACCGGCGCTTCATCGTCCGCGGTGACGTCGACGGACGCACCGACGACACCGCCGCGATGCACGAGGTGCTCACCCGGCGCTTCCAGCGGCACCTCAAGGACCGCGAGCGCGATGCCACCGACCCCGAGACGGGCGAGGCGCGGCGATTCGCCTACCCGCCCAACCTCGTCGTCGTCGACGGCGGCGCCCCGCAGGTCGCGGCGGCGCAGCAGGTGCTCGACGAGCTGGGCGTCGACGACGTCGCGGTCGTCGGCCTGGCCAAGCGGCTCGAGGAGGTCTGGGTCCCCGGCGACGACCACCCGGTGATCCTCGCCCGCAACAGCGAGGCGCTCTACCTGCTGCAGCGGCTGCGCGACGAGGCCCACCGCTTCGCCAACACCTTCCACCGCGAGCGCCGCAGCAAGTCGATGACCCGCAGCGCGCTCGATGGCATCCCGGGTCTGGGGGAGGCGCGACGCAAGGCCCTGCTGGCACGCTTCGGCTCGGTCAAGCGGGTGCGCGCCGCGACGGCGGACGAGCTTGCGGAGGTCCCCGGGATCGGACCTGCCCTCGCACAGCGAATTGCGGCAGAGTTGGCGGGGAGGACGACCGAGCCCGCCGTCAACCTCACCACGGGCGAGGTCCTCGACGAAGGAGAGCAGCAGTCGTGAGCGAAGCAGCCAGCATCCCACCCCAGGGCCAGGGGCGGGGCGCCCCCGAGGTCGTCGTGGTCACGGGCATGAGCGGTGCCGGGCGGTCGACGGTGGGCAATGTCATGGAGGACCACGGCTGGTACGTCATCGACAACCTGCCGGTCACCCTCCTGCCGGACCTGCTGCGGCTGTCGTCCGAGCGGGCCCAGGACCTCGCCGCCTCCGGGCAGCCGGTCCGGGTCGGCATCGTCCTCGATGTGCGTGCGCAGGGCTTCGACACCCTGACCGCGGCCCTCGCGACGCTGCGCGATCGCGGCTGGCTCACCCACCTGCTCTTCCTCGAGGCGACCAACGAGTCGCTCGTGCGGCGCTTCGAGAGCGTGCGTCGCCCGCACCCGCTCCAGGGCACGGGCCGCCTCCTCGACGCCATCGTCAAGGAACGGGAGGTCCTCGCCGACGTGCGGGCCACCGCCGAGACGGTCGTCGACACCTCGGGCCTCAACGTCCACCAGCTCAGCCGCAAGATCAGCCCGATCTTCCAGGGGGAGACGAGCGAGCGGCTGCGTCTGGCGGTGCTCTCCTTCGGCTTCAAGTACGGCGTGCCGCTGGACGCCGACTTCGTCTTCGACATGCGCTTCCTGCCCAACCCCTACTGGGTCCCGGAGCTGCGGGCGCACACCGGCCGTGAGACCCAAGTCTCGGAGTACGTCCTGTCGCAGCCGGGCGCCATGGAGTTCATCGAGAGCGTCGACGTCCTCCTCGCGCCCGTCATCGCCGGGTACCTCCGCGAAAACCGGCGCTACGTCACGCTCGCCGTCGGGTGCACCGGCGGCAAGCACCGCTCGGTGGCGGTGGCCGAGGCGCTCGCGACGCGGTTGGCGTCCTCCGACGTCGCGACCTTCGTCGTCCACCGCGACCTGGGGCAGGAGTGAGCGTGGCCGACCCCCTGCGCTCCGCCGATGTCGTCGCCCTCGGCGGCGGCCACGGGCTCGCGGCGAGCCTGTCCGCCCTTCGCCTCGTCTGCGAGCGGGTGACGGCCATCGTCACCGTCGCCGACAACGGCGGGTCCTCCGGACGACTGCGCGAGGACTTCGACGTGCTCCCGCCCGGTGACCTGCGGATGGCGCTGACCGCGCTGTGCGACGACGGCGAGTGGGGACAGACGTGGAGCGATGTGCTCCAGCACCGCTTCACCGGCGACGGGGACCTGGCCGGGCACGCCTTGGGCAACCTGCTCATCGTCGCGCTCTGGCAGCTGCACGATGACCCCGTGACAGGCCTCGACCTCGTGGGGCGACTGCTGAGTGCCCGCGGCCGGGTCCTGCCGATGGCGGCGGTGCCCCTGGAGCTCGTCGCCGAGGTCAGCGGTCTGGACGCCACGGACCCCGCCCGGCTGGAGACGGTGCGCGGTCAGGTGGCGATCGCGCGCACCACCGGGCTCGTCGAGTCCATCGCGCTCGTCCCCGACAACCCGCCCGCGCGGCCGGAGTCCGTCGCGGCCGTCGACGCGGCCGACCACATCATCCTCGGGCCCGGGTCGTGGTACACCTCCGTGCTCACCCACCTGCTCGTCCCGCAGCTGCGGGAGGCGCTGGTGCATGCGCGGGCGCGCAAGGTCCTCACCCTCAACCTCGAGATGCACACGGCCGAGACGCGCGGCTTCTCGGCCACCCGGCACATCGAGACCCTGCACGAGACCGCGCCGGACCTCACGGTCGACGCCGTGCTCGCCGACCCGCAGACGATCGACGACCGTGACCGGCTCACCCGGGCGTGCGCGAGCCTGGGTGCGGAGCTCGTCGTCGCCCCCCTGTCCCGTCTCGACCACCCGGGGCAGCACGATGCGCTGCGGCTCGCGGCCGCCTATCGTGACATCCTCTCGTGACCGCGCACCCGTGATCACGACAGGCACACCGGAAGGAACCCACCGATGGCGATGACCGACAAGGTCAAGGACGAGCTGAGCAGGTTCGAGGTGACCAAGACCTGCTGTCGCAAGGCCGAGGTCGCCAGCCTGCTGCGTTTCGCCGGCGGTCTGCACATCGTCAGCCGCAAGATCGTCGTCGAGGCCGAGCTGGACACGGCCCATGCCGCGCGCCGCCTGCGCAAGGACATCGCCGAGCTCTACGGCTACCCGTCGGAGCTGATGGTGCTGGCGGCGGGTGGCCTGCGCAAGGGCAGCCGCTATGTCGTCACCGTGGGCGAGCACGGACCGGCCCTCGCCCGGCAGACCGGCCTCGTCGACGCCGAGGGGCGTCCGGTCCGTGGCCTGCCACCCCGGGTCGTCGGGGGCTCGGTGTGCGACGCCGAGTCCGCCTGGCGCGGAGCCTTCCTCGCCCACGGCTCCCTCACCGAGCCCGGGCGCAGCTCGTCCCTCGAGATCACCTGTCCCGGTCCCGAGGCCGCCCTCGCGCTCGTGGGCGCGGCGCGGCGGCTGGGCATCCCGAGCAAGGCCCGCGAGGTCCGCGGCGTCGACCGGGTCGTCATCCGTGACGGTGACGCGATCTCCGCGATGCTCACCAGGCTCGGCGCCCACGAGGCGGTCATGGCCTGGGAGGAGCGCCGGATGCGTCGGGAGGTGCGGGCCACGGCCAACCGGCTGGCCAACTTCGACGACGCCAACCTACGTCGCTCGGCGCGCGCGGCGGTGGCCGCCGGGGCGCGCGTCCAGCGGGCCATGGAGATCCTCGGCGACGACATCCCCGACCACCTGCGCGAGGCCGGTCAGCTGCGACTGGAGCACACCGGCGCCTCGCTGGAGGAGCTCGGCCAGCGGGCCGACCCCCCGATGACCAAGGACGCCGTGGCCGGGCGGATCCGCCGGCTCCTCGCCATGGCCGACAAGCGCGCCGAGGACGAGGGCATCCCCGGCACCGAGGCGTCGCTGACCTCGGACATGCTCGACGGCTGAGGCCTGGAGCTGACCGGGGGGGGCCACCGACGAGACGATGTGACGCAGGCCATAGGGTGGGTGCTGACCGGGTCGCTCCGGCGACTGCACTCGCACCACTGACGTGGAGGTACCCAGCGTGACAGTTCGAGTTGGCATCAACGGATTCGGCCGGATCGGCCGCAACTTCTTCCGCGCCGCCAAGGCCTCCGGGGCGGACATCGAGGTCGTGGCCTTCAACGACCTGGGTGACGACGCGACCCAAGCCCACCTGCTCGCCTACGACTCGATCCTCGGACGCTACGACGGGAGTGTCTCGGTCGTCGACGGGGGCATCGAGGTCGACGGCACGGTCGTGACCTCGGTGGCCGAGCGGGACCCGGCCGCGCTGCCCTGGGGTGACCTCGGGGTCGACGTCGTCATCGAGTCGACCGGCTTCTTCACCGACGCGACGCAGGCACGCGCGCACATCGAGGGCGGGGCTCGCAAGGTCGTCATCTCGGCCCCGGCCAAGCACGAGGACATCACCATCGTCATGGGGGTCAACGACGGCCTCTACGACCCCGAGCAGCACACGATCATCTCCAATGCCTCGTGCACGACCAACTGCCTGGCGCCGATGGCCAAGGTGCTCAACGACGGGCTGGGCATCGAGCGGGGGCTGATGACGACGATCCACGCCTACACCGCCGACCAGAACCTCCAGGACGGCCCGCACAAGGACCTCCGGCGCGCCCGGGCGGCCGCGCTCAACATCGTCCCGACGTCCACCGGCGCCGCCAAGGCGGTCTCGCTCGTGCTGCCCGAGCTCAAGGGCAAGCTCGACGGCTACGCCCTTCGCGTCCCGACGCCGACCGGCTCGGCGACCGACCTGACCTTCCAGGCCAGCCGGGAGACGTCGGTCGAGGAGGTCAACGAGCTCATGCGCGCGGCGGCCGAGTCCGGACCGCTCGCCGGCAAGCTGGTCTACACGCAGGACCCGATCGTCTCCAAGGACATCGAGACCGACCCGGCCAGCTGCATCTTCGACTCCGGCCTGACCAAGGTCCTCGGCACCCAGGTCAAGGTCGTCGGCTGGTACGACAACGAGTGGGGCTACTCCAACCGCCTCGTGGACCTCGCGGCCCACGTCGGCGGCTCGCTCTGAGACGATGCCCCCACACCACCACCCGCATCGCCCGAAAGGCCACCGTGAAGACCACTGCTGACCTCGGGGACGTGCGCGGCAAGCGCGTCCTCGTCCGATCCGACCTCAACGTGCCGCTCGACGGCGAGACGATCACCGACGACGGGCGCATCCGTGCCTCCCTGCCGACGATCTCCGCCCTGGCGGACGCGGGCGCTCGGGTCGTCGTCTGCGCCCACCTCGGCCGCCCCAAGGGCGCGCCCGACCCGCAGTACTCGCTGGCTCCGGTGGCGTCGCGGCTCGGCGAGCTCCTCGGGGCGCCGGTGGCCTTCGCCACCGACACGGTCGGCGAGTCGGCTCGCGCGGTCGTCGATGGTCTGGCCGACGGTCAGGTCGCCCTCCTCGAAAACCTGCGGTTCAACGCGGGCGAGACGAGCAAGGACGAGGCCGAGCGCGGCGCCTTCGCCGACGAGCTGGCCGCACTGGCCGACGCCTACGTGTCCGACGGCTTCGGCGTGGTCCACCGGGCGCAGGCCTCGGTCTACGACATCGCGACCCGGCTGCCGGCGGCGATGGGCGGTCTGGTGCGGGCCGAGGTCGACGTCCTGCAGCGACTGACCCGCGACCCCGAGCGCCCCTACGCGGTCGTCCTCGGTGGCGCGAAGGTGAGCGACAAGCTCGGGGTGATCGACAACCTCCTCGGCACCGCGGACCGGCTGCTGATCGGTGGCGGCATGGTCTTCACCTTCCTCAAGGCCCAGGGCCACGAGGTCGGCACGAGCCTGCTCGAGCAGGACCAGCTGGCCACGGTGAGCGAGTACCTCGAGCGCGCGCAGCGTGACGGGGTCGAGATCGTGCTGCCGACCGACGTCGTCGCGGCCACCGCCTTCTCCGCCGACGCCGACCACGAGGTCGTCGCGGCCGACGCGATTCCCGCTGACCGGATGGGACTGGACATCGGTCCCGAGTCCGCGCGGCTCTTCGCCGACAAGCTCGCCGACTGCCGCACCGTCTTCTGGAACGGCCCCATGGGGGCCTTCGAGATGGCGCCCTACGCCGCCGGCACCGAGGCCGTGGCCCGGGCGCTGGTCGAGGCGACGAAGGGGGGAGCCCTCACCGTCGTCGGTGGTGGTGACTCCGCTGCCGCGGTGCGTCAGCTCGGCTTCGCCGACGAGGACTTCGGGCACATCTCCACCGGTGGTGGCGCCAGCCTCGAGTACCTCGAGGGCAAGAGCCTGCCGGGCATCGCCGTCTTCGACCAGGCCCAGGAGGGCTGACATGGCCACGTCGCGGACCCCGCTCATGGCGGGCAACTGGAAGATGAACCTTGACCACCTGCAGGGTACGCACCTGGTGCAGAAGCTCGACTGGACCCTGCGGGACGCCAAGCACGACTTCGGCGCCGTCGAGGTCGTCGTGGTCCCTCCCTTCACCGACCTGCGCTCGGTCCAGACGCTCGTCGAGGGTGACCGGCTCGCCCTTCGCTACGGGGCGCAGGACGTCAGCCCGCACGACTCCGGGGCCTACACCGGCGACATCTCCGCGGCCTTCCTCGCGAAGCTCGGCTGCGCCTACGTGGTCGTCGGGCACAGCGAGCGCCGCGACGGTCACGGCGAGACCGACGAGGTCGTGGCGAGCAAGGCGGTCGCCGCCTACCGGCACGGGCTCGTTCCGATCGTCTGCGTCGGCGAAGGCCTCGAGGTGCGTCAGGCCGGCGAGCACGTGGCCCACGTCCTGGCGCAGGTCGAGGGCAGCCTGACCGGCGTCACCGCAGAGCAGGCCGCGACGCTCGTCATCGCCTACGAGCCCGTCTGGGCCATCGGCACGGGCGAGGTCGCCACCCCCGAGGACGCCCAGGAGGTGTGCGCGGCCATCCGCGGCAAGCTCGCCGAACTCTATTCCGCCGAGACCGCTGACCGGGTCCGCATCCTCTACGGCGGCTCGGTGAAGTCGGGCAATGTCGCGAGCATCATGGCCGGCGCGGACGTCGACGGTGCACTCGTCGGAGGTGCTTCGCTCCAGGCCGAGGAGTTCGCCTCGATCTGCCGCTACCAGCAGCACCTCACCGCGTGATCGAGGGGGCCAAGCGCGGGGGACCGCGTGTCGCACACCCCGGCCTGGCCCACCATCCATGTGACAGAGGTATCCTGACCCGGGCGTCAGCCGGTGACGCCGCACCCGAGACCCGACCGACAAGGACCTGATCGCGTGAACGCCGTCCGCATCGGACTGCAGGTGATCCTCGTGATCACCGGCCTGATCCTCACCCTGCTCATCCTCATGCACAAGGGGAAGGGCGGTGGCATGTCCGACATGTTCGGTGGCGGCATGTCCGCGTCGCTGGGCAGCTCGTCCGTCGCCGAGCGCAACCTCACGAGGTTCACGATCGTCATCGGCCTCGTCTGGTTCACGGCCGTCGTCGGCATCGGCCTCATCGACCGCTTCGACGCCTGACGCGTCACGCACCCACAGGAGCTTCGCATGGCAGGTGGAAACGCGATCCGCGGCAGCCGCATCGGCGCCGGTCCCATGGGCGAGGCCGAGCGCGGCGAGGCCGCCCCCCGGACCTTCGTCTCCTACTGGTGCGCCAACGGCCACGAGGTGACGCCCTCCTTCGCCGTCGAGGACGGCGTGGAGATCCCCGAGCAGTGGGAGTGCAAGCGCTGCGGCCTCCCCGCGGGCAAGGACAAGGACAACCCGCCGGCTCCGCCGACCGCCGAGGTCTACAAGACCCATCTGGCCTACGTCAAGGAGCGCCGCTCCGACAGCGAGGGCGAGGCGATCCTCGAGGAGCGCCTCGGCGAGCTGCGCGACCGCGGCCTGATTCGCTGAGCCACGGCCCCGACTCACCCCCGACCGGACAGACCTGAATCCGCATTGCCCTACGGCAATGCGGATTCAGGTCTGTCTGACGTGGCTCCGGTCCGACTGGACAGCAGGTCCGGGCGTCAGGTGAGCTGGGAGGCGGCGGCCTCGTCGACGAGCCACAGCGTGCGCTCGAGCCCGTGGACCTGGGCGGCGCTGCTTTCTGCGGGTGGGGCGCCGCTGACCCCCTTCGCCACGGCCTCGGCCTTGTCCGCACCCGAGACGACGAACCACACCTCGCGCGACCTCGACAGGCAGCCCATCGTGAGCGAGACTCGCGTCGAGGGCGGCTTGGGCGAGTCGTGGACCGCGATGGCCAAGGCGTCGTCGCGCAGCTGCGCCGGGTGACCGGGGAAGAGCGAGGCCACGTGACCGTCGGGCCCGACCCCGAGGAGGACGATGTCCCACGCGCCACCGCCCCAGACCCGCAGCGCCCGCTCGTAGGCGGCTGCCGCCGCTTCGGCTGACTCGGAGTCGTCGGGCCCGGGCACGTGGTGGACCTTCGCCGGGTCGAGCGGGAGCCGGGCGAGGCCGGCATCGGTGTTCTGGGTGTCGTTGCGGTCGACGTCACCCGAGGGCAGGTAGCGCTCGTCGCCCCACCACAGGTGCACGCGCGACCAGTCGACGACGGAGACCGCCGGGTGGTCGGCGAGAGCGGTGACGAGGGCGGAGCCCATGGATCCGCCGGTGAGCGCCACGTGCGCCGTACCGCGCAGGGCCAGGGCCTCCTGCACCGCGGCCAGCAACCGACCCGCGATCATCTGGGCCGTCGTCTCGGCGTCGGGGTGGACCAGGACGAGGGAGTCGGTCACGACGGCTCCTCCTCGAGACGGTCGCGCACCGCGCTCTTGACCGCCTCGGTGCTCCGGTCGGCATCCTCTGGGGATGCCTCGACCATCGCGCTGCGGATCGCCTCGCGCGAGGCCTCGGCGAGCTGCTCCGCGGTGCGGCGGGCATCGCTGGGCGAGGGCACGATGCCGTCCTCGACGGCGTCGGTCATCGTCATCCGGCGGCGGGTCACCTTGGGCAGGCCGCGGGTGAGCGCGTCCTCGTAGACCTCGTCGGGGTCCAGGCGACGCAGCTCGTCGGCCAGGCACTCTGCGTCGGACCGGGGCGCCAGCGCGATCGCACGACGCGGCTGCCCGGCCTGGTCGAGGGTCGCGGTGTCACCGGCGGGGGGACGCACGAGGTCGATGGGGCCGGAGGCGCGCTCCAGCCGCACGCTGACGATGCCGGTACCGGTGCGGGACCTCACGATGGCCACGGGGCACTTCAGGCGGTGCTGGAGCCACCCCGCGAGCAGGTCGGCTGAGGGCGAGTCGGCGCCGCCCACGACGGTCGCCGCGCCGACCTGCTCGAAGGGAGCCCGGTCGAGCGTCGTGGCGAGCAGACCCCGCCACAGCGTGATCCGGCTCCACGCCAGGTCGGTGTCCCCGGGGGCGTAGGTCTTGGCCAGTCGCTTGAGGGTCGCCAAGGTGTTGTCGGCGGCGGCGCAGTCGGTGATCCGTCGCTGGGCCATCGCGCCCACGGGGTCCTGCGAGGCGTTCTTGGGAGCCTCGGTCGGCCACCACGCGACGACGGGTGCGTCGGGGAGCATCAGCGGCGTGACGACGCTGCGCGCGTGCCGGGTCAGCTCGCCGAAGAGCCGCAGGACGACGACCTCGGAGGCGCCGGCATCGCCGCCGACCCGGATCTGCGCGTCGAGCCGTGCCTTGCCGCGGGCATTGGCGAGGATGACGCAGATGATCCGCGCGGGGTGCTGGTGGCTCGCGGAGTTGGCGACCGCCAGGGCCTCCTCGGCGTCGTCCTCGGGGACGACGACCACGAGGGTGAGCACCCGGCTGAGCGCCATCGCGCCGACGTCCTCACGGATCTCGATGAGCCGCTGGCCGATCTTCGAGGTGCTGGCATTGGGCAGGTCGACGATCACGGCATCCTCCAGGTGCGTCCGTCACGCTGCATCATCTCGTCGGCGGCCGCCGGGCCCCAGGTCCCGGCCGGGTACTGCTCGACCGTGGCCCTGCTCCTGGCCCAGAAGCGCTCGATCGGGTCGAGGATCTTCCACGACAGCTCGACCTCCTCGTGGCGCGGGAAGAGCGGGGGGTCGCCGAGCAGGACGTCGAGGATGAGCCGCTCGTAGGCCTCCGGGCTGGACTCGGTGAAGGCGCGCCCGTAGCCGAAGTCCATCGTCACGTCGCGCACCTCCATCTGGTTGCCCGGGACCTTGGCGCCGAAGCGCATCGTGACGCCCTCGTCGGGCTGGACGCGGATGACGACAGCGTTCTGGCCCAGCTCCTCGGTCTCGGTGTCGGTGAAGGGCAGGTGTGGCGCCCGCTTGAAGACCACGGCGATCTCGGTGACGCGACGCCCCAGGCGCTTGCCGGTGCGCAGGTAGAAGGGCACCCCGGCCCATCGACGGGTGTCGACGTCGAGTCGCATCGCGGCATAGGTCTCGGTCGTCGAGTCGGCGGCGACGCCGTCCTCCTGCAGGTAGCCGATGACCTTGTCACCGCCCTGCCAGCCCGCGGCGTACTGCCCGCGGACGGTCGTGGAGGCGAGGTCCTCGGGCACGCGGACCGCTGCGAGCACCTTCTCCTTCTCGGTGCGCAGGGCCGCGGCGTTGAAGCTCGTCGGCTCCTCCATGGCGGTCAGCGCGAGCAGCTGGAGCAGGTGGTTCTGGATGACGTCGCGGGCGGCGCCGATGCCGTCGTAGTAGCCGGCCCGGCCACCGATGCCGATGTCCTCGGCCATGGTGATCTGCACGTGGTCGACGTAGTGGCTGTTCCACACCGGCTCGAACATCTGGTTGGCGAAGCGCAGTGCGAGCAGATTTTGCACCGTCTCCTTGCCCAGGTAGTGGTCGATCCGGAAGATCGAGTCGGGTGGGAAGACCTGCTCGACGATGGTGTTGAGCTCCTGGGCGCTCTCGAGGTCGTGCCCGAAGGGCTTCTCGATGACCACGCGTCGCCACGAGTCGTCGGTCGGTGTTGCCAGACCGGAGCGCTGCAGCTGCTCGCACACCGTGGAGAAGAACCCCGGCGGGATCGACAGGTAGAAGGCGTGGTTGCCGCCCGTGCCGCGGGCCTCGTCGAGCTCGTGCACGGTCTGCGCCAGCAGGTCGAAGGCCGCCGGGTCGTCGAAGGTGCCCGGTACGAAGCGGAAGCCCTCGGACAGGCTGCGCCAGACCTCCTCGCGGAAGGGGGTGCGCGCGTGCTCACGGACGGCGTCGTAGACGACCTTGCCGAAGTCCTGGTCGGCCCAGTCACGTCGGGCGAACCCCACGAGTGAGAAGCCCGGTGGCAGCAGACCACGGTTGGCCAGGTCGTAGATCGCCGGCATGAGCTTCTTGCGGGCGAGGTCGCCCGTCACGCCGAAGAGGACCAGGCTGCACGGCCCGGCGATGCGCGGCAGGCGCTTGTCGCGGGGGTCGCGCAGCGGGTTGCTGTCGGGCGTGACCCGGGCCGGGCTCATGCGCGGCCCCCCGCGAGGGCCCGGGTGACCCGTGCCAGACCCGCGTCGTGGTCGGTGAGGTGCAGGACCAGCACCGGACGACCGTGGTCGGCGAGGACCTGTGCGTCACCCCCGGCCTGGGCCGCGATGAACTCGCCCAGCGTGAAGTCCCGGCCCGGCACGGGCAGGTCCTCCCGCGGGGTGTCGGTGACCTGCAGGTAGACGCCGGTCGCCGGACCACCCTTGTGGTACTGGCCGGTCGAGTGCAGGAACCGCGGCCCCCAGCCGAAGGTCACCGGCCGTCCGACGCGCTCGGCCAGGGCGTCGGCCACCCGCGCGAAGGGGGCGTCGCCCTCCCGGTCGAGGTAGGCCATGACCGCGACGTAGCCGTGCTCGGGGTCGACCTGGGCGAGGAGGGCGGCGACCGCCGCGTCGACGTCGGTCGCGTCACCGAGCCAGTCACCACCGAGGTGGCGCACGCTGACCGGGCCGTCGGCGAAGTCATCGCTCACCTCGTCGCCGCCGGAGCCGGACATCAGGTCCCGGGCCGCCTGCTTGGCGCTCTCGACGTCGGGCTGGTCGAAGGGGTTGATCCCGAGGAGCCGTCCGGCGACGGCCGTGGCGACCTCCCACAGGAGGAACTGCGCGCCGAGGGAGCCCCCGACGTCGACGGTCGACGCCGCGACCGGGGCGCTGTCGTCGCCGTCGTCGGGCACGAGCCGCACGATCGTCGCGTCCGGGGGAGGGGTGCTCCCGCCGGGGCGGGCGAGGACGACCGGCAGCAGCCCGGTGCCGTCCTTGCCGGTGGACTCGGCGATGAGCTGCTCGGCCCAGGCGCCCAGCCCACGAGCCTCGGTGCCGTGGTCGACGAGGTAGAGCTTGTCGCGAAGGGGGGAGGTCCCGCCGATCGCGGACCCCAGCCGCAGTGCGGGGTTGGCCTCGTCGTCCTCGGCGAGCAGGTCGGCGACGGCCTCGGCGTCGTCGAGGAGGGCCTCGATGTCGGCCCCGGCCAGGCCCGAGGGCACGAGACCGAAGGCAGTGAGGGCCGAGTAGCGGCCGCCGACGTCGGGATCGGCGCCCACCACCCGGTAGCCGGCCTCGCGGGCCTGCTCGTCGAGCGGGCTGCCCGGGTCGGTGACGACGACGACCCGGCCGGCCGGGTCGATGCCAGCGTCGGTGAAGGCCTGCTCGAAGACCCGTCGCTGGGAGTCGGTCTCGACCGTGGAGCCGGACTTGCTCGACACGACGACCACGGTGCGCTCGAGCTCGCTGACCGCGGCGCGCACGACGTCGGGGTGGCTGGAGTCGAGGACCACGAGGGGGAGTCCCTCTGTCGCGCAGATGACCTCCGGCGCCAGCGAGGAGCCGCCCATGCCGCAGAGCACGACCCGGTCGACGCCCTGCTCGCGCAGCTCGTCGCGCAGGGCCGAGACCTCTCCGACGAGGTGGCGCGAGGTGCGTCCCAGGCCGACCCACGACAGGCGCTTGCCGGCCTCCTCCTCGGCGGCAGGCCCCCACAGCGTGGCGTCCTGCGCGAAGATGCGGCCCGCGACGCCGTCGGCGACGAGGGACGGGACGTGGGCGGTGACCGCGTCGGCCGCCGCCCCGGCCGCTGCGACGGAGAGGCTGGTCACTTCGAGGTCGCCTTCGCCAGCTCGGCGCTGACCCCGTCGAGCAGCTCGCCCCAGGCCTTCTCGAACTTGTCGACGCCCTCGACCTCGAGCTTGTCGGTGACCTCGGTGTAGCTGATGCCGAGGGCCTCGAGCCGGTCGAGGACTTCCTGGGCCTGCGCGTAGCCACTGGTGATGGTGTCGCCGGTGACCTCACCGTGGTCGATGGTCGCGTCGAGGGTCTTCTCCGGCATCGTGTTGACCGTGTCGGCCGCGACGAGCTCGGTGACGTAGAGCGTGTCGGGGTAGGCCGGGTCCTTGACCCCCGTCGACGCCCACAGCGGACGCTGGCGGCGGCCCCCTTCGGCCTCGAGACGCTGCCACCTAGGCGTGCTGAAGACCTCCTCGTAGGCCTGGTAGGCGAGGCGAGCGTTGGCGACGCCCGCCTGGCCGCGCAGGGCCTTGGCCTCGTCGGTGCCGATCTCGTCGAGCCGTGCGTCGATCTCGGTGTCGACGCGGGAGACGAAGAAGGAGGCCACCGAGTGGATCTTCGAGATGTCCTTGCCGGCGGCCAGGGCCTGCTCGAGGCCCTCGACGAAGGCGTTCATCACCGCGCGGTAGCGCTCGAGGCTGAAGATCAGCGTGACGTTGACGCTGATCCCCTCGGCCAGGGTGCGGGTGATCGCCGGCAGGCCGGCCTCGGTCGCCGGGATCTTGATGTGCACCTGCGGCCGGTCGACCGCCGCGGCGAGCTCCTGGGCGGAGGTGGCGGTGGCCTCGGGGTCGTGGGCCAGTCGCGGGTCGACCTCGAGGGACACCCGGCCGTCGACACCGTCGGTCGCCTCGAAGATCGGGGCGAAGAGGTCGCAGGCCTCGCGCACGTCGTCGGTCGTCAGCGCGAAGACGACCTCGTCGACATCCTTGCCCTCGGCCGCCAAGGCGTTGAGCTGCTCGGTGTAGGCGTCGCCGTCGGCCAGCGCTGCCTGGAAGATCGACGGATTGGTCGTCACGCCGACGATGCCGGTGGTGTCGATGAGCTCCTGGAGGTTGCCCGAGCGCAGCCGCTCACGGCTGAGGTCGTCGAGCCAGACGGAGACCCCGGCCTCGCGCAGCGAGGCGATCGGAGCGGGTGCGGTGGGGAGCTGGTTGGCCATGACGGTCATCCCTTCGCGTTCTTGATGGAGGCCTTGGCCGCCTTGACGACGGCGGCCG
Source organism: Janibacter indicus (assembly GCF_900176385.1). GTDB lineage: Bacteria > Actinomycetota > Actinomycetes > Actinomycetales > Dermatophilaceae > Janibacter > Janibacter indicus. The sequence goes on along the minus strand of NZ_FWXN01000009.1, from coordinate 39,734 downwards.
GGGTGATGCCGAACTTGTCGTAGAGGGTCGCCGCGTCGGCTGACGCGCCGAAGTGGTCGATGCCGACGATCTCGCCGGCATCACCGACGATCTCGCGCCAGCCGAAGGGAGTCGCGGCCTCGACCGAGACGCGAGCCCGGACGGCGGCCGGCAGGACCTTGTCCTGGTAGGCCTTCGTCTGGGCGTCGAACCACTCGCGGCACGGCATGGAGACCACGCGGGTTCCGATCTTCGCCTTCTCGAGGGTGGTGCGTGCCTGCATCGCGACGGCGACCTCGGTGCCGGTCGCGACGAGGATGACGTCGGGGACGTCGGTGCTCGACTCGGCGAGGACGTAGGCGCCCTTGGCCGCTCCCTTCGCCGAGGCGTACTCGCGGCGGTCGATGGTCGGGGTGCCCTGACGGGAGAGCGCCAGCGCGGCGGTGGAGCGGTTCTTGAGCACCTGGCCCCAGCAGACGCTGACCTCGTTGGCGTCGCCCGGGCGGACGACGTCGAGGCCGGGCATGGCCCGCAGCGCGGCGAGGTGCTCGATCGGCTGGTGGGTCGGGCCGTCCTCGCCGAGGCCGATGCTGTCGTGGGTCCACACGTAGGTGACCGGCAGCTGCTGCAGCGCGGCCAGGCGGACGGCCGGACGCATGTAGTCGGAGAAGACGAGGAAGGTGCCGCCGTAGACGCGGGTCAGGCCCTCGAGGGCGATGCCGTTCATCGCCATGCCCATGCCGTTCTCACGGATGCCGAAGTGGAGCGTGCGGCCGTACTCGTCGCCCTTCCACGTGTCGGTCTGCTTGCTCCTGGGCGTGAAGGAGGGCTGACCGTCCATCGTCGTGTTGTTGGAGCCGGCGAGGTCGGCCGACCCGCCCCACAGCTCGGGCATGACGTCGGCCAGGGCGGTGAGCACCTTGCCCGAGGCGGCGCGAGTGGCCAGACCCTTGTCGGAGGCCTCGAAGGTCGGCAGCGCCTTGTCGAGGCCCGCCGGGACCTTGCCGGCGACGACCCGGTCGAGCAGCTCGGCCCGCTCGGGGTTGGCCTTGCGCCACGCGGCGAAGCTCTTGTCCCACTCCTTGTGGGCCGCCTTGCCGCGCTTCTTGACCTCGCGCGTGTGGTCGAGGACGGCCTTCTCGACGGCGAAGCTCCTCTTCGGGTCGAAGCCGAGGAGCTCCTTGGTCGCGGCCACCTCGTCCTCACCGAGCGCGGAGCCGTGCGAGGCGCCGGTGTCCTGCTTGGTCGGCGCGGGCCAGGCGATGATCGTGTGCAGCACGATGAGCGTCGGGGCCTTGGTGTTCTTCTTCGCCTGCTGGGTCGCGGCGAGCAGGGCGTCGATGTCCTCGACGTAGGCCTTGCCGTCACCGGTCTTGCGCCAGTCGACGTCGATGACCTCCCAGCCGTAGGCCCGGTAGCGCGCACCCACGTCCTCGCTGAAGGCGATGTCGGTGTCGTCCTCGATGGAGATCTGGTTGGCGTCGTAGATGACGTTGAGGTTGCCGAGCTCCTGGTGGCCGGCGAGCGAGCCGGCCTCCGCGGAGACGCCCTCCTGCATGTCGCCGTCGGAGGCGAGGCACCAGATCGTGTGGTCGAAGGGGGAGGTCCCGGCCTTGGTATCGGGGTCGAAGAGCCCGCGCTGGCGGCGCTGCGCCATCGCCATGCCCGTGGCGGAGGCCAGCCCCGACCCGAGGGGGCCGGTGGTGATCTCGACGCCCGCGGTGTGGTGGACCTCAGGGTGGCCCGGGGTGAGGGAGCCCCAGGTGCGCAGGGACTTCAGGTCGCTGAGCTCGAGCCCGTAGCCGGAGAGGAAGAGCTGGACGTACTGCGTCAGCGAGGAGTGCCCGACCGACAGGACGAAGCGGTCGCGGCCCAGCCACGCCGGGTCGGCCGGGTCGTGCGTCATGACCTGCTGGTAGAGCAGGTAGGCGACGGGGGAGAGGCTCATCGCGGTGCCGGGGTGGCCGCTGCCACACTCCTGGACCGCGTCGGCGGCGAGGAGTCGGCCGGTGTCGACGGCGCGGACGTCGAGGTCGGACCACTTCGCCTTCTTCGCCACCGGCAACGGGAGGTCCTTCGACCGGGACGACGTGCCCGCCGGACCGTCGGGGTTGGCCGAGGCCACGGTGCGGGTGGTGCCCTTCGGAGCAGCGCTACCGGCTGCCTTCCGTGCGGGAGCCTTGGGGGAGGTGGCGGTGTCCGTGCTCAACGGATGACCTTTCTGCTGCGGGAGCGTGCGTGCTGTCGCCCACACTAGTCCCGTCCCGGGGGGTGGTGACGAGTGCAACCCGGGGGCCGGAGCACCCTTCGACACGGGTAGACTCCCCGGAGGTCGCGGCCCCGCCCGACCATGTCCCACCCCCTTCGGCAAAGGCAGTCCGTGACCACTCTCGAGTCGACGCGCGAGCTGTCGCCGGCGACCCGTCCTTGGCGCCGCACCGTGGCCGCCTACGTGGCGCTCACCAAGCCGCGCATCATCGAGCTGCTCCTCGTGACGACGGTCCCGGTGATGTTCCTCGCCCAGCGTGGCGTCCCCTCGCTCGCCCTCATCGTGCTGACCCTCGTCGGCGGCAGCCTGAGCGCCGGTGCGGCCAACACCTTCAACATGGTCTATGACCGTGACATCGACGCCCAGATGGGCCGCACGCAGAACCGGCCGCTCGTCACCGGCGAGGTCACGCCCCGGGCGGCGCTGGTCTTCGGCCTGGTGCTCACCGCGCTGTCCACCGCCTGGCTGTGGCTGCTCGTCAACCCTCTCTCGGCAATGCTCTCGCTCGCCGCGATCGTGCTCTACGCCGTCGGCTACACGATGATCCTCAAGCGGCGCACCCCGCAGAACATCGTGTGGGGCGGCATCGCCGGCTGCATGCCGACCCTCATCGGGTGGTCGGCCGTGACCAACTCCGTCGGCTGGCCGGCGATCATCCTCTTCCTCGTCATCTTCTTCTGGACCCCGCCGCACTACTGGCCGCTGTCGATGAGCTTCACCGACGACTACGCCAAGGCCGGGGTGCCGATGCTGCCCGTCGTCGAGCAGATGACGACCGTCGCGCGCCAGATCGTCGCCTACTCCTGGGTGATGGTCCTCACCTCGCTGGCCCTCGTCCCGGTCGCCGACATGGGCTGGGTCTATCTCGTCGCCGCCCTCGTCTCCGGTGGGCTCTTCGTCGCCGAGGCCCACCGGCTGCTCGCGGCCGCCGGGCGTGGTGCCAAGCAGTCGGTGCTCAAGCCGATGCGGCTCTTCCACTTCTCGATCACCTACGTGACACTGCTCTTCCTCGGCGTCGCGATCGACCCCCTGCTGCACCTGCCGCTGCCCGGCCTCTCCTGACCCCCTTGGCCCCGCACGACCCGCGTGGTCGGGTCGTGCTGCTCTGGTCGCTGACGAAGGGAGCAGGTCGGCACTGGCCGACGTCCTTCGTCGTCGCGGGGTCCAGTTGTCGTGCTCGACTTCGGCGTGATTCGCGCCGACCCACCCCTTCGTCAGCTGGGTCGAGGTGATCGCGTGTCGATGAGCCGGTCGGGGATACCTCTCCCCGCCTGCGCTCAGTCGGCCGGCAGGGGCTCCGTCGTGCGGGAGAGGACGATCGCGCGGGTGATGGCGACGACGAGGAGGCTGGCGCCGAGCATGTGGGCCAGCACGAGGACCTCGGGCAGTTTCGTCAGGTACTGGACGTAGCCGACGAGGCCCTGGGCGAGGGTGACCCACAGGACGACCCACCAGGCGCGGGCGGGACCGGCGGCCCGCTCGGTGAGCTTCGCGCCGAGCCAGACGGCGACGCAGATGCCGACGAAGAGCATCACGGCGTCCGCGTGCAGCCACGAGATGGTGCGCGGGTCGAAGCCGGTGCGGGCCGGCGTCTCGGCATCGCCGGAGTGCGGGCCGGAGCCGGTGACGACGGTGCCGAGCGCGAGCACCGCGACGGCGACGGCGACGAGCAGCCACTGCAGTCGGGTGACGAGCGGGTGGAGCAGCGAGTGCGTGCGGCCCGAGGGCTGCTGCTGGCGCCAGTAGAGCCAGGCCGAGACGGCGATGAGCACCATCGAGCACAGGAAGTGGAAGGCGACGATCCAGGGGTTGAGCCCGGTGCGGACCGTGATGCCCCCGACGATCGCCTGGGCTGCGATGCCGACCATGACGACCCAGGTGCCGGTGATCAGCTCGCGCCGGTCACGGGCCCAGCGGTAGAGCGCGATGAGCAGCGCGAGCGCCACGAAGCCGAGGAGCCCGGTGAGCGTGCGGTTGCCGAACTCGATGAGCTTGTGGATGCCCTCCTCCTGCTCGACCGTCGGCACGTAGGAGCCGGGGACGCACTCGGGCCAGGTCGGGCAGCCGAGCCCGGAGCCGGTGAGCCGCACCAGGCCGCCGGTGACGACGATGCCGATCTCGACGATCAGGTTGAGCAGGAGCAGGCGCGGCAGCCACGTGCGGGCGGTCTGGGAGAGGGTCTCGGGCACGCCACTACGGTATGTCGTAGCCGGGTGTGCTCCGACCACAGGGTCCGAAGGGGGTCAGTCCCGCCAGCGGAAGGTGCGCACGACGGCGAGGCTCAGCACGACCCCCCAGGCGACGAGCACGAGCCACGGCACGAGCGGGACGCCTGCACCGGTGAGACCGTCGCGGAAGGCGTCGCCGAGGGCACCCGACGGAAGCCACCGCACCACGGCGTCGAGACCGACGGTGTCGCCCGGCAGGAGCAGGCCGCCGGCACCGGCGAGCAGGACCCAGACGAGGTTGGCCACCGCCAGCACGGCCTCGGCCCGCAGGACCCCGGCCAGCAGCAGGGCGAGGGCGACGAAGACCCACACACCCAGCGCCGCGCTCACGGGGGTGATCAGCAGGCCCAGCGGGTCGGGCCGCCAGCCGGCGACCGCGGCGACCAACCCGAGCACGAGGAGCTGGCCGACGACGACCCCGGCCACCGCCAGGGCCTTGCCCGCGAGCAGGCCGTCGGTGCCGACGGGTGAGGTCGCGAGCATTCGCAGCACGCCGTAGCGGCGGTCGAAGCCGGTCTGGATCGCCTGGCCGGTGAAGGCCGTCGACACCACGGCGAGCGCGAGCACGCCGGGGGCGACGAGGGCGATGCGGGGTGCGGGCAGCTCCGGGTAGGGGCTCGCCAGGAGCGCGAGGAGGGCGAGCACGGGCAGCACGAGCGCGACGAGGATCTGCTCGCCGTTGCGCACGAGGATCTCGGCCTCGAAGCGCGCCTGGGCGCGCACCCGGCGGCCGCGCGGCTCTGCGGGGGAGAGGGACTCAGTTGCCACGCAGGCCTCCGGTCAGGGCGAAGTAGGCGTCCTCGAGCCGTCCGCCGGCGGCGATCGCCGCCGGGGTGTCGTCGGCGACGACCCGCCCGCGGTCGAGGATGACGACCCGGTCGGCCAGACGCTCGGCCTCCTCGAAGCCGTGCGTCGTCACCACGAGGGCGACCCCCTCGTCGCGTCGCTCGCGCAGGAGGTCCCACACGGCCAGTCGAGCGTGCGGGTCGAGCCCGGCGGTCGGCTCGTCGAGGAAGGCGACCTCGGGGTCGCTGAGGAGGGCGGCGGCCAGGGCCACCCGCTGGCGCTGGCCTCCGCTCAGGCGGCGGACCGGTGTCCGGGCGAAGGGGGCGATGTCGAGTCTCTCGACGAGCTCCGGACCGCGGTGGGTCCGGTAGAGCCGGCCGAGGTGGGCGAGCAGGCGGCTGGCCGGGACGCTCTGCGGCAGCCCGCCGTCCTGGAGCATGACGCCGACGCGGGCACGGTGGTCGGCGGAGGCCTGCCAAGGATCGGTGCCGAGGACGCGGCAGCGGCCGCCGTCGGGCTGCTGGAGGCCTTCGAGGCACTCGATGGTCGTCGTCTTGCCGGCACCGTTGGGCCCGAGGACGCAGGTGATCTGCCCCGTCGAGGCACCCCACGAGGCCCCGTCCAGGGCGACGGTGTCACCGAAGACGCGGCGCAGGTCCTCCACGACGACGGCACGATCCACGAGAGGGGAGTCTAGGCAGCCGGACCCCGGGTGTGGGGTGAGGCATACCTTTGTTGTGTCCACGGCCGAATTACATAACATGGATGTGTGGTTATTGCTCCGCGGGACCTGCGCGCGTCGGACACCGACGCGGCGACCCGCGATGCCCGCACCCGGGACCGTGTCCTGGCGACGATCAGCGAGCGCGGTCCCATCACCGCCGCCGACTTGGCCAGCCACCTCGGGCTGACCGCCACCGGCGTGCGGCGACACCTCGACCAGCTTGCCGAGTCCGGCGCCGTCACCAGCCGCGCACCCCACACCGGCAAGCGCGGCCGCGGGCGCCCCGCCCGCGAGTGGGTCGTCGGCGACACCGGCCACGACCGACTCCCCTCCGACTACGACGAGATCGCCGTCGACGCGATCCGCTTCGTGCGCGAGAGCATCGGACCCGACGGCGTGCGCGCCTTCGCCGACCAGCGCATGAGCGCGCTCGAGGCACGTTGCGCCGCACAGGTCAAGGCCGCGGGCGACGACCCCCGGGCTCGCACCGAGGCCCTCGTCACCGCCCTTCGCTCCGAGGGCTACGCTGCCAGCGCCCGCACGGTCGGCGACGACGTCGTCGTCGGCCTCCAGCTGTGCCAGGGCCACTGCCCGGTCCAGCACGTCGCCGCGCAGTTCCCGGAGCTGTGCGAGGCCGAGACCGATGCCTTCAGCCGACTCCTCGGCGTCCACGTCCAGCGCCTGGCCACCCTGGCCCAGGGCGATCACGTCTGCACCACCTTCGTCCCCACCGCGGGGGCGCGTCCCCACACAGAGAGGTCCACCCGATGAGCACCAACATCGAAGAGCTCAACCCAGGGCTCAAGGACATCGGCAAGTACGAGTTCGGCTGGGCCGATGCCGACACCGCCGGTGCCAGCGCCAAGCGTGGCCTCAACGAGGCCGTCGTGAGCGACATCTCCGACCGCAAGGGCGAGCCGCAGTGGATGCGTGACCTGCGCCTGAAGTCGCTGCGGCTGTTCGACAAGAAGCCCATGCCCAGCTGGGGCAGCGACCTCACCGGCATCGACTTCCAGAACATCAAGTACTTCGTGAAGTCCACCGAGAAGCAGGCGGCCTCCTGGGAGGACCTGCCCGAGGACATCAAGAACACCTACGACAAGCTCGGCATCCCCGAGGCGGAGAAGCAGCGCCTCGTCGCCGGTGTCGCGGCGCAGTACGAGTCGGAGGTCGTCTACCACCAGATCCGCGAGGACCTGGAGGAGAAGGGTGTCATCTTCGTCGACACCGACACCGGCCTGCGCGAGCACGAGGACCTCTTCCGCGAGTACTTCGGCACCGTCATCCCCGCCGGTGACAACAAGTTCTCCGCGCTCAACACCGCAGTCTGGTCCGGTGGCTCCTTCATCTACGTCCCGCCGGGCGTCCACGTCGACATCCCGCTGCAGGCCTACTTCCGGATCAACACCGAGAACATGGGCCAGTTCGAGCGGACGCTGATCATCGCCGACGAGGGCTCCTACGTGCACTACGTCGAGGGCTGCACCGCCCCGATCTACAAGACCGACTCGCTGCACAGCGCCGTCGTCGAGATCGTCGTGAAGAAGAACGCGCGAGTGCGCTACACGACGATCCAGAACTGGTCCAACAACGTCTACAACCTCGTCACCAAGCGCACCACGGTCGCCGAGGGCGGCACGATGGAGTGGGTCGACGGCAACATCGGCTCCAAGGTGACGATGAAGTACCCCGCGTGCTTCCTCCTCGGCGAGCACGCCAAGGGCGAGACGCTGTCGATCGCCTTCGCCGGCGAGGGCCAGCACCAGGACGCGGGGGCCAAGATGGTGCACGCGGCGCCCAACACCTCGAGCTCGATCGTCTCCAAGTCGGTCGCCCGCGGTGGCGGTCGCACCTCCTACCGGGGCCTGGTGCAGGTGCTCGAGGGAGCGACCAACAGCAAGTCCAACGTCGTCTGCGACGCCCTGCTCGTCGACACGATCAGCCGGTCCGACACCTACCCCTACGTCGACGTCCGCGAGGACGACGTGCAGATGGGTCACGAGGCGACCGTCTCCAAGGTCTCGGCCGACCAGCTCTTCTACCTCATGTCCCGCGGGCTGAGCGAGGAGGAGGCCATGGCGATGATCGTGCGCGGCTTCGTCGAGCCCATCGCGCGCGAGCTGCCGATGGAGTACGCCCTCGAACTCAACCGCCTCATCGAACTCCAGATGGAAGGAGCCGTCGGCTGATGAGCCTTCTGGCTGACTCGGGCCCCAAGGCCCACACCCACTCCGCCGACACCCTGGTCCCCGACCAGTCCCGCGCCGAGCGCACGCGCTCGTGGTCGGTGGCTGACTTCGAGCTGCCGACCGGCCGCGAGGAGGACTGGCGCTTCACCCCCGTCGGGCGCCTCACCGACCTGCTGGCGGACGCCGGCGGGTCCGCCGAGCTCGACGTGACCCACCACCTGCCGGAGGGCGTCACCCGCTCGGTCGTCCCCGCCGACGAGGCCCGCGCGCTCGGTGCGCCGGCCCCCGGTGACCGCGCCGCGGCGGTCGCCGCGGCCGGTGGTGATGTGACGATCATCGACATCCCGGCCGAGGCCGAGCTCACCGAGCCGGTGCGCATCTCGCTCACCGGCACCGGCGGTGACACCGTCCGCGCCCACCACGTGGTGCGTGTCGGGCACTTCGCCCGGGGCACGATCGTCGTCGAGCACTCCGGCACCGCCGACTACACCGAGCTGCTCTCGGTGCTCGCCGGCGACGGCTCGCAGCTGACGATCGTCTCCCTCCAGGACTGGGAGGACGACGCGCAGCACCTGGGCCAGCACGACGTGGTCGTCGGTCGTGACGCGAGCGTGCGGCACATCGCCGTGACGATCGGCGGTGGCATCGTGCGCCTCAACACCAACGCGACCTACGCCGGTCCGGGTGGCTCCTTCGAGGGCCTGGGCGTCTACTTCGCCGACGCCGGCCAGCACCTCGAGCACCGGCTCTTCGTCGACCACGAGGCGCCGCACTGCTCGAGCAATGTCGAGTACAAGGGCGCGCTGCAGGGCGAGACAGCCCACACCGTGTGGGTCGGCGACGTGCTGATCCGCGCGGCCGCCGAGGGCACCGAGACCTACGAGCTCAACCGCAACCTCGTCCTCACCGACGGCGCGCGGGCCGACTCCGTGCCCAACCTCGAGATCGAGACCGGCGAGATCGTCGGCGCCGGGCACGCCTCGACGACCGGGCGCTTCGACGACCAGCAGCTCTTCTACCTGCAGGCTCGCGGCATCCCCGAGGACGAGGCCCGTCGCCTCGTCGTGCGCGGCTTCTTCAACAGCATCGTCGCGCGCATCGGTGACGCGGAGATCAGCGACCGGATCATGGCCGCGATCGACGTCGAGCTCGAGGGCGGTGCGGCATGAGTGCCGTCGCCGAGCCCGACTACATCCGCGTCTGCAGCCTCGACGAGCTGACCCCGGGTGAGGCGGCCAAGGCCGACATCGGTGGCCGCCTCGTGGCGATCGTGCGCACCGACGACGGCACCGTGCACGCCGTCGACGACACGTGCACCCACGCCAACGTCTCGCTCTCCGAGGGCGAGGTCGACGGCTGCGCCATCGAGTGCTGGCTGCACGGCTCGCGCTTCGACCTGCGCACCGGCGCCCCCAGCCACCTGCCGGCGACCGTGCCCGTCGCCGTCCACACCGTCCAGGTCACCGAGGCCGGCGACGTGCTCGTCGCCCTCGCCGACTGACCTTCCCCCTTCGACCGAAAGAACCGACATGGCAACGCTCCAGATCACCGACCTGCACGTCAGTGTCGAGACCGAAGACGGCCCCAAGGAGATCCTCAAGGGCGTCACCCTGACCATCCGGTCCGGCGAGACCCACGCGATCATGGGCCCCAACGGCTCCGGCAAGTCCACGCTCGCCTACTCGATCGCCGGCCACCCCAAGTACACCGTCACCTCCGGCGAGGTCACCCTCGACGGCGAGGACGTGCTGTCGATGTCCGTCGACGAGCGCGCCCGCGCGGGCCTCTTCCTCGCGATGCAGTACCCCGTCGAGGTCCCGGGCGTCACGGTGAGCAACTTCCTGCGCACCGCCAAGACCGCCATCGACGGCGAGGCCCCCAAGTTGCGCACCTGGGTCAAGGAGGTCCGCGGCACGATGGACGAGCTGCGCATGGACTCCTCCTTCGCCGACCGCAACGTCAACGAGGGCTTCTCCGGTGGTGAGAAGAAGCGCCACGAGATCCTCCAGATGGAGCTGCTCAAGCCGAAGTTCGCCGTCCTCGACGAGACCGACTCCGGCCTCGACGTCGACGCGCTGCGCGTGGTCTCCGAGGGCGTCAACCGCGCCAAGGAGTCGACCGACGCCGGTGTCCTGCTCATCACGCACTACACGCGGATCCTGCGCTACATCAAGCCCGAGTTCGTCCACGTCTTCGTCGACGGCAAGATCGCCGAGGAGGGCGGCCCGGAGCTGGCCGACCAGCTCGAGGCCGAGGGTTACGACCGCTTCATCGCGACGGGGGAGCCCGCCACGACCGCAGGGGCCTGACCATGACGCCGCAGCTGATCCCCGAGGGCGAGCTGGCCGCGATCCGCGGTCAGTTCCCGATCCTCGAGCGCACCGTGCGCGGGGGCAAGCCGCTGGTCTACCTCGACTCCGGCGCGACCTCGCAGAAGCCGCTCGCCGTCCTCGACGCCGAGCGCGACTTCCTCGTCACGGCCAACTCCGCGCCGCACCGTGGTGCCCACGCGCTGTCCGAGGAGGCCACCGAGGCCTATGAGAGCGCCCGGGCCGACATCGCCGGGCTCATCGGCGCCCAGCCGCGCGAGGTGGTCTTCACCAAGAACGCGACCGAGGCGCTCAACCTCGCCGCCTATGCCTTCTCCAACGCCGAGGCGGGGTCCCCCCTTCGTCTCGGTGAGGGCGACGAGGTGCTCATCACCGAGGCCGAGCACCACGCCAACCTCATCCCGTGGCAGGAGCTGTGCCGACGCACCGGCGCGACCCTGCGCTGGATCGGCGTGACGACCGAGGGCCGGCTCGACCTCGACCAGCTCGACGAGATGGTCACCGAGCGGACCAAGGTCGTGGCCTTCACGCACGCATCCAACGTCCTCGGGGCCGTCACCGACGTCCCGCGGGTCGTCGCCGCCGCCCGCTCCGTCGGGGCCATCACGGTGCTCGACGCCTGCCAGTCGGTGCCGCACCTCCCGGTCGACGTCACCGAGCTGGGTGTGGACCTGCTCGCCTTCTCCGGTCACAAGATGTACGGCCCGAGCGGCATCGGGGTCCTGTGGGGCCGCTACGACCTGCTGGAGCAGATGCCCGCCTTCCTCACCGGCGGCTCGATGATCGAGATCGTGCGCATGGAGGGCAGCACCTATGCCCCGCCGCCCACGCGCTTCGAGGCCGGTGTTCCGATGACCAGCCAGGCCATCGGTCTGGGCGCCGCCGTCCGCTGGATGCGTGACATCGGCGTCGAGCGCATCGCCCAGCACGAGCAGGCGCTCACCGCGCGGCTGCTCGACTCGCTCGCGCAGCGCCCGTGGGTGCGTCTCGTCGGCCCCGCCGACACCGACCACCGCGGCTCGGCCGTCTCCTTCGTCGTCGACGGGGTGCACGCCCACGACGTCGGCCAGGTCCTCGACGACCAGGGCGTCGCCGTGCGCGTCGGCCACCACTGCGCGTGGCCGCTGCACCGCAGCTTCGGCGTCGCGGCGACCACGCGCGCCTCGCTGGCCGTCTACAACACCCCCGCCGAGATCGACGCCCTCGTGGCCGCGCTCGACCGGGTGCCCGAGATCTTCGGCATCGATCGGGGGGCCGCCTGATGGACCTCTACCAGGAGCTCATCCTCGACCACTCCAAGCGCAAGGTCGGCCACGGCCTGCGTGAGGGGCACGTCGCCGAGGTGCACCACGTCAACCCGACCTGTGGCGACGAGGTGACGCTGCGCGTCCACCTCGACGGCACCGGCCCCGACGCCCACATCACCGACATCTCCTACGAGGCCATGGGCTGCTCGATCTCCATGGCGAGCACCTCGATCCTCGCCGAGGAGGTCACCGGTGAGGTGATCCATGACGCCATGGACGTCCACGCCGCGATGCGGCACATGCTGACCAGCCGTGGTCAGGACCCGGGCGACGAGGAGGTCATCGGCGACGGTGTCGCCCTGGCCGGTGTCGCCCAGTACCCGGCACGCGTCAAGTGCGCGCTGCTCGGCTGGATGGCCCTCACCGACGCCCTGGCCCAGGCCGGCGTCGACGTCCCCAGCACGACCGAAGGAGAGTCCGCATGACCGCCCAGGCACCGACCCCGAGCAACGTCGCCGATGTCGAGGAGGCCCTGCGCGACGTCGTCGACCCCGAGCTCGGCATCAACGTCGTCGACCTCGGTCTCGTCTACGGCATCACCGTCGACCCGCAGAACCACGCAGTCATCGACATGACCCTCACCTCCGCCGCCTGCCCGCTGACCGACGTCATCGAGGACCAGGTCGACGGGGCGCTGTCGGACATTGTCGCCGACGCCCGGATCAACTGGGTGTGGATGCCGCCGTGGGGCCCCGACAAGATCACCGACGACGGTCGCGAGCAGCTGCGCGCGCTCGGCTTCAACATCTGAGCCACTCCTCACGATGACCCGCACGGTCGAGGTCGACCCGGCTCGGCTCGACCGGTGGGTCGAGGGCTTCGGTGCCCGGCACGACGGCGTCACGCGCGCCGACGGGCCGGGCACCGTCGTGCTCACCGGCGGTGACGGCGCCACGGCGACGGGGGAGCGCTTCGAGCACCAGCGGATCGGTCTGGTCCTCGTGCGGCGCGGCGGGTACGCCGTGGGCCGTGACGAAGGGGGTGACCTCCTCGCCCACACGTGCGGCACCGCCTACGTCCAGTCGCGGACGAAGAAGGGCGGGTGGAGCCAGCAACGGTACGCCCGACGTCGTGGCAACCAGGCCGACGGGGTGCTCGACAAGGTGAGGGAGATCTCCCTTCGTCATCTGGGGCGGGACGCCGTCGACGCCCTCGTCCTCGGCGGCGACCGGCAGATGGCCGAGCAGGTGCTCGAGGACCCGCGTCTGGAGCACCTGCGCGACCTGCCGCAGCGCACCCTGTGGGACCTGCCCGACCCGCGGCTCGTGGTGCTCCAGGAGGCCGCGCGACGATCCCGGTGCGTGCGGCTGCAGATCAGCGACTGAGCCTGCGCAGGGGAGCGCGTCGGCGGGTGTAATCTGCGCGCGTAGGCGAGGACGGGGAGAGCCTTGCCACATTCCTTCGGGGGAAGCACCGTGCGCTCTTCACGTACTGCCGTCATGTCCACCGTCGCCCTCGTGGCGGCCCTGCTGACGGGGACCGCCGCCGTGGCGGCACCACCGCCGACGGCGACCACCGCGCCGCAGGCGCAGCAGGCACCGCCGGACCCCGTCCCGCCCGCCGCCAAGGGCACGCCGATGACCCAGCGCGCCACGGCCCAGCAGCAGCGGGTCGCCGACTCGGTGGCCGACGAGTCGCTCCAGACCGCCGAGCAGCCGGCGCAGCCGGTGGCGGCGGCGCCGGCCACGGCCGACTCGCTCGAGGCGCGGACGGTGCGGATGACCTCCAACGGCGCGTGGACCTGGTACTCCGACCCGCGGGTCCTGCAGACCTCGCGTTACACCTACTTCGCCTACGTCACGAGGGCGGGCTCGGTCATGCTCACCTCGCTGAGCAAGGCCGACCAGCGGATGGCCACGACGACGCTGAGCCAGTACCAGCTGCGCGACGACCACAACGTCCCTGGCCTCGTCGAGACGGCTGACGGGCGGATCGCGGCCTTCTGGGGAGGCCACGGCAAGGCGCCGGTGCAGTACCGCGTGAGCAACACCGCGGGTGACGTCACGAAGATGTCGGCGGTGCGCAAGCTCAAGGGCTCGAGCATGGAAAATGCGAAGTCGACGTACGTCCAGGTCTTCCGGATGCGCGGCGTGAGCAACCAGTACCACGTGCTCACCCGTCGCTACTCCGACCAGAACTGGGTCGTCTCGACGAGCAAGGACCTCGTCAACTGGTCCGCTCCCGTCCAGCTCTTCAAGAACTCCGGGGGCGGGCTGCGCACCTGGCCCTACCTCGAGGCGGCCTCCTCGGGCTGGAAGCAGATGCATCTGGCCGTGAGCGACGGGCACCCGGCCCAGGACGTCAACAACTCGCTCTACCACTTCACCTACGACGCCGCGACCAAGAAACTGGGTCGGACCAACGGCACGGCCGTCGCTCGCCCCGCCTACCCGCGCTCGGGCACCCAGATCTACGACGGACGCAGCCTCGACGGTCGGGTGCGCGTCTACGACTTCGGACTGCGCTCCGGTGGCTATCCCACGGTCGCCTTCACCACGACCGACCGGACCACCGGGAGCAGCGGCTACACCTACAAGTGGGCGACCACCGTGAGCGGCTCGTGGACCACCCGGACGGTCGCGCGGCAGGAGGAGTACCCCGAGGGCATCACGCTCGACGCGCGAAACGCCAACACGGCCTACGTCATCACCCGCGCGGGCGAGGAGACCCAGCTGTCCGAGCTGTCGACGAGCGACCGGGGCGCGTCGTGGCTCTCCCGGCCCATCGCCCTCCAGCGGGGCGTGCAGCGCACGCCTGCGGCGCCCGCGGGTGCGGTGGGGCCCTTCTCGGTCATGTGGATGACCGGCTCCTACACCGACTGGACCGACTACTCGACGGGCATCGTCGCCGAGACGACCGGGCGGACGCCGATCGAGCTGCGGGCCACGTGGCCGAAGACCTGGGCCACGGGTGGGGGCGTCTCCGCCCGGGTCAAGCAGGGCATTGGGGGGCCGGCTGCCAGCGGCATCAAGACCTGGCTGCTCGTCAAGAAGCCCGGCGAGCCGCAGCAGTACATCAAGTCGGCGCGGACCAGCTCGACCGGCTACGTGAAGTTCAGCATCAACCGCTACTACCCGAAGGGCACGACGGTGTGGGTCTTCGCCCCGACGGAGGGCCAGTGGGGCGCCGGCAAGTCGGAGGGCAGGAAGAAGTAGCTCGGGAGGCTCAGATGTTGTTGGGGTCGGCGACCTCGAAGGTGTCGCACGAGCCGACCGAGTCGGCCTTCATCCCGCGCAGCAGCCAGGCCTGACGGGCCTTGGCCGAGCCGTGGGTCCAGCCCTCGGGGTTGACTCCGCCACCGGACTTCTTCTGGATCTCGTCGTCGCCCACCGACTTGGCCGCGCCCATGGCATTGCGCACGTCGGCCTCGCTGATCTCGGTGATGAGGACCTCGCCGTTGGCGTCCTTGGTCTGCGTCGCGTGCTGCATCCACATGCCCGCGAAGCAGTCGGCCATGAGCTCGACGCGCACCGCGCCCGAGTCGGCGCCCTGCGGGTCCTTCTGCGACTCCTCGAGGACGCCGTAGACGTTTTGGATGTGGTGGCCGTACTCGTGGGCGAGGACGTAGAGCTCGGCGAGGGTCCCGTCCTCGGCGCCGAGCTGGCTCTCCATGATGTCGAAGAAGTCGGTGTCGATGAAGATCTTTTCGTCCAGGGGGCAGTAGAAGGGACCGATCTGGTTGCTCGCCGTGCCGCACTGGGACTGCGTCTGCCCCTGGTAGACGACCGTCTGCTTGGGCCCGCGGAAGTCCTGACCCGCGTCGTCGAGGGCCTTGGCCAGGTCGGGCTGGTCGCTCCAGAAGTCGTAGAGGCTGTTCTCGCCGAGGACCATCAGGCAGCGGCGCTCCTTCTTGGCGTCGGCCCCGGTCTTGCAGTTGTCCTGCACCCAGGTGTCCTCGCCCGATGCGCTCTCCTGGGGTTGGCCTCCGACACCGAGGTCCGAGGGATTGGCGCCCATGAGCAGCGCGACGATGACGACGATGACACCGACGATGCCGCCACCCCCGGCGATGACCGGGCCACGGCCCCCGCCGCCACCCCCGCCGCCCATGCGCGAGGTGTCGAGCGAGGCGTTGTCGTTGATGCTCATGTACTGACCTCCATCAGGAGCGGGCCCGGACCGCCGCGACCAACCGATGCGGGAACGCGCGGTCGCGCGACTTACACTAGCCGCCGACCGAGCCCTCGCACGTGCAGGAGAACCACCCGTGATCACAGCCAGCGGCATCGAGCTGCGCGCCGGGTCCCGGATCCTCCTGGAGGGAGCGAGCTTCCGGGTCGCCCCCGGCGACCGGGTCGGCCTCGTGGGACGCAACGGCGCCGGCAAGACCACCCTGACCAAGGTCCTGGCAGGGCAGGGTCAGCCGGCGGCCGGCAGCGTCACCGCGAGCGGCGGGATCGGCTACCTGCCGCAGGACCCACGCACCGGGGACCTCACCGTCACGGCCCGGCAGCGCATCCTCTCGGCACGCGGGCTCGACCGGATCGTCACCGACCGCCGGACGGCCGAGCAGCGGATGGCCAGCGCCGACCCGGAGACGCTCGAGCGGGCGATGGCGCGGTTCTCCCGCCTGCAGGAGGAGTTCGAGTCGGCGGGCGGGTACGCCGCGGAGTCCGAGGCCGGGAGCATCGCCTCGGCGCTCGGCATCGACGAGGCCCGACTCGACCAGAGCCTCGAGACCCTCTCGGGTGGTCAGCGCCGTCGGGTGGAGCTCGCCCGGATCCTCTTCTCCGGCAACGAGACCCTGCTGCTCGACGAGCCGACCAACCACCTCGACGCCGACTCGATCGCCTGGCTGCGCGACCACCTCAAGAACTACAAGGGCGGGCTGATCATCATCAGCCACGACGTCGACCTGCTCGAGGTCGTCGTCAACCGCGTCTTCCACCTCGACGCCAACCGGTGCGAGATCGATCAGTACAACATGGGCTGGAAGAACTACCTCCAGCAGCGCGAGACCGACGAGCGCCGCCGCAAGCGCGAGCTGCAGAACGCCCAGAAGAAGGCCGGCGCCCTGCTCGACCAGGCCGAGAAGATGCGGGCCAAGGCAACCAAGGCCACCGCGGCGCAGCAGATGATCAAGCGCGCCGAACGGATGCTCGCCGGCGTCGAGGGGGGGCGGACCCAGGACCGCGTGGCCAAGCTGCGCTTCCCCGACCCCGCACCCTGCGGGCGGACCCCCCTTCGTGCCTCCGGCCTGTCCCGCTCCTACGGGAGCCTCGAGATCTTCACCGACGTCGACCTCGCGATCGACCGGGGGAGCAAGGTCGTCGTCCTCGGGCTCAACGGTGCCGGCAAGACGACGCTGCTGCGGATGCTCGCCGGGGTCGACGCACCGGACACCGGACAGGTCGAGCCGGGGCACGGGCTCAAGCTCGGCTACTACGCCCAGGAGCACGAAAATCTCGACGTCGACCGGTCGGTCCTGGCCAACATGAAGTCGGCCGCGCCGGACCTCGGTGAGACCGAGGTGCGCAAGGTGCTCGGCTCCTTCCTCTTCACCGGCGACGACGTCGACAAGCCGGCCGGCGTGCTCTCCGGCGGGGAGAAGACCCGGCTCTCGCTCGCCCTCCTCGTCGTCTCCAGCGCCAACGTCCTGCTCCTCGACGAGCCGACCAACAACCTCGACCCGGCCAGCCGCGAGGAGATCCTCGGGGCGCTGTCGACCTTCAAGGGCGCGGTCGTCCTCGTCACCCACGACGAGGGCGCCGTCGACGCCCTGCAGCCGGAGCGGATCCTGCTGCTGCCCGACGGTGTGGAGGACTTCTACAGCGCGGACTACCGCGATCTGGTGACGCTCGCCTGATCGCCCTCGTGCGGCCTGCTCCAGCAGGTGAGACGCATAACAGGCGGTTATGCAATCCATAAGGTGGCTCGTAGGATGGGCGGGTGACTGTGACGACCCGCCCCACCCGCACGAAGTCCACCGGCGCCTGGGCAGACGGCGACCGGACCCCGCTGAACCACAACGAGGAGTTCAAGCAGGAGGACGACGCGCTCAACGTGCGCGCCCGGATCGAGGACGTCTACGCGCAGGGCGGCTTCGCCTCGATCGCCCCGGACGACCTGTCCGGTCGCTTCCGCTGGTGGGGCCTCTACACCCAGCGCAAGCAGGGCCTCGACGGCACGCACACCGGCGAGGACGGCCTCGACGACGAGTACTTCATGATGCGCGTGCGCAGCGACGGCGGTCGGATGAGCACCGAGCAGCTGCGCACCGTTGCGGGGATCAGCACCGAGTTCGCCCGCGACACCGCCGACGTCTCCGACCGGCAGAACATCCAGCTGCACTGGGTGCGCATCGAGGACGTGCCGGAGATCTGGCGCCGCCTCGAGTCCGTGGGCCTGTCGACCACCGAGGCCTGCGGCGACTGCCCGCGCACGATGCTCGGCTCTCCGGTCGCCGGCATCGACAAGGCCGAGATCATCGACGGCACACCGGCCATGGAGATCATCAAGCGCGAGTACATCGGCAGCCCCGAGTTCTCCAACCTGCCGCGCAAGTACAAGACGGCGATCTCCGGCTCGCCGGTCCTCGACATCGCCCACGAGATCAACGACATCTCCTTCGTCGGCGTGGAGCACCCCGAGCACGGGCCGGGCTTCGATGTGTGGGTCGGTGGCGGCCTGTCCGTCAAGCCGATCTTCGCCCAGCGGCTCGGCGTGTGGGTGCCCGTCGAGGACGTGCCGGCCGTGTGGCACGGCGTCACGTCGATCTTCCGCGACCACGGCTACCGGCGCCTGCGCAACAAGGCCCGCCTGAAGTTCCTCATGGCCGACTGGGGCGCGGAGAAGTTCCGCCGGGTCCTCGAGGACGACTACCTCGGCCGCCGTCTCGTCGACGGGCCCGAGGCCGTCGCGCCGAAGGGGAGTCGCCGTGACCACGTCGGCATCCACGAGCAGGTCGACGGCCGCGTGTGGGTCGGCGCCGCGCCGATCGCCGGTCGCATGACGGGCACGAAGCTCACCCGTCTGGCGGATCTCGCCGAGGCGGCCGGCTCCCAGCGGATCCGCTTCACGCCGCACCAGAAGATCCTCGTCCTCGACGTCGAGCCCGACCGGGCCGACGCGCTGGCCACGGACCTCAAGGAGATCGACCTGGACGTCCACCCCAGCGAGTGGCGCCGCAATGTCCTCGCGTGCACGGGTCTGGAGTTCTGCAAGCTGGCCCTGACCGACACCAAGAACCGCGCCCGGTGGACCGTCGAGGAGCTCGAGAAGCGCCTGACCATCGACGTCCCCTTCAGCATCCACTTCAACGGCTGCCCCAACAGCTGCGCCCGCAGCCAGGTCGCCGACGTGGGCCTCAAGGGCATGCTCGACAAGCGCGAGGACGGCACCCACCAGGAGGTCTTCCAGGTCCACCTCGGCGGCGCCTTGGCCGAGGAGACCGCGCTGGCTCGCAAGACCCGCGCCCTCAAGGTCGTCGGCGACGACCTGCCCGACTACATCGAGCGCCTGGCGCGCACCTACCTCGCCCAGCGTGACGAAGGGGAGTCCTTCGCCCTGTGGGTGCGCCGGGCCGATGAGGAGGACATCCGATGACCACGCACCTCGAGACCGACCGCCTGCGCGACCTGGCCCGCGAGGGCGAGGAGCTCTTCACCGCACTCGAGGCCGAGCTGGGCGACACCCACGAGGGCCGAGTCGAGATCGGCCGACGGGCCCTGGCCTGGGCGCACGAGACCTTCGGTGACGGCCTGACGGTCGCCAGCTCGATGGGCGACGAGGTGCTCGTGCACCTCGTCGGCACCACCCTCGAGGGCGCCGACGTCTTCTTCCTCGACACCGGCTACCACTTCGCCGAGACCCTCGGCACGCGCGACGCCTACGAGGCGATGCTGCCGATCCGGCTGCGCACCATCTACCCCAGGCTCACCGTCGCCGAGCAGGACGCCGAGCACGGCCCCAGGCTGCACGACCGGGACCCCAACCTGTGCTGCGCCATGCGCAAGGTCGAGCCGCTCAACCGTGCCCTCGAGGACCACGACGCCTGGGTGACCGGCATGCGCCGCGAGGACGCCCCGACCCGCACCGACATCACCGTCGTCGGCTGGGACGAGCGTCGCGGCATGGTCAAGCTCAACCCGATCGCCGCCTGGACCCAGGACGACGTCGACCAGTACGCAGCCGAGCAGTCGGTCTTCCTCAACCCCCTGCGGCAGAGCGGCTACGCCTCGATCGGCTGCGCCCCGTGCACCCGGCCCGTCGCCGAGGGCGAGGACGCCCGGGCCGGCCGCTGGTCGGGCACGGACAAGGTCGAGTGCGGCCTGCACACGTGAGCGCGTGACGACGGTCCTGCTCGCGCACGGTTCGCCCGACGCGCGCCACTCGGCGACCCTGGAGCGGCTGCGCTCCCGGGTCGCCGAGCCCTTGGCGGCGGCCGGCCGGGGGAGCACCCACCTCGTCTACATCGAGAACGACCACCCACGACCGGAGGAGCTCGGGCCCCGGCTCGATGGCGACGTCACCGTCGTCCCGATGCTCATCACGCCGGCCTTCCACGCGCGGGTCGACGTGCCCGCTGCCGTCCGGGCGCTCGGCGTGACCGGAGCGAGAGCACAGGTCGTCGGTGCGCTCGGCGGTCACCCGCTGCTCCTGGACGCGGTCGACGAGCGGCTGCGCGCCGCGGGCCACGACGAAGGGAGCGCCACCCTGCTCGTCGCCGGCGGGTCCAGCTCCGGTCAGGCCGGTCAGAGCATCCGCACCCTCCTCGACGCCCACCCCCGGCCGGGGTGGCTGAGCATGACCCTCGCCGCACCCCGTGCCGGCGCGACGAGCGGGCGGGTCGTCGTGCCGGCGACCCTCGCGGAGGGCGTGCTCCACGACAAGGTCGCGGCTCTCGCCGAGGCGACGGGGTCCCCCTTCGTCCCGGGGGGACTCGCGGACACCGAGGCCGTGGCCCGGCTGGTGCTGCACCGCGTCCTGGGCTGACGGCCGACTTTGCGTGCACGGGAATCCCGTGTGCGGCACCGTGGTTGACGTCCCGGAAGGACGAGGAGACCACGACGATGATGACCAACAGTGCCTGGGGGCTCATGCAGTCCATGAGCTCGGGCGACAAGGCGCGCTCGACGCCCCTGCCCAAGGGCACCGCCCGACGCGTCCTCGGCTATGCCAGACCCTTCAAGGGCACCATCGCGGCCTTCCTCACGCTGGTCGCCATCGGCTCGATGACCGTCGTCGCGGTGCCGCTGCTGCTCCAGCGGCTCATCGACGACGGCGTCACCCCGCAGGACCGTGGGGTGGTCATCACGCTGGCCCTGCTCGTCGCGGCCATCGCGGTCGTCGAGGCCGTGACCAGCCTCGTGCAGCGCTGGATGTCCGCGCGCATCGGGGAGGGGCTGATCCACCACCTGCGCACCGAGGTCTTCGCGCACGTGCTGCGCCAGCCGATCGCCTTCTTCACCCGCGCGCAGACCGGCGCGCTCGTCACCCGGCTCAACAGCGATGTCATCGGGGCCCAGCAGGCCTTCACGACCGTGCTGTCGTCGGTCGTCAGCAATGTCATCTCGCTGGTGCTCATCCTCGGAGCGATGTTCGCCCTCTCGTGGCAGCTGACGCTGGCCTCGCTGGTCCTCGTGCCCTTCTTCGTCCTGCCGGCCAAGTGGATGGGTCGGCGCCTGGCCGGCCTGTCCGCCGAGCAGATGAACCTCAACGCCGACCTGGGCAACCAGATGACCGAGCGGTTCAACGTCGCCGGTGCGCTCCTCGTCAAGATCTTCGGCCAGCCGGCGCGCGAGATCGAGCAGTACGACGTGCGGGCGGCACGGGTGCGCGACATCGGGGTGCGCATCGCCGTCAACCGGGGCTTCTTCTTCGTCATGCTCACCGCGCTCGCCTCGCTGGCCACGGCGATGGTCTACGGGGTGGGGGGCCTCATGGCCGTCGAGGGCACGCTGACGGTCGGCACCCTGCTGGCGCTCGCGGCGCTGCTCGCCCGGCTCTACGGGCCGCTCACCGCGATCTCCAACGTCCACGTCGACGTCCTCACGGCGCTCGTCTCCTTCGCCCGGCTCTTCGAGCTGCTCGACATGCCCTCGAGCATCCGCGAGGCACCCGACGCGCAGCCGCTGCCCGAGGGCGAGGCCCTGTCCGTCGAGCTCGACGACGTCCACTTCACCTATCCCGGTGCCGACGCGATCTCGCTGCGCTCCCTCGAGGGCGCCACGACCGGCGACCGCGAGCAGGGTGGCCCGGTGCTGCAGGGCGTGACCCTGCGTGCCGAACCGGGGCAGCTCATCGCGCTCGTCGGGCCGAGTGGTGCCGGCAAAAGCACGATCACCTCGCTCGTGACCCGCTTCTACGATCCCACGAACGGGTCAGTGCGCATCGGCGGGCGCGACCTGCGCGAGGCCACGATCGAGTCGGTGAGCTCGACCGTCGGCATGGTGACCCAGGAGGCCCACCTCTTCCACGACACGATCCGGGCCAACCTCGCCTACGCCAAGCCCGAGGCGACCGAGGAGCAGATGTGGGAGGCGCTGCGGGCGGCGCAGATCCACCCGCTCGTCGCGGCGTTGCCGGCCGGCCTCGACACGGTGGTCGGCGACCGTGGCCACCGGCTCTCCGGTGGCGAGAAGCAGCGCTTCGCCATCGCGCGCCTGCTGCTGAAGTCACCCGCCGTGCTCATCCTCGACGAGGCGACGGCCCACCTCGACAGCGAGTCGGAGGTCGCCGTGCAGCGCGCCCTGGACACGGCGCTGGAGGGGCGCACGGCGATCGTCATCGCCCACCGGCTCTCGACGATCCGGGCCGCCGACCAGATCCTCGTCGTCGACGGTGGCCGGGTCGTCGAGCGCGGTACCCACGAGGCGCTGCTGTCGGCACAGGGGGTCTACGCGACGCTCCACGCCACGCAGTTCGACGGTCAGGCCGACCCGCTCGAGGTCGGGTGACGAGAGGGCGGTCGGTGCCGACGCCGGGGGAGCGGCCTCAGCCGTCCTCCTCGTCCCAGATGCGCACCTTCTTGGGGCGGGGCGTGCGGCCGACGCCCTCCTGCGCCTCGCGGCGCAGCGCGAGGACGACGAAGACCCAGCCCGCCGGGATGACCAGCCACCACTGGATCGCATAGGCCATGTGCGGCCCGGTGTCGGTGTCGGGGACGGCCAGCGGCTCGGGCCGCTCACTCTCGGGGTCCTCCGACTGGAGCGAGAGGTAGCCGCCGAGGAGGTCGGCGTCGACCTCGTCAGAGACCTCTTGCAGGTTGATGCTGGCGACCTGCCCCGACGGCATGTCGCGCTCGAGGCTCTTCTCTCCCAAGCGGATCCACCCGGTGACGGTCACCTCACCGGTGGGTGCGGCCGGGACCTCGGGGGCGACGTCCGCCCCCTTCGGGCTGTTGGGGACCCAGCCGCGATCGACGAGGAGGGTGCCGCCGCCCTCGAGCCGAAGGGGGAGGAGCACCTCGTAGCCGTAGGTGCCGTCGAGCGGACGGTTGCGGACGAGGACCTGGTGACCGGTGTCGTAGGTGCCGGTCGCGCGCACCCGGGTCCACTCGTCGTCGATGGCGACCGGATCGTCGGTGAGGACCTCGGTGACGGGCACGGGGTCCGCCTCGTAGTGGCTCTCGATCCGCTCGGCACGCGCGGACCTGTCCTCGTAGCGGCCCCACTGCCACTGGCCGAGCCACAGGCACGCCAGGGACGCGAGGACGACGAGGAGGAACCACCCGAGCCACCTCGGGGTGAGGGCAAGACGAAGCATCAGCCGGCGTCGTCCGGGATCTCGTCGAGGGCGCAGGTCGTCACCGGGAAGCCGCGGATGGCGAGGTGCTCGCGCAGGACCTCCTCGTGCTCGGCGCAGGCGAGCCAGACCTTGCGACGCGACTCGTCGTGGATGCGGGGGTTGCGCCACAGCACGGCCCGGGTCGCGGCGTCGCGGCAGGCCTTGCGGCTGCACACCAGCTCGTCGGTCGGCATCAGGCGTCCAGCTGCCGGCGGTGGTCGGTCACGGGCTGGAAGGCCTCGTCGGCCACGCGGGGGCGCACGGCGTTGACGAGGACGACCGCGATGTAGGGCAGGACGACGGCGAGACCGACGCACACCCACCGCAGCCACCCCTCGAAGAAGTAGGCGCCGACGAAGCACGCCGTGCGCAGCGCCATCGTCGCGAGGTACTGGCGCATCCGACCGGCCTGCTCCTCCTGGAGCGAGATCGGTGCGGTGGTCACCGAGGGAACGGACGCGTGCGGCACGCCCCCAAGGGTACGCCGCGAGTCTGGAC
Source organism: Janibacter indicus (assembly GCF_900176385.1). GTDB lineage: Bacteria > Actinomycetota > Actinomycetes > Actinomycetales > Dermatophilaceae > Janibacter > Janibacter indicus. The sequence goes on along the minus strand of NZ_FWXN01000009.1, from coordinate 15,697 downwards.
GTTCTGCGGACCGGTTCGGGCTACCCGACGGTAGTGCTCTAGCGTCGACGGTGCGTGATCTGACCCACACGCGGCCACCGACGAAGGAGAGACATGACATCGCGGCGAGTGCTCGTCACGGGAGGCAACCGAGGCATCGGGGAGGCGATCGCGCGACGGCTGGTCGCCGACGGTCACCGGGTCGTCGTGACGTCGCGATCGGGCGACCCGGTCGAGGGTCTGGACGTCGTCGCCTGCGAGATCACCGACACCGCGTCGGTCGACGCCGCCTTCACCGCGGCGAAGGAGAAGCTCGAGGGGGACGTCGAGGTGCTCGTCGCCAACGCGGGCATCACCAAGGACACCCTGCTCATGCGCATGACCGACGAGGAGTTCTCGTCAGTCGTGGACACCAACCTCCACGGGACCTTCCGGTGCGTGCGCCGCGCGGCCACGCCGATGGTCAAGGCCCGCTTCGGCCGGGTCATCCTGCTCTCCAGCGTCGTCGGCCTCTACGGGTCGCCCGGGCAGACCAACTACGCCGCGTCGAAGTCCGGCCTCGTCGGCATCGCCCGCTCGATGACGCGCGAGCTCGGTGCCCGCGGCATCACCGCCAATGTCGTCGCGCCCGGGTTCATCGAGACCGACATGACGGCCGAGCTGCCCGACAAGACCAAGGCCGAGTACCAGGCCGCCATCCCCGCCCGCCGCTACGGGCAGGCCGACGAGGTCGCCGCCGCGATCTCCTTCCTCGCCTCCGACGAGGCGTCCTACATCTCCGGCGCGGTCATCCCCGTCGACGGCGGCCTCGGCATGGGCCACTGAGCGCTTCGCCACCGCTCTCCTCGCACCCCCTTCGAAAGGCAGCTAGATGCTCACCGGCAAGACCTTCCTCATCACCGGCGTCCTCATGGAGTCCTCGATCGCCTTCCACGTCGCCAAGCTCGCCCAGGAGCAGGGGGCGCAGGTGATCCTCACCAGCTTCGGCCGGACGATGAAGATCACCAGGACGATCGCCAAGCGTCTCCCGCAGGAGGCTCCGGTCATCGAGCTCGACGTCACGAGCGAGGAGGACCTCGCCGCCCTGGCCGGCCGGATCGGTGAGCACACCGAGCGCCTCGACGGCGTCCTCCACTCGATCGGCTTCGCGCCCGAGGGCGCCTTCACCTTCCTCGACGCGTCGTGGGAGGACGTGAGCACCGCGATCCACGTCTCGGCCTACTCGCTCAAGGCGCTCGGCGTCGCGGCGCTGCCGATGATGAGCGAGGGCGGGTCGATCGTGGGTCTGACCTTCGACGCGAGCTTCGCCTGGCCGGTCTACGACTGGATGGGCGTGGCCAAGGCGGCCTTCGAGTCGACCAACCGCTACCTCGCCCGCGACCTCGGCCCGAAGGGGGTCCGCTGCAACCTCGTCGCCGCCGGCCCGATCCGCACGACCGCGGCGAAGTCGATCCCCGGCTTCGAGACCTTCGAGAACTCGTGGGACGACCGCGCGCCCGTCGGCTGGGACGTCAACGACCCGGTGCCCACGGCCAAGGCCTGCACGATGCTGCTGTCCGACTGGTTCCCCGCGACGACCGGCGAGATCCTGCACGTCGACGGTGGCGTGCACGCGATGGGGATCTGACCCCCTCTCCCGGTCCCGCGGGGTCCCGTCCGGACGAAGGGGGACGTCGGCACCCGCCGAAGTCCTTCGTTGTCGTGTGGCTGAGTCGTCGTGCTCGACTTCGGCTTGATGTGTGCCGACATCCCCCTTCGCCCTCCCGTAGTCTCCGCACCCGCAGCGTGTCGCGCGGCAGTTCAGGCCCTCGGGGGGACCTGAGGCCCCGGACCTCGCTGCTCCCGACGCGAACTGCAGTCCGACACGCGGTCAGGCGAGGGGGTGGCCGCCCTCGTCGTCGGGCTGGGGGAGAGGGGTGATGCCGAGCAGGCCGAGGACCCGGCGGAGGTCGGGCTCGTCGATGGCGGCGTCGGCCTGCTCACGCACGGCGGGCTTGGCGCAGAAGGCGATGCCGAGCTGGGCGGCGGCCATCATGTCGAGGTCGTTGGCCCCGTCGCCGACCGCGACCGTGCGATCGCGCTCGATCCCCGCCGAGGCCGCGAGGCGGGTGAGGAAGTCTGCCTTGGCCGCACGGTCGACGACCTCGCCGAGGACCTTGCCCGTCAGGTGCCCGTCGACGATCTCGAGGGTGTTGGCGCGTGCCGTCGGGATGCCGAGCTCGCGGGCCAGGTCGTCGACGACCTCGGTGAACCCGCCGCTGACGAGACCGACGGTGTGCCCTGCCTCGACGAGCGTGGTCACCAGCGTCCGCGCACCCGGCGTCAGTCGCACCGCCGCGCGCACCCGGTCGAGGACCTCGACCGGCAGACCGGCGAGGGTGGCCACGCGTGCGTGCAGGCTCCCGGCGAAGTCGAGCTCACCCCGCATCGCGGCCTCGGTGACCGCGGCGACCTCGTCGCGGGTGCCCGCGTGCTCGGCGATGAGCTCGATGACCTCGTCGCGGATCAGGGTGGAGTCGACGTCCATGACGAGCGCGAGCGGGCCCTCGCCCGGCAGCTCGACGGACGACGGGGAGGTGTCGGGGCGGGAGGTCATGCGGCGCAGTCTAGGTCTCGTCGAAGACGTGTCCCTTGCCGACCACGGTGATGCCGGACTCGGTGACCTGCAGGCCGCGGGCGAGGTCCTGCTCGCGGTCGTGGCCGAGGCGGATCCCGGCGGGCAGCCGCACGCCCTTGTCGACGATCACCCGGTGCAGCTGGGCGTGCCGACCGACGTCGACGCCGTCGAGCAGGACGCTGTCGATGACGTCGGAGTAGCTGTGCACGAAGACCCCGGGGGAGAGCACCGAGTTGTGGACGTGCCCACCGGAGACGACGACTCCGGGTGAGACGACCGAGTTGGTCGCCCCGCCGGCGCGCTCGGTGTCGGCGTGGACGAACTTCGCCGGTGGGAAGGGCCCGTGGTGGGTGTTGATCGGCCAGCTGTAGTTGTAGAGGTTGAAGACCGGGTGGATCGACGTCAGGTCGAGGTGTGCGTCGAAGTAGCTGTCGATCGTGCCGACGTCGCGCCAGTAGCCGCGGTCGCGGTCGGTCGACCCCGGCACGGTGTTGTCGGCGAAGTCGTAGGCGTAGGCCGTGCCACGGGAGACGAGGTCGGGGACGATGTCGCCACCCATGTCGTGCCGGCTCTCGGTGTCGGCGTCACGGTTGACCGCGTCCATGAGCGCATCGGCGGAGAAGACGTAGTTGCCCATCGACGCGTAGACCTCGTGGGGCGCGTCGGGCAGCCCGACCGGGTCGGTCGGCTTCTCCCGGAAGGCGGTGATGCGGCGGCCGTCGTCGGTGACCTCCATGACGCCGAACTGGTCGGCCGTGGCGATCGGCTGCCGGATCGCGGCGACGGTGCAGTCGGCGCCCGTCTCGAGGTGCAGCTCGACCATGTCGGAGAAGTCCATGCGGTAGACGTGGTCGGCGCCGACCACGACGACGATGTCCGGGCGCTCGTCGGTGATCGCGTTGAGGGACTGGTAGATCGCGTCGGCGCTGCCCGTGTACCAGCTCTTGCCGCGTCGCTGCTGGGCGGGGATCGGGGCGACGTAGTGCCCGAGCGGGGAGGCGAGGCGCCAGGCCTGGCTGACGTGCCGGTCCAGGCTGTGCGACTTGTACTGCGTCAGCACGATGACCTTGGCGTAGCCGGAGTTGACGACATTGCTCAGGGCGAAGTCGACGAGCCGATAGATCCCACCGAAGGGGACGGCGGGCTTGGCCCGGTCGGCGGTGAGCGGCATGAGCCGTTTGCCCTCACCACCGGCGAGGACGATCGCCAGGACACTGGGCTGACCTCTGCGGACCATGGTCCAAACCTAGTGGCTACGGGGCGAGTCGTCCCCCTTTGGTCCTAGGCTGGTCACGTGCGCGTCGACATCCTCAGCAAGGAGTACCCCCCGGCCGTCTACGGCGGTGCCGGGGTCCACGTCGCCGAGCTGACGCGGGCGCTGCGCGAGCGGGGCGACACCGACGTGCGGGTCCGGTGCTTCGGCGAGCCCCGGGACGAAGGGGGGACCACCGGTTATCCCGATCCGCCGGCTCTGGCGGGGGCCAACCCCGCCCTGACGACGATGGGCGTCGATCTGGCGATGGCGGCCGACTGCGCGGGGGCCGACCTGGTCCACAGCCACACCTGGTACGCCAACTTCGCCGGCCACACCGCCGGACTGCTGCATGGGGTGCCGCACGTCGTCTCGGCGCACAGCCTCGAGCCGCTGCGCCCGTGGAAGGCCGAGCAGCTGGGCGGCGGCTACGCCTTGAGCTCGTGGGTCGAGCGCACCGCCTACGAGGGGGCGGCCGGCGTCATCGCCGTCAGTCACGGCATGCGCGCGGACATCCTGCGCAGCTACCCGTCCATCGACCCCGAGCGGGTGCACGTCGTCCACAACGGCATCGATGCCGGGCTGTGGCAGCCGGCACCCGACCCGGAGGTCGTGCGACGCCACGGCGTCGACCCCGACCGCCCGTCGGTCGTCTTCGTCGGGCGGATCACCCGGCAGAAGGGACTGCCCCACCTGCTGCGCGCCGCCCGCGAGCTGCCCCCGGAGGTGCAGCTCGTCCTGTGCGCCGGAGCCCCCGACACCCCCGAGATCCTCGCCGAGGTCGAGGCCCTCGTCGCCGAGCTGCGAGCCACCCGTGACGGGGTCGTGTGGATCTCGCAGATGCTGCCGCGGGCCGAGGTCATCGCGCTGCTCACCGCCGGCACGGTCTTCGCCTGCCCCTCGGTCTACGAGCCGCTGGGCATCGTCAACCTCGAGGCGATGGCGTGCGAGCTGCCCGTCGTGGCCACCGCGACCGGCGGCATTCCCGAGGTCGTGGACGACGGCGTCACCGGGTGGCTCGTTCCCATCGAGCAGGTCGACGACGGCACGGGGGCACCCGTCGACAGCGCGCGCTTCGAGGCCGATCTCGCGGCGGCCCTCGTGCAGGCCGTGGCCGACCCCGAGCGCGCGCGATCCCGTGGGGTCGCCGGCCGCGAGCGGGCGGTAGAGCACTTCAGCTGGACGAGCATCGGCGACCGGACCATGGCGGTCTACGAGAGCGTGCTTGCCCAGTTCTGACGGGTCAGCTCGGCGACGACCTCGCCGAGCTCGGCGCCGGGCAGGGGCTCCTCCCACTCACGCACCTCGATGCGCACCTCCCGCATGCCCAGGCGCCGCATGACGCCGCGGCAGCCGGAGTTGACCATCATCGTCTCGGCGCGCACGATGTCGAGCCCTGGGTCGGTGAAGCCGACTGCGACAACGGCCCTCGCCCCCTCGACCGCCAGGCCCTGCCGCCACCACGACCGGGCGAGGCGGTAGCCGAGCTCGGCCACGCCCCCTTCGCGCGGCCACAGGGACCACCACCCGACGGGGCGCTCGTCGACGTGCCCCACCCACATGGGGCCGGGGACCTGCGGCGTCCAGAACTCCAGTGCCTCCTCATGGGTGCGGGCCCGGCCGATGATGTGCCGCAGAACCTCGGGGTCGGCATCGAGGTCGGCGAGGAAGGGGAGGTGCTCGCGGCCGACCGGGTCGAGGCGCAGCCGAGCGGTCCGCAGGACCCGCATCAGCGGCTCGGGACCCAGCCGGCCATCGTGGCGCACGCGGCATTGGTCGCGTCGGCGAGGCAGCGCTCGCTCTCGCGCCCCAGGGCACGAAGGGCGGTGGCGCGGGCCTCGTCGCCGGCGGCCGTGATCGCACCCGAGGCCTGCAGCCCCAGCTCGGTGGCGATGGAGACGGTGCCGGCCAACCCGATGACCTTGCGGGCGCGCTCGGGCAGGGCATCGGGGAGAGCCCAGTCGGCCCCGAGCCGGTCGTCGGCGAGGTCGCGTGCCAGGTCGTCGGCCCAGGGGGTGCCCCCGATGGCATCGAGCTCGTCGATCGCGGCGAGGAGGGTGCGTCGCAGGTGTCGCTCGAGCTGGGAGGGCGCGAGCGCCTCGATGCGGTGCGGAGGGATCGGATCGGCGTCGTGGGCCATCCAGTCGATGCGCACCCCCCGGGCGCCCTCGGAGCCGAAGGTCGACGTCGACGGCACGAGCAGCCCACCGAGGCCGGCGACGTAGAGGGCCTCACCCGCCTCCACGGCGGCGTCGGTGGCCACCGGTCCGCAGCGGGGCAGGCCGGCCAGGTCACCGGGGCCGGGGAGGGCGACGAGGACGGCTGCCTCGCCGAGGTCGCGCCACAGCCGCAGCTGCTCGACGAGACCCTCGGTGTGGTCGATGTCGGGCAGGGCCCGCTCGACCGCCTGGGTCAGGGTCACGCCACCGGCCCAGGCGTGCGTGACCCACGCGGCGACACGGACGGAGGCGGGCAGCTCGGGCATCTGACAGATGGTAATCCGCGACGGTTAGGGTCGGACCATGAGTGATGTCCTCGCCCTCGCCGGCGCCACCGTGGTCCGCGGGGAGTCGACCCTGCTCTCGGAGATCGACTGGGAGGTCGAGGAGGGGCAGCGCTGGGTCGTCCTGGGGCCCAACGGCGCGGGCAAGACGACGCTGCTGCAGCTGGCTGCCGCGCGCATGCACCCCACCCGAGGTGTCGTCGGTGTCCTCGGCGAGGTCCTCGGCGCGGTCGACGTCTTCGACCTGCGGCCGCGCATCGGTCTGGCCTCCGCGTCGCTGGCCGAGCGCATCCCGCCGCGCGAGCGGGTGTCCGACGTCGTCGTCACCGCCTCGTGGGGTGTCGTCGGTCGTTGGCGCGAGTCCTACGACGGACTCGACCACGCCCGCGCGGTCGAGCTGCTCGAGGCCCTGGGCGCCGGGCACCTCGCCGACCGGACCTACGGGACGCTCTCCGAGGGCGAGCGCAAGCGCGTGCAGATCGCCCGCGCCCTGATGACCGACCCCGAGCTGATGCTCCTCGACGAGCCGGCCGCTGGTCTCGACCTCGGCGGACGCGAGGACCTCGTCGGTCGCCTCGGTCAGATCGCGGGCGACCTCGAGGCGCCCGCCCTCGTCATGGTGACCCACCACGTCGAGGAGATCCCCCCGCACTTCACCGACGTGCTCCTCCTGCGCGAGGGCCAGGTCGTCGCGCAGGGCCCGATCGAGATCACGCTCACCGAGGCCAACCTCTCGCAGACCTTCGGTATCGACCTCGTGCTCGAGCAGCACGGTGACCGGTGGTCGGCGCGGGCGCGCACCTGACGCCCGCCGTCCGGGCTCGACCGGGACCGATCCCACCGGCCGCTCGGACACGCTGCGGTCACGGTGGGCGGGTCCCACCCCCCTTCGTTAGGAGCGGTTGACATGATGGGGGCCAGACACGAGACGGGGGCATGACGATGGAATGGCTCGGCGACAACCTCTGGCTGGCCTGGCTGGGGCTGGCCTTCGTGCTGATCGCGATCGAGGCGGCGACGGTCGACTTCGTCTTCGTCATGCTCTTCGGCGGTGCCCTCGTCGGAGCCCTGGCTGCCGCCCTCGGCGCGCCCGTGGTGCTGCAGATCGTCCTGGCGGTCGCCGTGGCCCTGCTGCTCATCGCGGTGGTGCGCCCGATCGTCAAGCGCCAGTTCAGCGACCCCGCGGCATCAGCCGACATCGGCTCGGCGGGCCTGGCCGGGCGCACCGCGCGGGTCCTCGAGACGGTCACCGAGACCGACGGTCGCGTGCGGCTGGCCGGTGAGACATGGAGCGCGCGGGTGCCCGACGGCGCCGCCTCCTGCCTGCCCGGCGACGAGGTGCGCGTCGTCTCCATCGACGGCGCCACGGCAATCGTCACCAAGAGCCCCTGACCCGACCCTCCGTCTGAAAGGACCCCGCCCATGGAAGGCGCCGGCATCCTCATCTTCCTCGTCGCACTGCTGGTCTTCGCGCTCGTCATCCTCTTCAAGACGGTGCGCATCGTCCCGCAGCAGACCTCGCTGATCATCGAGCGGCTCGGCCGCTACTCGCGCACGCTCGAGGGCGGCATCCACATCCTCGTGCCCTTCGTCGACAAGGTGCGGGCGAGCATCGACCTGCGCGAGCAGGTCGTGAGCTTCCCGCCCCAGCCGGTGATCACCTCCGACAACCTCGTCGTCAACATCGACACGGTCATCTACTACACGGTCATCGACTCCAAGCGGGCCGTCTACGAGATCGCCAACTTCATCCAGGGCATCGAGCAGCTGACCGTCACCACCCTGCGTAACGTCATCGGCTCCCTCGACCTCGAGCAGACGCTCACCAGCCGCGACCAGATCAACGGCCAGCTGCGTGGGGCGCTCGACGAGGCGACCGGCCGCTGGGGCATCCGCGTCAACCGCGTCGAGCTCAAAGCGATCGACCCGCCGATGTCGATCCAGGAGTCGATGGAAAAGCAGATGAAGGCCGAGCGTGACCGTCGTGCGGCCATCCTCAACGCCGAGGGCGTCAAGCAGTCGCAGATCCTCACCGCCGAGGGCGAGAAGCAGTCGGCCATCCTGCGGGCCGAGGGCTCGGCCCAGGCCGCGGTCCTCGAGGCCCAGGGCCAGTCGCGCGCGATCAAGCAGGTCTTCGACGCGATCCACCGCGGCAAGCCGACGCAAAAGCTGCTCGCCTACCAGTACCTGCAGGTCCTGCCGCAGATCGCCACGGGCGACGCCAACAAGATGTGGATCATCCCGAGCGAGCTCACCGACGCCCTGCGGGGCATCGGTGGCGCGCTCGGTGGCGGCGATGGCGACGGGCCCAAGGGTGGACTCGACGCGGAGGAGTGGGTCGACCCCGGTCCGGAGGCCACCAACGTCTTCGACCAGACCGCGCTCGAGGACCCGGGCGAGGCCCTCGCCCAGGCACGCGGTCAGGCGGGTCAGGCCAGCCGTGAGGCGAGCGAGCACGCCACGCCCGCTTCGCGGGTGCAGCCGGCGAAGGGCCCCGGGGTCCGGCTCCCGGAGCCGACCGAGGCACTCGCCGGGCAGCCCCCGGCACCGGAGACGACCGATGCCGCGGCTGGGCAGACCCCGCCGCCTGCCCCCGCGCAGACGGACGCTCCCGAACCGACCGAGGGGCCCGACGCGGCCCGCTGACCACACTGCGACCCCGCTCCACGACACCGGGTCCGCCCTCACTAGGGTTGGCCGGGTGTCGTGGCTGGAGATGGGTGCAGTGGTGCTCGCGGGGGTGTGGGCGGGAGCGATCAACACCCTCGTCGGGTCCGGGACCCTCGTGACCTTCCCCGTGCTGCTCGCCCTGGGGACACCAGCGGTCACGGCCAACGTCTCCAACTCCATCGGCCTGGTCGCCGGGGGAGTGAGCGGCACCATCGGATACCTCCCCGAGCTCAAGGGCATGGGCCGACGGGTCGCCCAGCTCGTGCCGATGTCCGTGCTCGGCGCGATCACCGGCGCCCTGCTGCTGCTGTGGTTGCCGCCCGAGGCCTTCGAGGCGATCGTGCCGGTGCTCATCGGCATCGGGATCCTGCTCGTCATCTTCGGCCCCCGCCTGCAGGCGTGGACGAAGTCGCGGCACGAGGAGGGCGGCTCGATGCCGACCAGCCACCTCGTCGCGCTCATGGCGGGCGTGCTCGTGGCCGGCGTCTACGGCGGCTACTTCGGCGCCGCCCAGGGTGTCATCCTCATCGGCCTGCTGTCTGCCTTGTCGACCGAGCCGCTCCAGTCCCTCAACGGTCTGAAGAACGTGCTCGGCACCTTCGTCAACGCTGTCGGCTCGCTCGTCTTCATCATCACCGCGCCCGAGCTCATCGACTGGCGTATCGCCCTCCTCGTGGGCATCGGCGCGATCACCGGTGGCGTGCTGGGTGCGAGGTACGGTCGGCGGCTGCCCCCCAACGCCCTGCGGGCGGTCATCGTCGTCGTCGGCGTTGCGGGCCTGGTGAAGTTCGTCTTCTTCCCGTGACCGAGCTCCTGGACCCCACGCTCCTCGCCCTCGGTATCGTCGTCGCCATCGGGGCGATGGTGCAGTCGACGATCGGCTTCGGGATCGCGGTGGTCGCGGCCCCCGCGGTCGTCATGGTCCGGCCCGATCTCATGCCGGCCTCGCTCATCGTGTGCGTCTTCTTCCTTCCCCTGCTGCAGCTGCTCGGTGGTGACCGGGAGATCGCCTGGCGCCACCTGCGGTGGGCTCTGGGTGCCCGAGTCCTCGCCACACCGCTCGGGGTCGCCCTCGTCGCGGTGGCGTCAGCAGACGCCATCGCCCTCACCGTGGGCGTGCTCATCCTCGTGACCGTCGCCGCGTCGGTGTGGGCCGTGGACATCCGGCTGGACCCGCGCAACTCGGCCCTCGCCGGCGCGATCACCGGCGTCTCGGGGACCGCCGCCTCGATCGGTGGTCCCTTCTTCGCGCTCGTCCTGCGGCACGAGCGGCCCGAGCTGCTGCGCGGGACCCTGGCGGCCTTCTTCCTCGCCGGCACGGTCATCGGGATGACCGGTCTGGCCATCGGCGGGCAGGTCGACCGGGAGGACCTGCTCGCCGGGCTGGTGTGGGCTCCCTTCGTGCTCGTGGGGCACCTGCTGGCGGGGCCGGTGCGACGGCGGATCCGGCCCGAGGCGGTGCGCCGGGGCGTGCTCGTCTTCTGCGTCATCGCGAGCATCGGGGTCATCTCCCGCGCCCTGATCTAGCCTGCTCCCGTGCCGATCACCATCACCGACCCGACCGACGCGCGGTTGCGCGACTTCGTCGGGCTCACCGACGTCAAGCTGCGCCGTGTCCTCGAGCCGGCCGGCGGCCTCTACCTCGCGGAGAGCGAAAAGGTCATCCGCCGGGCGCTGGCGGCGGGCCACCGTCCGCGAGCGCTGCTCATGGGGGAGCGGTGGCTCACCGACCTGGCCGATGTCGTGGCGCAGGCCGAGGACGACGGCGTGCCGGTCTACACGGGGACGGCAGAGGTCATCGAGGGGATCACCGGCTACAACCTGCACCGGGGCGCTCTGGCCTCGATGCACCGTCCCGCGGTGCCCTCGGTGGAGTCGGTGCTCGACGGCGCCCGGCGGGTGCTGATCATCGAGGACGTCGTCGACCACACCAACGTGGGAGCCATCTTCCGCTCCGCCGCCGCGCTCGGGACCGACGCGGTCCTCGTCACGCCACGGTGCGCCGACCCCTTGTACCGCAGGGCGATCCGCGTCTCCATGGGCACGGTCTTCCAGGTGCCGTGGACCCGGATCGACCCGTGGCCGGCCGGCATCGCCGACCTGCGTGCAGCCGGGTGGACGGTCGCGGCACTGGCCTTGGCCGACGGCGCGGTCTCGCTCGACCAGCTGTCCGCCGACCCGCCGGAGCGACTCGCCCTCGTGCTGGGCACCGAGGGCGACGGGCTGTCCCGGCGCACCCTCGGGCACGTGGACGTGACCGTGACCATCCCGATGGCCGGGGGAGTCGACTCCCTCAACGTCGCGGCGGCCGGTGCCGTCGCCGCGTGGGAGCTGAGGGTGCGATGAGCGCCGGCGCGGCCCGCCCGCAGTTCACCCCGACCCGCTGGCGCGAGGGCTATGCCGTGGCCGATGTCGACGACTTCCTCGACCGGGTCTTCCACGCGCTCTCGACCGGCCAGCCGGTGCCGGACGTCGCGAGTGCGGTCTTCCGACCCACCCGTTTCGGCGAGGGGTACGACATGGAGGAGGTCGACGACTTCCTCGACGAGCTCGCGGCGGGCCTGCCCGATCAGTAGGGCCGACCCGCCGCGCAGCGTGGGGTGCGGCAGCGTCAGCTGCGGTACATGCCGGTGATGACGGCGCGCCCGATCGTGTGCTGGAGGTAGTTGAAGGCCGCCACGGTGCACGAGACGGAGTCGTCGATGCCCAGGTCGTCGGTGTCGAGCGCGTGGACGGCGAAGACGTAGCGGTGGGCGATGTCGCCCTGCGGCGGGGCCGCGCCGCCGAAGGCCTTGGTCCCGTAGTCGGTCGCGGTCATGAAGGCACCCTCGGGCAGCTGTGCTCCGCCCTCGACCCCCGCGCCCTCGGGCAGCGAGGTGGTGTCGGCGGGCAGCCCGACCACGGTCCAGTGCCAGAAGCCGGCTGGGGTCGGCGCGTCCGGGTCGAAGCAGGAGACCGCGAAGCCCTTGGTGCCCTCGGGGGCGCCCGACCAGCTGAGCTGCGGGCTGAGGTTGCCGCCGGAGAAGCCCCAGTCGTCGAAGACCTGGGCCTCGGGGAGGTCGCCGCCGTCGGAGAAGCTCTCGCTCGTCACCTCGAAGGTCGCGGTGGGCGGGAGGAGGTCGTAGGGAGCCGGTGCGGTCGGTCGCGTGAGGTCCATGTCCCCGACCCTAGGGCGTCATGGGCACGCGTCAAGACGACCGTCAGCGCACGAGGCGGTCGAGCAGTCGCTGCACTTCGGCCGCGGGGTCGTCCGTGAGGCCGCTGTGCACGGGACCGGGACGCACGACGGTCGAGCGGGGCGCGCTCAGCCAGCCGAAGCGTCGGCCGTCGTCGCCGAGACGGGGCAGGCCGCCCCCTTCGCGACCGGAGGCGACGTCGCAGACGGTCTGCAGCGCGGCGTCGAGCTCGTCGAGGTCGAGGTCCGGGGCGAGGGCCCGGACCCGGGCCGCGTCGACCGCGAAGGCGGCTTCGAGGTGCTCGGCGGCCTGGCTGCGCAGGACGATGCCGACGTTGACGAACTCCTCGCGCTCGGCGCGAGGGACGCAGCGCAGGACGACGTACTGGTACGGGACGCGCGTCACCGGTCACCTCCGGGGAGCCAGGCAGCGGGGTGGTCGCGGCGGGCCATGAGATGGGCCACGTAGGCCTGGCGGACGGACTGCGGCGAAGGGAGGTGCTCCCCGGTCTCGAGCCACGCGTCCGGGACGAGGTCGACGATGCCCGTGAGCACCTCGTCGGTCAGCAGGGCAGCGAGGGTCTCGTGGGTCGACGTCAGGCCGCCGATGAGGTCGCCGAGCACGTGGTCGCTCGCGTCGAAGGGCTGGGCGGAGAAGCGCTCGGCGTCGGGAGATCGGCGAGCCCAGGAGTGGTGGAAGTAGAGCGCGGCGCCGTGGTCGATGACCCAGGGGCGGCCGCCCCAGACGAGCAGGTTGGGGTTGGCCCACGTGCGGTCGATGTTGGCGGTGTAGGCGTCGAGCCAGACGATCGGCGCGGCCTGCTCTGCCGTCGCGGGACGGCTGCCGTCGTAGCCGAAGGAGCCCGGCAGGTAGTCGAGGCCAAGGTTGGTGCCTACGGAGGCGGTGAGCAGGTCCTGCACCTCCTCGTCGGCCTCGTAGCGCGCGATGTCACGTGGCAGGTCGACCACGACGAGGCGGGGGACCGGGATGCCGAGGGCGCGGGCGATCCCGCCGACGAGCACCTCGGCCACGAGGACCTTCAGGCCCTGACCGGCGCCGCGGAACTTCACGACGTACATCCCGAGGTCGTCGGCCTCGACGAGACCGGGGAGGGAACCCCCTTCGCGCAGGGGGACCGCGAATCGGGTGGCGGTGACGGTCTCGAGCACGGGCCAAGCCTATGCACGGGTTGCCCTCGGCCCGACTTCAGGCAATGGTGGAAGGCATGCTTTCAGGACGTCGCCCACCCCACGACTACCTCGGCACCGTGATCGGTACGCCGGACCCCCGGGGTCTCGCGCGCTTCTACGCCGAGGTCCTCGGCTGGACGATCCACAGCGACGAGGAGGACTGGGCGACGATCGCGCCGGAGCGAGCCCACGTGTACCTGGGCTTCCAGCTGGAGCGCAACCACATCGAGCCGAAGTGGCCGGCGCTCGAGGGCGAGCAGCAGATGCAGATCCACCTCGACATCGAGGTGAGTGATCTCGAGGCGGCGGTCGCGGCCGCGCTGCGCCTCGGCGGGCGCCTGTCGGAGCACCAGCCCCAGGAGGAGGTGCGGGTCATCATCGATCCCGCCGGACACCCCTTCTGCCTCTACGTCGGGGCCCCCGAGGAGGCCGCGCAGACCCCGGTCTGACCCGCTGACCGGTGGTCGGCGAGGCCGTGGCGGAGCGGATTTCGCACTCACGACATCCGCGTGTAAAGTTTCACGTCGTTGCCCCGGTGGTTCCCAGACCGCCGGATGCACCACTCGTCCGGGTGGCGGAATTGGCAGACGCGCTAGCTTGAGGTGCTAGTGCCCGTATTAGGGCATGGGGGTTCAAGTCCCCCCTCGGACACTCGCGAGAGATCGCGAAGCCCCGGTCAGATCATGGATCTGGCCGGGGCTTCGTGGTTTCAGAGCGCGGATGACGCGGACCGCTGTGTGTTGGTCGGCGGAAGCGGGCCTCGTCGGGTAGTCAGGGCCGCTCAGTTGGGCTCAGGGGCGCGGGGCCGCACCGGACCTCTGGGTGCCATCTGGCGCCGCCGACCTGTGGTCTAGGTCAGGTGTGGCCGAGGGCGTTGAGAGTGGTGCCCCACAGCTGGGCGGGGTCGCTGAGGCCGAGGGTGCGACTGTCGGGGTGGTCGGGAGTGGCCCACCAGCCCGTGTCCGGGTCAAGCCGCTGGGGGTGCAGGTCGATGTCGCCGCCCGACGCCTGGGCGTGGATGCGGGTGGTCGCTGGGGTGGCCAGGTCAGCGGCGGTGACCCCGAGGGCGGCGGTGAGGGTGTCGAAGCTCGGGTCCGGCAGTACAGGGGAGTTGACACGTGCGTGCGCGAAAGCTTCGGCCAGGGCCTGACCGAGCTGCTCCGGGGCGTCGACCGGGACCGTGGTGATCCACCCGTTCGGGGCACTCCATGGGTCCGAGCGGATGGAGCTGAGAGCTTGGATGGCCCACTGGTCGCCGTGACGGGTCAGGATCGCTTCGGCGCGGTTGGGGATCCCCTCGACGGCAGCCCGGGGTGTGACGTCGTTCGCAGCGTCGTTGCCGGCGCTGTGGGTGACGACCTTCTTACTGAGCTCGGCGGCTTCGGTGAGGGCTTCACGGGCTCGGGTCGCGATCTCGGTGGTACCGCGCGCCGGGGGCAGCTCGTCGTGTCCGCTGTAGCCCCGTCCGGCGACGGTTTCGAAGGGGGCGAACAGGACGTCGTCGTCGATGAGGAAGATGCCGACCTTCGTGGTGGCGGCTTCCATCGCGCGCCAGGTGGTAAAGCCGAGTTCGTCGCTGACGGGAGTGGTGTCGGTGGAGGCCGCTTTGGGGAGTTGGGCTGCTGGCTCTTTGCGGGAACGGGCCAGAGCGGCGCTGATGGCGTCAGCCAGTTCCGTGTCGGTGGAGGTGGTGGTGAGGTGATGGAACTGTCCGTTCGGGCGGTAACCCTTGGCCCAAGAGTGTGAGGCGATGAGCAGACGGTTGCCGTGCTGGGTGATCGACGCTCGGGGGTAGACGGGCATCAGGGGCGCTCCTTGACGACGAGTTTCACGCCTTTACTTTCAGCTCGTTCCATGGCTCGGTCAAGCCGTTCGGTCTGTTGCAGTGTGACTTTTAGCCTCGATCCACCGATCGCCGGCGCCGACAGCATCGACGACATGGCTCTGCTGCGTCACGGCGGGATGGGCAGGGTCTTCACAGGCGCCTACGGGAAGCCAGGACACGTCACATGGCCTGTGCGGCGGGCGTGTCGAGTGGGTCGTCCAGGGGCGACGCAGGAGCGTCGACGCGACGTGCTGAGAGGTGGTTCCAGTCGAGCACTAGGACACCGGCTACAGGCATGGCGATAGGTCAGGAACGGCGTCGCTCCCTGCGCAGGAGGGAGCGCAGAGTCTCGGCGTTCGCGTAGCCGACTCGTAGCGCGATCTCGGCGGAGGTGAGGTCCGTGGTTGCTGAGAGGTGCCGAGCTCGTTCGATGCGAAGCCGTTGGACGAAGCCGAGCGGAGTGAGGTTGAGCGCCGCACGGACTC
>NZ_FWXN01000003.1 GCF_900176385.1 Janibacter indicus | reverse complement strand
AACCCACCGGCCGAAAACCCGGCCCACAAAAGCAATAGCCGGACCTACAAAAACGTAGGTCCGGCTATGCCGATGTCCTGAGACATCACATTGGTAGCGGGGGCGGGATTTGAACCCGCGACCTCCGGGTTATGAGCCCGGCGAGCTACCGAACTGCTCCACCCCGCGTCGGTGTCTTGCGAGATGAAACTCTACGTGAACGAACGGGGCAGACCAAATCAGCCCTCGTCGAGGGTCGCCGACCCGCCTCCCGGCTGGGCCTCCGCGGCGTCTTCGAGGTGCTTGCGCAGCTCCTTCTGGGCCTTGTCGTAGGCCGCGAAGTCACCCTTCTTCAGGGCGTCCTGGCCCTCCTTGTAGGCCTGCTCCATCCCCGAGATCGCCGCACGCAGCTTCTTCTCGTCGGCCGTGAGGTTCTTGGGCTCGGTCGGTTCCTTCGGTTCCTCGGCCGGCTCGTCACCGCCGCCACCACCCCCTTCGCCCACGCCGGCGTCGCCGCCGAAGAGCTCGTCGAGTGCACCGTCGAGGCTCTGGCCCCAGGCGACCCGACCGGCGAAGGTCGCCACGACGATCCGCAGCTGCGGGTAGCTCGTGCCCGACGCCGAGGAGATGTAGATCGGCTCGACGTGCAGGAAGCCCTCGCCGACGGGCAGCGCGAGCTGGTTGCCGAAGTGCACCTGCGACTCACCGCGGTTGGCGTTGTTGAGGTAGTCGGTGAGCGTCTGCGTGCCCGAGCCGGTGGTCGACGTCGACGAGACGATGTTGTTCTGCACCTGGCCGACGCCGGGGACGGTCGTGTCGCGTGGCACCGACAGCAGGCGAAGCTGCCCGTAGCCGGACGCCGGTTTGCCCGCCGCCGAGCCGGCATCACCGTCGGCCGACAGGTAACCGGCCATGACATTGCGGGTGCCGCGCGGGATGTAGGTCGAGGTGAGCGACCACACCGGCTGGCGCTGGTCGGGCATCGCCAGGGACAGGAAGTAGGGCGGCTGGGCCACCCCGTCGTCGCCGCGCGAGGGGTCCTCTGGCACCCGCCAGCGGTCCTGGCCGGTGCGGAAGTCGCTCGCCGCGGTCACGTGGTAGTCGGCGAGCACGGCGCGCTGCATGCGGAAGATGTCCTCCGGGTAGCGCAGGTGCGACATCAGCTCGCCGCTGATCGACTCGGTCGACTTCAGCAGCCCGGGGAAGGCCTTGTCCCAGGCGTCGACGATCGGGTCGTCCTCGTCCCACTTGTAGAGCCGGACGGTGCCGTCGTAGGCGTCGACGGTCGCCTTGACGGAGTTGCGCATGTAGTTGATCCGGTCGCCGACGAGCGAGCTGCTGCGCTGGGTCTGGACCGAGGAGACCTGCCCCGACTGCACGCCCGAGATGGAGAAGGCCGTGCTGTAGGGGTAGTCGTTGGAGGTCGTGTAGCCGTCGACGACCCACTGGATGCGCCCGTCGACGATCGTCGGGTAGACGTCGTCGTCGAGGGTCAGCCACGGGGCGACGCGCTTGACCCGCTCCTTGGGCGTGCGGTGCTCGAGCAGCCGCGAGTCGCTGCCGACGGCATCGGAGAGGATGAACTTCACGTCGCGCTTGGTGATCGCGTAGGCGGCCTGCCGGGCGAGCGAGCCGATGCCGACGCCGCCCTTGCCCTGATAGGTGTAGCGTGACTCCTCGCCGCCGGTCGGCCGGTCGACCTCGCGCGGGGTCGAGGTGTCGCCCTGACCGACGATGGAGAAGTGCTGCATCTCCTCGCCGAAGTAGATCCGCGGCTCGTACTCGCCGAACTCGCTCGTCGGGCTGAGCCACTCGGGGTCGCCGCCGCGTGACTGCGCCCCGCGGGCCATGACGAGGCCGTAGCCGTGGGTGTAGACGGTGTGGTCGTTGACCCAGTCGCGCCGGTCGGAGGGCACCTTGTCGAGGTCGAGCTCGCGGGCGCCGACGACGACGTCGACCATGTCGCCGTCGATCTCGTAGCGGTCGACGTCGAGGTCGTCCTGGAAGGTGTAGTAGGGCTGCTGGGCCTGCAGCTCCTGGTAGGTGGGGCTGACGACCGCCGGGTCGAGCAGGCGGATGCCGGGGATGGAGTCGGCGTCCTCGCGCAGCTGGCCGGACGAGACGTCGGAGACCGCGTCGTAGGAGGAGGTCTTGACGTCGGTGACGCCGTAGGCGTCGCGGGTGGCGTCGATGTTGCGCTGGAGGTAGGGCTCCTCGAGCGAGTTGCGCGAGGGCGAGACCTTGTAGGTCTCGACGAGCGCCGGGTAGATCGAGCCGACGACGACCGACAGCACGACGAGGGTGCCGACGGCGATGACCGGCAGGCGCCACGAGCGCGAGCGCACCGAGGCGAGGAAGAGCCCGGCGCACATGGCCGCGGCGACGGCGAGGATGTACTTGGTCGGGACGATGGCGTGCGCGCCGGTGTACCCGACGCCGGTGAGGACCTCGCCCTCGCGCGTCGTCAGGCCGTGGGCGTCGAGGATGTAGCTCCACGCCCGCAGCAGCGCCAGCACGGCGGCGATGATCGCCAGGTGGAGGAAGGCCGCGCGGGTGGACCGGCCGCGGCCGGGCGGGACGATGCCGCCGTAGACGTAGTGGGTGAAGAGCGAGGCGAGCAGCGTCGCGATGGCCACGACGGTGAGGAAGCCGACGACGAAGCTCCACCACGGCAGCGAGAAGAGGTAGTAGCCGATGTCGCGGCCGAACTCGGGGTCGGTGGTGCCGGTCGAGCTGCCGTTGCGCCACAGCTTCCAGGTCTGCCACTGGGCGGCGGCGGCCAGTCCGCCGAGGATCCCCAGGACCGAAGGGAGGGCGATGGCCGTCGTGCGGCGGAAGGGTTCGATGGCGCTGCGGTACTGCGCGAGCGCGTGCTCACCGGCCGTCATCGGCACGGAGAGCGGCCGAGTGCGGTGGGCGAGCCACAGGCTCACCGCGATCGGGACCGCCGTGACGAGCCCGCCGACGACGAAGAGGAAGACCTGGGTGCGCAGCCGCGACCACCACATGCCGGAGTAGCCCAGGGACTGGAACCACAGCGACTCGGTCCACAGCGAGGCTGCGAGCGTCACCAGCACGATGACGGCTGCGATCGCCAGCAGCACCTTGGTCAGGCGTGACCGCGGCACGCGTGTGGAAGGGGGGTCCTCGCCTCGGGGCGGCGGCGCGCCCCCTTCGTCCGGCCAACTCGCGCTGCTCATGGTGAGGCCACCGTACCCAGCCCGCCTGAGCGGCCGTAGGGCAGCATGGTCTTCGTGCCCGACTCGTCACCAGACCCCACCCCCACCACCGAGCCGCTCGCGGTCGCCGCCCTCGAGACCGAGCGCCACGTCGCCGCCTCCGGGTGGGACCAGAACCCCCGCGTCTTCGCCCTCGTCGACACCGCAGCGCTCGCCGCGGCCGAGCCCCAGCTGGCCGCCTCGCTCACCGGCGACGCCGACCGCGCACCGGGCGCGCTCACCGCGATCGAGCAGGAGGACCTGCCGCGCACGGCCAAGCTCGAGTCGCTGCTCGGCCGGATGGCCTGGCCCGAGACCGTCGACGGGGTCGCCCTCGCCGTCGAGCGCATCGTCGTCCCGCCCGGCGCCGAGCGTGACCTGCCCGAGGACCCCGACGCCGCCGTCGATGCCCTCGCGGCGCACCCGCAGCGCGAGGACGTGCGGCTGCTCGTCGCGGTGCACCGTGACGGTCGGGCGGTGTGCCTGCTGCGCCAGCGGGCCAACGACCGCGACGACCGGGTGGCCACCGGCGAGGACATCGCCCCCGGCCTCGTCCACGCCCTGCGGGCGACGCTCGAGGACTGAGCACTCCCCCCTTCGCCCGGGGGTGGAACTCGGCGGTCAGGAGGCGCGGGCCACGACCTGCTCGCACGTCTGCAGGTCGCCGGTCTCGCCGTCGGCGATGGCCTCGACGGTCTCGGTCGCCTCGTCGAAGTCGCCCACCGCCGCCACGCGCAGGCCGTCGGGGACGTGCCCCACGACCTCGTCGCAGTTGCTCTCGGGCGCCAGGAACCACTGCGCCCCACCGGCCTTGGCGCCGACGAGCTTTTGCTGGATGCCGCCGATCGGGCCGACGGTGCCGGCGTCGTCGATCGTGCCGGTGCCGGCGATCTGCTCGCCGCCGGTCAGCGGACCGGGCGTGATCCGGTCGTGGACGGCGAGGGCGAACATCATGCCCGCGCTCGGGCCGCCGACGTCGCCGGCGTCGATGCGGACCTCGTAGGGGTAGTCGTACTTCGGCTCGAGGGCGATGCCGATGCCGGCCCGGCCGCCGCCGAGGTCGGTCGTCTTGATCTCGACCTCACGCTCGCGCCCCTTGCGCTCGACGGTCAGGCGGACCGTGTCCCCGGGCGTGCGGTCGGAGATGGCGCTCACGATGTCGGCGACGTGCTCGGTGCGCTTGCCGT
The DNA here is from genome assembly GCF_900176385.1 of Janibacter indicus. GTDB lineage: Bacteria > Actinomycetota > Actinomycetes > Actinomycetales > Dermatophilaceae > Janibacter > Janibacter indicus. Next base: position 333,915 of record NZ_FWXN01000003.1, on the reverse strand, counting down.
CGACCTCGAGCACCTCGTCCTCGAGCGCGAGGCGCCCGTCGGCCGGCAGGTCCTCGGCGATCGTCGCGACGAGGTTGACCTGCGGCACCTTCACACCGGTGCTGCGCAGGCCGACCGCGATCGAGTTCTTCTGCGCGCCCTGCATCTGGGCGGTGTTCATCTCGCGGACCTCCTCGTCGGTGGTGTCCGCGGGGAAGACCTCCTCCTCGGGCAGCACCCGGGAGTCGCCGTCGAGGTGCCCGGCGACCCACTCCCAGACGTTGATGTGCCGCTCCGGGCCGCCGAGCACCCGCACGGTCGTGAAGTACAGGGCGCCGTCGGTCGGGTAGCTCTTGGTGCCCTTGACCCGCACGAGGTCGGTGCCGTCGTCGAGGGCGCCGAGGGTGTCGGTGACCGGCCCGGGCTTCTCGACCGCATAGGGGACCTTGATGAAGGTGCCGGCGAGGACGACGACGAGGAGCACGAAGGAGATCGCGAGGATCCACCGGGCGATGCGCTCGCTGCGCGGGATGGCAGACACCGGCTGGGTCACAGGGCCTCCTGACCCGGGTGGGAACCATCCGGGGCCGCTCGTGGTTGGGTTGAAGGACAGCACATCCTCTCAGGAAGAGAAGAGACGTCGACGTGAGCAACGACCCCAGCACCCCGTCCGGTTCCCCCGGGGACGACGGTCTGCCCCCGGAGATCGCGCGGATCTTCCGCGACCTCAACGGCGGCCGTGACCTGCCGCCCCAGGTCGTCGAGCAGCTCAAGGCGATGGGCATCGCCGATGCCGACCCCGGCCAGGTGGCCGCCATGACCTCCCAGATCAAGTCGATGTTCACCCCCGGCGCCATGACGAAGGGGGTCGACGTCGCCTCCGCGACGACCGCCGCCCGCGAGGCCGCCGAGGACGAGGACCACGAGATGGGCGAGCGCGAGCGGGGCCTGGCCGAGCAGGCCGCCCACGTCGCGTCGATGTGGCTCGACCGGGTGACCGATCTCGAGGCCCCGGGGCTCACCGGTGCCGCGCTCTCGCGCAGCGAGTGGATCGAGGAGACGATGCCGGTCTGGGCCTCGCTCGTCGACCCGGTCGCCGACGGCCTGTCCGCCGCGATCCGCGACTCCTTCACCTCGCGGCTCCAGGGGCCCGACGCACCCGACCTGCAGGCCCTCGGTCTGCCGGCCGGCATGGACCTGTCGATGCTCACGCAACAGCTGGCCCCCTTCGTCGACACGATGGCGTCCTCGCTCATCACGGGCCAGACCGCCGAGGCCGTGGGCGCGCTCTCCTCCGACACGCTCACCGCCACCGAGGCCGGGGTGCCGCTGCTCAGCGGTCGGGTGGGGCTGCTGCCGGGCAATGTCGCGGCCTTCGCCGAGGGGCTCGACGTCCCGCTCGACGAGGTGTGGCTGCACCTGGCGGCGCGCGAGGCCGCGCGCACCCGCCTCTTCACCGCCGTCCCGTGGATCGGCCCGCAGATCCTCGCCGCGATCCAGTCCTACGCCCGCGGCATGGCCATCGACACCGACGCCATCGACGCGGCGGTGCGCGAGGTCGACCCGAGCGACCCGTCGGCGATCCAGGAGGCCCTCACCGGCGGCTTCCTCAACCCGACGCCGACGGCGGCCCAGCGCGCCGCGCTCGCCCAGCTCGAGACCTGGCTGGCGCTCGTCGAGGGGTGGGTCGACCACGTCGCGGCCAGTGCCACCGCCGACCACCTGCCGCACACCGCGGCGATGACCGAGACGATCCGGCGCCGGCGGGCGACCGGCGGACCGGCCGAGCGGACCTTCTCCGGGCTGGTCGGCCTCGAGCTGCGGCCGCGACGGCTGCGCGATGCCGCCAACCTCTTCGCCGCGCTCGAGGAGCGGGTCGGGGCGAGCGGTCGCGACGGCGTGTGGGCGCACCCCGACGTCGCGCCGACGGCCGCCGACCTCGACGACGTCCTCGGCTTCGTCGAGCGCACCGCGGCCGGCGAGGGCAGTGGCGAGCACAGCGACCTCGACGACGTCCTCGAGTCGATCCTGCGCGAGGCCGACGAAGGCGGCTCTGCCGCAGGCGGATCCGACTCCTCCCCCGGCGACCGGTGAGCACGCACGCCCACCTCGACGCCGACCTGCACGAGCTGCTGACCGGATGGTCCGCGCCCTCGCCCGAGCAGGAGCGGCTGCGCCTGGACTACCTCGCGCACCTCGCCGCGCACGAGGACGCGAGCGCCAAGGCGGGCCCGCCCGCGCACTTCACCGCGTCGTGCCTCGTCGTCGACGAGCCCCGCGAGCGGGTGCTGCTCACCCTGCACCGCAAGGTCGGCCGGTGGCTGCAGTTCGGCGGGCACATCGAGGCGAGCGACCCCGGCATCGCCGCGGCGGCCCGGCGCGAGGCGGTCGAGGAGTCGGGCCTGCCCGCCGGCTCCCTGCGGCTGCTGCCCGAGCTCGCCCAGCTCGACCGGCACGCGCTCGGGTCCGGCTTCACCCGCTGCACCGAGCACCTGAACCTGCGGTGGGTCGCCGTCGCCGCGGCCGGCGCCGAGCCGGTCGTCTCCCCGGAGTCGATCGACGTCGCGTGGTGGCCGGTCGCCGCCCTCCCCCCGGACACCGACGCCTCCATCCGCGCCCTCGTCTCTGCATTGCCGTAGGGCAATGCAGCCTCCTGCCCCCTCCGGACTGCATTGCCGTAGGGCAATGCGGCCTCCTGCCCCCTCCGGACTGCATTGCCGTAGGGCAATGCAGCCTCCTGGGCGGGACCTGTGGATGACGCAGGAGGCGGGGCGGCGATCTCCGCCAGAGTGGGCGGACCACCAGCCGCCCACCCGAAGCAGCCGCCATGCCCCATCCACCGCACGACCCGGCGCCCGCCACGCGCCGTCCGGACCTCGACCGCCTGCCGCACGACGCGCCTCCCGGCCCCCTGCGCCGGGCGCGGCTGCACCCCCTTCGTCGTCCTGACGGCAGCGTCCAGCTGGGCACCGGCCCACGGGCCACCCGTCTGCTCGGGCTGAGCGACGACGAGCTGCGGTGGCTCGCGACCCTCGACCCCGGGCGGGCGCTCACCGAGGCCGTGACGACGGCGGCGCTCGAAGGCATCGAGCCGACCCGCGCCGCCGACGTCCTCGACCGGCTCGTCGCGCTCGGGCACATCGCTCCCGCCGACACCGCCCGGCCGCCGCGGGTCGCCGTCGTCGGGGCCGGCGCACTGCCGGCCCTGCTCACCGACGTGCTCCGGCAGGGCGAGCAGGTCGACGTCACCCGGGTGCGCCCTGGAGACGCGACGAGCGTGGACCTGGCGGTCGTCGTCAGCCCCGCCCCGGCCGACCCCGCGACCATCCACCCGTGGCTGGCCGCGCGGACACCCGTCCTGCCACTGTGGTGCCAGGCCGAGCACGCGAGCATCGGCCCCGTCATCACGCCCGAGGGCCGGCCCTGCCTGCACTGCCTCGACCTGACCCGGGTCGGCGTCGACCCCGACTGGCCCTACCTGCGGGCGCAGCTCGTGCGGCCGCGGGTCGCCGGCCCCGAGCCGGCCGATGCCTCGCCCGCGGTGCGCCTGCTCGCTGCCGGCCTGACGACGGCGCTCGTCCTCGACCACCTCGCAGGGCGGGTGACGACGCCGGAGTGGTCCTTCGAGGTGGCGACGCCGGGCCCCACCCTCGAACGGCACCGCTGGCCGGCCCACCCCGGGTGCCCGGAGTGCGGTGATCCTCGCCCCCGTGCCGCGACCGACACCACGGACGAAGGGGGGTCCGCACCGGTCTCAGGGTGGGACGACACAATGGTGGGGTGAGCCAGATCCCACGCCGTGCCGCCGGCCGAGCCGCGCGGCTGGCCGCCGTCCCGATCGGCCACGCCGGGCGCAGCGCCCGAGGCGTCGGTCGACGGCTTACGGGCACGCCCGCCGACGTCGTCACCGAGGAGATCCAGCGCCGCACCGCGGAGCAGCTCTTCACCGTCCTCGGCTCGCTCAAGGGCGGCGCGATGAAGGTCGGCCAGGCCCTGTCGGTCCTCGAGGCGGCGATGCCCGAGGAGATGGTCGAGCCCTACCGCGAGATGCTCGTGCGACTGCAGGACGCCGCTCCCCCGATGTCGATCGAGCAGGTCCACGAGGTGCTGCGCCGCGACCTCGGACCCCGGTGGCGCGAGCAGGTCGACATCGAGGACGCGCCCGTCGCTGCGGCGTCGATCGGGCAGGTGCACCGGGGCGTGGCCGCCGACGGACGCGAGGTCGCGGTCAAGGTGCAGTACCCCGGTGCCGACACGGCGCTTCGCTCGGACCTGCAGCAGATCGCCCGACTGGCGCGGGTCGCGACGACCTGGATGCCCGGCGTCGACATCAAGCCGGTGACCGAGGAGCTGCTCGCCGCGGCCGATGAGGAGCTCGACTACGCCCTCGAGGCGGCCAACCAGCGCGCCTTCGCCGAGGCCTTTCGCGACGACCCGCACGTCGCCGTCCCCGATGTCGTCCTGCACACGCGGCACGTCATCGTCGGCGAGTGGCTCGCCGGCGCCCCACTCAGCCAGGTCATCCGCGAGGCCGACCAGGACGTGCGCGACCGGGTCGGCCAGCTCTACCTCGAGTTCCTCCTCGACGGCCCCGGGCGGGCCGGGCTGCTCCATGCCGACCCGCACCCGGGCAACTTCCGACTCACGCCCGACGGGCGCCTCGGCGTCATCGACTACGGCGCGGTGGCCCGGCTGCCCCATGGCATCCCGCCGGTCGTCGGGCGCCTCGTGCGCCGGGCCCTGGCCGACGACGCCCAGGGGGTCGTCGACGGGCTGCGCGCCGAGGGCTTCATCCTCCCCGGGATCGAGGTCGACGCCGACGAGGTGCTCGCCTACCTGCTCCCCTTCGTCGAGCCGCTGCGCGAGCCCGAGCACGCCTTCACCCGCGAGTGGCTGCGTGCCGCCGCGCGGGGCGTCACCGACCTGCGAGCCCCGGAGTTCGCCACGGGGCTGCGGATGAACATGCCGCGCGAGTACGCGATGATCCACCGCGTCTTCGTCGGCTCGACCGGCGTGCTGTGCCAGCTCGGCGCGACGATCCCGGCCCGCGGGTCGATGGAGCGCCTGCTGCCGGGCTTCGCCGAGGGTTAGCCCTTCGCGGCCTTCGCCTCGGCCTTCGCGGCCTTCTTGTAGTCGCGGACCTCCTGCAGCGAGGTCTCGTCGGTGACGTCGGCGACCGAGCGGCGCGACCCGTCCTCGGCGTAGGGGCCGATCGCCTCGCGCCAGCCAGCCGGTCGTACACCGAGCTGCTTGCCCAGGAGCGCGGCGAAGATGCGCGCCTTCTGGTCGCCGAAGCCGGGCAGGGCCTTCAGCCGCCCCACGATCTCGGCCGGGTCGTCGGTCGTGGTCCAGATGCGCGTGACGTCGCCGTCGTACTCGTCGCGGACGACCTCGGCGACGGCCTGGATGCGCCCGGCCATCGAACGGCCGTAGCGGTGCACGGCAGGCGGGGTGGCGCACAGGTCGGCGAACTCCTCCGGGTCCGCCGCCGCGAGCTTCGCCGGGTCGAGCGAGCCGAAGCGCTCCTTGAGCTTGGCCGGGCCGGCGAAGGCACGCTCCATCGGGAACTGCTGGTCGAGCAGCATCCCGAGCAGCAGGGCGAAGGGGTCGGAGGAGAGCAGCTCGTCGGCGGTCTCGTCCTGGGCGATGCGCAGCGTGGTGACCATGTGCACCAGAGTGCCACGCTCCTCCCTTCGCCCTCCCCACCAACGACAACAGGCCCCACCCGGGGCATCGGGTGGGGCCTGTCGGCCTCTCGGGCGGGGTCGTGATCGACGCCGCCGGTGATCGCGCTCATCGGAAGCTCAGGTGAGCGGGTCGGGGGTCCTGCCGGCGGGCGAGCAGCTCACGCCGCTCGACCTCGGGGACATAGGCCAGGGGCCGGTCCGTGGTCCGCAGCCGGGACATCTTGGGGAACTTCATCATGTCGGTACCTCCTCTCGTGATCTCGCTCAGGCGGGGATGGGGTGCTTGCGGGGGCGGCCACGCGGCCGCTTGCGGGGGATGACGCGTCCGGAGTCGAAGAGCTCTCCGCCCCAGACTCCCCAGGGCTCGCGGCGCTCGAGGGCTCCGTCGAGGCACATCTCCTGGAAGGGGCAGGACTGGCACAGGGCCTTGGCGTACTCGACGCCCGCAGGCGTCTCGGCGAACCAGATCTCCGGCTCCTCGGCCTGGCACGGCGTCAGTCGCTGTATCGGTGGGTGGGTCGTGGTCGTCACGTCGGGTTCTCCTGGTGGCGTGTGATGCGTGGTGTGGCGGGTGCTTGTGGCGGTGCCGGGACACGACGAAGGCCGCGGTTCCCGGGTGTCGGGATGCCGCGGCCTGTAGAGGAGGACCTGTGAGTCCGTCTCCTAGACGGGAGGTCCTGCAGGGCGCGGGTCCGCGACGAAGGGGGTCTTCGGCTCAGCGGCCAGGGTGCGGCCACGGTCGGTGAAGACGCCGGTGGCGCCGCCGATGCAGAGATCGGCGGACGGCACGAGGGCAGCCCAAGACTCCGGGATGAGGTTCATCGTGATGTTGTCCATGGGTCCTGCCCTCCTCTCGTCGACGCGCTCTCGGATCACACGCGTGGGTATGTCCGACTGACAACGTCCAACCTAGAGCACACCGGCCGGGTGCGCCACCGAATTAATCGCGGATCAGTCCTCGGGCTCCCCGACGGCCGCCTCGGCGACCTCGTCGGGGTCGGCTCCGCCGACGACGGCGAGCACCTGGTCGGCGTAGAGCGAGAGCTTGCGCGGACCGACACCGCTGATCGCCGACAGGTCCCGCTGGTGGGCCGGCTCGGCCTCGGCGATCGCCTCGAGGGTGGCATCGGTGAAGACGACGAAGGCGGGCACGGACGCCGCCCGGGACACCGCGAGCCGCCAGGCGCGCAGCCGCTCGAAGGTCGCCTCGTCGTAGGTGGGCGGGCAGTCGGGGCATCGGCCGGAGGCCCGCTCGGTTGCCGTGCTCAGCTCGGTGCCGCACACCTTGCACACCTTGGGCCGGGAGGGCTTCAGGGGGCCGGAGCCGCGAGCAGCCTTGGCGCGCTTGGGCGTCGAGCGTGCGCCCTCGCCGAGGATCGAGCTCGCCTGGTCGAGGAAGCGGCTGACCCGGCGGGTGCCGCGGGCCCCGGGCGTGCGAGCGCGCGCCCACGACAGGTGGAGCACCTCGCGCGCGCGGGTCACCCCGACGTACATGAGCCGCCGCTCCTCCTCGATCTCCTCCGGCCCCTCGGCCATCATGATCGGCAGCAGCCCGTCGGAGCAGCCGGCGAGGAAGACGACGTCCCACTCCAGGCCCTTGGCCGCGTGGAGGGAGGCGAGGGTCACGCCCTCGACGTCGGGGGCGTGCTGGGCGGCGATCCGCTCGTCGAGGTCGCGGACGAGATCGGGCAGCCGCGCGTCGGGCGTGGTCGAGGACAGTCGGCCGGCGAGGTCGACGAGCGCCTTGAGCGACTCCCACCGGGCCCGCACCGCACCGGAGCTCGACGGTGGGTCCTCGTGCCAGCCCATGCCACCGAGCACGTCACCGACGAAGGCCGGCAGCGGCTTGCTCCCGTCGTCGGTGCGGGCGGCGCCGCGCAGCAGGAGCACCGCCTCGCGGACCTCCTTGCGGGAGAAGAAGCGCTCGCCCCCGCGCACGAGATAGGGCACGTCGGCGTCGGCGAGCGCCGACTCGAAGGCCTCCGACTGGCCGTTGGTCCGGAAGAGGATCGCGATCTCGCGCAGCGGTCGCCCCTGGGTGACGAGCTCCTTGACCTTGCCCGCGACCCAGGCGGCCTCCGCCGGGTCGTCGTCGAGCGCCATGAGCGAAGGGGGGTTCCCCCCTTCGCGCTGCGGCACCAGCTCGACGGCACCGCCGCGACGCTGACCCTGGGCATCGGTCAGCAGGCGGTTGGCGAGGGCGAGGACGGGCGGGGTGGAGCGGTAGTTGCGCACGAGGCGCACGGTCGCCGCCCCGGGGTGCGTCGCGGTGAAGCGCAGCAGGTGCTCGGGGGTGGCGCCGGTGAAGGAGTAGATCGTCTGGGCGGGGTCGCCGACGACGCAGATGTCACCGCGGTCGCCGAGCCACAGGTCGAGCAGGCGCTGCTGGAGGGCGTTGACGTCCTGGTACTCGTCGACGACGAAGTGCCGGTACTGGTCGCGCACCGTGCGGGCGATGTCCTCGCGCTCCTCGAGGATGCCGACGGTGAGCAGCAGGACGTCCTCGAAGTCGATGACCCCGCGCTCGCCCTTGACGTCCTCGTAGGTGGCGATGAGCCGGGCCATGGCGGTGAGGTCCATGCCGGGCGCCTCGCGGCGGGCCCGGCGGGCGGCCTCGGGGTAGGTCTCGGGCGTGAGGAGCGAGACCTTGGACCACTCGATCTCGGCGGCGACGTCGCGCAGCTCACTGCGGTCGAGGCGCATGCCCATGCGGGAGGCGGCCTCGGCGACGGCCGGCACCTTGTGCGCCATGACCTCGGGCGCGGCCCCGCCGATGGCCTGCGGCCAGAAGTAGTGCAGCTGCCGCAGGGCCGCCGCGTGGAAGGTGCGCGCCTGGACCCCGACGACGCCGAGGTCGCGCAACCGCGTGCGCATCTCGCCGGCGGCGCGGGCGGTGAAGGTCACCGCGAGCACGCGCTGCGGCTGGTAGGCCCCGGAGCGCACGCCGTACGCGATGCGGTGGGTGATCGCCCGGGTCTTGCCCGTGCCGGCTCCCGCCAGCACCACCATCGGCCCACTGGGGTGGGCCGCGACCTCGCGCTGCTCGGGATCGAGGCCGGCGAGGATGTCGTCCGCGGTCTGCAGCTCGGGCGAAGGGGTCACCCCGGCACTCTCTCACCCGTCACGGACACCGCCCGCGTCGAGGGGCGGGCCCGGGGTCACACCTCGTCGAGCCGGTGCCCGAGCCAGCCCTCGATGAGCCGCGACGAGATCGACAGCCGACCCGCGGCCCGCAGGTAGCCCTCGCGCAGCTGGCTGCGGAACTCCTCGCGGGTGAACCACCGCGCCTCGGCGATCTCGTCGGGCTGCGGGGTGATGTCGGTCGTCGTGGCGCGTGCGGTGCAGCCGATCATCAGCGACGCGGGGAAGGGCCACGGCTGGTCGGCGACGAAGCGCACGTCGGTCACGGCCACCCCGGTCTCCTCCGACACCTCGCGGGCGACCGCACCGGCGATGGTCTCGCCGGGCTCGAGGAAGCCGGCGAGGACGGAGAAGCGACCCTCCGGCCAGCCGATGTTGCGGGCGAGGAGGAGCCGGTCGGCGGCGTCGGTGACGGCCATGATGACCGCCGGGTCGGTGCGCGGGTAGTGCTCGGAGCCGTCCTGAGGGCAGCGCCTGACCCACCCCGACTGGACGACCTCGGTCGCGGCGCCGCAGCGCGGGCAGCACGGGTGGCGCACGTGCCAGTTGGCCAGGCCGAGCGCCGTCGCGAAGAGACTCGCCTCCTGCGGCGGCAGCTGGGCGGCCACGGTGCGCAGGTCGGCGAAGGGGGCGGCGTCCAGGCGTTCCTCGCGCGGCACCGGCTCCGGGGGTGGCGCGGGGTGGCAGGTGGCGACGTGGGCGATGCCGTCGACGAGACCGAGGTGGACGAGCAGCCCGTCGGCGTCATCCGGCTGCGGCGGCCGCAGGTCGAGCCGACCGTCAGGACGAAGGGGGGTCTGCTCGCCCCGCAGCTCGAGGACGCGCGTGGCCGGGTCCGCGAGCAGCCGCGGCAGGAGGTCGGGGTCGGACCGCCGCACACCGTCGCGGTCGGTGTCCGAGGCGGTCATGGGCAGGTCGCGCATCGGTTCGAGGTCCACCTCGCCCACAGTAGGCCCGCCACGGATCCCTCGCGTCACGGGCGTCGCTCCCGCCCTCCGGGCCGCCGGACTCGTACGGTGGGCGGGTGACCTCTCGTGGACCGCTGACTCTCGCCGCTCTGGCCAGCGCTGCCGTGCCCGGCCTCGACCCCGACTCGGTCGAAGGAGTCGTGACGCCGGCGGTCTCCCCCTTCGACGTCGCCTTCGTCCAGGACCACGAGCACCGACGGTGGGTGGTGCGCAGCCCGCGCACGCCCGCTGCGTCCGCGCAGCTCGAGCAGTCGGCCGCGCTCCTGGCGCTGCTCGCCCGGCGGCTGACGATGCCCGTCCCGGCGGTCCGGGGCTGGGCGGCCCTGCCCGAGGGCGGACGGGCCTGCGTCACCTCCTACCTCACCGGCCGGCTCGTCGACCTCGAGTCGATCGCACCCGGGTCCCGGCTCGCCGCCGGACTGGGCCGGGCGCTCGCCCAGCTGCACAACCTCGACACCCGCGTCTACGAGGAGGCCGGTGTCCCGGTCTACGACGCGGCGTCCTACCGCACCCGTCGCCTCGCCGAGCTGGACCGCGCGGCGGCCACCGGCCGCGTGCCCACCGGGCTGCTCGCTCGCTGGGAGGGCATCCTCGACGACGCGTCGCTGTGGGGCTTCGCCGCGACGCCGACGCACGGCGCCATCGGCCCCGGCACGGTCCTGGCCACTCCCGACGACGGCGAGGAGCCTGACGTCAAGGGTCTGCTCGGCTGGGAGTCGGCCCAGGTCGCCGACCCGGCCGACGACCTCGCCCCCCTCGTCGGCGAACTGCATCCTGAGGCGCTCGACACCGTCCTCGAGGCCTATGCCCACGCCCGGGTCGAGCGCCCGGACCAGCACCTCCAGCGGCGGGCCCGGCTCGTGCACGAGATGCAGCTCGTCCGCTCGATGATGGTCGCCGTCGCCGCCGGTGACGACACGGGCGCCGAGCAGCGCGCCGCCGAGCTGCGTCGCCTCGACAAGCAGCTGGCTGCCGAGGAGGCCGCCGAGCAGTCCCGACTCCCCGAGCCGAAGGGGGAGGACCCCGCCGCGGACGAGGCCCCCGACGAGACCTCCGACGACGCGCCCGACGCGAAGGCCGGCACGACCACCACCCAGCCCGTCGCCACCGCTGCCGCGGCTCAGGCCGCCGAGTCGGACGAGGACCAGGCCGTCGAGGTCGAGCCCACCGGACCCGCGCAGCCCGTCAAGGTCGAGGCACCCGACGCCGTCGACGAGCCTTCGGACGACGGCGAGGCCCCCGAGGCCGCTGCCGACGCCGAGGACGACGCCACCGACGCGAACCTCGACACGGAAGCGACCACCGACGCGGACGCGGACACCGGCCAGGACGCGGGCGAGACCACCGACGCGGACACCGGCCAGGACGCGGGCGAGGCCACCGACGCGGGCGAGGCCACCGACGCGGCCGCGGAAGCACCGGCCGAGGCAGGCGCGCCGACCGAGGCAGGCGAGCCCGAGGAGGTCCCCGTGGCCGTGCCGCGGCAGGGCCACGGGGACCACGAGACCGCCGAGATCGTCCCGATCAACGACGAGGACGACGGCGACGACATCATCCCGGTCCTCCCCCGCCGCTGACCTGCCCCACCCCCTTCGCATTGCCCTACGGCAATGCAATCACCACGTCGCATTGCCCTACGGCAATGCAGTCACCAGGCCGCATTGCCCTACGGCAATGCAATCACCACGCCGCATTGCCCTACGGCAATGCAGTCACCCGGTCCGGCTCCACGGGAGGGGCCTGACCGTGACCCACCGTACGGAGCAACGGCGTAGGCACGCCCGCGCCCCGACACCCCGCCCACCAGGGCGGCGGCACCGCGGCGGTCAGGCGACGACCTCCCCGAGGAGCCGCACGACCTCGTCCTCGTCGAGCAGGCGAGGGCGGGTGGTCTCGCCGGTCGCGGCGTGGAAGAAGGCCCCCCGGACGCGGGCGGGGTCGAGCCCGCGCCACCGCGCGTAGGCGATCCGGTAGGCCGACAGCTGGACCGCGCGGACCTGCGCCTCGTCGCCCCGGGGCGGGCGGCCGGTCTTCCAGTCGACGACGGTCACGCCACCGTCGTCGTCGGCGAAGACCGCGTCGACGCGGCCGCGCACGGCGTGCTCCCCGATGACGGTCTCGAGGGAGAGCTCGACCTCGAGGGGCACCCGCTCGGCCCACTCGCTCGCCAGGAAGTGCTCCTGCATCGTGGCCAGGTCGGCGTCACCGAGCGATTCGTCGGCGCTGCCGGGCATCTCGAGCAGGTCGACCAGCCCCGCGTCGGCGTAGTGCTGCTCGACCCACGCGTGGAAGGCCGTGCCCCGCCGCCCGGCCACCTGCGGCGGCTGCGGCATCGGGCGTCGCAGGTCGAGGGCGAAGGCCCCGGCGTCACGCGCCAGCGAGACGAGCTGCGAGGTCGACAGGTGCGCGGGCAGCTCGACCTCGACGTCCTCGTCTCGGGCGCGACGGCGCTGCTCCCGCTCCCGCAGGAGCAGCCGCATCGTCGCGTCGATCTCGTCGGGCTCGGCACCGGCGTCGCCGCCTCCCCCGGCACCGTCAGCCGCCACGGCGCCCGCCGCCCCGTCACCGCCAGCCGTCCCGGCACGCGCGGCCATCGCCGCCGCCGCGGCCTCCAGCACAGGGCGCTCCGGCGCCGGCTCACCGCCGGGCCAGACCACCTGCCGGCCGACCTCGAGGGCGGGGTTGGTCGCCTCCTTGGTCTCGGGCATGTCCGCCCAGCCGAGCACCTCGACCGGCCCGGCCGCGAGCGCCTCGTCGAGGAAGCGTGACTGCAGCCGCGGCTGCTGCCCCGTCGCCCCCCAGACCCACGAGCCGAGGAGCAGCTGGCTGCGTGCGCGGGTGAAGGCGACATAGGCCAGGCGCCGCTCCTCGAGCAGCCCGTGCTCGCCGTTGTCGGCCCGGTAGCGCCCCAGCTCCTCCTGCAGAGGCTTGGTCTCGGCCAGGGACAGGTCGAGGTGCGGCAGGCCTTCGCGGTCGCCGCGCAGCGGGAAGGGCACGCCGTCGAGCCCGGTGATCCATCCCGAGTCGTTGACCTGGCCGACGACCCACTGCCCGTCCTTGAGCGACGCGCGTGACAGGTGCGTCGGGAAGACGCCCTCCGTCAGCCCCGGTACGGCCACGACGTCCCACTCCAGCCCCTTGGCCGCGTGGCAGGTGAGGATCTGCACGGCGTCCTTGGTCGGCTCGACGACCGGCTTCTCCAGCCCACGCTCCTGCTCGACCGCCGCCTCGATCCAGTCGATGAACCCGCCGAGCGTCGGACGGTCGGCGCTCGAGGCGAACTGCGCCGCCACATCGGCGAAGGCGTCGAGGTGCGCCCGCGCGGCTCCCGGGGACCAGCCGGGGCGCGCGAGCACCTCGACGTCGACCCCGAGCTCGCGCTCGGCCTCCCCGACGAGGTCGGGCAGGGGCACGCCGGCCTGCCGCCGCAGCCGCGCGACCATCGCCCCGATGTGCTGCAGCCGGCGCAGCGCGCTGCCGCTGATCGTCTGCCCGCCGTCCCCGGTCCACCCGGGCTCGGGCAGCCGGTCCAGCGCGTCGACGATCGTCACCGTGTCGTCGGGCCCGGGCGGCGGCGCGTCGTCGCCGAGCTCGGCCCGCGCCTCGCGCGCGAGGTGTCGCGCCCAGGTGCCGAGACCGTCGAGGTCGGCCGGCCCGAGGAGCCCCGGCGGCCCGGTGAGCAGCCGCATGAGCCGGTCGCCGCGCGAGGGGTCCTGCACGACCGTGAGCAGCGAGATGACGTCGGCGACCTCGGGCGTGAGCAGCAGCCCGCCGAGCCCCACGACCTCGTGCGGGATGTTGCGTGCCGCGAGCGCCTCGGCCACGAGGGTGAACTGGCTGCGCTTGCGGCACAGCACCGCCGCCGTGCGCCGCCCGTCGCCGCGCCGGGTCGCGATCCACTCGGCGACCTGTGCCGCCTCGTCGTGGGCGGTCTCGACCCGCAGCGCCTGCACCTGCCCCTGCCCGGCCCCGGGGCGAGGACGAAGGGGGGTCACCGGCACACCGCTCACGGCGCCCAGCGGTCCGGCCACGGCATTGGCGACGGCGAGGATCGACTCGTCGTTGCGCCAGCTCGTCGACAGGTGCTTGACGGGGGCGGCCTCGCCGGCGGTGGCGAAGGACCGCGGGAAGGTCGCCAGCGTCGTCGCGCTCGCCCCGCGCCAGGCGTAGATCGACTGGTGCGGGTCGCCGACGGCCGTGACCGCGGCCGGGGCCTGCCCGGCGGGGGCGAAGAGCTCGCGCATGAGGACCAGCTGCGCCTCGGAGGTGTCCTGGAACTCGTCGAGCAGCACGACCCGGAAGCGGTCGCGCTCGGCCTGCCCGAGGTCGGGGAAGCGCGTCGCCAGGGCGGCCGCGCGCGCCATCTGGTCGGAGAAGTCCATGACCGACCGCTCGCGCTTGACCTCGCGGTAGCGCTCGACGATCGGCAGCACGAGACGCTGCTGCGCCATGGGTGTCATGACCTTGCCGCGGAAGTCCTTGGTGAAGTCCTTGCCGGCGGCGGCCACGCCCTCGAGGTGCGCGAGGGTCCGCCGGGCGAAGTCGTCGACCTCGGCCGGCGAGCGCAGGTGCTCGGCGAGCTCGCCCGCGAGCGAGACGACGGCATTGGTCACCGTCGACTCGGTCTTGTCGATGTCGGCCATCGGCCCGTCCCAGGCGACGACGACCTCGTGCGCGAGCTGCCAGGTGGCGGCCTCGGAGAGCAGGCGGCTGTCCTTTTCGTAGCCCAGGCGCAGGGCGCCCTCACGGACGAGGCGACCGGCGTAGGCGTGGTAGGTCGAGATCGTCGGGGTGCCACCGAGTCCGTCGGCGTCGGGCTCCTGCGGCGGCGACCACACCCCCGCCGACTCGAGCGTCGCCAGACGTCGACCGACCCGCTCGGCGAGCTCGCCGGCCGCCTTGCGGGTGAAGGTCAGACCGAGGACCTGCTCGGGGGTGACGAGGTCGTTGGCCACGAGCCACACGACGCGCGCGGTCATCGTCTCGGTCTTGCCCGAGCCGGCGCCGGCGACGACGAGCAGCGGCTCGAGCGGTGCCTCGATGATCTCGCGCTGCTCGTCGGTCGGCGGGTGCTCCTGACCGAGGGCACGGGCCAGGTCGACGGCGGAGATGCGGGGCGGGTGGCTCATCGCAGTCGGCCTCCTTCTTCGTGGGCGGGGCAGGACGAGCGGACCGGGCAGATGCGGCACCGGTTGTCCTCGGGCCGGGCGACGAAGGTCGCCGCGGCCATGCCGTCGGCCGTGTCGGTGATCAGGTCGTGGAAGTGGCGCGGCTCGTCGCTGTCGGCGATCGGCTGCTGCTCCTGCACGGCGTTGCGGGAGGTGCGGGCCCGCCCGAGGTGGACGAGCGCCGCACCGGCGCCCTCGCGCCCATGCTCGCCGAAGCCGCCCTCGGCGATGGCCACCTGGTAGGAGCCGAGCTGCGGGTGCTCGACGAGCTCGGCGGCCGTGGGCGCGGACGCCCCGGTCTTGTAGTCGATGACCCGCAACCGCCCCTGCTCGTCGACCTCGAGCCGGTCGACGCTGCCGCCGAGCACCGCGCGCCCGAGCTCGACCCGGAAGCCCGCCTCGGTCGCGACCGGGCGCCACCCCTCGGCCCGGGCCCGCTGGTGGTACTCGGCCAGCCAGTGCACCATCTGACGGGCCCGCTCGAGCTTCTGGTCGGTCACCCACCCCGGGGCCATCCCCAGTTCGGGCCACCTCCGCTCGAGCTCCGCGAGGAAGGCCGCCTCCCCCGCGTCACCGAGCTCGTGGGCGATGTCGTGGACGAGCGTGCCGACCTCCTGCGAGACGCTGCTCGGACCGTCTCCGCCCGACGACTGCAGCAGCCACCGCAGCGAGCACTCGCCGAAGAGCGCCACCCGCGAGGGGCTGACGCGGACCGGGTCGTCGGGGCCGCGCAGCGCCCGGGTGTCGCTGAGGTCGCGCAGGGCCCACCACGTCGACGGCGCCGCCCCGGGCACGCCGGCCGCGGCGAGGTGCGCCAGGCCGGCGACCGCGCGGGCCACGACCCCGGAGTCGGTGCTCGCGAGCCGCTGCCGCAGCACGGCGACGAGCCCGGTGAGGTCGAGCGGCGCCGGCACGTCGGTCGGCTCGCGCCGGCTGCCGTCGTCGTCGCGCGGGTCGACGACGTCGAGGTAGACCGAGGGCTGCTCGTCCTCGGCCGCGACGGCCGTGACGACGACCCGCTCGGTGGCGCGGGTGAGCGCGACGTGGAAGAGCCGCGTCTCGTCGTGGCGCACCGCGGTCGCCGCACCGGCACCCGTGCGGTCGCGACCGGTGACGACGTCGACGAGCCGCTCAGAGCCCAGCAGCGAGCCGCGCAGCCGCAGGTCGGGCCACACGCCCTCCTGCACCCCGGCGACGACGACGGTGTGCCACTCGCGTCCGGCGGCGGTCTGCGGGGTGACGAGGGAGACCGCGTCGGCGTCGGGGCTGCGGGCCGCCAGCGAGTCGGCGGCGACGGCCTGCCCGGCGACCGCGTCGAGGAAGGCGTCGGGCCCGGACGCGGGCAGGGCGTCCTGGTGGGCGGCGGCGGCGTCGAAGAGCGCGACGACCGCGTCAAGGGCACGGTCGGCCCGGGCACCCGCCGAGCCACCGGCGAGCGCCGTTGAGCGCCAGGCGTCGGCGACCTCGAGCGCCTGCCACAGCTCCCACAGGACCGACTCGGCGGACACGCCCGGGGCCCAGCCGGTCTCGGTCGTGGTGGCTGCCGCCCGCCCCGCCGCGAGGGCCACAGCCAGACGACGAAGGGGGCCCACGTCGTCACCCAAATGGACCAGCCGCTCGGGGTCGAGGACGACCTCACCGAGCAGCTCGTCGCTCGTGCGCACGCCCCCGGCGACGAGCTCCTCGTGGCGCAGCACCCGCCGCAGCCGACGGACCGCCACGGTGTCGGCGCCGATCACCGGGCTGGTCAGCAGGTCGAGCACGTCGGGGGCCTCGAGCACGTCGACGCGGCCGCGCGCGAGGTCGACGACCGCGGTGAGCAGCTGCAGCAGCGGCCGGGCCGCCGGCTCGTCGCGCACCGGCACCCGGTGGGCGTCACCCTGCACGGGCACCCCGCGCGCGGCGAGCACCCGGCGCAGCGTCGCCTGCCTGGCCGAGCCGCGCACGACGACCGCCAGCTGCCGCCACGGGACACCGCCGAGCAGGTGCGCGGCGCGCAGCTCGTGGGCGACGAAGGCCGCCTCCTGCGCGCTCGAGTGGAGCACGTGGGCCTCGACGACGCCGCCGTCGACCGCGGGTGCCGCCCCGCGCTGCACGCCACCCCCGAGCGCGGCGATCTTGGGCGTCACCCGCGCCGCCGCGGCGTGCACGGCCGCGGGCAGCCGGTGGCCCCGCGTGAGGACGTGGGTCTCCTCCTCGCGCCCGGGCCACGGGTCGACGAGGTGGTGCGGGTCGGCCCCGCGGAAGCCCTGGACGGTCGCGTCGGGGTCGCCGACGAGGACGAGGTCGACGCCGCTGCCGGTGAGCACGCGCAGCAGCCGGGCCGCGGGCGCGGTGAGCTCGTGGGCGTCGTCGACGACGACGACGCGCAGCCCGGACCGCACCCGGTCGCGGGCCTCGGGGTCGTCCTCGAGCAGCTCGGCCGCGGCCGCGAGCACCCACGCCGGGTCGAAGGCCCCCGGCCGCGACAGCGCGGTCACCTCGTCGTACTCGCGGGCAACCTGCGCGGCGGCGACCCACTCGGGCCGCCCGTGCTCGCGCCCGAGGGTCGCCAGGTGGTCGGGCGAGACGCCGTGCTCGATGGCCCGCATGAGCAGGTCGCGCAGCTCCTCGCGGAACCCGCGGGTGGGCAGCGCCTCGGCGAGGTCGTCGGGCCACGCCGGCCCGCCGCCGGACTCGCGGTGGCCGGCGAGCAGCTCGCCGAGGACGAGGTCCTGGTCGGCGCCGGAGAGCAGGCGCGGCGCCGGCTGGCCGAGGAGCGCCGCCTGCTGCCGCAGCACCGCGAAGCCGAGCGACTGCATCGTGCGGGCCATCGGCTCGGTCGTCGCCCCGGTGAGGCCGGCGGTCACGGCATCGCGTGCCTCGGCGGCGGCGAGCCGGGTCGCGGCGACGAGCAGCACCTCGTCGGGCCGGCACTCCCCCCGCCGCACCCGGTCGAGGACCGCGGCCACGGCCACCGTGCTCTTGCCGGTGCCGGGGGCGCCGAGCACCCGCACGAGGTCGGCCCGGGAGGCGATGGCGCGCGCCTGCTCCTCGTCATGACGAAGGGGGGCGCCCGCCCCCTTCGTCACGGGTCGCCGCAAGTGCACGCTCGCCAGGTCCTCAACCACGACGCCATCCCATCACCTCGACCCGACAGCCTCCCCGGCGCACGAGCCGTCACTACCGCGCAGTAGGATCCTGTGACCCACCACACGGTGGGCCACTCATCTCGGAGGAACCATGAGCTCCCACGCGACCGGCACCCGCGTCCAGCGGATGCCCCGCGCCCAGCGACGGGCCCAGCTGCTCGGCGCGGCGCTGACCGTCTTCGTCTCCAAGGGCTACCACGCGGCCGCGATGGAGGACATCGCCGACGAGGCCGGGGTGTCCAAGCCGGTGCTCTACCAGCACTTCCCGGGCAAGCTCGACCTCTACCTCGCCCTCCTCGACAACCAGTGCGACCACCTCGAGACGCTCGTGCTCGAGGCGCTCAACTCCAGCGAGGACCACGAGGAGCGCGTCTACGCGACCGTCCGCGCCTTCTTCACCTTCGTCGCCGACGAGGGCGGCGCCTTCCGCCTGATCTACGAGTCGGACCTGACCAACGAGCCCCAGGTGCGCCACCGCATCGACGCCCTCGAGGCCCAGCTCGGCGAGGCGATCGCCCAGCGGATCATCCAGGACACCACGCTGCCGCTCGAGCTGGCCGAGATGCTCGGCCTGGCGATGTCCGGCGCGGCGCAGGTCATGGCCCGCACCTGGCTGGCGCACGGCACGCAGTTCCCGCTGGAGGTCGCGGCGCAGGCCGCGGGTCACCTCGCCTGGCGCGGCATCGGCTCCTTCCCCGTCAACCGCATGGGCGACCCCGACCGTGGCACGTCCGGGCAGGAGTGACACGATGAGCGCGAGTCACAGCACCGACAACCAAGGAGTGACCGTGGAGGTCAAGATCGGGATCCAGAACGTCGCCCGCGAGGTCGTCCTCGAGGCGAGCGGCTCCGAGGCGGAGATCGAGGCCGCCGTGCAGGCCGCGCTCGACGGTGGCGCCCTCGTGCTCACCGACGACAAGGGCCGCCGCGTCATGGTCCCCGCCGGCGCGCTCGGCTACGTCGAGGTCGGCGAGCCGAGCCGTGGTCGGGTGGGCTTCGGCGCCTGATCGCCGGGGCCACCGCACCCAAATCGTCACTTCCTGAGATTCGCCCCACCCGTCTCAGGAGTCTATGTTGGTCACGGAGCCCGCACGGGCTACCTGAGCGCGTCCGCTCACCCCTGTCGGGCGCAAGAAGGAGTGATTGCTGTGCTGTGGACCATCATCGTCACCGTCATCTTCGGTGCCATCATCGGCGCCCTCGCCCGCCTCGTGCTGCCGGGCAAGCAGAGCATCTCGACGCTCGTCACCGTCATCCTGGGCATCCTCGGAGCGCTCATCGGGTCCTGGGCCTACACGGCGCTGTCGGGCAACGAGACGACCAGCGGGATCGACTGGATCGCCCTGATCCTCGGCGTCATCGCCGCCGCGGTCCTGATCGTCGTCTACGGCATGGTCGTCGGCCGCAAGCAGGTCTGACGCACCACAGCGAAGGGGGGTCCCGCCGACTCGGCGGGACCCCCCTTCGTCATGTCGTGGGGCTGCGGACGGTGACGGCAGGCGCCTCAGGCCGACATGCCGAGGCGGGCCATCCGCTGCTGGTGCCGGTCGGTGAGCCGCTGCATGAGCTCGCCGACCTCCTCGAGGGTGGCGCCGGGCCGGTCGTGGCTCAGACCGAGGACGAGCTCGCTGAGGGCCTCGCGCTGGGCGGCGACGACCTGACCCTGGGTGAGGGCCTCGCCCATGAGCCGTCGGCCCCACAGCGCGAGCGGGCCACCGCGGCGCGGGTCTGCCTTGATGCCGCGGCGCACCGCGGCGACGATCGTGTCGCGGTCGGCCTGCAGGCCACCGGTCTGCTCGATGACCGCCCGGGCCGAGGGGTCGACGTAGCGCGAGATCTCGACGAAGAAGTCACGCGCGATGCCGTCACCGATGTAGGCCTTGACCATGCCCTCGAGCAGGTCCCGCGGTCGGGTGCGCGCGTGGTAGGCCTCGAAGGCGTCCTCGAAGGGCGCCATCGCGGCGACCGGGTCGCCGCCGAGGGCGACGATGTGATCGCACAGCTGCTCGTGACTCTGGAACTCGCGCACCGCCATGCTCGCCAGCGCCCGCTTGAGGACGAGGTCACGGGCCATCTCGGAGTCCGCCGCCATCCGGGTGAAGCCGGAGATCGAGCCGTAGGCGATGACCCCGAGGAGCTCGATCGTCCCCTCGCGCTCGCGGTCGCCGAGCTCGGGCACGGACGAAGGGGGAACCTGCTCGCTCATGGTCGCAGCCTAGTGGCGCACCGGCCTCGTTTCGGCTCCGGGAGGGGGTCGCGGGTAGCATGACGACGACCAGCGGTGCCCGGTCGGCATCCTTTGCCCCGGACGAGACGTCCGGCGCGGTCGCCCCACGTGGCGGCAGACCGCTTGACTCACCTCCGATCGGCCCGTGCCATCCACGGCGCGCGATGCGTCGTCCACGCTGATCGAGAGATTCCATGACCGACACCGACACGACCGTGCCCGCGTCCGACGCCGAGCGCGAGGCCGTCCAGGCCACGCCCGACGTCGAGGGCACCGCGCCCGAGGCGGCGCAGCAGACCTTCGGCGACTTCGACGTCCACCCCGACATCGTCGACGCGCTCGCCGACGCGGGGATCATCCACCCCTTCCCCATCCAGGCGATGACCCTGCCCGTCGCCCTCGCGGGCCACGACATCATCGGCCAGGCCAAGACCGGCACGGGCAAGACGCTCGGCTTCGGCGTCCCGATGCTCAACCGGATCGACCTCGAGTCCGACGACACCCGCCCGCAGGCCCTCGCGGTCGCCCCGACCCGTGAGCTGGCCAGCCAGGTCGCCGCCGACCTCGAGCGCGCCGGCAAGCGTCTGGGCATCAAGGTGCTCACCGTCTACGGTGGTCGCGCCTACGAGCCGCAGATCGAGGCGCTGAAGAAGGGCGTCCACGTCGTCGTCGGCACCCCCGGTCGCCTCATCGACCTGGCCCAGCAGCGCCACCTCGACCTGTCGGGCACCAAGACGGTCGTCCTCGACGAGGCCGACGAGATGCTCGACCTGGGCTTCCTGCCCGACGTCGAGAAGATCATGGCGATGACCTCCCCGGCCCGCCACACGATGCTCTTCTCCGCGACGATGCCCGGCGCGATCGTCGCCCTGGCCCGTCGCTACATGACCCAGCCGACGCACATCCGCGCAATGAGCGAGGACGGCGAGGGTGACAGCCACACCGTCAAGGCGATCGAGCAGTTCGTCTACCGCGCGCACGCGATGGACAAGGTCGAGATGCTCGCCCGCATCCTGCAGGCCAAGGACCGCGGCCTGACGATCATCTTCTCGCGCACCAAGCGCACCGCCGCCAAGGTCGCCGACGAGCTCACCGACCGGGGCTTCGCCGCGGCGTCGATCCACGGTGACCTCGGCCAGGGCGCCCGCGAGCAGGCGCTGCGTGCCTTCCGCAATGGCAAGGTCGACGTCCTCGTCGCCACCGACGTCGCCGCGCGCGGCATCGACGTCACCGACGTCACCCACGTCATCAACTACCAGTGCCCCGACGACGAGAAGACCTACGTCCACCGCATCGGCCGCACCGGCCGCGCGGGCAACACGGGCATCGCCGTCACCTTCGTCGACTGGGACGACGAGACCAAGTGGGCGATGATCAACCGCGCCCTCGACCTGGGCATCCCCGAGGCCGTCGAGACCTACTCCTCGAGCCCGCACCTCTTCACCGACCTCGACATCCCCGAGGGCACCAAGGGCCGCCTCCCCCGCGGGCAGCGCACCCGCGAGGGCCTCGACGCCGAGCGCCTCGAGGACCTCGGCGAGACCGGCAAGTCCGGCGGTCGTCGCTCCGGCGGCGGACGCGGTGGCTCCGGCGGCCGCGGCAACGACGGTGGCCGTGGTGGCGAGCGCTCCGGCCAGACCGAGGCGAAGGGGGACGGCGAGTCCCGTCCCCGTCGTCGCCGCAACCGCCGCCGCACCCGCGGTGGCCAGTCGCAGGCCTCGGGCTCGGAGAGCTGAGCGCTCCTCCCTTCGTCCCACGCGTCTCCCGATTCTCGGGTGACCCGAAAAACTGCCCCTTCGCAAGAGTTTCAAACCCTTGCGGAGGGGCAGTTTCCCTTGCCCAGCGCGAAGGGGGCCCGCCTCCCGGCTCCCTTCGGCCCGGCGAACTAGGCTGCCTCGGGTGCGTGACCCCCGAAGCCTCGCCCGCGGCGCCGCCCGCCGGGCCTACGCGACCCTGCAGCGCCTGCGTCCCCGCCCGACGGCCTCCGACGGGAGCAGCGCGGCAGAGGTCACCGCGCGGCTCGCGGCACTGACCGAGCAGCGCGACCACGCCAGCGCCGTCGACCTCGTCCGTCGCGAGGTCGACGCGCTGGGCCGGGACTCCGGCTTCCTCGACCAGGCCCGCCGCAGCGCCTCGCGGGCCGGCGAGCCGAGCCTGCAGGCCGAGGTGACCCGCGCCCAGCTCGCCGTGACCCCCCGCCTCGCCGGCCCGGCCCGCACCAGGCTGGCCGCGGCGCTCGACCAGGTCGAGGGACGACTGCGCGAGACCGACCCGACGTGGTCCCCTTCGCTCGACCCCGCCGCGGTCCGCGCCGCCCGCACGCGCCAGGAGCGCACCGCACCCGGCGGCGGCCGCCGCGTCGTCCACCTGCTGAAGATCGCCCTGCCCCACCGGCAGTCCGGCTACTCGGTGCGCACCCGCTACAACCTCGCCGCCCAGGTGCAGGCCGGCATGGACCCGGTGGCGATCACGGCGCTCGACTTCCCCGGCGGCGACGCCCCGGAGGTCGAGGAGGTCCACGGCATCCGCCACCGGCACCTGCTGCGCGAGCACGTGCCCGGCGACGAGCGGGTCGACAGCCACCTCGACGCCTACGCGAGCGCCCTGCTGCCGGCCGTGGCCGAGGAGGCCCCCGACCTGCTCCACGTACACTCCGGCGGCCGCGGCTACGAGGCGGCCCTCGTCGGGCGCGCCGTCGCCGACGCCCTCGACATCCCATGGGTCTACGAGGTCCGCGGCTTCTTCGAGGCGATCTGGAGCCAAGACCTCGATCGGGCCGAGTCCGCCGAGACCTACCGTCGTCGGCGCGACACCGACACCCGGTGCATGCAGGCCGCCGATGCGGTCATCACCCTCAGCGAGTCGATGCGCTCGGACATCATCGGTCGCGGTGTGCCCGCCGACCGGGTCCACGTCGTGCCCAACGGCGTCGACGCCCAGGCCTTCGCGCCGCGCCCCCGACGCGACGACCTCGTCGACGCCTACGGCCTGCGCGACCGCTTCGTCTTCGGCTACGTCTCCAACCTCGACCACTACCGCGAGGGGCAGGAGCTGCTCGTCGACGCCGCCGTCGCCCTGCGTGAGCGCGGCGTCGACGCGGTCGCGCTCATCGTCGGCGACGGCACCCGACGCGCCGAGCTCGAGGCCCACGCGGAGGCCGTCGGCGCCGGCGACGCGGTGGTCTTCACCGGCCGGGTCCCCCACGACGAGGTCCTCGACCACTACGCCCTCATCGACGTCTTCGTCGTCCCCCGCGTCGACGAGCAGGCGGCCCGCCTCGTCACGCCGCTCAAGCCCTTCGAGGCGATGGCCACGGGTCTGCCCGTGCTCGTCTCCGACCTGCCGGCCCTCACCGAGATCACCGGCGAGGGCGCGTGGGGAGAGTCCTTCGCCGCGGGTGACGCCGTCGCCCTGACCGACGCGCTCGAGCGACTGGCCGGCGACCCGGAGCGCCGGGCCGAGCTCGCGGCCGCCGGGCGGGCCTGGGTCGAGACCGAGCGCTCGTGGGCGGCCAACGGCCAGCGCTATGCCGACGTGTACGAGCAGGTGCTCGGCGCCCGCGCCTGGCCCCGGTGACCGCCCTCAGACGTCGACGTGCTCGCGCGGGTCGCCGTAGAAGACCACCCGGCTCGAGGCGTTCATGAAGGACGCGTCCTCAAGGGTCCACGTGTGCGCGTGCCGGTCGGTCCCGCGGATGCTCACGTAGTTGAAGCGGTCGGACGAGTAGGTCCGCACCCCGGCCGCCTGGGCGCGGTTGAGCAGGTCGGTGTCGACGGCCCGGGGCAGGTCGGAGAAGCGCAACCGCCGCGCGACCTCGCCCTGCATGAGGATCGAACCGCCCTGGACGAGCCGCTCGAAGCGGTGCTCGCTGCGCGGGAAGCGCAGGATCACCGCGCCGGTGCTGCGCAGCCAGGTGTAGTGCGCCCACTTGCCCGCGATGCCCGCGCCGGAGTAGTCCAGCGCGTCGACGAGGTCGAGCAGGTAGTGCCGCCCGTAGAAGTTGTCGTCGTCGATCTTGGCCACGTGCGCACCGTCGCTGGCGTCGATGCCGAGGTTGAGGCAGGCGCCGAGGGTGAGCGAGGAGTCGGCGGGCACGACGACGAGCTGGTCGATGCCCCGCTCCCGGAAGCGCGCCTCCACGTCGGCGACGTCGACGTCGAGCCCGTGGAGCACGAGGACGACCTGCAGCTCCCCGCTCTCGCGCAGCGACTGCCGGGCCATGTTGTCGGCGACGGTGTCGAGCTCGTGGGCGCGGTTGGTCGAGATGACCGCGCTCACGCTCCGGTCGAAGGGAGCACCCGTCGCCTGCCGCAGGTCACGGGGGCGGCCGACGAGAGCCTCGAGGTCGGCGGCCCGGTGGGCGAAGGTGTGCCCGCCGCGGACAGCGCGGGCAGCCGGCAGACCCACCCGGTCGACGAGCTCGTCCTGCCACAGGTGCGCGCGCACCTGCAGCGCCAGCTGGGTGTCGTCCTCGACCCGGCAGATGTGCTCGGCCAGGGCCTCGGGCAGCCGGTCGATCGTGGCGCCCGTGGCGACGACCGCCGTGCCGGCCGCCGCGGCCTCGAGCACGTGCCACGGCGCGACGGGACGGTCGGCGACCAGCGCCGCGGCCCGGTAGCGCCCGAGGACCGGTCGGTCGCCGGGCAGCTCGCTCGCCGCGTCGTCGCCGCCGATGACGTCGAGCCGCTGCGGCTGCACGGGGGCGAGTCGGTCGAGGTCGACCTCGGCGTCGCCGACGAGGGCGACGACCTGCTCGCGTGCCTCGGTCGCGCCGACGAGCGAGGGCGCGTGGACCGTGTGATCGACGGCCGGCGCCAGGTGACGCACCGCGCGGCCGAGGGCGGCGGCCCACTCGGGGATGCTCGCGGCGTCGTCGACGTGGATGTGCACGGGTGCGGTGACGCCTTCGACGAGACGCGCGACGTCGTCGGCGACGACCCGGGCGCTGCTCGTCACCCACACGATGACCGGCACCTCGACGCCCGCGACGGCCGCCCGCTGCCGACCGAAGGGGGCCGCCACCGTCACGCTCGATCGCGCGTCGACCTCGACGAGCACCGCGTCGGGGTCCTCGTCGGTGATGAGCCACTGGCTCGCCAGCCCGGAGCGCACGCGGTCGGAGGCGTGGACCTCGACGCGCAGCCGCTCCCGGGAGCGTCGCTCCGGGGACACCGGGGCGGTGACCCGCGCCTGCCGCCGGCTCCGGGCACGTCGGGCACGGGGGGTGGCGGTCGCGTCGCGCACGGCCGCGCGGACGGCCTTGGCGGGTCCGGTCAGGGCACTCATCGCATCTCCTCGGCAAGCTGGTGGACCCGTGCTCGGGCCTCGTCCTCGGGCAGCCACAGGGCGCTGCCGGCCGGCACGCCCCACGTCACGAGCTCGGCCTCGACGGCGGACCGGGTCCAGGCCGGCTCGACGAGGTGGGTGCGGGCGCCGCTCGGGGTGCTGACGACGACCTCACCGGTCGTCAGCTCGGGAGCCGGTCGTCCGACGGCCAGCGCCTCGGCCCGACGGACCCAGGTCACCGCGGCCTCGACGGGCTCCTCGGGGTGCACCTGGACGAGGTCGTCGGCGTGGTCGACGAGCCGGCGGACGGCCGGCAGCAGGCCCTTGCGGTACAGGCGCAGCCGCGCCGGATTTTCGCGGTGCAGCAGGCCGATGCGCACGTCGAGGTCGAGCAGCTCGTCGAGCACGTCGCGCAGCTCGTGGGGGTCGGCCATGGTGTCGGCGGCGTCGTCGACGACGAGCACGTCGAAGGGAGCCAGCGGCCGCGTCGAGATCCACGCGTGTGGCGCGGTGAAGGGGCGGCCGGGCGCACTGTCGCGCTCGGGGTCGGACTCGCCGTGGCGGGTGGCCCAGTCGAGGACGAGATCCTGGGGGACGTCGGCCCCGGCGGCGACCGGCGGCAGCTCCCCCTTCGTCCTGGCGGTGGCCAGCTGACGGTGCCACGCCTTGTAGGCCGAGCGGTAGGCCAGCCGCGCGCCGATGCCCCAGCCGACGCCGAAGTCGCTGCGGGACAACGACCCCGAGCGCAGACGGGTGATCTGCAGGGGCGGGGTGACCATCGGGGGGACCTGCCCGGTGACCGCCTCGATGCGGGCGTTGTACTCGCTGTCGGCGCTCTTGCGCACGTCGTCGAAGCTGCCCACCCGCTCGTGCGTGGACCGCCGCATCACGAGGCCGGCAGCGTTGTGTCGCACCGCCGGGTAGCCGAGCCAGGCGAGCCGCAGGTCCTCGCTGGCCCGGATCGCGAGCGCGTGCGTCGCGACGACCTCGGGGTCGGCGAGCAACGGGAGCACCTGCCGCTCGATGCGCTCGGGATGGCACCAGTCGTCGGCGTCGAGGAAGGCGAGGAACTCCCCCTGCGCCTGCGCCAGACCGAGGTTGCGCGCACGGTAGGCCCCGCCGTTGCGCTCGCGGGCGATGACCCGGGCGCGCGGGTCCAGGGCGGCGATGCGGGCGATCTCGTCGGTGAAGTCCGGCCCGGACGCGTCGTCGACGACGAGCACCTCGAGGCGCGACCAGGTCTGGTCGAGCAGGGCCCGGATCGCCGTGGCGAGCCACGGGCCGGGGCGGTAGGCGGTGACGACGACGCTGACCAGAGGCAGGTCGTCGGGGTCGACGTCGCGGCCGGTGGCCTCACGGACCCGCTCGCGCAGCCCGGCGCGGCGGGCCGCCAGCTCGTCGGCGTCGGGACCGACCCGGTCGTAGACGTCGAGGTCGTCTCCGAAGGCCGCGACCGACTGCGGCCCGACGACGGCGGCGAGCTCGGCGTCGGTGAGCAGCCGCGGCACGAGCATCCCAGCCTCGCGCCACCGGCGGGTGAGCAGCTCCAGCCAGGCGTCGCGGTCGCCCGTGATCGAGGGATGCGCGAGGTCGGTCTCGAGGTCGAGGCGCTCGTCGTCGCCGAGGGCGGTGAGCCGGGGCAGCTGCGCGGCGAGGACGGCGGCGCCCTCCCCCGCCTCGGTCTGCCGGGCGAGCAGCGTGTGGGCGTGCAGCAGGCACTGCCGCCCGGTCAGGGCACCCGCGTGACCGTCGTCGACGAGCTCGCGGAAGACCGCGGAACCGGTCCGGGCGAGGTCGGCGTCGCCGCTGGTGACGAGCAGCTCGGCCCAGCCGGCCCGCCAGCTCGGCGCGCCCGTGCGCTCGGCGAGGAGCCGGGCCGCGTCGCGCAGCAGGGCGGAGCGGGTGCGGTGGCCGGTCGCGACGAGGTCGTCGACCCCGATCTGCTCGGCACCTCGGGCATAGCTGGCGACGAGCGGGTCGGCACCGGTGAGCGGGGTGGGCCGCAGCCGGGCGCGAAGGGGGTCGATCACCCGTCGTCGGGCGGCCGGGTCACCGGTGACGACGGCCCGCAGGCCGCCGACCGCGAGGGTGCGGGCGCGTTGCAGGGTCGGCACGGCTCAGATCGCCGCGAGGATGGCTTCGGTGACCTCGCGGTAGGCGGTCGCGCCCTTGCTGGAGCGGGCGGTGTCGAGGATCGAGCGACCGGCGGCGGGCGCCTCGGCGAAGCGCACCGTGCGCGGGATCGGCGGCGAGAGCACCGGCAGCTTGTAGCGGGTGCCGAGGTCCTCGAGGACCTCGCGGGAGTGGTTGGAGCGGCCGTCGTACATCGTCGGGAGGATGCCGATGGTCTTGAGCTTCTTGTTGAGCAGGCGCTTGACGTCCTTGACCGTGTCGAGGAGCTGGCCGACGCCGCGGTGGCTGAGCATCTCTGCCTGCATCGGGATGATCAGGCCGGTCGCCGCGGTGAGCGCCGAGAGGGTGAGCACCCCCAGGCTGGGGCTGCAGTCGAGGAGGATGACGTCGTAGTCGCCGCGCACGTCCTCGAGCACCGACTGGAGGACGAACTCGCGCCCGGGGCGGGTGAGCAGCTGGGCCTCGGAGCCGGCGAGCTCGATCGTCGAGGGCAGCAGGTCGATGCCGTCGCTCGCCTCGAGGATCGCGTCGCCGATCTCGGCCTGGCCGAGGACGACCTCGTTGACCGAGAGCTCGACCGCGTCGGGGTCGATGCCGAGGCTGAAGGTCAGGCTTGCCTGCGGGTCGAGGTCGACGAGGAGGACCCGCCGGCCGAGCTCGGCCATCGCGGCACCGATCGAGGCCACGGACGTCGTCTTGGCGACGCCCCCCTTCTGGTTGGCGACCGCGATGATCGCCGCCTTCTTCGCGCGTGCCACGTGTGGGCCCTTCCGTCCGTCGGGATGCGCCGCCATCCTCTCAGGTCAGCGCCCGGCGGGGGGCACGCCACCCCGCGGCGCCGGTCACGTCACCGCACGGCGTCGACCGCGCCGATGCGCCCTTCGCGGAAGGCGCTGACGAAGAGTGCGTGGTCAGCCCGGACCCGGTCGGCGTAGTCGATCGCGAAGTCGACGAGCTGCTCGACGAACTCCTCCTCGTGACCCGCCACCGCCTCGGCGATGGCTGCCTCGGTGTGGAAGTCGACGACCGTGTGGTCGCTGTCGGCGTCGGAGACGCAGTGGATCTTGGCCGTCGCCCGCCCGAGGGCCACGACGACCGGCTCGATGTCGACCGGCTCGTGCAGGTCGACCCACGACAGGTCGATCTCGTAGGGCGAGACCTCGTCGACGACGTAGCCGACCCCGTCGACGGTCGTGTAGCCGAGGAGCGGGTCGGCGTGCACCTGCAGCGCACGCTGGCTGACGACGGTCCGCTCGCCCTCGTGGGCGAAGAGCTCGCGAGCCCGCGGCAGGTCGACGACGTCGGCGAGCGCGGGGCGGTTGGCCTGCTTCATCGACAGGACGACGTCATTTTCGTGGGCTTCGTTGTAGCCCTCGATGAGCAGGCTGTAGGCGGGCAGCCCGGCGCTGCCGATGCCGAAGCCGGACCGCCCGACGACGTCCTTGACCTCGTAGAAGGTCTCGTGCTCGGCGCGCTTGGCCTCGGGGATCGTCTCGAGGTATCGACCGTAGGCCTCGAGGACCTGCTCGCGCTCGGCGTCGTCGAGGCGCCGCACGCCGACCCCGTCGGTGAAGACCCGCCCCTCGTCGGTCACCTCGCTCATCGCGTCGAGCATCCCGGCGCGGCTGTTGCGTCGGGCCCGCTGGATCGTCGCGTGGACCGCGCCGTCGGTGTTGCCCAGCCGCAGCGCGAACTCGGTGTCGTCGGCACCGTCGACGAACTCCTGGACGAGCTCGAGGTAGCTGCGCAGGTAGGTGGCCGCGAGGTCGCGCACCGCCTGCTCGGGCAGGGCCTTGCGCCAGCCCATGACCGCCAGACCGGCGACGAAGCGCCGCAGGTCCCAGGTGAAGGGTCCGACGTAGGCCTCGTCGTAGTCATTGACGTCGAAGACGAGCTCGCCGTGGGAGTTGACGTAGGTGCCGAAGTTTTCGGGGTGGAGGTCGCCGTGGATCCACATGCGCGAGGTCCGCTCGTCGGCCCACGGCTCGTCGAGGTCGACCATGTCGCGGTGGAAGAGGCAGGCGCTGCCCCGGTAGAAGGCGAAGGGAGAGTCGGCCATCTTGCGGAACTTCACCCGGAAGGCGTCGGGCGAGGCCGCCATGAGGTCGGCGAAGGCCGCCTCGAGCGTCTCGACGACGTGCTGCCGGCGCTCGTCCTCGCCTGCGGCGCTGCCCGGCGAGCTGGTCACCGCAGCACCGGCACGCCGGTCGCGAGCGCCTCGATGCGGGCGAGGGACTCCGGCGCCGTGGTGTTTTCGCCGAGGCGGTTGGTCTTGCCGTCGCCGTGGAAGTCGCTGCTGCCGGTAGGCACGAGGTCGTGGCGGTCGGCGAGCTCGCGGGCAAGGGCCCGCCCCGGGTTGTCGTGGTCGCGGTGGTCGACCTCGATGCCGGCCAGGCCGGCCTCGACGAGCTCGGCCACGTCGTCGCCGTCGAGCGAGCGCTGGCGCTTGGTGGCAAAGGGGTGCGCGACGACCGGCACCCCACCGGCGGCGCGCACGAGCCGCACGGCCTCGACGGTCTCGACCGCGTAGTGGGGCTCGTAGTAGGCGGAGCCGTTGTGCAGCCACTGGTCGAAGACCTCGTTGCGGTGGGCCGCGATCCCCTTGGCCACGAGCGCATCGGCCAGGTGGGGGCGACCGAGCGAGGCGCCCTCCTCGACCTGCGCCATGACGTCGGCCCACGTGACGTCGAAGCCGTCGGCCGCCATCCGGTCGACGATGCGCTGCAGGCGCGGCACCCGGTCGTCGCGCATGCGGGCCATCTCGGCGAGGAGGGCCGCGTCGGTCGGGTCGAAGAGGTAGGCGAGCAGGTGGACCGAGCGCCAGCGGTGACGCGTCGACAGCTCGGCGCCCCGCACGAGGGCGACACCGTGCCGCCGGGCGGCCTCGGCCGCCTCCTCCCATCCGGCCGTCGTGTCGTGGTCGGTGATCGCCAGCGTGCCCAGCCCGGCCTGCGCCGCCTGGGCCACCAGCTCGGCGGGCGCGTCGGTGCCGTCACTGCGGGAGCTGTGGGTGTGCAGGTCGATCACATATGCACCCTATGACCTCGGGCCGACAGCCCGAGGCAACCTGCCGCCCCCTTCGCACGTGTTGATCAGCAGAGGGGTCATGAGCAGCAGGGCACGAGACCGACGAAGGGGCGACGCAGGTGGGGTGGTTCGACGACCGGGAGCGTGACGACGGGTACACCGCCTTCGTCACATCGGCGTCGCCGGCGCTCGTCCGGACCGCGTGGTTCCTCACCGGCGACGTGCACGCCGCCGAGGAGCTCGTGCAGGCGACCCTGGTCAAGCTCTACGTCGCCTGGCCCCGGGTCCGGCGCGGGGAGGTGCTCGGCATCTCCGTCGGCGCGGTCAGGAGCGCTGCCTACCGCGGCATGGCCAGGCTGCGCACCCATCTCGAGACCCCGAAGGAGGGCCTGTCGTGAGCCAGACCTGGTACGACGACCACAACGACCTCGAAGCGGCGCTGGCGACGGCCCTGCACTCGGCGGACGTGCCCGACCTCTCCCCCGACCTCGACGACGCCCTGCGCCGGGGCCGTCGGGTGGTCCCGCGGCGCCCACTCGCCGCCGTCACGGCTGGCGCGGCGGCGGCCCTCCTGCGGGGCCTGGGCATCGTCTCGGCGACGACCCTCGGTCCGGCCGAGACCCCGCCCGCGTCGACGACGAGCGTGCGGTCCGGCACCGTCGAGCTCGCCGACGTCATGGTGCTCGGCGACGGTGCGGGCGGCTACCTCACCTACGCGGTGGTCCGCGGCGAGCCCTCCGGCGTGCGCGGCTTCGCCGGTGACGACGAGGACGACCTCGTCGACTCCCGGTCGCGTCACCGCCCGGCAGCGACCTGTGGGTGCTCGTCGTGACGACCGACCCCGATGACGTGACGAGCCGGGTCGACCGGCTGACGTGGACCTCGGACGGGCAGGAGCGCGAGGCCAGCGCGCCCTAGGTCACCGACCGGGGCGCCGACGCGTGCTCAGCCCAGCCCGGGCCACTCGGGCGTGCGCTTCTCGGCGAAGGCGCGCACGCCCTCCGCCCGGTCGGCGCTGAAGGCGGTGTCGTGCCAGCGGGCGTCCTCGAGGTCGAGCCCCTCGTCGAGGCCCACGTCGAGGCCGCCGCGCATCGCGGCCTTGGCATTGCGCACCCCGACCGGGGAGTGCTTCGCGATCGTGCTCGCCAGTGCGAGGGCCTCCCCCTTCGCGTCGTCGACGAAGCGGTCGGCCAGGCCGAGGCGCAGCGCCTCCTCGGCGTCGATGCGGCGGGCGGTGAAGATCAGGTCGGCGGCCCGCGACCAGCCGATGCGGCGGGTCATCAGCTGGGTGCCCCCGCCCCCGGGGATGACCCCGACGGAGACCTCCGGCAGCGCGAAGAGCGCCCGCGGGCCGGCGACGATGAGGTCGCAGGCCAGGGCCAGCTCGCAGCCACCGCCCATGGCATAGCCGTCGACCGCGGCGATCGTCGGGACGGGCAGGTCGAGCATGGCGCGGTAGGCGAGGCGGTTGCCGGGGCGCTGGGCGCGCAGCTGCTCGTCGGTGAAGCCGTTGCGCTCCTTGAGGTCGGCACCGACGCAGAAGGCCTTGTCGTGGCTCGAGGTGAGCACCACCGCGCGCACCGAGGTGTCCTCGGCGAGGGAGGCGCCGGCCGCGGTGAGCGCGGTGGCCATCTGCGTGGAGACGGCGTTCATCGCCTCGGGGCGGTCGAGGACGACCTCGACGACGCCGGACTCGTGCCGGTCGATGCGGATGAGCGGGGTGTCGATCATGGGCCCATCCAACCAGCCGGCCCGGAGGCTGACAGAGAAGTGTGCGCAGAGCCGCCGATCCGGCCGGGGCACGATCGTCATCAGGGTGCAGCGGTCGACACGTGACCGCGTCAACGAGAGGATCGATCATGCGCTACACACTCGTCATCAGCGCCCCCGAGCCCGCCCAGGGGCAGGTCTCCCAGGAAGCGATGGCCGAGATGCAGGGCCTCATGGGCGACTACGCCGCCGCGCTGCACGCGGCCGGTGTGCTCGTCGCCGCCGAGATGCTGCGTCCCGCCGACATGACCACGACGGTGACCCGGCGACACGGCAAGGTCGAGATCCAGGACGGACCCTTCGCCGACACCAAGGAGGCGCTCGCCGGCGTCTTCGTCCTCGACGTGCCCGACCTGGATGCCGCTCTGGCCTGGGCGGAGCGGCACCCCGTCACCTCCTACGGCACCGTCGAGGTCCGGCCGAGCGCCGTCTCCGTCGTCGATGGCACCTGGGTCCCCGCGGGCTGACGCGGCGGTGCGGGCGGCCGAGGTCGCCCGCACCGGCTACGGCCGGCTCGTCGCCCTCCTCGCCGCCGCCGACGGCGACATCGCCGCGGCGGAGGACGCCCTCGGCGACGCCCTGGAGCGCGCACTGCGCCGCTGGCCGGAGGACGGCATCCCTGACCGGCCGGAGGCGTGGCTGCTGACGGTCGCCCGCAACCGGCAACGGGACCGGTGGCGCTCCGCCTCCCACCGGACCTCCGTCGAGCTCGAGCCGGACCGGCACTCACCCGCCCTGCTCGAGGACGTCGACCCCGACGCCCTGCCCGACCACCGTCTCGCCCTGATGGCCGCCTGCGCGCACCCCGCGATCGACCCGGGAGTGCGCACCCCGCTCATGCTGGGCGTCGTGCTCGGGTGCACCGCGGAACAGATCGGCCGCGCGATGTCCGTCCCGACGACGACCATGGCCTCACGGCTCGTGCGCGCCAAGCGCCGCATCCGCGAGCGCGGCATCCCCGTCGAGGTGCCCGGCTCGGACGTGCTGCCCGAGCGGATGGCGGCGATCCGGGAGGCGGTGCACGGGGTGCACGCCATCGAGTGGGCCAGCTCCGACCCCGAGCCGGTCTCCGACCTCGTCGGCGAGGCACTGCACCTCTCCGAGCTGCTCACCCGCCTCGCACCCCACGACGCCGAGGCCCACGGGCTCGCCGCCCTCGTGGCCCTCTCCGCCTCGCGGCTGCCCGCCCGAGGAGGCCGCGACGGCTTCGTCCCCCTCGCCGAGCAGGACCCCAGGCTGTGGGACCCGGACCTCATCGCGCGCGGCGAGGAGCACCTGCGGGCCGGTCACGCGCTCGGCGAGCTCGGCCGCTTCCAGGTCGAGGCCGCGATCCAGGCCGTGCACTGCGCACGCCGGCGCACCGGCCGCACGGACTGGTCCGCTCTGCGTCGTCTCCACGAGATGCTCCTGGCCCTCGCCCCAACGCGAGGTGCACGGGTCTCGCACGCGGTCGTCACGGCCGAGGGCGTGGGCCCGCAGGCGGGACTCGACCTGCTCGACGCCCTCGAGCCCGTGCGGCCGGCCTTCCAGCCGGAGTGGGCCGCGCGAGGGCACCTGCTCGCGCTGCTCGGACGCGCGGACGAGGCCCGCACGGCGTGGCAGCGGGCGATCAGCCTCACGACGGCACCCGCCCAGCGCCGCCACCTCGAGGAGCAGGTGGCGGCGCTGGCCGACCCGGGCAGGCGAGGGGCACTCCCTTCGCCCGACTGAGACGACGATCCACGAGGTGAGACGATGGGGCGATGAGCGAGGAGCAGCAGCAGGCAGACAACCGCAAGCGGCCGACGACCGACGAGTTCCGGGCCTTCGTCGCGCAGGACTGGGCCCCGCGCTCGGGCGAGCGCCCGTCGCTCACCGAGGCGGCCCAGCGGGCCGCCGAGCGTCGCGCCACCGTCTCCGCAGCCCACGAGGGTGAGCGCCTCGTCGTCCCCGCCGGCGGGCTCAAGGTCCGCAGCAACGACTGCGACTACGTCTTCCGCCCGCACTCCGCCTTCGCCCACCTCACCGGCCTCGGCGCCGACCGCGAGCCGGACGCCGTCCTCGTCATGGAGCCGCTCGGCGGGCCCGACGAGCAGGCCGGCCACGAGGCGAGCCTGTACTTCCGCCCGCTCGCGCCGCGCGACTCCGAGGAGTTCTTCGGCGACGCCCGCTACGGCGAGTTCTGGGTCGGCGCGCGCCCGTCGATCGAGGACATCGAGGCCGAGCTGGGCCTCGTCGGCCGGCACGTCGACCAGCTCGAGGACGCCGTCGGCAAGGACGCCGGTCAGGTCACCGTGCGCCTCGTGCGCGACGCCGACCGCGACCTCGCCGCCCGCCTCGACACGGTGCGTGGCCAGGCCGGCGCCGACACCGAGACGCTCGCCGAGGCCGATGCCGCGCTCGCCCACGACCTGTCGCACCTGCGGATGATCAAGGACGACTGGGAGCTCGACCAGATGCAGCAGGCCGTCGACGCGACGCGCGTCGGCTTCGAGGCGGTCATCCGCGAGCTGCCCGGCCTGCCCGAGCGCGGCCGCGGCGAGCGCTGGGTCGAGGGCACCTTCGGCCTGCACGCCCGCCACCAGGGCAATGGCGTCGGCTACGACTCGATCTGCGCCTCCGGCGACCACGCCAACACGCTGCACTGGATCAAGAACGACGGCGAGGTCAAGGACGGCGACCTCATCCTCCTCGACGCCGGGGTCGAGCTCGACTCCCTCTTCACCGCCGACATCACGCGCACGCTCCCGGTGAGCGGCACCTTCTCCCCCACCCAGCGCGAGGTCCACGAGGCCGTCGCCGCCGCGCAGGCCGCCGGCATCGCCGCGGTCAAGCCGGGCAACAAGTTCTCCGACGTCCACGCCGCGGCGATCCGCGTCGTCGCCGAGCACCTGCACGCGTGGGGCCTGCTGCCCGAGGGCGTCTCGGTCGAGGACACCCTCGACACCGAGCACGGCCAGTACCACCGCCGCTGGATGGTGCACGGCACGAGCCACCACCTCGGCATCGACGTGCACGACTGCGCCCTGGCGACCCGCGAGGAGTACATGGACGCCGAGCTGCAGCCGGGCATGGTCCTCACCGTCGAGCCGGGCATCTACTTCAAGGCCGACGACCTCAAGGTGCCCGAGCGATTCCGCGGCATCGGCGTGCGCCTCGAGGACGACGTCGTCGTCACCGAGGACGGCTGCCGCAACCTCTCCGGCGACTGGCCGCACACCGCCGACGAGGTCGAGGCCTGGATCGCCGAGGTCCAGGGGCGCTGACCTCCCTTCGTCTCCCACGCGGGCGGATGGCCGAGAAGTCCTGAGATGGCCGGGAAGTCCGGAGTTGGCCGAGCAATGGCGCGGTCATCCCCGGACTTCCCGGCCATCTGCGCTCATCCCGGTCAGGCCACCCGCGCCATCGCCTGCTGGACCATCGCGAGCACCCGCTCCGGCTGATCGAGGTCGGTCCAGACGAGACGCACGACGGCGTAGCCAGCAGCTCGCAGCCGGTCCTCGCGGGCCTTCTCCGCCGCGAGCGCTCGCCGGCCTTCGTGCCCCTCGTACTTGACGAGCCCATCGAACTCGACCACCACTCGCTCCCCCACGAGGAAGTCCACCCGCCCGATCTTGCCGCGCCGGTCGAAGATCTCGACCTGGCTGCGCAGGGACAGCCCGAGGTCCCGCAGGAGCACCCGAGTACGCGTCTCTCCGACCGACTCGCACTCTGGGTCGGCCTCCGCGACGACCCGCCGCAGCCGTCCGGCTGCCTGTCCACGAAGCCCGAGTGCCACGCCCGCAGCCTCGACCTGCGCCCCCGTCACCTGCGCCGCGTGCAGCGCCCCGTCGAGGCTGACGAGACCCGGGATGTGGCCGTGCTCGGCGATCACCTGGACGACGGCGGTCGCGAGGGAGACGACCCGCAGTCCGTCGACGACCTCGGCCTCCACCCCGTCGGGCCAGGGATGCAGGCGCACACCCCCACGCAGCCGCCGTCGGGGCGACGAGCAGATCACCTCGACGGTCGAGAGCCCCACGCCCCAGAGCGGCAGCCCGTGGAGCACCGCGGCGCTGGCGTGCGAGGCAGCTGCCCCCCGCCGCTCCCCCAGGACGGCTCGGGTGCACAGGGCAAGACGCGCCTCTGGCTTCGCCGAGCGCCATGTCTCGCCCGCGGCGAAGAGCCCCCGACGCAGCCGCACCAGCTCGCCGGACCGCACCAGACGCTCGGTCGCGTCCGCGTCGATCTCGATCGCCCGCAGCCTGGCGGTCGTGCACACCTGACCGCCCGCGACGAGCACACCTGCGAGTCGTGGATCCATCACGACATCCTTGCGGGGTCCTCCCTTCGCTCGCCGGCGTCATCCACAGGCCACCGGGCTGCGCTGCCCACGACGGCCGAGAAGTCCGGAGATGGCCGGGAAACCCGGAGTTGACCGAGCAATTGCGCGGCCAGGTCCGGCGATCTCGGCCAGTCGCGCGCTTCCCGGCCGGGTGTGGCCGGGTCAACAGCCGGACGGCCTGACCACCACGGGGGCGAAGGGGGAAGATGTCACCGACCCCCTTCGCCCCCACCGAAAGGCCCGCGCACATGTCGACCAAGACGGTCCCCGGCAACTACTTCGAGGACTTCGCGATCGGGCAGGAGATCCGGCACGCGACGCCGCGCACGGTGACCGAGGGCGACATCGCGCTCTACACCGGGCTCTACGGCTCGCGCTTCGCGGCGACGAGCGCGGCGACCTTCGCCGAGTCGATGGGCTTCGAGCGGATGCCGGTCGACTCCCTGCTCGCCTTCCACCTCGTCTTCGGCAAGTCGGTGCCCGACATCAGCCTCAACGCCGTGGCCAACCTCGGCTACGCGGGCGGTCGCTTCGGGGCGCCGCTGCACGTCGGTGACACGGTGACGACGACCTCGACGGTCATCGGCCTGAAGGAGAACTCCAACGGCCGCACCGGCGTCGTCTACGTCAACTCGGTCGGCGTCAACCAGCGCGGCGAGATGGTCGTCGACTACGTCCGCTGGGTCATGGTCAACAAGCAGGACGCCTCCTCCCCCGCCCCCGAGACGGTCATCCCCGACCTGCCGGGCGCCGTTGCGGCAGAGGACCTCCTGGTCCCCTTCGACCTCACCGGTCGCGACTACGACGTCGCGCTCGCGGGCTCGCCCTTCCTCTGGGGTGACTACGAGGTCGGCGAGCGCATCGACCACGTCGACGGCATGACGATCGAGGAGTCGGACCACATGCTGGCCACGCGGCTCTACCAGAACACCGCGAAGGTCCACTTCAACCAGCACGCCCAGTCGCAGGCCAAGATCGGGCGCCGCCTCATCTACGGCGGCCACATCATCAGCCTCGCGCGCGCCCTGTCCTTCAACGGCCTGGCCAACGGCCAGCTGATCGCGGCGATCAACGCCGGCGCGCACGCCAACCCGACCTTCGCCGGCGACACGATCTACGCCTGGTCGGAGGTCCTCGAGCGCATCGAGCTTCCCGGCCGCACCGACGTCGGCGCGCTGCGTCTGCGCACGGTCGCGACCAAGGACACCCCGTGCGCCGACTTCCCCTACAAGGGCGAGGACGGCAAGTACCTGCCCGAGGTCGTCCTCGACCTCGACTACACGGTGCTCATCCCCCGCTGACGGGCAGCGTCCGTCATGGCCGGGGGGCAGCAGGGAGAGGGCACGGCACCGGGTCGCGCCGGGCGGCTGGGCCCGTGGCTGGTCGCCGCCGTGGCGGGCGCTCTCTACGCGGTGCTCTCCTGCCTGCGGCACGAGCGCTACCTCAGCGGCATGGACCTGGCGATCTTCGGCCAGGTGGCCCGCCGGGTCGCCTCCGGTGAGGCCCCCTACAGCGAGATGAAGGGGGCCGACTACCTCATCTTCGGCGACCACCTCCACCCCGTGGTCCTCCTGCTCGGGGTCCCGTGGAGGTTGTGGGGCGACCCGCGCTCGCTGCTCGTCGCCCAGGCCGTGTGCGTGGCGATCGCCGTGGCGATCGTGGGGCGGCTGGCCGTGGAGAGACTCGGCACGCGGCTGGGCCTGCTGCTCACCGTCCTGCTCGCCCTGTCGGTCGGGGTCCAGGCGGCTGTCGTCTTCGACGTGCACGAGGTGGCCCTCGGCGCACCCCTCGTGGCCCTGGCCGGAGCCGACTTCGTGCGTCGCCGGTGGAACCGCACGGCCATCTGGGTCGCGCTCTTCCCGCTGGTCAAGGAGGACATGGCCGTCCTCGTGCTCGGCTTCGCCCTCGCCCTGCTCGTCGCCGGCCGGCGTCGGCTGGCGGCCGCCCTCGCGGTGTGGGCAGGCGTCGCGCTCGTCCTCGCCCTGCGCGTCATCATCCCGGCCCTCAACCCCCGCGGGATCTACCCCTACTCGGGCACGACGAGCGTTGCGCCGCAGCACGTCTGGGACAGCCTCGTCGCCGACGGGCGAGGGAGCATCACGGTCCTCGTCCTCGTCGCGAGCGCCGGGCTGCTCTCCCTTCGCTCCCCGCTCGTGCTCGCCGCGGCGGCACCCCTGGGGCTGCGCATGGCCTCGTCCAACGACTCCTACTGGGGGCTGGACTACCACTACTCGCTGCTGCCGGCCGTGGTCCTCGCCTGTGCGGCCGTCGACGGGCTCGCCCGGACCCGGTCGCAGGCCCTCCTCCGGGCCACCGTCGGGCTGTCGGTCGCCGTCGCCGTGTGGGCGGTGTGGACCGGCCCGCTCGTCGACGAGGTCGAGCGACAGCTCACCCCGTGCGCCCGCTGCGCCGACGCGCGCGCCGCGCTCGACCAGGTCCCCGTCGGTGCCGAGGTCGCCGCCGACGACCACCTCGCGCCGCACCTCCTCGCCGACCGAACCGTCCTGCACGTGCACCCCAACTACACCGACGAGGAGACCCGTCGCCCGGAGTGGATGCTGCTCGACCGGCGCACCGACACCGGGCGCAATGCCCACGGCCGCGCGTGGTCCGAGGAGCTCGTCGAGCACTCGATCGAGCAGGACGGCTACGAGCTGGTCTGGGAGCGCGCGGGCTATGTGGTCCTGCGGCGGTGACGTCCTCGAGCACCGTGCGAGACCATCGACCGCACGACGACCCCGCGTGCGGAGACCACCCGCACGCCATCACGACGGAGGCACGATGCGGACCGACCAAGAGACCCTCTCCCTGAGCATCACCGACGGGATCCTCCTCGTCACCCTCGATCGGCCGGAGGCGATGAACTCCTTCACGGTGACCATGGCCGACGAGCTCGAGGCGACCTTCCGCTAGGTCGACGACGACGACGAGGTCCGTGCGGTCGTCGTCACCGGCTCATGCTCAGGGCCAGCGCGACACAGCACATGGCGCGGCTGCGTGCTGTGTCATGAGGCTTGGAGGCAGCGAAGGGGGCGCTGATCCCCTACCGCTCGAAGACCTCCAGCAGCAGCGCGTGCTCGACGGCCGGGTCGGCGACCGCCTGCCCGCCCTCGCCGAGGATGTGGCCGAGCAGCTGCGCGGGCTGGGGGAAGTCCTCGGGCAGCGCGGAGTTGTAGAGGCGGTGCTCCTCGAGCGACTCGATGGCGTCGTCGAGGTGCCCGGTGACGTCCACGAAGTGGCTGGGCCGCTGGCTGCCGCCGACGGCGAGCAGCGTGACGTGCCAGGGCTCGAGGCCGTCGTCGACGAGCTCGGGGAAGATCCACCGGTTGCCGGCGTCGGCGCAGGCGTCGACGGTCGCGAGGCCCACGGCCCGGTGGTCGGCCTGGTTGAGGATGCCGCCCGGGAAGGTCACGTCGAAGGTCGTGCCGATGACGAGGTCGGGGCGAGCCCGCCGGATCGCCGCGGCGATGTCACGCCGCAGGGGCAGCCCGTACTCGATGGTCCCGTCGGGGTGGTCGCCGAACTCGACCTCCTCGACACCGACGACCGCAGCGCTCGCGCGCTCCTCGTCGGCGCGGGCGGGCGCGGCGTCGACCGGGTCCATCGTGTCGATGCCCGCCTCACCACGGGTCAGCAGGAAGTAGCGCACGCGCTTGCCCGCGGCGGTCCACTTGGCGATGGCGGCGGAGGTGCCGTACTCGATGTCGTCGGGGTGGGCGACGACGCACAGCACGGAGTCGAAGGTGGTCTCGTCGAGGGCGGCCAGGTCGGGCTGGGTGCTCACACCGACGACGCTAGTCCCGCCCCGACCCGAGCGGAAGGGGCGGACTCAGCCCTGCTGGCCGTGCTCGGCCTCGCGGCGCATCCGCTCGCCCTCGGCCCGTGCCGCTGCCTGATTGCGGGCCAGCTGCTCCCGGGCCGCGCGCGTCGGGTCGAGCTCGTGGAGCAGCTCACGCGCGCGGGCGGCGTGCTTGTGCTCGGTGAGCACCTCGTAACGCGACGCGACGACCTGGCTGACCGAGGTGAAGTCGCGCTGGCCGCCGGTGGAGCGGTAGCCGAGCCAGGCCCACACCGCACCGAAGAGCGCGCCCATCGCCATCGTCGAGGCCAGCCGCACGAGCAGGCCCTCGCTGCCTTCGAACATCGCGAAGATCAGGCCGACGAAGACACCGATCCAGATGCCGGAGAGCAGTCCACCGAGGACGACCTTGCCGCTGGTCAGACGCCCGCGGACCCGCTCGACCTGCTTGAGGTCGGTGCCGACGATCATGACGTCCTGGACCGGGAACTCCTTGTCGGCGAGGAAGTCCACCGTGCGCTGGGCCTCGGCATAGCTGTCGTAGGTCGCCAACGACATCGGGTACTCCAGACGCAGGAACTGCTGCATGTGGGCGGCCATACCGGGCTGGGTGCTCATGGGTCCAGTCTCCCACCCGGACCTGTGGGCCCGGTGTACGGGGCGGACGAGACGAAGGGGGCTGACCGTCACCTGCTTCGAGTGACGGCCAGCCCCCTTCGTCGGAGCGAGCGGGTGTCGGTGCCGGCACCGACCCGGACATCACCCCTTGAGCTGGTAGTCCTTGAGGATGCTCTTGCCGATGATCATCTTCTGGATCTCGGCGGTGCCCTCACCGATGAGCAGCATCGGGGCCTCGCGGTAGATGCGCTCGATCTCGTACTCCTTGGAGTAGCCGAAGCCGCCGTGGATGCGGAAGGACTGGTTCACCACGTCGGCGCAGTACTCGGCCGCCATGTACTTCGCGATACCGGCCTCGAGGTCGTTGCGCTCGCCCTTGTCCTTCAGACGGGCGGCCTTGACCATCAGCTGGTGCGCGGCCTCGACCTTGCTCGCCATGTCGGCGATGCGGAAGAGGATCGCCTGGTGGTCGACGATCTTCTTGCCGAAGGTCTCGCGCTGCTGGGCGTACTGGACACCGAGCTCGAAGGCGCGCATCGCCAGGCCGCAGGCGCGGGCGGCGACGTTGACGCGGCCGACCTCGACGCCGTCCATCATCTGGTAGAAGCCCTTGCCCGGCTCGCCGCCGAGGATCTGGCCGGTCGTCGTCCGGTGGCCCTCGAGGATGAGCTCGGTCGTGTCGACGCCCTTGTAGCCCATCTTGTCGATCTTGCCGGGGACGGTGACGCCCTGGGCGGTCTCGCCGAAGCCCTCGGTCTTGTCGATGAGGAAGGTCGTCATGTTCTTGTGCGGGCTGTCGTGACCGAGGTCGGTCTTGACGAGCACCGCGACGAGGTTGGCGGAGGCGCCGTTGGTCAGCCACATCTTCTGGCCGGTGATCGTCCAGTCGTCGCTGTCGCCGTCGCGCACGGCCTTGGTCTTGATGCCGGCGACGTCGGAGCCGAGTCCCGGCTCGCTCATCGAGAAGGCGCCCCGGATCTCACCGGTGGCCATCTTCGGCAAGTAGTGCTGCTTCTGCTCCTCGGTGCCGTGCTTGAGGATCATGTAGGCCACGATGAAGTGGGTGTTGATGATGCCGGAGACCGGCATCCAGCCGCGGGCGATCTCCTCGACGCACAGCGCGTAGGTGAGCAGCGACTCGCCGAGCCCGCCGAACTCCTCGGGGATCATCAGGCCGAAGATCCCCATCTCCTTCATCTGGTCGACGATCT
Organism: Janibacter indicus; assembly: GCF_900176385.1. Taxonomy (GTDB): domain Bacteria; phylum Actinomycetota; class Actinomycetes; order Actinomycetales; family Dermatophilaceae; genus Janibacter; species Janibacter indicus. The sequence continues at coordinate 291,467 of NZ_FWXN01000003.1, read as the reverse complement.
TCTGCGGGTACTCGTCCGCGTGCTCGAGCTCCTGCGCGACCGGGATGATCTGCTCGTCGACGAACTCCTTGACCAGGCCCAGCAGGTCGACCTGCTCCTCGGTCAGTCCGTCGGTCGTCTGCAGTCGGGACATGCGTCCACCTTTGCTCTCGTGGTTCAAGGATCCGAGTCAGTATCCCAGCGCACCCCATCGCCTGCCACGGAGTCTCAGGGTGTCCTCGGCCACGATCGAAGGCGGGCGATCGGAGACGGTGGAAGGTCAGTAAACCTTGACGACGCGCCCGATGGGCGCGAGGTTCTTCCACCAGATGTAGTTGATCGCGCGGTTGCTCAGGCGGGCGCAGCCGTGCGACGCCGCGTAGCCCGGGATCGACGGCGAGCCGTGGATCGCGATGCCGCCGTTGAAGTAGCGCGGACGCCACAGCTCCCCGAGGGGGGCATTGCGCATGCCGTTGATGGCGCGGTTGAAGCGGAAGGTGCCGCTCGGGGTCGTCGCGTAGAGGTAGCGACCCGAGGCGGACGACCAGTAGCGCTCGCCGTTGCCCGTGCTGGTGTTGAAGACCCACTGGGCCCAGCCCCAGCGCGCGACGATCTGCAGCTGACGGGTCTTGTCGATCTCGAAGGCCGAGGTGGTGCGCGGGCGCGGGGTCCTGGGCTTGTAGATCGCCGACCACGTCTGCGGCCCGACGATGCCGTCGCGGCTCAGGCCGTGCGCCTTCTGCAGGGCCATGACGGCCTGCTGGGTGGTGTCGTCGAAGGTGCCGTTGGCCTGGCGCAGCCAGAAGTGGGCGTCGAGCAGACGCCGCTGCACGTTTTTGACCCACCAGCCGGTGTCGCCCTGACGCAGCTTGTCGGGCCGTGCGGCGCGGGCGTCCTCACCCGCGGTGACGACGAGCCCGCCGGCGACGGCGGTCGCGGCGGCGCCGCGGAAGAGGTCGCGGCGGTCGAGAGAGATGGTGTCCATGGTGTCCCCCTGGTGTGGATGCGCTGTACCCGTGCAGACGCCTGGACCGTCCGGTGGGTTGCGCGCTGATTGGGAAAATATAGCGCGGCCCCCATCCGTCCCGACATGAAGACATCCCGTGCGTCGCGACGCACGGGATGTCATCGAGGTCGACGGGCTGCGCCCGGGGACGAAGGGAGGGTCAGCCGCGGGCGGCGATCGCCTCGTGGGTCGCGAGCACGCGGCGCGCGATGTCGACGTGGAGGTTTTCGATCATCTTGCCGTTGTGGGTCACCACACCCTTGCCGGCGCCGTCCTCCCAGGCCTGCAGGACCCCCTTCGCCTCCTCCACGGCCGCCTCGCTCGGGGCGAAGGTGGAGTTGCACACCTCGACCTGGCCGGGGTGGATGAGGGTCTTGCCGTCGAAGCCCATGTCGCGGCCCTGCTCGCACTCGGCCGTGAAGCCCTCGAGGTCCTTGACCGCGTTGTAGACGCCGTCGAGGACCGCGATGCCGGCCTCGCGCGCGGCGAGCAGCGCCCACGACAGCGAGGTGAGGAGTGGGGCGCGGCCGGGCACGTGGTCGGCCTGCAGCTCCTTGACCAGGTCGTTGGTGCCCATGACGAAGGCGACGAGCCGGTCGGACGCCTGCGCGATCTCGCGGATGTTGAAGATCGCGGCGGGCGTCTCGATCATCGCCCAGAGCTTGGTGTGCTCCGGCGCGCCGGCGGCCTCCATCGCCGCGACGAGCTGACGCACCTCGTCGGCGGTGTTGACCTTGGGCACGACGATGCCGTGCGTGCCCGCCTGCGAGGCGGCCGCGAGGTCCTCGTCGTGCCACTGGGTGCCGATGCCGTTGACCCGGATCGTCAGCTCGCGCTCGCCGTACTCGCCGGAGCGCACCGCGGCGCACGCGGCCTCGCGGGCGGCGGGCTTGTCGTCGGGACCGACGGCGTCCTCGAGGTCGAGGATCAGCGCGTCGACGGGCAGGGTCTTCGCCTTGTCCAGCGCACGGGCGTTGGAGCTCGGCATGTAGAGGACGGAGCGGCGGGGGGTGTAGGTGCTCTCGGTCATGGCTCAGGCCTCCGCGTAGAGCTTGGCGAGCTCGGGGTCGTTGGCGGACAGGCGCTCGGCGAGCTCGAGGATGACCATGCACTGCTTGTAGCTGGCGTCGTCCTCCATCTTGCCGTCGATCATCACGGCGCCACCGCCGCTCGGCATCGCGTCCCGCACCTCGCGGGCGTGGGCGACGTCCTCGGCGCTCGGGCTGAAGACCTTCTTGGCGATGTCGATCTGCACCGGGTGCAGGCTCCACGCCCCGACGCACCCGAGGAGGAAGGCATTGCGGAACTGGTCCTCGCAGGCCACGACGTCCTTGATGTCGCCGAAGGGGCCGTAGAAGGGGAAGATCCCGTGCATCGCACAGGCGTCGACCATGCGGGCGATCGTGTAGTGCCACAGATCCTGCTGGAAGATCGTGCGCTGGCCCTGGTAGTCGGGGGCACCGTCGGCGCCCTTCGTCGGGTCCTGACGCACGAGGTAGCCGGGGTGGCCGCCACCGACGCGGGTCGTCTTCATCCGACGGTCGGCAGCCAGGTCGGCCGGGCCGAGCGAGATGCCCTGCATGCGCGGGCTCGCACCCGCGATGGCCTCGACGTTGGCCATGCCGCGGGCGGTCTCGAGGATCGCGTGGACCATGATCGGGCGCTGCACGCCCCCCTTGGCCTCGAGCTGCGCGAGGAGGCGGTCGACGTAGTGGATGTCCTCGGGGCCCTGCACCTTGGGCACCATGACGACGTCGAGCTTGTCGCCGATCTCGGTGACGAGGGTCGTCAGGTCGTCGAGGACCCACGGGCTGTCGAGGGCGTTGACCCGGGTCCACAGCTGGGTGTGCTCGCCGAAGTCGACGTCCGTGGCGATCTGCACCAGGCCCTCACGCGCGGCCTCCTTCTTGTCCGCCACGACGGCGTCCTCGAGGTTGCCCAGGAGCACGTCGGCGACGCCGACCATGTCGGGGACCTTGGCGGCCATCTTGGGGTTGCTCGGGTCGAAGAAGTGGATCATCCGGCTGGGACGCGCCGGCACCTCGCGGGCCGGGGCAGGCGCCCCGACGGCGAGTGGGGCGAAGAAGTCCTTGGCACTGCGCATGTGTGGCTCGAGTCCTCTCGGGGTGAGCGAAGGGGGGTTCTCGCGCAACCTAGCAAGGCGCCCGGGCGGGCCGATATGACGACCGACACCCGGGCACGCACCTAGGCTGCGGCCATGAGCGAGGTCAACCTCTCCGCCCTGACGACCGAGGCGCTGTCGAAGTCCGACGTGCTGTGGCTGCGCGCGGGCGGGCGCGAGCGGCTCACGTGGTTCGCCACGGGCGAGGACCAGCTCGCCGACCAGGTACTCCTCGTCTCCGGCGGCCCCGAGGCCGACCTCGGGGCCCTCCCCGAGCAGGTCGAGCTCGTCCTGCGCAGCAAGGGCGACGGTGGCCGGCTGCTCACCCTGCGCGCCCGGGCGCAGTCGATCGCCGTCGGCAACCCGTGGTGGGAGCCCGCCGCCGCTGCGCTCCTCGCGGAGCGGCTCAACGCGCCCGGCGACCTCGTCGACCGCTGGCGGGAGAGCGCCACGCTCTGGCTCCTCTCCCCCTTCGGCACACCGGTGCAGGCCCCCGGCAGCCCCGGTCCCGAGGGCGGGGCGCGCGTCGCGGGGCGGACCACCGCCGGCGCCGCCGCCACCCGGGTGCGCCGCCCGTGGCACCTCGGCGGGCGCGGCACCCGAGGCTGACCGGCACGCGCGCCGCCCGCGGTTACGCTGTCAGGCGTGAGTGCTCCCACCCGGTTCTTCGTCGCCCGCCTGGCGAGCCTCAACGTCTTCGACCCGCTCGGCGACCAGGTCGGCCGGGTCCGCGACGTCGTGGTCACCTTCTCCCCCGCCCGCCGCCCGCGGGTCATCGGCCTGGTCGTCGAGGTCCCCGGCCGGCGACGCGTCTTCGTGCCGATGACGCGGGTGACCTCGGTCGAGGGCGGCCAGGTCATCACGACCGGACTGGTCAACATGCGCCGCTTCGAGCAGCGGGCCACCGAGACGCTCGTCCTGGCCGACCTGCTCGAGCGGCCGGTCACCGTCCGCACCGACGACGGCGAGGTCGAGGCCACCGTCGAGGACATCGGCGTCGAGCAGTCCGCCAACCGCAGCTGGTTCGTCACCAAGGTCTTCGTCCGCGGTGGGCGCCAGTCCCGCCGTGGCCTCCTCGTGCGGCGAAGGGGGGAGACCTTCACCGTGCCGGTGGAGGACGTCACCGGCCTGTCGGCCTCGGTGAGCGCCGCCCAGCACTCCGCCGTCAAGCTGCTCGAGTCGGTCGAGGACCTCAAGGTCGCCGACCTCGCCGAGGTCGTCGCCGACCTGGCCCCCGAGCGTCGCGAGGCCGTCATCGCCGCCCTCGACAACGACCGTCTGGCCGACATCCTCCAGGAGCTCGGCGACGACGACCAGGGCGAGATCCTCGGCCTGCTCACCCAGAGCCGGGCCGCCGACGTCCTCGAGGCGATGGACCCCGACGACGCGGCCGACCTGCTCTCGGTCCTGCCGCCCGAGCGGGCCGAGACGCTGCTGCAGCTGATGAAGCCCGACGACGCCGAGCCGCTGCGCCGACTGCTCAGCTACGACGAGAACACCGCTGGTGGTCTCATGACGACCGACCCGGTCGTCCTGGCCCCCGAGGACACCGTCGCCGAGGCCCTGGCGATCGTGCGGCGTGAGGAGATCACCGCGGCCCTGGCCGCCACCGCCTACGTGTGCCGCCCACCCCTGGAGACCCCGACGGGCAAGTACCTCGGGATGATCCACATCCAGCGTCTGCTGCGCGAGCCCCCGCACGAGAGCATCGGTCGCTACCTCGACAAGGCGATCGACCCCCTTCGCCCCGAGGCACCGCTCGGCCAGGTGACCCGCACGCTCGCGACCTACAACCTCATCTCGGCGCCCGTCGTCGACGAGGCCGAGCACCTGCTGGGCGTGGTCACGGTCGACGACGTGCTCGACCACATCCTCCCGGACGACTGGCGCGAGGAGCGCCACGAGGTGACCGATGAGTGAGCGCCGCACGACCACGACCCGCGTGGACACCCCGCAGGAGGTGCGGCGTCAGCTGATCCGCAAGCCCTCCAGCTTCTCGACGGAGACCTTCGGGGTCATCTCCGAGAAGTTCGCCCGCTTCATGGGCACTCCGCGGTTCCTCATCTGGATGTCGCTCTTCGTGGTCATCTGGCTGGCGTGGAACACCTTCGCCCCCGAGGCGGCGCAGTTCGACCCGCGGGCGCTCAACTACACCCTGCTCACGCTCATCCTCTCGCTGCAGGCCTCCTACGCCGCCCCGCTGATCCTCCTCGCGCAGAACCGGCAGGACGACCGTGACCGCGTGGCCCTGGAGCAGGACCGCGTGCAGGCCGAGCGGGCCCTCGCCGACACCGAGTACCTCACCCGCGAGGTCGCCGCGCTGCGCATCGCCCTGCGCGACGCCGCGACCCGTGACTTCATCCGCAGCGAGCTGCGTGACCTGCTCGAGGAGCTGGAGACCAAGGGGCTCGAGGTGCGCCAGCGCGAGGAGTCCGGCGACGACGTCGCCGAGCCCAAGCCGCTCTCTCCCTGACCCGCTCCCGGAGACCCCGCCCCGCCTCCCGGCTCCGCTCCCTTCGCCGCCCGCTCCTCCTTGGCCGGGTGCGGCGCGGGCCACACTCCCGGGCGATCTACGATGGGGCAATGGCTTCTTCGCACCCCACGATCACCGATGAGCAGCTGCGCGAGGCGCTGAGCACGGTCATCGACCCCGAGATCCGTCGTCCGATCACCGAGCTCGGCATGGTCGAGACCGCCGCGGTCGACGCCGACGGCCTCGCCACGGCGACCATCCTGCTCACCGTCTCCGGGTGCCCGATGAAGGACACGCTGACGACCGACACGACCAAGGCGCTGGCGGCGATCGAGGGTGTCACCGACGTCAAGGTGACCCTCGGCGTGATGACGGACGAGCAGCGCGCCGAGCTCAAGACGCACCTGCGTGGTGGCCAGGCGGAGAAGGAGATCCCCTTCGCCAAGCCCGGCTCGCTCACCCGCGTCTACGCCATCGCCTCGGGCAAGGGCGGCGTCGGCAAGTCGTCGATCACCGCCAACCTCGCCGCGGCCCTGGCCGCCGAGGGCCTCAAGGTCGGTGTCGTCGACGCCGACATCTACGGTTTCTCCATCCCGCGCATGCTCGGTGTGACGCACCCGCCGACCCAGGTCGACGACATGATCCTGCCGCCGATCGCCTCGGACGTGAAGGTCATCTCGATCGGCATGTTCGTCCCCGGCAACCAGCCGGTCGTCTGGCGCGGGCCGATGCTCCACCGCGCGCTCCAGCAGTTCCTCGGCGACGTCTTCTGGGGCGACCTCGACGTGCTGCTCCTCGACCTGCCCCCGGGCACCGGTGACATCGCGATCTCCATCGCCCAGCTGATCCCCAACAGCGAGATCCTCGTCGTGACCACCCCGCAGCAGGCCGCGGCCGAGGTCGCCGAGCGGGCCGGGTCGATCGCCATGCAGACCCACCAGCGGCTCGTCGGCGTCATCGAGAACATGTCCTGGCTCGAGCTGCCCGACGGCTCGCGCCAGGAGCTCTTCGGCTCCGGTGGCGGTCAGACCGTCGCCGACTCGCTGAGCCGCACCGTCGGCGCCGACGTCCCGCTGCTCGGGCAGATCCCGCTCGACGTCTCGCTGCGCGAGGGCTCCGACCACGGGGACCCGGCCGTCATCTCCAACCCCGACGGCCCCGCCGCCGTCGCCCTGCGCGGCATCGCCCGCGGCCTGGCGACCCGCTCGCGTGGCCTGGCCGGCCGCAGCCTCGGCCTCACGCCCACTGGTCGCTGACAGGGGTTGAGGTGGCACCGACCGGAGAGGCGGTCACGGGTACCTCCCACCCGCACCACGACGAAGGGGGGCGAGGAGATCACTCTCCTCGCCCCCCTTCGTCATGGTCAGGGCTCAGGTGGCCTCGCGGTCCCAGGGGGTCCCGGCGGGCACAGCCGACACGGAGGACTCGGGCTCGGCCGCAGCGGTGCTCGCTCGCGACGCCGCGCTGCCCGCCGGCTTGTCGTCGATGCTGAAGGCGTCGTCGAGCGGCTCGAGCAGCGCCTGCTTGACGATCCGCCGCGGGTCGTACTGCCGGGGGTCGTACTGACGCCAGTCGAGGTCGTCGTACTCCGGCCCCATCTGCTCCTTGAGCTGGACCTTGGCGTCGTTGGCCATCCGCCGCGCCCTGACGACGAAGCGCGCCAGCTTGGCGGCGTACTCGGGCAGCTGCTTGGGACCCAGGATGATGAAGGCGAGGACGATGAGGACGAGGAACTCGGTCCCGTGGACGGGCATCGTCAGCTCTCCTCGGCCGCTTCGAGCGTCATGGTCAGCTCCTGCTCCTTGCCGTCGCGCCGGATCGTCAGGGTGACCTTATCCCCCACCGCCTTGGCCCGGATGCGGGTGATCAGCTGGTCGAGGTCGGTGATGCGGCGTCCGTCGAGCTCGGTGATGACGTCGCCGGCCTCGATGCCGGCCTTGTCGGCCGGGCCGTCGGGGACCACCGCGCGGCCGCCCTGCGCGGCGTCGTCCTCGAGGACCTTGGCCCCCTCGCCGTCCCAGCGCCGGTCGAGGCTCACGCCGATGATCGGGTGCTGCGCGCGGCCGGTCGCGATGAGCTGGTCGACGGTGCGCACGACGACGTCCGACGGGATCGCGAAGCCCACCCCGATCGAGCCGCTCGCCTGCTGCTGACCGGGCACCTGCGCGATCGCGGTGTTGACGCCGATGACGTCGCCGTCGCCGTTGAGCAGGGGGCCGCCGGAGTTGCCGGGGTTGATCGCCGCGTCGGTCTGGACCGCGGAGATGAAGGACTCGTCGCCCGCCTCGCCGGCCGTCACCGGCCGCTCGAGCGCCGAGACGATGCCGGCGGTGACCGTCGAACCGAGCCCGAGCGGGGAGCCGACGGCCACGACCTCGTCGCCGACGGCGACGTCACCGGAGCGGCCGATGTCGAGCGGGTCCAGGTCGGTCGGGTCGACCTTGAGCACGGCCAGGTCGTAGGAGGAGTCCTTGCCGACGACCGTGGCGTCGCGGCGGCTGCCGTCGGTGAGCTCGATGCTCACGCGACCGTCGTCGCCGGCGGCGTCGACGACGTGGTGGTTGGTGACGATGTGCCCGCGGTCGTCGTAGACCCAGCCCGAGCCGGTGCCGGAGCCACCGCCACCACTCACCCGGACGGTGACCACGCTGGGCACCGCGTCGGCGGCGATCGCGGCGACCGACCCGTCGGGCCGCTCGGCGCTGCCACCGTCGCGCTGGACGATCGTCGGGCCGCCCCCGTCGTCGTCCGCCAGGCCGCCGACGAGTCCGCCGACCCCGCCGGCGACGAGCGCGGCGACGAGGGCCAGCGCCAGCGCGCCGCCCCAGCCGGGACCGCGTCGGGGACGCTGGGGCTGCGGCGGGGTCAGGTGCTGCCCGGCCTGCTGCTGGGCCACCGGGTGGGCCGGGTGAGGCTGCGGGCTCGGGGCCTGCGGCTGGTCACCACCCAGGCTGTCGAAGGGGAGGTAGGGGCTCCGCGGCATCGGCTGCGTGTGCGATGCGCCGGGCTGCTCGTCGGCGCTCGCCGCCGCCCGCGGCTCGGGGGCGGCGGGCACCGGCTGAGTCGGCTCGGTGGGTGCGTCCTGCGGACGCGGCCCCTCACCGTGGTGCGGAGAGCTCATGTCTGTAGATCATGCCTTGTCGCCGGGGCTGCCGACTCACAGGGTGCCGGTCACCGGACGGGCGAGCGGGAAGCCGGAACCGCCCCGCCGGCGGCTCTCGGTGCGGGTCGACGGGGACGGGGCTCGGTGGCTCAGGCTCTCGCGCAGCAGCGATCGCCCGCGGTGGATCCGCGAGCGGACGGTGCCGAGCTTGATGCCGAGGGCGTCCGCCACCTCCTCGTAGGTCAGCCCCTCGATGTCGCACAGGACGACCGCCGCGCGGAACTGCGGGGGCAGGGCGTCGAGGGCGCGTTGGATGTCGGCGTCGAGGTGGTGCTCGAGGACGACCTGCTCGGGCGTGGCGGTGCCGCTGTGCAGCAGCGCCGCGAACTCGTCGGTCAGCGCGTCGAAGCGGATGCGCTGCCTGCGTCGGGCCCTGTCGAGGAAGAGGTTGGTCGTGATGCGGTGCAGCCACCCCTCGAAGGTGCCGGGGGTGTAGCCGTCGAGCGAGCGGAAGACGCGCACGAAGACGTCGTGGGTCAGGTCCTCGGCGTCGTGCACGTTGCCGGTGAGACGGTAGGCCAGCCGGTAGACGCGGGCACTGTGCTCCTCGACGATCTCGGCCCAGGTGGGCGGTGCCCACTCCTGCTCCGGAAGGTCTCGGGCGTCGGTGCTGCTGGTCACCCGACCATGCTCACCCCCCAACCTGAAGGAAGTCTGTGACGGCCCACTGCCGACTAGGGTGGACTCCCATGACCGCCGCCCAGCTCAACAGCCATGCCTACGCCGAGCAGTTCGTCCCCGAGGACGAGAGCTTCGAGGCCGCACGTCGCACCGGGACCGAGCTCGGGGCGGTGCCGATCGGTACGGGCGGAGGCGCCGCCCTTCGCCTGCTCGCCGCGGCCAGCGGGGCCCGGCACGTCGTCGAGGTGGGCACCGGCGCCGGCACCTCCGGCCTGTGGCTGCTCGCCGGGATGCCCGCCGACGGGGTGCTCACCTCGATCGAGATCGAGCCGGAGCACGCGCTGCGGGCCAAGCGCTCCTTCGCCGCCGCCGGCATCGCACCCCAGCGCACCCGGGTCATCACCGGTCGCGCCGTCGACGTGCTGCCGCGGATGAACGACGCGTCCTACGACCTGGTCCACATCGACGCCGACAAGGAGGGCTACCCGACCTATGTCGAGCACGCGATCCGGCTGCTGCGCCCCGGCGGTGTCCTCGCGATGGACAACATGCTCTGGCACGACAAGGTCGCCGACCCCGCTGCGCGGGATGCGACGACCGTGCTGCTGCGCAACCTGGGCAAACAGCTGCGCGACGACGAGCGGCTCGTCCCGAGCCTGCTGCCGGTGGGCGACGGCATGTTCGCCGCCGTCAAGCGCTGATCCGACCGGGGGCCGGGCGCGTCAGAGGCTGCCGGGCCCGGGGCCGCGGCGGAACTGCGCCGGCCCCTCGGCGATGGCGACGACCTCGAAGGGCGTGATCTCGATCGGCGCCGAGCCGATGATCCGCGAGCCGGCCGACTCGGTCGCACTCGAGGTGAACTCCTCGCAGAAGTCGTCCCGGTCCTTGGCGGCGTCGAAGACATAGGTGCCCTCGAACCACTCGCCCTCGCGCATCCGCCACGTCTTGAAGGCCAGCCCGTCGAGGAACATGAAGTTGGCCATCGAGGTGCCGACGACGTACTCCCTCAGCTGCTCGGCGACGTCACCCGGCGCATCGGTCAGCGACCAGCGGACGGCGAGTCCGTATCCGGCGTTCATTTCGGTCCCCTCGTGGGCTCGGAGCCAAGTCGACATGGTCCGGGCACCGTAGCCAGTGAGTCCGGCGGCCGACAGGTGCGTGTCATCATCCGGGCGTCCACGCACGACGGAGCCCCCGGACGCAGTGCGTCCGAGGGCTCACGTACCGGCGTTACTTCTGCAGACCCTCGCAGTTGTCGATGGCCTCACCCAGGGCGAGGACCTCGTCGGGCTTCATCTCGACGACGAGACGCCCACCGCCCTCCAGGGGCATGCGCAGGACGATGCCGCGACCCTCCTTGACGACCTCGAGAGGACCATCCCCCGTGCGTGGCTTCATTGCCGCCATGTGCGTTCCCTTCGATCAACACCGACCGGTGCCTCACCGGTCGGGCGGCGCAGTCGCGCCGACGCTGGCCCCCATTATCCACCTGTGGAGCGCGCTCGGCCTAATCGCCGTGGGTCACGGCGGCGTGACGTGCCAGGGCACGTAGGGCAGCAGCGCGCACGACCACGTGAGCACCCCGATGACGAGGACGCCGAGCACGACGACGGCGCGGCGGCGCCAGTGCGGGACGACCCGACCGCCGGTCGAGGTGCGCATGACGACCGACGCGAGGAGGGCCGCGATCGGGAAGTCGAGCAGGAGGAAGCGCCACATGCTCGTGATCGGCCGCACCACCGCGAAGAGGTACAGCGGGTAGACCAGCGCCCACATGCGCACCTCGAGCGGGATCCAGCGCCCGTGCCGGCCGAGGACGAGCGCGATGTAGGTCCCGACGAGCGAGACCATGACGACGACGGCGAGCAGGCCGCGCTGCTCCCAGGCCCAGCTGAACCACAGGACGAAGGGCCCCTCGTCGGGGCGCTGCCCCCACGCCGCCTGCACCCGGAAGAAGGCGTCGGGCAGCCCGGAGAGCAAGCCGACGGTGAGCGGCCAGGCGGTGCCCGACAGCCCGGTGGCGAGGAGCATGGTCGCGATCCGCAGCCGGTCGTGGCCGAAGGGGGTGACCCCCGCCTCGCGATCATCGCGCCAGCGCAGCCACAGGTGGGCGAGCACGGCCACGCCCAGCGGTGCCGCGACCCCGCGGGTGAAGCCGAGGAGCAGCGCGATGCCGGCCACCACGAGGTAGCGGCCGCGCATGAGCATGAGCAGTGCTGCGGCGATGAGGACGGCGGCCAGGGCCTCGGTGTAGGGCAGGACCATGACGCCGGTCGCCGGGTAGAAGCACCACAGGGCAGCGGCGACGAAGGCGAGCCGCTCCCGGGCGGGCTGGCTGTCGGCATGACCGGGGAAGCTCAGGACCTTCCACACGAGGAGGGTCGCGGCGCCGCCGAGGACGAGGTTGAGGGCCACCGCCGACGCGGTGAACCCGATGCCGGAGTACATGACCAGCCGGACGAGCGCCGGGAAGAGCGGGAAGAAGGCCCAGGCGCTGTAGGTGATCTCGCCGGTCTCGGGGTCGGCGGGCAGCGGGATCGGGTAGCCCTCGGTGACGATCCGGTGGTACCACTGCGTGTCCCACAGGCGGAACATGTCGGCCAGCCCCGGCTCGAGGTGCCCGACCCCCGCCGGCGTCTGGTACCAGCGGGCCGCGACCCACAGCCCCAGGACGGCGATGAGACGCGAGAGTGCGTAGATCGCCAGGAGCGAGCGGACCGGGTGGGCCAGCGCTGCCTCACTCGTGGTGCGCGCCGTCATCGGTGCGGGCCGCCTCGCGCGCCGACTCGAGCTCGGCGATGCGCTGCTGCAGCCGGTCGAGGACGTCGTCGACCTGGTCCATGCGGTAGCCGCGCAGCGCGGTGTCGAAGCGGACGGCGTCGACGTCCTCGGCCCGGAAGTCACCCGACGGCAGGCCCGGGTCGGGCGCGGACGAGACCGCTTCGGCCATCGGGTCCGGGGTGATCCGCCCGGTGACCGCCGCGCCGATGGCGACGACGACGAGCAGTGCGACGAGGACGAAGAAGATCCAGACCACGGCTACTCCGGCTGCTTGGCGGTCTCGGGCCGCACCCGCTCGGACTCCGCCTTGAGGTACTCGACGGCGTCGACGAGGTCGTCGGTGACGTAGAGGCGGTCGATGTCGTCGGGGCTGATCATGCCGCCCTCGAGCACCGAGTCACGCAGCCAGTCGATGAGGCCCTGCCAGTAGTCGGTGCCGATGAGCACGATCGGGAAGCTCGTCACCTTGCCCGTCTGGGCGAGGGTGACCGCCTCGAAGACCTCGTCGAGCGTGCCGAAGCCGCCGGGCAGGACGACGAAGCCCTCGCTGTACTTGACGAACATCGTCTTGCGGGCGAAGAAGTAGCGGAAGTTGATGCCGAGGTCGCAGTAGGGGTTCAGGCCCGCCTCGAAGGGCAGCTCGATCCCCAGACCGACGCTCGTGCCCCCGGCCTCCCTGGCCCCGCGGTTGGCCGCCTCCATGGCGCCCGGGCCGCCGCCGGTGATGACGGCGTAGCCGGCCTCGGCGACGAGGCGGCCGAGCTCGATGCCCTGGGCGTAGCGCGGCGAGTCGACGGGGGTGCGGGCGCTGCCGAAGATGCTCACGGCCGGCCCGAGTTCGGCGAGCGCACCGAAGCCCTCGACGAACTCGGCCTGGATGCGCAGCACCCGCCACGGGTCGGTGTGCAGCCAGTCGGCGTGGCCGCGGTCGTCGAGCAGTCGCTGGTCGGTCGTGGACTTGGGCACCTGGCGGCCGCGCATGAGGACCGGGCCCTTGTGGTACCAGCGGTCGGACGCCGGCTGCTTCCCCTGATCAGTCACGTCAGCGACCCTACGCGAGCCACCGCAGGACGGCCGCCGCCGCGGTCTCGATCTGCTCGACCGGGCAGCGCTCCTCGTCGTGGTGGGCGAGGTTGGGGTCGCCGGGACCGAAGTTGACCGCCGGGATGCCCAGCGCGGAGAAACGAGCCACGTCGGTCCAGCCCTCCTTGGGGCCCACGGGCACGTCGAGGGCCGCGACGAAGGCCTGTGCCGCCGGCAGGTCGAGCCCCGGCCTGGCCCCCTCGGCGACGTCACGCAGGTGCAGCTCGCGGCCGGGCAGCACGGTCTGGACGTAGGCGAGCGCCGCCTCGGTGTCCTTGTCCGGGCTGAAGCGGTAGTTGATCAGGATGCTGCAGCTGTCGGGGATGACGTTGCCGGCGATGCCGCCGCTGATGCCGACGGCCTGGAGCGCCTCGTGGTAGTCGAGCCCGTCGACCGTCACGGTCTGCTCCTCGTGGGCGGCCAGGGCGGCGAGGACCTCGTGGGCGTCGTGGATGGCGTTGTGGCCGTTCCACGGACGGGCGGAGTGGGCGGCGATGCCCTTGGTGACCACCTCGACGCGCATCGTGCCCTTGCACCCGCCCTCGACGGCCGCGTTGGTCGGCTCGAGCAGGACCGCGAAGTCGGCGGCCAGCAGGTCGGGGTCGGACTCGGCGAGCAGCTGCAGGCCGTTGTAGACCGCGTCGACCTCCTCGGCCTCGTAGAAGAGGAAGGTGATGTCGCGGCTCGGCTCCTCGACCAGCGCCGCCTTGAGCTGGACGGCGACGCCACCCTTCATGTCGACGGTGCCGCGCCCCCAGAGCACGTCGACGCCGCCGACCTGCTCGCGCCGGGTCGGCAGGTTGGCCGGGTCGCTCGTGAGCGGCACCGTGTCGATGTGCCCCGCGAGGACCACCCGCTCGTCCCGTCCGAGGTCGGTGCGCGCGATGACGGTGTTGCCCCGCCGGATCACCTCGAGATGACGAAGGGGGCGCAGCGCCGCCTCGATCGCGTCGGCGATGGCCGCCTCGTCGTGGCTCACGGACTCGATGTCGCACAGCTGCTGGGTGAGGGTCACGACGTCGGCGGTCAGGTCGAGGGTCGGCATGCCGCCACCCTACGACCGCCCGCGCCCGCTCCCCCGCTGGGTCGATGTACGGGGGTGAGCCCCAACGCACCCGGACACATCGACCCGACCCCCACGCCGTTTCGTAGGATTCGGCCCATGACGACGACGCGCGCAGCCTGGGGCCACGGAGTGGCCACCGTGACGACCGAGGGCACGGTCCTCGACACCTGGTACCCGCAGCCCGCCCTCGGCGAGGCCCCCGAGGCGACCCAGGTCCCCGAGGAGCTGCTCGCGCTGGCCGGCGACGACGAGGCGCGCGGCGTGCGCACCGAGGTCGTCACCGTCGCCATCGACCTCGACGCCGCCCCAGAGGGCGCCTCCGACGCCTACCTGCGCCTGCACCTGCTCTCGCACCGGCTCGTCCAGCCCAACTCGATCAACCTCGACGGCCTCTTCGGCCAGCTGAGCAATGTCGTGTGGACCAACCACGGCCCGTGCGCGGTCGAGGGCTTCGAGACCACCCGCGCCCGGCTGCGCGCCCGCGGCCCGGTCCAGGTGACGAGCATCGACAAGTTCCCCCGCCTCACCGACTACGTCACCCCCTCCGGCGTGCGCATCGGCGATGCCGACCGGGTCCGCCTCGGCGCCCACCTCGCTTCCGGCACGACCGTCATGCACGAGGGCTTCGTCAACTTCAACGCCGGCACCCTCGGCACCTCGATGGTCGAGGGCCGCATCAGCCAGGGCGTCGTCGTCGGCGACGGCTCCGACATCGGCGGCGGCGCCTCCACGATGGGCACCCTCTCCGGCGGCGGCACCGAGCGCGTCTCCATCGGCGAGCGCTGCCTCGTCGGCGCCGAGGCCGGCGTCGGCATCGCCCTGGGCGACGACTGCGTCGTCGAGGCCGGCCTCTACGTCACCGCCGGCACCAAGGTCACGCTGCCCGACGGCGCCGTCGTCAAGGCCGCCGAGCTCTCCGGCCGCAGCGGCCTGCTCTTCGTGCGCAACTCCGTGACCGGCACCGTCGAGGCCCGCGACCGCACCGGCCACGGCATCGCGCTCAACGACGCGCTGCACGCCAACGACTGACGTGCCCAGGGCCGAGCACCCACCGCTGCCCGACGACTCCGGACCGCGCTGGTCCGGGGTCGTCGCGCTCGTGTGCGTGCTCGCGCTCGTCGTCGGGGTCGGCGCCTGGTACGCCCGCGACCGGATCGGCCTCTTCCTCGGCGAGCAGTGCAGCGCGACCGCCCTCGGCGAGACGGTCACCTTCGCGCCCGACCAGATGCACCACGCGAGCACGATCGTGCTCCTGGGGGTCAAGCGCGGCCTGCCCGCCCGCGCCGGCACGATCGGCATCGCCACGGCGATCCAGGAGTCGAAGCTGCGCAACCTCTCCTACGGCGACCGCGACTCCGTCGGCCTCTTCCAGCAGCGACCGAGCCAGGGCTGGGGCACCGCGGCACAGCTGCAGGAGCCGGTCTACGCGACCAATGCCTTCTACGACGCCCTGGTCAAGGTCGACGGGTGGCAGCAGATGGTGATCACCGAGATCGCCCAGGAGGTCCAGCGCAGCGGCTACCCCGAGGCCTACGCCGACCACGAGCACGAGGGACGGGCGATCGCCTCCGCCCTCAGCGGCCACTCCCCCGAAGGCTTCGTCTGCCGCCTCGACGGCCCCACGGCCGCCGGCCGCCCCGACCGCTTCGTCGCCGCGCTCGACGAGGAGACCGGGCACTCCGGCACCGCCGACGGACAGACCATCAGCATCACCGCCGCGGACTCCCGCCACGCGTGGGCGGTCGGCTCGTGGTCGGTCGGCCAGGCCAAGGCCCGCAACGTCGTGCGGGTGCAGGTCGGCGACCGCGAGTGGGTCCGTGGCGCCGGCGACGACGCCCTGCGGTGGCACGACGCCGACGATCCGATCGAGGACACCCGCGTCGTCGTCACTCTCCACGACGGCTGAGCTGACCTCCCCTTCGCCCGCCGTTGCGGGCCCGGCACGCAACGACCCCCTCCGCCCGGACGGACGAAGGGGGTCGAGCTCACGTGCTGCGGGTGGGGTCAGCGGCCCTCGATGCCCACGTAGTCACGCTCGGTCGGGCCGGTGTAGATCTGGCGCGGACGGCCGATCTTGGTGTCCTTGTCCTCGATCATCTCGCGCCACTGGGCGATCCAGCCCGGGAGGCGGCCGATGGCGAAGAGGACGGTGAACATCTTCGGCTGGAAGCCCATGGCCGTGTAGATCAGGCCGGTGTAGAAGTCCACGTTGGGGTAGAGCTTGCGCTCGACGAAGTAGTCGTCGGCCAGCGCGATCTCCTCGAGCTTCATGGCGATCTCGAGCTGCTCGTCGCCACCCATCTTCTCGAGGATGGTGTGCGCGGTCTCCTTGACGATCGCCGCGCGCGGGTCGTAGCTCTTGTAGACCCGGTGGCCGAAGCCCATGAGGCGGACGCCGTCCTCCTTGTTCTTGACCTTCTTCATGAAGGTCTCGGCGCCGTCGTCGGAGGCCTGGATCTGCTGGAGCATCTCCAGGACCGCCTGGTTGGCGCCGCCGTGCAGCGGGCCGGAGAGGGCGTGGATGCCCGCGGAGACGGAGTTGAAGAGGTTGGCGTGGGCCGACCCGACGAGGCGCACCGTCGACGTCGAGCAGTTCTGCTCGTGGTCGGCGTGCAGGATGAAGAGCTGGTCGAGCGCGCGCACGATCTCGGGGTCGAGGTCGTAGGGCTCGGCCGGGAAGCCGAAGGTCATCCGGAGGAAGTTCTCCGTCAGGCTCAGCGAGTTGTCCGGGTAGAGGAAGGGCTGGCCGACGCTCTTCTTGTGCGCGTAGGCGGCGATCGTCGGCAGCTTGGCCAGGAGGCGGATCGTCGAGATCTCGACGTGCTCCGGGTCGAAGGGGTCGAGGCTGTCCTGGTAGAAGGTGCCCAGCGCGGAGACGGCCGAGGACAGGACCGGCATCGGGTGCGCGTCGCGCGGGAAGCCGTTGAAGAAGGCCTTGAGGTCCTCGTGGAGCATCGTGTGGCGCGAGATGCGCTCCTCGAAGTCGCCGAGCTGGTCGGCCGTCGGCAGCTCGCCGTAGATCAGCAGGTAGGCGACCTCGGTGAAGGTCGACTTGCTCGCCAGCTGGTCGATCGGGTAGCCGCGGTAGCGCAGGATCCCGGCGTCACCGTCGATGTAGGTGATGTCGCTCTTGCAGGAGGCGGTGTTGACGAAGCCCACGTCGAGCGTGGTGTTGCCCGTCTCCTTCATCAGCGTGGAGATGTTGTAGCCGTCATTGCCCTCGGAGGCCTTGACGAGGGGGAACGTCAGGTCCTTGCCCGCGGCGGAGAAGGTGGCGTCATCGGTCATGGAGGTCATCAGCCCTTCGGTCGTGCCGTGCCGCAGGGGCGGTGGCCCCGGGCATGCGGTGTCATCACTGAAACTACCCCAGCCGTGTGCTGGGTCACGAAGCGGGTCCGGCAGCCAGACCCGCCGCCGATGGGCCTCACGCGAAGCCCGACGTCGCGCGGGAGCCATCGCTGAAGGTCGCGGTGACGTTCCACGCGAAACTCGCTGCGATCACAAGGAGCACTGAAGTGGCCAGCGAGGTGTCGCCGGAGTACGGCGCCGACAGGACCGCCTGCGAACGCCCCAGCGGCGCCTGCCCCACGAGGACGACGGCGACGAGCCACATCCACGGAAGGAACAGACCGGCAACCGGATGCAGCCGGGACGTCAGCATCCCCAGCGCCGCCCAGAAGTAACACGGAACGACGAGCAGACGGAGCGTGCCGGAAGTCGCAACGACGCTGCCCACCGCCGCCACGATCACGACGACTACTCCCAGCAATCCGCTCATGGCTGTGGCCCGCCGCAGCCGTGCCCGGAGCCCGGAGCCACCAACCCACAGCATCGCCGGTCGACCGGCAAGGACCAGGCCTGTTGCGGCGACCGCAGCCAAGAGGACCAGGCTGGAGTCCGCGGGATCAACTCTGCTCAGCGGAAGCCTCACCTTTGCCGCACTCCCAGTCGCCGAGACAGCGAGAAGCAACCCGACGACAGCCACCAGCTCGACACGGCGGGCACGCGCCAGCACGCGCCACATGATCAACAACGACGAGGCCGTCACAGACCCTGGCAGCCCGTCAACTGGTCGCTGAGCTTCTGCGCCCGCTGAGCCTGAGCCTGCTTGGACAGCCCTGACATGGACGGCGCGATGGTCTCGAAGTCCTTCTTGCTCATTGAGCCGGCTTCGTACAGCACCCACCCCGACAGGTCCCCCACAGCCGAATCATTAGGCGGCGACTCCGAGTAAACCTGCGAACACCACACTGGATAAACAAGCGCAGCGACGGCCGCGTGCGCGGTGACCTCCCCACCACTCAGCATGTCCTCGTCCAACTCCAGCTGCCCAACGCGATGGGCCGTGGGGGCGGACCCGTCGACGATCTGCTCGACCCGGCGCGCAGGCAGGGTCACGCCGGCACGGTGGGCTGCCCCGTTGAACTTGTCCAAGGCAAAGCGCGCAGGGTCATTGGTGAAGCCGTATCCGGGGTAGAAGCAGTACTCAACTGTAGATGCGTTGTCGCACCTCACGTCCGCCACGTCGGGTCGAAACTCCCACAACGTCTCGGGGAACATGAGGCCACCGGAGACGAGGACGAGCCCCGAGAGTCCAGCCGCGACAGCTGATCGCCGTCCATGCCACACCGCCCCGCAGGCCGCGATGGCCCCCGCGCACAGGACAACCACGGTCGGCCACATTCCGGACGGGGTTCGCTGCTGTCCCAACATCGGCATCCCACCCGTCATACCTAGTGTCGACGCTGTGGTGATGTAGATCAGCGCGCCCCCGGCCAGGGCGATCAGGGCTACGGCCGGATGGCGCGAGGCACGCCCCGCGGCCACCCCCAGACACGCGGCGACGGCAAGGCCCAGTAGCTGCCGCACCACCTGCCATGTCGTGTCCACGTGAAACGTGGAGCCGTTCGAGACGGCCCACGCGGCGATCACGCCCAGAACGAGGCCGTGCAGGAACACAGGCAACATGACGGCTACGGCAAGGCGGACAACCTCAGCCCGCAATGGAATCGGAATGTGCAGTTCGCGACCTGGAGGTATCTGCAACATGGTCACTACGGTGCTCGCCAGAAGCACAACCGGGATAAGGACCCACATGTTGCCGCCCAGGCTTTCCACGGCCCAGTCGAAGTCACCCCGCCGTGCAGGGGCCTGCCACAACGCGTAGCCAAGGTCTGCTGCACAGATGACGACGAGCAACAACACTCCCGGCCCAGTCCGCAGCACATACCGCCAGCCCGGCTTGTCAAGACTCACAATGCGGCTCCTTGTTGCTGCATGAGTCTGCGTATCGCTTCAGGCACGGTCACATTCGCGCTATCGAAGGACAGACCGTCGACCCGGCCGGCGTATACCAGTTCCCCATCCGAGAGCACGAGAAGCCGGTCGGCCATCTGCTCGACCAAGTCGACATCGTGCATCGACACCACCACGGATGCTCGGGCCCCTGCTGCCGCGATCCAATGGACGAGAGCATCTCGCTGGAGTGGGTCCAGGCCTGCAAAGGGCTCATCCAGCAGGATGACGTGCGGCGAGTCAACGATGATCTGTGCCACCGCCAGCCGACGCTGCTGGCCGCCGGAGAGCCTGCGCGCGGCCACCTCTGACGCCGACGTCAAGTCCACGGACGAAAGTGCTTGCGCCGCAGCGCTCTTGAGGTCGGCGCCCGACCGGTCCGTCATCGCGGCTGCAAACTCGACGCAGTCCCGGGCAGTCACTCCGAATGGGAAGTCAACATGTTGAGGGAGATGCGCAACGCGTCCCGACGATGTCACCTTCCCGCCCCGGGGTCGCAACCTTCCTGACGCGAGATCCAAGAATGTCGATTTGCCTGCGCCATTGGCGCCAACCAGCGCGGTGACTCCCGGTTGAGCGCACCACGTCACTGGACCCAGGCGCCACCGGCCCCGCCGGACAACGGCATCCTTCAAGGCCAGAGGAGCGTCTCCGGCTTCGGGCTCACCCTCCACTGCGGTCAGTACTTCCGGGGATGGGCACGGTAGGTCCAATCAGTGCAGTCATCGGGATCCCACTTCTGGGTCTCACAGACCTTGAACAGACCCCGGGCGTAGTCGCCGCCGGTTGACAGCTTGTACGAGAGATAGTGGGTACCGCTCCATCGCGACCACCCCCACGACGGGGATTGCACCTCGTTCGAGCCAAACCATTTCTGGGTGCAACTCGTGTACTCGGGCTGGTAGCAGTACCCCGAATTGAATTGCGAGCGCATCCGGACGTGGATTCCGTTGTTGTTGGCCTTGTAGTCAAACATCCTCGCCGTGCCGTGCGACTTGGTGACCTGCGAGTCGATCCCCCATGACCCGACCCCCTTGCCCTGCCATGGCCCGTTCTCCCGAACGATCAATGGGCTCTTCGTGGTCGCCCACGGGCTACGGGCGGACGCCATTGCTGGAGCCGCTGCCCCCAGCAGGGTCGCGACTATGACGCCCCCCCTACAACCACGCGCTTCATGTTCATTCCCCCTGTGCATCGAGAACCGCGCCGACATGGCACGGTGTCGTGAGCATAAGTCAGGGCGAGCATGCTTGCAGCGCAACTCCTCCGTGCATTGCAGGAGGGACCTTCAAGCGGCCAGCCGGGCCGCCGACATCGCGATGCGTTGGTCGGTCGCCGTGAGGGCGACCCGCACGTGCTGCTCGCCGGCCGCGCCGTAGAAGTCGCCCGGCGCGACGAGGATGCCGCGCTGCGCGAGCCGGTCGACGGTCACGCGGCTCGGCTCCCCCGCGCTCGCCCACAGGTACAGGCCCGCCTCGGAGTCGTCGATGCGCAGGCCGAAGCCCTCGAGCGCCGGGCGCAGCACCTCGCGGCGGGCCCGGTAGATCTCCCGCTGGGCCGCGACGTGCGCGTCGTCGCCGACGGCCGCGAGCAGCGCCCGCTGGACCGGCCACGGCACGATCATGCCCGCGTGCTTGCGCACCTCGAGCAGCCGCCCCACGAGGGCGGGGTCACCGGCGACGAAGGCCGCGCGGTAGCCCGCGAGGTTGGACTGCTTGGAGGTCGAGTAGACGGCGAGCAGGCCCTCGTGGGAGCCACCGGTGACACGCGGGTCGAGGATCGACGGCGTCGTCGGCAGGGCCTCGTAGCCCTCGCCGCGCGCCTCCTCGGTGCGCCAGTCCAGCTCGGCATAGCACTCGTCGGAGGCGACGACGACGCCGCGCTCACGCGCCCAGGCGACGACCTTGGCCAGGTGCTCGACCCTCAGGACCTTGCCCGTGGGGTTGCTCGGGGTGTTGAGCCACAGCAGCTTCGGCGCGCTGGCCGGGGTCGTCGGACCGAAGGCGGTCGTGGCATCGGCGGCGAAGGGGGTGGCCCCCGCGATCCGGGCGCCGACGTCGTAGGTCGGGTAGGCGACCCGGGGGAAGGCGACGGTGTCGCCGGCGGTCAGGCCGAGGAGGGTCGGCAGCCACGCGACGAGCTCCTTGGAGCCCACGGTCGGCAGCACGCCGGCGGGGTCGACGCCCGGTGCACCGCGACGGCGGGCGAACCACTGCGCGATGCCCTCGCGCAGGTCGGGTGTGCCCCAGGTCTGCGGGTAGCCGGGCGCGTCAGCGGCCTCGCGCAGGGCCGTCTGCACCACCTCGGGGGTGGAGTCGACGGGCGTGCCGACCGACAGGTCGACGATGCCCTCGCCCTGCGCGGGGTCGGGCGAGACAAAGGAGCTCGCCCGCTCCTTGGCAGGAGCGAGCGAGTCCCAGGGGAAGTCAGGCAGGTCCATCAGCAGGTGCCGACACTCACTCGTCGTGCTCCTGCGGGGGCAGGGCCGCGATGATCGGGTGGTCCTTGTCGATCATGCCCATCTTGGCCGCGCCACCGGGGCTGCCGAGGTCGTCGAAGAACTCGACGTTGGCCTTGTAGTAGTCGGCCCACTCCTCGGGGGTGTCGTCCTCGTAGTAGATGGCCTCGACGGGGCACACCGGCTCGCAGGCACCGCAGTCGACGCACTCGTCCGGGTGGATGTACAGACTGCGCTTGCCCTCGTAGATGCAGTCGACGGGGCATTCCTCGATGCAGGCCTTGTCCTTGAGGTCGACACAAGGCTGCGCGATCACGTACGTCATGCCCGACATACTATGTCGCCCCATGAGTGGTCTGCCGCCGGGTCTCACCGTGGGCTCTCGTGTGGCGGTCCGTTCCCGGATCGCCCCTCCCCCGCCGTCCGGCCCGACGCTGACCGACACCGTCGGCGAGCTCGTCGGCATCGACGCCACGCACCTGCGCATCGCCACCCGCACCGGGGAGGTCACCGTGGCCCGCGACCACGTCGTCGCCGCCCGGGTCATCCCACCGAAGCCCTCGCGTCGTGGCGCACCGCACCGCGCCGTGACCATCGAGGACCTGCACCTCGTCATGACCCGCGGCCAGCCGGGAGTCGAGGAGGCCTGGCTGGGCGCTCCCGGCTCCGGCTGGCTGCTGCGGGCCGGTCTCGGGTGGACCGGGCGCTCCAACTCCGCCCTGCCCGTGGGCGACCCGGGCCTGCCGCTGCCGGAGGCCGTCGACGCCGTGGAGGCCTGGTACGACGAGCGCGGGCTCCTCCCCTTCGTCATGCTGCCGCGCCCCACCGGCGCCGCCACCACCGACGACCCGCTCGGGGCACTGCTGCTCGAGCGCGGCTGGGTCGAGGGCAACCCTGCCGACGTGCTCACCGGCCGCACCGCAGACCTGCTCGCCGACGTCCCCACCCCGCCCGGCCTGCGCCTGACCACGGCGGACGCGCCGGACGACGCGTGGTTCGCGGGCGGCTCCCCCCGCCTGCTCGACCACCTCGATGCTGCGCGGCAGATCCTCGCTCTGCCCCGCCACCAGGTCTTCCTCACCGCCCACGACGACGAAGGGAGCACCGCCGGCGTCGTGCGCGTGGCACTGAGCGACGGGTGGGCCGGCGTCTTCGGCCTGCACGTCTCCCCCGCGCACCGCGGGCGCGGCATCGGCCGGTGGCTGACCGTCGAGGCGCTCCGGATCGCGGCCGCCGCCGGCGCGAGCCTGACCTACCTGCAGGTCGAGCCGGACAACGCGCCCGCCCAGCACCTCTACCGCGGGCTGGGCATGACGACCCACCACGACTACGTCCACCTCGCGCTGCGCTGAGCGGCGGCCGACTCCGACGGCCCGTGCGTGACGAGGGTGACGTCGGCGCCGGCCACGGCGAGCGCCGCGCGGTAGCCCGGCACCGGGACCTCGAGATCGACGACCCGGACGCCGGCTGACGAGCGCGCCCCCGTGGCCTTGAAGGTCGCCTCCTCGACGACCCACCCGGCGACGCCCCCTCCGCGCCGGAGCGACTCGACGTCGACACCGACCGGCACCGCAGCGGTGGCGACGAGGACGAGCGGCCCGGCGTGCGCGACGCTCACGTGCGTGCCGTGCACGAGCGGCCGCCCGTGCGGCCCGCCGCAGTCGGTGCAGGTCCGCTCGACGGCGACCGAGCGGGGGTCGGTCCCCGTCGCGGCCCCCACTGCGACCCGCAGCAGCCACGCCCCGACGACGAAGCGCCCGAGGTCGGCCGAGCCGGCGATGCCCGCGGCCCGTGCCGCCTCGACCGGGTCGAGCAGCGGCAGGAGCGCCAGGTCCATCGCCCGCAGGTCCGACCACCAGACGTCCACGACGTGGTTGTCCATGTGAGGTCCTGACGTCAACGGTTGTACTCTCGCCCTAGCTACTAAGGATAGGCACACCAACATGACTCCCACGGCGACGCTCACGGAGGTGGCCCGCCCGGCTCCCGAGCGCGTCCCGGGCCGGGGGACCGCCCCCTTCGTCCACCCCGGGTCGACCCGTCCCGCGCTCCTCGACGGCGACCGGGTGCTGACGCACGCCGACCTGGCGGCACGGGTCGGGGCGCTCGCGGAGCGCCTGCCCGACGCGGCGACCGGTCGTCGCCTGGTCCACCTCCACCCGACGCGCGACGTCCCGGGTGTCGTGGCCCACCTGGCGGTGCTCGCCGCCGGTCACGTCGGGCTCGTCACCGGACCGGGCGCGGAGTCGGTCACCGAGCGCTTCGCCCCGGACGTGCGGCTCGTCGGCGAGCGCATCGAGGCCCTCTCGACCGATCCCCAGCACCTGCTGCACCCCGACCTCGCGCTGCTGCTGTCGACCTCCGGCAGCACCGGCAGCCCCAAGCTCGTGCGCCTCTCGCACGACAACCTCACGAGCAACGCCGCCGCCATCGCCGAGGGCCTGGGCCTGCGCGCGGACGACCGCGTGATCACCTCGCTCCCCCTCCACTACTGCTACGGCCTGTCCGTCCTGCACAGCGCGCTCCTCGCCGGCGGCGGCATCGTCGTCACCGAGCGCTCGGTGACCGACGACGAGTTCTGGCGGCTGCACGCCGAGCACCGCGTCACCGTCCTCGCGGGGGTGCCGCACACCTTCGACCTCGTCGACGCGCGCCTGCGCGCCGGGACGCCCGGGCTGCGCCTCGTGACCCAGGCCGGCGGCGCGCTCGGCGCCGAGCGGGTGCGCGAGCTCGCGGTGCTCGGCCGGCGCCAGGGCTGGGAGCTCGCGGTGATGTACGGCCAGACCGAGGCGACCGCCCGGATGGCGATCCAGCGCGGCGCCGAGGTCCTCGAGCACCCGGACGCGGTCGGGCGGGCCGTCGCCGCCTCGGCCTTCCGCCTGGACCACGACGTCCCGGGCGGGAGCGACGAGGTCGGCGAGCTCGTCTTCACCGGCCCCGGCGTCATGCTCGGCTACGCCGAGCACCCCGACGAGCTCGCCCTCGGCCGCATGGTCGCCGAGCTGCGCACCGGCGACCTCGGGCGGCTGGACGACGGCCGCGTGCGCATCGTCGGCCGCCGCGACGACATCGCCAAGGTTCTCGGCCTGCGCATCGACCTCGGCCGCGTCGCCGACGCGCTCGCGGATGCCGGTCACGAGGTGGTCGTCACCGCCGACGCCCGCCACCTCCTCGTCACCCTCGTCACCGACGAAGGGGGCAACCCCCACCTCGTCCGCTCGGTCCGCGAGCGGGCGGTCCGGGCCGCCGGCCTCGCCCCCGGGGCCGTCATCGTCGACACCGTCGCCGAGCTGCCCCGGCTGCCCAACGGCAAGACCGACCGGGCCGCGTGCCGCGAGCGCGCGCTCGCGGCGACGACCGGCGACCCCCTGCCCTCCGGCGACCAGCTCGCCGCCACCGTCGCCGTCGTCGCCGCCGCCCTGCGGCGCGACGACGTCGACCCGGACCGCTCCTTCGCCGAGCTGGGCGGGGACTCCTACAGCCTCGTGCAGACCTCAGTCGCCCTCGAGCGGGCCCTCGGGCCCCTCCCCGACGGCTGGCACCGGGTCCCCCTTCGTCGTCTCGCGGCGCAGGCCGGCACCCCCGGACGCGTCGTGCGCTGGGCCGAGACGCCCGTCGTCGTGCGCGCTCTCGCCGCCCTGGCGATCTGCGCCAGCCACCTCGGGATCATCTCCGTCCCCGGCGGCGCACACACCCTCCTCGCCCTCGCCGGCTGGTCGCTCACCAAGTTCACCCTCGACGACCCGCGGCCCGCGGAGCGGCGCCGACGCGGCCTGCGCTCGATCGCGACCTTCGCGGTGCCGTCGATGGCGGTCGCCCTCTTCGGGCTGGTCACCGCCTCGGGCTACGGCTGGGAGAACGTGCTGCTCGTCAACTGGCTCGTGGGCGAGGTCGAGTGGGGCGCCCGGATTAACCTGTGGTTCATCGAGGCCCTGCTCGCCTGCAGCGTGCTCGCCCTCGCGCTCGTCTCCGTGCCCGCGCTCGGGCGGCTCCACGTGCGCCACCCGTGGGCGTGGAGCATGGCCCTGGCCGCGGTCGCCCTGGTGCCCCGGTGGATCCTCGTCCCGGAGTCGACCGGCGCGACGCGTGGCCTGCCCGGGTCCGTCCTGTGGCTCTTCGCCCTGGGCATGGCCCTCGGCGCCGCCCGCACCCACCGCCAGCGCGCGGCGACCCTGGCGCTCACCGCCGTCGGCATGTGGGGCTTCTTCGTCGAGCCCAGCCGCGGCCTGACGGTGCTCGTCGCGATCGCCGTCCTCGGCCTCGTCCCGCGCGTGCCGCTCCCGCGCCCCCTCGCCCTGCCGCTCGGGCTCGTCGCGGCCGCGTCGCTGCACATCTACCTCGTCCAGTGGCAGGTCTTCCGGGTCGTGGACGACCCGTGGCTCGCCCTGGCCGGGTCCCTCGTCCTCGGGGTCGTGCTGTGGTGGCTGCTGCAGCGCCCGACGCACGCCCTGGCCGACCTGGCCACCCGGGACCGCCGTCCCGCCCCCGCACCGACCGGCCCCCGGGCCGAGACCGCCTGAACGATCGGAGACCCCGCGATGATGACCCGACGCACCCTCATGGTGAGCGCCCTCGGCGCCTCCGTCCTCGCCCTCGCCGCCTGCGGCGGCTCGGACGGCCCGGCGACCGACCCGGACGCGCTGCAGATCTACTCCAGCCAGCACGACAACCTCACCAAGGCGTGGGCGCAGGGCTTCACGGACAAGACCGGCATCAAGACCCAGATCCGTCCGGGCAAGGACTCGTCGATGGGCCACCAGATCGTCGAGGAGGGTGACGCCTCCCCCGCCGACGTCTTCCTCACCGAGAACAGCCCCGCGATGACCCTCGTCGAGGACGCCGGGCTGCTCGCGCCCGTCGACGCCAAGACCCTCGCCCAGGTGCCGGAGAACCGTCGCCCGTCGAGCGGTGACTGGACGAGCGTCGCCGCTCGCTCGACCGTCTTGGTCTACAACCCCGACAAGGTCTCGAAGGACGACCTGCCCGCCTCACTCATGGACCTGCAGCAGCCCGAGTACAAGGACCAGTGGGGCGCGGGCGCGACGGGCGCCGACTTCCAGGCGATCGTCGCCGGCATGCTCGCCGACCAGGGCGAGGCCAAGACGAAGACGTGGCTCGACGGCATGAAGGCCAACGCCCGGATCTACGAGAACAACATCGCGACGATGAAGGCCGTCAACGCCGGCGAGGTCCCGATGGGCGTCATCTACCACTACTACTGGTACCGCGACCAGGCCGAGACCAAGGAGGGCACGGCCAACACCGCGCTGCACTACTTCAAGGGTGAGGACCCGGGCGCCTTCGTCAGCCTCTCCGCCGCGGGCGTGCTCAAGAACGCCAAGCACGCCGACGAGGCCCAGCAGTTCGTCGACTACATCCTCTCCGAGGAGGGGCAGGCCGTCCTCGAGTCCAGCGGCTCCAAGGAGTACGCCGTGGCGAAGGGGGTCGACTCCGACCCCGACCTGCCGACGCTCGAGTCCCTCCAGGCGCCCGCCGTCGACCCCTTCTCCCTCGACTCCGAAAAGGTCACCCAGCTGATGACCGATGCCGGCATCCTCTAGGCACCTCGTGATGACCGCGGCGGTCCTCGTCGCGGTCATCACGGTGCTGCCGCTCGCGGTCGTGGCCGCGGACGGCTTCGGCAGCTCGCCCGCCGGCGCCCTCGAGTACCTGATCCGCCCGCGCACGGTGGAGCTGCTGACCAACACCCTCCTGCTGCTGCTCGTCACGGTCCCCGCGACGATCGTCCTCGGCGTCGGGGCGGCCTGGCTCGTCGAGCGCACGGACCTGCCCCTCGCCGGGGTGTGGCGGGTGCTGCTCGGTGCTCCCTTGGCCGTGCCCGCCTTCGTCGCTGCCTACGCCTGGGTCTCCTTCCGTCCGGGACTCGACGGCCTCGGCGGGGCCGCCCTGGTGACGACGGCCGCGTACTTCCCCTTCGTCTACCTGCCCGTGGCCGCGATCCTGCGCGACCTCGACGCCGCCCCGGAGGAGGACGCCCGCGCCCTCGGCGCCAGTCCGCTGCAGGCCTGGCGCCGCACGGTCCTGCCCCGGCTGCGACCGGCCATCAGTGGTGGCGGCCTGCTCGTCGGGCTGCACCTCCTCGCCGAGTTCGGCGTGCTCGAGATGATGCGCTACCCGACCTTCACCACCGCGATCCTCGTGCAGTACGAGGTGAGCTTCTCGAGCAACCAGGGCAGCGTGCTCGCGCTCGTCCTCGCCCTGATGTGCGTCACCGTCCTCACGCTCGAGCACCTGCTGCGCGGCACCGCTCGCACCGCCCGCGTCGGCCGCGGCGTCCACCGCCGGGCGGCGCTGGTACGCCTGGGTCGGTGGTCCCCCGTGGCCCTCCTCGCGCTCACCGTTGTCGTCGCCGTCTCCCTCGTCCTGCCGGTCACGCTCGTCGGTCGGTGGCTGCTCGCCCACCTGGCCGCCCCCGTCGACGAGCTCGGGATCCGCCCTTCGCTGCTCGTCACGACCGGGTCGACGATCTCGCTCGCCCTCGCCGCCGCGGCCGTCACGACCGTCCTGGCACTGCCGGGCGCATGGCTGCTCAGCCGGCGGCGCACCGCGTGGACACTGGTGCTGGAGCGGGTCACTTACATCGCGAGCTCGCTGCCCGGGGTCGTCATCGCCCTGGCCCTGATCACCGTCTCCGTCCGGTACGTCCCGGGGATCTACCAGTCGCCGCTGCTGCTCGTGCTCTGCTACTCGATCCTCTTCATCCCCCGCGCCATGGTCTCCCTGCGCTCCGGCCTGGCCGCCGCGCCCCCCGAGCTCAGCGATGCCGCGCGGTCGCTCGGGTGCAGTCCGCTCGGGGCCTTCCGTCGGGTCGTGCTGCCGCTCATCCTCCCCTCGGCGCTCACCGGAGCGGCCCTCGTGGCCATCGCGGCCGCCACGGAGCTCACCGCGACGCTGCTGCTGTCGCCGACCGGGACCTCCACCCTGGCCACCGCCTTCTGGGCCGCGAGCGACGAGTTCGACTACGCGGGCGCTGCTCCCTTCGCCGCCATGATGATCCTGCTGTCCGCGCCCTTGACCGTCCTGATGCTCCGACAGAGTGGGATCGAAGAATGAGCACCGTCGACATCCGTGGCGTCACCGTCGGGTACGGCGCCGAGCCGGTCCTGCGCGACGTCGACCTCACCGTGCCCACGGGCACGACGACCGCCGTCCTCGGTGCCTCCGGTGGCGGCAAGACGACGCTGCTGCGCGTCATCGCCGGGTTCCTCGCCCCCGACAAGGGCACCGTGACCATCGGTGACCGGGTCGTGTGCGGCGCCGGTCGGGCCGTCCCGCCCGAGCGGCGGGGCATCGGGTACGTGCGGCAGGACGGGGGGCTCTTCCCCCACCTCGACGTCGCGCACAACATCACCTTCGGCATGCCGCGGGCCGCCCGCCGGCGCGGCGACCGCGTCGAGGAGCTGCTCGAGCTCGTCGGCCTGCCCGCCGCGACCGCCACCCGACGCCCCGACCAGCTCTCGGGCGGCCAGCAGCAGCGCGTGGCCCTGGCCCGGGCGCTGGCCCTCTCCCCGTCCGTCGTCCTGCTCGACGAGCCCTTCTCCTCGCTCGACACGGCCCTGCGCGCGAGCACTCGCGATGCCGTGGCCACCGCCCTCGCGGAGACCTCGGCCACGGCGATCCTCGTGACCCACGACCAGCAGGAGGCGCTCTCCTTCGCCGACCAGGTCGCCATCATGCGCGGTGGGCGGTTCAGCCAAGTGGGTGCCCCCCGCGAGATCTACGACGAACCGGTCGACGCCCGCGAGGCCGCCTTCCTCGGCGACGTCGTGCACCTCACCGGACACCGCACCACCGACGGCATCACCTGCCCGCTCGGGATCGTCACGGCACGAGGCGACGTCCCGCGCGGCGACGGAGAGGTCGTGGTCGTCGTGCGGCCCGAGGACCTCAGCCTCAGCGACTCGCCGGGCTGCCCCCACGGCACGGTCCAGGACGTCGACTACCACGGCGCGCACGCCATGGTGCACGTGGCGCTGGCCGACGGCACCGTCGTCACCGTCCGCGTCCCCGGCCGGCACTCCCCAGAGGTCGGCGAGCAGGTCCCGGTGAGCGTCGACGGCCCGGTGCTGGCCTACCCGGGCTCCGCGCTCGTGTGACCCCCGTCAGGGGTTGGTGCAGGTGACGTCGTCCTGGGGGATGTAGGTCGTGGTGAAGGTCGAGGACTTCACCGTCGAGCCACCCTTGATGAAGGTGCGGGTGATGTCGACCGAGAAGCCCGGCGCGGGCGACTGCGGCACGCAGCCCTTCTTGTCGTCGGTGATCTTCTTGGGCGGCACGATGTTGCGGCGGGCGCTCTTGGAGGCCTCGACCTTGTCGTAGGCCTTGCGGCCGTCGAAGCTCACCGTCACCTCGTCGCCGTTGACCGCGGCGTTGATGAGGATGCCGGCGCCGGTGTCGTTGGTGAAGCGGTTGTCGACGCCCGGCCAGGAGATCGTCGCCTCACGCCCCTCGGGGTAGCGCGAGATGTAGAAGGAGTGCGGGTGGAACTCCTCGATCTTGGCCCCCGAGAAGAAGACGGCGTTGAACAGCGTCGTGGACAGCTGCGAGATGCCGCCGCCGTAGTCCTCGGTGAGTCGTCCGGCATTGATGACGCCGGCCTTCTGGTAGCCCTTGTCCGGCGTGCGGGGGCCGAGCAGCTGGTTGAGCGAGAAGGTCTCGCCGGGCGCGACGTAGGCGCCGTCGAGCTGGCGCGCGGCGATCTTGATGTTGTTGGTGCGCACGCCCCCGGTGTCGGGCAGGTAGGTCGTGAAGGTCGAGATCTGCTCCTTGGGCAGGGTGCGCTTCGCCTCGGCGGTGGTGAACTCCGGCTTGGCCTCCTGGGCCCGCGCCGTGACGGTGCGCTCGGAGCCCGACTTCTTCATCGCGGCGGCGATGTCGGCACCGAGGCCCTCGGCCTTGAGCTCGAGACCGCTGCTCGACGGGGTGACGGAGAAGCTGCGGCCGTTGCGCTGGACCGTGGCGTCCTGGGCGGGCCGGAAGCGGCCGGAGGCCTTGCCCGCGGCGACGGCCGTCTGCTGGATCTTGTCCTCGTCGACGGTCGCCGAGAGCTTGCCCTGCGAGTCCTTGATCGACACGACCGCGGCGAGCTGCTCCGCGGTCAGCTCGAAGGAGATGGTCTTGTCGGCGCCGGAGGCCTTGGGGTCGGTGGTCTTGATCGTCACCGGCCCGGAGACGAGCGGCGCGAGGTCGTCCTTGGCGAAGCGGTCGATCTCGGCCTGGCTGAGCTTCGGCTTCGGCTGGGTGGTCGCGGCGTCGATGGCGCGGTTGGACGGCCACCCCTCGACGATCGCCTCGACGACCTTGTCCCGCTCGACGGTCAGCCCGGGCTTGGACGCGGTCTTGGTGATCTTGGCCCCGTCGAGCGCGACCTTGCCCTCGGTCGGCTTGACGTCCATGCCGTCGGTCGCCTCGTCGACGGCCGCGGCGAGCGCGTCCTCGTCGACCGCGACCTCGACCTCGCGCTCGACCCCGCCACGCACGTGGTTGACGAGGTCGACGGGGTTGAGGCTGAAGCCGGTGAGCCCGCTCACCGACTCCTCGTAGTCGTAGGCGAGGCCGGAGTCGGCGGGCTCGAGCTCGACGCTCTTGCCCGCGACGTCGACGACGACCGGCTCGGCCTCCTCGTCGGCGAGCTGCTTCTCCAGCTTGGACTGCGCCTCGTCGGGGGTCAGCCCGCCGATGGCCACCCCACCGACCCGGGTGTCGGAGGGCACCCGGTCGCCGAAGTACATCGCCGCGGCGACGTAGAGCCCGGCGATGACGACGAGCACGAAGGCACCGGCGAGCGCGCCACGGCCCCGGCGGGGCCGGTCGACGATCTCGTCATCGGTCCAGCTGTCGTGGGTCATGCGGTCACCTCGTGCTCGTGTACTGGCTGCGGTAGTAGATCAGCGGGTCGCCACGGTGGGCGTCGGCGCGGCTGGCCACGACCTCGCCGACGACGATGGTGTGGTCCCCGGCGTCGTGCTGGGCGCTCGTGCGGCACTCGAGGGTGCCCAACGCGTCGTCCAGCAGGGCGACGCCGAGCTCTCCGCGATGGTGCGCCACCCGCGAGAGCTGGCCGTGCAGCGGGCGTCCGCCGGTGCTCAGCCAGCTGGCCGCGGGGCGGCCCGCTGCCGGGAGGATCGAGATCCCCCAGACGCCCGATTGTGTCACGGCCTCGTGCCAGCCCGTGTCCTTGGCGACGCAGACGAGCACGAGCGGCGGGTCGAGCGAGACCGACGTGAGGGAGTTGGCGGTCATCGCGTGGTCGTGGCCGTCCTCGAGGGTCGTCACCACGGTCACCCCGGTCGCGAAGTGCGCCATGGTGTGCCGCAGGCTCGTCGGGGCCAGACCGGTCATCGGCGGGCCACCAGCGGCGGGCGCTCCCCCGCGGGCTCACCGGGCACGGGCAGACCGGTCGCGAGGTCGAGGCGGGCGAAGCCCTCACGCCCCGGCAGCAGCGCGGCGACGTCGTTGGACAGGGCGTAGGTGTGCGACGGGCCGAGCGTGACCTGCGTGCGGTGGTGCCGCAGCGCGGCCTCCTGGTGGGCGATCGCGGACTCGTCGACGACCGCGTGGGTCACGACGGCGTCGTCGACGACCGAAGGGGGGAACTCCCCGCTCGGCTGCGTCCAGCCGGCCTGCGCCGGCGCGTGCAGCGCCGCGAGGACCTCGCGGTCCGCCTCGGCCCACGACCTCGGGGTGAAGACCCCGAAGAGGGCGGGGCGCCCCCCTTCGTCCATCGCGGCGACGGCCGCCCGGGTCACCTCGTGGGTGCGGATGTGGTCGGGGTGGGCGTAGCCGCCGTCGGCGTCGTAGGTGACGACGAGGTCGGGCGCGACCTCCTCGACGACCGCGCGCACCGCGGCGACCGCCTCGCCGTCGTCGGAGCGCACCCAGCAGCGCGGGTCCTCCGCGGCCGGGGTGCCGGCCATGCCGGAGTCGCGCCAGCGCGAGAGTCGGCCCACCGCGGGGTCCTCGCCGAGGACCTGGCTGCGGGCGCCGATCGCGGTCATCGCGCCGCGCAGCTCGTCGCGACGGAACTCGCCGAGGGTGTCCTCGTGGTCGGCGTCGAGGTGCCCCAGCTCGGGCGGGATGACCTCGCCCTGCTCACCGAGGGTGCAGGTGAGCACGTGGACCTCGTCGCCGGCGGCGACGTGGTGGGCGATGGCGACGCCGGTCGCGAGCGACTCGTCGTCGGGGTGGGCGTGGACGAAGAGCAGCCGCGCGGGGCGCCCGCGGACCAGGACCGGCTCGGCGCGGATCATCGCGACACCCCGACGACCCCGAGCTCGGGGACCCCGCCGTAGACGGGGTTGCCGATGAAGGAGGTGACCTCCGACCCGGCCGCATAGGTCAGCCGGCTCTGGCGAAGGGGGATGTAGGCCCCGTCGCGCAGCAGGTCGGTGTCGATCGCGGACCAGGCCTTGGCCCGGTCGGCCCGAGTGGTCTCCGCACCGGCCTTGTCCATCGCCTGGGTGACCTGCCTGTCGGCCCAGAGGCCGTAGTCGCGGCCGACGGAGGTCTTCGACAGGTTGATCCGGTCGTCGAAGAGGGGCGGCAGCACGGTGCTCGCCGAGGGGAAGTCGGGGCCCCAGTTGGCCCAGACGAGGTCGTGCTCCTCGGCCACCTTGCGGCTGCCGACCTGCGAGAAGTAGTCCTCCTCGTCGATGGGCTCGAGGGTGACGTCGAAGCCGGCATCCTCCCAGGTGCCCTCGAGCGCCTTGAGCGCCTTGGGCATCTGGCCACCGTCGCGGTAGGCGACCGAGATCTTCACGGGCGTGCGCACCTTGGCCTTGCGCAGCGCGGCGCGGGCCGCGGCGGCGTCGCCGGTGGGGCCGTGGTCGAGGACGGTCTCGTGCGTCGACGGCAGGGCCGTCCCGAGCAGCGACCACGACGGGGTGCCCCCGGCCGCGCCGAGTGCCTCGGTGTAGCCCTCGCGGTTGGTCGCCGTTGCCAGCGCGGTGCGCACGGCGGCCTTCTTCAGCGCGCTGCTCTTGCTGCTCACGGCGAGGTAGTCGACGAGCTGACCGTCGACGGTGACCGACTGGGCGGCGTCACCGGCCTCGTCGAGCGCCGGGGTGAGCGCTGCCGGCACGGGGTCGAGGGCCAGGGTGCGCCCGCCGTCCTTGCCGTCGACGATCGTCTCGACGGCGTCCTTGGGCTCGATGCCCTCCCGGTGCTCGATCGTCGCGGGCCCGACCCGGCGCAGCGGGTCGCTCTTGGCCGACCACTTCGGGTTGCGCACCCAGGTGCCGCCCTTGCTCGGGGTCCAGCCCTCCTTGAGCTTGTAGGGCCCGGAGCTGAAGGCGTCGTGGGCGACGTCGTCGACCTTGTCGCGCGAGGCCTTGAAGGGCGCGAACTCGGGCAGCGAGACGACCTCGTCGAAGTTGCCGACCGGCTCGGCGAGGTGGAAGGTGATCGTCCGCTCATCGCGGCACTGCACCGCCCGCTCCAGCAGCTTGCGGTTGGCGGCGGAGGTGCCCCCCTTCGCCAGCGGCCCGGGGTAGCGCGAGGTGCCGTCCGGCCGCTTGGGGATGTCGAGATAGGTCAGGGCGTAGCCGCTGGAGGTGATGTCCTCGTCGAAGGAGCGGGCGACGCCGTGCTGGACGTCCTCGCAGGTGATCGCCGAGCCGTCCTGCCAGGTCACGCCCTGCCGCAGGCGGAAGGTCCACGTCCTGGCGTCCTTGCTCGCCCGCCCGGTGCCGTCGGCGAGGTCACCGCGCAGCGCCCGCTGGCCCGCGAGGTTGGTCGCCGGGTCGTAGGCGGTGAGGGTGCGCATCCACGTGCGCGAGGCGAGGCCGGCGACCTGCCGGCTGGTGATCCGCTGCGGGTCCCATGCCGAGACCGGGCCCTCGGACAGCAGGGTCAGGCGGTCCTCGGGGCCGCTCACGCCGCCGGTGCTCGCGGACGGGCCGGGGCCGGGGCCGCCGTCACCGTCGGTGCAGGCGGTCGCGCCTACCGTGACGGCGAGCGCGACCGCACCGGCGATCAGTCCTCGGGTGCTGCGCCTCATCGGCGCTCTCCTCTCAGGAGTTGCGAGCCCGTGAAGCGGCCCGGGCACGCAGGTTGGCGTCGAGCTCGACCTTGCGGATGCGGATGGCGTCCGGGGTGACCTCGACGCACTCGTCCTCGCGGCAGAACTCGAGCGACTGCTCAAGGCTCAGCTTGCGCGGCGGGACGACCTTTTCGAAGTTGTCCGCGGAGGAGGCCCGCACGTTGGTGAGCTTCTTCTCCTTGGTGATGTTGACGTCCATGTCGTCGGCCCGCGAGTTCTCGCCGACGATCATGCCCTCGTAGACCTCGGTGCCCGGCTCGGTGAAGAGCGAGCCACGCTCCTGGAGGTTGACCATCGCGTAGGAGGTCACCGGCCCGGAGCGGTCGGCGACGAGCGAGCCGGACACGCGCGTGGTGATCGCGCCGAACCACGGCTCGTAGCCCTCGAAGACGTGGTGCGCGATGCCGGCGCCACGGGTCTCGGTGAGGAACTCGGTGCGGAAGCCGATGAGGCCGCGCGAGGGCACGAGGAACTCCATGCGGACCCACCCGGTGCCGTGGTTGGTCATCTGCTCCATGCGGCCCTTGCGGGCGGCCAGGACCTGGGTGATGGCGCCGAGGTACTCCTCGGGGGTGTCGATCGTCAGGCGCTCGACCGGCTCGTGGACCTTGCCGTCGACCTCCTTGGTGACCACCTGCGGCTTGCCGACGGTCATCTCGAAGCCCTCGCGGCGCATCTGCTCGACCAGGATCGCCAGCGCGAGCTCACCACGGCCCTGGACCTCCCAGGCGTCGGGGCGCTCGGTCGGCAGCACGCGCAGGGAGACGTTGCCGATGAGCTCCTTGTCGAGGCGGTCCTTGACCATGCGGGCGGTGACCTTGGTGCCCTTGGTCGGGCCGCGGCCGACGAGGGGCGAGGTGTTGGTGCCCAGGGTCAGCGAGATGGCCGGCTCGTCGACGGTGATGACCGGCAGCGGGATGGGGTTGTCGGCGTCGGCGATCGTGTCGCCGATCATGATGTCGGGGATGCCGGCGATGGCGATGATGTCGCCGGGGCGGGCGGCGCCGGTGTCGAGCGGCTTGCGCTCGAGGCCCTCGGTGATGAGCAGCTCGGTGATCTTGACCCGCTCGGTCGACCCGTCGTGGCGGCACCACGTGACCTGCTGGCCCTTGCGCAGCTCGCCGTTGAAGACGCGCAGCAGCGCGAGGCGACCGAGGAAGTTGCTCGAGTCGAGGTTGGTGACGTGCGCCTGGAGCGGGGCGTCCTCCTCGTAGGAGGGGGCCGGGATCGTCTCCATGATCGTCTTGAAGAGCGGCTCGAGGTCCTCGTTGTCCGGCAGGGTGCCGTCCTCGGGCCGGGTGAGGCTCGCGGCGCCGGCCTTGCCGGAGGCGTAGACGATGGGGAACTCGATCTGGTCCTCGTCGGCGTCGAGGTCCATGAAGAGCTCGTAGGCCTCGTCGACGACCTCGGCGATCCGGCTGTCGGGCCGGTCGACCTTGTTGATGCACAGGATGACCGGCATCTTGGCCGCGAGCGCCTTGCGCAGCACGAAGCGGGTCTGCGGCAGCGGGCCCTCGGAGGCGTCGACGAGCAGGACGACACCGTCGACCATCGACAGACCGCGCTCGACCTCGCCACCGAAGTCGGCGTGGCCCGGGGTGTCGATGATGTTGATCGTCACGCCGTCGGGGGCGTCGTGGGCGGCCGCGGAGGGGCCGTTGTAGTGGATCGCCGTGTTCTTGGCGAGGATCGTGATGCCCTTCTCCCGCTCGAGGTCGCCGGAGTCCATGGCCCGCTCGTCGACGTGGTCGTGCTCGCCGAAGGCACCCCCCTGCCAGAGCATCTTGTCGACGAGGGTGGTCTTGCCGTGGTCGACGTGGGCGACGATGGCGACATTGCGGATGTCGCTGCGAGAGATCAGGGGCATGGTCGCGATCATCTCAGCCCGTGGGCCCCCGGCCCAAATGGACGAAGGGGGGACCCGCCCCCTGCCGCAGGATCGGGTGAGGGTTTTCCCCCTTCGCCGCACATCCTGCGGTCGCGGCGGTCTCACTCCGGTAAAGGTCACGGCACCAGCCCCTGACGGCCTCAGGATCGGACTATATTGCCGCCCCAACCGTGTGCGGTGGATCACCATCGCCCGCGGACACGGACCCGGGCGACCGCTCCGGGCCTGGCTGAGACGAGCGAGGAACACATGTCGATGAGGAAAGCTGCCCCGCTGGCCGCGCTGGCCGCGACTGCGCTGACGCTGAGCGCGTGCGCGCAGAGCGAGCGCGACGACTCGGGCTCCGGTGGTGACGCCGAGGGCACCTTCACCTTCGGCGCCGCCGGCGCCCCCGAGGTCTTCGACCCCTTCTACGCCAGTGACGGCGAGACCTTCCGCGTCACCCGTCAGATCTTCGAGGGTCTGGTCGAGGTCGAGGAGGGCAGCTCCGAGATCGGGCCCGGCCTGGCCGAGAAGTGGGAGCCGTCCGAGGACGGCACGACGTGGACCTTCACCCTGCGTGAGGGCGTGAAGTTCAGCGACGGCGAGACCCTCGACGCCCAGGCCGTCTGCGACAACTTCGAGCGCATGGCCGACCAGAACGAGACCGCCCAGGCCGGCCCCGCCGAGTACTGGGCCTACTCGATGGAGGGCTTCGGCGATGACTCGCTCTACCGCAGCTGCGAGGCGAGCGACGAGCAGACCGTCGTGCTGAAGATCGCCCGCGCGACCTCGAAGTTCCCGGCGATGCTCTCGCTGTCGGCCTTCGGCATCCAGTCCCCCAAGGCGCTGGAGGAGGGCAAGGCCAACGACGTCAAGAAGCAGGGCGAGGGCTTCGCCTACCCCAAGAACTCCGAGAACCCCGTGGGCACCGGCCCGTACACCTTCGACGCCTACGACGAGGCCAACAAGACGGTCACGCTCAAGCGCAACGACGACTACTGGGGCGACAAGGCCAAGAACGCCGAGATTGTCTTCAACATCATCCCCAACGAGTCGACCCGCCGCCAGGAGCTCGAGGCCGACAGCATCAACGGCTACGACCTGCCCAACCCCGTGGACTGGAAGGCCCTCGAGGACGACGGCAACCAGGTCGAGATCCGCGACCCCTTCAACGTCCTCTACGTCGCCTTCAACCCCGAGAGCAACCCGGCCCTGAAGGACCTCAAGGTCCGTCAGGCGCTCGACATGGCGGTCAACCGCGAGCAGCTGGTGAAGTCCCAGCTGCCGGAGGGCGCCACCGCGGCCTCGCAGTTCTACCCCGACACCGTCGAGGGCTACAACAAGGACATCGCGGTCACCAAGTACGACCCCGAGGGCGCCAAGAAGCTGCTCAAGGAGGCGGGCCAGGAAAACCTCAAGCTGACCTTCGCCTACCCGAGCGAGGTCACCCGGCCCTACATGCCCAACCCGCAGAAGATCCACGAGGCCATCCGCAAGGACTTCGAGAAGGCCGGCGTGGAGGTCGAGGTCGTCACCAAGCCGTGGAACGGCGGCTACCTCGACGGCGTCGACAACGGCCAGTTCGACGCCTGGCTGCTCGGCTGGACGGGTGACTACAACTCCGCCGACAACTTCATCGGCACCTTCTTCGGCAACCTCAAGTCCAACGACTTCCACACCTCGGCCACGGACTTCGGTGCCGACCTGAGCAAGGAGCTCAAGGACGCCGACCAGACGGTCGACGAGGCCGAGCGGACGAAGAAGTACGAGGAGCTGAACCAGAAGATCCACGACGAGTACGTGCCCGGCCTGCCGATCTCGCACTCGCCGCCCGCGATCGTCGTCAACGAGGACGTCGAGGGGCTCGTCGCCAGCCCGCTGACCGCCGAGCGCTTCTCGTCGGTCACCGTCGGCGGCAAGTGACCCACACCAGCAGGTGACCTCGTGACGGGGCCGCCTCGACCACCAGGTCGAGGCGGCCCCGGTCCGCGGTCGACACCAGGAGCGCACTCGTGCTGAGATTCATCATCCGCCGGCTCATGCAGCTGGTGCTCGTCATCTTCGTCCTGTCGCTGCTGCTCTTCCTGTGGTTGCGCGCTCTGCCCGGCGGCATCGTCTCGGCGATGCTCGGCGAGCGCGCCACCCCGGAGAGCCGCGCCCGGCTGACCCACGAGCTCGGGCTCGACGAGCCGATCTGGGTGCAGTACTGGACCTTCCTCAAGCGAGCCGTCACCGGCGACTTCGGCGTCTCCAACGGCGTCCAGCCCGGCAAGCCGGCGATGGACCTCCTCCTCGACCGCTTCCCGGCGACGATCGAGCTCAGCCTCGTCGCGCTCGTCATCGCCATCGGCCTCGCGCTCCCCCTGGGCTACCTCGCCGCCAAGCGGCACGGCAGCCTGCTCGACAACCTCAGTGTCATCGGCTCGCTCGTCGGCGTCGCCGTCCCGGTCTTCTTCCTCGCCTTCCTCCTGCGCTACGTCTTCGCCCAGGAGCTGCACTGGCTGCCGGTCTCCGGGCGTCAGGAAGTCGACGCCACCCGGGTCACCGGCTTCTTCATCCTCGACGGGTTGCTCACCCGTGAGTGGGACGCGGCCTGGGACGCCCTCAAGCACCTGCTGCTGCCGGGGCTGGCCCTGGCGTCCATCCCCTTCGCGATGATCTTCCGGATCACCCGCGCCTCGGTGCTCGAGGTGCTCGACGAGGACTACGTGCGCACCGCCGAGTCCAAGGGCCTGACCCAGCGGGTCGTCCGGGGCCGGCACGTCATGCGCAACGCCCTGCTGCCGGTCATCACCGCGATCGGTCTGCAGATGGGCGGGCTGCTCGCCGGAGCCGTGCTCACCGAGTCGGTCTTCAACATCGCCGGCATCGGTGACGCCCTGCGCCAGGCCTTCAGCCTGCGCGACTACCCCGTGCTGCAGGTGCTCATCCTCGCGGCCGCGGGCACCTACGTCGTCGTCAACCTGATCGTCGACATCCTCTACGCCGTCGTCGACCCCCGAGTGAGGACCCGATGAGCTCCGACCAGTCCCCCCGCCGCGGGCTCGGCGCCCGCCGCAAGCAGCGCATCGACGACCTCGCCGCCTCGAGCGGCACGACGGTCGCCGAGGCCGGTGCGATCGACGACTCCGAGGGCGTCGGCCTCATCGCCTCGGCCTGGCGTCGGCTGCGTCGCAACCCGATCTTCCTGCTCGGCCTGGCGATCACCATCGCCTTCGTCGTCCTCGCGATCGTCGCGCCGTGGATCGCTCCCCACGACCCCGCCGACAACCCCCTCATCGACAAGGTGAGCCCGCAGTCCAACCCGATCCCCGGCCCGGAGGCGGGTTACCCGCTCGGTGCCGACAGCTCGGGCCGCGACTTCCTCTCCCGGCTCATCGTCGGCAGCCGGCAGACGCTCATCGTCGGAGTCGCGGCGACCCTCGGCGGCCTGTCCGGCGGTCTCGTCCTCGGCACCCTCGCCGGCGCCTTCGGCGGGGTCGTCGACGCGGTCATCATGCGCATCGTCGACGTCATGCTGTCGATCCCGAGCCTGCTGCTCGCCTTCTCCATCGCGGCGATCGCCGCCCGCCCCAGCCAGTGGACGGTCATCATCGCCATCGCCACCGTGCAGGTGCCGATCTTCGCCCGGCTGCTGCGCGGCTCGATGCTCGCCCAGCGGAGCAAGGACCACGTCCTCGCCGCCCGCGCGCTCGGCGTCAAGCGCTCGGCGATCGTCCTGCGGCACATGCTGCCCAACTCGCTCGGGCCGGTCATCGTCCAGGCGACGCTCGTCCTCGCGACGGCGATCATCGACGCCGCCGCGCTGTCCTACCTCGGCCTCGGCCTGCCCGACGACCGGGTCCCCGAGTGGGGCCAGATGCTCGGCACCTCCGAGACCTACTTCCAGGACCACCCGCACCTGGCCTTCTACCCGGCCCTGTGCATCATCGTCGTCGCGCTGGGCTTCACCCTCATGGGTGAGTCGTTGCGCGAGGCCCTCGACCCCAAGAGCCGGAGGTGAGCGGCATGTCGTCCGCCCCCACGCCGAGCAGCCCCCGCGCGGGCGCCGGCACTCCCCTGCTGTCCGTGCGCGACCTGTCGGTGACCTTCCGCCGGCAGGGGCAGACCCCCTTCACCGCCGTCGACGGGGTGAGCTTCGACGTCCAGCCGGGGCAGACCGTCGGTCTCGTCGGCGAGTCCGGCTGCGGCAAGTCGGTGACCTCGCTCGCGATCATGGGCCTGCTGCCCACCCGCGGCAACGAGGTGACCGGCTCGGTCCACCTCGACGGCACCGACCTGCTCACCCTCTCCGACAAGCAGATGCGCGAGCGTCGCGGCCGCGACGTCGGCATGATCTTCCAGGACCCGCTCTCCTCCCTCAACCCCGTCGTCCCCATCGGCCGACAGGTCACCGAGGTGCTCGAGCGGCACAGGGGCATGTCCCGCAAGGAGGCCACGCCCCACGCGCGCGACATGCTCAAGAAGGTGGGCATCCCCGACCCCGACCGTCGACTCAAGGACTACCCGCACCAGCTCTCCGGCGGCATGCGCCAGCGCGCGCTCATCGCCATGGCCCTGGCCTGCGAGCCCCGGCTGCTCATCGCCGACGAGCCGACCACGGCGCTCGACGTGACGATCCAGGCCCAGATCCTCGCCCTGCTGCGCGAGCTCGTCGAGGAGACCGGCACGGCCCTGATCATGATCACCCACGACCTCGGCGTCGTCGCCGGGCTGTGCGACGAGATCAACGTCCTCTACGGCGGCCGACTCGTCGAGCGGGCGGAGCGGCACGACCTCTTCGCGCAGCCGCGCCACCCCTACACCGGTGGCCTGCTCGCGAGCGTGCCGAGCCTCGACGGGGAGCGCGGCGCGCGTCTCAACCCCGTGCCGGGGTCGGTGGCCGACAACCTCCCGTGGACCAGCTCGTGCGCCTTCGCGCCACGCTGCGCCAGCGCCACCGACCACTGCCGCGAGGCCACCCCCGACCTGGCCCTCGGGGGCTCGCGTGCCCTGCGCTGCTTCAACCCCCTCGCGGGCGACCCCTCGCCCGCCGAGGCCGCGACGACCGAGGAGGTCCGATGACCACCACGAGCCCCGAGCCGACCGCCACGGAGAGCGACGCCGACGTCCTCGTCGACGTCCGCGGCCTCAAGGTCCACTACCCGATCACCAAGGGCGTCATCTTCGACAAGGTCGTCGGGCACGTCTACGCCGTCGACGGCGTCGACCTGCAGATCCGACGCGGCGAGACCTACGGCCTCGTCGGCGAGTCCGGCTGCGGCAAGTCCACGCTCGGCCGCGCGATCCTCCACCTCGAGCCGGCGACCGACGGCACGGTCACCTTCGGCGGCGAGCCGATCTCCACGCTGACGGGCGAGGACCTGCGCCGGCGGCGCAAGGACCTGCAGATGGTCTTCCAGGACCCCATGGGCAGCCTCGACCCCCGCCAGAGCGTCGAGGCCCTGCTCGTCGAGGGGATGAAGGCCCACGGCATCGTCAGGGACGCCAAGGAGGCCGAGCCCCGCCTGCGCCAGCTGCTCGCCGACGTCGGGCTCCCGCCGGCCGCGCTGAAGAAGTACCCCCACGAGTTCTCCGGCGGTCAGCGCCAGCGCATCGGCATCGCCCGGGCGTTGAGCGTCAACCCCGAGCTCGTCGTCGCCGACGAACCGGTCTCCGCGCTCGACGTCTCGGTGCAGGCGCAGGTCATCAACCTCATGTCGGACCTGCAGGCCGAGTACGGCCTGACCTATCTCGTCATCGCCCACGACCTCGCGGTCGTGCGGCACATCTCCGACCGCGTCGGCGTGATGTACCTCGGCGGCATCGTCGAGGAGGCGCCCGCCGACGGCCTCTACGCCGCTCCCCTGCACCCCTACACCCGGGCCCTGCTCTCGGCG
Source organism: Janibacter indicus (assembly GCF_900176385.1). Lineage (GTDB taxonomy): Bacteria > Actinomycetota > Actinomycetes > Actinomycetales > Dermatophilaceae > Janibacter > Janibacter indicus. The sequence goes on along the minus strand of NZ_FWXN01000003.1, from coordinate 248,611 downwards.
GTGCCCGTGCCGGACCCGGTCGTCGAGGACACCCGCGAGCAGATCCTGCTGACCGGCGACCTGCCCTCGCCGGCCGCGCCTCCCGCGGGGTGCCGCTTCCACACCCGCTGCCCGTGGCGCCAGGAGACCCACTGCGACACCGAGCGTCCGCAGCTGAGGCTGGTGGAGATCGACGGCGCCGGCGCGGAGCACAAGGTCGCCTGCCACTGGGCCGAGCAGATCGCCTCGGGCGAGCTCCAGCCGCACGCGGTGGCCGCTCAGGTCGACGAGGCCGGCGCGCAGCTGGCCGCCGATGCCGAGGCCGAGCGGATCGTCGACGAGATCCCCTTCGCCTGACCTCCGGCAGACGCACGAAGGGGGGAGCCGCCGCTTCGGTTCACATGGTCCTCGCAACACCTCGATCTGAGGAGTTGCGAGGACCATGGTCATTTCGAGCCAAAAGCGGCGTCGTGTTGAGGTCTCTGCGGAGGTAGTTGCTGTGATGGTGGCTGCCTTCGAACGGGAAGGATCGATTGGTGCCGCAGCCAGGGCGGCTGGATGTGCTCACTCCACAGCTCGTCGGCATCTGGTTCGGGCGGGGTTGGTGCAGGCCGAGCCGATGCCGTTGGGCAAGCCGCGTCAGCGGGCCGCGGTTGAGGCGGTGGCGGTGGATCTTGCCGGACGAGGCGGGGATCGGTGCGACGCCGCACAGCATCGCGAACGCGCCCTCGGAGCGGAGCCGGTCAGCGTTCTCGCCGGCAGTGACCAGCAGCTGTCCGGCGGTGTCGGCGCCGACTCCGTTCAGCTGGAGCAGATCCGGGTTGATCGCGGCGACCAGTGGCTCGATGAGCGCGTCGAGCTCGGCGATGTCCGCTACGAGGGCAGCGTGTCGGCGGGCCAGGTTGCGCAGGGCCACCTTGGTTGCCTGTTCGGGGTCGCTGACGCGCTCGGTGTCGGGCCGCAGAGCGGCGCAGGTGGTCAGCAGCTCTCGGTCGCTCAGGACACGCAGCCGGGCGCGTAGCTCTTCTGGTGCGGTCACGATCAGGGTCTTGATTCGTCGTTGGCAGTCCGCGCGCTGGTCGACTGCGCTGCGGCGTGCCACGCGTAGGTTGCGCAAGGCCTCGACCTTCCCTTCGCGGGCCTTGGGCGTGCCAGTGCGTACCTGGGCCAGGGCGGCGCGGGCTGCGGCCTCGGCATCGATGGGGTCTGACTTGCCAGCGCTGCGTCGGGTCCTGCGGTCGGGCCGGTCCACCTCGACCATCTCGATGCCCTGACTGCTCAGGTAGCGGGCCAGGCCGGCGCCATAGGCGCCGGTGCCCTCGATCCCGACGACCAGAACCACCCCGAGGTCGTGTAGCCAGGCCAGCAGGGCGTGGTAGCCCGCCCCAGTGGCTGGGAACGTGGAGTGGCCCAGTAGCCGGCCGGCCGCATCGACCGCGGCGACAGTGTGGGTGTCTTGGTGGGTGTCGACACCTGCGGCGATCTCGATCTGGTCTCTCGAGCTGTCTGATGCGATGGTGGTCATCGTCGTCCTTCTCCTTCGACTGGTCAGGGGCGGCACGCACCAGCCGAGCGAGCGGACAAGACAGTGATGGGTGCCTGCTGGCACAGGCTCCTATGAGGTCACACACCCTCGTCCGGTGAGTGCACACGAGTCCCGCAGCGGAACGACCGACAGATCCCGTTGAAGACCCGAAGTCAGTCAGGCGCCGAGTCAGGACGACCGCTGCGGGACTCGCCTACACCATCATCACTGTCAGGCGCCGGCGGTCGAGGTGTCGGCCGAGGCACCGCCGGCGGCGGCGCCACCTGCCTGACCCGCGGCGGCCGCATCGGCCCGGTCCGTGAGGCCCTGACCCTCGAAGAGACCGTGGTCGTCCGTGACGTCGGTGGTCTCGACGACGAGCCGCGGCTCCGCGAAGTGGCAGCGGGAGGGGTGCGTCCCCGCGCCGTCCGCGCGCAGCTCGAGCTGCGGGGTCTCGGTCCGGCAGATGTCCTGCGCCTTCCAGCAGCGGGTGTGGAAGTGGCAGCCCGCCGGCGGGTTGGCCGGCGACGGGACGTCACCGGAGAGGACGATCTGGTCGCGCTTGCCGCGCAGGGTCGGGTCCGGCACCGGCACGGCCGACAGCAGCGCCTGGGTGTAGGGGTGCGTCGGACGCGAGTAGATGTCGTCCTCGTTGCCGATCTCGACCATGCGGCCGAGGTACATCACGCCGACCCGGTCGGAGATGTGGCGGACCACGGACAGGTCGTGGGCGATGAAGATGTAGGACAGGCCGAGCTCGTTCTGGAGCTTTTCCATGAGGTTGATGACCTGCGCCTGCACCGACACGTCGAGCGCGGAGACCGGCTCGTCGCAGATGAGCACCTTGGGGTTGAGCGCGATGCCGCGGGCGATGCCGATGCGCTGGCGCTGGCCACCGGAGAACTGGTGCGGGTAGCGGTTGATGTGCTCGGGGTTGAGACCGACGAGCTCGAGCAGCTCCTGCACCCGGCGCTTGCGCCCGCCCTTGGGCACGACGTCGGTGTGGATCTCCAGGGGCTCGGCGATGATCTCGCCGACCGTGCGCCGCGGGTTGAGCGATGTGTAGGGGTCCTGGAAGACGATCTGGATGTCACGCCGCAGCTTGCGCATCGCGCCGCCGGACTGGGCGTACATGTCAACCCCGTCGAAGTCGACGGTGCCCTCGGTCGGCTCCTCGAGCCGCATGAGCAGCCGGCCGAGCGTGGACTTGCCGCAGCCGGACTCACCGACGATGCCGAGGGTCTCGCCCTTGTGCAGCTCGAAGTCGACACCGTCGACGGCCTTGACGTGGCCGACGGTCGTACGGAGCACGCCACCCTTGATCGGGTAGTGCTTCTTCAGGCCCTGGGCCTTGAGGATCACCTCAGGCATCGAGCACCTCCTGGCTGAAGTGGCACGCCGACTGACGGCGCGGACCGATGTCGAGCAGCTCGGGCCGCTCGGTACGGCAGATGTCCTGGGCCATGACGCAGCGCGGGTTGAAGGCGCAGCCCTGCGGGATCCGGGTGAGGTTGGGCGGCAGGCCACCGATGGCCGACAGCGTCTGCCCCTTCTGGTCCAGTCGCGGGATCGACTCGAGCAGCCCCTTGGTGTAGGGGTGGCCCGGGTGCGCGTAGATCTCGTCGACGTCCGCCCGCTCGACGATCCGGCCGGCGTACATCACGGCGATCCGGTCGGCGACGTCGGCGACGACACCCAGGTCGTGGGTGATGAGGATCAGGCCCATCTTGTACTCCTCCTGCAGCTCCTGCAGAAGGGCCATGATCTGGGCCTGGACCGTCACGTCGAGGGCCGTCGTCGGCTCGTCGGCGATGAGGACCTTGGGGTTGAGGGCGATCGCCATCGCGATCATGATGCGCTGGCGCATACCGCCCGAGAACTGGTGCGGGTAGGCCTTGACGCGCTCCTTGGCCGCGGGGATGTTGACCCGCTCCATCAGACGCACGGCCTCGGCGTAGGCCTTGGACCGGCTCATGCCCTGGTGGACCCGGAACATCTCGGCGATCTGCCAGCCGACCGGGAAGACCGGGTTGAGCGAGCTCAGCGCGTCTTGGAAGACCATCGAGATCTCCGGGCCGCGCATGGCACGCCGCTGGGCCTCGGGCATCGTGAGGATGTCGTTGCCCTTGTAGAGGATCCGGCCGCCGGGGATGACGGCGGGCGGCATGTCGAGGATGCCCATGATCGCCTGGGCGGTCACCGACTTGCCGGAGCCGGACTCACCGAGGATCGCCAGCGTCTCGCCCTCGTCGAGGGTGAAGTTGACGCCGTTGATCGCCTTGGCCACGCCCTCGCGGGTGCGGAACTCGACGTAGAGGTCGTCGACCTCGAGCAGGTGCTCGGAGCCCGACGGAGTCGTCGTGGTGCTCATGTACTCACTCACCTGTCTCTCAGCGGCTCTTGGGGTCGAAGGCATCACGCACAGCGTCGCCGAGCATGATGAAGGCCAGGACCGCCAGGCTGAGGAAGAGGGCGGGGAAGAAGAGGATGTGCGGATAGCTCCGCAGAGGCACCAGCGCGTCGCTGATCATGACACCCCACGACACCGTCGGCGGCACCAGCCCGATGCCGAGGAAGGACAGCGTCGCCTCCGCGGTGATGTAGGCGCCGAGGTTGATCGTCGAGACGACGATCGCGGGTGCCATGGCATTGGGCAGCACGTGCCGGCGGATGATCCGCATCGGCGAGGCACCGAGGGCCCGGGCGGCCTGGACGTAGTCGTTGGGCTTGACCTGGATGACCGAGGAGCGCATGAGGCGCATGAGGCTCGGCCAGCCGAAGATCATGAAGACGAGCACGACCTGGATCACGACGCCGAAGTAGCTGTCGGTCTTCAGCCCGAGGATGCTGGGCCGTTCGCGGACCGCAGACAGGAAGATGATGCCGGCCAGGAGGAGGGGGATGGCGAAGAAGATGTCGCCGAGGCGGCTGATCAGGGTGTCGACGATGCCGCCGACGTAGCCGGCGATGAGCCCGAGGAAGGAACCCAGCAGCAGCACGCCGGTCGCCGCGAGCACCCCGACGAGGATCGAGGCCCGGGCTCCGTAGACGCTGCGGGTGTAGATGTCCTGGCCCTGGGTGTCGGTACCGAACCAGTGCTCGCCGCTCGGGCCCTCGTGGGCTCGGCTCAGGTCGTTGAACTTCAGGTCGTAGGGCGTGAAGAGCGAGGGCCACACCGCCATGAGCACGAAGACGAGGATGAGGACGCTCGAGATCCAGAAGAGCGGGTTGCGCCGCAGCGACGCGAAGGCGTCGGAGGTCAGCGACCTCGCCTGACCGCTCTCCTGGGTCACGTCGGCGGCGACCGCCGCCTCGCGGGTGGTGGTCGCGCCCATCTCGTCGTTGCCGGGGCGGGCTTCGGGGGCGACGTCGCGCGTCGCGTTGTCGTCAGTCATTGCTGATCCTCGGGTCGAGGGCGCCGTAGAGCAGGTCCACGAGCAGGTTCACGAGCAGGTAGACGATGACCAGTGCCGTGACCGCGCCGACCACGGCGATGCCATCGCGGTTGCGGATGCCTTGGAAGATGTAGCCGCCGACACCCTGGATGTTGAAGATGCCCTCGGTGACGATCGCGCCGCCGAGCAGAGCACCGAAGTCATAACCCATGAAGGTCACGACGGGGATCATCGAGTTGCGCAGGGTGTGGATGCCGATGATCCGGCGTGAGCTCAAGCCCTTGGCCTTGGCGGTCCGCACGTAGTCCGAGCGGACGTTCTCGGCGATGTTGGTCCGCATCAGGCGGGCGATGTAGGCCAGCGAGGTCGAGCCGAGGACGATCGCGGGCATGATCAGCGACACGAAGCTGGGGTCGGTGCCGCTGGCCAATGACGGCAGCAGCTCGAGGTTGAGGCCGAAGGTGTACTGCAGGACGGTACCGATGACGAAGACCGGGACCGAGATGACGAAGAGGGTGCTGACCAGCACGAGGTTGTCGATGAAGCCGCCCTTGCGCAGACCGGCGAGGACACCGGCAGCGATGCCCAGGACGCCCTCGAAGACCAGGGCCATGAGGCCGAGCCTGGCGGTGACCTGGAAGCGCTCGCCGAGCTCCTCGGCCACGGGGTTGCCGAACTGGTTCTCGCCGAGGTCCCCCTGCACGACGTTCTTCGCGTACTCGTAGTACTGGACGAGCAGCGGGTCGTTCAGGTGGTACTTCTCGTTGAACTCGGCGATGTAGGCCGGCGGACAGGGCCGCTCACCACACTTGCCTGCCGTGGGGTCACCCGGCATGGCGAAGACCATGGCGTAGATCAGGAACGTGGAGAAGATGATCACCGGGATCATCTGGAGCAATCGTCGGACGATGTACTTGCCCACGTTGCACCTCCTCAGGGAAGTCGGACGCACCTCTGCCCGGGGTGCCGGGAGAGACTAACTCAATCGTTGGGGCCGCAGGCGGCGGTCGACGCCGCGGGCTCGGCACGACGCCGACCGGCCATCACGGGAGCGGATGGCCGGCCGGCGTCGTGCGGAAAGTCAACCCTCGACGAGGATCAGTTCTTGACCTTCATCGCGGCGAGGTCCGGGTTGCCGAAGGGCGTCGCCTGGACGTCGGAGACGTTCTCCGACCAACCGATGATGGTCTTGCCGTACCAGGTCGGGATCGTCGTGAACTCCTCGGCGATCAGGCCCTCGGCCTCCTGGTAGAGCTTGTTGGCCTCCTCCGGGGTCTCGGCGGCGCCGGCCTCACGCATCGTCTTCTGGAAGTCGTCGTTGGCGTAGTTGTAGTAGTTCGAGGACGCACCCTTGCCGTAGATCGGCGCGAGGTAGTTCTCGATCGACGGGTAGTCCATGACCCAGCCCATGCGGAACATGCCCTTGAGCTCGTTCTCGCCCAGCTTGGTCAGCATGGTCGCGAAGTCGACCGTGGGGGTCGCGACGCAGTCGATGCCGAGGGTCTTGTTGATGGAGTTGCAGACCGCCTCGGTCCAGCCCTTGTGGCTGGCGTCACCGTTGTAGGTGAGGGTCAGCTTGCCGTCGTAGCCGCCGCCCTCCTCGAGCAGCTGCTTGGCCTTCTCGGGGTTGAACTCGCAGTACTCACCGCACGCGCCCTCCTTGTAGCCGTCGACGACCGGGGAGACCCACCCGGTGGCGGGGGTGTAGGCGTCGTTGAAGATCTGCTTGACGATCGTCTTGCGGTCGATGGCCATCGAGATGGCCTGGCGGACCTTGACGTTCTCGAGCTTCTTGTCGACGTGGTAGTTCATGCCGATGAACTGGAGGGTGGAGTTCTCCTTCTCCAGGAACTGGCCCTCACCGAGGTCGTCCTTGAACTTGTTGTCGACCAGCGCGCTCGCGGGGATCTCGCGGACGACGTCGAGGTCGCCGGACTGGAGCGCCACGTAGGCGGCGTCGGAGTCCTCGTAGTTCTGGAAGATGATCTCGTCGGCGTTGCCGCCGTACTCACCCGAGTAGTCCTCGAACTTGCTCAGGGTGATGGCCTGGTTCTTCTCCCAGGAGTCCAGCTTGTACGGGCCGGCCGCGATCGGCTTGTCGCCGAAGGCCTCCGGGTCGTCGAAGAAGGCGTCGGGCTGCGGGGCGAAGGCCGTGTAGCCCAGACGCAGCGGGAGGTTGGAGACCTTTTCGCTGGTCTTGATGGTGAAGGTCAGGTCGTCGACGACCTTGAGGCCGGTCAGCTCCTCGGCCTTGGGCTTGCCCTTGCCCTCGCAGGGCTTGTCCTCGTCCTCACCGGTGCACTGCAGGTCCTCGAAGCCCTCGATCGGCTCGAAGAAGTAGCTGCCCTGCTGGCCGTTGACGCCGTAGGCGGTGTAGTTCCACGCGTCGACGAAGTTCTTGGCGAGGACATCGTCGCCGTTGTGGAACTTGTAGCCCTTCTTGAGCTTGACCGTGAAGTTCTGGTTGTCGTCGGTCTCGATGGACTCGGCGATGTCGTTCTCGGGCTCGGCGGTCTCGGGGTTGTAGTGGACCAGCTTGGCGGTCAGCACGTCGAGGACGTCGCCGCCACAGGTCTCAGCGGTGTTACCTGCGACGAGCGGGTTCTCCGGGTTGCAGCCGGAAGCGGTGATGGTGCCGCCCTCGCCGCCCGAGCCGCCGTCGCTGTCGTCGCTGCCACCGCCGCACGCGGTCGCGAAAAGCGCGGCCGCGGAGATGCTGGCGATTGCCATCGCGCGAGACTTCACTCGCATGGATGTCCTCCTACGTCATGCCGCCGGGAACGGCGGGTCTATCGGCGTTCCCGATCGTCCGGGTCCACCCCTGGGCGCAGCGCGGTCCGCGACTGCTCGTGACATCAAAAACCACGGGGCCCGATCGCACCATGGACCCGTGTGCCCTGAGACACAACTGTGACTCTTCGGTGACCGACCCGGCACCCCTCAAAGGAGATGCAGGGTTAACCCTCACGATCGGGAAACCTTGCGGTGACGGCCCCGTGACACCGCCGATATCGCGGCGGGCGGACGCGGCGGAGAGGTCTCAGTCGCGACGGGCTCCGATGGCCCCCGCGACGATGTCGTCGAGGCTGACCGGACGACGGTCGGGGCCGGCGAGCGGCAGCCGCCAGTTGGGGTACTCCTCGTCGGTGCCGGGCTGGTTGATCGCCCGCACGTCGCCGACGAGATCGGTGAGGGCGATGCCCCGCAGACGCGAAGGGGTGAGCCCCAGCCACGCGTGCAGCGCCGCCACCACGTCGGCCGGCTCCGCATCGACCTGCGCCAGCAGCCCCCGCTCGTGCAGCGACTCGCGCACCGCCCGCACGCTCGCCTCCTCGGCGGCGCGCTCCTCCTCCACCGGGCGGGTGAGCAGGCCGAGGCGCTCGCGGATCGCAACGTGCTCGAGGTCGAGGTAGCCGGCGCTCGGCGGCAGGTCGTGGGTCGTGACGGTCGCCAGGCACAGCTCGCGGTAGGCCTCGGGCGGCAGCGGGCGTCCGTCGTCGCCCCACTCGAACCACGCGACGCTCGTGCCGAGCACCCCGCGCTCGAGGAGGTGCTCGCGCACCCACGGCTCGACGACGCCGAGGTCCTCGCCGATGACGACGGCCCCGGCGCGGTGAGCCTCGAGGGCGAGGATCCCGACGAGGGCCTCGTGGTCGTAGCGCACATAGGCCCCCTCCCCCGGGGCGTGCCCCTCGGGGACCCACCACAGGCGGAAGAGCCCGATGACGTGGTCGACCCGCAGCCCCCCGGCCCCGGAGAGGACGGCCCGCAGCATCTCGCGGAAGGGCGCGTAGCCGAGCTCGGCGAGCCGGTCGGGCCGCCAGGGCGGCTGCGACCAGTTCTGCCCGAGCTGGTTGAACTGGTCGGGCGGTGCGCCGACGTCGACGCCCCGGGCGAGCGCGTCACCGAGGGCCCACGCGTCGGCACCCTCGGGGTGGATGCCCACGGCGAGGTCCGTCACCACGCCGATGCCCATGCCCGCGGCCCGCAGCCGCTCCTGCGCTCGCGCCAGCTGGGTGCGGGCGACCCACTGGAGCCACACGTGGAAGGAGACCTCCTCGCGGTGCGCCTCGCGGTGGGCGAGCACCATGGGCGAGGTGGGGTCGTGCAGCTGCGGCGGCCAGGTGCTCTCCCAGAGGCTGCCGTGCTCGGCCGCCAGCGAGCACCAGGTCGCATAGTCGACGAGCGCCTGCCCCTCCCCGGCGTGCAGCGCGGCCACCTCGTCGGCCTGCCCGGCACCGAGGTGGCGGAAGGCGGTGCGCAGGGCCTGCTGCTTGAGCGCCCACACGGCGTCCCGGTCGATCCGATCGAGCCGGTTGAGCTCGCGAGCGCGGTCGGCGAGGGCGTCGATCTCGGCGCGCGCCGGCTCGGGGAGGCGGTCGGCGCCGGGCAGGTCGCGCAGGTCGACGTAGACGGCGTTGAGGAAGCGACGCGAGGTCGGCAGGTAGGGCGAGGGCTCCATCGGCGCGACGGGCTCGGCGGCGTGCAGCGGGTTGACGAGGACGAAGTGCGCGTCATGCTCGCGGGCGGCCCACTCGCCAAGGGTGCCGAGGTCGCCGAGGTCACCGATGCCCTGGCTGCCGGAACCCCGCACCTGGTACAGCTGCGTCAGCAGCCCGGCCCGCGGCTGCTCCTGCACGACGGCGGGCAGCTCCAGACGCTGGGGCACGGTGACGAGCACGGCCCGCTCGCTCCCTTCGGACAGCGGTCCGGCCTCGACCTCCGCGACGACCTCGTGCCAGCCCAGGGGCAGGTCGCCCGGGACCTCGAAGGCGGCCTCGCCCACCACCGTGCCGTCGACGTCGTGCGGCTCGACGACGTGCTCGAGCTGCTGCAGGTCACGGCGGTGCCCCCCTTCGAGCTCGACGTGGACGCCCACCGCGCTGCCGTGCGGCACGTGCACGAGGAGGCGAAGGGGGTCGCCCTCACGCTGGACGACGGTCGGGGGCAGCGTGCGGCGCCACGGTGCGGTCCGGACCCGCTCGAGGGCGGCGTGCACGGCCGCCTCGTCGGCGACGTCCTCGCCCATGGCCGTGAGCACGGCCCGCAGCGCAGCCTCCGGCACCTGACGGTGCTCGCCGCGCCAGTCCCACCAGTCGGTGTCGACGCCCTTGGCGGCGGCGAGGGAACGCAGCGAGTCCGTCGTCGAGGTCACGGGGCCACCCTTGCCGAGGTCCACGGCTGCTGTCCACCGGGATCTCGGGGGTAGCGTGGGAGTGGTGGATGACGTGCAGATCCTGCAGCCCCGCGAGGTACCGCTCGGCGGCCCCCGGGCCATGACGGTGCGACGCACCCTCCCCTCCCGTGCCCGCTCGCTGGTGGGCGGGTGGTGCTTCCTCGACCACTACGGACCGGACGACGTCGCGGCGACCGGCGGCATGGAGGTGCCGCGCCACCCGCACACCGCGCTGGCCACGGTCTCGTGGCTCTTCACCGGCGAGATCGAGCACCGCGACTCCACGGGAGCGCACGCCATGGTGCGGCCCGGCGAGCTCAACCTCATGACCGCCGGGCGCGGCGTGAGCCACTCCGAGTTCTCCACGCCGGCGACGACGGTGCTGCACGGGGTGCAGCTGTGGTTCGCCCTGCCCGGCCACGCCGTCGACTCCGACCCGGCCTTCGACCACCACGTCCCCGAGCCGACCTACGTCCCCGGCGGCATCGCCCGGGTCTTCCTCGGCGAGCTCTTCGACGTGCGCTCGCCGGTCATCACCCACGGCGCCCTCACCGGGGCCGAGATCCTCCTCGACGCCGACGCCGAGACGGTCGTCGAGGTGCCCTCGGGCCACGAGCACGCGGTGCTGCTCGACGACGGCGACGTGAGCATCGACGGCACCGCCCTCGAGCCGGGCGAGCTCGGCTACGTCGGCACCGGGCGCGAGCGCTTCACCCTGACCTCGCGTGCCGGGGCCCGACTCGTCCTCATCGGCGGCGAGCCGCTCGGCGAGCAGATCGTCATGTGGTGGAACTTCGTCGGCCGCAGCCACGACGACGTCGTCGCCGCGCGCGAGCGCTGGATGCGCGAGATCGGCGAGGGCGTGCCCGAGGGCGAGGAGCGCTTCGGGCCCTTCCCCGAGGGGCAGCCGGCCGCGCTGCCCGCGCCAGCGCTGCCCGGCGGACGACTGCGCGCGCGAGGCTGACCATGGGCTGGCACACCCCGACCGTCCGCACGGTCTTCATCCACGGCCGAGGCCGCAGCGGCGCGCGCGCCTGGCCGCTGCAGGCGGCCGCGGCCGACCCCGACCACGTCTTCCTCGAGCGCACCTGTGCCGCAGACCAGCCCGAGCGCGACGCCGACCGGGTCGTCGAGGCGCTCGGCGGGCGCGGCCACGTCGTCGGCCACTCCTACGGAGCGGTGACCGCCATGCTCGCCGCCCAGCGTCGCCCCGACCTGCTCCGCAGCCTCGTGCTCGTCGAGCCCTCGTGCTTCGACGTCGCGCGCGGTGGCCGGCACGTCGAGGCGCACATCAGCGCGATGGCCCCGGTCTTCGCCGTCGCCGACGACCCCGAGGTCGACGGCCGCGAGTTCCTCGACCGCTTCGCCGCGGGCATGAAGCACGGCCCGCTCGACCTCGACACCGAGACCTGCTCGGCGCTCGCCGAGCGGATGCGCGCCACCCCGGCCCCGTGGGAGGTCGCTCTGCGCACCGACACCCCGCGGCTGGTGCCGACCCTCGTCGTCACCGGCGACGACCGACCGATGTACACCGAGGTCGCGCAGGCACTGGCGGCGAAGGGGGCGACCCACCTCGTCCTCCCCGGCGCCGACCACCGGCCCCAGGACCACGACGAGGGCTGGGCCGCGATCCGCGACTTCCAGACCCGGCACCAGCGCTGATCCGGCCTGCCGGGCCCGGGCGGGCCGGATCTCAGCTCTGCTGGTGGAGCACCGCGACCGGGCAGGTGGCCAGGGCGAGCACCCGCTGGGTCACCGACCCGAGCAGCAGCCCGCGAAACCCGCCGCGACCGCGCGAGCCGACGAGCAGCAGGTCGGCCCCATCGGCGATCTTGACGAGGGAGTCGGCGGCGCGACCGTGCAGCACCTCGACGGTGACGTCGATGTCGGGGTGCGCTGCCCGGTCCTCGGCGATGGTCCGCTCGGCCATGTCGCGGTAGCGCTGCTCGACAGTCTGCCACTCGGGGCTGCCGGGCTCGGTGACGACGACGCCGTTCTCGACCTCGACGTTCCACGAGGTCACGGTGGTGACGTTGTGGCCCCGGACCCTGGCCGCGTCGAGGGCGTGGCGGAAGGCCAGCCGGCTGTTGCGGCTGCCGTCGATGCCGACGACGACGCGACCGTCCCCCGTGGTCCCGACGTCCTCGGGCACGAGGACCACCGGGCACGGGGTGTGCGCGACGACGCTGAGCGAGGTGGTGCCGAGGACGACCCGCTCGGCCTTGTTCTTGCGGGCGGAGCCGACGACGAGCACACGCGCTCCCTCGGCGGCGTGCAGCAGCGCGCCCGACGGCGACCCGGTCGGCAGCGCCGTCGTCACGGCCAGGTCGGGGTGGGCCGCGGTGACCCGATCGCGCGCCTCCGTGACGACCTTGGTCGACTCCTGCTCGACCCGCTCGACGATCTCGGGGCTGGTGAGCAGCTCGCCGTAGGCGGACAACGGGGTGCCGAGGTCGACGGCGTGCACGAGGTGCAGCGGCGCCGCGAGGGCGGTGGCCTCGGCAGCCGCCCAGTCGATGACGGCGTCGTCACGGTGGCTGCCGTCGAGGGCAGCCACCACGGCGTCCGAGGGCGTCGGGGTGTCGTGGGTGCTCGCGTCAGTGCTCATGCCCCATTGTCCCCATGGAAGGGGCAGCGCGGTAGGAGAGATCAGCCCCAGTTCGTCAGGCCGGCACGATCGTGGCTTCCGTCGGGCCACACCGCCCGGACGATGCCGGCCGCGGCGAGCGCCTTGCGGCAGCCGGGGCACGGCGGGTCCGTGATGTAGGCAGTCGCGCCCTTGGTGTCGCGCGTGGCGAAGAGCAGGGCGTTGACCTCGGCGTGGATCGCGATGCAGAAGCCCTCGGTGCCCGGGCGGTCGTAGTCGCCCAGGCCCGGGACGGCGTCGTAGTCGAGGCGGCCTCGCGGGCACGCACCCTCGAGGCAGTCCGGCTCCCCCGGCGCCGCGCCGTTGTAGCCCGTCGCGATGATCCGGTGCTCGATCGTCAGCACGGCGCCGACCCGTCGGCGCGTGCACTTGGCGCGGGCGGCGACGGCGCTCGCGATGCCGAGGAAGTAGTCGTCCCAGGTCGGCACGCTCGGGGTGGTGGTCTCGTCGGGCACGGACCGATCCTAGGCACTGCGGCCCCGCGTGATAGACCGCTGGGGTGACCGGCCACGAGACGACGCGACGGACTCCCCCCTTCGGCCCGGTCCTCGCGGTCCTGGCGGTGGCGCTCATCTCGATCAACCTGCGCCCCGGGGCCACCTCGGTCGGACCGCTGCTCGAGGAGGTGCGCACGGCCCTGGCCATCGGGCCGACCCTCGCGGGCGTGGTCACCGCGCTGCCGGGGTTCGCCTTCGCGGTCGCGGGCGGCGGGGCCGTCGCGCTCGCCCGCCGCGTCGGTGTCTCCGCGGGCATCACGCTCGGCGTCGCCGCGGTCGTCGTCACCCTGCTGGCCCGGGTGCTCACCGACTCCGCCGGGGTCTTCCTCGTGCTCACCGCGCTCGGCCTGGCCGGCATGGGGCTGGGCAATGTCCTCGTCCCGGCGTGGATCAAGGCGCACTCGAGCGACGGCGGGGTGCGCCTGATGACCATCTACTCGATGGGGCTGACCGTCGGCGGCACCCTCGGCCCGCTCCTCGCCGCACCGGTCGCGGCGGTGGCGCCGGGTGCCTGGCGCGGCGCGCTCGGCATGTGGGGCGTCGTCGCCCTGCTCGCCCTCGTGCCGTGGACGATCATCGCGCTGCGCGACCGGGTGCACCGACGTGCCGCCGGCGAAAATCCCACCTCGCGCATCTGGCACTCCCCCACGGCGATCGCCCTCACGGTGCTCTTCGGCGTGCAGTCGACCAATGCCTACGTGCAGTTCGGCTGGCTGCCCCAGATCTATCGTGACGCGGGGCTGTCCGCCGGCACCGCCGGCGTCTACACCTCGGTCCTCGCGGCCCTGGGCATCGGGGGCGGCCTGCTCATGCCGACCGTCATCGCCCGCAGCCGCGACCTGTCCGCGTGGATGCTCGGCTTCGGGGCGCTCGCCATCGCGGGCTACCTCGGGCTGCTGCTCGCGCCGACGACCCTGCCGTGGCTGTGGGCGGTCCTGCTCGGGCTGTCCGGCTTCGCCTTCCCCATGGCGATCTCGCTCATCACCGCCCGCAGCCGCGACCCGCACGTCACCGCTCAGCTGTCGGGCTTCGTCCAGCCGGTCGGCTACCTGCTCGCCGGCATCGGCCCCTTCCTCGTCGGCGTGCTCCACGAGCTGACCGGCGGGTGGACCCTCGTGCTGTGCCTGCTCATGGCGACCGGGGTCGGCATCGCCGTGGCCGGCCTGCGCGTGGCCCGTCCGGTCTTCGTCGACGACGAGATCGGCCTCAGCGCACCCACGCGCTGAGGCAGGCGGCGGCGGCGGCCCCCGGGTCGGCCGCGCCCATGATCTCGCGGACGACCGCGACGCCGGCGATGCCCGTGCGGGAGAGCGGCGCGACATCGGCGAGCGTGACGTCCCCGATGGCGATGACGGGCAGCTGTGTCGCCGCGGCCCGAAGGGGGTAGCCCGCCAGCCCCACGGGCGGCCGGCCGACGTCCTTGGTCGGGGTGGGTCGGAGGGGTCCGCTCCCCAGGTAGTCCGGGCGGTGCGCGCCGGTGCGGGCGTCGGCCTCGCGGACGTGCTCGAGGGTGCCGGCGGTCAGCCCGACGAGCGCGTCGGCCCCGAGGAGGGCGCGTGCCTCGGCGACCTGCAGGTCGGCCTGACCGAGGTGCACGCCGTGGACCGGGGCGCCTCGTCGGCGGGCGGCATGGGCGACGTCGGCCCGGTCGTTGACGAGCACGCGGGTGCCCGGCGCGGAGTCGGCCACGGCGGACGCGACGTCGAGGACGAGGTCGAGCAGGTCGCCGGCGAGCAGGTGCTTGGCCCGCACCTGGACGACGCCGGCACCGGCCGCGGCCGCCGCAGCCGCGGCCCGCACGGTCGCCGGGCCGTCGCCGGAGGTGACGAGGTAGAGACGCCAGTCGATCAGGTCCATGACAGGTCCACCTCCGCCGCGACCTCGTCGCCCGTCACCGCGTCGAGGGCGTCGACGAGCGCCACCTTGAAGCTGCCCGGCCCCATCGTGCCCACCCGGTCGGAGGCGACCGTGAGCAGCGCGGTGGCCGCGACCGCCGC
The DNA here is from genome assembly GCF_900176385.1 of Janibacter indicus. Taxonomy (GTDB): domain Bacteria; phylum Actinomycetota; class Actinomycetes; order Actinomycetales; family Dermatophilaceae; genus Janibacter; species Janibacter indicus. The sequence continues at coordinate 233,395 of NZ_FWXN01000003.1, read as the reverse complement.
GACGAAGGGGGGCGCCCCCGGCAGGTGGGCGGCCGTCAGGGCCCCGAGGAGGCAGCCGGTGCCGGTGACCTTGGTCAGGCGGGGCGAGCCCGAGGCGATGCGGACCACCTGCCGACCGTCGGTGACGAGGTCGACCGGGCCCGAGACGGCGACGACACAGCCGCTGCTGCGCGCGAGCGCTCGCGCGGCCTCGGCCGCGGCGTCGGGGCCGAGCGTGCTGTCGGCCCCACGACCGCGGCCGGTCCCCCCGGAGAGGGTGATGACCTCGGAGGCGTTGCCGCGCAGGACCGTCGGGCCGAGGGCGAGCAGCTCGTGGGCCAGTGGCGTGCGCACGGGGGCCAGACCGACCGCCGTCGGGTCGAGGACCCAGGGGACCCCGTGCTCGACGGCGGCCCGGGCCGTCGGGAGCAGGCCGGCCATGCCGTCGCCGCTCAGCGAGCCGAGGTTGACGAGCAGCGCGTCGGCGACGGTGACGAGCGTCGGGGCCTCCTGCTCGCTCTCGGTGAGCATCGGGCGGGCACCCGCGGCCAGGAGCCCGTCGGCGACGAGCGCGCGGGTCACCGAGCCGGTCGCCCCGTGGACGAGGGGTGCGGCGGCGCGCATCGCGTCCACGGCTGCGGCGATCTCGGCGCCGAGGCCGCGGGTGCGGGGAGCGCCGATCACGAGGCCGCCCGCGTGGTGGCAGCCGAAGAGGCCGCCACCGGCTCGGCCGGTGGGTCCGGCTGCGCCGCCACGCTCTCGACGTCACGGTCGAGGTCCGCTGCCGACAGGCGCGGACCGAGAGCCCCGCACCCGGCGACGAGGAGGCCGCCGGCGAGGAGCACCGCAGCGACCGACGCGTCGTGACCGAGCACGGACTCCAGCGTCGGCAGCCACCACGGCCACAGCGCCGGGAGGACGATCGACAACGAGTAGGCCGTGCCGTAGCCGGTGGAACGCACCGGTGCCGGGAAGCGCTCGCACAGGTAGGCCCCGACGGGTCCGTAGCCGCACACCGTGACCACCTGGAGCAGGGCCACGCCGACGACGACCGGCACGACCTGCGTCGCCATCGTGCCCGCCCACAGCAGGGGTGCGACGACCGCGGCGGCCAGCCCCCATCCGACGAGGAAGCGTCGCCGCCCGACGAGGGTCGACCAGTGACCGGTGAGCGACATGACAAGGGCCTGGGCGACCGCGGCCAGGCCCATGACGAGCGCGATCTCGCCTCCTCCCAGCCCCAGGTCGGTCGACAGCCGACCGGTCGTGAGGATGACGACCATGTTGGTCATGAGCCACAGGCCGCTCATCAGGCCGAACATCTGCCAGAAGGCGCCGGCGTGGGCACCGCCGAGGACGGCGCGCAGACCGACGGCGGCGGGGGCCCTCCCTTCGTCGGCCTGCTCGCGCTGAGGCACGACCTGCGGTGCATCGGCGACCCGGGCGGAGTAGTAGGCCAGGAGGGCCAGGCTCGCCAGGCCGCCGCAGACGAAGGACACCCGCCAGCCCCACGCGGCGTAGTCGACTGGGCCGAGCACGGCGAGCAGGCCTGCCGTGACGAAGGCGATCGTCGACTGCGCCCAGGGCGCCATCGACATGATCAGCCCGGACACCAGACCCCGGCGCCGAGGGACCGACCACTCCATGGCGAGCGGGATCGCCGAGGTGTACTCGCCGGCGAGGAAGGCACCACCGACGAAGCGCAGGACGACGACGGCGGTGATGGCCGCGACGCCGATGGCCTCGTGCGTCGGGACCGCCGCGATCGCCAGGCTGCACGCGGCGGTGCCGCCGATCGCCAGCTGGGTGGTGCGGGTACGGCCGACGCGGTCGGCGATGCGCCCGAAGAGCATCGCCCCGATGGGTCGACCGAGGAGGGTCGCGACGATGACGACGGCACCCGCGGTGACGCCCGCGTGCGGCCCGGCGAGGGTCGCCAGCGCCGGGGCGAGGGCGACGACGGGCAGGAAGATGTTGATCTGGTCAACGTAGTTGCCGACGATGCCGGCGCGCACGGCCGCGCGGCCGGTCGGGGGCAGCCCGGGCACGAGGCTCATCGGGTGGACTCCTCGCGCACGTAGACGCTCGAGCCGAGCTCGACGAACTGGCGCGACTTCGCCGCCATGCCGGCCTCGGCGATGGCCTGCTGGGCCGCACCCGACCCGTAGGCGTCGCGGATGTCCTGGCTGATCCGCATGGAGCAGAACTTCGGCCCGCACATCGAGCAGAAGTGGGCGGTCTTGGCCGGCTCCGCCGGCAGGGTCTCGTCGTGGAAGGCCATGGCCCGCGGCGGGTCGAGGGAGAGCGCGAACTGGTCGTGCCAGCGGAACTCGAAGCGGGCGCGACTCAGGGCGTCGTCGCGCTCACGCGCTCGCGGGTGCCCCTTGGCCAGGTCGGCGGCGTGCGCCGCGATCTTGTAGGTGACCACACCGGTGCGCACGTCGTCACGGTCCGGCAGACCGAGGTGCTCCTTGGGCGTGACGTAGCAGAGCATCGCCGTGCCGTGGCGGGCGATCTCGGTGGCCCCGATCGCGGAGGTGATGTGGTCGTAGCCTGGCGCGATGTCGGTGACGAGCGGGCCCAGCGTGTAGAAGGGCGCCCCGTGGCACCACTCCTGCTCGAGGTCGACGTTGTCCTTGACGAGGTGGAGCGGCACGTGCCCCGGGCCCTCGACCATGACCTGCACGTCGTGCTCCCACGCTCGCCGGGTCAGCTCGCCGAGCACCCGCAGCTCGGCGAGCTGCGCCTCGTCGTTGGCGTCGGCGACCGACCCCGGTCGCAGCCCGTCACCGAGCGAGAAGGCGACGTCGTAGCGCGCGAAGATCTCGCACAGCTCGTCGAAGTGCGTCCAGAGGAAGGACTCCTCGTGGTGGGCCAGGCACCAGCCGGCCATGATCGACCCGCCGCGGGAGACGATGCCCGTCACCCGCTCGGCCGTCAGCGGGACGAAGGCGAGCCGCACCCCGGCGTGGATCGTCATGTAGTCGACGCCCTGCTCGCACTGCTCGATGACCGTGTCCCGGAAGATCTCCCACGTGAGGTCCTCCGCCTTGCCGTCCACCTTTTCGAGGGCCTGGTAGATCGGCACGGTGCCGATCGGCACGGGGCTGTTGCGCAGGATCCACTCGCGCGTGGTGTGGATGTCGTCGCCGGTCGACAGGTCCATGACCGTGTCGGCGCCCCACCGGGTGGCCCAGGTGAGCTTGTCGACCTCTTCGGCGATCGAGGAGGTGACGGCCGAGTTGCCGATGTTGGCGTTGATCTTCGTGAGGAAGGCCCGGCCGATGACCATCGGCTCGGACTCCGGGTGGTTGACGTTGGCCGGGATGATCGCCCGGCCGGCGGCCACCTCGTCGCGGACGAGCTCGGGCGAGCAGCCTTCTCGCAGTGCGGCATAGCGCATCTCGGCGGTGATCTCACCGCGTCTGGCGTAGTGCATCTGGGTCACCGTGCGGCCAGCCACGGCACGAAGGGGGCGACGTGCCGGTCCGCGCCACGCCGCCGTGGCGCCACCGCGTCGCTGGGCCGCGCGGCCGTCGTCGGCGAGGTGACGGGACTTCCCTTCGTAGGGCTCGACGTCGCCGCGGCCGGTGATCCACCCACCGCGGTGGTCGGGTAGACCGACCGCGGGGTCGGCACCGGGTCCGCTCGTGCGGTAGACGACGACGTCGTCGTTGGCGGTGCCGTCGGGGCTGTCGGCCAGCGAGATCGCGGTGACCGCGACCCGCACCGACGGGTCGTGGGGGTCGACGACCTCCTCGCGACGGTGCTGCGGGTGGAGCTCGGACTCTTCGGGTGTGCGCACGCGGGCGCCTCCTCTTCCTTCGCCGGCATGATCCGGACAGGTTCAGACGGTCCGGACGGCAGCAGTCCGATCTCAGCCCGTGCCCGGGCTCCCGCGGGGGTGCCTCGATACAACCACATGGCTACGGTGACGGCATGGCTGCCCCTCTGCCCCGCCCTCCGGTCGCCCTCTCGATCGCCGGGTCGGACCCTTCGGGCGGCGCCGGGGTCCAGGCGGACCTCAAGACCTTCAGCGCCCTGGGCGCCTACGGCACGTGCGTCATCACCGCCCTCACGGCGCAGTCGACCCGTGGCGTGACGCACGTGCACGAGGTGCCCGTCGACGTCGTGCGCGCCCAGGTCGAGACACTCGTCGCCGACGTGCGCATCGACGTCGTCAAGGTCGGGATGCTCGCTTCCGCCGCGCTCGTCGCGAACGTCCACGAACTGCTGGCGAGCGGCCCACTGGCCGCGACACCGGTCGTCCTCGACCCGGTGATGGTCTCGACCTCCGGCTCGCGGCTGCTCTCGCCCGACGCGGTCGACGCCGTGCGGGCCCTGCTCCCCCGCGCGGATGTCATCACGCCCAATGTGCCCGAGGCCGGAGTGCTCCTCGACCAGCCGCCGGCCGGGTCCGCCGCCGAGCTGCCCGAGCAGGCCACCGCGCTCCGGGCACTGGGCGCACGTCGCGTCCTGCTCAAGGGCGGCCACCTCGACGGCACCGAGTCGGTCGACGTGTGGCACGACGAGCGCGGCACGAGCGAGCTGCGCGGACCGCGGATCGCGACGACCGCCACCCACGGCACCGGGTGCACGCTCAGCTCGGCGATCGCCGCCCTTCGCCCGCGCCACGACGGGTGGCTGCCGGCGGTCCGCGAGGCACGCGGCTGGCTCACCGAGGCACTGCGCCACGGCGAGTCGCTCGACGTCGGGTCGGGGGCCGGGCCGGTGCACCACTTCCACGAACTCGCCCGATGGAGCCAGACCATCCCCTGACCAGACCTTCACCACAACCCGGAGGGCCGGACGGCCCGGTCCATCGGCTACCTCACCGAGGCCGACTTCACGATCCTCGAGGAGGGCATCGGTCTGGCCATCGCGCAGTGCCAGGCCGACCAGCCGAGCTGAGCACCCGGCACCCTCGCTCAGGCCGCGACGTCGTGCAGGTGGTGCTCCACGTCGTGGAGCAGGTAGCGGCACAGGCCGGCGATCGTGAAGGGCGCGCCGTCCCCACGGGTGCCTGCGCGCTCCCACGCGTCACCTCGCACCCCGTCGAGGACGGCGACGGTGCGCTCGGTCTCCTCGGCGACCTGTCGGGCCACGACGCGCGGGTCACTGGCCCAGAACTCCTGGCGCACGGCCTCAGCCTCCCCGTCGTAGTCCGCGAAGGGGGCGCCCTCCCGGGCGAGCACGGCGCTCACCCGATCGCCGAGGACCCGGACCAGGTCACGCGCGTGGCAGGCGTACTCGAGGGGCGACCACACCCCCGGGGCAGGCCGCTCGCTCGCCCCCGGGCGTTGCAGTGCCGCGGCCCAGCGGGGCACCGCGGCGAGGAGCCGGTCACTCGTCGCGGCCGGGTCGTGCGGGGTGTAGCCGCACTCGTCGCACCCGTCGTCGACGACGAAGGTCCAGTCCCGGGAGTCGTGGTCGGCGGGCGGCGCGGTGCTCATGCATCCAGCCTAGGCTCGGGGCATGACGACCTGGCTGCTGCTCGCCGCCGCCATCGTCTGCGAGGTCGCGGCCACACTGAGCCTCAAGGCGGCCCTCGACCGGCCCGTGCTCTACGCCGTCGTCGTCGCCGGCTACGTCGCGTCCTTCGGCCTGCTCGCCGTCGCGCTCCGACGAGGCATGCCCTTGGGCATCGCCTACGGGATCTGGTCGGCCTGCGGTGTCGCCCTGACGACGCTCCTGTCGACCCTGCTGCTCGACGAGACCTTCACCCCGCTCATGGGACTGGGCGTCGTCCTCGTCATCGGGGGCGTCCTGCTCGTGGAGACAGGCGCCCCGCACGAGCCGGAGGCGTCGCCATGACGGCATGGGCGTGGCTCGTCGTCGCCGTGGCGGCCGAGGTCGCGGGGACGCTCTCGCTGCGCATGGCGGTCCATGGCGGCCCTCGGTGGTACGCCGCCGTCGCGCTGGGCTACGTCACGGCCTTCGTCGGGCTGTCGACGAGTCTCGCGCACGGCATGCCGCTCGGCGTCGCCTACGGGACGTGGGCCGCGGCCGGGGTCGCGCTGACGGCCATCGGCTCGCGCGTGCTCTTCGGGGAGGCCCTCACCCGGCGGATGGTCGCCGGGATCGGCCTGATCATGGTCGGTGTGCTGCTGCTCGAGCTCGGCGGCGGGCACTGACCGAGTGACCCTCAGCCGGTGCGACGCGTCAGCCGAAGAGCGCGGCGAGCCGGTCGAGGGAGGCGCGCAGGTTGCCCTCCGTCGTGTTGCGGGCTCGCTCGTAGCGCGACTCGTCGGTCAGCTCGCGCCAGTCGTAGGTGTGGGTCACCTCGGTGCCGCCGTCGTCGGTCGGGTGAGCTCCCACCCCCACTGGTGGCCGAAGGGGGTCTCCCCCTGCGCCGCCGGGCGCCAGGCGATGCGACGTCCCTCCTCGAAGTCGACGACGTGGTTGTAGCGGTCGTTGCCCCCGGTCGTCGTCGTGACGAAGACGTCGCCGACGGCGTGCACCCGCTGGCCCTCGGCCGAACGAGCGAGGTTGTCGTTGCCGTCCCACGCGAGCTGGCGGGCGGGGTCGGCGATCTCCTCGAAGACCGCCTCGGGTGCGGCGGCGATGGTGGTGGATGCGGTGACGACCTTGGTCTCGTCCATGCCCGCCACTCTAGGGGCGCTCGCCCAGGCCTGCTCGGACATCGCGGGCCAGCTGCGGGGTGCGCCCCTGCGCCACACCCGACCACCACCTGGCGACAGGGAAGGCCAACCGGCGCAGCGAGTAGTTGACCAGCTCGACGACCCCGAAGGCCCAGACGAGGAGCAGCAGGACGAGCCACCCGGTGGAGGGGGCCGCGACGAGGGTCACGACGAGTCCACCGGCGAGGAGCAGCGCGGCGAGCACCCCGAGACCGACGTAGGTCAGGGCGAGCGCGCGTGGCATGGGCGTCACGCCGACCCAGCGTCGGGCGAGCAGCCAGTAGACGCCGGCGGCGACGAGCACGAGGACGAGCGGGCCCACGGCGCCGAGGACCGCCAGGCGGCCATCCGCACCCAGGTCGGCGCCGTACCAGGTGGCCACGCCGCCGAAGACGCCCGCCGCCACGAGCTCGCCCAGCCCCAGCGACAGGTACTGGCGCCGTCGCAGCTCGCGCCGGTCGGCGGGCTCAGTCACGCGGGACGACGGGCACGACCTGCCGCAGCGCCTCGACGTCGGGCTGGCGCATGCCGAAGCCGAGCGAGGCGACCCGCTTGCCGGTGGGCACGTGCAGCAGCTGCTTGCCGTCGACCACGAGGTCACGGGGCTCCCTGATCGGCAGCCGCCGCAGGGTCATGCCGAGCGGGTTGCACATGCGCACCTCGTGCGGGTCGATCCGCACCGCGGGGTTGATCAGCTGGAGGATGCCCAGGATCGCGAGCACGGCGCCCGCCGCGACGGTCACCCAGGCGGAGGTGAGCAAGGACACGAGCGCGATGAGCACGCCCAGGACGACGAAGGTGATCGCCATGGGGCGGCTGTGGCGGATGGTCATCGGCGGCATGGTCGCACCCTAGTCGGCGACCTCGATGACGAGCTTGCCGCGGGCGGCGCCGGACTGGCTGGCCGCGAAGGCCTGCGGCACGTCCTCGAGGGCGAAGGTCCGGTCGACGTCGACCCGTAGTCGGCCGGCGGCGACCTCGTCGAGCAGGTCGGCCAGGCGTGCGCCGTCAGGTCGCACCCACACCCAACGGCCGCCGTGCTCCTCGACGGTGGGGTCGGTGATCGACGCGAGGCGTCCGCCGTCGCGCAGCATCGCGCGGCTGACGTCGAGGACGCCACCGACGAAGTCGGCGACCGCGTCGAAGCCCTCGGGCGCCACCTCGCGCAGCCGCTCCTCGAGCCCGTCGCCGTACTCCACCGGCGTCACGCCGATGTCGCGCAGCTTGTCGTGGTTGGCCGTCGACGCGGTGCCGACGACCGAAGCCCCGGCGGCGATCGCCAGCTGGGCGGCGGCGAAGCCGACGCCACCGGAGGCGGCGTGGACCAGGAGGGTGTCCCCCTTCGTCACGGCCAGCGTCTCGAGGACTCGAAGGGCGGTGAGCCCGGCGAGCGGGAGAGCCGCAGCGACGTCGTCGGTGACCTCGTCGGGGACGGCTGCCACGTCATCGACGCGGACCGTGACGTACTCGGCGAAGGTGCCGGCCGACAGGACCTGCTTGCGGGCGTAGGCGGCGACCCGGTCGCCGGGACTGAACTCGGGGCTGTCCGGGCCGACGGCGTCGATGACACCGGCGACGTCCCAGCCGGGGATGACCGGGAAGTCGGCGGAGAGCATCGGGTCGAGACCGCCGGACATGGCCTTCCAGTCGACGGGGTTGACCCCGGCCCGGGTGACCCGGATGCGGACCTCGCTCGGGCCGACCTTGGGGACCGGCAGGTCGCTCAGGTGCAGCTCGTCGGTGGTGCCGTACTGGTCGTAGGTGATGGCGCGCATGATCGGGTCAACCTCGGGAGGTGGCAGGGCATTCCACAGGGGTCAGAGTGGTCGCTTGAACCCCACGTGGCTGGCCTCGTAGCCGAGACGGTCGTAGAAGGCGTGTGCCCGCCTGCGCACCCGGTCGGTCGTCAGCTGAGAGAGGGTCGCGCCCCGGGCACGTCCGTGGTCGTGGGCCCACGAGAGCATCGCGGCACCGAGTCCCATGGACCGCTCGCTCCCGGCGACGCGCACTCCCTCGACCTGCAGCCTGGTCGCGCCGTTGCGCGAGAGTCCCGGCACGATCGACAACTGCATCGTCGCGACGACGCGGTCCTGCTCGTCCTGCACGACGGCGAGGTACTGCGCGCGGTCACGGCTGATCGCGTCGAAGACCCGCTCGTAGTGGGCGAGGTCGGTGCCCTCGCGGGTGGCGCCGAGCTCGTCGTCGGCGAGCAGGGCGACGATCGACGCGACATCGGTGCGCACCGCTCGGCGGACGCGGTAGCGACGCTCCCCGAGCTCGAGGACCCCGCCGACGGACTCGGCTGCCCGAGCCCTCAGATCGAGCGCGAGGGCGTCGAGCCAGCCGCCGACGTGCCGTCGGGCCTCGTCGGTGTCGGGGTATCGGCAGCGCAGGTGAAGGCCGGCCTCGTCGAGGATGAACCACAGCATCACCCCGTCGGAGCGGATCGTCGCCCCGACGTACTGGGCGTCCAGACCCGCCGCGTCGACCCGTACCGGCAGCCGCCGCAGGTCGAGCCAGGAGACGGCGAACATGCCGGGTGCCTCCGGCATGCCGCCCCACCGACGCATGACGTCGTCGAGCGGCCACGAACCGAGGTGCACCGCTTCTCTGACGGCGGCGGCGCAGGCCTGCGGGTCAGGGTCGGACGACTCGAGGACCGAGTTGGCGATGAACCACCCGACCGAGTCGTGCCACCTCGCGTCGTATCGCGAGTGGACGGGGAAGACGGCGCGCAGCGGTGAGTCGGCGAGGTCGCGGGTGACGGCGGTCATCGCGGCGACGACGGTGGTCAGGATCGAGACACCGTCACCGCGGGCCTGTGCGGCGAGCGCGGCCGCGTCGTCGACGTCGAGCACGTCGCGCAGCTCGACGCGCTCGGCGTGCGGCACCGGCTCCCCGAGCGGCAGCGGGAAGCGGGGCATGACGTCACCGCTGGCGGCGAGCACCTCGGCCCACCGCCGGCGGACGTCGTCGGGAGCGGGGTCACGGTCGGACAGGGCCGCGGTGTGGTCGGCGAAGGGAGGAACGAGCGTCAGCTCGGGGATGCTCTCGCCGTCGGTGAGGTCGAGCGCCGCGAGGAGGTCGCGGATGACGACGAGCATCGACCACATGTCGACGTGGGCGTGATCGGCGCCGATGACCACCGTGGGACGTTGCGCGGTCTCGAGGACCAGGAGTCGGTGCGAGGGAGTGGCGAAGGGGGTGCACGTCGCGTCGAGCACGTCCCGGACGCAGTCGTTGACCGCCTGCCCCGAGGCGACGGGGTGCTCGACCCACTGCCCCGGCGTGACCTCGAGCTCCTCGAGCACGGGCACCCCGTCGGGACCGGGCGCGAAGCCCGACCGCAACGTGCCGTGTCGCGCGATGACGGCGAGCCAGGCGGCCGAGAGCCGCTGGCGCGCAACGGGGACGGGCAGGGTGAAGCAGATCGCCATCCACGAGCCGGGCCGGTCGCCACCGCCGACGTGGCGACGCTGGTCGAAGGAGAGCGGCAGGGCGCGTCCTGTGCCGTGGGCGGTGACGTCGTAGCCCAAGAGCCTCCCGAAGGGCAGCCGCAGGTGGGCGACGTTGGACAGCCTCATGGCGGTTACCGTAGCCGCACGGTGCCGCCCGCGTGCCGGGCGAGGAGGTACCCGTGACCAGCGTCGACGTCCCCGGTGCGCGGCTGAGGCTGGAGTACAGCGACGAAGGGGGCCACCCCGTCGTCCAGCTCCACGGCCTGACCTCCAGCCTGGAGCGCGACCGGGTCCTCGACCTCGACCTCGGTCGCGGCCTGAGCGGTACCCGGCTGCTGCGCTACGACGCCCGCGGGCACGGTCGGTCGACGGGCCGGCCGGTGGCCGACGACTACCGGTGGCCCCGGCTCGCCCAGGATCTGCTCGCCCTGCTCGACGTGTGGTTCCCGGGCGAGCGCGTGCACGGGGTCGGGCCGTCGATGGGCTGCGCGACCTTGCTGCACGCGGCGCTGCTCGACCCCGGGCGCTTCAGCGGGCTGACTCTCATGGTTCCGCCGACGGCCTGGGAGACCCGCGCGGCCAAGGCGCACGACTACGAGCGCTCCGCCGAGGCTGTCGAGGCCCATGGTCTCGAGCTGCTGCTGCGAGCCCAGGCAGCGGCGCCGGCGCCGCCGGCGACCGCCGGGGCACCCGACACCGTGCCCGACGTGCGGACCGACCTGCTGCCGTGGGTCTTCCGCGGAGCCGCCCGCAGCGACCTGCCCGACCGCAAGGCACTGCGCTCGATCGACCTGCCGACGACGATCCTCGCCTGGACGGACGACCCGGCGCACCCGCTGTCGACGGCCGGGGCCCTGCTCGACCTGCTCCCCCGCGCGACCCTGCAGGTGGCGAGCACCCGGGCCGAGGTCGACCGCTGGCCCGCGGTGCTCATGGCCGACGTCGAGAGGACCGTGCGATGAGCGGCCCGCCACCCCTGCACCAGGCGATCGCCGTGCTCGACGCGGGCGGGCAGGTGCGTGTCGCGCGCTCGCGCGGCTACGCGATCGGCCTCCTCGTGCTGGGTCTGCTCGTCGGAGCGGGGCTGCTCGCCTGGCTCGTCTTCGCCGTCGCCGACGGACTGCGCCGCGACCGGATGGGCGTGGTGCTCGCGCATCCGGTGACCTGGGCCAGCACCATCGCCGTCGTGGCCTGCGCCCTCCTGCCGGTGGTCATCGCGGTGCGGCTCCACCGCCGTGAGGCCCTCGTCGTCACCCACGGGGGGCTGGCCACGGCGTCGGGTGGCGTCATCCGCTCCCACGTGCCGTGGACCGGCATCGAGCGCGTCGGCTTCGAGAGGGTGACCGGCCCCTACTACCACTTCGCCCCCCGCTCGGTGACCTACGTGCTGACTCCGGCGGCGATCGAGGCCAGGGACCGCGCCATGGTGGCCGCGGGTCGGCGCCCGCCCCGCTACGGGCTCCTCGGGCCCGGTGGGTACGTCCTCGAAGCCGGGTACGTCGGTGGGCGGCGGCGCCTCTACGAGCTCCTCGCCGCGGCGCACCACCGCTACGGCGGCGTCAGGCCTTCCTGACGACGTCCACGCGCAGGATGCGGTCGTCGCCATCGCCGGGATCGCCGCGACCGTCGGTGTTGTTGGTGAGCACCCACAGCGAGCCGTCGGTCGCGACGGCCACGTCTCGCAGCCGCCCGTGCTCGCCGACGAGGTGCTCGGTGGACGTCGTCACGTCGTCGAGGGGCACCTCGCGCAGCCGCTCGCCGCGCAGGTTGGCGATCCAGATGCTGCCGTCGTCGATCGCGATGCCGCTCGGGCTCGCGTCGTCGGGCGACCACTGCTGCACGGGGTCGGTGAACCGGTCGTCGTCGGCGGTGCCCTCGACGGTCGGCCAGCCGTAGTTGTCGCCGGCCTCGATGACGTTGAGCTCGTCCCACGTGTCCTGGCCGAACTCGCTGGCATACATCGTCCCGTCGTCGTCCCAGGCGATGCCCTGCGGGTTGCGGTGGCCGAGGGTCCAGACGAGCGAGTCGTCGAAGGGATTGTCCTCGGGCACCTCGCCCTCGGGCGTCAGCCGCAGGATCTTGCCGGCGAGGCTCTCGGGGTCCTGGGCGCGGTCGGTCTCGCCGGCGTCACCGGTCGTCACGTAGAGCATGTCGTCGGGCCCGAAGGCGATCCGGCCACCGTTGTGGAAGCTCGCCGACGGGATCCCCTCGAGGATCGTCTCGGCGTCGCCGAGCCCGAGCGAGCCCGGCTCGCCGGTCAGCTCGTGGCGCACGACGCGGTTGTCGTCGGCGCTCGTGAAGTAGGTGTAGAGGTAGTCGTCGTGCACGGCGAGGCCGAGCAGGCCCCCTTCGCCGCCCGCGGAGACGCCCTCGACGGCCCCGACCTCCCGGGTGCCGCCGTCGTCGGTGAGCTCGAGGACGCGGCCGGAGTCGCGCTCGCTGACGAGCGTCGTCTCGTCGTCGATCGTGATGGACCACGGGGCGTCGAGGTCGGTGACGACGTCGGTCGGTGCGCTGCCGGACGATGACGAAGGGGGTGTGCCCGGCGTCGTCGTGCCGGACCCGGAGGTGCCGCGGTCCGTCGCCTCCCCCGAGCACCCGACGAGCAGGGCCACCGCCGCGACGAGCGTGGCGGCGCGGGGGGCTGTCCGGCGGTCCATGACCTGACGCTACCGGCGGACCTGGCGTGAGGCCATGGACGAGACGACGGAGCAGGGGCCGACGGCGTCGGCGGAGCAGGGTCCCTTCTTCCACGGAACGACCGCGCGGCTCGAGGTCGGCGACCGGCTCAGCTGGCCGGGTCCGACCAGGGCACGAGGTCCGACCGCCCCAGCCACGAGCCGTGCTCGGACAGCGGACGGAATCGATAGGTCGCGAACTCGTGGTGGAAGTCGCGCCGCTCCCGCTCGCGCATCGCTGCCGAGTGCCGGTCCGGCTCGGGCACCTCGGAGCGGCCGTGGACCAGCTCGACCATCTCGCGCACGCTGCGCCAGATCGAAAACGTCGAGATCGTCCGCGGCGGGCGCAGCGCCGCCGCGGCCAGCGTCACCCCCGGGTGGTCGCGGACGAGACGCTCGACCGGGCGGCCGTGGTGGAGGAACCGCGGGATCTCGGGGATCTTCATGCGGGCGAGCGTGATCGCCACGACGGGCTCGTCCTGCTCGAGGGTGCCGGTGCGGGCGGGCAGCCCGTCGAAGGCCGCGATCGTCGACCAGCGCCGCACGAACTCCAGCCGCACGTGCCAGCCGGTCTCGAGCCGCTGACCCAGCGGGTCACGCTCGAGGAAGCGGACGAGAGCATCCTCGTCGCGCCACTGGGCGAAGACCGCCAGTCGGGTCAGCTGGAGCCGCTCGGGCGAGACGACGGGCGCCCCGAGCCGCATGAGGGAGAGGCACTCGAGGTGGTCGAGACCGAGGACGGTTGCCGGGGTGGGCGGCCGCAGAAGTACTGCCGCTCCGACGCGGGCGGGCACCTGCGCCAGGTGGAAGCTGTGGATCATGCCGCTGGCTCCAGCTTGTAGTGCAGGCGAAGGGCGGGACGGTCCCACATGCGCAGCACGTGATCGGTGCGCAGCACCCCCTGCGGGTCGAGGTACATGTGGAAGGTCTCCCGCAACGGCACCTTGGCCGCGTGGCTGCGTGGCCCACGGACGACGACGTAGGCGCCGTCCTCGCCAAACCGCCCACCGAGCGACTCGAGGAGGAAGCCACCGCCGTCGACGATGGAGGGCCGCAGGAAGACCTGGAGGTTGCCCGACTCGAGGGGAAAGGTCACGTGCACGCTCGGGCGGTCGGCCCCGGGGAGGGTCCGCGTCGCGTAGGCCCCGCTGAAGACGGTGCGGCCGGTGGCGCGCAGGGCGCGGGTCCACGCGGCGGCGACCTGCTCGCCCTGCCCGTCGAGGATCGGGGTCACGACGCTGTCCATGCCGTGGGCGACGTCGAGCGGGCGCATCGGCAGGGCCAGCTGCTCGACCCTCCTCCCCCACAGCCGGGCGACGAGCTCCCCGCCCGGCCAGAAGAGCGGGGACCAGGACGACCAGACCTCCATCTGCCACGAGGCCGTGTGCTCGTAGAAGTCACGCACCGCCGGGTGCAGCCGGGTCGCGTCGAAGCCCGGGCCGTCGAGGAGCGACATCGACGGCAGCAGACCGGCAATCGGGTCCGCGTCGGCCACCGAGCCGCCGTGGCGCTCGGCCTCGGCTGCCAGCCAGTCGGAGGCCACCCGAGGCGAGCCGCTCACGGGGCCGTCGAGCCAGCTCTCGGCGCCGCCGAGGTCGACGGATCTACCGGTGAGCGTCCAGAACTTCCGGGATCCGATGTCCAGCAGGTGCGGCACGGGCTCGATTGTGCCGCAGAGCGCGTGACGGTCGAGTGCGATCGCGGGGCCGGTGTCTCCGGTCGGAGGCCGCGGACGATAATGGGAGGGATGCTCCCTTCGCACCTCTGGTACGTCAGCTATGGCTCCAACATGTCCCGCCGCCGTCTTGGCTGCTACCTCGCCGGTGGCACGCCGCCCGGATCGACGAGGACCTATGCCGGGGCGCGCGATCGGACCTTGCCGACGGCCGATCACGCGGTGACCCTTCCGGGGAGCCTGTACTTCGCCGGTGAGTCGAAGACCTGGGGCGGAGGGGTCGCCTTCTACGACCACGACACCCCCGGCGAGACCGCGGCCCGGGCCTACCTGCTGACGATCGGTCAGTTCGTCGACGTGGCCAACCAGGAGATGCGCCGATCGGCGATCGAGGACGACCCGCTCGAGGAGGTGCTGCGCACAGGACTGCCCGGCGAGCGCCACAGCGCGGGACCGGGCAGGTACGAGACGATCGTGCGGGTGGGCGAGCACGAGGGGCTGCCGATGCTCACCTTCACCGCACCGCACGGCATGGACACGGTGCCGCACACCGCTCCCCGACCGGCCTACCTCGCGATGCTCGCCGAGGGACTGCGCGAGGCGCACCAGTGGGACGAGGAGCGGATCGAGGAGTACTTCGCGGCGCGTGCGCCCCGCGATCAACCGATCGTGTAGACCCGGGCAGGGGCTGCGGGGACGAGCAAGGACTGTCCGCTTCGGGTGCCACGACTCAGCCGCGTTCGATCGGGAACCACAACTCGCACGTCGCCGTGCTGAAGTCCTCGGCGTGCTCGAGAACCGCCACGATCGATGGCCCCGGACGCAGCCGCCACGGGTTCGACGGGAACCACTCCGATGCCGAGGCCGCGTACGCCTCCTGCAATGCCGCCGGGTGCGGACCCGAGGTACGGAACACGACCCACTCGCCCGCTTCGAGATCGATCACGTCGAGGTCACCCGGCATCTCGATGTCGCCCTCGACCGCGACACCGTGCAGGTAGGTCAGATCGCTCCCCTCGCGATAGTCGGGGTCGACGTCAGCGCTCACCTGGAGGATCCCGCTCGGATCCGAATTGCCGAGATCCTTGAGGCGCTGGTGCTCCGCGGCCGGCAATGACGCGATGTGCTGCTGGATGTGCGGGTTGACCCCAATGTGGACCAGCGGCACACGCGCGGCGTGGCCGATCAAGCGGAAAGCGGGTCGTTCGATGATCCGGGCATCCATGGGGACGCTCCCTTCGACGGTCAGGCGGAACCTGAGGGTGGGTTGAGTGCGAAGGGGGCCGCCATCACGACGAACGTCGCCATGGCTCACGCCATGCACGGAACGGAACGCGCGCCCGAGGGCCTCGACGGATCCGTACCCGTACCGCACGGCGATCGTCAGCAGGTCCTCACCACCGACCACATCCGCCGCCGCGACAGTCATCCGCCGCCGGCGCACGTACTCGGAGACAGGCATGCCCGCCAACGACGAGAACATGCGACGCGCGTGATAGCCCGTCGTGCCCATCGACGCGGCGAGCGCATCGATGTCGATGTCCTCGCCGACGCGGCGCTCGATCTCATCGATCAGCCGATTGAGGATCTGGATCATGGTGGCTCCCTTCGCCATCCACTCTCGTTCCGATGACATGACGCCCGCCCGACCATTCCGGTCCAATTCTGTCGGGTTCGCGTCAACAGCCGCATGCTCCGAGAGAAGGCGAGGGCCCCGCCGACCACGATGGTCGACGGGCATCCACAGGGTGGGGTCAGCTCACACGTTGAAGCGGAACTCCACCACGTCACCATCGACCATGACGTAGTCCTTGCCCTCCATGCGCACCTTGCCGGCGGCGCTGCACGCCGCCCACAACGGGATACCTGGTCACCAACGCGACCGAGGAGGACGGCTCACGCCGAGCACACTCTGACAGTCCCCTCGGCCGGTTACTTGAGGGCGGGAGACTGGTCTGCCCTCGACCGACCAGGCATCGGTCATCAGGACGCCTCGTTCGCATGAGCGAAGATTGAGCTGCGCTCCTGCGGCGTTTCGTCGATGGACTGATTGAGCCTTGTTGGGTCCTTGTGAGATCCGGTTTCAGTGCACCGACTACACCCGGCCCTCGCTCGTGTCGTCAACGGCCACTGAAGTCATTGGCCCAGGCACTGGGTCGGGCGCAGCGATCAGGTGATCCATGCGCTCGAGCAGTTTCGTGCACTGAGAGATCATCGCCTTGAGAGCTACGCTGAGCACTTCATCATCTGAGCTCGGTTGCCCGTGTTTATCCGCACTGGTCGAGTTTGCGTGCTTCGCCACTTCACTGCTTTGCTCGAGCAGCTCGCAGGGGGGAACGAGGTCGTGCCGCAGCGCTGCGTGTCGGCGGTTGGCATGGATCCACTTCTGAAATTGTTGCAGCGCGTGGTCTACCTCCGTTTCGGCAACTGCCGTTGCCGCAACAACCCAAGGTTCTTCACGATCTAGCGCCTCTTTGCCGGCGAGGGCGACGGCCAGCCGCACGAGGCGCCCGAAGTCTCGGTCCATATCGCACGCGGCTGCGAGAAGGGAGGAGCGTGCCAAGTCGTCGGTCGAGGGCAGACCGTCGGGGGAGAGTGCCCGGAAGTGTGCCCATGGTGGCGGATCGGGCTCAAGCCGTGCAAGGGCGGCGAAGACGGGCTGCACATGATCTAAAGGCGTTCTTTTGAATCGTCCACCAGCCTTGTGTTCCCAAAATTTCAAGATGACCTCGCGCGTCTCAGTCGAAAGGTCTTGATCGTTAGGGTCAGCCTCGGACCGGGTGATGAGGTCTGCGAGATGGTGAGCCATCCATCGTCCGATGATGTCGCTTGTGTCGAGGGCGTCGGCGAGGCTCATTCCGAGCTCAAGGACAGGGTCGTTCTCACTGGTCATGAATGTATCCTTCACCGTCAATCAAGAAGTACTTCGTGTAGGGCTCGAGGTAGGGCATCCACTCATGGTCGTCGGTCTCAACGCCGTATAAGCGGCGCTCGCTTGTGTCGACGTGCCGCTTGATCTGCACCTCCACGATGAGCCATCGGTCGAGCATCTGAAGGAGGGCGGAGAGACTCGACCGTTCGATCAGCAGCTGGTATCCGGAGCTGCCATGGACGCCTCTGCCGCCGTCGGACTCGTCCCAGACATGCGAGGTGAAGACGACGTGCCCGTCTGCGTTTCGCCAGATGCGCATGTCTGGGTCGGGGCTGAGTTCTGCAAGTGCCCGCACGGCCGAAGAGGGTCGCTGGGGAGGAAAATGTATACCGCGAGCGAGTGGGTCCATCGAGTCCAGACCTTCTGAGTAGCCGTGTTCTTCGATCCACCCGTTGAGCTCAAACCCGGCGATCATCGATGAGAACTCACGGTCGGACGCATTCGGGAGGCGAAAGGCCCTGAATTCCGGAGCAGTCTGCAACGCTCTCAGAAGGGATCGGGCGCTGGTTGGCGCCACTAGGGCGCTGGTCACGTGGACCGTCTCGTTGCGGCCGCGATCCTGGGTTGACCTGTACGCGGAAACCGAAAGTCGGCCTGGCTTGGGCTGCAGCTCCTCACGGAACATTGTGGCGTTGACCTCGAACCGCCAGGTAGCCCAGTCAGAGCGCATCCCACTGAGTGCCCCCGACTGCCGAGGGACCGTCGAATGTGAGGGCACCGAGTCCGCTCGGTCGGACAGCCACCTTCCGTCGACACGCGTGGGGACGTGATGCGCCAAGAAGCGTGAGTACTCGGTTTCTCCTGTCACCTCGTCTTCGTCGAAGGTCTGGGCGACCGGAAGAAGGTTGAGGAGATTGCCAGCGACCTCGTATAGCCCTTGGACGGCCAAGTAGAAGTCGAGGTCCTCTTCCAACGGCCACTCGGACTTTTGTGAGTAGGAATCCCGTGGGTATAGCCGCAGTTCGTGTCTGGGGTCATCTTTAGATCGACCGCGGGACGTGACCTGCCACCGGTCGACGAGCACCTCGTTGACGAGCTTCTCGATCGAAGTGTCGGTCAAGCCGAACGCTGTGGCGAGGGCTTCGCACCAGTAGGACCGGAAGTCGAAGAAGAAGCTAAATGCGCCCTCCCCCTCGTCCAGTGCGTCTTCGAGCGGGTCGAGGTCGTCCTCCGGGCCCCCATCGTCGGCAGCGACATCGAGGGAGCCAGTGCCGTCGTTGCGTTGGACTAGCTCGTTCAACTCAGCAAACGATCTGACGGCGTTCCGGCGCCACCTTGGTCGCCGCATCACTCCTACGGGCCGACCTACTGACTCGATGCCCGATTGCCAGTCCACTAGCTCGTACGGTGTGATCTCTGCACCGCGCAGGCGAAGGACGACGTCGCGAGCAAGTGGGCTCATCACCGCGTGTGGGGAGCCCTCCAACACTTGCCTGAACAGCGGCGCAAACTTTGCCACGCTGGGCAGCGAGCTTGCCTCAAGCGATGCGCGCGAGAGAGCAAGGAGAAGCCACTGGGTTGCGTGCCTGTCGTAGAACGGCAGCCTCCTGTCTCTGAAGGCAGTCGTATCGACTGTGCCAAGCGCGACTTCGCACAACCGCTCGGCAAGCCTCGGCGCCTCGACCGAAAGCAGAAGATGGACTGCATGGGCTGCGCGCCATCGTGTCGCAGCGGCGGGGTCGCCGAGCGCAGTCCAAACCAGGCAGGCAACCGCTGTCACGTCGTCGCAGTCCGCGGTCAAGCCGGCGGGGTGGTTGCCATCGCAGGAGTCCGCGGGCGCGGTGTCGTTGAACAGGTCAGCCGCTGCGTCGAAGATGATGAGGCGCTGCGCACGAGTCAGGCGCGAAGTCAGCTTTGCAGCCAGTGCGAACGCCTCTTCTGGCTCGAACGACGGCTTGTCCGCTACCGCTCGGCTGGCCACCAGGCCGTAGTCGGTGGCATGCCCGGTGATCGCTCGAAGCCTCGCGACGTCGAGGGAACGATAGGGCACCAAGAGGTAGTCGGAGCCCAACCGGCCGAGTAAGGCTGTCAGTGCGCCATCGAGGGCGCTTTGTGCCCCCATCGACAGGGAAGCGGACTCCAGATGCTCTAGGAATTCCGCGAGGTGCCATACGTCCACAGCCGGGCAACTGCCGAACGCCTCAAGGACCGGCGCCCGGTACCCAATCGACTCCACATGGTCGAAGAGGGCATGTCGGTCCCGGCTTAGTTGTGCTCGGTCCAGTGCAGCAACCCAGCCCTCGACCGAACTGAAGTCGATATCCGTGAAATTCAAGGGCGTGGAAGGCGCATCGACGGCCGGGGCTGCAGTCGCGTCGAGCGCGGTCGTCCAGTCCGTTAGGAGGGTTGGGTCGATGTCTTCGATGGTGCGCCTCGGGATTCCGAGACGGCCGAGCGCAAGGTCGAGGGCGTCTCCTCGGGGAGGTGTAGCGCGCCACTGTCGGAGCAGCGCCACGATGACCGGTTCTGGCGGCAAGGTCGACGACTCAAGTACGTCGGCGAGCGTGACGACGTCGGCGTGACGATCGCAGAACGGCAGGAGGGCGAGGGCGAGAGCCGGGTCCTCTTGGAGGAGGCTGACCGGTTCGGAGCAGAACGGCTCGACTAGACGGGTGAATGGAGCGACTCGCCGGTCACGCCAGCGTGAGACCAAAGCGAGCGTTTCGGAGACGCTCAGCCCGGCGGCGACCCGGACGACTCGTGCGTGGTCGAGGGAATCGCCAAGATACTCCTCTAGATTCTCCGAAATTTGTCCCAATCGGTACGCGCGACCGGATTCCTCATCGCTGGTCTCGCCCGCGAACTGAGCGATGTCGAGGAACGCGGCGAATCGTGACCAGGCGTCGTCACCGATCGCGTTGGCAATGTCCAGCGCTGCTTGGAAATGCACCTCGGCCTCATCTTGCGATGCGGCATAGGTGGCCCGCGCGAGCGACACCAGGTCCTTGGCCTTCTCGTGTGCGTCCTCTCGGGCCACCAGCAGCTCATCGTGCACCTGCCTAGCAAGCTCGGCCGTCACACCGCTCAGCTCGTCCGACGCAGCCGCTCGCTGGACGAGCAGGATCATCGTCGAGCGCCAAAGGCTTTGTCGGTTACGTTCACAGAATGCGGTGATATTGGCGCTCTCGACAATTGTGGGGTGTTGCGCCAGAACGCTGACGATCACTGAAGTTGTGATGTTCAAGTAGACTTGATCGGTCTCTTCATCGTGGAACCGGTGCCTGCCTTCGCGGCTCAAGAACGTGGTCGCCTTGTCGCGGAACTCAGACAGCATCGCCTGGCTGGGCTCGAGTTGCAGCGCTGTCCACAGGTTCGCCCACCCCACTAGGGGCTCGACGTTGGCTCGGTAGGCGCGCAGCGACCTCGATGATTCGTAGCGCTCGCGTTCTCGGGCTTGGGTGACCTTTGGGCCCTCAATCTCAGTGGCGACGAGGTCGCGCCCTTCCAGCCTGGTTCTTAGCGCGAACCCCAAAATCGGCGACCATAGGTCGCGATGGTGCCACTCGCCGGTTCGGTGACCCATGTTTTCGGGTAGGTAGAAGTTTAGGACGCGGAGGGCTTCGTCTTTCGAGATTGCCTGCAAGGCCAGAGCTCGGGTAAGTAGCCAGACGATGGCGGTCAGGCCCTCGTGCACAAGCTCGTTCAAGGGCGAACCCCACTGCTCGTCGGCTCGTCGGCTCGGCCGGACTGCCTTTGACCTTTTCAACGCAGGCTTGAGCAGGTGCTTGACGATCTCTGGTGTCATGACCAGGTTTCGCTCGGCGCATACCTGGGCGATGGCGAACTTCGCGTGCTTCCCTCGGGCATTCAGGGCTAGTAACTCCAGGTCGGCCACGCGGCCAGCGTCAGCGAGACGCCGCGCCACGAGCACGCCGACGTCGAACGCGAGTGTTCGCGGCTTCCAGCGGAGAAGGTAGTCGATACATGCAGTGGCGCCGTCGGTGTTTAGCAACCCCCAGGCGATCTGCAGGACGTCCTGGTCGCTCACGTTCGAGCGTTCGTCGTCTCTTGCAGCTTGCTGGGTCCAGGTCCGGACCCAGGTTGCAGCGCTTCGGAGGCGGTTCCTTGCTTGGTCGGATTGACCTGGTGCGCCAGCAAGTAGAGCGCCTTCGTACAGAAGGTTGGAGCTCGGCCACTTGCCCGTGATAGCGCGCGTTGCGACAAGTTGCTCCAATACATGGGCGTCGAGGAATCGGGCAGCGAGGTCCGTATTGTCGCGGACGAGTTTGAGTCGCCTGGCCCTTCCCGCGGTGAGCTCGCCGAGACGTAGGGCGAGTTGAGTCGCGGCGAAGTCGTGGTCTCCGCGCAGAGCGGCACTGAGCGCGAACTGCGTCCTCTGCTGTGAGATCTCTCGCCGCTGCAGCTCATTGCGTCGGTCTGGGGAAAGTGTGTTGTCGGGTAATGCCCTGTCTGAGAGGGCGAGTTTCACCAGGTCATCGAAGCGGTTCGCCTCAAAGAGGAGGGCGGGGAGTGACGCAGCGACGTAGGCGTCGCTGTCAGCGATCGGCGTGAGTCGCGCTAGGAACTCATCCAGCTTTGCGCCCGCGGGGCGGTAGCGCTCACGGAACCAGGTCTCGGTGGGTTCGTCTCGGAACTGGACCGTCCCGCTGTCGATCAGCAGCGGCCGGCCCAAGTCTGTGACGAAACTGAGAACCAAGGACTCCTCGATACCTGACAGTTCGGCGAGGACGCGGATGGGGATCATCGGTCGCAGTGCTGCAAGACCGATGCAGATCTGGTCGATCTCGGCAGCGCCGCTGTGGTGGGTGTCGCGCACCTCGGCTATCTGACGTTCGATAATTGAGTCGAGGGCAGCGGCGGCTGAAACAGGATTGGGGGACAGCCAGTCCAGCGCTTCTTGGATGGTGCCAGTCGCCTGAAGCACGGTGGCTTGGACCCGTGGGTTATGGCTCGTGCGCGAGTGGAACTCGGCGGCGTCTGCCGCGGCGACGCCCGGGAAGGCTTGCTCCAAGTGTGCGTGGGTCTCATCTGGGTCGAAACCCTCAAGCGGAATGTCCAGGTGGTCCGGCGGTAGGTCCAGTCGGTCGCGCCTCTCGGTGCGACACGTGACGACCAGCCTTACGTTTGGGGGGAGTTGTTCGCGCAGCAGTCCTGTGACGAATGGGCGGTCCCCTACCTCGGCCGCCATCATCGCGGCGTTGTCGGCCGCGTCGATCACCAGAATAACGAGAGCGTCTGGTGACGTGGATGCGAGAGTCGTGGCGGCGTTCTCGAGCCGTCGGAGGAAGGCGCGCGCGTAGTCCGTGTCGTCTGCAGTGGCCGACGGGACTAGCGGGTCGCACAGGGCTCGCGAAGCGAGCTCGTTAGACAGTTGCACAAGGGCTTGTTTGGCCTGATGACGCGCTCCACTTGGACGCCTGTACGAGCCATTCCCGAAGCAGTCGTAGACAACTGCTTCGCTGCCGGTCGGACCCACGTCAAGGAGCGCCATCGACAAGAGGCTCTTGCCCACTCCGCCCGGGCCGTGAATCACGACGGGCCTTCCTTGAGCGGCGCATACGAAGTCGGCGATCTGGGTGAACTGGCGTCTGGTGAGAGGAGTGGCAGGACTATGGACGAGGTTCGGGGCAGGCAGGAGTTGATCATCTGAGGTCTTTAGTGCAGCCAAAACGTCTTCGCGGAAGACCGCGGGCTGGGCGCCCGAGATAGACGTCGCCCGGCTGGAGATCATCTCTTTCAGCAATAGCGCTTGGTCCCCTGGTGCGCCAGGGAGCAGCCCAGCAACCTGGGTCTCCAAGAGCTGACGCTGCCTCAGTAGTGCGGGGGCCCGACGGTCGATCTCTAGGGCGTTGGCGAGGTCAGCGATGTGGGCGTCGTCCAGAAATTCAGCCAGCCTCTGGCGGACCGGGTCAGCGGCGGTGGACGCCCGGCCCTTTCTTAGGTCATCGAGTATCGCTAGGGCTGATTCACTGACCGGGCGGTTGGTAATGAACTCGAACCGGATTCGGCGCAGAGCCTCCGGATGGTCGACCAGAAGCGAGCGGAATTTTTTTGCGAAGCCGGCGAGGGTCTTAGTCAGGTATGAGAATGTCCAAGGCTCGTCCGCGCGCGCGGTCGAGTGCTTGAACTGTCGGTAGATGACTTGGTCAGCGTCGTCGATGTCACTGGAGCCCCAGTACTCGGCGAGGTCGATCACCTCGTCACCCGTACTTGCCGAGGAACGGTCCTCGGACCTAGGCCATGCGACGTTGTTGCTCGGGTCTGGCTCAGCCCTCGTTCGGTGCTCGCTTGGATCGACCGCTTCCACGTAAAGAGCGTGCAATCCGGTGGAGCTGTCCAACAGACGTAGCGCCTGGCGCGCTGCCCACGTGTAGTGGAACTGGTCGCCGTCCCTACTCGGACGGATGTCTGCCGGCGAAGTCATTTGTGCGTCGAACGTAGCCGATAGCCGAGGACGTGTCGCACAGTTCCAGTCACCACCCCGTCTTGCTCTAGTCAGTTAGAGCCAGCGCCTTCTTCGGGCTATCAGCATAGGCGGAGAAGGGGACGGGCCCGCCTCCCGTGCATGGCAGGCGCGCACAGGGGGCCGGGCCACCGTCTGAAGGAGGCTCGGTGGGTTCAGGTCGCTGTTGGTTGGCCGGCCCGTCGGGCGTGAAGGCCCTCTCAGCGAACCCGCCCCAGGTTTCAGTGGAGGCTGAGTTCTCCTCCTAGGGTTCTCGGCCAGGTCGTGCGGGTGAGGCGTTGCAGGGTCGCGTACTCGGCTAGGGGTCGGTAGTCGCACCAAACTTGGAGCCGGGTGTGGTTGAACCGGTCGCCCCATTCGACGGTGGCCGGTTGGACAGCGTCGCGGGTACCCCCGGGGGGTGGGGGGGCAGCTCGGTCTTGTAGAGGCCGAAGAGGGATGCGGAGGCGTTGTCGGCAGGTCACCGCCCGATCGGGGCTGTCGCGGTGAAGGCGGACTCGAGCAGGTCGGGCGGGTGTCGGGTTGCCCGTCGCGTGCCGCGATCGTGGGGCTTCTTGACCTTGCCGCGTACGGCGCCGGCCAGGCCCAGAGCTCGCATGCGTCGTTCGATGGTGCAGCGTGCGATCTAGTGGCCCCTGCCGACGCAGGGCGTTCCAGACCCTTCTGTCCACGTAGACACCGACGTTGGCCTCGTAGGTCGCTGTGCTCAGCGCGTCGACCGTGGCATCGCCGATCGAACGGGCCGACGGCGCTCGGGTCTGGGCTGCGTAATAGGTGCTCGGGGCTATCAGTACGTCGACCTCGGTCAGGACGGTGCAGATCGGTCACCAAGCGCATGTCGCGCTGGCACACTCATCTAGATACTCCTCGATGGCGGCCTGATTCGGCTCACTCCTCCGATGCCGCCTAGGACGGGACGACGAGCACCACCCGTTGCGTCGCCCCGGCCGACGTGGCCGCGCCTTGACGATCGCCACGCCGCACCGAGGACAGGAACCGACTTGAAGGCCTAACCCGCCGCTGACCTGCGGCTTCACACGTTGAAGCGGAACTCCACCACGTCACCATCAGCCATGACGTAGTCCTTGCCCTCCATGCGCACCTTGCCGGCGGCCTTCGCCTCGGCCATCGAGCCGAGCGTGTCGAGGTCCTCGAAGGAGACGACCTCGGCCTTGATGAAGCCGCGCTCGAAGTCGGTGTGGATGACGCCGGCGGCCTTGGGCGCGGTGTCGCCCTTGTGGATCGTCCACGCGCGCGACTCCTTGGGGCCGGCGGTGAGGTAGGTCTGCAGACCGAGGGTGTTGAAGCCCTTGCGCGCCAGCTGGTCCAGGCCCGGCTCGTCGATGCCGACACCCTCGAGCAGCTCGCGGGCGTCCTCGTCGTCGAGCTCGGCGACCTCGGACTCGAGCTTGGCGTTCAAGAAGATCGCCTCGGCCGGCTCGACGAGCGCCTGCCACTGGGCCTGCAGGTCGGTGTCGGTCAGCTGGTCCTCGTCGACGTTGAAGACGTAGAGGAAGGGCTTGGTCGTGAGCAGCCCGAGCTGGGAGGCGATGGTCATGTCGACCCCGGCCGCGGCCCCCTTCGCGAAGAGGGTGTCGCCGGCCTCGAGGACTCCGCGGGCGGCGAGCGCCGTGTCGAGGACGTCCTTGTCGGTCTTCTTGCCCTCGACCTCCTTCTCCATCCGCGGGATCGCGGACTCGAGGGTCTGCAGGTCGGCGAGCACGAGCTCGGTGTTGATGGTCTCCATGTCGGAGGCGGGGTCGATCTTGCCGTCGACATGCGTCACGTCGTCGTCGACGAAGGCGCGCACCACCTGGCAGATCGCGTCGGACTCACGGATGTTGGCGAGGAACTTGTTGCCCAGCCCCTCCCCTTCGCTCGCACCACGGACGATGCCGGCGATGTCGACGAAGGAGACCGTCGCGGGCAGGATCTTCTCGCTGCCGAAGATCTCGGCGAGCCGGCCCAGCCGCGCGTCCGGCAGCGGGACGACGCCGACATTGGGCTCGATGGTCGCGAAGGGGTAGTTCGCGGCGAGAACGTTGTTCTTGGTCAGTGCGTTGAACATCGTCGACTTGCCGACGTTGGGGAGACCGACGATTCCGATGGAGAGTGCCACGGGGACAGGAGTCTAACCGCGCGAAGGGGGAACCCCGGCCTCGTCGGCCCTGCCGCGGGCGTCGCCGGCGGCGACCCAGCGCCGCAGCAGCACCCGCACGAGCCGCCAGAGCGCGACGAAGAGCACGAGCAGACCGAGCAGGCGCGGCCACGAGCCACCCGAGGTGGCGACGACGGGGACGAGGAGGAGGGTGCAGGCAGCGGGCAGCGCGGCCAGCAGCAGCACGAGGTCCTTGACCGTCTCGCGACCCCACAGCGACCACAGGAGGGTCCGGCTCGTCGGCTGGCGGCGGGGCAGCTCGAGGTCGTCGAGGGGGTCGCTCACGGGTCGACTCGATCGGTGGAGTTCTCGAGGTAGAGCGTGGCGTCGGCCGCGACCGCCTCGGCGATCATCGCAGCGGTGTAGGGCGCGACCCGCTCGCCGACTGTGGCGACGTCGACCCAGTGGACCGCCTTGATCTCGCGGGCCTGCAGGACCGCGTCGTCGAGGAAGGACTCCGGCACCGTCCCGAGGTCGAAGAGGCACAGCAGCGCGTCGTCCCACCCGCGATAGGGCGGCAGCCAGTTGACCGCGAGCATGCCGCGGACGGTGACCTCGAGGCCCAGCTCCTCGCGGACCTCACGGACGACGCAGTCGGCCGGTGACTCCCCCGGGTCGACGATGCCGCCGGGCAGGTCCTGGTCGCGCTTGTAGACCAGCTCGCACAGGGCGATGCGCCCGTCCTCGCTGCGCAGCAGCCCCTGGGCGATGAGGCGCTTCTTGGGCAGGCGGGCGTTGAGCACCTTGATGAAGGCGAGCCGGCCGGCCTCCGTCGCGAGGTTGGGCCGGGTCGTCGCGGCCTTGACCTCGTCCTCGGTGGGCTCCTGGCTCGTCATGGCCACGAGGCTACCCGGGGGCGATCTCCCTTCGCCCGCAGCGTTGTCGGTGGTCGACGAGAGCATGGGTCATGGGTCGTCGACGATGACGAAGGGGGATGACGTGACGGTCATGCAGATGGGCACGGTGAAGGCCGAGGCGCTCGGCGAGGCGAGGTCGCGGACTGGTCCAGGTGATCCGGACCCGGATCGGTGGCTCGACGGAGTGCTGGGGGCGGTGACGACGGCCCGCGACCGAGCGCTGCGTGGCGCTCCCGGCCTCGACGACGGGCAGCTGGAGCGGGCGCTCGTCGCGACCGAGGCGGTGCGGCGAGCCGTCGACGGCCTCGAGCTCGTGCTCGTCGCCGAGGTCGGGCGCCGGGGCGAGGAGCGCGGGCCGGACGGGCGCTACCGCGAGGTGCGGTTGCCGGAGGGCACAGTCGCCGAGATGGCTCCCGACGCGGTGGCCGTCGCCACCGGCATCGGTCCCACCGAGGCGAGCCGACGGTGCGCCGTCGCCTCCCGAGCCGCGACCGACCTGGCCGCGCTGGCGGGACTCGTCGCCGAGGGCCGGCTCGGGCGCCGGGCCCTCGAGCAGGTGCACAAGCACACGAGCGACACCGCGCCCGAGACGACCGCGGCCATCGTCGAGCACCTGCTCGGCGAGCGTCGCGGGGCGCCGGGCTCGATCCGGATCATCGACATGGAGCCACACGAGGTCGCCAAGACCTGCCGGCGCCTCATCACGCGCCTCGAGCCCGACCTCATGCAGGCCCGGGCCGACGCCAACCGCGCCGCCAAGCTCGACGTGCGCACCGAGGCCGGTGCCGTCGGCACGACCTGGCTTACGGCGGTGCTGCCGAGCGAGGTGGGCGCGGCGATCAAGGCGGCGGTCGACGCCGCCGGTCAGCGGTGGCGCGCCGACGACCCCGATATGCCGATCGGCACGGCCCGGGCGATGGGTCTGGCCGACCTCGTGCTCTGCGGCAGCGAGGTCACCGCCGAGGTGCGGCTCGGGGTGCCGGTCATCGCGTCTGCGGTCTCCCGGCTGACCTTCGCACCCGTCGTCGACCCGAGCTGCCCGGTGTGCCGCGGTGAGCGGGACGTGCTCTTCGAGGACATGCTCGAGGAGGGCCTGACCTGTGCCGAGCCCCAGCACGCTCACCTGCGGCTCGTCACCGGCGAGGGGCCCGACCAGGTCGACGTCCTCGGCGAGGAGTGGAT
Source organism: Janibacter indicus (assembly GCF_900176385.1). Lineage (GTDB taxonomy): Bacteria > Actinomycetota > Actinomycetes > Actinomycetales > Dermatophilaceae > Janibacter > Janibacter indicus. The sequence goes on along the minus strand of NZ_FWXN01000003.1, from coordinate 205,411 downwards.
GAGCGACGACGTGACGACCCAGGTGCGGGTCGGTGGTGGCGACCGGTGGGTGTCCGGGACGACGATCCCGGGCGTCGGCTTCGTCCCGCCCGACGTCGTCGCGGCGATCGTCGCGCGTCTCGACACCCGGGTCGGGCGCGCGATGCTCGATGCGCGCACCGGCACCCTGCTCGAGACGTCGACGTCGAGCTACGCGATCCCGCGGGCGCAGCGCGAGTTCGTCGCCACGCGTGACGGCACCTGTCGCATGTGGGGCTGCGAGCGCCCCGTCGAGTCGCGGCGGCTCGGCTGGGCCGCCGACGTCGATCATGCGACCCCCTGGCCGCAGGGCGAGACGAGCCCGGCCAACCTCTCGGACCTGTGCCGGCACCACCACCGGGTCAAGCACTCCACACGCTGGAGCCACCGGCTGCGCGAGGACGGCTCGACCGAGTGGGTCACGCCCGGCGGGGTCGTCGCCTTCACCTTCCCGGTGCACGCGGTGGACGAAGGGGAGGATGCGTCGTCCCCGCTGACGGGGACCGACGAGCCCGACGAAGGGAGCCCCGCCTCCTCTTCGTCCCCACCCGTGGGGACCAACGCGGCCGTCACGCAGGACTCGTCCCCGCTGGCGGGGACCAACGCGGCCGAGGAGGGCGCGCCGCCCTTCTGATCGGCTGCAGCCGACGTCCCACGGCTGTCAGGGGTCGCTGGTTGGCTGGGGCCATGGACATCACGACCCTCATCACGGGACTGCTCCTCGGCCTCGTCGTCGGCGGTCTGCTCGTGTGGCTGACCGGGCGCGCAGAGGTGGCCGGCCTGCGAGCAGAGCGCGACGGGCTGCGCGAGCGGATCGACGAGATCGCAGCGGTCCACGATGACGACTCCCGCACGGCTGCGGCTCTCGCCCCCATGGGCGAGGTGCTGCAGCGGGTCTCGCGCAAGGTCGACGAGCTCGAGCGCGACCGGGTCGACCAGTTCGCGTCGGTGCGCGAAGCGCTGGGTCGCGTCGAGCAGACGACGACCCGGGTCGGCCACGAGGCCTCGTCGCTCGCCTCGTCCCTGCGCATCTCGTCGGTGCGCGGGGCATGGGGCGAAGTCCAGCTGCGACGGGTGCTCGAGGTGTCGGGGATGCTCGCGCGCACGGACTTCGAGGAGCAGGCCCAGGGCGTCGCGCGCGACGACCGTGCGGTGCGCCCCGACGTCGTGGTGCACCTGCCCGGCGGCAAGCACCTCGTCATCGACGCCAAGGCGCCGATGTCGCACTGGCTGCAGGCGCAGGCCGACTACATCGACCCCGGTGAGCGTGACCGCCTGCTCGAGGGACACGCGGCAGCGCTGCGCGCGCACGTCGACACCCTGGCGGGCAAGGCCTACTGGACCGCCTTCGACCCCTCGCCCGAGATGGTCGTGTGCTTCGTCCCCTCCGACGCGACGCTGGCGGCTGCCCTCGCGCGGGTGCCCGGCCTGCACGAGGAGGCCATGGCGGCGCGGGTCGTGCTCGTCTCCCCGAGCACCCTGCTCGCGCTCCTGCGCACCGTCGCCTTCGCGTGGCAGCAGGACACGGTGACGAGCGAAGCCCGCGAGCTGCTGTCGGTCGGCCGTGAGCTTTATGCCCGACTGGCGACGCTCGGGGAGCACGCGACCCGCATGGGCCGCTCGCTGCAGCGATCCGTCGACGACTACAACCGGCTCGTCGGGTCGCTCGAGAGCCGGGTGCTCGTCAGTGCCCGCCGCATGCACGAGCTCGGTCTCGCGACCGACGGCTTGGCCGAGGTCGAGCCGGTGTCGGTGGCCCCGCGCCCACTCACCGCGCCTGAGCTGCTCGACGCCGTCGCGGCGCCCGACGTCCGCCCCGAGCTGGACGTCGACATGCCGCCGCGCCGGTCGGAGGGTGGTCGCAGGACCAGCACGGATCAGGAGGAGGCGTCATGACGCCACCCACGACCCCGGACTGGGTGACGCCCTGGGGCCGGGACTGAGCTCCTCCCCTTCGCCCGCATTTCCCTAGGGAAATGACAGCGGCCCTCCGCATTTCCCTGGGGAAATGCGCAGTCCCTCAGACTTCCAGCGTCCGGGCGATCGGCACCCCGGCGCGGTAGCTCAGGTGCAGGTGGTTGGGGGCCTCCAGAACCGCGAGATCCGCCCGCGCGCCCACCTCGATCCGGCCGATGTCCTCGCGGTGCAGCGCGCGGGCACCACCGCGGGTCGCCGCGACGACCGCCTCGCTCGGGGTCAGCCCCATCTCGCGCACGGCGAGCGCGATGACGAAGGGCATCGAGCTCGAGTAGCAGGTACCCGGGTTGCAGTCGCTCGCGAGCGCGATGGACACCCCCGCGTCGAGCAGCGCCCGCGCGTCCGGCCACGGCGACCGGGTCGAGAACTCCACCCCCGGCAGCAGCGTCGCCGTCGTCGTCCCGGCCGACTGCACGAGGCCGTCGACGTCGGCGTCCGAGAGGTAGGTGCAGTGGTCGACGCTCGCCGCGCCGAGCTCGCAGGCGAGCTGCACACCCGGCCCGTGGCCGAGCTGGTTGCCGTGGACCCGCAGGCCGAGCCCGGCGTCGCGCCCGGCGACCAGCACCTCGCGGGCCTCCTCCCCGGTGAACGCGTGCGGCGAGTGCGGCTCGCAGAAGACGTCGACCCACCGAGCGTGCGGCGCGCAGGCGGCGAGCATCTCACCCGTGACGAGCGAGACGTATCCGGCGCGGTCCTCGCGGGCCTCGGCGGGCACGACGTGCGCGCCGAGATAGGTCACCTCGTCGGTGACCTCGGCGGCGAGCCGCAGCGCCCGCTCCTCGTCGGCGACGGTGAGCCCATAGCCGGACTTCACCTCGACGGTCGTCGTGCCCAGCGCGCGCATCTCGGCGACACGTGCCTCGAGCGCGGCGCGCAGCCACTCGTCGCTCGCCTGCCGGGTCGCGGCGACCGACACCCCGATGCCCCCGCCGTCGTAGGCCTGCCCGGCCATCCGCGCGGCGAACTCCGCGGACCGGTCGCCCGCGAAGACGAGATGGGCGTGACTGTCGACGAAACCCGGTGTGACACAACGCCCTTCGACGTCGATGACCGCGTCAGCCGCAGGCGCCGACGCGGCCGGCCCCACCCACGCGATGTGCCCGGCGTCGACGACGAGCGCGTGGTCGGCGCGGGTACCGACGCCCCCTTCGCCCGTGCCGTCGCAGGTGACGAGCTCACCGATGTTGGTCACGAGGGTCGACATGCTCAGGCCTCCTGCTGGCGTGGGGTGCTGGCGTGGCGGGTGATGATCCGGTGGATCAGCCGGGCGGCGACCCGCGCGGTCCGCTGGTCGACGTCGAGCCGCGGGTTGAGCTCGGTGACGTCGAGGTGGACGAGCTTGCCGGAGGCGACGACCGCGTCGCACACCGCCTGGACGACGAAGGGGGGAACCCCCAGTGCCGCAGGCGCGCTCACGCCGGGCGCCACGGCGGCCGGCAGCACGTCGAGGTCGATCGTCAGGTAGACCGCGTCGACCCCGGCGAGGAAGTCCTCGACGAAGCGCACCGGCGCGCCGGGCTCCTGGCTGTCGTCGTCGAGCAGCCACCGCACGCCGAGCTCGTCGGCGGTGTCGAAGAGCGTGCTCGTGTTGCTCGTGCGCGAGATGCCGACGACGGCGTAGTCGAAGTCGACGCCCGCCTCGTGGCGGTCGGCCGCGATCTGCCGGAAGGGCGTGCCCGACGTCGGCCGCTCGGCCGCCCGCAGGTCGAAGTGCGCATCGAGGTTGAGCACGCCGAGACGCGGACGCGGCCCGAGCCCGAGGTGGCTGCCGTAGGCGGTCTCGTGCCCACCCCCGAGGACGACGGTCAGGTCGGCGCTCTCGCGGGCGGCGGCGACCACCTCGCCGAGGCGACGCTGGCCCCCTTCGAGATCGCCGTCGGTGACCGCGACGTCCCCGTGGTCGACGACCGCGAGGTCCTCGTGCACGGCGAGCGAGGCGAGCGCCGCACGCAGGGCGCCGGGCCCCTCGGCGGCGCCGACCCGACCGTGGTTGCGGCGCACCCCCTCGTCGCTCGCGAAGCCGACGAGCGCGGCGTCCGCCCCACGTTGGTCGAGGCGGGAGGAGCTCTGCGACCACCCTCGAGACAGCAACGCTGGTCGAGGTGCGAGGCCGTCCGCGGCCGAGCCTCGAGACCCCGACCCCGCCTCCTCGACCGTGTGCCAGAACCGCCGGTGCTCGGGCCCGTCACCGTCGCTGCGTCCGCTCCAGGCGAAGGGGGCCACGCTCACGCCTCCTGCCCGTCCCGGACGACCGGCTCCATCGGCACACGGACCCCGCGCTCGGCGGCGACCTCGGCGGCTCGCGAGTAGCCGGCGTCGACGTGCCGCAGCACGCCCATGCCGGGGTCGTTGGTGAGCAGTCGGTCGAGCTTCTGCGCGGCGAGGTCGGTGCCGTCGGCGACGCCGACCTGGCCGGCGTGAATCGAGCGGCCGATGCCGACGCCACCACCGTGGTGGATCGACACCCAGGTCGCGCCGGAGCTTGTCGCGGTGAGGGCGTTGAGCAGCGGCCAGTCGGCGATGGCGTCGGAGCCGTCGAGCATCGACTCGGTCTCGCGGTAGGGCGAGGCGACCGAGCCGGAATCGAGGTGGTCACGGCCGATGACGATCGGCGCCTTGACCTTGCCCTCGCGCACGAGCTCGTTGAAGAGCAGACCCGCCTTGTGCCGCTCGCCGTAGCCGAGCCAGCAAATGCGCGCGGGCAGACCCTCGAACTCGACGAGCTCGCCGGCCGCGTCGAGCCAGCGGTGCAGGTGCTCGTTGTCCGGGAAGAGCTCCTTGAGCGCCGCGTCGGTGACGGCGATGTCCTCGGGGTCACCCGACAGCGCCACCCAGCGGAAGGGCCCGAGCCCCTCGCAGAAGAGCGGCCGGATGTAGGCCGGGACGAAGCCGGGGAACCCGAAGGCCCGCGTGTACCCGGCGTGCCGGGCCTCGTCGCGGATGCTGTTGCCGTAGTCGAAGACCTCGGCGCCCTCGTCCTGGAACTCGACCATCGCCTGCACCTGCGCGGCCATCGACTCGCGCGACTTCTTGGTGAAGCCTTCCGGGTCGGCCTCGGACTCGCGCTGCCACTCGTCGAGCGCGACCTCCGCCGGCAGGTAGCTCAGCGGGTCGTGGGCGCTCGTCTGGTCGGTGACGACATCGACCTCGACCTCGCCGGCCCGGTGGCGGCGCAGGATCTCGGGGAAGATCTCGGCGGCATTGCCGACGAGACCGACGGACAGGGCGTGGCGCTCCCCCTTCGCCGCCATGACCTTGGCCAGGGCGACCTCGAGATCGGTCTCGACCTCGTCGAGGTAGCGCTTGGACTGGCGCCGGCGCAGCCGGGTCTCGTCGACATCGACGATGAGGCAGGCACCACCGTTGAGGGTGACGGCGAGCGGCTGCGCGCCACCCATGCCGCCGCAGCCACCGGTGAGCGTCAGGGTGCCGGCGAGCGTGCCACCAAACCGCTTGCGCCCCACCGCGGCGAAGGTCTCGTAGGTGCCCTGGAGGATCCCCTGGGTCGCGATGTAGATCCACGACCCGGCGGTCATCTGGCCGTACATCATCAGGCCCTCGGCCTCGAGCTTGCGGAACTCCGGCCACGTGGCCCAGTCGCCGACGAGGTTGGAGTTGGCGAGGAGCACGCGCGGCGCCCACGGGTTGGTCCGCAGCACGCCGACCGGCTTGCCGGACTGCACGAGGAGGGTCTCGTCGTCGGCGAGGTCGGTGAGGGTCGCGACGATCGCGTCGAAGGCCTCCCACGACCGCGCGGCGCGGCCGGTGCCGCCGTAGACGACGAGGTCGTCGGGGCGCTCGGCGACCTCGGGGTCAAGGTTGTTCATGAGCATGCGCAACGGCGCCTCGGTCTGCCAGCTGCGGGCGGTCAGGTCGGTGCCTCGGGGGGCACGCACGGGACGAGCTCCGTCCATGGTGGGGCTCCTTCTACTTCAGCGGGCCGGTGACGGACTGGGCGGCCGCGAGGACCGACCCGTCGATGACGGCGAGGTGGGCAGCGGTGAGGTCGGGCGAGGTGAAGCGGTCCGGGCCGGGCCCGCTCTCCCCGTGCTCGGCGAGGGCGTCGACGACGGCGGCGGTGGCCGGTGCGGGACGAAGGGGGGCCCGCAACGCGATCCCCCGCGCGGCGGTGTGCAGCTCGATGGCAACGACCCGCGCGAGCGCGTCGACACTGCGGCGCAGTTTGCGCGCGCCGGCCCACCCCATCGACACGTGGTCCTCCTGCATGGCGCTGCTCGGGATCGAGTCGACGCTCGCGGGTGCTGCGAGGCGCTTCATCTCCGAGACCATGCCGGCGGCCGTGTACTGGGCGATCATCAGGCCGGAGTCGGTGCCGGGGTCATCGGCAAGAAAGGGAGGAAGGCCATTCGAGCGCTTGACGTCGAGGAAGCGGTCGGTGCGCCGCTCGCTCATGCTCGCGACGTCGGCGGCGACGATCGCGAGGAAGTCGAGGACGTAGGCCACGGGCGCCCCGTGGAAGTTGCCGTTGGACTCCACCCGCCCGTCGAGGGTGACGACGGGGTTGTCGATGGCCGAGGCGAGCTCGTGACCAGCGATCGTCGCGGCGTGCTCGACGGTGTCGCGCGCGCCGCCGTGGACCTGCGGCGCGCAGCGCAGTGAGTAGGCGTCCTGGACCCGGGTGCAGGCGGCGGGGTCGCGGTGGCTGTCGCGGATCGGGCTGTCGGAGAGGACCGCTCGCATGTTGGCGGCTGAGAGGGCCTGGCCCGGCTGCGGGCGCAGCGCCTGCAGGTCGGCGGCGAAGACGTCGTCGGTGCCGAGCAGGCCCTCGACGCTCATCGCGGTGGCGATGTCGGCCGTCGTGAGCAGCCGGCGCAGGTCGTGGATCGCCAGGCAGAGCATGCCGAGCATGCCGTCGGTGCCGTTGATGAGGGCCAGGCCCTCCTTCTCGTGCAGCTCGACGGGCGCCAGGTCGGCGGCGGCCAGGGCATCGGCGGCGGGCTGCCGGGTGCCGTCGACGACGACGTCACCCTCACCCATGAGGACGAGCGCGCAGTGGCTGAGCGGGGCGAGGTCGCCGGAGCACCCGAGCGAGCCGTACTCGTGGACGACCGGCGTGATCCCGCGCTGGAGCAGCGCGAGGTAGAGACGCAGGGTCTCCTCGCGGACGCCGGTGCGACCGGTCGCCAGGGTCTGCACGCGCAGCAGCATCAGGGCGCGCACGACCTCCTCCTCGACCGCCTCGCCCATGCCCGCGGCGTGGCTGCGCACGAGCGAGCGCTGCAGCTGGGTGCGCTTGTCGTGCGGGATGTGGGTGGTGGCGAGTGCGCCGAACCCGGTGGAGACGCCGTAGTGCGCCACGGTGTCCTCGGCCAGGCCCTCGATGACGGTGCGGGCCTGGCGGACGCGCCCCCAGGCAGCGTCGCTGATCTCGACGGGGGCGTGCTGGCGGGCGACGGCGACGACCTCGTCGATGGTGAGGGGCCGGTCGCCGAGGACGACGGTGGTGGTGTCGGTGCTCATGGGTCCATGCAACTCCCCGGCGCCGCCCCGCGCAGGACCTCCACAGGCAATACTGTCTCGGATACGAGACACACCACGCCAACGTTGGTCGAGGTGCGAGGAGCTCTGCGACGAGCCTCGAGACCCCACCCGAGAACAGGACCCCCGTGCCCAATGCCACCTCCGCCCGTCACGCCCTGCGCGCGCTGACCCACCTGGCCAGCCGCGCCGAACCCGTCCCCGCGGCCCACATCGCTCGCGCCCTGGACCTGCCCCGCAGCAGCACCTACCACCTGCTCGCGGTCCTCGTGGAGCAGGGCTACGCCGTGCACTACGCGGAGGAGCGCACCTACGGCATCGGGGCGGCGGTGCACGAACTCGGCGCCGGCTACCAGCGCCAGGACCCGTTGCAGCGGCTCGCTCGGCCGCTCGTCGAGCGTCTCGTCGACGCGACGACGCACAACGCCCACCTCGCCGTGCTCTCGGGTCGCGACGTCCTCTACGTCATCGAGGAACGCGCGGCCGGGCGCCCTTCGCTCGTCACCGACGTCGGGGTGCGGCTGCCGGCGACGCTCACCGCGAGCGGCCTGGCGATGCTCGCCGCGCTCCCCCGCCGGCAGGTCACCGCGCTCTACCCGTCGGCGTCGGTCATGGTCGGCGGCGGCCCGACGACGCCGTCGGCGCTGCGGCGCCTGCTCGTCGACGTGCGGGCCCGTGGGCACGCGGTCGAGGTCGGCAGCGTGTCACCTGACCTGTCGTCGGTCGCCGCCGCGGTCCTCGACCGCGACGATCACCCCGTGGCCGCGGTGGCGGTCACCTATCGCACCGACGACGTCGACGAAGGGGGCGCTGCCCGCCTCGCGCAGGCGGCCGCCGAGACGGCAACGAGGATCAGCCAGCGGTTGTAGTCCCCGCTGGTCGAGGTGCGACGAAGGAGCCTCGAGACCGAGGCCGAGCTCACTAGTGCAGCTGACCCGCGTCGCCGAGGGCACCGGCGTCGTGCTTCATCTGGTCGCTCATGCCGGCGGCCTTGAGGTCGCGGCGCAGCTCCTTGGGCAGGGCGAAGAGAAGCGACTCCTCGGCGGCCGTGACCGGCTGCGGCTCCCCGTAGCCGCGCTCGGCGAGGAAGTCGAGGACGCCGCGCACGAGGATCTCGGGGACGGAGGCGCCGGAGGTGACACCGACGGTGCGGACGCCGTCGAGCCAGGCCTCGTCGATCTCGTCGGCGTAGTCGACGAGGTGCCCGTCGCGCGAGCCGTGCTCGATGGCAACCTCGACGAGGCGCACGGAGTTGGAGGAGTTGCGCGAGCCGACGACGATCATCAGGTCGCAGTCCTTGGCCATCTGCTTGACGGCCAGCTGGCGGTTCTGCGTCGCGTAGCAGATGTCGTCGGAGGGCGGGTCCTGCAGCTTGGGGAACTTGTCCCGCAGCCGGCGCACCGTCTCCATCGTCTCGTCGACCGACAGGGTGGTCTGCGAGAGCCACACGATCTTGTCGGGGTCACGGACCTCGACGTTGGCGACGTCGTCGGGACCCTCGACGAGGGTGATGTGCTCGGGCGCCTCGCCGGAGGTGCCGACGACCTCCTCGTGCCCCTCGTGACCGATGAGCAGGATGTCGAAGTCGTCGTCGGCGAAGCGCACGGCCTCGCGGTGCACCTTGGTGACGAGGGGGCAGGTCGCGTCGATCGTCTTGAGGCTGAGGGCCTTGGCCTCCTCGTGGACGATCGGGGCGACGCCGTGGGCGGAGAAGACGACGGTTGCGCCCTCGGGCACCTCGTCGGTCTCCTCGACGAAGATCGCGCCCCTCTTCTCCAAGGTCGTCACGACGTGCTTGTTGTGGACGATCTCCTTGCGCACGTAGACGGGCGGGCCGTAGAGCTCCAGGGCCTTTTCCACCGTGACGACGGCGCGGTCGACGCCGGCGCAGTAGCCGCGGGGCGCGGCGAGCAGGACGCGCTTGGCGTCCTGCGGGGCGTCGGTGGCGGCGGTCGGGGTCGCACTCGTGGTCATGCCCTCCATGGTAGGTGAGTGGGCTGAACACGCCCTGACCGCAGCCGGACCGTCCGAGGTGGCTGCTTGACTGTGGGCCGTGAGCATCCCCCTTCCCGACAAGGCAGCCGACACCACGGCCGAGCAGCCGTGGCCGGTGCGCCTGCTGAGCATGAAGATCGCCGAGTACGTCGACCGCATGTCGGTGACCTGGGTCGAGGGGCAGGTCGTCCAGCTGACCCGCCGCCCGGGCGCGCGCACCGCGTGGCTGACCCTGCGCGACCCCGACGTCGACATGTCGCTGTCGTGCATGGTCCGGGTCACGGCCCTGGATGCCATGCCGACCCCGCTCGGCGAGGGCGCCCGGGTCGTCGTGCAGGCCAAGCCGAGCTATTGGACCCAGCGTGGGTCGCTGTCGATGGACGTGCGCCAGATCCGGCCGGTCGGCGTGGGCGAGCTGCTCGCCCGCATCGAGTACCTCAAGCAGCACCTGCGCTCCGAGGGGCTCTTCGAGGCGTGGCGCAAGCGTCCGCTGCCCTTCCTCCCGCGGCGGGTCGGGCTCGTCTGCGGGCGCGCGAGCGCGGCCGAGCGCGATGTCGTCGAAAATGCTCACCGCCGGTGGCCCGGGCTGCCCTTCGAGATCCGTCAGGTCGCCGTGCAGGGGCCGACGGCCGTGACCGAGGTCAGCGCGGCCATCGCCGAGCTCGACGCCATCGACGAGGTCGACGTCATCATCGTCACCCGCGGCGGCGGGTCGGTCGAGGACCTCCTGCCCTTCAGCAACGAGACGATGGTCCGGGCGGTCGCCGACGCCCGCACCCCCGTCGTCAGTGCCATCGGGCACGACGTCGACACCCCGATCCTCGACCTCGTCGCCGACGTGCGCGCCTCGACGCCCACCGACGCGGCCAAGCTCGTCTGCCCCGACGCCGCCGCCGAGCGTGCCGGGGTGCTCGAGGCGCGCGGTCGTGCCCGGTCCGCACTCGCCGGGCTCGTCGAGCGCGAACGCCGCGGCCTGGTCCACCTGACGAGCCGTCCCGTGCTCACCGACCGCACCGCCTTCGTGAGGGCCCAGCGCGAGGTGGTCACCTCCCTTCGCCGCCGTGCGCACAGCCGGGTCGAGGCCCGGCTGCACCGCGAGCGCGACCGGGTCTCGCACCTGCGGACGCAGGCGCGGGTCCTCTCGCCCGCCTCCACCCTCGAGCGCGGCTATGCGATCGTCCAACGGCCCGAAGGGGAGGTCGTCGCCTCCCGCACCGACCTCGGGGTCGACGACCTGCTGCGGGTGACGGTCGCCGACGGCGACTTCGCCGTCCGGGTCACCGACTCGTGACCCCGCCCCCACCTAGAGTGGTCGCCATGGCCACCGACCCGCAGCCCGAGCAGGAGCAGCCCGACGTCGCCGACTTGTCCTACGAGGAGGCGCGGCAGGAGCTCATCGAGCTCGTGGCCCGGCTGGAGGGCGGCCAGGCCCGTCTCGAGGAGTCGATGCGCCTGTGGGAGCGGGGCGAGGCCCTGGCCGCGCACTGCGAGGCCTGGCTCGACAAGGCCGAGGCGAGCCTGGGGTCCGAGGCCACGTCCGACGAGGGCTGAGCCTGCCGTGACCGAGCGCCTGCACCGCGTCGCGATGGGGCTGCTCGTCGCCGACGGGCGGGCACATCGAGCCCGGCGAGTCACCGGAGCAGGCCCTGGCCCGCGAGTGCACCGAGGGGATCGGTGTGGCGGTGACCCGGTGGCGGGCGCTCGACCCGCCCGTGGTCCGACTCGGCGAGGGCCTGGAGCTGTACACCTTCGTCGTCGACGCCTGGCGCGGTACCCCGGCCGGGGTTTGAGACTCCTGGACGCCGGGGATTATCGGGTCACCCGGACATCATGAGGCGGGTGAGGTGCTGACGCTCGGGCTCGACCCCGCCTTCGTCACCTTCGCGGGCGTGAGGTGCTCGGCGAACTCCTCGAGCTGCTCCCACGAGCCGGTCCCGGTGACGAGGGTGGTCAGCTCGGTCCGGTCGTCGGGGACGTGGACGAGGCTGCGCTGGACCTTGCCCTCGCGATCGCGCTGGACCCAGCGGGTGCCGTCGTCGGTCTCGATGCGCCCGATGACCCGGCCCTGGTTGGTCTGGGTGTCGACCCAGTCCTGGCCGGGGTCGACGGCCTGCTGCACCGAGACGTACTGCGCGTCCGGGGTCGTGTAGCCGGCGTTCCACACCATGACATCGCCCTTGGACCGGGCGTAGCGGACACTGGTCGCGACCCAGCCGTCGGGCAGGCCCTCGGCATAGGCGAAGGGCTGACCGGCCTGACCGCCGCGGTACTGGGCGGCGGAGGCGACGTCGACCGACTCCGGCGTCACGCTGTTGGGGCGTGCGGTGACGAGGAAGAGCGCGAGGCCGATCCCGACGATGACGAGCATCGAGCGCATCATGTTGGCGCTCGTGCCCTTGGCGTAGTGGCTCGCTCCCCGGGCCGGGACGCCCTGCTGGGCCGCGAGCTCCGCCGGGGTCGGCTCACGCTCGGACGCCGACGTCGTGGGGGTCTCGGCCTGGTCGCCGGGGGCAGAACTCATGACGTCCATGGTCGCACGCGCCACAGGCGCGCCCGGACACCTCCCGGCGACCCGGCAGATAGGCTCGGCCCGTCGAGCCGCCCGTCCCGGAGGAGAAGCATGAGCCAGGCCCAGACGTCCGCCCCCAGCCCCGGGGTGATGCACCCCGACCGCAACCTCGCGATGGAGCTGGTGCGGGTCACCGAGGCCGCGGCCCTGGCCGGTGGCCGCTGGGTCGGCCGAGGTGACAAGAACACCGCCGACGGTGCGGCGGTCGACGCGATGCGCTCGATGATCTCCAGCGTGCAGATGAACGGCGTCGTCATCATCGGCGAGGGCGAGAAGGACGAGGCCCCGATGCTCTACAACGGCGAGGAGGTCGGCGACGGTACCGGCCCCTCGTGCGATGTCGCGGTCGACCCCATCGACGGGACGACGCTCACGGCGAAGGGGATGACCAACGCCGTCTCCGTCCTCGCCGTCGCCGACCGGGGCACGATGTACGACCCGAGCGCGGTCTTCTACATGGACAAGCTCGTCACCGGCCCGGAGGCTGCCGACGTCGTCGACATCCGCCTCCCGGTCAAGGAAAACATCAAGCGGATCGCCAAGGCCAAGGGTCAGCAGCCCGAGGACGTCACCGTCGTCATGCTCGACCGCCCGCGCCACGCCGACCTGGCCGACGAGGTCCGCGCCGCGGGCGCGCGCATCCGCTTCATCTCCGACGGCGACGTCGCCGGCGCGATCATGGCCGCCCGTCCCGAGACCGGCATCGACCTGCTCCTCGGCGTGGGCGGCACCCCCGAGGGCATCATCACCGCCTGCGCGATCAAGTGCCTGGGTGGTGTCATCCAGGGGCGCCTGTGGCCGCGCGACGACGAGGAGCGCCAGCACGCGATCGACGCCGGCCACGACCTCGACCAGGTCCTCACGACCGAGGACCTCGTGCAGACCGACAACTGCTACTTCGTCGCCACCGGCATCACCGACGGCGAGCTGCTGCGCGGCGTGCGCTACCGCGCCGGGGGCGCCACCACCCACTCGCTCGTCATGCGCAGCAAGTCCGGCACGATCCGCACGGTCGAGGCCCACCACAACCTCACCAAGGTCCAGCGCCTCTCCCCCGAGCTGTCCTCCTGATCCGATGCCGGGCCGCCTCCGCTCCACACCGCCCGCCCCGACCCTCGTCATCGGCGAGTCCCTCGTCGACGTCGTCGTCGGGGCGGACGGCACGCGCAGCGAGCACGTCGGCGGTAGCCCGCTCAATGTCGCCGTCGGCCTCGCCCGGCTCGACCACCGGGTGACGCTGGCGACCCACTTCGGTCGTGATGCCCACGGCGCCGCGATCGGCGAGCACCTCGCCGAGGCCGGCGTCGGCCTCGTGCCCGGCAGCGACCGCGCCGCGGACACCTCGGTCGCGACCGCCACGCTCGACGAGAGCGGCGCCGCCACCTACGACTTCGACATCGAGTGGCGCCTGCCCGAGCTGCCGCAGGTCCCGGGCCACGTGCACACCGGGTCGATCGGGGCGCTGCTGCGACCGGGGTGCGTTGACGTGCTCTCGGCGATGTCCGGCGCGGCCCGCACCCACACGGTCTCCTACGACCCCAACTGCCGCCCGGCGCTCTTCCCCGACCCCGAGACCGCTCGCACCGAGATCGAGCGCCGGGTCGCCGTGAGCGACGTCGTCAAGGCGAGCGACGAGGACCTCGAGTGGCTCCTCGGGCGGCCCCTCGGCCACAACGACATCGCCGAGGTGCTGCGCTCCTGGTGCGACCTCGGCCCCTCCCTCGCGGTGTGCACCCTGGGCGCCGCGGGAGCCCTGGCGATCCTCCCTTCGGGCCGCCGGACCCTGCTGCGCGGCCGGCGCGTCGACGTCGTCGACACCGTGGGTGCCGGCGACTCCTTCATGGCCGGGCTGCTCTCCGGGCTGCTCGACGCGGGCCTGCTCGGCAGCGGCGACGTCAAGGGACGACTGCGCAAGGCGCGGGGCCGGGTCGTCTCCGCCGCGATCGAGCGCGGCATCGAGGCCTCGGCGATCACCGTGACGCGCGCCGGCGCACAACCACCGAGCCGCGCCGACCTCGGGGTCGACGCGGCTCGCTAGCGGTGCTGGATCAGCCGGCGTTGGCCGCCTCGCGGGCACGGGCCCGCTCGAGGCCGCGCTGGCGGTCCTCCTCCGACTGACGGGCGATCTCGGCCGCCTTGGCGTCGTCACGGGTGAGGCAGTCACCGGTCTCCGGGTCGAAGACGTGCATCAGCGCGGGGTCGAAGACGAAGCGCCCGTCGTCGCCCTCGCGCACCCGCGAGCGCGGGTCGAGGTTGATGACCATCTGGGTGCGCATGCCCTCACCGTCGAGCTCCTTGTCGAGCTCGTCGAGCTTGTCCTTGACCGGCCCCTCGACGGTGAAGGGCACGTAGGCGTACTGCTCGTTGCCCAGCCACTCCGTCTGGTCGACGGGCGCGTCGAAGCGGATGCCGTCCGCCGGCACGTCACCGAGGTCGGAGTCCTTGATGTGCTCCGGGCGGATGCCGACGATGAGCAGGTCGGCGCTGCCCGCCCGCTCCCGCACGGCCGCGGGCACGGGCACGCGGCAGAAGGGCAGGACGAGCTCGTCGCCCTCGACCGAGGCCGGCAGGAAGTTCATCGGCGGGGTGCCGATGAAGCCGGCGACGAAGAGGTTGACCGGCTGGTCGTAGAGCTCGCGCGGACTGGCGCACTGCTGGAGCACGCCCTTCTTGAGCACCGTGACCCGGTCACCGAGGGTCAGCGCCTCGGTCTGGTCGTGGGTGACGTAGATCGTCGTCGTGCCCATGCGGCGCTGCATCCGGGCGATCTCGGTACGCATCTGCCCGCGCAGCTTGGCGTCGAGGTTGGACAGCGGCTCGTCGAAGAGGAAGGCGTCGGCGTCGCGCACGATCGCCCGCCCCATCGCGACGCGCTGCCGCTGACCTCCGGAGAGGTTGGCCGGCTTGCGCTCGAGGTGGTCGTCGAGCTCGAGCATCGAGCTGGCCATGCGCACCTTCTGGTCGATCTCCTGGTCGCTGTGCTTGCCCTTGGCCAGGCGAAGGGGGAAGGCGATGTTCTCGAAGACGCTCAGGTGCGGGTAGAGGGCGTAGTTCTGGAAGACCATCGACAGGTTGCGGTCCTTGGGCGACAGGTCGTTGACCCGCGAGCCGTCGATGAGGAGCTCACCGCTCGTGATGTCCTCGAGCCCGACGACCATGCGCAACAGCGTGGACTTACCGCAGCCGGACGGGCCGACGAAGATCATGAACTCGCCGTCCTTGATGTCCAGGCTCACGTCATTGACCGCGGGGAAGCCGTCGCCGTACTTCTTGACGATGTTCTTGAGGGTGATCTCAGCCATGGGAGGTACTCCAGTTCTGTGAAGGCGGGGGTCAGCCCTTGACGGCGCCCGAGGTCAGGCCGGCGACGATCCGGCGCTGGAAGATCAGCACGAGGACGACGACGGGGATGGTCACGACGACCGAGGCCGCCATGATCGCGCCCGTCGGCTGCTCGAACTGGCTGGCACCGGTGAAGAAGGCGAGCGCGGCCGGGACCGTGCGCGCCTGGTCGGAGGTCAGCGAGATCGCGAAGACGAAGTCGTTCCACGCGGTGAAGAAGGTGATGATCGCCGTGGTGAAGACGCCCGGGGTCGCCAGCGGGATGATCACCTTGCGGAAGGCCTGCCAACTGCTGGCGCCGTCGACCTGCGCGGCCTGCTCCATCTCCCACGGGATCTGCTGGAAGAAGGCCGACATGGTCCAGATCGACAACGGCAGCGTCAGCGCGAGGTAGGGGGTGATCAGACCGGGGATGGTGTCGAAGAGCCCGACGCGGCTCCACACGTCGAACAGCGGCGTGACCATCGCGACCACGGGGAAGAAGCTGACCGCCAGGGCGGTCGTGAGGATCATCTTCTTGCCCTTGAACTCCAGCCGCGAGATCGCGTAGGCGCAGAACATCGCGAGCACGACCGAGATGAAGGTCGCGAGCAGGCAGACGATGAGCGAGTTGCGCAGCGCCGGCATGAAGAGGTCGCTCGCCCCGCCGCTGAAGATCAGCCGGTAGTTGTCGAGGGTGGGGTCCTTGGGCCAGAAGTTGCCCAGGACCGCGGCCTCGGGGTTGGCGAGGTCCTTGGCGCTCTTCAGCGACAGCGACAACATCCACAGCAACGGCAGGACGGTCCAGATCATGATCGGGATCGCGAGCACCGTCCAGATGCCCGTGCCCTTGGCGGACTCCTTGGCCATGTCAGTTCCTCCCCTGCGTCAGGTCGACCTTGAACCCCTTGACGAACAACGCCGCGATGACCAGGACGCACAGGAAGAGGATCACCGACAGCGCCGACCCGAGGCCGATCTCGGTCCGGTCGATGGTCTGTCTGAAGATGAGCCCGGAGAGCGAGTTCGTCCCGTTGGCGCCCCCGGTCATGATGAAGATGTTGTCGAAGATGCGGAAGGCGTCGAGGGTGCGGAAGAGCAGCGCCACCATGATCGCCGGCTTCATGTTCGGCAGGATCACCTTGGTGAGCACCTGCATCCACGAGGCGCCGTCGACCTTGGCGGCCTCCTCCATCGACGTGTCGACCTGAGCCAGACCGGCGAGGAGCAGCAGCGACATGAAGGGGGTCGTCTTCCAGATCTCCGAGAGGCAGATGACGAAGATCGAGGGCCAGAAGCTGCCGAACCAGTCGTAGTTGTCGCTCACCCCGGGGATCCAGCTCGTCCAGCGGTTCACGAAGCCGGTGTCGGTCTGGTACATGAAGAGCCAGGTGAAACCGGAGACGACCGTGATGATCGAGTACGGGATGAGCACGACCGTGCGCAGCGTCCGCCGCGGGAGCACGATCCGGTGCATCACCAGGGCGATGATGAAGCCGAGGACGAGCTCGACGACCACCGTGATCAGGGTGATGAGCACCGTCGCCCACATCGCGCTCCAGAAGACCGAGTCGCTGAAGGAGACGATGTAGTTGTTGAGCCCGACGAACTCGCGGTTGTCCGGGTCGGTGAGCCGGTAGACGAAGAAGCTGTTCCACACCGCCTGGAGGATCGGGTAGGCGGTGACGAGGAGCATGACGACGAAGGCCGGCATCGCCAGCTTCCAGCCGAGCCGCTGCTCGGCCCGGGCCCGGTCAGACAGGCGAGGCTTCTCCCCCTTCGTCCGTGGGGTGGTGTCGGTGGAGGCACTCACAGCAATGCATCTCCGTTCAGGACGTCCTTGAGCAGCTGCGTGGTCTGCTCCGGGGTCTTGTCGGGGGTGACCGAGCCGGGCGGGCTGTACTCGCGCTGGATGCCCGAGGAGACGTCGCCGTAGTACTGCGTGAGCGGCCGCGGACCGCTGGAGTCGAGGGACTGGCGGATGAGCGCCGCCATCGGGAAGTCCTTCTTGATGTCGGCGTCGTCGTAGACCGCCTTGCGGGCGGCCGGATTGCCGGTGCCGAGCATGTAGGCCTTCTGGCTCTCCTGCGAGGTGAGGCACTCGACGGCCTCCCACGCCTGCTCCTGGTTCGACGAGGACTGAGCCACGCCCATCTCGATCCCGCCGAGCGGAGGCTTGGACTCGGTGCCCTCGGTCGTCTGCGGGTAGCGCGTCCACGCGAGGTCCTTGATCCAGTCGACCTCGGCGCCCTTGAGCGCCGCGTAGACGTAGGGCCAGTTGACCATGAAGCCGGCCTGCTCGTTCTGGAACATGTCGAGCGTCGACGTCTCGTCGGTCGAGCCCAGCGCCGGCCCGCCGACGCCGTCGTCGTTGAGCTTCTGGATGATCTCGGCGGCCTTCTTGCCGCCCTCGGACTCGAGACCGAACTTCAGCTCCGGGCCGTCCGCCCCCGGATTTTCGACGATGTGGTCGCCGCCGCCCTCGACGAGGGCGTTGATCCACACCATGTAGCCCTCGTAGCGCGAGGCCTGGACGCCGATGTTGCTGTCGGTCTTCTTCGCAGCGTCGATGACCTGGTCCCAGGTGACCGGCTTGGTCATGTCGAGGCCGGCCTCCTTCGCCACCGACTTGCGATACCAGAGGACCTGGGTGTTGGCCCAGAAGGGGGCCGCGACGAGCTCGTCCTTCCACGTGGCGTTGGTGACCGCCGGGTCGACGACGTCGTCGGTGAAGGTGGAGACCTTGTCCTCGGGGACCGGCGCGAGATAGCCGGCCTCGGCGAACTCGGCGACGAAGACCGGGTCGATCGACATGATGTCGACGCCCTTGTCCTGCGAGGCCAGGCGCCGCAGCAGCTGCTGGCGTTGGTCGCTCGCGCTGTTGGGCAGCAGCTGGATGCTGATGTCGTAGGCGCCGTCGGAGGCGTCGGAGCACTCCTTGGCCAGCTGCGCCTGCCCGCCACCGGCCGGGTCGGAGCCACCGCCGTCGGGGTTGATGTACCAGGTCAGGCGAGCCGAGCCGCCTGACGAACCGTCGTCACCGCAGGCCGCCAGGCCGAGGCTCGCGGCCGTCGCCGCGGCGGCCATGAAGGCGATCCGACGTCGTCGTCGTGTCTCCACGTCGTTCCTTTCGTCCGCGGGGCACGACGTGGGCGTGAGCCCGACGCCGCCTCCCAGACACTGTCTACACCTCCGCTGTGCCCCACGTCACGAATAGGGGGTCACGAATTGGCAGCCTTCCCCGCGGGGCTACTGTGCAAGCACTCCCCGAAAGGACTCCCCCATGAGTGCACCCACCGGCCACGATGCCACCTTCACCGACCTGCTCGAGGCCAACCGCGCCTTCGCCGACGACTTCTCCCTCGGCGGCTTCGACGGCATCGCCCAGGCCGGCGTCGCGATCGTCACCTGCATGGACAGCCGCATCGACCCGCTGGGGATGCTCGGGCTGAAGCCGGGCGACGCCAAGATCTTCCGCAACCCCGGTGGCCGCGTCACCGCCGCAGCCCTCGAGGCCCTCGTCCTCGGTGTGCACCTGCTCAACGTCAAGCGCGTCCTCGTCATCCCGCACACCCGGTGCGCGATGACCAGCTCGACCGAGGTCGAGCTGCGGCAGAAGGTCGGCGAGTCCGCCGGTCAGGACGCGTCGTGGCAGGGCTTCCACGTCGTCACCGACCAGCTGGACTCCCTTCGTCAGGACGTCGCCGCGGTGCGCTCGCACCCGCTCATCGCCGACCGTGCCGCCGTGGGCGGGTTCGTCTACGACGTCGACACCGGCCTGATCAGCCAGCACTACTGAGTCTTCCGCCCGGCGACGACCGGGGTCGGTGACGGGGGTCACAGCCGCAGTGCCACCATGGGCTCATGACCACCGTCACCCACCCCGTCCCGACGTCCGACGCCATCGCCACACCCTGGGCGAGCGAGCAGACGATCACCTGCCGCGACGACCGCGTCGGCCTCCGCGCCGTCATCGCGATCGACGACACGACCCTCGGCCCCGGCTTCGGCGGGGTGCGCTACCGCGCCTACCCGTCCACCGAGGCCGCCGCCCGTGAGGCCCAGCGACTCGCGGCCGCGATGACCCTCAAGCACGCGCTCGCCGAGCTGCCCTACGGCGGGGCGAAGTCCGTCGTCGTGCTCGACGGCGACGCGCCCGCTCCCGGCAGCCCGGAGCGCCGCGCCCTCTTCGCCCGCTTCGGCCAGATGGTCGC
Source organism: Janibacter indicus (assembly GCF_900176385.1). Classification (GTDB taxonomy): domain Bacteria; phylum Actinomycetota; class Actinomycetes; order Actinomycetales; family Dermatophilaceae; genus Janibacter; species Janibacter indicus. Next base: position 185,818 of record NZ_FWXN01000003.1, on the reverse strand, counting down.
CCGCACCGCCGGCTCCTACGTGCCCGGCGTCGACATGGGCACCCTCCTCGAGGACATGCAGACCATTCGCGACGACGGGGGTGCACGGGCCTTCTGCGACGAGGTGAGCCCCTCCCCCTTCACCGCCCGTGGTGTCTACGCGGCGATGCGAGCCGCGGCCGTCCACCACCACGGCGAAGGGGGTCTGTCCGATCTGCGCGTCGTCGTCCAGGGCGTCGGCAGCGTCGGCGAGGAGGTCGCCCGGCTCGCCCACGGCGACGGCGCCCGCGTCACGCTCGCCGACATCGACACCGCCCGCGCGCAGGCTCTGGCCACCGAGCTCGGCGGCGACACCGTCCCCACCGAGGCCGCCCCCTTCACCGAGGCTGACGTCTTCGCGCCCTGTGCGGTCGCGCGCGTGGTGACTCGCGACACCATCGACCGCATCCCGGCACGGATCATCGCCGGGGCGGCCAACGACACCCTCGACTCCCCCGACTGCGCCGATGCCCTGCAGGCGGCGGGCATCACCTTCGTCCCCGACTTCGTCGCCAACGCCGGCGGCGTCATCCAGGTCCACGGCGGCGTCGCGGGCTGGTCCGACGAGGAGACGCTCGCGGCGATCGACCGCATCGGCGAGCGGGTCACCGGCCTGCTCGAGGCGGCCGAGGCCGAGGGCATCACGCCCGTCGAGGCCGCCCTGCGGCGTGCCGACGCCGCCCTCGGACGGACCGTGGCCCGATGAACGCCGAGCAGGCGGTCCGTCGCTACTACGCGCTCGTCGACGCAGGCGACGTGACCGGCGTCGTCGACTGCTTCGCGCCCGACGCCACCTACCACCGTCCCGGCTACGACCCGATGGTCGGGCACGCGGCCCTCACCGACTTCTACGGCGGGGAGCGCGTCATCGCCGACGGGCGGCACGAGCTCGACGAGCTCGTCGTCGACGGCCGGCGGGTGGCGGTCCACGGGCGCTTCGTCGGCACGCTCAAGGACGGCAGCGTCGCGCGGGTCGGCTTCGCCGACTTCTGGGTCCTCGACGACTCCGGGCGGGCCGTCACCCGCCGCAGCTTCTTCGACACCCCCGCCGTCTGACCCGACCGGAGCCCGCACTGCCGTAGGGCAATGCGGCCCACCCGGCCCCGATTGCGCATTGCCGTAGGGCAATGCGGTCTCGGGGGCGGTCAGAGGGCCAGGCGCTCCTTGACGACGACGGACAGGCGCTCGGCCGACTCCTGGGCGCGCTCGTGAGTCGCGGCCTCGACCATGACCCGCACGACCGGCTCGGTACCCGACTTGCGCAGCAGGACCCGCCCCTCGTCGGCGAGCGAGGCCTGGACCTCGGTGACCGCGGCCTGCACGCCCTCGTCGTCGTCGACCCGGTGCTTGTCGACGCCCTTGACGTTGATGAGCACCTGCGGCATGCGGGTCATCGCGCCGGCCAGCTCGGCCATCGAGCGACCGGTCTCGGCGACCCGCGCGGCGAGCATCAGGCCGGTGAGGACACCGTCACCCGTGGTCGCGTGCTCCTGGAGGATGACGTGGCCGGACTGCTCGCCACCCAGCGAGAAGCCGCCCTTGCGCATCTCCTCGAGGACGTAGCGGTCGCCGACGCCGGCCTGCACGACGGTGATGCCGGCGGACTCCATGGCACGCAGGAGACCGAGGTTGCTCATGACCGTCGCGACGAGGGTGTCCTGGGCGAGCTCGCCGTGCTCCTTGAGCGCGAGCGCGAGGATCGCCATGATCTGGTCGCCGTCGACCTCGCGGCCCTGCCCGTCGACCGCCAGGCAGCGGTCGGCGTCGCCGTCGTGCGCGATGCCGAGGTCGGCGCCGTGCTCCACGACGGCGGCGCGCAAGCCCTCGATGTGCGTCGAGCCGACACCGTCGTTGATGTTGAGCCCGTCGGGGCGGGCGCCGATGACGTGCACCTCGGCGCCGGCGAGGCGGAAGGCCTCGGGCGAGACCTGGCTCGCGGCGCCGTGGGCGCAGTCGAGGACGATCGTCAGCCCGTCGAGACGCTGCTCGACCGCGTCGAGCAGGTGGCGCACGTAGCGGGCGCCTGCGTCGTCCATCGGCGTGACCCGCCCGACGTCGATGCCCGTCGGGCGGTCGGGCGTCTCGTCCATGGCCGCCTCGATGGCGTCCTCGACGGCGTCGGGGAGCTTGTGGCCCCCCTTCGCGAAGAACTTGATGCCGTTGTCGGGCATGGCGTTGTGCGAGGCCGACAGCATGACGCCGAAGTCGGCGTGCACCTCGGCGGTGAGGAAGGCGACGGCCGGCGTCGGCACCACACCGGCGTCGAGGACGTCGATGCCGCTGCTGGCGAGCCCGGCGACGACGGCGGCGGAGAGGAACTCGCCCGACGCGCGGGGGTCACGGCCCACGACCGCGACCGGCCGGTGGCCCTGCAGGCCCTCGGGGTCGCGCAGGACGCGCGCGGCGGCCTGGGCGAGAGCGAGGGCGAGGTCTGCGGTGATGACCTCGCCGTTGGCGAGGCCGCGAACACCGTCGGTGCCGAAGAGTCGGGACATGTGCGTGCTGAACCTTCCGTGGGGGGCCCGCCGCATGACACACGAGCGACGGGCTCGTGCGACGATACCCGCTGGTTAGGCTGGGAGACCGTAGGTGCGACGTCGAGAGGCCCTCATGATCGAGTTCACCCCATCAGACGGCCCCACCCTCGGGGTCGAGTGGGAGATCGCCCTCGTCGACGGGGAGACCCTCGACCTCGTGCCGCTCGCCGACTCCGTCGTCGAGCCGCTGGCCGCGGAGGACGGCCTGGCCCCCAAGGTCCACCGCGAGCTGCTCACCAACACCGTGGAGCTCGTCACGGGCATCTGCCGGGACGTCCCCGAGGTCGTCGCCGACCTCTCCGACAGCCTCTCGAGGCTGCGCGGGGTCACCGACGGCCTCGGGCTGGAGCTCATCAGCGCCGGCACCCACCCCTTCGCCAGGTGGGAGTCGCAGCAGGTGAGCGAGGGGGAGCGCTACGCGACGCTCATCGACCGCACCCGGTGGTGGGGGCGGCAGATGGTCATCTACGGCGTGCACACCCACGTGGGCGTCACGCACCGCGACAAGGTCCTGCCCCTGCTCGGGGGGATGCTCAGCTATGCGCCGCACCTCCAGGCCCTCGCGGCCTCGTCACCGTGGTGGGGCGGGGTCCCGACCGACTACGCGAGCAACCGCGCCCTGCTCTTCCAGCAGCTGCCGACCGCCGGGCTGCCCTTCCAGTTCGAGACGTGGGCCGAGTACGAGCGCTATGTCGACGACCTGCTCGTCACCGGCGTCATCGACGAGCTCAAGGAGGTGCGCTGGGACCTGCGTCCGGCGCCGCACCTGGGCACCCTCGAGGTGCGGGTGTGCGACGGCGTGCCGACGCTGCACGAGATCGCGGCGCTGACCGCCCTCACCCAGTGCCTTCTCGTGCACCTCGACGACCGGCTCACCGACGGCGGCACGATCCCGACGCTGCCGCCGTGGCACGTGCAGGAAAACAAGTGGCGCACCGCGCGCTACGGTATGGACGCCATCATCATCCTCGACTCGCGCAACCGCGAGCGCCTCGTCACCGATGAGCTGCACGACCTGCTCGAGCGCCTCACCCCGATCGCCCGCCGCCTCGGCTGCGAGCGCGAGCTGGCCGGCGTGGAGGACATCATCCGGGCCGGCGCGAGCTACCAGCGACAGCTGGCCACCGCCGACGCCCACGGTGGCGACCTCGTCGAGGTCACCCGGTCGCTCGTCGCCGAGATGCGGTCCGGGCGCCCGCTGACGGTCTAGCGGGGCACGACCCTTCGAGGCTCCTTCGTCGCACCTCAGGACAACGCGAAGGGCGGCGCCCACCGTGAGGTGAGCACCGCCCTTCGTGGTCTCGAAGACCAGCGTCGATCCGAGGATCAGCGCTTGCTGTACTGCGGCGCCTTGCGGGCCTTCTTGAGACCGGCCTTCTTGCGCTCCGGGACGCGGGCGTCACGGGTGAGGTAGCCGGCCTTCTTCAGGGTGGCGCGGTTGAGCTCGGGGTCGACGCCGTTGAGCGAGCGGGCGACGCCGAGACGGACGGCACCGGCCTGGCCGGAGGGGCCACCGCCGTGGACGCGCACGAGCACGTCGTAGGCGCCGTCGAGCTCGAGCGCGACGAGCGGCTCGTTGACGATCTGCTGGTGGACCTTGTTGGGGAAGTAGTCCTCGAGCGCACGCCCGTTGACCTTCCACTCGCCGGTGCCCGGGACGATCCGGACGCGGGCGATGGCCTGCTTGCGGCGGCCGGTCGCGGAGCCGGGAGCGGACGCGGAGGGGCGGCGCACGGGCTCGTCGGTGCCGACGGGGCCCTCGGACTCGGAGGTGTAGGAGCTCAGCTCGGGCTCGTCGCCCTCGAGCACCTCGATGTTGTCGGTGGTGTCAGCCACAGTGGTTCCTCAGTTCCTTGTCGGCGGCGCTTACTGCGCGACCTGGGAGATCGTGTAGGGGGTGGGCTGCTGAGCGGCGTGCGGGTGCTCGGCACCGGCGTAGACCTTGAGCTTGCTCAGCTGCTGGCGGCCGAGGCTGTTGCGGGGCAGCATGCCGCGCACGGCCTTCTCGACGGCGCGCGTCGGGTGCTTCTCCAGCATCTCGGTGTAGTTCATCGAGGACAGACCGCCCGGGTGACCCGAGTGACGGTAGGCGCGCTTCTGCTCGGCCTTGGCGCCGGTCAGCGCGATCTTGTCGGCGTTGATGATGATGACGAAGTCGCCGGTGTCCACGTGGGGGGCGAAGGTCGTCTTGTGCTTGCCGCGCAGCAGGGTCGCGGCCTGGCTCGCGAGGCGGCCGAGCACGACGTCCGTGGCGTCGATGATGTGCCACTGACGGGTGATCTCACCGCCCTTGGGGGTGTACGTGCGCATGTCAATGCCTTCTGCTCGTCGTTCGCTTGCCCCTGCGGGGGCGAAGGGGAGGCGCCGCACGTCGCGAGGACGGGGCGCCGCTGGGTTCAATTCTACGGACCGGCCCCCTCCCGCCGAAATCCGCACAACAGCCCCAAAACCCTTGGTACGCCGGGCATCTCACACGATCTCAGGGCGTCCACAACGGCCACCCAGCGGCGATTGCACAAAACTTGTGCAATCGTGGAGGGGTGACGGACTCCCCTTCGACCGCGCCTTGGCGACTGCTCGCCCACCCGCTGCGCTCGCGCATCCTGGCCCACCTGCGGCTGCACGGTGGTGCCACCGCCGCCGAGCTCGCCCGCGCGCTGGGCACCAACACCGGCGCCACGAGCTACCACGCCCGGGTGCTCGCCGACGCGGGGCTGCTCGAGGACACCGGCCTCGGCGACGGCCGCTCCCGCGTGTGGGCCGCGGCCGAGGAGGACGAGGAGCGCGCCGTCGACACCTCCGTCGCCGTGAGCACGATCGACGACGCCGACGACGTCGCCGACGCGCTGTGGCTCGCCCACGACCTCGTCGACCATCACGCCCAGCGGATGCACGGCTGGGTCGACGCCCAGGTGTCGTGGCCCCTGGTCTGGCAGGAGGAGTGCGGGCTCGACGACCGCGAGGTCCTCGTCGACGAGACCCAGCTGGCCGCGCTGCGGGCCGAGCTCGGCGCGGTGCTCGAGCGCTACCGACGACGCGGCGCCGGCACCCCGGGCGCGCGCCGGGTCTCCGCGGTCGTCGCCCTCACCCCCCTGCCCCGCTGACCCGACATAGGCTGACGCGCGTGAGCGAGGGCACCGAGGGCGAACGGCACTGGCTGTGGGGCGTGCTGCTGCGCATCACGATCGCCTTCGCGGTCCTGGCGCTCGTCACCCACACGCTCGTGCGGCCCTTCGTCATCCCGAGCGGGTCCATGGAGCCGACCCTGATGACCGGCGACCGCGTCGTCGCCCAGGTCGTCGGTGTCGACGGCGACGACCTCGAGCGCGGTGACATCGTCGTCTTCGGCCACGGCGAGACCTGGGACGCCGCTCGCATCGACGAGACCCACCCCGTCAAGGACGTCCTGCGCTACGCGGGCGACCTCCTCGGCGCCGGCCCCAGCCACACCGCCCACACGGTCAAGCGGGTCATCGGTCTGCCCGGCGAGACGCTCTCCTGCTGCGACGCACAGGGGCGCGTGCTCGTCGACGGCGAGCCCCTCGACGAGCCCTACGTCCGCCACGACCTGCCCTTCCTGCGGGGCGCCGACTGCAGCCGCGAAGGTGCCCCGCAGCGCTGCTTCCCCGAGGTGACCGTCCCCGACGACTCCTACCTCGTCCTCGGCGACAACCGCGCCAACAGCGCCGACTCGGTCATGGGCTGCCGTGGCCGCGGCACCGGCCCCTGCGAGGCCCGCTTCGTGCACGCCGACCGGGTCGTCGGCACCCTCGGCTGGCGCTGGTGGCCGCTGCCGCCGGGTGGCGCCGAGCGCGACTGAGCTAGTCCCGCCGGGCCCGCGCCTCGTGCGCCCGCGCGGCGAGCGCGTCGTCGGCCGGATAGCTCACCTCGACGAGGCACAGGCCGTGCGCCGGCATGACCTTGACCCGCGGGTCCCGGGCGCCAGCGGTGAGCACCTCGGCCGGGAAGCCCGCACCCCGGTCCCCCGCCCCCACCGGCACGAGCGCCCCGATGAGCGCCCGGACCATCGAGTGGCAGAAGGCGTCGGCGACGACCGTCGCCTCGAGCAGCCCGTCGTCGCGTCGGGCCCAGTCGTAGCGCAGCAGGGTGCGCGTCGTCGTGGCCCCCTCGCGCTTCTTGCAGAAGGCCGCGAAGTCGCGCAGCCCGAGCAGCTCCTGGGCCGCCGCGTGCATCGCGTCGACGTCGAGCGGGCTGCGCAGCGAGACCACCTCACGGCGACGAAGGGGGTCCACCCGGGCCGGGTCGTCACCGACGAGGTAGCGGTAGCGCCGGCTCGTCGCGGAGAAGCGGGCGTCGAAGCCCTCGGGCGCCCGCGCCACCCGGTGGACGACGACGTCGGGCGGCAGCACACCGCGCAGCAGGGTCGCGAGGGCCTCCTCGGGTGCGCGGTCGGAGTGGCCCACGGCGCGCTCCAACTCCTCTGGCTCGAGGTCGACGTGGACGACCTGCCCGGCGGCGTGGACCCCTGCATCGGTCCGCCCGGCGACGGTCAGCCGCGCCGGCTCGTTCAGTCGCAGCACCGTCGTCACCGCGGCCGCGAGCTCTCCCTCGACCGTCCGCAGCCCCGGCTGCGCCGCCCACCCGTGGAAGTCGGTGCCGTCGTAGGCGAGGTCGAGACGCAGCCGCATGCGGGTCAGCGTAGGCGAGGCACGACGAAGGCGATGTCCTGAGGCGTGAGGCCGCCCGCGGCCGAGCACACGAAGGGGCGCCGCCCACCCGGTGGGGTGAGCGGCGCCCTTCGTGCTGCACGGGTCGAGCGAGGCCTCAGGCCTCGTCGGACTCCTGCTGCTTGGCCTCGCCACCGGCGGGGGCCGCGGTCTCGTCGGCCGCGGTCTCGTCGGCGGTGGTCTCCTCGACCGTGGTCTCCTCGGCCGGGGCCTGCTCGGCCTCGTCCTTGGCGGAGCGCTGGGTGGCGGCCTCGGCCTCGGCGACGACGGCGCGCTTCGGCTTGGCGTCGACGGGCTCGCGGACGAGCTCGATGACGCACATCGGGGCGTTGTCACCCTTGCGCGGGGCGATCTTGGTGATGCGCGTGTAGCCGCCCTGGCGCTCGGCCATGTCGGGGGCGATCTCGACGAAGAGGCGGTGGACGACGCTCTTGTCCTGGACGGTCGTCATGACCTTGCGGCGCGCGTGCAGGTCGCCGCGCTTGGCGAAGGTGATGAGGCGCTCGGCCAGGGGACGCAGACGCTTGGCCTTGGCCTGCGTCGTCGTGATCTGGTCGTGCTCGAAGAGCGCGGTGGCGAGGTTCGCGAGGATGAGCCGCTCGTGAGCCGGGCCGCCACCGATACGGGGACCCTTGGTGGGGGTGGGCATGGTGTTCTCCTTGGAGGTTCTGACCTACCGCGTCGGCGGTGAGGTCGGGAAGCGGTGGGTCAGAGCTGCTCGTCCTCGGCGAACGAGGCATCCTCGTCGCCGGACTCGTCGTAGTCGTCCTCGCCGTAGCCGGGGATGGCCGTCGGGTCGAAGCCGGGAGGGCTGTCCTTGAGGGCCAGGCCCATCTCGTGCAGCTTGGCCTTGACCTCGTCGATCGACTTCGCGCCGAAGTTGCGGATGTCGAGCAGGTCGGCCTCGCTGCGACCCACGAGCTCACCCACGCTGTGGATGCCCTCGCGCTTGAGGCAGTTGTACGAGCGGACCGTGAGGTCCAGGTCCTCGATCGGCAGGGCCAGGTCGGCGGCGATCGCGGCGTCGGTCGGCGAGGGGCCCATGTCGATGCCCTCGGCCTCGACGTTGAGCTCCCGGGCCAGACCGAAGAGCTCGACGAGGGTCTTGCCGGCGGAGGCCAGCGCGTCCCGGGGGGCGATCGAGTTCTTGGTCTCGACGTCGACCACGAGCTTGTCGAAGTCGGTGCGCTGCTCGACACGGGTCGCCTCGACCTTGTAGGTCACGGCGAGGACCGGCGAGTAGATGGAGTCGACCGGGATGCGGCCGATCTCCTGGTCACCGGTCTTGTTCTGCTGCGCCGAGACGTAGCCGCGGCCGCGCTCGACGGTCAGCTCCATCTCGATGGAGCCCTTGTCGTTGAGGGTGGCGATGTGCAGGTCGGGGTTGTGGACCTCGACACCGGCCGGGGGGTTGATGTCGGCGGCGGTGACCGCGCCGGCACCCGACTTGCGCAGGTACATCACGACCGGCTCGTCGTTCTCGCTGGAGACGACGAGGGACTTGATGTTGAGGATGATCTCGGTGACGTCCTCCTTGACCCCGGGGATCGTGGAGAACTCGTGGAGCACGCCGTCGATCCGGATCGAGGTGAGGGAGGCACCCGGGATGCTCGAGAGCAGGGTGCGACGCAGCGAGTTGCCGATGGTGTAGCCGAAGCCGGGCTCGAGGGGCTCGATGACGAACCGCGAGCGGTTGTCGGCGATGACCTCTTCGCTGAGGTTGGGGCGCTGTGCGATGAGCACGTCTGTTTCCTTCCCACGGGCGACCGCTATATGACGCCTCGTGAAGGTGCCGGTCTGGTGGCCGGCGGTTGGTGCGCCTCTGTCCGTGCACCAACCGTGAGGCTCCTGCCCCCTTCGCACGAGGCGAAGGGAGCAGGAGCGACGGTGATCAGTTCTTCGAGTAGAGCTCGACGATCAGCTGCTCGGTGAGCTGGGTGTCGATCTGCTCGCGGGTCGGCAGCTGGTGCACGAGGATCTTGAGGCTGCCGGGGACGACGTGGAGCCACGCCGGGACCGGACGCTCGCCGAAGGTCTCACGCGCGAGCTGGAAGGGGAAGGCCTCCACCGACTGCTTGCGGACCGTGATGATGTCGTACTGCTCGACGCGCTGGCTCGGGACGTCGGTGCGGACACCGTTGACCTCGAAGTGGCCGTGCGTGACGAGCTGGCGGGCCTGACGACGCGTGCGGGCCAGGCCCGCGCGGTAGATGACGTTGTCGAGGCGCGACTCGAGGATGGTCAGCAGGTTGTGACCGGTCTGGCCGGGGCGGTTGGCCGCCTCCTTGTAGTACCGGACGAACTGCTTCTCCATGACGCCGTAGGTGAAGCGGGCGCGCTGCTTCTCCTGCAGCTGGGTGAGGTACTCCTTCTCCTGGATCCGCCGACGGCCGTGCTGGCCCGGGGGGAAGGGACGGAGCTCGAAGTTCTTGTCGCCGCCGACGAGGTCGAGCTTGAGTCGACGCGACTTCTTGGTGATGGGGCCGGTGTAACGAGCCATGTCTTATCTGTCTCCCGTATCTCTGCTGCTCAGACGCGACGGCGCTTGGGCGGGCGGACACCGTTGTGCGGGCTGGGCGTGACGTCCTGGATCGCGCCGACCTCGAGGCCGGCGGCGGTCAGGGAGCGGATCGCGGTCTCGCGACCGGAGCCCGGGCCCTTGACGAAGACGTCGACCTTCTTCATGCCGTGCTCCATGGCACGACGTGCAGCGGCCTCGGCAGCCATCTGGGCGGCGTACGGGGTGGACTTGCGCGAGCCCTTGAAGCCGACCTGGCCGGCGGAGGCCCACGAGATCACGGCACCGGTGGGGTCGGTGATCGAGATGATCGTGTTGTTGAACGTGCTCTTGATGTGGGCCTGGCCCACGGCCACGTTCTTCTTGACCTTGCGACGCACCTTGGCGCCGGAGCGGGTCTTGGGGGGCATGTTTCTCCTACGAAGTTCTTCGGTGTGTGGTGATCACCGCGCGGCGTGAGCCGGCAGCGGCGAGCCGTGGTGTGTCAGGCCTTCTTCTTGCCTGCGACGGTGCGCTTCGGGCCCTTGCGGGTCCGGGCGTTGGTCTTGGTGCGCTGACCGCGGACCGGGAGACCGCGGCGGTGCCGCAGGCCCTCGTAGGTGCCGATCTCGACCTTGCGGCGGATGTCGGCGGCCACCTCGCGGCGGAGGTCACCCTCGAGCTGGACGTTGGCCTCGAGGTAGTCGCGGAGGGCGACGAGCTGGTCGTCGCTGAGGTCCTTCACGCGGGTGCTCGGGTCGACGCCGGTCTCGGCGAGGGCCTTGCTTGCGGTCGTGCGTCCCACACCGAAGATGTAGGTCAGGGCGACCTCGGCGCGCTTCTCGCGCGGCAGGTCGACTCCAACAAGTCGTGCCATGTGCTGGCTTCCTTCTCGTGATTCGGAGGTCTGGTGCACCACCGATCCGGCGGTGGTCCCCGCCGATGGGGGCGGGCCGCTCGGTCCCCGGCCTCCGAGCCGGGGGTGACGTCCTGCTCCGCGAAGGGGGCAGGGGCCGGGTGGTGCGTGCTTCTTGATGTTGGCGTTGCTCGAGGATCTGTGGCGATGAGCCAAGGTCCCCGCCGTGCGGGCCGTGGTGGCCGCGATCAGCCCTGGCGCTGCTTGTGGCGCAGGTTGTCGCAGATCACCATGACCCGACCGTTACGGCGGATCACCTTGCACTTGTCGCAGATCTTCTTGACGCTCGGCTGAACCTTCATTGCCGTCTCGCATCTTTCATCGATCTGTCCCGACCCACGGGTGGTGGATGCCGGGTCGTGCGGGAGTTGCGTCCCTCGTCGGTCGCCGGGTCGACGACCGCCTCGGTCAGCGGTAACGGAAGACGATCCGGCCGCGGGTCAGGTCGTACGGGCTGAGCTCGACGACAACCTTGTCCTCGGGGAGGATTCGGATGTAGTGCTGCCGCATCTTGCCCGAGATGTGGGCGAGAACCTTGTGACCGTTGGTCAGCTCGACCCGGAACATTGCGTTCGGGAGCGCTTCGACGATCGTGCCCTCGACCTCGATGACACCGTCCTTCTTGGCCATACCCTCTCAATCCGTTGGTGGTCGCCTCCTGGATGGAGGCCACCGGGTCCGGCACGCGCGCGATGGCCTCCTCGACGAGCGAGGAGGCATGACACACGTAGCCGACGATCAAGACTAGTGGACGAAGACGCCGGGGACGAAATCCACCCCTGAGCGCCCCGGTTTGCCAGACTCGGGGGTCCGGATGCTGACCCCCTTCGAAAGGATCACACCGTGGACGCACTGGCTCGCAAACTGGGACTGCGCACCCACCCCACCATCTTCTTCGTCTCGGCGGGCCTCATGGTCCTCTTCCTGCTCGTGCTGCTGGTCTTCCCCACCCAGCTGAGCTCGGTCTTCGGCAGCGGGCGCGAGTGGATCGTCACCAACCTGGGCTGGTACTTCATCTTCGGCGTGACCGCGTGGGTGATCATGCTCCTCGCCGTGGCCTTCAGCCCCTACGGTCAGGTCCAGCTGGGCCGCAAGGAGACACCCCCCGAGTACAGCTTCGCCTCGTGGTTCGCCATGCTCTTCGCCGGCGGCATCGGCACCATCCTGATGTTCTGGGGCGTCGCCGAGCCGATCTCGCACTTCAGCGAGCCGCCTCGGTCCGGGGTCGAGCCCTACACGGTCGAGGCGGCCCAGGATGGCATGAACTTCGCGCTGTACCACCTGAGCCTGCACACGTGGGCGATCTTCTGCCTGCCGGGTCTGGCCTTCGCCTACTTCATCCACCGCTACGAGCTGCCCGTGCGGGTCAGCTCGGTCTTCTACCCGCTGCTCAAGGACCGCATCTACGGCCCGATCGGTCGCGCCATCGACATCCTCGCGATCCTTGGCACCCTCTTCGGCGTGGCCGTCTCGATCGGTCTGGGAACCTCGCAGATCGGCGCCGGCCTGGGCGAGCTCTTCGGCTGGTCCAACGACACGACCCTGCAGGTGCTCATCATCGTCGTGCTCACGACCGTCGCGACGACGTCGATCGTGCGCGGCCTCGACAAGGGCGTCAAGCTGCTGTCGAACATCAACATCGGCATGGCCATCGCGCTGATGATCTTCGTCCTGCTCACCGGCGGGATGACCCTCTTCCTCATCCGCGAGATGTTCGAGACCACCGGAAACTTCGTCGCCGCGCTGCCCGAGCTCATGCTGTGGAACGACGCCCTCGCCGACGTCACCAAGGACGACGGCTGGGGCTGGCAGGGCGGGTGGACCGTCTTCTACTGGGCGTGGACGGTGAGCTGGGCCCCCTTCATGGGGATCTTCCTCGCGCGCATCTCCAAGGGCCGCACCGTCCGCGAGTTCGTGCTCGGTGTCCTCTTCGCCCCGACGCTGTTCACGATCATCTGGTTCGTCACCTTCGGCTGGTCGGCCCTGCGCATCGACGGCATGGACGGGCAGGAGGGGCCGATCTCAGCGGCCGTCGCCGAGTCGGTCCCACTGTCGATGTTCGCCTTCTTCGACAACTACCCGGCGACGACCATCGTGAAGGGCCTGGCGGTCCTCATCGTGGCGATCTTCTTCGCGACGAGCTCGGACTCGGCCTCGCTCGTCGTCGACATGCTGTGCACCGGCGACGGCGACGCCGGCCCCACCCGTCAGCGGGTCTTCTGGGGAGTGAGCGAGGGCGTCCTCGCGGCCCTGCTCATCGTCCTGGCCGGCGACAAGGGCCTCGAGGCCCTGCAGGAGGTCATCACCGTCATCGGGCTACCGATGTTCACCCTGATGTTCGTGGCGGGGATCAGCTTCGTCATCGCCCTGCGCAAGGAAAATCTGCAGTTCGTCACCAAGGTCGAGGGCGTCCCACCGGAGGCGGTCTCCGCCGGCCGGCAGGCCAGGGACCGTGGCGAGATCACCGGCGAGCTGCCGGTCGTCGAGGAGGAACCCGAGCCCTCCCCGCACACCTGAGCGCGCCCCTCCCGATCGGGCCGCGCACCCCGTCGGGGTGCGCGGCCCGGGCACGTAGGCTCGCCCCATGACCGGCCTGACCATCGCACTCGTCGGCGCGCCGGACTGGCCGGACGCCCCCTTCGTCGCCCGTGCCGTGGCCGCACTGGCCCCCGACGCGAGCGTGCGGTGGTTGCCCGCAGGGGCCGCCCTCACTCCCGACGTCGACGGCGTCTGGCTCCTCGCGCCGCCGGCGCAGGCACCGGCGACGACCCACGACACGACGACCGGCTGGGCCCTGCAGCTCGGCGTCCCGGTCCTCGGCCCCCTCCGCACGGACCAAGGGGGGAGCCTCACCCCCTCCCCCGGCAGCCGCCTGGCGGCCATCGGCGGCGAGGCTCCGGTCGACCTGCCGACACACACCGGCTCCGCCCGTCCCGGGCGTGACTACGTCGCCGCCCCGGGGACGATCTGGTTCGCGCAGGCCCACCGGGGCGCCGAGCCCGCAGTCGTCACCGCGGGGGGATCCCCCTTCGCCACGCTCACCGACTTCCCCGCGGCGACCGCCGACGGGGTCCACCCGCTGGCCCTCGACCTCGTCGCGGCGGCCCGCCAGCGCGCCGCCAGCCGCCACGCCCCCGCGGTCGCGCCGACCTCCGGCTCCTCGCTCGCGCCGCTGCCCGACGACGAGCCGCGCAGCTACGTGCACCAGATGCGCACGGCCGGCTACCGCTGGTGGCGCCCCTTCCTCGCGCTGGGGGCGGGCATCGCCACGTGGTTCGTCCTCGCGATGGCCCTGAGCATCGCGTGGTTCGTCCTCGACCCCTCGCTGCTCGAGAGCGGCGGCAGCACCGCCGACATCGACCCCGCCGACCCGGTGACGATGCTCATCAGCAACCTCACCCTCGCCGCGCTCATCCCCGCGACGCTCGTCGCCACCCGGGTCGGCCACTGGCGGCCGATGGGCCGACTGTGGTCGGTCGCCGGGCGCATCCGCTGGCGCTGGCTCGCCGTCGCCTCGGCCGTCACCCTCGTCATCTGGGGCGGCTACCTCGCCGCGGCCTGGGTGCTCTCCGGCGAGCAGCCCACCGAGCGGCCCGCCCACTGGCCCTGGCTGCTCGTCATCACCCTGCTCACCACGCCGCTGCAGTCGGCCGGCGAGGAGGTCGCCTTCCGCGGCGGGATCCTCCAGGGCGTCGGCGCGTGGATCAAGCGGCCGGTCGTCGCCCTCGTCGTCGGCACCGTGCTGTCCGCGGCGACCTTCGCCCTGGCGCACACCTCGCTCGACCCGTGGGTGCTGCTCGACCTCGGCGGCATGGCGGTCGCCTGCTGCTACCTCACCTGGCGCACCGGCGGGCTCGAGGCCGCCATCGTGCTGCACGTCGTCAACAACCTCGTCATCATCCTCGGCCTGACGATGCTCGGCGGCCTGTCCGACGCCTACGTCACCGAGGAGACGACGAGCACCGCTGCCTCAGGTGGCCTCGGGGTCGCGGCGACCTTCGTCATGACGGCGATCCTGCTGTGGCTGGCGCGCCGGACCGGGGTGGCCCCCAAGGGCTTCGGCCGCCCCGCCCTCTCCCCCGGCGCGCCCCCCGAGTCCGCATCTGCCTGAGGTCGCATTTCCTCAAGGTCGTGCGGCCAGGTCGCGCGAAAAGGCCGCGATGATCCGGGCAGCACCGTCGACGGCGCTCACCTCGCCGGTGCGCACGCCGGGGGTGATCTCGGCGAGCAACTCGCGCACCTGCGGCGAGCGACGCACGGCGTCGCGCAGCTCGGCGTCGACCATCGCCCACATCCACTCGCGCTGCTGCTCGGCCCGGCGGGCGTGCAGCGAGCCCTGGGCCTCGAGCCACTCGCGGTGCTCGAGCACCGCGGCCCACACGTCGTCGAGACCGTCGCCGGTCTGCGCGCTGCAGGTGAGCACGGGGGGACGGCGGGCGTCGGGGTCGGAGTTCATCAGCCGCATCGCGCCGGAGAGTTCTCGGGCGGCGACCCGCGCATCGCCGGCGTGCTCGCCGTCGGCCTTGTTGACCGCGATGACGTCGGCCATCTCGAGGATGCCGCGCTTGATGCCCTGCAGCTGGTCGCCGCCGCGGGCGAGCGCCAGCAGGAGGAAGGTGTCGACCATCTCGGCGACCGCGACCTCGGACTGACCGACGCCCACGGTCTCGACGAGCACGACGTCGAAGCCCGCGGCCTCGAGCACGAGCATCCCCTCACGGGTCGCGCGGGCGACCCCACCGAGGTGCGCGCCCGACGGCGACGGCCGCACGAAGGCGTCCTCGCTCGCCGTCAGCTGCGCCATCCGGGTGCGGTCACCGAGGACCGACCCGCCGGTGCGGGAGCTGCTCGGGTCGACGGCGACGACGGCGACCCGGTGACCGCGCTCGATAAGCCGGGTGCCGAGCGCGTCGATGAAGGTCGACTTGCCGGCCCCCGGGATACCCGAGATGCCCACGCGCATGCCCTGCCCGGTGTCGGGCGCGATGAGCGCGAGCAGCTCGCGAGCCCGCTCCCGGTGGTCCGGGCGCGAGGACTCGACGAGCGTGATCGCCCGGGCGATGTGGGCGCGCGAGCGCTCCCGCACCCCCCGGGCGAGGTCGGCGACCGACTCAGGCATCGGTGCCGGCGGCCCGCTCCCGCAGGCGGTCGACGAGACGGCCGGCCGCCTCGGCGATGACCGTGCCCGGCGGGTAGATGTCGTCGGCCCCGGCGGCACGCAGCTCGTCGAAGTCCTGATCGGGGATGACGCCACCCACGACGATCATCAGGTCCTCTCGGCCGAGGGAGTCGAGCTCCTGGCGCAGCGCCGGCACGAGGGTCAGGTGACCCGCGGCCAGCGACGACACCCCGACGACGTGCACGTCGCCCTCGACGGCCTGACGGGCCACCTCGCCGGGGGTCTGGAAGAGCGGGCCCACGTCGACGTCGAAGCCGAGGTCGGCGAAGGCGGTCGCGATGACCTTCTGGCCGCGGTCGTGGCCGTCCTGGCCCATCTTGGCGACGAGGATGCGGGGGCGGCGCCCCTCGGCCTGCTCGAAGTCGTCGACCTTGGCCAGGACCTCGTCCACGGCGCCACCCTTGCCAGCCTCGTCCCGGTACACACCCGAGATCGTACGGATCTGCGCGGTGTAGCGGCCGTAGACCTCCTCGAGCGCGGACGAGATCTCGCCGACGGTCGCCTTGGCCCGGGCCGCGTCGATCGCGAGCGCGAGCAGGTTGGTCTCCATGGTGCCGCCGTCGGCCTTCGCCGCCTCGGTGAGCGCTGCGAGGGCCGCGCGGGTCTCCCCTTCGTCGCGCTCGGCACGCAGCCGCTCGAGCTTGGCGATCTGGGAGGCCCGGACCGCGGCGTTGTCGACCTTGAGGATCTCGATGGCCTCGTCGGCGGTGCTCTCGGTGACGGGGTAGGTGTTGACGCCGATGACCGGCTGCTGGCCGGAGTCGATGCGCGCCTGGGTGCGGGCGGCCGCCTCCTCGATGCGCATCTTGGGGATGCCGGCCTCGATGGCCTTGGCCATGCCGCCGGCGGCCTCGACCTCCTCGATGTGGGCCCAGGCCCGCTGCGCGAGGTCGTGCGTCAGGCGCTCGACGTAGGCGCTGCCGCCCCACGGGTCGATGACGCGCGTCGTGCCCGACTCCTGCTGGAGGACGAGCTGGGTGTTGCGGGCGATGCGCGCCGAGAAGTCCGTCGGCAGCGCGATCGCCTCGTCGAGCGCGTTGGTGTGCAGGCTCTGGGTGTGGCCCTGGGTGGAGGCCATCGCCTCGACGCAGGTGCGCACGACGTTGTTGTAGACGTCCTGCGCGGTGAGGCTCCAGCCGGAGGTCTGCGAGTGGGTGCGCAGCGACAGCGACTTGGCATTGCCCGGCTCGAAGTTCTCCTTGACCAGGCGCGCCCACAGCAGGCGGGCCGCGCGCAGCTTGGCCACCTCCATGTAGAAGTTCATGCCGATGGCCCAGAAGAAGGACAGCCGGGGCGCGAAGGCGTCGACGTCCATGCCCGCGGCCTTGCCCGCCCGGATGTACTCGATGCCGTCGGCGAGGGTGTAGCCGAGCTCGAGGTCCTGCGTGGCCCCGGCCTCCTGCATGTGGTAGCCGGAGATCGAGATCGAGTTGAAGCGCGGCATCCGCTGGCTGGTGAAGGCGAAGATGTCGGAGATGATCCGCATCGAGGGTGCCGGCGGGTAGATGTAGGTGTTGCGGACCATGAACTCCTTGAGGATGTCATTTTGGATGGTTCCGCTCAGCTGCTCCGGGCTCACCCCCTGCTCCTCGGCCGCGACGACGTAGAGCGCGAGGACCGGCAGGACCGCGCCGTTCATCGTCATCGACACGCTCATCCGGTCCAGCGGGATCCCGTCGAAGAGCGTGCGCATGTCGTAGATCGAGTCGATCGCGACACCGGCCATGCCGACGTCGCCGGACACGCGCGGGTGGTCGCTGTCGTAGCCGCGGTGGGTCGCCAGGTCGAAGGCGACCGACAGGCCCTTCTGCCCGGCCGCGAGGTTGCGCCGGTAGAAGGCGTTGGACTCCTCGGCGGTCGAGAAGCCGGCGTACTGCCGGATCGTCCACGGCTGGTTGACGTACATCGTCGGGTAGGGCCCGCGGAGGAAGGGAGCCGCGCCGGGGGCGGTCTCGAGGAAGTCGAGGTCGGCGGTGTCGGCCTCGGTGTAGACCGGGGCGACCTCGATCTTCTCCGGGGTCTCCCAGCCCTCGGCCGCACCGGGGGTGGCGTCGACAGCCTGCTGCCAGCGCTCGGCGGCGTCGGCGGACGGGGCTCCGTCGCCGAGGTCGACGGTGTCGAAGCTGGGGATCTGCGCGCTCATGCGTCTGCTCCTGCCTGCGGGGCGCTCGGGGCGCCGAGGAGATCAAGAAGTTCTGCGAGGAAGTCCACGATATTGATGCCGTCGCGGACCTCGCCGTCGACGGTGGTGTCGCCGAGCTCGGCGGCCTTGCCGGCGACGAGGACCCGGCCGACGCCGGCGGAGCGAAGGGAGGCAACGCTCGCCTCGGCATGGGCCGAGTAGCCCGCGGCGGACGAGGCGATGATCGCGGCGGGCGCACCCTGGGCCGCGGTCAGGTCGGCGTCGGGACCGTCGACCTCGATGACCTCGGGGCGGATGCCCGCGACGCCGAGGAGGTTGGTGACGAAGGTCAGCCGCGCGGTGTGCTCGCGGGCCGGCCCCAGGGCCAGCACCGGGACGCTGACGTCACCGCCGGCCGTCCGCTCGCGCAGCGCCTCGAAGATCTCGGCGTCGCGGCGACGGGGCAGGCCACCGGTGGGCTCGGTCCGCGGCGTGCGGCTCAGAAGGGTCTCCCCGGCCAGCGGGAAGGTCGAGGTGCCGGTGATCGGCAGCGCCCGCGTGGCCAGCGCGGCGCCGCGCTCGGTGCTCGTCGCGGCCAGCCGCTCGGCGACGGTGCCGGCGGCGAGGGCTGCGGCCGCTCCCCCGGCGGCGTCGAGCTGCCCGAACCACGTCCAGGCCGCGCGGGCGAGGTCGTCGGTGAGCGACTCGACGTAGGCCGAACCTCCGGCCGGGTCGGCGACCCGGGCGACATTGGACTCGGACGACAGCAGGGACTGGGTGTTGCGGGCGACCCTGCGGGAGAAGGCGGTCGGCAGACCGAGCGCGTGGTCGTAGGGCAGCACGGTGATCGCGTCGGCGCCGCCGGCGGCGGCCGCGAAGCAGGCGATGGTGTCGCGCAGGATGTTGACCCACGGGTCGGTGCGCGTCTGCATGCGCCACGAGGTGACCGCGTGCACCCACGCGCCGCGGTCGGCCTCGGGGACCTCGAGCACCTCACCGACGCGCGCCCAGGTGCGACGCAGGGCGCGCAGCTTGGCGATCGTCGTGAACTGGTCGGCGGTCGCGGCCACGCGGAAGTCGATCCGGCGGAAGGTCTCGGCCGGCTCGACGCCGGCCTCGGCGAGGTGCCGGACGTAGTCGAGGGCGGTGGCCAGGGCGAGCGCGATCTCGTCCTGGTCGCTCGCGCCGGCATCGTGGTGGACCCGGGTGTCGACGGTGATGGCGCGCACCCCGGTGAAGCGGTCGGTGCACGTGGCGACGGCCTCGGCGAGCGGCGCGAGGTCGGGCGAGCCGCCGACCGTGGCGACCTGACCGATGGGGTCGTGGCCGAGGCTGCCACGCACCACGGTGGGGTCGACCCCCTTCGCCTCCCAGGCGGCGACGAGTGCGGCCGCCGCGGCGCTCTGGTCGTCGGTGGAGCTGACGACGACCGGGGCGAGGTCGACCATGACGTCGGTGAGGACCTCGGCGACGTCACCGGGGGCGATGCCGTCGGCGCCGACGTGCAGCCACACCGAGCTCACGCCGCGCTCGAGGTCGTGGAGCACCGCCGCGCGGCTCGCGGCCGCGTCGGGGTCGTCGTGCAGCTGGCGCACGTCCCACGGCTGGTCGGGGTTGCGCGGGCCACGGCCACGGGTGAAGGGCATCGCGCCCGGCAGGCCGAGGTCGGCACCGGGCTGCGGCCAGTAGATCGGCTCGATGTCGACGCCACCGGGCAGGTGGCTCGCGAGGGCCTCGCGGGCGCCGGCGCCGTCGACCTTGCGGTCGTCGGGGCGCGACTTGTTGACCACGGCGGCGGCCAGGTCGGCCCACGCGTCCGGGGCCACCGGGGCGAAGCCCTCGGCCAGCCCCATGACGTCGTCGCGTGCAGGGGGAAGGGTCATCCTCGAAACGCTCCTCATCGACCCGGCCGCGTCGTCACGGCGTCGGACATGACTGGTCTCGCACCCTACCGACCGACCCGCCGGGGCGAAGGGAGTGTCCAGCGTCGCGTGGGCCACACCGCCCCGCTCCCTGAGGAGCTTGCTCTGCACGCGTCTCGAAGGGTGCCCGAGATCAGTCCAGCGGGCCGAAGGGGGCGCCTCGCGCGGTGAGCTCCGCCTCGCCGCCGTCGAGGGCGGTGAGCACCCACAGACCGCGCTCGGTGAGCGCGACGGTGTGCTCCCAGTGGCTGGCGACGGCGCCGTCGTCGGTGGCGACGGTCCACTCGTCGGGCAGGACGTGGTTGGCCTGGTCGCCGAGGGTGACCATCGGCTCGATGGCCAGGGTCGTGCCGACGGGCGTGCGCGGCCGGCGGCCGGGCTCGCGGTAGTTGGGCACATTGGGCGGCAGGTGCATGTGCTCGCCGATGGCGTGGCCCGTGTAGTCCTGGACGATCCCGTAGTCGACGCCGTCGTCGCGGGCATCGTCGGTGATCGAGTCCTCGACCGCGCCGCCGATGTCGTTGAGGTCGCCGTCGGGACGAAGGGCGGCGAGCCCGGCCCAGAGAGAGCGCCGGGTGACGTCGTTGAGCCGGACCGCGGCCGGGTCACCGGCCTCGTCACCGCCGACGACGAGGGTGATGGCGCTGTCGCCGTTCCACCCGTCGACCTCGGCGCCGCAGTCGATGCTCAGCAGGTCGCCGTCGCGCAGCACCCGGTCGCCCGGGATGCCGTGGACGATCTCGTCGTTGACCGACGTGCACAGCGTGTTGACGTAGCCGGGGACGAGCTGGAAGTTGGGCACTCCCCCGCCGCTGCGGATGAAGTCCTCGGCGAGGGCGTCGAGCTGGCCGGTGGTGACGCCGGCGCGGACCTCGCCGCGCAGCATCTCCAGGGTGCGGCCGGTGAGCAGACCCGCCACGCGCATCGCCCGGATCTGGTCCGGGGTGCGCGGGCGGATCCGCTCACGGCCGAAGAGGGACACGGGTCAGGCGCCCAGGGCGGCGACGATGCGCTCGGCGACCTCGTCGACCTCGCCCTCGCCGTCGACCTGCACGAGCAGGTTGCGCTCGCCGTAGGCGTCGGACAGCGGCTTGGTCTCGCGGTGGTAGATGGCCATCCGCTCGCGGATGACCTCCTCGGTGTCGTCGACGCGACCCTCGAGCTCGGCGCGCTTGAGCAGTCGCTGGACGACGACCTCGTCGTCGACGACGAGCTCGAGCACCTTGTCGATCGAGTGGTCGGTCTTGGCCAGCATGGCGTCGAGCGCCGTGACCTGGGCGGTCGTGCGCGGGTAGCCGTCGAGGAGGAAGCCGGGGGCGGCGTCGTCCTGGGCCAGCCGGTCCTCGACGATGGCGTTGGTGATGTCGTCCGAGACATAACCGCCGGAGGCGAGGATCTCCTTGACTTGGAGACCGAGCTCGGTCTCGTTCTTGATGTTGGCTCGGAAGATGTCACCCGTGGAGATCGCGGGGATGCCGTAGTGCTCGGCGATCCGGCCGGCCTGCGTGCCCTTGCCGGCACCGGGGGGACCCAAAATGATCAGACGCATCAGCGGAGGAATCCTTCGTAGTGGCGTTGCTGGAGCTGGGACTCGATCTGCTTCACCGTCTCCAGACCGACCCCCACCATGATGAGGATAGAGGTACCGCCGAAGGGGAAGTTCTGGTTGGCCCCGACGAGCACGAGGGCGATGAGCGGGATCAACGAGACCAGAGCGAGGTAGATGGCGCCCGGCACGGTGATGCGGGTGAGCACGTACTGGAGGTATTCGGCCGTGGGTCGCCCGGCGCGGATACCGGGGATGAAGCCCCCGTACTTCTTCATGTTGTCGGCCACCTCGGTCGGGTTGAAGGTGATCGAGACGTAGAAGAAGGTGAAGAAGAGGATCATCGCGGTGAAGACCGCCATGTAGATCGGGTGGTCACCCGTGACGAGATAGGTGTTGATCCAGTCGACCCAGGCCGGGTTGTCGCCCGTCGGGTCGGTCTGGAACTGGGCGATCATCTGCGGCAGCGCGAGCATCGAGCTGGCGAAGATCACCGGGATGACGTTGGCCATGTTGACCTTGATCGGGATGTACGTCGAGGTGCCGCCGTACATCTGCCGGCCGACCATCTTCTTGGCGTACTGCACCGGGATGCGGCGTTGGCTCTGCTCGACGAAGACGACCGCGGCGATGATGACCAGGCCGATGGCGATGACGAGGAAGAAGATGTCCCAGCGGCCGTCGCGCTGCTGGATCGCCCACAGCGAGCCGGGGAAGGTCGCGGTGATCGAGGTGAAGATCAGCAGGGACATGCCGTTGCCGACGCCCTTGTCCGTGACGAGCTCGCCCAGCCACATGATCAGGCCCGTGCCGGCGGTCATCGTCAGGACCATGAGGATGATCGAGAACATCGAGTCGCGGTAGAGGATCGGCCCGCACTCGGCGTTGTTGAACAGGCTCGCGGGGTTGCGCGCGAAGGTGATGAAGGTGGCCGACTGCAGCACGGCGAGGGCGATCGTCAGGTAGCGCGTGTACTGCGTCATCTTCGCCTGGCCCTGCTGCCCCTCCTTCTTCAGCTGCTCGAAGCGGGGGATGACGACCGTGAGCAGCTGCACGATGATGCTCGCGGTGATGTAGGGCATGATCCCCAGCGCGAAGATCGACAGCTGGAGCAGGGCGCCACCACTGAAGAGGTTGGCCATCCCGAGGAAGTTGTTGCCCGCGTCGTCACGCGCACCGGCGATGCAGTCCTGCACCGCGGTGTAGTTGACGTTGGGCGTCGGCACGTGGGAGCCGAGCCGGAAGAGCACGATGATGCCCAGCGTGAAGAGCAGCTTGCGCCGCAGGTCGGGCGTCTTGAACGCCCGGGTGAAGACGGAGAGCACGTGGGTTCCTCCAGGACGGTGCCGAGGTGCAGATGTGAGCTGCAGGCAGGGAGCCCACCGGCGGCGGGCAACCTGTCAGACGATACCTGCCGCGACTGCGCGGTCGCGACGTGACCCGCGGCCCCCTTCGTCACAGGGGGCCGGGAGACGCGTCGAGGCCGTCCCGGGATCGGGACGGCCTCGACACGATGGACCGAAGGGGGTCAGCGAGCGGTGATGCTGCCGCCGGCCGCCTCGATCTTGTCCTTGGCGCTCGCGGAGAAGGCGTCGACCGTGAGGTCGACCTTCACCGTGATCTCGCCGGACCCGAGGACCTTGACCGGGTGTCCGCCACGGACGGCACCCTTGGCCACGAGCTCCTCGACACCCACGCTGCCACCCTCGGGGAAGAGGGCGGAGATGCGGTCGAGGTTCACGACCTGGTACTCGGTCTTGAAGGGGTTCTTGAAGCCACGGAGCTTCGGCAGACGCATGTGCAGCGGCGTCTGACCGCCCTCGAAGCGCTCCGGCACCTGGTACCGGGCCTTGGTGCCCTTGGTACCGCGGCCGGCGGTCTTGCCCTTGGAGGCCTCACCGCGACCCACACGGGTCTTCGCGGTCTTGGCGCCGGGGGCCGGACGCAGGTGGTGCACCTTGAGCGCGTGGGTCGAGCCCTGCTCCGGGTTCGGGGTGGCCTTGGAGTCAGCCATGATCAGTCAACCTCCTCGACGGTCACCAGGTGGCGAACCGTCTGGACCATGCCACGGATCTCCGGGCGGTCCTCCTTGACGACGACGTCGCCGATGCGCTTCAGACCGAGGCTGCGCAGGGTGTCGCGCTGGTTCTGCTTGCCACCGATCTCCGAACGGGTCTGGGTCACCTTCAGCTGAGCCATCACGCACCCGCCTTTGCCTTCTCGGCGGCCTCGGCGCGGCCAGCAGCCTGGGCGCGCAGCATGGCAGCCGGGGCGACCTCGTCCAGGGGCAGACCGCGGCGAGCCGCGACGGCCTCGGGACGCTCGAGGCCGCGGAGGGCCTCGACGGTCGCGTGGACGATGTTGATCGCGTTGTCCGAGCCGAGGCTCTTGGACAGCACGTCGTGGATGCCGGCGCACTCGAGCACCGCACGCACCGGGCCACCGGCGATGACACCGGTACCGGGGCTGGCGGGGCGCAGCATGACGACACCGGCCGCGGCCTCACCCTGGATGGGGTGCGGGATCGTGCCCTGGATGCGCGGGACGGTGAAGAAGTTCTTCTTCGCCTCCTCGACACCCTTGGCGATCGCGGCCGGGACCTCCTTGGCCTTGCCGTAGCCGACACCGACGGTGCCGTCACCGTCACCGACGACGACGAGGGCGGTGAAGCTGAAGCGGCGACCACCCTTGACGACCTTGGCGACACGGTTGATGGTCACGACGCGCTCGAGGAACTGGCTCTCGTTGCGGTCGCGGCCACCGTCACGACGGTCGCGGCCACCGCCGCGGTTGTCACGACGGTCGTTGTTGGAGCGCTCGTTGGTGCCTGCGGCACCGGCGCCTCGACGCTGGGGTCCGGGCATCAGATGTTCCTCTTCTCGACGTTCTGGGTCTGCATCACAGCGTCAGACCCCCTTCGCGGGCGCCGTCCGCGATCGCGGCGACGCGACCGTGGTAGCGGTTGCCACCGCGGTCGAAGACGACGGCCTCGACACCGGCGGACTTGGCGCGCTCGGCGACGAGTTCACCGACCTTCTTGGCCCGCTCGGTCTTGTCGGCCTCGAGCGCACGCACGTCGGCCTCCATGGTCGACGCGGACGCGACGGTCTTGCCGACCGTGTCGTCGACGACCTGGACGAAGACGTGACGGCTGCTGCGGGTGACCACCAGCCGCGGACGCGCCGCGGTGCCGGTGACCTTCTTGCGCAGGCGCAGGTGGCGACGCCCGCGAGCGGCGCTCTTGCCCTTGGCACGCTTGACGATCTTGGCCATGGGTTACTTACCAGCCTTTCCGACCTTGCGACGGATGTGCTCGCCCTCGTACCGGACACCCTTGCCCTTGTACGGGTCGGGGCGGCGGAGCTTGCGGATGTTGGCAGCGGTCTCGCCGACGAGCTGCTTGTCGATGCCCTGGACGCTGAAGCGCGTGGGGTTCTCGACGTTGAAGCTGATCCCCTCGGGGGCCTCGATCGTGATCGGGTGGCTGTAGCCGAGCGCGAACTCGAGCGAGCCGCCCTTGTTCTGCACGCGGTAACCCGTGCCGTGGATCTCGAGCTTCTTCTCGTAGCCCTCGGTGACACCGACGACCATGTTGTTGATGAGGCTGCGGGTCAGGCCGTGGAGCGAGCGCGACTCGCGCTCGTCGTCGGGACGCTTGACCTCGACGCCGGCCTCGGTCTTCTCGACCGTGATCGGCTCGGTCACGATGACCTGCAGCTCGCCCTTGGGGCCCTTGACCTTGACGGTCTGGCCCTCGATGGCGATGTCGACACCGCTGGGGATGGCGACCGGGAGTCGTCCGATTCGCGACATGTCTGCTTCCCCTTACCAGACGTAGGCGAGGACTTCCCCGCCCACACCCTTGGTTGCGGCCTGCTTGTCGGTGAGGAGGCCGGAGGACGTGGAGATGATCGCCACGCCCAGGCCGCCGAGCACCTTGGGCAGGTTGGTGGACTTCGCGTAGACGCGCAGACCGGGCTTGGACACCCGGCGCACGCCCGCGATGGAACGCTCACGGTTGGGGCCGTACTTGAGGTTGATCGTCAGCGTCTTGCCGACGGTCGCCTCCTCGACCTCCCACCCCGCGATGAAACCCTCGGCCTGGAGGATCTCCGCGATGTGCGACTTGAGCTTGGAGTACGGCATGGAGACAGCGTCGTGGTGCGCCGAGTTGGCGTTCCGGACGCGGGTCAGCATGTCCGCGATCGGGTCGGTCATGGTCATGGGCTCTGCCTGCCCCTTCTCACCGCGGTTTCCCCTGGGGACCTTCGGTGTCGTGGTGTTGAAACGTGGTGGCCCGCTGCAGGGTTCTGCGCGAGCAAAGCGAGCTGGTGGCTCCGGGCGATTACCAGGAGGACTTGGTGACGCCGGGGAGCTCGCCGCGGTGGGCCATCTCCCGAAGGCACACGCGGCACAGGCCGAACTTGCGGTAGACCGAGTGCGGCCGGCCGCAGCGCTGGCACCGCGTGTACCCGCGGACCTTGAACTTCGGCTT
This sequence comes from Janibacter indicus, assembly GCF_900176385.1. Classification (GTDB taxonomy): domain Bacteria; phylum Actinomycetota; class Actinomycetes; order Actinomycetales; family Dermatophilaceae; genus Janibacter; species Janibacter indicus. Next base: position 159,898 of record NZ_FWXN01000003.1, on the reverse strand, counting down.
CTTGTTCGCCTTGTTGATCAGGGCGGTCTTCGCCATGTCAGTTCTCCTTGAAGGGGAAGCCCAGCTGCTTGAGCAGCGCGCGGCCCTCGTCGTCGTTCGTCGCGGTCGTGACCACGGTGATGTCCATGCCGCGGACGCGATCGATCTTGTCCTGGTCGATCTCGTGGAACATCGACTGCTCAGTCAGACCGAAGGTGTAGTTGCCGTTGCCGTCGAACTGCTTGGGGTTCAGGCCACGGAAGTCGCGGATACGGGGCAGCGCGATCGCCGTGAGGCGGTCGAGGAACTCCCACATGCGGGCGCCGCGCAGCGTGACGTGGCAGCCGATCGGCATGCCCTCGCGCAGCTTGAACTGCGCGATGGACTTGCGGGCCTTGGTGACCTGCGGCTTCTGACCGGTGATGGCGGTCAGGTCGCGGATCGCGCCCTCGATGAGCTTGCTGTCCTTGGCGGCGTCGCCGACGCCCATGTTGACGACGACCTTGACGACGCGGGGGACCTGCATCGCGTTGCCGTAGCCGAACTGCTCCTGCAGCGCGGGCACGACCTGGTCGCTGTACTTGCCCTTGAGGCGCGGGGCCTCGACGGTGGTCTCGATGGTGTCAGTCATGCTCAGAGGTCCTTGCCCGAGCGGCCCGCGACGCGGGTGCGGCTCGCCTTGGTGCGACCGTCGCGCTCGACGGTCTCGACGCGGGTCTTGATGCGGGTCGGCTTGTTGTCCTCCGGGTCGACGATCGCCACGTTGCTCACGTGGATCGACGCCTCGGAGACGACCAGGCCACCGGCCTGGCCGCCGAAGCCGGCCTTGGTGTGGCGGGTGACCCGCTGGACACCCTCGACCACGACGCGCTCGGTCTCGGTGTTGACCGAGATGACCTTGCCCTGCAGGCCCTTGTCCTTGCCGGACAGCACCTGGACGAGGTCGCCCTTCTTGATCTTGAGCTTGGCCATGGATCAGATCACCTCCGGTGCGAGCGAGACGATCTTCATGAACTTCTTGTCGCGCAGCTCGCGACCGACCGGGCCGAAGATGCGCGTCCCGCGCGGCTCGCCGTCGGCCTTGAGGATGACGGCGGCGTTCTCGTCGAACTTGATGTAGGAACCGTCGTTACGACGACGCTCCTTGGTGGTGCGGACGATGACGGCCTTGACGACGTCACCCTTCTTGACGTTGCCACCGGGGATGGCGTCCTTGACGGTGGCGACGATGGTGTCGCCGACGCCGGCGTACCGGCGGCCGGAGCCACCGAGCACACGGATGCACAGGATCTCCTTGGCACCGGTGTTGTCGGCGACGCGCAGTCGCGACTCCTGCTGGATCACTTCTCACTCCTGTCGTCGAGCTGGTTCTCGCTCGCGGCGAGCCTGGCCGAACTGATGTGGTCTATGCCGGTGCGAAGGGGGCGGGGCCCCCTTCGCGTCCGGGGTGGCCTTACTTGGCCTTCTCGAGGATCTCGACGATGCGCCAGCGCTTGTTGGCCGACAGCGGTCGCGTCTCCATGATGAGGACGTGGTCGCCGATGCCGGCGCTGTTGTCCTCGTCGTGCGCCTTGACCTTGGAGGTCTTGCGCATGACCTTGCCGTAGAGCGCGTGCTTGACGCGGTCCTCGACCTCGACGACGACGGTCTTGTCCATCTTGTCGCTGACGACGTAGCCACGACGCGTCTTGCGGTCGTTGCGCTCGGAGGTGGTCACGGTCTCATCCTTCACGTTCTCACTCACTTCGACGCTCCGATCCCGAGCTCGCGCTCACGCATCTCCGTGTAGATCCGAGCGATGTCCTTGCGGACCGCGCGGAGGCGGCCGTGGTTCTCCAGCTGGCCGGTGGCCGACTGGAAGCGGAGGTTGAACAGCTCCTCCTTGGCCTTGCGCAGCTCGTCGACCAGGCGGTCGTCGGTCAGCTCACGCAGCTCGGCCGGGGTCAGGTCCTTGGATCCGACTGCCATCAGTTGACACCACCCTCACGCACGACGAAGCGGCACTTCATCGGCAGCTTGTGCATCGCCAGGCGCATGGCCTCGCGTGCGACGGTCTCGTCCACACCGGAGATCTCGAACATGATCCGGCCCGGCTTGACGTTGGCGACCCACCACTCGGGCGAGCCCTTACCGGAACCCATGCGGGTCTCAGCCGGCTTCTTGGTGAGCGGGCGGTCCGGGTAGATGTTGATCCAGACCTTGCCGCCACGCTTCATGTAGCGCGTCATGGCGATACGAGCCGCCTCGATCTGGCGGTTGGTGACGTAGGCCGGCTCGAGAGCCTGGAGGCCGTAGTCACCGAAGGAGACGGCGGTGCCGCCCTTCGCCATGCCGGAGCGCTTGGGGTGGTGCTGCTTGCGGTGCTTGACCCGTCGGGGGATCAACATCTCAGGACTCTCCCTCGGTCTTGGCCGGGGCCTCGGCAGCGGGAGCCTCAGCGGGGGCGGCGGCCTGGGCCTGGCCCTCGTTGCGGTCGCCGCGGCGGGCGCGGGCGGGACGGTCGTCGCGGTCGCGACGGGGGCCACGACCACGGGGAGCGGCGGTCGCCTGCTGGGCCGCGAACTCCTTCTCGGTCATGTCGCCCTTGTAGATCCAGACCTTGACGCCGATGCGGCCGAAGGTCGTGCGGGCCTCGTAGAAGCCGTAGTCGATGTTGGCGCGGAGGGTGTGCAGGGGCACGCGGCCCTCGCGGTAGAACTCCGAGCGCGACATCTCGGCGCCGCCGAGGCGACCGGAGCACTGGATCCGGATGCCCTTGGCACCGGCGCGAAGGGAGGACTGCATCCCCTTGCGCATCGCGCGACGGAAGGTCACGCGGGCAGCGAGCTGCTCGGCGATGCCCTGGGCGACGAGCTGGGCCTCGATCTCGGGGTTCTTGACCTCGAGGATGTTCAGCTGGACCTGCTTGCCGGTGAGCTTCTCGAGCTCGCCGCGGATGCGGTCGGCCTCGGCGCCACGGCGACCGATGACGATGCCCGGGCGCGCGGTGTGGATGTCCACACGCACGCGGTCACGGGTGCGCTCGATCTCGACGCGGGCGATGCCGGCGCGCTCCATGCCCGTGGACATGAGCTTGCGGATCGCGACGTCTTCCTTGACGTAGTCGCGGTAGCGCTGACCCTCCTTGTTGGAGTCGGCGAACCAGCGGCTCTTGTGGTCGGTGGTGATGCCCAGACGGAAGCCGTGCGGGTTGATCTTCTGACCCATCAGCGGGTCCCTCCCTTCGCGGCCTTCTCAGGCTTGCTCGTCACGAGGACGGTGATGTGGCTGGTGCGCTTGTTGATCCGACCGGCGCGGCCCTGGGCCCGCGGACGGAAACGCTTCATCGTGGGGCCCTCGTCGACGAAGGCGGAGGAGATGACGAGGTTGCGCTCGTCGAAGGGCTCCCCGGCCTCGTCGGCCTTGACGCGCAGGTTGGCGATGGCGCTCTGCAGGACCTTGAGGGTCGGCTCGGCCGCACCCTGGGGGGCGAACTGCAGGGTCGCGATCGCGGTCTGGGTGTCCTTGCCGCGGATCATGTCGACGATGCGACGCGCCTTCTGCGGCGTGACCCGCACGTGGCGGGCGGAGGCGCGGGCGACCAGCGTCTCCTGCTCGGTGGTCTCGGTGGCAGGCATCAGCGACGACGTCCCTTCTTGTCGTCCTTCACGTGACCGCGGAAGGTGCGGGTCGGTGCGAACTCGCCGAGCTTGTGACCGACCATCGCCTCGGTGACGAACACCGGGACGTGCTTGCGGCCGTCGTGCACGGCGAAGGTGTGGCCGAGCATGTCCGGCGAGATCACCGAACGGCGCGACCAGGTCTTGATGACGTTCTTGGTGCCCGCTTCGTTCTGGACGTCGACCTTCTTCTGAAGGTGGTCGTCGATGAAGGGGCCCTTCTTCAAACTACGAGGCATGTCCAAAGGCTCCTATCAGCGCTTCTTGCCGGTGCGGCGGCGACGGACGATGAGCTTGTCGCTCGCCTTGCCGGGACGCCGGGTACGGCCCTCGGGCTTGCCCCAGGGCGAGACGGGGTGACGACCACCGGAAGTGCGGCCCTCGCCACCACCGTGCGGGTGGTCCACGGGGTTCATCACGACACCACGGACGGTCGGGCGCTTGCCCTTCCACCGCATGCGGCCGGCCTTGCCCCAGTTGATGTTCGACTGCTCGGCGTTGCCGACCTCGCCGACGGTGGCGCGGCAGCGCACGTCGACGCGACGGATCTCACCGGAGGGCATGCGCAGGGTCGCGTAGGGACCCTCCTTGCCCAGCAGCTGGATGCTGGTGCCGGCGGAACGAGCGAGCTTCGCTCCCCCACCCGGACGCAGCTCCACGGCGTGGATCGTCGTACCGGTCGGGATGTTGCGCAGCGGCAGGTTGTTGCCCGGCTTGATGTCGGCCGAGGGGCCGTTCTCGATGACCGTGCCCTGCGTCAGCTTGTTCGGCGCCAGGATGTAGCGCTTCTCGCCGTCGGCGTAGTGCAGCAGCGCGATGCGGGCGGTGCGGTTGGGGTCGTACTCGATGTGAGCGACCTTCGCCGGGATGCCGTCCTTGTCGTGGCGACGGAAGTCGATGACGCGGTAGGCGCGCTTGTGGCCACCACCGATGTGACGGGTGGTGATACGACCGGAGGCGTTGCGGCCACCGGACTTGGTGAGCGGGCGAACGAGCGACTTCTCCGGCGTGGAGCGCGTCACCTCGACGAAGTCGGCGACGGAGCTGCCGCGACGACCCGGGGTGGTCGGCTTGTACTTACGGATTCCCATGTTGTCCTTGTCCTCTCCGTCAGCCCTGGCCGCCGAAGATGTCGATCGTGCCCTCGCGGAGGGTGACGATCGCGCGCTTCGTGTCCTTGCGCTTACCGGTGCCGAACCGCGTGCGTCGGGCCTTGCCGACACGGTTCATCGTGTGCACGGAGTCGACCTTGACGTCGAAGATCTGCTCGACGGCGATCTTGATCTCGGTCTTGTTGGCCCGCGGGTCGACGATGAAGGTGTACTTGCCCTCGTCGAGCAGGCCGTACGACTTCTCCGACACGACGGGACGGATCAGGATGTCGCGCGGGTCCTTGAGCTGGGCCGCACTCGAAATGGACTCAGTCACTTGTCCGTCTCCTCTGCAGTCTTGGGCGCGGGCCCGGCGAGGAAGGCCTCGAGAGCCGCCTGGGTGAAGACGACGTCGTCGGCGCACAGCACGTCGTAGGTGTTGAGCTGGTCAGCGGCCAGGACGTGCACGTCGGCGAGGTTGCGCACCGACTTCCACGCGGTGTCGTTGTCGCGCTCGATGACGACGAGCAGGTTCTTGCGCTCGCTCAGGCCACCGAGGACGCTCGCGACGTTCTTGGTGGAGGGGGTGTCCCCGTCCACCAGCGCGCTGAGCACGTGGATGCGGCCGTGACGCGCCCGGTCGGAGAGGGCACCGCGCAGGGCGGCGGCCTTCATCTTCTTGGGGGTGCGCTGCGCGTAGTCACGCGGCTGCGGGCCGTGGACGGTGCCACCGCCGGCGAACTGCGGCGCACGGGTCGAGCCCTGGCGGGCGCGTCCCGTGCCCTTCTGGCGGTAGGGCTTGCGGCCACCACCGCGGACGTTGCCACGGGTCTTGGTCGCGTGGGTGCCCTGGCGCGCGGCGGCGAGCTGGGCGACGACGACCTGGTGGATCAGCGGGACGTTGACCTGCACGTCGAAGATCTCGGCGGGCAGCTCGACGGTGCCGTTGGCAGCGCCCTGCGGGCTGATGATGTCGATGGTCGGCACGTCAGGCTCCCTTCACCGCGGTGCGGACGAGGACGACGCCGCCGCGGGGGCCGGGGACGGCGCCCTTGACGAGCAGCAGACCCTTGTCGGCGTCCACGGCGTGGATCGTGAGGTTCTGGGTGGTCTGGCGCACGCCGCCCATGCGGCCGGCCATGCGCATGCCCTTGAAGACGCGACCCGGGGTGGCGCAGCCACCGATCGAGCCGGGCTTGCGGTGGTTGCGGTGGGCACCGTGCGAGGCGCTGACACCGGCGAAGCCGTGGCGCTTCATGACGCCGGCGAAGCCCTTGCCCTTGGTCGTGCCGGTGACGTCGATGGCCTGCCCGGACTCGAACAGCTCGACGGTCACCTCCTGACCCAGGGAGTACTCGGAGGCGTCGGCGGTGCGCAGCTCGACGAGGTGACGGCGCGGGGTCACGCCGGCCTTGGCGAAGTGGCCGCTCTTGGGCTGGTTGACCTTGCGGGGGTCGATGGCGCCGTAGGCGATCTGGACGGCGTCGTACCCGTCGGTCTCCGCGTTGCGGACCTGGGTGACGACGCACGGGCCGGCCTGGATGACGGTCACGGGCACGAGGCGGTTGTCCTCGTCCCAGACCTGCGTCATGCCGAGCTTCTCGCCGAGCACGCCCTTGACGGTCTTGGTGGCAGTGGTAGTCATCTCGTTCAGCCTCAGAGCTTGATCTCGATGTTGACGTCAGCCGGAAGGTCGAGACGCATCAGCGAGTCGACGGCCTTGGGCGTCGGGTCGATGATGTCGATGAGGCGCTTGTGGGTGCGCATCTCGAAGTGCTCGCGGCTGTCCTTGTACTTGTGGGGCGACCGGATGACGCAGAACACGTTCTTCTCCGTGGGCAGCGGCACGGGGCCCACCACCGTCGCGCCGGCACGGGTCACGGTGTCGACGATCTTCCGCGCCGAGTTGTCGATGACCTCGTGGTCATACGACTTCAACCGGATGCGGATCTTCTGTCCCGCCATCTTGTGTCCGTCTCTCTCTCGCCGTCTTGCCTTGGTCTGTGTCGGTCGGCCTGGCCTCCGACCCACGCGGTCGGGTGTGTCGCATCCGCTCCGCGACGCGACGACATGCCGAAGGGCAGGTCGTGCGATCTGGTCGTCGACCCGGTCGAACCGGATCGTGCTTCGTGTCCGATGTGTCGCCCCGCCTCAGGCGGTTCGATGCGTTGTCATCGGGGGAGGCGGTGGCACCTGGCGACCGGGGCAAAGTCCGATCGCGGCGTCACCGCACAACAAGCAACCTGAACAGTGTGCCAGAGCCTGCAGGCTCAGTCCAAATCGGGCCGGGGCGGTGCTTGACAGCCCCGGCTCCGGCGCTCCGGCGCGGTCGGCCGGGGTCGCACCCGACCGACCGGAGTCAGTCCTGCTCGGCGAGGTCGGCGGTCGATTTGCCCTGGTCGCGCAGCCCGTCGATGCGCAGGGAGCGGGCCTCCTCGCGCACCTCCACCTCGGCCTCGGCGGCCGCATCGGACTTCGTGGTGTCGCGCAGCGGGAGGAGCAGGTCCTCCTCGGCCGCCATGCCGGCCTGCAGCTGGCGGGAGCGCTCGATCTCGGAATCGAGCTCGGCACCCAGGAGCAGCACGTTGTTGAGGATCCACAGCCACAGCAGGAAGACGATGACGCCGGCCAGCGAGCCGTAGGTCGCGTTGTAGGAGCCGAAGTTGGAGACGTAGAAGCCGAAGGCCACGGACGCGACGATCGCCACGACGATCGCGACGGCCGCGCCGGGGCTGAGCCAGCGGAACGTCGGATGCTTGACGTTGGGCGTGGCCCAGTAGAGCAGGCCCACCATGAAGGTGACGACGAGCAGGATGACCGGCCACTTGGCGAGGTTCCACGTCATCACCGCGGCCTCGCCGAGGCCGATGGTGTTGCCGATGGCCCGGGCCACGTCACCGCTGACGGCGACGGACAAGATCGTGGCCGCGGCCAGGACGAGCAGCACCGCGGTGACCGCGAGCTGCATGGGCCGCAGCTTGACGAAGCCACGCCCCTCGGGCACCTCGTAGATCCTGTTGAGGGCCCGGCCGAAGGCTCCGACGTACCCCGAGGCCGACCACAGCGCACCCGCGATACCGGCGACGAGGCCGAGGCCGGCCCCGCTGGAGTTGACCATCTGGTCGATCGGGCCCTCGAGGATGTCGACGACGTTGTCCTGGCCCAGCTGGCCGATGACGTCGAGCAGGGTCTTCTTCGTCTCGTCGGGGTCGCCCACGAGACCGATGATCGAGACGAGCGCCAACAGCCCGGGGAAGATCGACAGCACCGCGAAGTAGGTGAGCGCGGCGGCCAGGTCGGTGCACCCGTCAGCGCTGAACTCCTTGATCGCCCGCTTGAAGGCGAAGACCCAGCTGCGCTTCTTCATCTGGCGCAGGGTCGGCTTGGCCACCTCGTCGAGGCCCTCCTCCTCGGGGGCGAGGTCCTCGGTCGTGGTGCTCTCGTCGGTAGCCATGTGGCGTGGTCTCCGTGGTCGGGTGCGGCGGTCGTCACCACCATAGGCCGAAGGGGGCCGCCCCTCCCGTTGTCACACGCCAACGCGCCCACCGCCCGGAGGGGCGATGGGCGCGCTTGGTGGTGCGGTCAGTTGCAGATGGCGACCGTGATCCCCAGCACCGTAGCGATGATGTAGTTGGCCGAGGACTGGCTGCCCGCGACCGCGACGGTGGCGGTGCCCACCACCTGGGCATCCAGCAGACTCGGCGGGAAGACCTCGATCGGGATGCTGTCGCCCGGTTCGAGGTCCGACTGCAGCATCAGAACGCCATTGTTCTGGTACAGCACCCCTGCGTTCAGGGATACAAGCTGCTCGAGCGTCAGCCCCACAAGCCCCGACACAGTGATGTCGACGGGAGTGCCAGCGGGGACCACACAGCCACTGCTCGCCGGGTTGGCCACAGTGAAGGTCAGGGAGTCCGTGCTCAGTGCCGGAGGGCAGTTACGCGTGACCTGAAGCGCGCCGGGCTCACAGACCGGGAGGGGCGAAGCGGCGAGGGCGGGTGCGGCGGCCGCGACGGTGACGGCGGGGACGGCCCAGGCGGCCCCCTTCGCGATCTGACGGCGCGACGGACCGGCGGTGGTGATGTCCTTGGACAAGGCGGGGCTCTCTCTGCGGACAGGCGCGGGTCAGGTGCGCCGCGCGGATGCCACGGCCGGGTCCAGGGTCCTCCCCCCGGGCGAGCGACTCCCTGTCGAGGCACTCACGCGCGAGATTAGGACACTCCCGCGGCCCCACCTCCAATGCACCCAGAAGGACTAGAGCCACCCGGACACGACGAGTGCGCGGTGCAGTCCTTCGCGGGTCTCGGTCCCCCAATGGCCCGCCTTGGCGCGGATGTTGGCGACATGCGCCTTGAGGGTACGTTCGCTGATCCCGAGTCGGCGCGCGACGTCCGCCCGCGGGTGGTCCGACCACTCGACCAGATAGGCCCGGGCGACGTGCTGCTCCGTCGGGGTCAACCGCGTCATCGCCTCGGGCGGCGCCGGCCACGGCACGGACTGCCCGGCGAGCACGCGGCGGACGACGTCGACGACCTCGTGCGGGGGGCGGAGCATGGAGACGTAGGCCGCGGCCCCGGCCGCGCGCACCGCCGCGACGCGTGGCGAAGGGAGGACCCCACCCCACACGACCGTCGGCCGACCCTTCGCCCTCCGATGATCGAGAAGATCAGGGAGGTCGGGCAGCAGGACACCCGCGACGAGAAGTCCGTCGACGTCACCACCTTCGTCGACGGTCCGCGCGTCGACGCCTCCGGAGACGAGGACCGAGGTGACGGCATCGGCGTGCAGCCGCCATCGCGACCAGACGCTGACCACCGGCTCCGGATACATGGGAGCATCGTGCCCGATGTCCGCCGCCGCCCGCCTCGACCTGGTCTACACCTCCCCCGTCGTGACGACGGCGCTGCGCCGCGAGCTGCAGTCCGGGCCTCGTCCGCTGCAGGTGACGACGGCCGTCCACGCGTGGACCGACTTCCAGCACGAGTGGGACTTCGCCGGGGACTTCGTCGTCGTCGACGCCCAGCTCGACGACCACCTGCCACTCGCCGTCAAGGTGCGCGCCCTGCGCCGACTCGGCTCGCACCGGATCGTCATCGGACCGGGACGGCACTCCCCCTTCGCCCGCCGGGCAGGCACCGAGGGTGCGACCGCGTGGATCGCGCCGACACAGAGCCTGAGCGCGACCGCCGACGCCATCCGCGCGATCGCCGACGGCAGGACCCCTGACGTCGCGCGGCTCGAGCCGGCGGGGGCGCCCGATGTCCGGCTGACCGACCGCCAGCTGCAGGTGCTTGCGCTCTTCGTCGCCGCTCGCGGTCACTCCCCCGCCCATCTGGCCCGGGTGCTCGCCCTGCGCACCGAGACCGTCCGCAGCCACATCGAGCGCGGGCGGGCTCGCTACCGCGACGCCGGGCACCCGACCAACAACCGGGCGGCACTGCGCTCGGCGCTGGTTGCCGACGGCTGGACCTACGACCCGCAGGTGTGGATCGACTCAGGGCGGCCATGACACGACGCAGGGCCCGCCTTCCCGGACGGGGAGACGGGCCCTGCGTGGATGCTGACTCGAGGTCAGCCCAGGATCACTTGACGATCTTGGTGACGCGACCGGCGCCGACGGTGCGGCCACCCTCGCGGATGTTGAACTTCAGGCCCTCCTCCATGGCGATCGGCTGGATGAGCTCGACCTTCATGTCGGTGTTGTCGCCGGGCATGACCATCTCGGTGCCCTCGGGCAGGGAGACGACGCCGGTGACGTCGGTGGTCCGGAAGTAGAACTGCGGACGGTAGGAGTCGTAGAACGGCGTGTGACGGCCGCCCTCCTCCTTCGACAGGATGTAGACCTGCGCCTCGAACTCGGTGTGCGGGGTGATCGAGCCCGGCTTGCAGATGACCTGCCCGCGCTCGACGTCCTCGCGCTTGGTGCCACGCAGGAGCAGACCGACGTTCTCACCGGCGCGACCCTCGTCGAGCAGCTTGCGGAACATCTCGATGCCCGTGACGGTCGTGGTCGTCTTCTCCTCGCGGATACCGACGATCTCGACCTCCTCGTTGACCTTGAGGATGCCGCGCTCGATACGACCGGTGACGACGGTGCCACGACCGGTGATCGTGAAGACGTCCTCGACCGGCATCATGAACGGCTTGTCGAGGTCACGCTCCGGCTCGGGGATGTACTCGTCGACGGCCGTCATGAGCTCCATGATCGACTCGCCCCACTGGGCGTCGCCCTCGAGCGCCTTGAGCGCCGAGACCTTGACGACCGGGACGTCGTCGCCGGGGAACTCGTAGGAGGACAGCAGCTCGCGGACCTCCATCTCGACGAGCTCCATGATCTCCTCGTCGTCGACCATGTCGGCCTTGTTGAGCGCCACGACGATGTAGGGGACGCCGACCTGGCGGGCCAGGAGGACGTGCTCCTTCGTCTGCGGCATCGGGCCGTCGGTGGCGGCGACGACGAGGATCGCACCGTCCATCTGCGCCGCACCGGTGATCATGTTCTTCACGTAGTCGGCGTGACCCGGGCAGTCGACGTGCGCGTAGTGACGCGACTCCGTCTGGTACTCGATGTGCGCGATCGAGATCGTGATACCGCGCTGCTTCTCCTCGGGAGCCTTGTCGATCGTGTCGAACGCCGAGGCCTCGTTGAGGTCGGGGAGCTTGTCGTGCAGCACGCGGGAGATCGCGGCCGTCAGCGTCGTCTTGCCATGGTCGATGTGACCGATGGTGCCGATGTTGACGTGCGGCTTGCTCCGCTCGAACTTTGCCTTCGCCACTGTGTTGTCCTCCTCAGGACGTCTTCTTGGTTACGCCTTTGCCCGGCAGGGTGGCGTCGTGTGTGGGTGTGTGTGGTTGGTCCGTGTCGGGATCCCGGTAATGCTACCGGTCACTCGCCTCGGGTCTTCTTGATGATCTCCTCGGCGACCGCCTTGGGGACCTCCGCGTAGGAGTCGAACTCCATCGAGTAGTTCGCGCGGCCCTGGGTCTTGGACCGCAGGTCACCGACGTAGCCGAACATCTCGGACAGGGGCACGAGGCCGGTGACGACCTTGGCGCCGCTGACGTCCTCCATGGACTGGATCTGCCCACGGCGAGAGTTGATGTCGCCGATGACGTCGCCCATGTAGTCCTCGGGCGTACGCACCTCGACCTTCATCATCGGCTCCATGAGCACCGGGTCGGCCTTGCGGGCGGCCTCCTTGAAGGCCATCGACCCGGCGATCTTGAACGCCATCTCCGAGGAGTCGACGTCGTGGTAGGCACCGTCGATGAGGGTGGCCTTGACACCGACGACCGGGTAGCCGGCGAGCACGCCGTACTGCATGGCGTCCTGGATACCGGCGTCGACGCTCGGGATGTACTCACGCGGGATGCGACCACCGGTGACGGCGTTCTTGAACTCGTAGAGTTCGCCGTCGGTGTCCTCGGACGCCTCGAGCGGCTCGAAGGTGATCTGCACCTTGGCGAACTGACCGGAACCACCGGTCTGCTTCTTGTGCGTGTAGTCGTACTTCTCGACCGCGCGACGGATCGTCTCGCGGTAGGCCACCTGCGGCTTGCCGATGTTGGCCTCGACCTTGAACTCGCGCTTCATCCGGTCGACGAAGACGTCGAGGTGCAGCTCGCCCATGCCGGCGATGATCGTCTGGCCGGTCTCCTCGTCGAGGCTGACCTGGAAGGTCGGGTCCTCGGCGACGAGCTTCTGGATCGCGGTGCCCAGCTTTTCCTGGTCGCCCTTGGTCTTGGGCTCGATGGCCACCTGGATGACCGGGGCCGGGAAGGACATCGACTCGAGGATGACCTGGTCGTTGACGTCGCTCAGGGTGTCACCCGTGGTCGTCTCCTTGAGACCGATGACGGCGTAGATGTGGCCCGCCATCGCCTCCTCGACCGGGTTCTCCTTGTTGGCGTGCATCTGGAAGAGCTTGCCCAGACGCTCCTTCTTGCCCTTGGTCGAGTTGATGACCTGGGTGCCCGGCGTGATCTTGCCCGAGTAGACCCGGATGAAGGTCAGCGTGCCGAAGAAGGGGTGCGCCGCGATCTTGAAGGCCAGCGCGGAGAAGGGCTCGTCGACGCTGGGCTTGCGCAGGACGACCTTCTCCTCGTCGCCCGGGGCGTGGCCCTCCATGGCCGCGACGTCGAGCGGGCTGGGCAGGTAGTCACGGACCGCGTCGAGGACGGGCTGGACACCACGGTTCTTGAAGGCCGAGCCGCAGAAGATCGGGTAGAGCTCGGAGTTGACCGTCAGCTTGCGCACGCCGGCCTTGATCTCCTCGACCGTCAGGTCCTCGCCACCGAGGTACTTCTCCATGAGCTCGTCGTCGGACTCGGCGACGCGCTCGACGAGGTGGTTGCGGTACTCCTCGGCCTTGGCCTGCAGGTCCTCCGGGATCTCGCGGGTCTCGTAGGAGGCACCCAGGGTGACGTCACCCTTGGCGTCGCCGGGCCACACGAGAGCCTTCATGTGCACGAGGTCGACGACACCGACGAAGTCGTTCTCGGCACCGATCGGCAGCTGCATGACGAGCGGCTCCGCACCGAGGCGGTCCTTGATGGTGTCGACGGTGAAGTAGAAGTCCGCGCCGAGCTTGTCCATCTTGTTGACGAAGGCGATGCGGGGGACGTCGTACTTGTCCGCCTGGCGCCACACGGTCTCGGACTGGGGCTCGACGCCCTCCTTGCCGTCGAAGACCGCGACCGCACCGTCGAGGACGCGCAGCGAGCGCTCGACCTCGACCGTGAAGTCGACGTGACCCGGGGTGTCGATGATGTTGATCTGGGTGTCGTCCCAGAAGGAGGTGACCGCGGCGGACGTGATCGTGATGCCGCGCTCCTTCTCCTGCTCCATCCAGTCGGTGGTGGAGGCGCCGTCGTGCGTCTCGCCCAGCTTGTGGTTGACGCCGGTGTAGAAAAGGATGCGCTCAGTCGTCGTCGTCTTGCCGGCGTCGATGTGCGCCATGATGCCGATGTTGCGGACCTTGGTGAGGTCCGTCAGGACGTCCTGTGCCACTCGTTATCTCATCTCGCTCGTTGCGGTCGTGTCTGCCCGGGAAGGGCGGTGGTGGTCGGGGCCGGCGGCTGCCGGCCCCGACCTGCTGTCACCAGCGGTAGTGCGCGAAGGCCTTGTTGGACTCGGCCATCTTGTGCGTGTCCTCGCGACGCTTGACAGCGGCGCCCAGGCCGTTGCTGGCATCGAGGATCTCGTTCATGAGGCGCTCGGTCATCGTCTTCTCGCGACGCTGACGGGCGTAGCCGACGAGCCAGCGCAGCGACAGGGTCGTGGCGCGGCCGGGCTTGACCTCGATCGGGACCTGGTAGGTCGCACCGCCGACGCGGCGGGACTTGACCTCGAGGGAGGGCTTGACGTTGTCGAGCGCGCGCTTGAGCGTCTGGACCGGGTCGGTACCGGTCTTCTCACGGCAGCCCTCGAGGGCGTCGTAGACGATCGACTCGGCGATGGACTTCTTGCCGTCGAGCAGGATCTTGTTGACCAGCTGGGTCACCAGCGGGGACTGGTAGACCGGGTCGACGACGAGGGGGCGCTTCGGAGCAGGACCCTTGCGAGGCATTACTTCTTCTCCTTCTTCGCGCCGTAGCGGCTGCGGGCCTGCTGGCGACCCTTGACACCCTGGGTGTCGAGCGAACCGCGGACGATCTTGTAGCGGACACCGGGCAGGTCCCTCACACGACCACCACGCACGAGCACGATGGAGTGCTCCTGCAGGTTGTGGCCGACACCCGGGATGTACGCGGTGACCTCGATGCCGGACGTGAGGCGCACACGGGCGACCTTACGAAGGGCAGAGTTCGGCTTCTTGGGGGTGGTCGTGTACACGCGGGTGCACACGCCACGGCGCTGCGGCGACCCCTTGAGGGCCGGGGTGGCGGCCTTGGACGGCTTGTCCTGCCGCCCCTTGCGCACCAGCTGGTTGATGGTAGGCAACCTGTTCTCCGTACGTCGGTGATGTTGTCTGCACCCGCCGGGACGAACCCGGCCGATGCTCCTTGGATGCCGCCGACGACCCCCGCACTCGGGTGTGTCGCCTACGGTGCTCTCCCCTGCACTCCCCCGTCACGGTCGAAGACCGCTGCTGGGGGCGCCCGGCGAGAGGGCGAGGAGGGTCGTCACCGACCTTCCTCTGCGCGCGTCACGGCACAGCCGAGCCACGCACGCTGATCAACGATACCGGCGTGCCGATGCCCTCACAAATCGTTACCTCAGCCCAGGCGGTCGAAGGCCGGCGCGTACCGGAAGTCACCGGCCATCTGTGGGCGCCAGGCCCGCAACGGCTTGGCCTGGAAGTAGCGATCCTCCCACTCCCCCGGGGACGCGATGCCCAGGCCGGAGGCCGGCACGAAGCCGAAGAAGCCGTAGTACTCCGGGTCGCCGAGCAGGACGACGGCCGGCTCTGCCTGCTGCTCCGCGCTGGCGACGACGGCCATCATCAGGGCCGCGCCGATCCCCTGCCGCTGGTGGTCGGGACGCACGCCGATCGGTCCGAGGCCGACGCTCGGCTCCCCCGCGAGGCTGCCGCGACTGCACACGACGTGGCCCACGACCTCGCCGTCGAGCTCGGCGACGAAGGTCAGCTCGTCGATGACCGAGCCGTCGGCCCGCAGCCCCCGCAGGAGCTCACGTTCGACGGACTCGCTCCTGCCGTCGGGGACGCCGAAGGCGGCGTCGTGCAGGGCCTCGGTGGCCGCGGTGTCGTCCGGCGTCTCGCGTCGGATGATGAGGTCGTCGCGCATCAGTACCTGTCCGTGATCCAGTGGCTGTTGCCGGTGAGGAAGGCCCCGAGGTAGACCCCGGCGACGACGAGGAGCACGACCGAGACGATCGTGGCGTCGCTGCGCGAGCGTCGGGCGAAGGTCGTGACCGCCGCGCCCGCGAGGACGAGCGCGAGCAGCTTGCTCACCCCACCGGGCTTGAGGAGCAGCACGAGTGCGCCGACCGCCAGGATCGTGCCGAGCGCCCAGCGCGCCGCGGTGGCACGCACCGACATCGGCTGGCTGGAGTCGTGGTCAGGGGCGGGCACGCCCCCATCCTCTCTCACCTGCCGGGTACGACGAAGGGGGCCGGTCACCGTGCGGTGACCAGCCCCCTTCGGGCAGTGCTGCGGCAATCAGCCCTTGGCCGCGGCCTTGAGGGCGCTGCCGGCGGTGAGCTTGGCGGCGTAGCCACCGGGGATGGTCATCTCCTCACCCGTCTGCGGGTTGCGGCCCTTGCGCTCGGCGCGCTCGACGCGCTCGAGGCTGAAGAAGCCGGGGACGGTGACCTTCTCGCCCTTGGCGACGGAGTCGGACAGGACCGCCTGGAGGGCGGTGATGACCTCGGACGCCGCGGAAGCGGACACGCCAGCCTTCTCGGCGACGGCGCTGGCGAGCTCGGACTTGTTCATAGTGGGATCTCCATCCTTGAAGTTCTTAGGTCGAACAGGGACCAATCAACCACGAATCCCCGGCCGCCGTCGACTTGCCCGTCGGCGTGTTTCCCTTGATTTTCCGGCGATCTTCGCCCCTGAGCCCTCCCTGACCACATCCGTCACGTCCGTCGCCGGACGACGAAGGGGGTCGCCTCCCGCGCGGGAAGCGACCCCCTTCCTTGTCAGGCGCTTGCAGAGCAAGCTCCTGAAGGAAACGGTGAGTGCGGCGACTCAGACGTCCAGGTCCAGGTCGTCGAGGCGGATCGCCTCGCCGGAGCCGGGACCGAAGACCGGGTAGGCGTACTCGTCGTAGTTGGGCAGCGAGTACATCGCGGCCTTGGCCTCCTCGGTGGGCTCGACCTCCACGTTGCGGTAACGGGGCAGGCCCGTACCGGCGGGGATGAGCTTTCCGAGGATGACGTTCTCCTTCAGGCCCAGCAGCGGGTCGGAGCGGCCCTCCATCGCGGCCTCGGTGAGGACGCGGGTCGTCTCCTGGAAGGAGGCGGCGGAGAGCCAGGAGTCCGTGGCGAGCGAGGCCTTGGTGATGCCCATGAGTTCGGGACGACCCGAGGCCGGGCGACCGCCCTCGGCAACGACACGGCGGTTTTCCGACTCGAAGCGCGCACGCTCGGCGAGCATGCCCGGCAGGAGGTTGGCGTCACCCGACTCGAGGATGGTGATCCGGCGCAGCATCTGCCGGACGATGACCTCGATGTGCTTGTCGTGGATCGACACACCCTGCTGGCGGTAGACCTTCTGCACCTCGTCGACGAGGTGCTTCTGGGCGTGGCGCGGGCCGAGGATGCGCAGGACCTGCTTGGGGTCGATGGCGCCCTGGACGAGCTGGGTGCCGACGGCAACCCGCTCGCCGTCCTCGACGAGCAGGCGCGAACGCTTGCTCACCGGGTAGGCGTGCTCCTCGCCGTCGCGGTCCGCGACGAGCAGGATGCGACGGCCCTTGTCGGTCTCCTCGATGGTGATCCGACCGTCGGCCTCGGCGATCGGGGCCACACCCTTGGGGGTACGCGCCTCGAAGAGCTCGACGACTCGCGGCAGACCCTGCGTGATGTCGTCACCGGCCACACCACCGGTGTGGAAGGTCCGCATCGTCAGCTGGGTACCGGGCTCACCGATCGACTGGGCCGCGATGATGCCGACGGCCTCGCCGATGTCGACGAGCTGGCCGGTGGCCAGGCTGCGGCCGTAGCACTTGGCGCAGGTGCCCACCTTGGACTCGCAGGTAAGGACCGAACGGATCTTCAGCTCGTCGACGCCGGCCTTGTAGAGCTTGTCGATGACGACATCGCCCAGGTCGGAGCCGGCCTCGGCCAGGACGGTGCCCTCGTGCTCGACGTCGGTCGCGACGCAGCGCGCGTAGACCGTGAACTCGACGTCGTCGTGCTTGCGACGGGTGCCCGTGAGCTCGTCGAACTGCGCGATCGGCATCGTCAGGCCGCGCTCGGTCCCGCAGTCGTCCTCGCGGATGATGACGTCCTGGGAGACGTCGACGAGACGACGGGTCAGGTAGCCCGAGTCGGCGGTACGAAGGGCGGTGTCGGCCAGACCCTTGCGCGCACCGTGCGTCGAGATGAAGAACTCGACGACGGACAGACCCTCACGGAAGTTCGTACGGATCGGGCGCGGGATGATCTCACCCTTGGGGTTGGCCATGAGGCCACGCATACCGGCGATCTGGCGCAGCTGGAACCAGTTACCACGAGCACCCGAGTTGACCATCCGGAAGATGGGGTTGTCCTTCGGGAAGTTCTGCTGCATCTCGGCAGAGACCTCGTTGGTCGCCTGGGTCCAGATCTCGATCTGCTCCTGACGGCGCTCGTCGTCGGTGATCAGACCGCGCTCGTACTGCTTCTGGACCTTGGTCGCCTTCTCCTCGTAGGTCGCGAGGATCTCGGGCTTGCGCGGCGGCGTGACGACGTCGGAGACGGCAACCGTCGTGCCCGAACGGGAGGCCCAGTGGTAGCCGGCCTCCTTGAGGGCGTCGAGCGATGCCGCGACCTCGACCTTGGTGTAGCGCTCGGCGAGGTCGTTGACGATCGTCGACAGACGCTTGCGGTCGACCGGCTCGTTGACGAAGGGGTAGTTCTCCGGGAGCGTCTCGTTGAAGAGCGCCCGGCCCAGCGTCGTCTCGGCGGTCCACGTCGCGAGCATGCCGCGCTCGTCGAGCTCGGCACCCTCGGGCAGCTCGTGGCCGATCGGCGGGACGACGTCGGTCAGCCGGACCTTGATCGGCGTACCGATCTTGATCTCGCCGGCGTCGAAGGCCATGCGGGCCTCGGCCGTCGTCGCGAAGGCGCGACGGTGCTCGGTCTCCAGCGCCACCTCGGAGGAGAGGTGGAACAGGCCGATGACCATGTCCTGCGTCGGCATGGTGACGGGTCGACCGTCGGCCGGCTTGAGGATGTTGTTGCTCGAGAGCATGAGGATCCGGGCCTCGGCCTGGGCCTCCGCGCTCAGCGGCAGGTGGACGGCCATCTGGTCACCGTCGAAGTCGGCGTTGAAGGCCGTGCAGACGAGCGGGTGGATCTGGATGGCCTTGCCCTCGACGAGCTGCGGCTCGAAGGCCTGGATGCCCAGACGGTGCAGCGTGGGCGCACGGTTGAGCAGCACGGGGTGCTCGGTGATGACCTCTTCGAGGACGTCCCACACGACCGAGCGCTGACGCTCGACCATGCGCTTGGCCGACTTGATGTTCTGGGCGTGGTCGAGGTCGACGAGCCGCTTCATGACGAAGGGCTTGAACAGCTCGAGCGCCATGGCCTTGGGCAGACCGCACTGGTGCAGCTTCAGCTGCGGGCCGACGACGATGACCGAACGGCCGGAGTAGTCGACGCGCTTGCCGAGGAGGTTCTGACGGAAGCGACCCTGCTTGCCCTTGAGCATGTCGGACAGCGACTTCAGCGGGCGGTTGCCCGGGCCGGTGACCGCACGACCGCGACGACCGTTGTCGAAGAGGTTGTCGACGGCCTCCTGCAGCATCCGCTTCTCGTTGTTGACGATGATCTCGGGCGCGCCGAGGTCGAGCAGTCGCTTGAGGCGGTTGTTGCGGTTGATGACCCGGCGGTAGAGGTCGTTGAGGTCGGAGGTGGCGAAGCGGCCACCGTCGAGCTGGACCATCGGGCGCAGGTCCGGCGGGATGACCGGGACCGCGTCCAGAACCATGCCGGCCGGCTTGTTGTCGGTGGTGAGGAAGGCGGTGACGACCTTGAGGCGCTTGAGGGCGCGGGTCTTCTTCTGCCCCTTGCCGGTGGCGATGATCTCGCGCAGCTTGTCGGCCTCGGCCTCGAGGTCGAAGGTCTCGAGGCGCTTCTGGATCGCCGCAGCGCCCATGCCGCCCTCGAAGTACAGACCGAAGCGGTCGCGCATCTCGCGGTAGAGGACCTCGTCGCCCTCGAGGTCCTGGACCTTGAGGTTCTTGAAGCGGTCCCAGACCTGCGCGAGGCGCTCGACCTGCTGGTCGGCCCGCTTGCGGATCTGGTTCATCTCGCGCTCGGCGGAGTCGCGGACCTTGCGCTTGGCGTCGGACTTGGCGCCCTCGGCCTCGAGCTCGGCGATGTCCTTCTCGAGCTTCTGGGCGCGGGTCTCGACGTCCGCGTCGCGGCGGTTCTCCAGCTCGCGCTTCTCGGCCTCGATCTGGGCCTCGAGCGAGGGCAGGTCGCTGTGACGCTGGTCCTCGTCGACGCTCGTGATCATGTAGGCGGCGAAGTAGATGACCTTCTCGAGGTCCTTCGGCGCCAGGTCGAGCAGGTACCCGAGGCGGCTCGGGACGCCCTTGAAGTACCAGATGTGGGTGACGGGGGCGGCCAGCTCGATGTGACCCATCCGCTCACGACGCACGCCGGCGCGGGTGACCTCGACGCCGCAGCGCTCGCAGATGATGCCCTTGAAGCGGACTCGCTTGTACTTGCCGCAGGAGCACTCCCAGTCCCGGGTGGGGCCGAAGATCCGCTCGCAGAACAGGCCCTCCTTCTCGGGCTTGAGGGTGCGGTAGTTGATGGTCTCGGGCTTCTTGACCTCGCCGTGGCTCCAGTTGCGGATGTCCTCCGCGGTGGCCAGGCCGATGCGCAGCTCGTCGAAGAAGTTGACGTCCAGCACTTCGTGCTTCCTTCTCTCGTTGTCGAGGATGACTCGATAAGTTCTGTGGCCCGGTGACGATCACGAAGGGCGACCGTCTGGGCTTGTTGAGGGTGCTCGGGGGACCCGGACCGGGGCGGGCCCGGGTCCCCCGGGCTCTCAGACCTCTTCGACCGAGCTCGGCTCGCGCCGGGACAGGTCGATGCCGAGCTCCTCGGCGGCGCGGAAGACGTCGTCCTCGTTGTCGCGCATCTCGATGGTGCCGCCCTCGGAGTTGAGGACCTCCACGTTGAGGCAGAGGGACTGCATCTCCTTGATGAGCACCTTGAAGGACTCCGGGATCCCCGGCTCGGGGATGTTGTCGCCCTTGACGATGGCCTCGTAGACCTTGACGCGACCGGTCACGTCGTCGGACTTGATGGTGAGCAGCTCCTGGAGCGCGTAGGAGGCGCCGTAGGCCTCGAGGGCCCACACCTCCATCTCGCCGAAGCGCTGGCCACCGAACTGGGCCTTACCACCCAGCGGCTGCTGGGTGATCATCGAGTACGGACCCGTGCTGCGGGCGTGGATCTTGTCGTCCACGAGGTGGTGCAGCTTGAGGATGTACATGTAGCCGACGGACACCGGGTCCGGGTAGGGCTCACCGGTACGGCCGTCGAAGAGGTTGGCCTTGCCGGAGCGGTCGATGAGCCGCACACCGTCGCGGGTCGGGGTCGTCGAGTCGAGCAGACCGGTGATCTCCTCCTCGCGGGCACCGTCGAAGACGGGGCTGGCAACGCGCGTGTTGGCCGGAGCCTGGCGCGCGTCGTGCGGGATCATCTCGGCCCACTCGGGCTCGCCCTCGATCTGCCATCCGCGGCTGGCGGCCCAGCCCAGGTGCAGCTCGAGGATCTGGCCGATGTTCATGCGGCCGGGGACACCGAGCGGGTTGAGCACGACGTCGACCGGGGTGCCGTCCTCGAGGAAGGGCATGTCCTCGACGGGCAGGATCTTGGAGATGACGCCCTTGTTGCCGTGACGGCCGGCGAGCTTGTCACCATCGGTGATCTTGCGCTTGTTGGCGACGTAGACGCGCACCAGCTGGTTGACGCCCGGGGGCAGCTCGTCGCCCTCGTCCTTGTCGAAGACCTTGACGCCGATGACGGTGCCGGTCTCGCCGTGGGGGACCTTCATCGAGGTGTCGCGAACCTCGCGCGCCTTCTCGCCGAAGATCGCGCGGAGCAGGCGCTCCTCGGGGGTCAGCTCGGTCTCGCCCTTGGGCGTGACCTTGCCGACGAGCAGGTCGCCGTCGCGCACCTCGGCACCGATGCGGATGATGCCGCGCTCGTCGAGGTCCGCGAGGACCTCCTCGGAGACGTTGGGGATGTCGCGGGTGATCTCCTCGGGGCCGAGCTTGGTGTCGCGGGCGTCGACCTCGTGCTCCTCGATGTGGATCGAGGAGAGGACGTCGTCCTGCACCAGACGCTGGCTGAGGATGATGGCGTCCTCGTAGTTGTAGCCCTCCCAGGGCATGAAGGCGACGAGGAGGTTGCGCCCGAGGGCCATCTCGCCGCCGTCGGTCGCGGGACCGTCGGCGATCAGCTGGCCGGCCTCGACGCGGTCACCCTCGGAGACCATGACGCGCTGGTTGTAGCTGTTGCCCTGGTTGGACCGGGAGAACTTCATCATCTTGTACGAGCGCGAACCGCCCTCGTCCTGCGTGACGGTCACCAGGTCGGCGGAGACCTCGGTGACGACACCCGCCTTCTCAGCACGGACGACGTCGCCCGAGTCGAGCGCTGCACGGTGCTCCATGCCGGTGCCGACGAAGGGGGCCTCGGCCTGGACGAGCGGCACGGCCTGACGCTGCATGTTGGCGCCCATGAGCGCGCGGTTGGCGTCGTCGTGCTCGAGGAAGGGGATCATCGCGGTCGCGGCGGAGACCATCTGTCGCGGCGAGACGTCCATGTAGTCGACGTCCTCGGCCGGGATCTGGTCGACCTCGCCACCCTTGGTCCGGGCGAGGACCCGCTCCTCGGCGAAGGTGCCGTCGTCGAGGAGGACGGCGTTGGCCTGGGCCACGATGACCTTGTCCTCCTCGTCCGCCGAGATGTAGACGATCTCGTCGGTGACCCGACCGGCCTCGACCTTGCGGTACGGGGTCTCGATGAAGCCGAAGGCGTTGATCCGGCCGTAGCTGGCCAGCGAGCCGATCAGACCGATGTTGGGACCCTCAGGGGTCTCGATCGGGCACATGCGGCCGTAGTGCGACGGGTGGACGTCACGGACCTCCATCTGCGCGCGGTCACGGGAGATACCGCCCGGGCCCAGCGCGTTGAGGCGACGCTTGTGCGTCAGCCCCGACAGCGGGTTGTTCTGGTCCATGAACTGCGACAGCTGGCTGGTGCCGAAGAACTCCTTGATGGAGGCGACGACCGGCCGGATGTTGATGAGCGTCTGGGGCGTGATCGCCTCGACGTCCTGGGTCGTCATCCGCTCGCGCACGACGCGCTCCATCCGCGACAGGCCGGTGCGGACCTGGTTCTGGATGAGCTCACCGACCGAGCGCAGACGACGGTTGCCGAAGTGGTCGATGTCGTCGGTCTCGACCGGCACCTCGAAGGGCTCGCCGTCGCGGACACCCGGGAGCGTCGGCTGGTCGGCGTGCAGGGCGACGAGGTACTTGAGCGTCGCGACGATGTCCTCGAGCAGGAGCACCGAGGAGTCGAGGTCGGCCTCGACACCGAGCTTGCGGTTGACCTTGTAGCGGCCGACCTTGGCCAGGTCGTAGCGCTTGGGGTTGAAGTAGAGGTTGTCGAGCAGGTTCTGCGCGGCCTCACGGGTCGGCGGCTCACCGGGGCGCAGCTTGCGATAGATGTCGAGCAGCGCGGCGTCCTGGTCCTCGACGGTGTCCTTGTCGAGGGTGGCACGCATCGACTCGTAGTCGCCGAACTCCTCGAGGATCTCCGCGGAGGTCATGCCCAGGGCCTTGAGCAGGACGGTGACCGACTGCTTGCGCTTGCGGTCGACGCGGACGCCGACCATGTCGCGCTTGTCGACCTCGAACTCGAGCCACGCACCGCGGCTCGGGATGACCTTGGCCGAGTAGACGTCCTTGTCGGAGGTCTTGTCGGGGGTGCGCTCGAAGTAGACGCCGGGGCTGCGCACGAGCTGCGAGACGACGACGCGCTCGGTGCCGTTGATGATGAAGGTGCCGCGCTCGGTCATGAGCGGGAAGTCACCCATGAAGACCGTCTGGCTCTTGATCTCGCCGGTCTCGGCGTTCATGAACTCGGCGGTGACGAAGAGGGGCGCGGAGTAGGTCTGGTCGCGCTCCTTGCAGTCGTCGACGGAGTACTTCGGCTCCTCGAAGCGGCTCTCCCGGAAGGAGAGGCTCATCGAGCCGGAGAAGTCCTCGATCGGGGAGATCTCCTCGAAGATCTCCTCCAGCCCCGGGTGCTCGGGGACGTCACGTCGACCGGCGTCGAGAGCGTCGGCGAGACGCTCCTGCCACTTCTCGTTGCCCAGGAGCCAGTCGAAGCTCTCCGTCTGGAGGGCCAGGAGGTCGGGGACCTCGAGGGGCTCGCGGATCTTTGCGAAGGACAGACGGCCACTGGCCGTCCGTGCGGTGGACATCGGGGAAGCGGTGCGCGAGGCAGCCAAGGATGGATCCTTCCACGGGCCTTGAGAGTCGGGCGGTGCCACCGGGTCCGGATCGCGTCCCGGCGGGGCTCTCGACACCCTCGGGAACGAGGGGATGTGAGCGGTCCGACGGGGTCACGACAGGAACAAGGCAGCGCAAAGCGACAGCGTAGTCCACAAACACACAAGTGTCCAACCCGGTCGAACCGACGGCTCGACGGTGGTCCACGGCCCCTCTCCCGCAGACGCGGTGGGGCCGGATCAATCGACGCCATGAGGATGGACGACGGGAACCGCCACGTCAAGGCACGTCCCCGGCGGGTCGCGAGCCGATGCCCGGACCGGGTCGGCGGGATCCCCCCTTCGACCCGGGCCCTAGGGTGGGGCCATGAATGCGCGCTCGATCCGCCGACGCCGACGCCGGCTCGAGGTGCGACGTGCGGTCCGGCGCACGGCCGGCGCCGTCGTCGCGACCCAGCTGCTCACTGTCGCAGGCCTGCTCGTCTTCGACAGCCAGCGCCGCAAGGACCGTCCGGACAAGGAGTTCCCGCACCAGCAGGGCGGTCCGGTGCCCGTCCCCGGCGGCGACGTGCGCATCTACACCTTCGGCGAGCACCTCTTCGAGGACATGCTCGCCGACATCGACGCGGCGCAGGAGCGCATCTACTTCGAGACCTACATCTGGAAGGACGATGCCATCGGGCAGCGCTTCCGGGACGCGCTCGTCGCGGCCCACGAGCGCGGCGTGCGCGTCTTCGTCGTCTACGACACCTTCGCCAACCTCGTCGTCCCGCGCCGCTTCTTCCAATCGCTCCCCGAGGGCATCCACGTCAAGCGCCACCCGCTCGTCACGGGGGGCCTGAACTTCTTCCACCCCGGCCACTGGGGGCGCAACCACCGCAAGCTCCTCGTCGTCGACGAGACGGCCGCCTACCTCGGCGGCTACAACATCGGCCAGGACTACGCCAACCGCTGGCGCGACACCCATGCCCGCTACGCCGGCGACATGGTCGTCGAGCTCGAAAATGCCTTCGTCGACTACTGGAACATCTACGACGGCAGCCCGGCGCTCCCCCAGCCGAGCCGCCGCACGTGGAGCCGCGACATGCGCATCCACCGCAACCTGCCGGCCGACATGGTCTACCCGATCCGCAACATGTACCTCGAGGCGATCGACCGGGCCAGCGAGCGGGTGTGGCTGACGACCGCCTACCTCATCCCCGACGACGCCTTCATCCGCAGCCTCGTCAACGCCGCCGAGCGCGGGGTCGACGTGCGCGTCATCGTGCCCCACTTCAGCAACCACATCGTCGCCGACTGGCTCAGCCGCGTCGCCTACGAGCGGCTGCTGCGCGGCGGGGTGCGCCTGCTCCGCTTCGAAAATGCCATGGTGCACGCCAAGACCGCGACGATCGACGGGCTGTGGTCGACCATCGGCACCGCCAACATCGACCGGTTGAGCCTCGCGGGCAACTACGAGGTCAACATGGAGATCCTCGACGCCGACGTCGCCGCCCGGATGGAGGAGATCTTCACCCTCGACTCGGGCAACACCACCGAGCTGACCCTCGACGAGTGGACCCGTCGCCCGCTCATCAGCCGGGTCACCGAGGGCATCCTCTCCCCCTGGCGCCCGCTGCTCTGACGAGGCACACGCCGAAGGGCGGGTCGCACCAGGTGGTGCGACCCGCCCTTCGGCAGATCAGTGCTCGTCAGTGACGAGCCGAGATCACTTGAGCTCGACGGTGGCGCCGGCGCCCTCGAGGGCCTCCTTGGCCTTCTCCGCGGCGTCCTTGTCGACCTTCTCGAGGACGGGCTTGGGGGCGCCGTCGACGAGGTCCTTGGCCTCCTTGAGGCCGAGGCTGGTGAGCGCGCGGACCTCCTTGATGACCTGGATCTTCTTGTCGCCGGCCGCGGCGAGGATGACGTCGAACTCGTCCTGCTCGGCGGCGGCGTCGCCACCGGCGTCGCCACCGGCGGCCGGGGCGGCACCCGCAACGGCAACCGGGGCCGCGGCGGTGACCTCGAAGGTCTCCTCGAACTGCTTCACGAACTCGGAGAGCTCGATGAGGGTCATCTCCTTGAAGGCCTCAAGGAGCTCGTCGGTGCTGAGCTTCGCCATGATGGGCGTCCTTTCTGATCAAACGTGTGTGCCGAAAGTGGCGGGGTCGTGCAGTGGCCGAGAGGCGGGTGCCTCAGGCCTCGTCGCCACCCTCGGGGGTGGTCTCGGTGGAGGCGACGGCCTCGGCGGCCGGCTCCTCGGTGTCCGCAGCGGGGGCGTCGGTCGCGACCGGGCCCTGCTCCTCGACCTTCGCGCGCAGCGCGTCGACGACGCGAGCCGTCTGCGCGAGCGGCGCGTTGAAGAGGTACGCGGCCTGGGTGAGCTGGGCCTTCATGGCGCCAGCCAGCTTGCCCAGGAGAACCTCGCGGGACTCGAGCTTCGCGAGCTTGTCGATCTCCTCCGGCGTGAGCGGGTTCCCGTCGAGGATTCCGCCCTTGATCACCAGGAGGGGGTTGTCCTTGGCGAAGTCACGCAGACCCTTGGCAGCCTCGACGGGGTCGCCCTCGACGAAGGCGATCGCGTTGGGGCCGACGAGCTGGCCCTCGAAGGCGGACTCGACGCCCGCCTCCTTGGCAGCCCGCTCGGTCAGCGTGTTCTTCACCACGGAGTAGGTGGCGTTGCCACGGAGCTTGCTGCGCAGCTCGCCGAGCTGCGCCACGGTCAGACCGCGGTACTCCGTGATCACGGCCGCGCTGGAGCTGCGGAACTTCTCCGCGAGCTCGGCGATGGCGGCGTCCTTCTGGGGGTTCGCCATGCGGGCCTCCTTCTCGTGTGGTGCCACCGGGGCCCGGAACGAGAAAAGGAGCCCCGGCGCAGGCACGGGACTCCGGCACGCACGTCACGAGGACGGGTGCGAATCAAGTGGCCTGCGCGGGTCGCCCGCTCTCGCGGAACCTTGGGTCACGATCACGTGGATCACGACAACCGGCGGTCAATGGTCGGGAGCAACAGTACGGCAGGTGGACCGGTGGGGACAAATCGTCGCCGGCGCAGCCTGGCGGACATGACGAAGGGGGTCGCACCCGGGCGGGTGCGACCCCCTTCGAGGTCACGCGAAGGCGTGGGTCACTCCGAGGCGGGGACCTCGTCGGCCGCCACCGGGACGGTCTCCTCGAGGAGGTTCTTGACCCGCGAGGAGTCCAGGACGATGCCCGGGCCCATGGTCGTGCTCAGCACGGCCTTGGTGATGTAGCGGCCCTTGGAGGCGGACGGCTTGAGACGCAGGATCTCCTCGAGCGCCGTCTGGTAGTTCTCCACGAGCTGCTTCTCGTCGAAGCTCGCCTTGCCGATGATGAAGTGCAGGTTGGCGTGCTTGTCGTTGCGGAACTCGATCTTGCCGCCCTTGATGTCGGCGACGGCCTTGGCCGTGTCCATCGTGACGGTGCCCGTCTTGGGGTTGGGCATGAGACCACGGGGGCCCAGGACCTTGCCGAGACGGCCGACCTTGCCCATGAGGTCCGGGGTGGCGACGACGGCGTCGAAGTCCATCCAGCCGCCCTGGACCTTCTCGAGCATGTCGTCGGACCCGACGAAGTCGGCGCCGGCCTCACGGGCGGCGTCGGCCTTGTCGCCGTTGGCGAAGACGAGGACGCGGGCGGTCTTGCCCGTGCCGTGCGGGAGGTTGACCGTGCCGCGGACCATCTGGTCGGCCTTGCGGGGGTCGATGCCGAGACGGAAGGCGACCTCGACGGTCTCGTCGAAGGTCTTCTTCGCGCCCTCCTTGGCGAGTCGGACGGCCTCGAGGGGGGCGTAGGCGAGATCGCGGTCGACCTTGTCCGCCGCGGCGCGGTAGCTCTTGCTGCGCTTCATGGGTACTCCTTGGGTGGTGGTGGAGGTGTGGTGCGGGCCAGCGCAGGCCCTCCCACGGGTCGGGCTCAGATGCCCGGGGTCTCGATGCCCATCTGACGCGCGGTGCCGGCGATGATCTTCATCGCGGCGTCGATGTCGTTGGCGTTGAGGTCGGGCATCTTGGTCTCGGCGATCTCGCGCACCTGGTCCTTGGTCAGCGAGGCGACCTTGACCTTGTGCGGCTCACCGGAGGCCTTCTTGACGCCCGCGGCCTTCTTGATCAGCTCGGCGGCCGGCGGGGTCTTGGTGATGAAGGTGAAGGAGCGGTCTTCGTAGACCGTGATCTCGACCGGGACGACGTTGCCGCGCTGGTCCGCCGTGGCGTCGTTGTACGCCTTGACGAACTCCATGATGTTGACGCCGTGCTGACCCAGCGCCGGACCGACCGGCGGGGCGGGGGTGGCGGCACCAGCCTGGATCTGCAGCTTGATGTAGCCGGAGACCTTCTTCTTGGGGGGCATGCGATGTTCCTACTTCCGTGTTGTGGGCCGACGCCGTGGGCGATGACCCGGTTGCAGATGCGCCGCCAGTCGGCGACGCGGCTTCTCAGAGCTTGGCGACCTGGTGGAAGCCGAGCTCGACCGGGGTCTCCCGGCCGAAGATGGAGACGAGGACCTTGAGCTTCTGGCTCTCGGGGAGGATCTCGGAGATCGTCGCCGGCATGGTCTCGAAGGGCCCGTCCATGACGGTGACCGACTCGCCGACCTCGAAGTCGACGTCCACCGGGGCGGCGGGGGCGGACAGGCCGTCCTGCGTCGGGGCGGCCCCGGCGGCCGCCGGGGCGGCGGCCTTCTCGAGGTCCGCGGGCTTGATCATCGTGAAGACCTCGTCGAGGCTCAGCGGCACCGGGTCGTGCGCATTGCCCACGAAGCCCGTGACACCCGGCGTGTGCCGCACGGCGCCCCAGGACTCGTCGGTGAGGTCCATGCGCACGAGGACGTAGCCGGGCATGCGCGGCTGCTTGCGCACCTTCTTCTGACCGGACTTGATCTCGGTGACCTCGTCGATGGTGACGGCCACCTCGAAGATGTAGTCCTCCATGTCGAGGTTGGCGACACGGGTCTCGAGGTTGTGCTTGACCCGGTTTTCGTAGCCCGCGTAGGTGTGGATGACGTACCAGTCGCCGAACTTGCCGGCGAGCTCGTCCTTGAAGGCCTGGACCGGGTCGGCGCTGTCCTCGGGGAGCACGTCGCCGTCGGCGTCGCTCTCGCGGGTCTGCGGCTCGGCGGGGGCCTCGTGGGCCTCTTCCGCGGCGGCCTCCTCGAGGGCCTCGTCGGCGGCGCGGGCGTCGTCGGCCTCCTGGGCCGAAGGGAGGTCCGCCGGCGGCTGCGCAGCGTGCTCGGCCTGCTCGGCGGCGATGACGCTCGAGGTGCCCTCGGTGTCCTGGGACTCGGGGGTCGGGGCCTGCTCGGACATGACCTGTTTCCTCACTTCAGCTTCGTACGTCGGCGCGGGAGCGCGCCCGGTCTGCGGGTGTGGTGCGGCGGCGTCAGCCGCCGAACACCCAGAGCACTGCCCGGGTGAACGCCGCGTCCAGGCCCGAGACGATGAGCATCATCACGGAGACGAAGACGATGACCACGAGCGTGTAGTTGATCAGCTCGGACCGGGTCGGCCGGACGACCTTGCGGAGCTCGTCGAGCACCTGGGCAAGGAAGAGGCCGATGGAGCCGAAGAAGCGAGAGATCGGGTTGCCGCCCTTCGGCTCGCGCCGCGCCTTGGTCGGCTGCGCTCCGAGCTGGCTCACGTCGTCTCTTCTCCGTCGGGGTCTCACCTGGCTGCGCAACGGGTGTCGTGCAACGCAGGGCAGGAGGGACTCGAACCCCCAACCGCCGGTTTTGGAGACCGGTGCTCTACCAATTGAGCCACTGCCCTTCGGAAGGTCGCGTTGGGGGCGGCCTCCCGTGGCCGTCTCGGACCATCTCCCTCGGTGTGCGGGCACGCCGGAGAGTCTGGTCCAAGTCAACCGAGGGATCACTGTACGTCACGGAGGCACCGCACCGCGAACCCACGCGAGGTGGAAGACTGACGGCGTGACTTCGACGCCCGACGCTCGCCCCCTGTCCGACCTCTCCGCGCAGGAGCTGCACGCCCTCGCGCAGACCCAGCGCGAGGCCCACGCCGCGCAGGCCGCCAAGGGCACCAAGCTCGACGTGACGCGCGGCAAGCCGAGCTCCGCACAGCTCGACCTCGCCGACGACATGCTCTCGCTGCCCTCTGCGACGACGGACCGCGCCGGCACCGACGTGCGCAACTACGGGGGCCTCACCGGCCTGACCGAACTGCGCGAGATCTTCGCCGAGCTGCTCTGGGTCGAGCTCGAGCAGCTCGTGGCCGGCGGCAACTCGTCGCTGACGATGATGCGCGACGTCCTCGTCGACCTCCTCCTCTTCGGTGCCGTCGACTCCCCCCGCCCGTGGGCGAAGGAGGACAAGGTCACCTTCATCTGCCCCGTCCCCGGCTACGACCGCCACTTCGCCCTCCTCGAGGACCTCGGCATCGAGATGGTGACCGTGCCGATGACCGCCGAGGGTCCCGACGTCGACGAGGTCGCCCGCATCGCCGGCTCCGACCCGTCGATCAAGGGCATGTGGGTCGTGCCGACCTATGCCAACCCGACCGGCGCGATCGTCTCGCACGAGGTCGCCAGCCGGCTGGCGGCGATGAAGACCGCCGCCCCGGACTTCAAGATCTTCTGGGACAACGCCTACGCCCTCCACCACCTCACCGAGGAGGAGGCCAAGAGCGCCGACATGATCACGCTGTGCTCCGGCGCCGGGCACCCCCACCGCACCGTCATGTTCGCCTCGACCTCGAAGATCACCTGGGCGGGCGCGGGCGTCGCCTTCCTCGCCTCGTCGACCGAGCAGGTCGCCTGGTACCTCGAGCACCTCGGCAAGGGCTCCATCGGCCCGGACAAGGTCAACCAGCTGCGGCACGCCGAGTTCTTCGGCGACGCCGACGGGGTGCGGGCGCACATGCGCAGGCACGCCGAGATCATCGCCCCGAAGTTCGCCGAGGTCGACCGGGTGCTCACCGAGCGCCTCGGCGGCCTCGGGGTCGCGACGTGGAACCGCCCGACGGGCGGCTACTTCGTCAACCTCGACGTGCTTCCCGGCACGGCCTCCCGTGTCGTCGCCCTCGCCAAGGAGGCCGGCCTGTCGCTGACCCCCGCGGGTGCCTCCTTCCCCCTCGGGCAGGACCCGGACGACACCAACATCCGCTTGGCGCCCACCATGCCGCCGATGTCCGAGCTCACCGAGGCCATGGAGACGGTCGCCACGTGCGTCCTCATCGCGGCCGCGGAGCAGCTGGGCGCAACCACCAAGGAGTGACCATGTCCGAGCGTGAAGACCTCGACACCGACCTGACGAGCTACAGCCTCGACGACGAGGACCAGCTGCAGCCGGGCGACAGCCTCATGGGCACCGGCGCCGGGGACGAGGACCCGCTCGACGCGGGCTACTCCCCGCCCGACTCGGCCCGCGGCTCCTACGCCCACGGCGTGACGGCGGCCGAGCAGCAGGTCGGCGAGACGATCGACCAGCGGGTCAAGCAGGAGGAGCCCGACACCCGGTGGGGTGACCCGGACGAGCCCGGGCGTCGCGGCGACGACCGCGTGGGCGGCGACGACCCGGACTCGATCGCTGCCGAGGACGACTGGATCGGCGACCAGGAGGTCGGTGACGCCCGCGCCGGACGACTCGTCAGTCCCGACGAGGGCAGCCACGCCGACGTCGACGACCAGGCCTGGGGACGCGACGTCGGGGTCGACGGCGGCGCCGCCTCGGCCGAGGAGGCCGCCATGCACGTCATCGACGGCCGGGCCGAGGAGGAGGAGGACTGACCTCCTCGACCCGCGACCTGCGGGCCCTGCCCAAAGCCCACCTGCACCTGCACTTCACCGGCTCGATGCGGGTGGAGACCGTCCGGGACATGGCGGCCGCGCAAGGTCTGCGGTTGCCCGACTCCCTTCGCTCGGCCTATCCCCCACGACTGTCCGCGGCCGACGAACGGGGGTGGTTCCGCTTCCAGCGGCTCTACGATGCGGCCCGCCACTGCGTGCGAGGCGAGGCCCAGATGCGCCGGATCGTGCGCGAGGCGGCCCTCGACGACGGCGCCGAGGGCTCGCGCTGGCTCGAGATCCAGGTCGACCCGACGTCGTACGCCCCCTTCGTCGGTGGCATCACCCCCGCGATGGAGGTGGTCCTCGACGAGGCCCGCTCCGTCAACACCACGGCGGACGAGACGGGGTCAGCGCGGGTCGGCGTCGTCATGGCGGCCAGCCGCATCCGCCACCCCCTCGAGGCGCGCACCCTGGCCCGGCTCGCGGCCCGGCTGGCCGACCGAGGGCCAGAGGGGGTCCTCGGCTTCGGCCTGTCCAACGACGAGCGCCGCGGGTCCACCCCCGACTTCGCCCCGGCCTTCCGCATCGCCGAGCGGGCCGGGCTGATGCTGGTGCCGCACTCGGGCGAGCTGCTCGGCCCGGACGCCATCGCCGAGACCCTCACGAGCCTGCGCCCGCAGCGGCTCGGGCACGGCGTGCGCAGCACCGAGGATCCTCGCGTGCTCGAGGCGCTCGTCGCCGCCGATGTGGCCCTGGAGGTCTGCCCCGGGTCCAATGTCGCTCTCGGGGTCTACCGCGAGGAGCACGACGTGCCGCTGCGCACGGTGCTCGACGCCGGCGCCACGGTCGCGCTCGGCGCCGACGACCCGCTGCTCTTCGACTCGCGCCTCCTCGCGCAGTACGAGACCGCCCGGTCGGTGCACGGCCTCGACGACGCGCAGCTCGCCGAGCTGGCGCGCGGCTCCTTCCGCGCGAGCCGCGCCCCGCGTGAGGTCGTCGACTCCGCGATGGCCGACATCGACGAGTGGCTGGCGACTCCCCCTTCGTCCTGAGCCAGCCGGGCCCTGACGAAGGGAGATCTGCCGAAGATCCTGCGGCGTTCGACGCGCACGACGCGTGATCTTCTGCCAAGATCGCCGGTGCCGCGGCTCGATCCCCGGCCCGCGGTCACCAAGGGAGGAAATGCACATGGCTTCACGCATGCGACCGCGCGGCGCTCGACTGGCGGCTGCTGCCGCCGTCGTCGGCCTCGGCGTCATCGGCGCCCAGTCGGCCACCGGAGCGACCCAGGACGAGCCGGTCTCGACCCCGGTCCCGATCTCGACCCCTGAGGGTCAGATCTCCAGCTACGTCATCAACACCAAGATCGTCAGCCCCGGTCAGGTGCGCAAGGTCGAGCGTGCGGTCCAGTCCGCCGGCGGGGTCGTCGTGCAGTCCTGGCCGCAGATCGGCGTCGTCGTGGCCCACTCGACCAAGGCCGACTTCCGCACCGCCGTGGCCTCCGCGGCCGGCAGTGCGGTCGAGTCGGTCGGCCCGACCCGGTCGGTCGCCGTCAGCGAGGGCACCCCGGCGGGCGCCCAGGCCCCGTGGGGCCCGGGCAAGGGCCAGCTGAAGAAGGCCCTGACGAAGAAGGGCGACGTCTCCGAGGGCACCGCCGCCACGAGCACCGACCCGCGCGAGGGCGAGCAGTGGGACATGCAGATGATCAACGTGCCGCAGGCGCACCAGATCACCACCGGCTCCCCTGACGTCACCGTCGGCGTCCTCGACTCGGGCATCGACCCCGACCACCCGGACCTGGCCAACCAGATCGACCGCGCCAACTCGGTCGGCTGCACCGACGCGGGCCGCCCGGCGACCGGCGAGTCCGCCTGGGCCCCGACGACGAGCGACCACGGCACCCACGTCGCCGGCACGATCGGCGCCGAGCGCAACGGCGTCGGCATCGTCGGCATCGCCCCCGGGGCGAAGATGGCCTCGGTCAAGGTCGTCAACGACGACGGGTTCATCTACCCCGAGTACGCGGTCTGCGGCTTCATGGAGGCCGGCCTCAAGGGCATGGACGTGACCAACAACAGCTACTACGTCGACCCCTTCGAGTTCTGGTGCGGCGACCAGCCCGAGCAGGCCCCCGCCCTGGAGGCCGTGCGTCGCGCGGTCGACTGGTCGACGGAGCAGGGCACCGTCCACGCGGCGGCCGCCGGCAACAGCGCCTACGACCTGTCGAACAAGACGACGAACGCATCGAGCCCCAACGACGGGACCGCGGTCGAGCGCATGATCAACAGCTCGTGCAAGGACATCCCGACCGAGCTCGACGGGGTCGTCACCGTCTCGTCGATCGACCGCCAGGGCAAGCTGTCCTCCTTCTCCAACCGCGGCCTCGGCTCGATCGACGTCGCCGCTCCCGGCAGCTCGATCCTCTCGACGATCGTCCGGGACAACGGGTGGGGCCTCAAGAGCGGCACCTCGATGGCCTCGCCGCACGTCGCCGGCGTCCTGGCCCTGATGAAGTCGGCCCACCCGACGTGGGGCCCGGAGAAGATGATCAGCGAGCTGCGGGCCCAGGCCACCGACACCCCGTGCTCGAGCACCACGCGAGGCGCCGAGTGCGTCGGCACCCCGCAGGAGAACTCCTACTACGGCGACGGCATCGTCGACGCCTACGCGGCCGTGCGCTGACCCCCACGCACGACGCACGCCGACGGGCCCACGGTCGACCTGACCGTGGGCCCTTCGGCACCTACAGCTCGTGCCCGACGAAGACCGGTTCGTTGACCAGGGTGACGCCGAAGGCCTCGCGCACCCCGTCACGCACCTCGCGGGCGAGCGCGGCCACGTCGGCCGCGGTGGCCGTGCCTCGGTTGGTGATGGCCAGGGTGTGCTTGGTCGACAGGGCCGCCGGCCCGGGCATGTGGTGCCCCTTGCCGAAGCCCGCCTTGTCGATGAGCCAGGCGGCGCTGGTCTTGGCCCGCCCCTCCCCGGCCGGGAAGACCGGCGGGACCGGACCGTCAGCGCCGAGTCGGGCGCCCGCGCGCTCGACGAGCGCGTCCATCTCGCCCGTCGTGAGGATCGGGTTGGTGAAGAAGGAGCCACAGCTCCACGTGTCGTGGTCGGTCTCGTCGAGGACCATGCCGCGGTTGCCGCGCTGCACGAGCACGGCGTCACGGGCCGCCGCGAGTGGCACCCGCTCCCCCTGCTCGACCCCGAGCTCGCGCGCCAGGTCGGCGTAGGCGACCGGCGCGGAGAGCCCGCCGAGGCCGAGGCGGAAGGTCACCTCGAGGACGACGTAGCGGCCGGTCTGCTTGAAGACCGAGTGCCGGTAGGTGAAGTCGCACGCCGCGTTGTCGAAGTCGACCTCGCGGCCCTCGTGCCGGTCCCAGGCGAGGACCCGAACGATCGTCTGGGCGACCTCCTGGCCGTAGGCGCCGACATTCTGCACCGGGGTGGCACCGGCGAGACCGGGGATGCCGGAGAGCGCCTCGATGCCCGACCAGCCCTCGGCGACGGCCCGGGCCACGACGTCGTCCCACACCTCGCCGGCGGCGACGGTGACCTCGACCGCCTCGCCGTCGGGCGTCGGGGTGACGTCGACCCCCTTCGTCATGATCCGCACGACGGTGCCGCGGAAGCCCTGGTCGGCGATGACGAGGTTGGACCCACCGGACAACAGGAGAAGGGGGGTACCCGCGTCGTCGGCGGACCGCACCGCGTCGATCACCTCGGCCGAGGTCGTCGCGGTGACGAGGGTGTCGGCGGGGCCGCCGACGCGCATGGTCGTGTGCGGCGCCAGGGCGGCGCCGGGCTCGCTCGTCGCCATCAGTCGAGCTGTGCGACGGCTCGGCAGCGGCCGAGGACCTTGTCTTTGCCGCAGGTCACGGTGAGCTCGACGGTGACCTGCCGGGTCTGCGCGTCGAGCGACCGCACCGCTCCGGACACCTCGATGGACGCGCCCCCGTCGTGGGGGACGACGACCGGCTTGGTGAAGCGGGTGCCGTAGTCGACGATGCGGCCGGCGTCGCCGACCCAGTCCGTGACGACCTGGACCGCCGCACCCATCGTCCACATGCCGTGGGCGATGACGTCGGGCAGGCCGACGGCCTGCGCGGTGCGCTCGTCCCAGTGGATGACGTTGCGGTCGCCGGAGGCTCCGGCGTAGTGCACGAGGGTGGCCCTCGTGACCGGGATGGTGCGGCTGGGGAGGGACTCGCCCTCGCTCACCTGCGAGAACTCGCGCACGGCCATGGTCACTCTCCTCCTCGCACGACGATCGTCGACAGGCTCGTCGCGACCGGCTCGTCGTGGGCGTCGATGATCTCGCTGCGCATCGTCACCATCTGGTGGCCGCCGGCGGCGCGGATCGCGTCGATGTGCAGCACGCCGCGCAGCTCGTCGCCCGCGACGATCGGTCGGTGGTGGGTGAAGCGTTGCTCGCCGTGGACGACGCGCGTGTAGTCGACGCCGGCCTCCGGGTCGGCGACGAACTGGCGGTCGGTGCGCTGCCCCGGGATGACGGCGAAGGTCGGCGGCGCGACGAGGTCGGCGTAGCCGGCGGCCCGCGCGGCCTCGACGTCGGTGTGGATCGGGTCGGTCGCGCCGACCGCCGCGGCGAAGTCGCGGATGTGCTCACGCCCGACGTCGAAGGGGGGCGTGGGCTCGTAGCTGCGCCCTTGGAAGTCCTCGTTCACGGCCATGCGGTCAGTCTAGGCACGCGCCCCGTGCACGACGACGCGGCCGCTCGAGCAGGTGCTCGAGCGGCCGCGTCGGGAAGCGTGCAGGTGCAGGGACCTCAGCGGGTCTCGCGGTGCGCGGTGTGCTTGCGGCACCGCGGGCAGAACTTCGCCAGCTCCATGCGGTCAGGGTTGTTGCGGCGGTTCTTCTTGGTGATGTAGTTCCGCTCCTTGCACTCCGTGCACGCCATGGTGATCTTGGGGCGGACGTCGGCGCTCTTCGTGGCCACGGTAAGAACCTGCTCTCAGACACTTCGGGTGGTACTCGCCTGGCGCCGGTCTGCGCTGGGCGGGAGGTGTGTGGTGCGTTGTCACCTCGGGGGCACAACACAACGACGCACAAGAATAGTCCACGGGGCGGCCCCACCGGAAATCGGTGGTGGTCGCACCCGTGGCACTGCGTAGCGGGAGCGGGACTCGATCCCGCGACCTCACGATTATGAGTCGTGCGCTCTAACCAGCTGAGCTACCCCGCCGTGGCGGTCGACCTGCGCACAGCGCGGGCCGAACCCGAGCCCCCTGTCGGAATCGAACCGACGACCTTTTCCTTACCATGGAAACGCTCTGCCGACTGAGCTAAGGGGGCAGGCCCTCCGGATCGGAGTGATCCGGTGGACAACCTCGGGAGAGATTACACGGCAAGTGCCGTGGTCATGAAATCGGGGGCCCGACCGAGGTCTGCCGGGCCCCCGACCACGGGTCAGCGGGGGCCGTCGACCTGCCAGATCGTCGTCGTCCCGGACACCTCGTTGCCGACGAGCAGCAGCGGCTGGCCCGTGGGGCTGTCCTGCTCCGGGATGAAGTGCAGCCCCTCCGGGCCGAGGTCTCCGGCGGTCCCGGCCTCCGGGTCACCGGCCTGGTCGCGGTTCTTGGCGTAGCCGACGATCTCGGCGGCGGCCGGGTCGGTCACGTCGACGACGGCGATGCCCGAGTCGCGCTCGAGGCCGACGAAGGCGTAGCTGCGGTCACCGATCGCGCC
Source organism: Janibacter indicus (assembly GCF_900176385.1). Classification (GTDB taxonomy): domain Bacteria; phylum Actinomycetota; class Actinomycetes; order Actinomycetales; family Dermatophilaceae; genus Janibacter; species Janibacter indicus. The sequence goes on along the minus strand of NZ_FWXN01000003.1, from coordinate 122,567 downwards.
GATGTCCAGCCCCTCCGGCTCGGGGCCCTTGGCGTCGCTGCGGGTGTCGAAGGAGTCGTTCTCGTCGTGGCCCGAGTTGAAGTTGTCCGGGTCGCGCTCGGCGACGAGCTGCTCGAGCCCGTCACCGCTGTCCCAGACCTGCTGGCCGGAGGCGTCGAGGATGCTCACGGAGCGCCCGCCGAAGGAGTGCAGCTCGGTGTACCCGTCGGGACCGTGCGGAGCGGTCGTCGTGACCGTGAGACGGCCGATGGCCTCGTTGTCCTGCAGGGCGGCCGCGTCGGGGAAGGCGATCGGGTCGAGGTCGAGGTCCTTGACCCGCTCCTCCTCGGCGAAGCAGTCGTACTCGCGCGCGTCACCCTCGTTGGCGGTCACGACGTACTCGGCGCCGTCGCCCGCGCTGTAGGCGACCGCCCCGTCGGGCATGTACATGCCCTTGACCGGGTGGGTGTCGATGGCGATCGCGTCGTCCTTGTCGGACGCGTCGATGCCCTGACCCTCGACCGAGTGGTCCTTGAGGCCGAGGGGGACGATCTTGGCCACCCGCGCGGCCTGCAGGTCGACGACGGCGACCGCGTTGGCCTCCTGCAGCGTGACCCACGCCGTGCGGCCGTCAGCACTCGTCGCGACGTACTCGGGCTCGAGGTCCTGGGCGACGGTCGCGTCGGGGCCGAAGAGTCGCACCCCGGCCGCCTCGAGCTTCTTGGCCCGACCGTTGAAGGAGGTGAAGTCGGCGGTACGCACCTTGGCCCGGTCCACGCCCTTGCTGACGTCGATGACCGAGATGCTGCCCTCGGGGTCGACCTGACCATCGCAGTAGCCCTCGGGCTCGCCCTCGTTGGCGACCACGACGCGGCGGCCGTCGGGCGTGAAGGTCACCATGTCGGGCAGCGAGCCGACGGTGACAGTGCGCCGGGCCTCGAGGGTCTCGGCGTCGAAGAAGGAGACCGTGCCGGCGTCGGTCGTGGTGTCGGCCTGCTCGGCGACGACGACCAGACCGTCGTGGACGTCGACCGAGTTGGCGCCGGGGGTGTCGAGGGTGCCGACCTTGGTCGGGTCGGTCGGGTCGGCGATGTCGAGCACGTCGACCGTGCCGGCCTGCGCGTTGACGACGAAGGCGCGCTGGGTCTGCGGGTCGTGGGCGACGATCTCCGAGGCTCCCTCGTCGAAGGCGCCGGTCGAGAAGGTGCCGAGCGGGGTGAGGGTGACGTCGTCGCCGGGGGCAGCGGAGGCGAGGCTCGCGCCGAAGGGGGCGACGAGGGCGGTGGACATGACGAGGGCCAGCGCTGCGGTGCGCGGTCGGGGCAGGGGTGCGGTCATGGCGGGGAACCTAGGCAGCCCCTCCCCTTCGCAGCCGACGCGTGGATGAACGGGCGCTTAAGCCTGGGCGACCAGTGAGTCCAGATGTGGCCGCAGGCCGGTCGGGATCTGCACCGGGCGTCGCGACACCGCGTCGACGAAGACGTGCGCCCCCGTCGTCAGGGCGACGAGCTCGCCGTCGCTCGCCCGCAGCAGCGCGCACTCCCAGCGCACACTGGTCCGGCCGACGGACAGCGTGCGTAGCCCGACCTCGAAGGAGTCCGGGTAGGAGATCTCGGCGAGGTAGCGGCAGCCGGTCTCGGGGATGAGGTTGATGACGTCACCGCCGGCCGCGACGTCGAAGCCGTGCGCCTTGAGCCAGTCGTTGATGACCGTGTCCATCACCTCGTAGTGCACGGCGTTGTTGACGTGGCCGAAGACGTCGTTGTCGTTCCACCGGGTCGGCACCGTCGTCCAATGGCCGTAGGCAGTGCGGTCGAAGGGGGTCACCCGGCCCATCCTGCACCCGCCGGCGCCGTCGTCTCGAGCGGCGCCGTCCCGACACGACGCGAGCCCCGGGCCGGGTTCCCGGCTCGGGGCTCGCTGTGCACTGCTGGTGGCAGGTGAAGGATTCGAACCTTCGTAGGGATAACCCGACGGATTTACAGTCCGTTTCCATTGGCCGCTCGGACAACCTGCCGTGTGCGTCTGAGAGGATAGCAAGTCGATCGCCCAACAGCAGAATCCACCCCGAGGAGCGCCCCGGACATGGCCAGCAGCAGCTTCGACATCGTCAGCAAGGTCGACCGCCAGGAGGTCGACAACGCCCTCAACCAGGCGGCCAAGGAGGTCTCCCAGCGCTACGACTTCAAGGGGGTCGGCGCCTCCATCGCCTGGAGCGGCGAGAGCATCGTCATCAAGGCCAACACCGCCGAGCGGGTGCTCGCGGTCCTCGACGTCTTCGAGTCCAAGCTCGTGCGCCGTGGCGTCTCGCTGAAGAACATCGACTTCGGCGACAAGGAGCCGCAGGCCTCCGGCAAGGAGTACGTTCTCTCCGGCCCGACCAAGGAGGGCATCGACCAGGACAACGCGAAGAAGATCTCCAAGATCATCCGCGACGAGGGCCCCAAGGGGGTCAAGCCGCAGATCCAGGGCGACGAGCTGCGGGTCACCGGCAAGTCCCGCGACGAGCTCCAGGAGGTCATCTCGTTGCTCAAGGGCAAGGACCTCGACGTCGCGCTGCAGTTCACCAACTATCGCTGAGCGAGTTATCCACAGGCTGGCGTGCTCCCGCTTTACCACAGGCCACAGGCTTCTATCGACGAACCTCACGCCCTCTGATGCTCCCCGACGGTTCCTGACGACCACACTCAGAACACACTGGCGGCCGCCGAGGTGAGTCCCTAAACCCTGGCAGGTGCGCGCCCGCTCCACCTGCCGGTCCGGGCCGCAGGGTGTCACATCCCCACCCCTGCGGGACACACCAGGCCGTCATGCCTGCACCCCGCGAGCGCGCCGGCTCACGCCCCACAGCTGACGATCTCGCGCGGCATCTCTGCGAGGTGGACACCTACGTCGATGAGCTCGCCTGGCACGCGCTGCTGACCGGCGATCCCCTGACGCCTCGCCAGGTCCGGGGCTACCGCCGCGCGCTGAAGGGCGATGCTCTCCACTGGTACAGCCGGGGCTGTCCTGACACCGAGAATCGCCCGCCCTTCTGATCGACCCATGGAAGCGCGCCGATCCGGCCGACCCATGGAAGCGCGCCGATCCGGCCGACCCATGGAAGCGCGCCGATCCGGCCGACCCATGGAAGCGCCGACCCCATGAAAGTGCCCCGCGTCTCTCAGCCCGCGTTCTGCTGGGCTGCTGCGCTAGCTGGGAGCGGTAGTGGAGAGAGGGAGAGGGACGACGGTCAGACGGCGAACCGGGACCCGAGTCGCGGCGGACTCGGGTGGTGTTGCTGTCTGGCGTCGTCGTGGTGCAGGTAGATCGTGTCGCCGCGCTGAGTGCCTGATCGAAGCGCCACCGAGCCGCTGGCGGTCCGTTCCCCGCTTGCCCCCGCTGCACTGCGTCTCGCTCCCGTCCTGATTCACACCAAATAGCCCGCGCGCCGCGCTCAGACTCACTTGCCGTGACACGTGGGTCTGCCCGCGATCGCGGGCGACAGGACGACTCTCAGAACCACCGGACCTAAAAAATGGGGTCAGCCCAGAAGAAGTTGAGGTTCGTGCCGCCACCAGCCGTGGCGCCAGATCGTGGCAACACGCAACTTTTCGTCCACCAGCACGGCGACTTCGGCCCACGACTGGTACAGACCACCCAGTTGGAACATCACCGCCCTTTGGCCCACCTAGCTGACGTCGTGTTCGCGGATCCCGCCTGGAGTGGGCTGACGACCGAACCAGCCACTTGTGTGGAGGTCAATCCTCGGTTCCTTGCGCGGCGATCCGTACGGCGTAGTAGTCCCCCGAGGCGCTACTGTTGCCGCTCTGATCTGCACGACCGACTGAGTACCGGCTCTTGAGAGCGGACGTCAGACGCAGATGAGGCACGTTGCCCTCGTCATCCGTCATCCACCCGGGCCACCCCTCGGTCACCAGCTTGGTGGGCTGGGTGAAGCTCGCGAGTGCGAAGTGAGGAACCACGCCCGGATACCTCCCCTCCTCACGACCGATGACAGCCTCAAGGCGCGCCGACTTGGAGCCCATCTGCTTGTTCGTCCATCCGCTGTGCGCCTTTGCCTCCACCAGCCCGAGGTGCGTCAGCCCGTCGCTCTCCCAGACCAGCAGAAGGTCGATGTCTTCCTGGTTGTTCTCCAGGGCCCGGCGGACCTCGTCGTCCGGGACTCCCGTGGTGTCCGTCGGTACTGAATGAACGTCGTTCCGGGCCTTCGTCTCAGACCCACCGTCAGAGACCCAGCTGCCCGCGTGCAGCTCAAGGGCGGCATACAGCCAGTTGAGGTGGTAGTCCATGAGGATGAGCACCCCGTGCTCGGGCACGGGCCACCCAAGAGCGCACAGCCGCTTCCGGAAGTCCGGCGAGAGCTGCACCTCCCCCTCCGTGGCGACCTGCTGGAAGAGGACGTAGCGCTCCTTGCGGTTGAAGCGCTCAATGATGTCGATCAGAGGCTCGTGACTTTCGGCAACCAGCATCAGGCGGTCCTGTTCTGTATAGGGAGAGGTGGGTTGAACGACCAAGCTGTCGCAGCCTGGCACGACTCTCTCCCGCGCGTGTGCTCCTGACGCAGGAATACGCCGCTATCGAAGCCCGGCGCTGATTCCCTCCTGGACAAGGAGGGCGGCGCAGCCCCGGGCTCAGTCGCCCTCAGGCCGCAAGAACCTCGCCACCTTCGGCGCCAGCTCCTCGGCCAGTACGAGCAGCCCGAGGTGCCCGTCGTCGAAGACGACGAGCTCGGAGTTGGGCAGCCCGCGGTGCAGGAGCTTCGCGTTGATGAGCGGGATGATCGGGTCGTCGCTGCCGGCGAGGATGAGCACCGGCTGACGCAGCAGCTTGAGGAAGGGCAGGCTCGTCCACCCCGTTCCGGCCGCGAGCTGCAGGTAGTAGCCCCTTCGTCCCGTGGCCGCCGGCCGCTGGCCCGCGTAGAAGCGGCGCCCGATGCTCGGGTCGTGGCGGAACGCGCCCCCGTAGATCGAACCGGCCACCGCCGCGCCGTAGTCGCGGTCCCGGTAGCGCCGCGGGGTCGCCATGGTCCTCAGGACGTGCGGCTTGCCCGGGACCATCATCCAGCCGGGCGAGGTGCTCACGAGCACCACCCGACGACACCGGCGCGGATGCTGCGCGGCGAACTGCTGAGCGAGCGCACCACCCCACGAGATGCCGAGGACGTCCACCCGGTCGTACCCCAGCTCGGTGACGACCTTGCCGAGCGAGCGCGCGAGCATCGCGAAGTTGTACGGGTGGCGCGGCAGCTCAGACCCCCCGATCCCCGGGACGTCGAAGCGGATGACCGGGATCGAGGGGTCGAGGGCGTCGACGAAGGTCTGCAGCAGCTCCAGGCTCGCACCGATGCCGTTGCACATGAGGAGCGGGATCCCCTCCCCCGGCCGGACAGACACCTTCATCCGCCGACCGTTGACCAGAACCTCGTGGACCGTCTCGCTCCGCTGCGTCGTCGCCATTCCCGCAGGATAGGACGCGTCTTGTCATCGGGGCACCCGTGTGATGGCCTTGACCCGCTGGCACGACGATGTGCCCCCGCACAAGGAGGACCCATGGCCCGGGAAGCCACCGAGACCGCCGGTTCGCTGGACGACATGCTCACCCAGGCATCCACGGGCGTCGTGCAGAGGCTCTTCCCCGTCGGTCCGGGCCTGAGGTTCCTGGCGAAGGCGTCCACCCGCCCCGACAAGGTCGCCGCCCGGGTGGGGTCGGCCGTCCTCGAGCTCGGCCGGATCGCCGTCGGCACCTCCGAGATCGCCCCGGCCCGGCGGGACCGCCGCTTCGCCGACCCGGCCTGGATGCAGAACCCGCTCCTGCGCCGGACCGTGCAGACGTACCTGCTGAGCGGGCAGACGATCAACGACATCGTGGGCGACGTGCCGATGGGCTGGGAGGACTCCCAGCGGCTCGACTTCGCCGTCACGAACTTCGTCGACGCGATCGCCCCGAGCAACAACCCCTTCATCTCCCCGGTCGCGTGGAAGGCGGTCATCGACTCCGGCGGCGCCAACATGGTCAAGGGCCCGGCCAACCTCCTCAAGGAGCTGTCCAGCTCCCCGCGCATCCCCTCGATGGTCGACGAGGACGCCTTCGCCGTCGGCAAGGACCTCGCGGTCACGCCCGGCTCTGTGGTCCTTCGCACCTCCGTCCTCGAGCTCATCCAGTACGCCCCTCAGACCGAGACGGTCCACGCGGTGCCGCTGCTCGTCGTCCCGCCCACGATCAACAAGTTCTACGTCCTCGACCTCGCCCCCGGGCGCAGCCTCATCGAGTACCTCGTCCAGCAGGGCCAGCAGGTCTTCGTCATCTCCTGGCGCAACCCCGAGGCCCGGCACCGGGACTGGGGTATCGACACCTACGCCGAGGCCATCCTCGAGGCCTTCGACGCGGTCGCGGCCATCACCGGTCAGAAGAAGGCGCACGGGGTCGCCGCCTGCTCCGGCGGGCTGCTGGCCTGCCTCACCGCGGCGCACCGGGCCGCGGTGGGCAAGATCGGCCGCCTCGCCAGCCTGAGCCTGCTCGTGACGATGATCGACCAGAGCAAAGCCGGCCTCCCCTCGGCCATGATCGACGAGAGCGTCGCCCACGCCGCGATCGCCCGCTCACGCCGCAAGGGCTACCTCGACGGCAAGCAGCTCTCCGAGCTCTTCGCCTGGCTGCGCCCCAACGACCTCATCTGGAACTACTGGGTCAACAACTACCTCGAGGGCAAGCGCCCGGCGAAGTTCGACATCCTCTACTGGAACGCCGACGCCACTCGGATGAGCGCCCAGCTGCACCAGGACTTCGTCGAGGCCGGGCTGAACAACAAGCTCGCCCAGCCACGCGGGATGACCGTCCTCGGCACCGAGGTCGACCTCAGCATGATCAAGGTCGACTCCTACGTCGTCGCCGGATCCGCCGACCACATCTGCCCGTGGGTCAACTGCTATCGCAGCTCCCAGCTCCTCGGTGGCAAGACCCGCTTCGTCCTCTCGACGAACGGTCACATCGCCGCCCTGGTCAACCCGCCGTCGAACCCGAAGTCCAGCTACCAGGTCTCCGACGACGTCTCCCCCGAGCCGGAGTCGTGGCTGGAGTCCGCCGAGATGGTCAAGGGATCGTGGTGGGCCGACTACGCCGGCTGGCTCGCCGAGCGGTCCGGCAAGGAGATCCCCGCCCCCACCGAGCTCGGCGACGCGGAGCACCCGCCCATCGTCGAGGCTCCCGGGAGCTACGTCCACGCCCGGTAGCGAAGGGGGGTCCGCCAGTCCGGTGGGTTACTCCCCCTTCGCCATCCGGGCCCGGGCGATCCCGCTCGTGCGCGCCTCCCCGGCCACCCGGTCGGGGTGGTCGCGCTCGTTGAACTGGCGCAGACCTTCGCCCATCTCGGCGCCGCCGATCAGACGGTTGTAGATCTCCGCCTCGATCCGCAGACCCTCCTGCAGCTCGCGGTTCGCGCCCTTGATGAGCGCCTCCTTGTCGCCACGGATGGCCGGCTGGGGCAGGGCGGCGATCTGGTGCGCGAGCTCGCGGGCCCGCGTCAGCGCCTGCCCGCTCGGGGTGATCTCGTTGACGAGCCCGATCCGCAGGGCCTCATCGGCGTCGATGACCCGCCCGGTGATGATGAGTTCCATCGCCCGGCGCCAGCCGAGGATGCGCGGCAGGCGCTGGGTCCCGCCGTCGGCGAGCCCGATTTTCCACCGGCGGCAGGTCACCCCGAAGGTCGCGTGGGCGTCGGCGATCGCCATGTCCGTCCAGCAGGCCCACTCCAGCCCGCCGGCGTAGGCGACGCCGTTGATCGCTGCGATCGTCGGCTTGTAGATGTCCGTCCAGCGCGACGGGCCCAGCACCCCGGGGGCCTCGCCACGGGCGTGCCGGGCCTGACCCTCCGGCGTGGTCGGGTGCGGCGGGTTGCCCTCTTGCACGCTCTTGAGGTCGCCGCCGGCGCAGAAGGCCTCGTCGCCGGCGCCGGTGAGCACGGCGACGAGCGCTGAGTCGTCCACCCGGAAGCGGTCCCAGGCGTCGACGAGCTCGCCGTGCATCACGGATCCGATGGCGTTCATCCGGTCCGGCCGGTTGAAGGTGATGGTCACCACCGGTCCGTCCTGCTCGTAGCCGACGAACTCGGACTCGGGTGTGGTCATGGGTCTCTCCTTGGATCAGATGGTCAGGCGGTGGGGTCGAGCAGTGCTGCGGACAGGCGGGTTGGATCGCCCCGGGAAGGGTGGAGGGCTTGATCTCCCCAGGAGGATGGAGTCATGCCTGCACCGAGGAAGTATCCCGATGAGATTCGCCAGCGAGCTGTGAGGCTGGTGCGCGACCGGATTGCTGATGAGCCCGCGCTACCGGTCTCTCGTGCCTGCCGGCTCGTGGGTGAGCAGCTAGGGATCAACGGCGACACCCTGCGTAACTGGGTCCGCTCCGAGCGCGTCGATGACGGTGAGGTCGCGGGCAGGACCAGCAGTGACGCCGCGCGGATGGCTGAGCTGGAGAAGGAGAACCGCGAGCTGCGCAGAGCGAACACGATTCTTCGGCAGGCGAGTGCGTATTTCGCGCAGGCGGAGCTCGACCGCCGCTGAAGGACCTCGATGCGTTCATCGACGATCACCGCGACGAGCACGGGGTCGAGCCGATCTGCACCACCTTGGCCGAGGCCGGGGTCCAGATCGCCCCGAGTTCGTACTACGCCCGCAAGGTACGACCGCCCTCGGCCAGGGCGGTACGTGAGGCCGTCATCGACGAACGCCTAGCCGCGCTGCACGAGGAGAACATGGGCGTGTACGGGACGCGGAAGATGTGGAAGGCGATGAACCGGGCCCATCCAGACGATCCGGTCGCTCGGTGCACCGTTGAGCGCCGGATGCGCGCGCTGGGCCTGTCCGGGGTGCCCAACGCTCGCTCGACTCGCACGACTCGACCCGCACCCCTTGGCGGCTGAGCCGCGGGACCGCCTCGAGCGTGACTTCACGGCGGCAGCCCCGGATCAGCGGTGGGTCGCTGACATTACCTACGTCGCGACGTGGACCGGTTTCGTGTACGTCGCCTTCGTGATGCCGGGGTTTCCACGGCTCGCGGTCGAGGCTGGCACGAGCTGCGGCACGCGTACGCGTCTCACCAGATCGCGGCCGGGGTCCCGGTGAACGTGGTCGCGGCCTCTCTAGGCCACTCCGTCGAGGTCTGCCTGCGAACCTACGGGCACCTGATCCCGGACACCGATCAGCGCCTGCGGGCCGTCGCTGACGCCCTGATCTCGGGTCGCTCACCGAGCGAGAACACACTGTGAACACACCAGCGGGGATGATCCGGCGCTGACCTGCTGATCTATCGATACACGAACTACCGCTGACGACGCCACGCGCGACGGCCGGCCACCCCACGGGGCGGCCGGCCGTCGCGCGTCGTGCGGGTCAGACCGCGACGGGCGCGACGTCCTCGTCGGGGTCGACCACCGGGTGGCTCGCGTCGTGCGTGGCGAGCAGCACCTTGAGCAGCGGCACGCAGAGCAGCCCGAGCGTCGTCGCCGCGATGAGCACCCACAGGCCGGCCGAGGGCGAGCCCGTCGCATTCTCCGCGAGGCCGAAGGCGTAGGGCCCGACGAAGCCACCGGTGAGGCCGATGGTGTTGACGAAGGCCAGGCCCGCTGCTGCCGCCACTCCCCCGAGCCGCGCCATGAGCGTGGACCAGTAGAGCGGCTGGACGCCTACGATGAAGAGCATCGTCGCGCTGAGGATGATCATCTGCGCCACGCCGTTGTCGACCGCGACGAAGGCCAGGGCCATGACGATCGCGCCTGCCGTCGCGTAGCCGATGAGCCGCACCTCGGTCCCGGGGTTGCGCGCCAGGACGCGCGGCACGACGAGCAGACCGATGACGGCGCCGATGCCGACCACCGCGGAGATCAGGCCGATCATCACGCTGTCGGTGACGTCCATCGCCTCGACGATCGAGGGCACGAAGAAGATCACGCCGTAGGTCGCGATCTGGTTCATGAAGTAGATCGCCGCGATCGTCAGCAGGAAGGGCTTGGACATCGCGCTGCGCACGATCGCCCCGGGCCGCTCGACGTGCGCCTCCTCGCCGACCGCGCGCCGGGTCAGCTCGCTCGCCTCGTCGTCGCTCAGCCACCTCGCCCGGCTCGGCGAGTTGGGCAGGACGAGGAAGATGAGGATGCCGAGCAGGACCGTCGGGATGCCCTCGAGGACGAAGAGCCACTGCCAGCCGTGCAGGCCTCCGACGCCGTCCATCTTCATCAGTGCGCCGCCGATGGGGTTGGCGACGATGAAGGCGATCGACCCCGCGAGCAGGATGAAGCTGACCGCCTTGGCGCGGTCCTTCTGCACGAACCACGTCGTGATGAGGTACATGATCCCGGGGTAGAGGCCGGCCTCGGCCGCACCGAGCAGCAGACGCAGGACGTAGAAGATCGCCGGGCTGGAGATGAACATCATCGCCATGGTGATCAGGCCCCAGGTGACGGCGATCCGGCCGATCCAGACCTTCGCGCCGATCCGGTGGAGGATCAGGTTGCTCGGCACCTCGAAGGCCGCGTAGGTGAGGAAGAACAGCCCGGCCCCGAGCCCGTAGGCCGCGGCGTCGATGCCGGCGTCGACCTCGAGCGAGGACTTCGCCAGGCCGACGTTGGTCCGATCGACGAAGCCATGAAGTAGGCCGCCATGAGCAGCGGGACCAACCGCACGAAGGCCTTGCGGGTGGCTCGCGCGTGCACCGCGTCCGACGCCGTTGTCGGTGATGTCATGTGAACTCCTGTATCTGAAGGATGATTCACATTCATATTGAACTTGGATTCAAGTCGTGTCAAGGGTCACATCGGTCAGCGGTCGGCCCGTGGGACGAAGGGGGTCACCCCCGGGCCGCGACGACCTCGCCGGCCCGCTCGAGCAGCTCGCCCTTGCGGATCTTGCCGGTGTCGGTGAGCGGGAAGGCGTCGAGCACCTCGACGAGCGGGACCTTGTAGGTGGCCATCCGCCCGCGCGCCCACTCCTCGATCTCGGGCCCGCTCGCACCCGACGCGGTCACGAAGGCCACCGGGCGCTCGCCGGTCTCGGGATCCGGTGCCGGCACCACGGCGACCGTGGCGACATCGGGGTGGTCGACGAGCAGGGTCTCGACCTCGGCCGGGAAGACGCTCATGCCGCTCACCTTGATCATGTCCTTGGCCCGGGCCAGGTAGTGCAGGCAGCCGTCGTCGTCGAGGTAACCGGTGTCCCCCGTGTGCAGCCAGCCGTCGCGCAGCTGTCGCGCCGTCGCCTCGGGGTTGCGCCAGTAGCCGGTCGTGATCGAGGGGCTGCGCAGGATGATCTCGCCGGGCTCGCCCAGCGACATCGGCTCGGCGGTCACGGGGTCGACGACGAGGACGTCGGTGCCGGGGACGGGCAGCCCGCAGAAGACGGGCGTCGTCTTCAGGTCGTGGTCGTCGACCTGGAAGCCGTGCGGCACGACGTCGATGGTGTGGCTCTCGGTGAGTCCGTAGGACCCCTCGCGCAGCACCGAGTGCCCACCGACGACCTCCGCCCACCGGCGGCGCACCTCCGGCGTGAGCTTGCGGATGAAGGACATCGCCATCGGCGAGGTGAAGCTCGAAAGGTCACGGTCGGCGATGTCGGGCAGGTCGAGGATCGCCAGGTAGCTCTCGACCGTCGCCGCGGTCGTCGTCACGCCGTGGCGCTCGACGAGGTCGACGACCGTCGCCGCGTCCCACCGCGAGAGCAGGACGCTCGTGCCGCCCATGACGAGCGGGATGAGGATGCCCAGGTCCTCGCCGGCGATCCAGAAGACGGGGACGAAGCACAGCGAGACCACTTCGCGCCCCAGCGCATTGGCCCCGGCGCCGCTCACCGCCGTGTAGACCATGTGCCGCTGGGTGTGCTCGTGTCGCGCGTCAGACTTTGTGGCAGGGCCGTTATGTAGGTCTTGAAGGAGAGTCTGAACATGGGTAGACCCCCTGTGATCCCGGCCGAGCGGAAGACTCGGATCGTGTTGAGTGTGCTGGCTGGGGAGATGTCGATCGCTGAGGCTGCTCGGCGGGAGAAGGTCAGCGAGCAGTCGATCGGGCGGTGGAAGGCTGACTTCCTCGAAGCGGGGAAGACCGCTCTGGCGGTGGGCCGGTCCGGCCCGTCGACGCGTGAGGAGCTGCTGGAAGCGCAGGTCGAGGATCTGACGCAAGCCCTGGGCGAGGCGGCGGTCGAGATCCGGGTCTGGAAGAAGGGCGCCGAGGGCCGGTTGGGCCCTTTGAGGACCTCGAGGTGATCAGACAAGAGTCTGGGATGTCGACCGCGAGGTGGTGCAGGAGGTTCGACATCCCGGAACGGACCTGGCGGCGGTGGCAGGCCAAGGCCGACCGTGGCCTTCCTGCGCGTGGTCCGTGGCCGCGGCCGGCCCGCGGTGCTGCGCGGGACCGAGTGCTGGTGCATGCGTCTGCTCATCCGGCGTGGGGTCATCGCAAGATCTGGGCGTTGGTCCGCCACGACGGCCATGTCGTGTCCGAGGCGACCGTGCTGCGGATCCTGCGCGACGAGGGCCTGATCCTGCCCGATGAGTATCAGCGGGAACGCCGCAAGCTGGCCGAACGTCGCAAGGCCGCGTTCGCCAAGGAGCCGACTGGCCCGAACCAGGTCTGGCAGCTGGACTTCAGCGAGTTCGAGACCACCACGGGTGGGACGTGGCGGATCGCGGGGTGCCGGGACTACTGGTCCAAGTACGAGCACCGATTCCATGTGTCGCCGACAGCGAATCAGCACGACGCGATCGATGCGGTCGAGCTCGCGCTGCGAGAACGAGGAGCTCTTCGGGCATCCGATGATCGATGACTGCCCGGTCGATGAGCACAGCGGTGAGGTGCTGCCGGTGGTCACGATCGTCACCGACAACGGCGGTCCGTTCCGATCGTTCCGGTTCGAGGCGTTCATCGAGCTCCATCCCGAGCTGGCGCACGTCCGCACCCGCGTGAAGTCGCCGGGGCAGAACGGATCACGCGAACGTGGGTTCGGGACGCTGAAGTATGAGCGGCTCTTCATCGACGAGATCGACGACGCCGTCATGCTCGCCGAGCACGCCGAGGACTACCGCATCGAGTACAACGAACTGCGACCGCAAGAGGCCATCGCCTGGAACCGGCCCAAGGAGGTGCACCTGGGCCTGGACGACCCGAGCATCCCCAACTTTCAGAACAAGGAAATCCTGCCAACTCCTTGATGCGGGACACTCGCACCCCTTGGGCAGGCCGGTCGTGCCCCCGGTGTAGTTGAGGGCGGCGAGCACGTCGAGGTCCGTGGCCGGCGCGACGAGCGGGTCCGCGGCCAGGGCGTCCTCCCAGGCCACGACGTCGACCCCCGCATGACGAAGGGAGCCCACCTCGCCTCCCACGACGACGACCGTCGTCACCCCGGCCTGCGCCGCTGCCGGCAGCAGCCGCTCGGCGAGGCTCGGGTGGGTGACGACGACGCTCGCGCCGCTGTCGGTGAGCTCGTGGACGAGCTCGGCGTGCTGGAACATCGGGTTGACCGGGACGTGGACGCACCCGGCGCGCAGGGTGCCGAGGAAGGCGAGGACGAACTGCGTCGAGTTGCCCAGGTGGACGCCGACGCGCTCGCCGGGAGTCACCCCCTTCGTCCGCAGCCACCCGGCCCACCGCGCATGCAGCGCGGCGACGTCGGCATAGGTGAGCACTTCCTCCCCCATGACCACGGCGTGGTGGTCCGGCTGCTCGACCGCCCACCGGTCGACGTACTCGGGCACCGTCAGGTCACCGAGGGGGTGGACCACCTCGCGGGGCGTGTCGGCCGGGCGCACCCGCTCCTGCCGGGCTCGCAGGTCGGCGAGGTGCTGCGTGTACTCCATCGGGCACTCCTTGGCTCACCAGGTGTCGACGTACCCCCGTGGCACGTCGGTGGGGTCGGCCGTACCCATCGCGGTGACGATCCACCGACGGGTGTCGACCGGGTCGATGACGTCGTCGAGCTCGACGACGGCCGCGGCATTGACCGCACGCCCGCGCTCGTACATCTGCGCGAGGAGGTCGGCCTCGAGCTCGGCACGCTCCGCCGGGTCGGCGACGGCCTCGAGCTCGCGGCGAAAGCCCAGGCGCACCGCTCCCTCGAGCCCCATGCCACCGACCTCGCCGGTCGGCCACGCCAAGGTCGCGGCGGGACGGTGGAAGCCGCCGGCGGCCATCGCCTGCGCCCCGAGGCCGTAGGCCTTGCGCAGGACGACGGTGACCATCGGCACCCGCAGGTGCGAGCCGATGACGAAGAGCCGCGCGAAGTGCCGCACCGTCGCGGTGCGCTCGTGGTCGGGGCCGACCATGAAGCCCGGCGTGTCGCAGAGGGACACGACCGGCAGGCCGTGCGCATCGCACAGCTGGAGGAAGCGCGCGAGCTTGTCGGCGGCGGGGGTGTCGATGGCGCCGCCGAGGTGGCGTGGGTTGTTGGCCACGAGCCCCATGGGCCGGCCTTCGATGCGCACGAGTGCGGTGACGATGCCCGGGGCGAAGCCGGCCCGCAGCTCGAGCACGGAGTCGTCGTCGGCGAGCGTCTCGATCGCGCGGCGCACGTCGTAGGCGCGCACCCGACTCTCCGGCACGACGTGGCGCAGGCGCCGCTGGTCCGGCGCGCTCCAGTCCCCGCGCGGCCCCTGGAAGTAGCCGAGGTAGCGCTGCGCCACGGCGACCGCCTCGGCCTCGTCGTCGACGACGACGTCGACGACGCCGTTGCTGCCCTGGACCTCGATCGGGCCGACCTCCTCGGGCGCGAAGACGCCGAGACCGCCTCCCTCGATCATCGCGGGGCCGCCCATGCCGATCGTCGAGTCACGAGTGGCGATGATGACGTCGCAGCAGCCCAGCAGGGCGGCGTTGCCGGCGAAGCAGCGCCCGGCGGCGATGCCGATGGTCGGCACGAGCCCACTGAGCCGGCCCATCGTCGCGAAGGTCGGCACGTCGAGCCCGCTGGCGACCGTGGTGTCGGTGTCGCCGGGGCGACCTCCGCCCCCTTCGGCGAAGAGCACGACGGGCAGGCGCTGCTGCTCGGCGATCTCGAGGATGCGGTCGGTCTTCTTGTGGTTGAGGTAGCCCTGGGTCCCCGCGAGGACCGTGTAGTCGTAGGCGAGGGCGGCCACCCGCGCGCTCGAGCCGGGTGCCGTCGTCACCCGCCCGATCCCGGTGACGATGCCGTCGGCCGGGGTGGTGGCGATGAGCTCCTCCTCGCTGCGGCGCGCCCGCTGGGCGGCGACGGCGAGCCCGCCGTACTCGACGAGGGTGCCCTCGTCGAGCAGGTCGGCGAGGTTGTCCCTCGCGGTCCGCCCGCCCCGGGCGTGCCGCTTGGCGATCGCCTCGGGGCGGGCCGCGTCGAGGCGTCGCTCCTGCCGCTCGCGCAGGCGGGCCAGGTCGGCCCGCTCCGCGTCGAGGTCGAGGCCCTCGTCGACGGCGGCCGCCTCCTCCCCCACCGACGAAGGGAGCATCCGCACCAGCAGGTCGCCGGCAGCCGTGGTGGCCCCCGGCCGTGCACCCACTGCCGTGATCGTGCCGGAGGCAGGGGCGGTGACGACGTGCTCCATCTTCATCGCCTCGACGACGAGCAGGGGCGCGCCGAGCGCGACCTCGTCACCGGCCTCGACGACGACCTCGAGGACGGTGCCGGTCATCTCGGCGCGCACCTCTCCCGAGGCCGCGTCGTCGTCCGACGACGCGCAACCGTCGACCGTCGTGAGCAGCCCGGTCTCGCCGATCCACCCGGTCGTCACCCGCCAGTGCGCCACGTCGTCGTGGGCGAGCAGCTCACGCAGCAGGGGCAGGGTCGTCTCGACACCGTCGACCGAGCACTCGAGCGCGGCCCGCCGCGCCTTGTCGAGCGCGCCGGCCAGACCGCCGTGGCTGTGGGTGACGAGCTTGGCGACGAGGGAGTCGAAGGACCCGTCGACGCGGGTGCCGTCGACGAGGTGGGTGTCGACCCGCACGCCGGGGCCGCTCGGCCAGCTCGGCCCGGCGACGACCCCGTGGGCGGGCAGCAGCTCGCCCGCGGAGCCGACCCGCTCGGCGGCGACCCGCAGCTCGACCGCGGACCCGCGCACCGCCGGCGGGTCCGTCAGGCCGAGGTCGCCGAGGGTGCGCCCGGCGGCGAGCGCGAGCTGGGTCAGGACGAGGTCGACGCCGGTGACCATCTCGGTCACGGGGTGCTCGACCTGCAGGCGCGGGTTGACCTCGATGAAGAACCACCGGGTCGGGTCGTCGGCATCGAGGAGGAACTCGACGGTCGCCAGGCCGCGGTAGCCGCGACCGGTGAGCAGCCGCACGGCCGCCTCGTGCAGCGCCGTGCGCACGTCGTCGGGCAGGTCCGGTGCGGGAGCGACCTCGACGACCTTCTGGAAGCGGCGCTGGAGGGTGCAGTCGCGCTCGCCGAGGTGGGTGACTCCCCCTTCGCCGTCGGCCGCGACCTGCACCTCGACGTGCCGGGCGCGCTCGACGTAAAGCTCGGCGAAGAGGTCACCGGAGCCGAAGCTGCGCTCGGCCTCGGACCGGGCGCGCTCGAGCGCCGGGGCGACCGGCTCCCCCGCCGGCACGGCCCGCATGCCGCGGCCGCCACCACCGGCGGCGGCCTTGATCATCACGCCCCCGGGCAGCTGCTCCCGGGCGAAGGCCTCGACCTGCTCCGGTCCCGCGCCCACGGCCGTGGCCGGCAGGACGGGCACGCCGGCCTCCTGCGCGGCCGCCCGGGCCCGGCCCTTGTCGCCGAAGAGCTCGAGCAGCCCCGCGTCGGGGCCGACGAAGGTCACGTCGGCCGCGGCGCAGGCCCGCGCCAGCTCCGGCGACTCGCTGAGGAAGCCGTAGCCGGGGTGGAGCAGGGTGCACCCGTGCTCCCGGGCCCCTGCGACGAGGGCCGCGGCGTCGAGGTAGGCCGCCGGGCCCTCGCCGGGGAGCACGTGGACACCCGACGCCAGGCGCGCGGCGAGGCCGTCGGCCTCGGCCCGCGTCACCGCGACGACCGCCTCCAGCCCGGCCTCCCGAGCCGCCCGCACGATGCGGACGGCGATCTCACCGCGGTTGGCGACGAAGACACCCACGTGCCGCTCAGAAGATCTCGAAGAGGCCGGCCGCGCCCATGCCGCCGCCGACGCACATCGTCACGACGCCGTAGCGGGCACCGCGCCGCTTGCCCTCGATGAGGACGTGGCCGGTCATGCGGGCGCCGGACATGCCGTAGGGGTGACCGATGGAGATCGCGCCGCCGTTGACGTTGTACTTCTCCGGGTCAATCCCGAGGGTGTCGCGGCAGTAGAGCGCCTGGACCGCGAAGGCCTCGTTGAGCTCCCACAGGCCGATGTCGTCGACGGTCAGGCCGTGCTGCTTGAGCAGCTTCGGCACGGCGAAGACCGGGCCGATGCCCATCTCGTCGGGCTCGCAGCCGGCGACGGCCATCCCGCGGAAGGCGCCGAGCGGGGTGAGGCCACGGCGAGAGGCCTCCTCGGCCTCCATGACGACCGCGGCGGACGCGCCGTCGGACAGCTGCGAGGCATTGCCCGCGGTGATGGAGAAGCCCTCGGTGCCGTCCTTGGCGAGCACCGGGCCCAGCTTGCTCAGATCGGCGAGCTGGGTGCCGGGGCGGTTGCCCTCGTCCTTGGCCAGGGTCACCTGCTGCGAGCCGATCTCGCCGGTCGCCTTGTCCTTGGTGAGCATCGTCGAGGGCAGCGGGACGATCTCGTCGTCGAAGGCGCCGGCCTCCTGCGCCGCAGCGGTGCGGCGCTGCGACTCCAGGGCGTACTCGTCCTGCGCCTCGCGGCTGATGCCGTAGCGCCGGGCGACGACCTCGGCCGTCTCGAGCATCGACATGTAGGTCGCCGGCACGTGCTCGACGAGCCACGGGTCCTGGGCGCGGTAGGTGTTCATGTGCTCGTTCTGCACGAGCGAGATCGAGTCGACGCCGCCGCCGACGGCGACCTGCTGGCCGTCGACGATGACCTGCTTGGCCGCGGTGGCGATGGCCATGAGGCCGCTGGCGCACTGGCGGTCGACGGACATGCCGGCGACGGTGACGGGCAGGCCGGCCCGCAGGGCGGCCTGCCGGCCGATGTTCATCGCGGTCGAGCCCTGCTGGAGGGCGGCGCCGATGACGACGTCCTCGATCTGCTCGCCCTCGACGCCGGCGCGCTCGACGGCGTGCCGCACGGCGTGGCCGACGAGCTCCTGGGCCTGGGTGTCGTTGAAGGCGCCGCGGTAGGCCCGGCCGATGGGGGTGCGGGCGGTGGAGACGATGACGGCTTCGCGCATGGTCACTCCTGGTCTGTGGGTGGGGGTGGTCGAAGGGGGTCGCAGGTCGAGTCTGTCGCTCAGCACGCCGGCAGGTCCACGAGCTCCGCGAGGTCGCTGCGGTGCCGGTCGGGAGTGCCCAAGGCCAGTTGGTCGGACTTGGCGCGCTTGAGCCGGGTGTGCACCGCGGCCTCCCACGTCATGCCGATGCCGCCATGAAGCTGCAGGGCCTCCTCGGCGGCGCGCACGGCGGCGTCGGAGCAGAAGGCCGCCGCAGTAGCCGTGGCGATCCGTCCCTCCACCGCGTCCTGAGGTGCGACGGAGGAGCCTCGAAGGGCGCCATCGGCCAGCGTGCCGGCGGCATGACGTGCCGCGGCCTGCGCGCCCACGAGCATCAGGTAGAGGTCGGCCAGGCGGTGCTTGATCGCCTGGAAGGAGCCGATCGGCCGGGCGAACTGCACCCGCGTCTTGGCGTACTCGACCGTCGTCTCGAGGCACCACTGCGCCACGCCGAGCTGCTCGGAGGCGAGCAGGGCCGCGCCGGCCGCCAGGCCGGCGTCGACGGCGGCGCGCGCCGCGTCGCCGGAGGCGATCTCGGTGCCCTCACCGGTGAGCGTCACCCGGGCGAGCGGCCGGGTCATGTCGAGCGAGGTGATCGGCTCGAGCTCGACCTCGTCCCGGCCCACCGCGCGAAGGGAGGTCACTCCCCCTTCGTCGGTGACGGGCACGAGGAAGAGGTCGGCGGTCAGCGCACCGGCCACCGGGGAGACCACGTGCTCGACCGGGGTCCACGCGCCACGGCGTGCGGTCCACGGCAGGGCAAGGGTCGCGACGGCCTCGCCGGACGCCAGGCGCGGCAGGTGCGTCTCGTCGCCGGCCGAGAGCAGGGCGCTCGTCGCGACGACGGCGCTGGTGAGGAAGGGCGTGGGGGCGACCGCGCGGCCGAGCTCCTCGAGCACGACGGCGGCCTCGCGGGCGCTCGCACCGACCCCACCGAGGGACTCGGGCACGAGCAGGCCGGCGACGCCGAGCTGCTCGGCGAGGGTGCGCCACAGCGCGGTGACATCGGTGTCGGGCTCGTCGGCCAGACGGGCGGGCAGCCCCTCGTCGAGGGACCGCTGGAGGGTCGAGCGGACGCTGTCGCGCAGCGACTCCTCGACGTCGGTGTAGAGCAGGTCGGTCATCGCGGCACGTCCTTGAAGGCGACGCCCTTGTCAGGGCGGTGGTCCGGGGGCAGGCCGAGCACCCGCTCGGCGACGACATTGCGCATGATCTCGCTCGTCCCGCCCTCGATCGAGTTGCCCTTGGCCCGCAGGTAGCGGTATCCGGGGCCGTGGCCGAGGAAGGAGCCGCCCTCGGGGCGGACCATGGTCCAGTCGTGGTACTCGAGCCCCTCCTCGGGCGCGAGCTCGAGGGCGAAGCCGCTCACCTGCTGGGCCTGGTGGGCGAAGGCGAGCTTCATGGCCGAGCTCTCCGGCCCGGGCTGCCCGGCCTCGAGGCCCTGGCGCAGTCGCTCGCCGGCGAGCCGGGTCACCTCGGTCTCGACCCACCAGTGCATGAGCTCGGCGTGTGTGCCGGGGGTGCGCACCGTGGGGTCCTCGCGCCAGCGCTGCGTGACCAGGCCGATCTGGCCGGCCTCGCGCTCGGTGCCGGCGCTGATGGCGACCCGCTCGTTGTTGAGCGTCGTCGTGGCGACGCGCCACCCCTCGCCGACCTTGCCGACACGGTTGCGGTCGGGCACGCGCACACCCGAGAGGAAGACCTCGTTGAACTCCGCCTCGCCGGTGATCTGGCGCAGCGGGCGCACCTCGACGCCGGGGTCGGTCATGTCGACGAGGAAGTAGGTCATCCCGGCGTGCTTGGGCACCGAGGTGTCCGTGCGGGCCAGGAGGATCGCGAAGTCGGCGTTGTGCGCACCGGAGGTCCACACCTTCTGCCCGTCGACGACCCAGTCGTCGCCGTCGGGCACCGCGCGCGTGGCGACCCCGGCGAGGTCGGACCCGGCCCCCGGCTCGCTGAAGAGCTGGCACCAGATCTCCTCGCACGCGAAGAGCGGCCGCAGGTAGCGCTCCTGCATCTGCGAGGTGCCGAAGGCGAGGATCGTGGGGGCGGCCATGCCGAGGCCGATGCTGTTGCGTCCGACGTCGGGACGCGGTGCCCCCGCCGCCTCGAGCAGGGCGTCGACCTCGAGCTGTCGGCCGCGGGCCAGGCCCAGGCCACCGCGCCCCCGCGGGAAGTGCACCCACGCGAGGCCGGCGTCGAACTGCGCGCCGAGGAAGTCAGCGGGAGGCGTCGTCTGCGGGTCGTGGCTCGCGAGGAGCTCCTCGACCCTGCGCTGCAGGTCAGGGCTCTGCTGCTGATCAGGCATGTGCGGTCAGCCTCCGGATCTCGTGGCGGGCCAGCGCATTTTTGTGGACCTCGTCGGGGCCGTCGGCGAAGCGCAGGGTGCGCACCTGGGCGTACCACTCCGCGACCGGGAAGTCCTGGCTCAGACCACCGGCGCCGTGGACCTGCACCGCCTTGTCGACGATCCACTCGACCGTCGCCGGGGCGGCGATCTTGATCGCCTGGATCTCGGTGTGCGCGCCCTTGTTGCCCACGGTGTCCATGAGCCAGGCGGCCTTGAGGGTGAGCAGCCGCAGCTGCTCGATGCGCACCCGGGACTCGGCGATCCAGTCGCGGATGACGCCCTGGTCGGACAGCGGCTTGCCGAAGGCGACCCGGCTCGCCGCCCGCTCGACCATGAGCTCGAGCGAGCGCTCGGCGATGCCGACGAGGCGCATGCAGTGGTGGATGCGGCCGGGGCCGAGACGGGCCTGGGCGATGGCGAAGCCCGCGCCCTCCTCACCGATGAGGTTGCTCGCCGGGACGCGCACGTCGGTGAAGTCGATCTCGGCGTGACCGCCGTGGTCGCGGTCGTCGTAGCCGAGGACCTTCATGCCACGGCGCACCTCGACGCCGGGGGTGTCCCGCGGCAGGAGGATCATCGACTGCTGCCGGTGGCGGTCGGCCGACGGGTCGGTCTTGCCCATGAGGATGAAGACCTTGGCGTTGGGGTTCATCGCGCCGGAGATGTACCACTTGCGGCCGTTGATGACGTACTCGTCACCGTCGCGCACGATCGAGGTCTCGATGTTGGTCGCGTCCGAGCTGGCCACGCGGGGCTCGGTCATCGCGAAGGCCGAGCGGATCTCGCCGGCGAGCAGCGGGGTGAGCCACTGCTCCTGCTGCTCGGGGGTGCCGAACATGTGCAGCACCTCCATGTTGCCCGTGTCGGGCGCGGCGCAGTTGGTCGCCACCGGGGCGATGTGCAGGCTGCGACCGAGCACCTCGCACAGCGGGGCGTACTGCAGGTTGGTCAGGCCGGCGCCGTCCTCGCCGGGGAGGAAGAGGTTCCACAGCCCCTGGCTGCGGGCGGCCTCCTTGGCCGGCTCGATGATCGGCGGTGGCGCCCACACGTCGGGCGCGGCGTCGAGCTGCTCCTGGTAGGTCGCCTCGATCGGGTAGACGTGCTCGTCCATGAAGGCGGTGAGCTGCTCACGCAGCTCGAGGGTCCGGGCGTCGAGCGCGAAGTCCACGGGTCGCTCCCTTCGGGTCAGGTGGTGGGGGCGGCGGCCCGGGCGGGCCGCTCGCCGGAGGTGGCGATGGTCGGTCGGTCGAGGGCCCGCTTGAGGATCTTGCCGGTGGCCCCCTTGGGCAGCTCCTCGACGAGCTGGTAGATCCGGGGGACCTTGTAGGCGGCGAGCCGCTCCTCGAGCCAGGCACGCAGGGCGCCGGGCTCGATGTGGGCACCGGGCTGCGGGGTGACGACGGCGGCGATCTCCTCGCCGAGTCGCTCGTCGGGCACACCGATGACGGCGGCCTCGCGGATGTCGGGGTGGCCGTAGAGGACCTCCTCGATCTCGCGGGGGTAGACGTTGTAGCCGCCGCGGTTCACGAGGTCCTTCTTGCGGTCGACGATCCACAGGTCGCCGTCCTCGTCCATGCGACCGATGTCGCCGGTGAGGAACCACTCCCCCTCGAAGACCGCGGCGGTCGCGTCGGGGCGCTGCCAGTAGCCGCTCATGACGTAGGGGCCGGCGATGGCCACCTCGCCGGTCTCGCCGGGAGGCAGCTGGTTGCGGTCGTCGTCGAAGATCGCGAGCGCACCGCCGGGCAGGGCCCGGCCGACGCTCATCTCCTTGCGCGGGAGGTCGGCCCGGTTGAAGGTCGCGGCACCCGCGGTCTCGCTCAAGCCGTAGCCGTCGAGGACGACCGCGCCGAAGCGCTCGCGGAAGGCCTTGGCCACCTCGAGCGGCAGCGCCGCGCCTCCCGAGCACGCCAGGCGAAGGGAGGTCAGCTCCTGCGGGGTGACATCCGTGTCCGCGTGGAGCATGGCATTCCACATCGTCGGGACCCCGGCGACCGCGGTGAGCTGCTGGTCGGCGGCCATGCGCAGCAGGCCCGCCGGGTCGAAGGGCCGCTGCAGCGACAGGCACCCACCGGCCGTGTAGACGGTGAACATCACCGAGGACTGGCCGAAGACGTGGAAGAGCGGCAGGGCCGTGCCCATGCTCTCCCGCGGCCCGAGGTCGAGCGCCTCGGCGAGCGAGGCACCGCAGGCGAGGAGGTTGCCGTGGGTGAGGATCGCGCCCTTGGGAGCACCCGTCGTGCCCGAGGTGTAGAGCAGCACGGCCGGGTCGTCGGTGCCGACGGACGCCGGGTCGGGTGCCCCCTCGGGCTGCGGCACGCACCCCGGCTCGAGGACCCAGGTGTCGAGCCCGCACTCCCCCGCGGTCGCGGCGAGCGCCTGCGAGCCCTCGTGCCAGCCGATGGCGAAGGAGCAGCCCGCGTCCTGCACGAAGTGGGTCAGCTCGCGCTGGGTGCACAGCGGGTTGACCGTCACGGCGATCGCCCCGAGGGCGAGGACGGCGTGGTAGGTGAGGACGAACTCGGCACTCGTCGGAACGACGACGAGGACCCGGTCACCGGGGTGCACACCCCGGCGGGTCAGCTCCTCCATCGCGCCGCGGATCCCCGTGCGCAGCTGCTCGAAGGTCCACGCGCGCTCGCCCTCGCGCAGGGCGGTGGCGTCGGGCGTCGTGTCGGCCCAGCGCCACATGAGCTCTGCGGTGCCGGTCATCGGGTGCTCTCCCTCAGGTGGCGCTGGTAGCGCTGCATGCCGCCGATCCACCGGTCGTGATCGTCGACCTTGCGCCGGAGGAACTCGCGCACGTCCTCGTGCGGGGTGATGAGGAAGCGGCCCTCGGCGACGGCGGCGAGCACCTGGTCGGCGACGTCACTCGGGGCGAGCACCTCGCCGGCGCCGGCGACCGCGGCCGCGGCGACCCGACCCCCTGCGTCGTCACCGGACGTCATGCCGCTGCGCAGCAGGTCGGTGTCGACACCCATCGGGCACAGGCAGCTGACCCCGATGCCGTCGTCGCCGTAGGTCACGGCGAGCCACTCGGCGAAGGCGACGGCACCGTGCTTGGAGACGGAATAGGTCGCCGACCCGATCTGCGTGAGCAGCCCTGCGGCAGAGGCGGTCGAGACGAAGTAGCCCGTGCCGCGCTCCACCCAGCCGGGCACGAGCTGGCGGGCGGCGCGCACGTGCGCGAGGAGGTTGACGTCGAGCGCGGCCTGCCACTGGGCGTCGGTGGCCGAGAGACCGAGGCCGTCGCCGATGCCGGCATTGGCGAAGAAGAGGTCGACCGGGCCGTGGGCCTGCTCGGCAGCAGTGATCATCGCGGCGATGACCTCGTCGCTCGAGGCGTCGCCGGCCACGGCGACCGCGCCGAGGCGCTCGGCCGTCGCGACCACGCGGGCCTCGTCGAGGTCGGAGACGACGACGTGCGCACCCGCGTCGACGAGGGCCTGCGCGATGGCGGCACCGATGCCGCCGGCGGCGCCGGTGACGACCGCGACCTTGTCCTGGACCTGCATCGGGACGCCCATCAGTCGCACGGCCCGCCGGCGACGTAGAGGACCTGACCGGTGGTGAAGCCGGCCCCCTCGCTCGCGAAGAAGGAGACGGCGTGCGCGATGTCAGCCGGGACGCCCGTGCGGGCGACCGCGGCGGCGGCACTCGCCTGCGCCTTGAGGTCCTCGAAGGAGATCCCGATGCGCTCGGCGGTCTCGGCGGTCATCTCGGTCTCGATGAAGCCCGGGGCGATGGCATTGGCCGTCACGCCGAACTTGCCGAGCTCGATGGCCAGGGTCTTGGTGAAGCCCTGCATGCCGGCCTTGGCCGCCGAGTAGTTGACCTGGCCGCGGTTGCCCTGGGCCGAGGTCGAGGAGAGGTTGACGATGCGGCCGTGGCGCTCGGCCGTCATGTGTGCCTGGCAGGCGCGGGTCATGAGGAAGGCCCCCCGCAGGTGGACCGCCATGACCGCGTCCCAGTCGGCGACCGACATCCTGAAGATCAGGTTGTCGCGGATGATGCCGGCGTTGTTGACCAGGACCGTCGGCGGGCCGAGCTCGTCGACGATGCGCTCGACGGCCGCGGCGACCTGCTCCTCGTCGGAGACATCGGCCCCGACGGCCAGGGCCCGACCCCCGGCGGCGGCGATCTCCTCGACGAGCGGCACACAGGCGCTCTCGTCGAGGTCGAGGACGGCGACGGCCATCCCGTCGGCGGCCAGGCGACGGGCGACGCCCGCACCGATGCCGCGGGCGGCACCCGTGACGACGGCGACACGCTGCTGGTCTGTGGTCATGTGAGAACTCCTGTGGTCTCGACTACCGGATGACCTCGACGCTACTTGAAGCCGGGTTCAAGTTCAACTAGGTTCGAGGGACCAGATCGTGACCGAAGGAGCTCACCGTGACCCAGACCGCGCAGCACCGCCCCACGTCCGTGCAGGACCTCAAGGACCTCGTCGGCACCCGGCTCGGCCCGACCGAGTGGCACGTCGTCGACCAGGCGAAGATCGACGCCTTCGCCGACCTCACCGGCGACCACCAGTGGATCCACGTCGACCCGCAGCGGGCGGCCGACTCCCCCTTCGGCTCGACGATCGCGCACGGGCTCTACAGCCTCTCGCGCACGCCGGCCTTCCTCGAGGAGCTCATGGCCTTCGACGGCTTCGCGCACAGCCTCAACTACGGCTACGACAAGGTGCGCTTCATCCACCCGCTGCCCGTGGACTCGCGCATCCGCCTGGTCGCCGAGCTGACGTCGGTCGAGGAGACCGGCCCGGGCGCGGTCAAGGTCGTCACGACCCTCACCGTCGAGGCCGAGGGCATCGACAAGCCGATCCTCGTCGCCGAGTCGATCGGTCGCTTCAGCTCCTGACCCCGATGGCCCCGCACGTCGGGGCCGGCCACGGCAGCGCCGCGTGGGCCGCCACGAGCTCGTCGATCCGCTCGGCGATCGTGGGGGCCCACGCGCATGCCCGGCGGGTCGTCAGGTCGACGTGCGCCTCGAGAACCTCGAGAGAGTTGGCCACGCGCCCGGTCGTGCGGTCGACGACGAAGGAGATCGCGTGCATGACCTTGTCGCCACGGGCCACCCAGCGCAGGTGCACGCTCACCTCGTGACCGACGTGCACCTCGCCGAGGAAGCGCAGGTGCTGCTCGACGCTGAACATGCTCCACCCGGTCTCGGCCCGGTAGGCATCGTCGACGCCGAGCGCCGTGAGCGCCGCCTCCGCGCCGCGCAGGTGCAGGTCGTAGTAGCGGGCGACATTGACGTGGCCGTTGACGTCCTCCCACTCCGGCGGAGCCGTCTCGACGATCACCGCCGGGAGGGCGAGGACCTCCTGGACCGAAGGGAGCGGCGCTGCGGTCGTCATGGGAGCAGCAGCACCTTGCCGGTGACCTGCCGGGTCTCGAGCGAGGCGATGGCCTCGGCCGCCTCCGCCAGCGGGTAGGTCGCACCGAGCACCGGGTCCAGGGCCCCGCTGCGCAGGTGCGGCAGCATCGCCTCCCACTCGGTGCCGATGTGACCGGGGCGGGACATCGCGTAGGCGCCCCAGCCGACGCCGACGACGCCGATGTTGCCCAGCAGCAGCCGGTTGACCTTGACCTCGGGGATGGCACCGGCGGTGAAGCCGATGACGAGCAGGCGACCGTGCTCGCGCAGGGCCCGCAGCGAGTCGGTGAAGCGGTCGCCGCCCACGGGGTCGACGACGACGTCGACGCTCGCCCGGCCCACCGCGTCGAGGAAGCCGTCGGACAGGACGACCTCGTCGGCACCCGCGGCCCGGGCGATCTCCCCCTTCGCCTCGGTGGAGACGACACCGATGACCTTGCCGGCGCCGAAGGCCTTGGCCATCTGGATCGCGGCGGTGCCGATGCCGCCGGCTGCGCCGTGCACGAGGACGGTCTCGCCCTCGGCGAGGTGACCGCGCTCGACCAGCGCGAAGTAGACGGTGGCGTAGTTGAAGGTGAAGGCGGCACCCGACTCGAAGCCGACCTCGTCGGGCAGGTGGAAGGTCAGGTCGGGCTGCGCCTGGGCGACCTCGGCGAAGCCCCCGAGCATCGTCAGTGCCGCCACGCGGTCACCGGCGGCGAAGCCGCTGCCCTCGGGCGCCGCGGTGACGACACCGGCCACCTCGGCCCCCGGGACGAAGGGGAGGTCGGGCTTCATCTGGTAGAGCCCGCGGGTCTGGAGCAGCTCGGGGAAGGCCACACCGGCGGCCCTGACTTCGATCGTCACCAGACGCGGGTCGGCCGGTGCGGGGACGTCGACGAGCTCGACGGCCTGCGGCCCGTCGAGGGAGGAGATGTGGATGGCGCGCATGTGCGATTGCCTTTCTACGGGTCAGGAGGCTGCAGGGCGAGGAACGAGCACGGCAGGCTCAGACCTTGAGGAGGAGCTTGCCGGTGTTGACCCCGTCGAAGAGGCCGAGGAGGGCGTCGGGGAAGGCGGCGACGCCGCCCTCGAGGATCGTCTCGGTGGCGACAAGACGCCCGTCGCGGATGAGCTCGCTGATGCCGGCGATCGCCTCGGCGTAGCGGTCCTCGTAGTCCATGACGACAAAGCCCTGCATGCTCGCGCGGAAGACGAGCAGGGCCATGTAGCGCCGCGGGCCCTCGGCGAGGGTCTCGTCGTTGTAGGTCGAGATCGCGCCGCAGATGGCGATGCGCGCGCCGTGGGCGAGGTTGGCCAGGGCGGCGTCGAGCAGCTCGCCGCCGACGTTGTCGAAGTAGACGTCGACGCCGTCGGGGGCGGCTCGACGCACCTGGCGCAGCAGGTCGCCCTCGCGCCGGTCAATGACCTCGTCGAGGCCGAGCTCGCGCAACCAGGCGACCTTGTCGGGGCCGCCGGCGACACCGATGACCCGGCACCCCTTGGCCTTGGCCAGCTGGGCGACCGTGGACCCCACGGCGCCGGCCGCGGCCGAGACGAGGACGGTGTCACCGGGCTGGGCCCGACCGACGTCCTCGAGGCCGAACCACGCGGTCATGCCGGGCATCCCGAGCGCGCCGAGCCAGGTGCTCATCGGGGCGACGTCGAGGTCGAGGCGACTGACCCCCCTGCCGTCCGAGATCGCGTACTCCCGCACCCCGAAGGTGCCGCTCACGACGTCACCGACGGCGAAGTCGTCGTGCTGGGAGGCGATGACGGTGCCGGCGCCGAAGGCCCGCATGACGGCACCGATCTGCACCGGCGGCAGGTAGGAGCGCACGTCGTTGAGCCAGCCGCGCATCGCCGGGTCGAGAGAGATCTGCTGCAGCTGGACGAGGAACTCCCCCGGACCCGGCTCGGCGACCTCGGTCGTCGCGAGCTGCCAGGTGCTCGCATCGGGGCGGCCCTGCGGGCGGGCGGCGAGACGGATCTCCTGCGAGGTCCGGGACATGTGAGCTCCTGTGGTCGACGTGCCGGTGTGGCGCCAGCCTGTCACAACGTGAATCTGGCTTCAACTACTGTTGAACCCTGATTCAGGTCACGCTACGGTCGACGGGACAACCCCCCTTCGATCGTCAGGACCAGCATGGACCTCACCGCACTCTTCTCCCTCGAGGGCCGCGTCGCCCTGGTCACCGGCGGCAGCCGCGGCATCGGCCGGATGATCACCGAGGGACTGCTGGCGCAGGGCGCCACGGTCTACATCACCGCGCGCAAGGAGGAGGCCTGCCGGGCCACCGCCACCGAGCTGTCGCAGCAGTACGGCGAAGGGCGCTGCGTCGCCCTGCCCTGCGACGTCTCGACGACCGCCGGGATCGCTGCGCTGCTCGACGCCTTCCGCGAGCACGAGGACCACCTCGACATCCTCGTCAACAACGCCGGCGCGGCGTGGGGAGCGGACTTCGACGAGTTCCCCGAGAGCGGCTGGGACAAGGTCATGGACCTCAACGTCAAGGCGCCCTTCTTCCTCACCCAGGCCGCCAGGACCCTGCTGCTCGCCGGCCGCGAGCGCAGCGGCCACCTGGCCAAGGTCATCAACATCGCCTCGATCGACGGGCTCTCGCTCAACCCGCTGGAGACGTACAGCTACCACGCGAGCAAGGCGGGGGTTGTGCACCTGACCAAGCGCTTGGCGGTCCGGCTCGCGCCGGAGGGCATCGTCGTCTCGGCGATCGCGCCGGGCGCCTTCGCGTCGTCGATGAACAAGGAAGCCCGCGACGAGGAGGAGGCGACCGCCGCCCAGATCCCCTCGGGCCGGATCGGGCGCGACGAGGACATGGCCGCCGCCGCGGTCTACCTGGCCTCCGATGCCGGCGACTACGTCGTCGGCAGCACGCTGACCGTCGACGGCGGGGTCAACATCGCCCGGTGAGGCCGCGGGTCCTGCGCGTCAGTCGGCGCGCAGGGCCGGCTCGGTCAGGCCGAGGGCATTGGTCCACAGCCGGGTCGCCGTCGCGACGACGTCCTCGACCGTCTCGGGACCACCGATGACGAAGACGTCGTAGGCCAGGCGGGCGACCATGCCCGACAGGGCCATCGCCGCGAGCTCGGGGTCGACGTCGCGGTCGGCGAGGCCGCGCTCCTGCAGGTCGCGGATCGCCCGGGAGTTGCGGGCCACGAAGGCCTCGCTGCGCGCGCGACGCATGTCGCGGAAGCGCGGGTCGACCGCCGCGACCTGCTGGAGCAGGACGTTGAGCTTGGCATTGCGGCGGAAGGCCTCGAAGTAGGCACGGTTGCTCGCGGCGATGATCGCGATCGGGTCGTCGGTCGCCTCGATCCGACCGGTGCCGGGGTGGAGCATGTCGCTCTGCGCCTCGTGCAGGACGGCCGCCAGGACCTCGTCCTTGCTCTCGAACCACGTGTAGAAGCTGCCGATCGAGCACTTGGCCTCGGCCGCGATGTCGACGAGCCGCGAGTCGACGTAGCCGTCACGCTCGAAGACCGTGCGCGCGGCCGCGATGAGGGCATCGCGGGTGCGCTTGCCCCGCGCGGTCTGGGGCAGGGTCCCCAGCTTGGCCGCGTCGACGAGGTCGGGCACCTCGGGGGCGGCAGGTTCGGTCTCGCTGGGCATGGCGGACACCCTAGTCCGCCTCGTCGAGGACGACGTGCGCACACGCGACGAGCTCGTCGACGGCCTCGGCGGGGATGCGCCCCATCGCCGTGAGGTTGCGCGGGTCGTCGAGCTGTCGGCGGCGCACCCCTCGAGAATGATCGCGAGCTTCCACAGGCCCAGGCCGTGCCAGAAGGGCACGTGGGTGAGGTCGCGGCCGGTGACCTCGGCATAGCGCTCGACGAGCTCCTCCCGCGTGGCGAAGCCTTCGACCATCGAGGCGTCGAAGCGCATCGTCGGCGGGTCGCCCGGCTGCGGCCAGTAGGCGAGCACGGTCCCGAGGTCGGCGAGTGGGTCACCGAGGGTGCACAGCTCCCAGTCGAGGATCGCCCGCACGCTCGCGTCGTCGGGGTCGACGATGAGGTTGCGCAGGTGGCAGTCGCCGTGGACGAGGGCGACCTCTCCCGCCTCGGGCTCGAGCGTCCGCAGCCGCTCGGTGAGCCGCTCCAGCTCGGGCAGCTCGCGGGTGCGCGAGAGCTCCCACTGCCCCGACCACCGCTTGAGCTGGCGGGCGGCGTAGGGCTTGTGGCTGGCCAGGTCGGCGAGACCGACGGCCTCGAGGTCGACGCCGTGGATCCGGCCGAGCGTGTCGACGAGCGAGAGCCCGATCGCGTGCCGCGCCGCCGGCGAGAGGGCCTCGGCGTCGGCCCGCTCGTCGACGACCGTGCCGTCGACGTGCGAGACCGCGAGGACCGGCACGTCGGTGACAGCCGGGTCCTCGCACAGCCCGAGCACCCGCGGCAGCGGCACGTCCGTGCCCTGCAGGGCCGCGAGGATCCGGTGCTCCCGGGCCACGTCGTGGGCCGAGGCGAGCAGCTCACCCAGGGGCGGTCGCCGCAGGACGAGACGAGCCCCCTGCGCGTCGGTGACGAGATAGGTGAGGTTGGACTGGCCCAGGCCGACGCGCGCATAGGTCAGGGGCGCCTGCAGGCCGACCCCGAGACCGACGAGCCAGTCGGTCATCGCGGCCTCGTCGATGCCCTCGGTCACTTCTTGCCCCACTCCGGGCTCCGGCGGCGGTACTCGCGGCGGGCGATGGTCATCTTGTGCACCTCGTCCGGCCCGTCGGCCAGACGCAGGGTGCGCATGTGGGCGTACCACTGGGCCAGCGGGAAGTCGTCGCTCACGCCGCCGCCGCCGTGCACCTGGATCGCCCGGTCGAGGACCTTGAGCGCGACATTGGGCGCCGCGACCTTGATCGCCGCGATCTCCGTGCGGGCGACCTTGTTGCCCACGGTGTCCATCATGCGCGCGGCCTTGAGCGTCAGCAGGCGGGCCATCTCGATCTCGATCCGGGCCTCGGCGACCCAGTCCATGATGTTGGCCCGGTTGGCGATCGGCTCGCCGAAGGTCACCCGCGACTGGGCACGGTCGATCATCAGGTCGAGGGCGCGCTCGGCGACGCCGATGGCGCGCATGCAGTGGTGGATGCGGCCGGGGCCCAGGCGGGCCTGGCTGATCATGAAGCCGTCGCCCTCGCCGGCGAGCAGCGCCTCGCGCGGCACGCGCACGTGGTCGAACTCGACCTCGGCGTGGCCCTCGCGGTCCCAGTAGCCGAAGACCGGCAGGCCGCGCAGGATCTTCACCCCCGGGGCGTCGATCGGGACGACCATCATCGACTGCTGGCGGTGGGTCGGGGCGTCCGGGTCGGTCTTGCCCATGACGATGAGGACCTTGCAGTTCTTGTGCAGGGCGTTGGAGGTCCACCACTTGCGGCCGGTGATGACGTACTCGTCACCGTCGCGGACCATCCGGGTCTCGACATTGGTCGCGTCGGAGCTGGCGACAGCCGGCTCGGTCATCGCGAAGGCGGAGGCGATCTCGCCCGCGAGCAGCGGCCCCAGGTAGCGCTCCTTGTGCTCGTCGGTGCCGAAGAGCGTGAGCACCTCCATGTTGCCGGTGTCGGGGGCATTGCAGTTGATCGCCTCGGGAGCGATCTCGATGCTGCGCCCGGTGATCTCGGCGAGGTGGGCGTACTCGAGGTTGGTCAGGCCCGGCCCCCACTCGGGGTGGGGGTGGAAGAGGTTCCACAGGCCCTGGCTGCGCGCCTCGGCCTTGAGGTCCTCGAGGACCTGCGGGTGGTGGTTGGCGTCGCCGGAGTCGCGCATCTGCTCGCGGTAGACGCTCTCGGCCGGGTAGACGTGCTCGTCCATGAAGGCGAGCAGCCGGTCGCGGTAGTCCTGGCCGCGGTCACTGAGGTCGAACATCGTGGAGTCCTTTGGTGGGTGGATCAGGGGCGAAGGGGGTCACGCTGCGGTCGCCGTCGGTAGGCCGAGCGCGGCCCGCACGCGCGGGATGGTCTCGTCGGCGGTGCGGTGGTGGATGCCGTCGATGCCCAGGCGGGCGGCGCCGACGAGGTTGTGCTCGAGGTCGTCGACGAGGACGCACTGCCCGGGGGCGACCCCGAGCCGCTCGCAGGCGATCCGGTAGATCCGGCGCGAGGGCTTGCGCACCCCGACCTGGCCGGAGATGACGGTGACGTCGAAGAGCTCGTCGAGGTCGACGCGGGCGTAGCAGTCGCGGCCGAGGGAGTTGGAGACGAGGGCGACGGGCACCCCTGCCGCGCGGACCTCGCGGACGAGGTCGACCATCGGCTCGTCGAGGTCGAGGTGCTCGGCGAGGCGGGCGAGCAGACCCCGGGGCTCGACGCGGCCCCCGGCCTCGACGAGCGCGGCGGCGAAGGCGTCCTCGAAGCCCTCGTCGTCGAGGCGGCCGACCTCGTGCTCGCCCAGCGCGGCGCGGGCGCCCTCATGGGTGGCGAGGACGCGCAGGCCGGCGTCGGGGTCGAGCCCGGCGTCGTCGGCCAGCGCCCCGAAGGCCCGGCGGAGGGGGACGGTGAGCACTCCCCCGAAGTCGATGAGCAGCGCTGCGACACAAGGGGTCTGGCCCTCCTGCGCAACTGACGTCGTCGTCATGGTGCACACCCTCCGGTCGAACGGCTCTGGTCGTCCGCTGTCCCCACAGGTATACTTGAACTCAGATTCATATTCAAGCCGACGAGGGAGTCGACATCGCCACCGCTGCCGCGCCCGCCACGCCGCACCCGGCTGCCCTGGCGAGCGCGATCGCCGTGCTCTTCGGCATCACCGGTCTGGGCAGCGCAGCCGTCGCCGTCGCCCTGCCCACGCTCGCGGCCGACCTCGGCCTCACCGCAGGCCGGGCCGCCCTCGTCGTCAGCTGCTACTCCCTCGCCCTCGCCGTCGGCAGCGCCGTCTGCGGCCGGGTCAGCGACCTGCTCGGCATCCGGCTGCCCCTGCTCGTCGGGGTGGGCGTCATGGTCACCGCCGCGTGCGCCGGTGCGCTCGTCGACAGCCTGCCGGCGCTCGTCGCCACCCGCACCCTCCAGGGGCTCGGTGCCTCGGCCGTCCCCGCCCTCACCCTCGCCGCGGTGCAGGCCCTCTTCGCCGGCGACGCCCGGGCGAAGGCCCTGGCGACCTATGCCGGAGTGGGCGGCACGGTCAACGCGCTCGGCCCGGTCATCGGGTCAGCGCTCGTCGACCCCTTCGGCTGGCGCCCGGTCGTCGCCATCCCCCTGGTGACGCTCGCCTTCGTCCCGGTCGTCTGGCGCCACCTGCCCACCGATCGACAGCCGGGCGCCACCCTCGACCCGGCGGGCGTCCTGCTCGTCGGGGCCGCTGCGATCGGCGCGGTGATGTCCCTGCAGGCGGCGACGCTCGGACCGACGGTCGCCGTCGGCGGCGGCGTCCTGCTGCTCGTCGCCGCACCGGCCGCCGTCCTGCGGGCGCGACGCGTCCCCTTCGGCGTCGTGCCGCAGGCGCTCGTGCGCAGCAGCGCCGCCCGCCGTTCCCTGCTCACCGCGGCGAGCCTGTCGTCGGCGTGGTTCGGCATGCTCGTCGCCGTGCCGACGAGCCTGGCCGCCCGCGGCTGGACCGGCGTGCAGGTCGGTCTGATCCTCCTGCCCGCCGCCGCGCTCGGGGTCGTCGCGCCCCGCATCACCGGACCGGCACTGCTCCGACTCGGTCCCGTCCGGGGCCAGCTCGTGGCGACCACCGGCGTCACCGCCGCCGTTCTCGTCGCCACCCTCGGCACCGTTCTCGCCCAGCCGGTCGTCCTCGTCGTCGCCACGCTCGCGCTCATGCTCTCCTTCGGGCTCGGGCAGCCGGCGATGACCGCACTCGTCGCCGACTCCGTGCCCACCCGCATCCGGGGCAGCGCCCTGGGCCTGCTCACGCTGTGCTTCCTCCTCGGCGGCAGCCTCGGCGCCGCCGCGGTCGGCGGGCTCGGCGACGTCATCGGCTGGCCCCGCTCGCTGCTGCTCCTCGCCCTGCTGCCGGCGCTCGGCACGCTCGCCTTCGCCCGCCCCCTTCGCCCTGCCGCACCCGACCCGATCCCCCAGGAGATGCCATGACCAGCCCCACCGACCACGTCCTGCTCGACCTCACCGACGGCATCGCGACGATCACCCTCAACCGGCCCGACCGGCGCAATGCCATGTCGCCGGCGATGGTCGAGCGCCTCGGGGAGCTGCTCGCGCAGACCGAGGCCGACCCCGCGGTGCGCGTCCTCGTGATCACCGGGGCCGGGCGCGCCTTCTGCTCCGGCGGCGACGTCCAGCAGTTCGATGCCGACGGGGGCGAAGGGGGCGGCGCCACCGAGGTCGACCCGGCCGCCGTCGCGGAGCAGCTGCGTCACCAGGAGATGACCGTCGGGCGGATCCACGCCTTCGCCAAGCCGGTCGTCGCCGCCCTGCCGGGCGCGGCCGCGGGCGCCGGGCTGGGCTTCGCCCTCGCCGCCGACCTGCGCATCGGCACCCCGCGGACCGTCGTCGCGACGGCCTTCGCGAGCATCGCGCTGTCCGGGGACTTCGGCGTCGCCTGGCTGCTCGAGCGGCTCGTCGGGCCGGCGACCGCCCGTGAGCTGATGTTCTTGGGCCCGCGTCTGGACGGGCAGGCCTGCCGCGACCTCGGCCTGCTCAACCGGCTCGTGCCCGAGGAGGAGCTCGAGGCGCGCACCCGTGAGCTCGCCGGGCAGCTGGCGGCCGGCTCGGCCGGCACGCTCGCGAGCATCAAGCGCAACCTCCTCGAGGCGCCGGGGCAGACCCTCTCGGAGTCGATGGCCGCCGAGGTGCCGCGGCACAAGGCGTGCGGCCTGACCGCCGACCACGTCGAGGCCGCCCGGGCCTTCGTCGAGAAGCGGCCCCCGGTCTTCACGCGCTGACCGGACGGCGGCTCGCTGACGCGACGTTGTCGGCGCCCGGGTCTACGGTCGGGACATGGCACAGGTACTGCTCTTCCCGTCCGTCCTCGGTGCGCGTCAGGGCATCACCGACCTCGCCGACGCCCTCACCGGCGCGGGCCACAGCGTGACCACCGTCGACCACCTCGAGGGCGTCACCTTCGACGACTACCCGACCGCCGCAGCCCGCTCGCAGGAGATCGGCTTCCCCGCGCAGATGGCCTACGCGCTCGAGGCCGCGCGCGCCGTCGAGGGCGCCTTCGTGGCCGTCGGCTTCTCCAACGGCGCCGCGATGGCCCAGTGGATCGCCGCACAACGCCCGGCCGACGCCCGCGGCGTCATCATGGTCGGCGGCGGCATGCCCATGCGCCACCTCGAGGCGACGTGGCCGCCCGGGGTGCCGGGGCAGGTCCACGTGACGGCCGGCGACCCCTTCCACGCGGAGGACCGGCAGTTCGACCCGATGGTCGACGAGCAGCTCCAGGACGACGTGGAGCACGCCGGCGGCGCCTACTCCTACGTCGAGTACCAGGGGGACGGCCACCTCTTCAACGACCCGACGCTGCCGGCGGAGTACCAGCCCGAGGAGGCGCGCATCCTCACCCGACGGGTCATCGAGTTCGTCGACGAGGTGGGCTGAGCCTCACTCGAAGTAGCGGCGCGGGTTGTCGACGAGCATCGTGTCGATGTCGGCCTCGCTCGCGCCACCCTCGAGGAGCGCGGGCAGCACATCCTGGCTGATGTGCCGGTAGTTCCAGCGCGGGACGACCTGCCGCTTCGCCTCCTGGTCGAACCAGTCGATGAAGCACGACGCGTCGTGCGCGAGCACCATGCGCTCGGCGTACCCGCGCCGCAGCAGCTCGAGCACCGTCGCGATGCGGTCCTCGAAGGGCAGCAGCACGTCGAGGCCGAAGCGGTCCATGCCCAGGAGGGAGCCGGCGTCGGCGACCTTGCACAGGTAGTCGACATCGGTCGAGTCGCCGCTGTGACCGATGACGACCTTCGTCAGGTCGGCCCCCTCCTCGGCGAGCACCTGCTGGGTGACCAGCCCCGACTCCGTGTGTGGGTTGGTGTGCACGGTGATGGGGGCGCCGGTCTGCACGTGGGCCTGGGCGACCGCGCGCATGACCCGCTCGACGCCGGGGGTCAGGCCCTGCTCCTCGATGGCGCACTTGAGGAAACCGGCGCGGACCCCCGTGTCGGCGATGCCCTCGGTGAGGTCCTTGACGAAGAGCTCGGTGAGCGGCTCCGGCACGTCGAAGAGCAGACCCGGCCCGGTGTAGTGGAACTGGAAGGGGATCTCGTTGTACGTGTAGACCCCGGTCGCCACGACGACATTGAGGTCGATCTGCTCCGCGACGCGCTGCACGCGGGGCAGGTACCGGCCCAGGCCGATGACCGTCGGGTCGAGGATCGTGTCGATGCCCAGGCCCTTGAGCTCGGACAGCTGGGTCACGGCGTCGGCGACCTTGGCGTCCTCGTCCCAGTCGGACTGGTAGTTCTGCCGGTACTCCTCCCCCACGACGAAGATGTGCTCGTGGGCCAGCACCCGGCCCAGGTCGGCGGAGTCGATGCTCCCGGTCACGGTGGGGACGGCGGCCATGCTGACTCTCCTTCGAGTACGGGTGGCCCGAGACTATGCCCACCTGAACCTCGTTTCAAGTATCGAGCGCGCGTCCTCGCGTCTCGGGCAGGAGGAAGGCCGCCGCGGCCGCGACGACGAAGGCTGCGGTGAAGATTGTGAAGACGAGGACGTCGCCGCCACCTCGCTCGAGGAGCACCGGCACCACGAGCGGCGCGGCGATCGAGGCGAGTCGCCCGAAGCCCGCAGCCGCACCGGCTCCCGAGCCGCGCACCGCCGTCGGGTAGATCTCGGGCGTGATCGCGTAGAGGGCGCCCCAGGCTCCGAGGTTGCAGAAGGAGAGGGCCGAGCCCGCGACGATGATCGACGTCGCCGAGTCCGACTGTCCGAAGAACCACGCGGCCACCGCCGAACCCAGCAGGAAGAGGGCGAGCGTCGAACGCCGACCCCAGGCCTCGACGAGGACCGCCGCGAGGGCATAGCCCGGCAGCTGGGCGAGCGTGATGACCAGCGTGTAGCCGAAGGAGGTCGTCACGTCGTGGCCCCGTGCGACGAGGAGCGAGGGGATCCACAGGAAGGCGCCGTAATAGCTGAAGTTGACCCCGAACCACACGAGCCAGATGCCCAGGGTGCGGCGGCGCAGCCCACGCGACCACAGGCCCGGCGCCGCCTGCGGGACCGGCTCGGCGACCGCAGCGGGCACCCCCTTCGTGCTCGTGGGCGGCGGGTCCGCCCCCGCCGACTCCTCGAAGCCGCGGACCACCCGCTCGGCCTCCTCGTGCCGGCCGCGGCGCTCCAGCCAGGCAGCCGACTCCGGCAGACCGAAGCGCACGACGAGCGCGTAGACCGCGGGGACCAGCCCGAGGGCGAGGCCCCACCGCCAGCCGTCGTCGCCGCGCGGCACGACGTAGAAGCCGATGACCGCCGCGAGGATCCAGCCGAGCGCCCAGAAGGACTCCAGTGCCACGACGAGGCGACCGCGGATGCGCGTCGGGGACAGCTCGCTGACGAGGGTCGAGGCGACCGGCAGCTCGGCGCCCAGCCCGAGGCCGACGACGAACCGCAGGACGAGGAAGGCCGCGAGCCCACCGACGAGGGCGGACGCGCCGGTGGCCAGCCCGTAGACGAGCAGGGTCGTCGCGAAGACCGCGCGCCGACCGAAGCGGTCAGCCAGCCACCCGCCGACGGTCGCGCCGATCGCCATGCCGATGAAGCCGACCGTGACGATCCACGACCGCTCGCCCGTCGTGAGGTCCCACTGGTCGGCGAGGACGACGATGACGAAGGAGATCAGCCCGACGTCCATCGCGTCGAGCGCCCAGCCGGTCCCCGACCCGACGAGCAGGCGGGTGTGGCGGCGGGTGTACGGCAGCGCGCCGAGGCGCTCGGCACGCGACGGGGTGAGGGTGGTGCTCATGCGGCGACGGTAGCGCCGACCCAGAGGCTCAGAAGAGCGCGTCCCGCTCGCCGGCGCTCGGCTCCTCGAGCGCGAGCAGGGTCCGCTTGCGGTCGAGCCCGCCGGCGTAGCCGGTGATCGAGCCGTCCGCACCGATGACCCGGTGGCACGGCACGACGATCGAGATCGGGTTGGCCCCGACGGCGCGGCCGACGGGCTGGGCCGCGCCCCCGGTCTCCCGGGCGAGGTCGCCGTAGGTCACGGTCTGCCCGTAGGGGATCCGCTCGAGCAGCGCCCACACCTGCCGGTGGTGCGTGCCGCCGCGCAGCTCGTAGGCGACGTCGAAGTCCGTGCGCTCCCCCGCGAGGTACTCGCGCAGCTCGTCGGCGAGCGCGGCGAGGAGCGGCTCGTCGCCGAGCTCGACCTGCGGGCCGTGGTCGGCGCCGTCGGGCAGCGTCCAGTGACCCGGGAAGTACAGCCCGACGAGGACCGCACCCCCGCCACCGCTCGCCTCGTCGACGACGGCGGTGAGGTCACCGAGGCTCGTGGGCAGGAGGGCGTGCCGCGTGGTCATGGGGTCGATGATCGTGGAAGTGCTCACACCCTGCAGACGCGCCGGCCCGCCAGCATGTGAGGTCGGTAGCCTCCGCGACATGACGATCCACGCATGGCAGGCCCAGCAGCTGGGCGACCCCTCCGAGGTGCTTCGCCTCGTCGACCTGCCGGAGCCGACCCCCGGACCCGGTCAGGTGCGGGTCGCGGTGCGCGCCAGCGCCGTCAACTTCGCCGACACCCTCATGTGCCGAGGCGAGTACCAGGTACGGCCGGAGCCTCCCTTCGTCCCGGGGCTGGAGGTCTGCGGTGACGTGCTCGAGGTCGGCGAGGGGGTCACCCACGTCGCCGTCGGCGACCGCGTGCTCGGTGGCACCGCGGTGCCCGCCGGGGGCTTCGCGACCCAGTGCCTCATGGACGCGGCGAGCACCTTCGCCGCGCCGGCCGGGCTCGACGACGCCGCGAGCGCGGCGCTGATGATCAGCTACCAGACCGGCTGGTTCGGCCTGCACCGCCGGGCCCACCTGCGCGAAGGGGAGACCCTCCTCGTCCACGCCGCCTCCGGTGGCGTCGGGTCGGCCGCGGTCCAGCTCGGCCGGGCCGCCGGCGCCCGGGTCATCGGCGTCGTCGGTGGCGCGGACAAGGTGACGATGGCCCGCGAGCTCGGCTGCGACGTCGTCATCGACCGCCGCGAGCAGGACGTCATCGAGACGGTCAAGGAGGTCACCGACGGGCGCGGCGCCGATGTCGTCTACGACCCGGTCGGCGGATCGGCCTTCACGCAGAGCACGAAGTGCATCGCCTTCGAGGGACGGATCATCGTCGTCGGCTTCGCCAGCGGCCGGGTCCCCGAGCCGCGGCTCAACCACGCAATGGTGAAGAACTACACGATTCTCGGGTTGCACTGGAGCCTCTACCAGCAGCACGACCCGCAGTCGGTGCTCGACGCCCACGCCGAGCTCGTGCGCCTGGCCGACGCCGGTCAGATCGCCCCGCTCGTCGCCGAGACCTACGACTTCGCCGAC
The DNA here is from genome assembly GCF_900176385.1 of Janibacter indicus. Lineage (GTDB taxonomy): Bacteria > Actinomycetota > Actinomycetes > Actinomycetales > Dermatophilaceae > Janibacter > Janibacter indicus. The sequence continues at coordinate 83,155 of NZ_FWXN01000003.1, read as the reverse complement.
ACCCCGGCCGCACTCGCCCGCCTCGCCGGCGGCTCGAGCACCGGCCGGATCGTCATCACCGCCTGAGACCTCCGCATTGCCCTACGGCAATGCGGACCAAGGCTGCATTGCCGTAGGGCAATGCAGCCTTGGTTCGCCTTTCCTCAGGGTCGTGCGGCAGGGAAGGCGCGGCGGGAGGCCAGGGCCTCCTCGAGCTCGGACTGCGCGTCGACGATCGCGCGGCGCACACCCTGGTCGATGTCGGTGCGCGCCAGAGTCGCTCGCGACAGCTCGAGGGTGCGCTCGCTGACGAAGCGTGACGGGTAGGTCATCGTCGCGACGCGCGCGAGGGCGTCCTCGCCCAGCCACGCGCTCATCGGCGGGATGTCGGCGAAGTAGCGCTCGACGTAGGGCTCGACGAGGGACCGGTCGGCCGGCCCCCAGAAGCCCGCAGCGATCGCGACGAGCTCGTGGTTGCTGCGCTCGCGGTTGGTCGTGAGGTCGGCCCAGGCCGCGGCCTTGCCGGCCTCGGTGGGGATCGCGGCGCGGGCGGTGAGCGCCCCGAGCTGACCGGTCATCGTGCGGTCCTGCGCGAGCGCCTCGTCGACCTCGTCGCCGGTCAGGATCCCGCGGCGGGTCAGCTGCCCGATGAGGATCCACCGGAAGTCGGCATCGCCCTCGAGCCCGACAGGCAGGTCACGCCCGTGCGCCCACGGCACGAGGCGCCCCTCGACGTCGTCGGTCGTCCGGGCGACGAGCCGCGCGGCATGCAGCGCGAGCGAGGAGCCCGGCTCGGCCGTGGCGAGCACCTGCTCGCCGACCGCGGTCATCCGGGCCCGGGCGGCGTCCTGCTCCTCCTCGGGCAGCAGCACTCGGATGACGCGGTTGGTCAGGTGCATGCCGGCGCGGGAGAAGATCGAGTCGTTGGTCTCGGTGACGAGTGCGGCCTCGGCGAGGTCGACGAGCAGTCGCGGGTCGACCTGACCGAGCGCGGCGCCGTCGCGCAGGCCGACCCAGATGACCGCACGCGCCTGGGCATCGGTCATCGCCGGCAGCTCCGTGCGCAGCGCGGCGAGCGACTGCTCGTCGAGCAGCGGGGTGGCCCAGGTGCGGTCGCCGGCATTGGGCAGCACGAGCGGTGCGGTCAGGTCGACGCCCGCGACGGGAGCCGAGTCGGTCTCGAGGGTGAGCGTCGTGCGAGAGCTCTCGACCCCGCCCGAGTAGGTCGCGATGTCGAGGGCGTGCGGGCGCTGCGCAGGGCGGTCGGCCGGCGCCCGTCGGGTCACGGTGCCCGCCGCGCGGTCGACGGCGATCGTGTCGACGCCGGAGGTCTCGAGCCAGGCGGCGCTCCACGCCGCGAGGTCGTGGCCGCTGGCACGGGACATCGCGGCGAGGAAGCCGGCGAGCGTGCCGTTGCCGAAGGAGTGCTCCGTCAGGTAGTCGCGGATCCCCTCGAGGAAGGCGTCGTCGCCGATGAACTCGATGAGCTGGCGGATGACGGCCGCGCCCTTGGCGTAGGAGATGCCGTCGAAGTTGGCCAGGGCCGACTTCGCGTCGGGCGCCGGCGACCCGGCGACCGGGTGGGTCGAGGGCGAGCGCTCGGCGCCGTAGCCCCAGGACTTGCGCGACATCGTCGAGTCGACCCAGGCCTCGGTGTACTCAGTCGCCTCGACGAGGCAGCGGTGGGCCATGTACTCGGCGAAGGACTCGTTGAGCCACAGGTCGTCCCACCACTGCGGGCTCACGAGGTCGCCGAACCACATGTGGGCCATCTCGTGGCTGATCGTGTTGGCCCGCGTGAGCAGCTCGTCGCGGCCGACCGCCCCACGGAAGAGGTAGGCGTCGCGCACGACGACGCACCCCGGATTTTCCATCGCGCCGGCGTTGAACTCCGGCACGAAGACCTGGTCGTAGTCGTCGAAGGGGTAGCGGATGCCGAAGATCGAGTGGAAGTAGTCGAAGCTGCGCCGGGTCACCTCGAGCATCTCCGGCGCGTGCTCCTCGAGCTGCTGCCGAAGGGAGCGCCGGGCCCACAGCCCGAGGCGGATGCCGTCGTGCTCGTCGGTCACCGAGACATAGGGACCGGCGCACAGGGCCACGAAGTAGGTCGACAGCGGCCGGGTCTGCGCGAGGTGCCACACCCCGCCGTCGGCGATGGTGCCGGAGCCGTTGCCGATGACCTGCCACTCCGGGGGCGCCTTGACGCACACCGCATAGGGCGCCTTGACGTCCGGCTGGTCGATGCACGCGAAGACCGCCGGGGCGGCGTCGAGGAAGAGGTGGCTGAAGACGTAGTCCTCGCCGTCGGCGGGGTCGGTCGCCCGGTGCAGCCCCTCGCCGTCGTGGCTGTAGGCCATCGTCGCCTCGACCTCGACGACGTGCTCTCCGGCCGTGACCGCCAGCGGCAACCTCCCTTCGCGAAGGGAGGTGACGTCCAGGTCCGCGCCGTCGATGGTCGCGCGGTGCAGGGTCTCGGGCTTGACGTCGACGAAGGTCTGACCGTCGCCGCTCGCGGTGAGGTGGATCCGGGTCACCGACCCGAAGGTCTGCGCTCCCCGGTCGAGGTCGAGCTCGACCTCCATGAGCGACACGGTGAGCAGGTCTGCGCGGGCGACGGCTTCGTCGCGGGTCAGGGAAGGCACACCGGCATCCTGTCACCCCCTTCGCCCGAAGGGGGGCGGTCACATGGTGGACGTCGTCGGCTCTCCGGTCGCGACGCTCCAGAGACTGGGGTCTACTGCTCGGTAACGACAACGCCGTCGACCATGGGAGGCACCGTGACCGAAGTCCAGCCCACCCCCGAGAGCACCACATCGGGCCCCAGCCGTCGAGCCTTCATGGGCTATGTCATCGCCGGGGCGACCCTCGTCACCGGGGCCGAGATGAGCACGGGCGCACCCTCCGCCGAGGCGGTGGTCCCCACCCCGCCCCAGCCGGCGGAGATCCTCGACCTCAACGACCTGCTCACCCTCGCCGCAGCCCCGACGGCCGCACTCATCACCGTGACGATCGGCACCGACGGGCGCGCCTCCTTCGCCCTGCCACGAGCGGAGGTGGGCCAGGGCATCGTCACGTCGACCGCGATGATCATCGCGGAGGAGCTCGACCTGCCCGTCGACCGCGTCGACGTCACCCTGGCGCCGGCCCGCCCGGAGTTGCTCTTCAACCAGCTGACCGGCGGGTCCAACACGACGATCTCCACCTACACGCCGATCCGGATCGCGGCCGCCCTCGCCCGGCAGCAGCTGCTCAAGGCGGCTGCGGCGGCCCTGGGCGCCACGGTCGAGTCCCTGACGATCAAGGCCGGTGTCATCACCGACGCCCTGGGCAATGCGCTGACCTTCGGCGAGCTGTCCAGCAAGGCGGCCGCCACGACGACGACCCGTGCCTCGGTGACCCTCAAGGACGCCTCCGACCGCACCGTCGTCGGCACCCCGCAGGGGCGCACCGACGCCCGGGCCGCGGTGACCGGCACCAAGACCTTCGCCATGGACGTCAAGGTCCCCGACGCGCTGCCGACGATGGTCTGCCGCCCACCGACGCACAACGGTCGGCCGGTCGCCCTGCGCAATGCCGCCGAGATCGAGGCCATGCCCGGCGTCACCGACGTCGTCAAGGTCGCGACCGGCATCGCCGTCCGGGCACGGACCTTCGGTCAGTGCATCGATGCGATCCAGCGGATGGACGTCGAGTGGGACGGCGGCAAGCTCGCCGGCGAGTCCGACACCACGATCCTCGAGGGCCTGAAGAAGGCCCAGCTGCCGATGCTCACCCCGAAGGTCTCGCTGCTCGCCAAGAAGCTCGACGCCTCCTTCACCTTCCACTTCCGCAGCAACTCCTCGCTCGAGCCCAACTGCGCGATCGCGGACGTGCGCTCGGACTCGGCGACGGTCTGGGGCTCGCTGAAGTCACCGGTCGTCGCCCAGGAGAACATCGCACTCGAGCTCGGCCTACCCGTCTCCAAGGTCAAGGTCCACGTCACCCAGGGCGGTGGCTCCTTCGGGCGCAAGCTCTTCCACGACGCGGCCCTCGAGGCCGCGCGGATCTCCCAGGCGATGGGCAAGCCGGTGCGCCTCATGTGGCACCGGGCCGACGAGCCGCGCCAGGGGCGCCTGCACCCGATGGCGACCTCCCGGATCCGGGCGGCCTACCTCGGCGGCGAGGTCCTCTCCTTCGAGCAGAAGCACACGAGCGTCACGACCGACTTCGGCCACGGCCTCGGCGACATCATCACCAACCACGCGGCCAAGCTGCCCGTCGGCCAGCTGACCTTCGCGCAGACGATCTTCGCGCTCACCCAGGAGCTGCCGTACAACTTCGGCGTGGTGACCCAGTCGCTGCAGGAGACCGACTCCCGCTTCAACACCGGGAGCATGCGACAGATCTACTCCCCCGACGTGCGCTGCGCCAACGAGCTGGTCATCGACGAGCTCGCGCGCAAGATGCGCCTGGACCCGCTGGCCTTCCGGCGCAAGTTCCTCCGGGACAAGCGGGCCGAGGCCGCCCTCGACAAGGTCGCCGAGATCGGCGACTGGGGCCGCTCGATGCCCGAGGGCACGGCGCAGGGCATCGCGATCCACAAGGAGTACAAGGGGGTCACCGCCTGCCTCGTCGAGATCGACTGCCGTCCCGAGACCGTGGGCCGCACGATCCGCGATGCCGTCACGGGCCCGCGCGTCACCAAGGTCGTCTTCGCCGTCGACGCCGGCCTCGTCATCAACCCCACGGGCATCGAGGCCCAGATGCTCGGCGGGGTCATGGACGGCATCGGGCTGGCGCTCACCACCAGCTGCCACCTCGACGAGGGGCACTTCCTCGAGGCCAGCTGGGACAACTACTTCTACACGCGGCAGTGGAACGTCCCCCCGGAGATCACCGTCGAGATCATGCCCTCGGACTCGGAGCAGCCCGGCGGCGCCGGGGAGGCGGGCGTCGCGTCGAGCTTCGCCGCGATCGCGTGCGCCTACGCCCGGGCGACCGGCCGGATGCCCACTGAGTTCCCCATCAACCACGCCGACCCGATCACCTTCGACGTCAAGAGCTTCGTGCCGTCGGTGCCGCAGTCGCCGACCGACGGCCTCGACCACACCCGCTGAGGAGCCCGCCTTGCCCAGTCACACCTTCGTCCTCAACGGCGAGAAGGTCACCGTCGACGTCGAGCCCGGCGTGCGTCTGCTGTGGGTCCTGCGGGACGTGCTCGGGGTGACCGGCCCCAAGTACGGCTGCGGGATCAACGTCTGCAAGGCGTGCACGTCGCACATCAACGGCAAGGCCTTCAACCCCTGCGCCGTCCCGGTCGACCAGATCAAGGAGACCGACGAGGTCACGACGATCGAGGGACTCGCCGACACCGTCGACGGCGACCTGCACCCCATGCAGGAGGCCTGGATCGAGCACGACGTGGCGCAGTGCGGCTACTGCCAGCCGGGCCAGATCATGGCCGCGGTCGCCCTCGTGCGCAAGGTCCAGCGTGAGGGCCGCGCGGTCACCGAGGCCGACCTCGACACGATCCGCAATGTCTGCCGGTGCGGGACCTACCCGCGCATCCGCGAGGCGATCAAGGACGGCGCGCAGCGCATGTGACCCTCCCGTCGCGTCGCCCGGCGGGTCACCGCAGGTGGTGTCCCCCGGCCATGCCCTCGAGCCGGGCGATCCGCTCGGCCATCGGCGGGTGCGTCGACAGCAGCTTGGAGACGTCGGCCGCCCGGAAGGGGTTGGCGATCATCATGTGGCTGGCATTTTGCACCTGGGGCGTCGGCTCGAGCGGTGCCGCCTGGACCCCGCGCTCGAGCTTGCGCAGCGCCGAGGCGAGGGCCAGCGGGTCTCCGGTGAGCGCGGCGCCGTCCTCGTCGGCGTCGTACTCGCGGGTGCGCGAGATCGACATCTGGATGACCATCGCGGCGATCGGCGCGAGCAGGGCGATGGCGATCGCGGCGATGGGGTTGCGGTCGCGGTCGCCGAACCACAGCGCGATCGACGCGACCGAGGAGATGACGCCGGCGATGGCCGCGGCGATCGAGCCGGTGAGGATGTCGCGGTTGTAGACGTGCATGAGCTCGTGGCCCAGGACGCCGCGCAGCTCCCGCTCGTCGAGGATCTGCAGGATGCCCTCGGTGCAGCACACCGCGGCATTGGCCGGGTTGCGTCCGGTCGCGAAGGCATTGGGCGCCGCCGTCGGGCTGACGTACAGGCGCGGCATCGGCTGGCCGGCGCGCTGGCTCAGCTCCTGCACGATGCGGTACATCTGCGGGTACTGCTGCGGGTCGGCCGGCTGGGCCCGCATCGAGCGGATCGCCAGCTTGTCGGAGTTCCAGTAGGAGTAGGCCGTCATGCCCACCCCCACCAGGGCGAAGACCCACACGTAGCGGGCCCCGCCGATGCCGTAGCCGACGAGGACGAGCAGACCGATGATGCCGCCGAAGAGCGCGGCGGTCTTCAGCCCGTTGAAGTGGTTGTGCATGTCAGGACCAACGCCGGGAGGGGGTCACGGCGTTCCCGTTCCCAGCAACATCACAGGAAAGACGGTCGCGGCGAGCAGGACCAGGCCGGCGATGACGGCCAGGGCGCTCGCCGCCCGCTCGGTGCGCTCGGGAGGAGTGGCCACCTGCGGCGGCAGGAGGATCAGGGCGACCCACCGCAGGTAGACCGCCAGCCCGATGACGGCGGCGACGACGGCCGGCAGCGCCACCCACCACAGGCCGCCCTCGGCGAGCGGGCGCAGCGCGAGCACCTTGGCCAGGAGCCCGGCGACCCCCGGAGGCAGCCCGGCGAGGGTCAGCAGCGCGAGGGTGAGCACCGCGGCGTGCACGGGCCGACGGCGCAGCAGACCTCGGTCGTCCTCGAGGCGACGGGCCCCGTCGGTGGACAGCGCCGCGACGACGGCGAGCGCGGCGACGACCGCGACGACGTAGACGGCGAGGTAGCCGACGGCGGCCGCGGTGTCGCCGGCCACGAGCGGGGCGAGGACCCACCCGCCCTGGGTGACGCCGGACCACGCGATGAGCCGAAGGGGGTCCTGCGCCCCGAGCGCGAGCACGGCGCCGCCGATCATCGAGACCACGGCGAGGACGCCGAAGGCGGGGATCGCGGCATCGCGCACGCTGGCCGCACCGTCGGCGACGGCGACGAGCGCGGCCGCGGCCGCGACGGTGGAGACGCCGGCGAGGAGCATCGTCACCTCGAGCCCGGCCCGTGGGTAGGTCGCGGGGGCCCAGGCGTGGAAGGGCACGAGCGAGAGCTTGAAGCCGACCGCTGCGAGGAGCATGACGACCCCGAGCGTGAGGATCGCGCGGGAGCCGTCGTCCTGGCCCGCGGCCCAGGAGGCGACCCCACCGAGGCGCAGGCTGCCGGTCGCGGTGACCCACAAACCGCACCCGAGGACCGCGACGGCGAAGGAGACCACCGAGGTCGTCACGAGCTGCATCGCGCCGCTGTCGCGGCCGCCGCGCAGGACCGCCAGCGCGACGATCGGCAGGGTGGCCAGCTCGAGACCGACGAGCCAGGTGCCGAGGTCGTGGGCCACCGCGACGGCGCTGGCGCCGGTCACGGTCGCAAGGAGCAGCGCCACCTCGACCCCCGGGTCGGGCCGGTGCGTCCGGTCGGCGTCCTGCGAGGGCACGCCGCGCTCGCGCGCGAGCAGGACGAGGACGACCAGCCCGGCCGCGGCGGCCAAGGCCTGCAGCAGCGCCCCGGTCTGGCTGACGCGCAGCAGGCACTCGCTGGCCACCATCCCGGGCGGCGCGGTGACCGCGAGGGCTGGGTCGCCGGGCTGGCACAGGGTGGAGACCTCACCACCACCGGACGCCCGCACCCGCAGCCAGATCGCCGAGGCGAGGGAGAGCAGGAGCACGAGCGCGGCGAGCAGTGGCGCCGGCAGCCGCCGACGGGGGGCCACGACGTCGACCGCCAGGACGGCGATCGCCCCGAGCGCGGGCGCGAGGACGGGCGCGGCGACGGCGACGTCGAGCTGCGGCGCGCTCATCGGGTCACCACCGCGCCCAGAGCAGGATCGGTCACGGCGAGGACGAGACCGGGGGCGACGCCGAGGGCGACGACGACCAGCGCGAGGACCGCGCCGGGGACGAGCTCGCTGCGGGCGAGCTCGGCTCGGCTCGTCGCGGGCCGGTCGGCGTCGTCGCTGCCCTCGCCGAGCCAGACGAGCCGGGCGACACGCAGCGAGTAGGCGGCGGCGAGGGCGGCTCCGACGGCGGCGACCACGGCACAGCCGACGAAGAGCGGCACCGGGCGCCCGTCGGCCGGCGACAGCGCGGCCACGACCGCGACGATCTCGCCCCAGAAGCCCGCGAGCCCGGGCAGCCCGAGCCCGGCGGCCAGACCGGTGAGCAGCAGCAGCCCGGTGACCGGCGCCTGCTCGCGAAGGGGGGACCGCGCCGTGCCGAGGTCGTCGTCGCCCCAGCGGTGCTTGAGTCCGCCGACGACGAGGAAGAGCAGGGCCGAGATCACCCCGTGGGCGAGGTTGGCGTAGAGGGCGGCCGCGACGCCGGTCGCGCTGCCGGTGGCCAGCGCCAGCGCGACGAAGCCCATGTGCGCGATCGACGACCAGGCGATGAGCCGCTTGAGCTCGCGCTCGACGAGGCAGACGAGTCCGCCCCAGACGATGCCGATGGCGCCGCACACGGCCAGGACGGGCGCGACCCGGGCGAAGCCCTCGGGCACGGTCGCGAGCGGCAGCCGGACCAGACCGTAGGTGCCCATCTTGAGCAGGACGGCGGCCAGGACCATCGACCCGGCGGTCGGTGCCGTCGTGTGGGCCATCGGCAGCCAGGAGTGCAGAGGCCACACGGGGACCTTGATCGCCAGGCCGAGGGTGAGCAGCACCGCGACGGTCACCTGCACCCCGGTGCCGAGCCCCTGCCCGCGACCGGCGCCGAGGGCGACGAGGTCGCCGGTGCCGGCGCGGGAGACGAGGAGCAGCACCCCGAGGAGCATGAGGGTGGAGCCGAGCCCGGTGTAGAGGACGAAGCGTGCCCCGGACTCGCGACGGGCGGCCGGGTCACGGTCGTCGCCGAAGCGGGTGATGAGCACCCACATCGGCACGAGGACCAGCTCGAAGGCGACGACGAAGAGCAGCGCATCGCGGGCGGCGAAGGTCCCCACGGCACCGGAGAGGGTGATGAGCAGGGCACCGACGAAGGTCGCCGCGCTGCCCCCTCGTGGGGTGTCGGCGAGCACGGTCGAGCAGGCCGCGGCGGTGACGCCGGCGGCGAGGAGCGCGAGCGGGCCGCTGATGCCGTCGAGGGCGAGGTGGACCCTCAGGTCGAGGGCGGGCAGCCACGGGATGTCGATCACGGCGCCGCTGCCCCACGCGACGGCGACGAGCGCCGCGGTGACGAGCGACCCGGCGAGTCCGACGCGGGAGGCGACGCGCCCGGACAGCTCGGTGCCGGCGCCGAGGAGGACGGCACCGACGAGCAGCGGCAGGACGCAGGCGAGGCCGATCACGAGTCCCCCAGCAGGACGAGGCCGGTGACGACGGCGACGAGCAGCACACCGCCACCGAGCAGGGCCAGGCCGTTGGCCGGGCGGGCCCGGCGGTGCGCCTCGGTGCCCAGGCCGCTCGCCCCGAGGACACCCCAGGCCGCGGCGCGCGCATAGGTGTCGACGACACCGCGGTCGAGGAAGGCGACGAGCTCGCCCAGCGCGGTCACCGGGCGCACGACGAGCGCGCGCTGGGCCCGGTCGACGCCGAGCCCGCTGCCGACGTGGCGCCCGGGGGCACCGGCGACGAGCCGCTGCTGCCAGCCGGTGTGGTGCAGCCCCCAGCCGATGGCGATGCCGATGAGGACGAGGAGGAGCACGACGACGAAGAGCGCGAGCGGCACGTGCCCGGCATCGGGCAGGCGCGGGCCGAGGGCCAGTCCGCCGAGGACGCTCGCGACCGCGAGGACGACGAGGATCGCGGCGACGGCGGTCGGCATGACCGCCCGCTCGCGCACCCGCCCCGCGTCGCCGAGGGTGACGACGAGCAGGGCCCGGGTGGCGTAGGCGGCGGTCACCACGGCCGTGGTGAGCAGGGAGACCAGGACCAGTCCGGCGACCGGGCCCCGCTCCCCCACGCCCTCGCCGACCGCGGCGACGACGTGCTCCTTGGTGAGGCCGCCGAGGACGAGCGGGATGCCGGCGAGCGAGACGAGACCGGCGGCCCACGCGCCGAGGGCGACCGGGTGGGCGCGGCCGCTGCCGGCGAGCGCGCTCGCGGCGGTCGAGCCGCGGGTGCTCGCGAGCCAGCCGACGGTGAGGAAGAGCAGCGCCTTGAAGATGGCGTGGCCGTAGAGGTGCCCGAGCGCGGCTCCCGAGGCGGGTCCGGACCCGGCCGCGGCGAGGGGCGCGAGCATGACGCCGACCTGGCTGATCGTCGACCAGGCGAGCAGCCGCTTGAGGTCGGGCTCGACGAGCGCGCACACGGCCGCGAGGAGCATCGTCACGGCGACTGACAGCCCGAGGAGGGTGCGGGCGGGGTCGGAGAGCAGGAGCACCGGCAGCAGCTGGGTCAGCACGACCGTGCCCGCGGCGACCATCGTCGCGGCGTGGATGAGGGCGGAGGCAGGGGTGGGGCCCTCCATCGCGTCGAGGAGCCAGTGGTGGAAGGGCAGCTGCGCGGACTTGCCGAGCACACCGATGACGACGAGCACGAGGGCGATCGACCTGGTGCCCGGGTCGGCCGCGGCGGAGGTCCAGTGGTCGATGACCTCGGCTCGCGCGCTCGTGCCGGCACCGGCGACGAGGACCGCGGTGCCGAGGAGCAGCCCGACGTCGGCCACCCGGGTGACCATGAAGGCCGCGTGCGCCGCCCGCCGCGGCTGCGGTCGGCGGGACCAGTGCCCGATGAGCAGGTAGGAGCACCAGCCCATGACCTCCCACCCGACGACGGTGAGCAACAGGTCGGCGGAGAGGACGACGAGGACCATCGCCGCGCTGAAGAGCGCCACGGTGGCGTGGAAGACCCCGCGCCGGTCGTCGTCGGCGAGGTACCAGGCCGCATAGGTCTGCACGAGCGCGGTGACGAGGGTGACGACGAGGACGAGGAAGGCACTCGTCGGTGACAGGGCGACGGCGAGCGGCAGGTCGAGGTCGCCCATGACCAGCCCGGGTCCGCTGGCGAGCTCCTCGGCGAAGGGGGCACCGCTCACCCCGGTGGGTGCGCCGGCGAGTGCGATGACCGACAGCACGAGCGTCGCGACCGCCCCGGCGACCCCGGTGAGCGCGGCGAGCGGGCCGCTGCGGGCGACGAGGAGGATCAGGACCGCCGCGGCGCAGGGCAGGGCGACGAGGGACCAGGCCATCACTCGGCGTCCTCGGCGAGGTCGATGTGGCCGCGTCGCCGGTAGGCGGCGACGATCACGGCGAGCGCCACGACGACCTCGGCCGCCGCGATGGTGATGACGAAGAGGGTGAGCACCTGCCCGGACCAGCTCGGGTCGGGGCCGAGGGCCCCGGCGGTGACGAGGAGCAGTCCGCCGCCGGCGAGGAGGAGCTCGGCACCGACGAGGACGAGCACGGCATTGCGGCGGGCGAGCACGCCGTAGAGGCCGAGCGCGACGAGGACGCTGGCGAGCACGTAGGGGCCGGCGGAGTGGATCATCGCTCCTCCCGGTCGGACGTCAGCCCGGAGACGGCGAAGGCCCCGACGAGGGCGGCGAGCAGCAGCAGCGAGAGCAGCTCGAAGGGCCACACCCACGTGGAGAAGATCTGGCGGGCCAGCTCCTCGCTCCCTCCCGGGCGCACCTGCGTGCGGGTCGCGGTCGGCAGCAGCACGGCCGCGACGAGCCCGCCGGTGCCGGCGCCGACGAGGGCCGCGAGCGCCCGATGGGCGCGGCTGGTCGAGTGCTCGGTGCGGCGCCCGATCGGGGCGCGGGTCAGCATGAGCGCGACGATGACGAGGACGACGACCGCGCCGACGTAGACGAGCACCTGCACGAGCGCGACGAGCTCGGCGCCGAGCACGAGGTAGCACCCGGCGAGACCGAGGAGGGCGACGACGAGCCACAGCGCCGCGTGGACGACCTGACGGGTGGTCACCGCGAGCGCAGCGGCGGCCGCGGTGATCAGCCCGGTCGTGGCGAAGGCGAGGTCGAGCCCGGTCATCGGCGGCCCTTGCGGGCGGGCTTGTTGGCGGCGGCCACCTCGGGGGCCTCGGCGGCGCCCGGGTCGAGCTCGGGCGGTGCCGGCACGTCGGCGGCCCACTGCCCGAGGCGCTCCTTGTCGTGGAGCAGGTCGCGGATGTCGGTCTCGGCGTACTCGAACTGCGGGCTCCAGAAGAGCGCGTCGAAGGGGCAGACCTCGATGCAGATGCCGCAGTACATGCACAGCGAGAAGTCGATGTCGAAGCGGTCGAGGACATTGCGCTGACGGGCGCGCCCCCCACCACCAGGTGGGACCTCCGCGACGGTTTCTTTGTGCGAGTCGATGTGGATGCACCAGTCGGGGCACTCGCGGGCGCAGAGCATGCACGAGGTGCAGTTGCTCTCGACGAGGGCGATGACGCCCCGGGAGCGGGCCGGCAGCTCCGGTGCGACGTCGGGGTACTCGGCGGTGTGCGGCGGGCGCATCATCTGCCGGGCGGTCGTCGCCATGCCCTTGACGAGCCCGGGGACGAGGCTGCGGTCGTTGCTCATGCGGTCATCACCACTCCCACGGCGGTCAGGGCGAGCTGGGCCAGGGCCAGCGGGACGAGGACGGTCCAGGCGAGTCGCTGCAGCTGGTCCTCGCGCAGCCGCGGCCAGGACACCCGCATCCAGATGATGAGCAGGACGACGAGCCCGCCCTTGAGCAGGGTCCACAGCCACCCGAGGTGGTCGGCGAAGGGCCCCTGCCAGCCGCCGAGGAAGAGGATGCCGAAGAGCAGCCCCATGACGACCATGCCGGCGTACTCGGCGAGCATGAAGAAGGCGAAGCGCAGCCCGGTGTACTCGGTCCACGGCCCCATGACGACCTCGCTGTCGGCGATGGGTGCGTCGAAGGGGGGACGCTGCAGCTCTGCCGTCGCGGCCACGACGAAGACGATCGCGCCGGGCAGCTGCCACAGCAGCCACCACGGGGACCAGGCCTCGACGACCCCGGTCAGGGAGAGCGTGCCGGCGGCCATCGCCACCGACGCGACGGAGAGCACGAGCGGCAGCTCGTAGGCGAGCAGCTGCGCGGCCGAGCGCATCCCGCCGACCAGGGCGTACTTGTTGGCGCTGGCCCAGCCGGCCATGAGGGTGCCGAGCACCCCCACCCCGGTGACCGCGAGGACGAGCAGGACGCTGCCGGGCACCTCGGCCCCGGCGACACCGGGGTGGATCGGCAGCAGCGCCATGGCGATGACGTAGGGCACGAGCGCGACCGCCGGGGCGAGGCGGAAGACGGCCCGGTCGGCGGCCGCGGGGGTGATGTCCTCCTTCTGGACGAACTTCACCCCGTCGGCGACCAGCTGCGCCCAGCCGTGGAAGCCGCCGGCGTACATCGGGCCGAGCCGTCCCTGCATGTGGGCCATGACCTTGTGCTCGGTCTGGCCGGCGACGAGCGGGAGCACGAGCACGGCGGCGAGCGCCGCGAGCGAGCGCAGGGTGACCTCGAGCAGGCTCATCGGCTCCTCCCTTCGTCCACATCGGCACTCTCTCGCACGAAGTCGCGGAACCCGGGGACGGTGAAGCTCAGCAGGCCGTGTCCTGCGACCTCGACGAGTCCCTTGTCCATGAGGGAGCGCCGAGCCATCCCGAGGGATCCGGTGGTCACGCCGAGGGTGGCGGCGATGTCCCCACGCCGGACGACGGGCTCGTCGGCACCGGCCATGGCGGTCAGGAAGCGTTGCTCCGAGGGCGATGCCTTGGACCACCGGCTGCGGTAGAGCGCGTCGAGGTCCTCGGCGATCCCGGCCCGGGCCGAGTCGACGTGGTCGATGGTGAGGACCGCGCCCGCGTCCGGCCGCCCGGCCGCCCGCCACACCCCGTCGGCGTGGAGCTGCACGAAGTAGGGATACCCCTGGGTGCGCTGGACGACCTCGGTGACCGCTGCCGTCTCCCACGAGACCCCGAGTGCTGTGGCGGGCGCGGTGACGGCCTCGCGTGTCGCTGCTTCGTCGAGCGAGCCGAGCTGCCGGTAGGCGAAGCGCTCAGCGAAGCTCGCGGCGTCGGTGACCACGTCCTCGGTGTGCCCGAGCCCCGCGCAGACCAGCGCGATCGGCACGCCCTCGGGCTCGGCCTGCAGGTGCTGCCAGGCATAGGCGAGGGCTTGGATCCCGTTGCGGTCCGCGGCCTGCAGCTCGTCGACGAAGATCACCGCGCCGCCCCCGGCGTCGTCGAGTACCTCGCGGGCGGTGGCACGAAGCAGGTCCTCGAGCCGGCGCACGACCGTGGCGCCCTCGCCCGGCGCGAAGCTGGCCTCCACCTTGGCCCCGGGGAGGCCGACGCTCACCCCGATCTCGCGCAGCCGTGACGCCACCGTGTGAGGCTGCCAGCGCAGGGGGCCGAGTCCCAGCGCCTCGACGAGCGATGCCACCAGGTCACCGTGCCCGGCCGTCACGAAGACGGTGGCGTGACCGGCGGCCTGCGCCTGGCGCTGGGCCTCGCGCAGCAGGGAGGTCTTGCCGACCCCACGCGGCCCCACGAAGACGTGGACCCGGCCGGCGAGCCGACGCCGGGCGGACATGGCAGCCAAGAGGTCGGCCACCCGGTCGAGATGGTCCGCGCGCCCGGGGACGTCGTGCGCGATCTCCCCCGGGGTGTAGGGACTCGGCTGGACCATGGCTGGACCTTACAGGTCTTTACAGTTGGGCGAACTGTAAAGACCTGTCCTCGTCAGCGTGCTCATCCCTGCCCCCACTCGGGCCCGGGCACGCCGGGCGCGGTGACCCGGCGCCGGCTCGGCGACTTGCTCGAGCGGCCCTCGCCCGGCTCCTTGCCGCCGGGCCAGGGGCGGGTGGCGCGGGAGGCCAGGACGAAGGACTTGCGCAGCGGCGTCCCCTCGAAGCCGTCGGGCAGCAGCAGCGGTCGCAGCCCCAGCCCGGTGCCGTCGACGAAGCCGTCGAAGTCCTGGCCGAACATCTCGTGCGTCTCGCGCTCGTGCCACGCCGCACCGGCGAAGACGCCGGTGATGCTGTGCACGCTCTCGCCCAGCGGCACCCGGGTGCGCAGCAGCGTGGTGCGCTGGTCGCGCTCGGGCGTCGGTCGCGGGTCGATGAGGTGACAGACGACGTCGAGACCGGGGTGGTCCTCGCGGTCGGTCTCGTCGACCGCGCTCAGCCAGTCGAAGAAGGTGTAGCCGCGGTCGCGGGCGTCACGCACCGCCCGCAGCCACTCCAGCGGCGTCACGGCGAGGTCCTCCTGGGGCACGTCACGCTCCCGTCGTCGGGCGTCGCAGCAGGCCACGACGCACCTCACCGGCGCCGGCGGACCGGTGGCCGGCGTAGCGGGCGCGCAGACCGGGCGTCGACAAGGACTCTGCGGCGATGCGGTCCTGGAGGGTGAGGATCCCGTGGAGCAGGGCCTCGGGTCGCGGCGGGCAGCCGGGGACGTAGACGTCGACCGGGACGAGCTGGTCGACGCCCTTGGTCACCGAGTAGGAGTCCCAGTAGGGGCCGCCGGAGTTGGAGCAGGCACCGAAGGAGATGACGTACTTGGGCTCGGGCATCTGGTCGTGCAGCCGCCGGATCGCCGGCGCCATCTTGTCGGTCACCGTGCCGGAGACGACCATGAGGTCGGCCTGCCGCGGGCCGGGGGCGAAGGGGATGACCCCGAGCCGGATGAAGTCGTGCCGGGCCATCGACGCCGCGATGAACTCGATGGCGCAGCAGGCCAGCCCGAAGTTGAAGACCCACAGGGAGTAGCGCCGGCCCCAGTTGAGGACGACCTTCATCGGCTTGGGGGCGTGGGCGCCCACGGGGCCCACGCGCGGCATCGGCAGGTCGGTGGTCATCGGGTCACCTCACGTCCACCGCAGCAGCCCGCGCCGCAGCGCGTGGGCCAGGCCGAGGAGCACGACCCCGATGAAGATCGCCACCTCGAGCAGGCTCACCGGGCCGAGGTCGGTGCGCAGCACGAGTGCCCAGGGGAAGAGGTAGACCGCGTCGACGGCGAAGATCACGTAGAGGAAGGCGTAGGCGAGGTAGCGCACCCGGGTCTGCGCCCAGTCCTGCCCGACGGGGTCGACGCCGGACTCGTAGGTCGTCAGCTTGGCGCGGGTGGGGGCGGCCGGGGCGAGCAGCCGCCGGGCGGTGTAGGCCGCGACGACGAGCAGCACACCCACGACGAGGGTGCCGGCGACGACGAGGTATCCATCCACGTCCCGCACCCTATCCGCGCCGCCCGTCGAGAGAGCGGACCCCAAAGCCCCCGAAGCGTCGGCGGGCCCCCTAGGTTCACTCCCACACCGGCGGGCGACGGCGCCCGGAGGGAACATCGTGCGCTCACGTACCGCTGCCGCTACCGCGGCCGCCGCGACCGCGGCGCTGGCACTCACCACCCTCGCCAGCAGCCCGGCCCAGGCAGACAACCCCAACAACAGCAAGAAGATGACCCGGGCGGTCACCGTGGACAACGTCCACGACCACCTCGAGGCCTTCCAGGAGATCGCCGACGCCAACGACGGCAACCGCGGTGCCGGCACGTCCGGCTACGAGGCCAGCGCGCAGTACGTCGAGAAGACCCTGCGCGACGCCGGCTACACGACCGAACGCCAGTACTTCGACTTCATCTACGAGGAGACCCACGCGGCGAGCCTCGACGAGATCTCCCCCGAGGCGCGCTCGGTCGAGCACGTGCCGATGTCCTACAGCCAACCCACCCCGGCGGGCGGCGTGACCGCCGAACTCGTCGCGCCGAGCAACCCGCTCGGCTGCACCGCCGACGCCTACGCGGGCGTCGACGTCGCCGGCAAGATCGCCGTCGTCAGCCGCGGCGAGTGCGCCTTCGGCGACAAGGCCGCGGCCGCCGATGCCGCGGGCGCCGCCGCCGTCATCGTCTACAACAACGCGCCCGGCGCCCTCAACGGCACGCTCGGCGGGGTCAACCCCGACAGCGCCCCGGCCACCGGCGTGACCCAGGAGGAGGGCCGGACGATCCTCGACAAGATGTCCGCCGGCCCGGTGACGATGAAGCTCGTCATCGACAAGACGCTGGAGGAGCGCGAGACCTTCAACGTCCTCGCCGAGACCGACACCGGCCGCGACGACAACGTCGTCATGCTCGGCGCCCACCTCGACGGCGTCCACGACGGCGCCGGCATCAACGACAACGGCTCGGGCAGCGCCGGCATCCTCGAGACGGCCGTCCAGCTGGGCAAGGTCAACAAGCTCAACAACAAGGTCCGCTTCGCCTGGTGGGGCGCCGAGGAGCTCGGTCTCATCGGCTCCGACCACTACGTCGCCGACCTGCAGGCCAACGACCCGGCCGCGCTCGACGACATCGCGACCTACCTCAACTTCGACATGATCGCCTCGCCCAACCACATCATCGGGGTCTACGACGCCGACGAGTCGACCTACGAGGCCCCGGTCGAGGTGCCCGCGGGCTCCGCCGCCACCGAAAAGGTCTTCACCGACTACTTCGACAAGGGCAACCAGGCGTGGGTCGACACGGAGTTCTCCGGTCGCAGCGACTACTCGGCCTTCATCGCCGCGGGCGTGCCCGCGTCGGGCCTCTTCACCGGCGCCGACGGGGTCAAGACCCCCGAGGAGGTCGAGAAGTTCGGTGGTGAGGCCGGCGTCATCTACGACCCGAACTACCACACCCCCGCCGACGACATCACCAACATCAACATGGATGCCCTCGACATCATGAGCGACGCGATCGCCCACGCGACGATCACCCTCGCGCAGTCGACCAAGGACATCAACGGCAAGTCCAGCCGCGGCAAGTCCGGCAAGCCGGCGCCGACCGTGCTGCCCGAGGGCGTCGACGCGGCCTGACCGCAGGCACGCCCCCGACGGGGGTGCCCGGCCAGGTGCCGGGCACCCCCTTCGTCGTGCACCCGGCGTCGGGCGAAGGGGGGATGTCCCCCGCACCGTCTCGGCGGCGGGCCGCATTGGCTCACGGGCCGCGAACGGGCAGAGTCGGGGTGAGACCACAGGAGGACACATGAGCGAGCACCCGCAGACCCCACCCCCGCACGAGCCCCCGGCCCAGCAGACCCTACCCCCGCAGACCCCGCCCCCCGGCTACGCCCCCACCCCGATGTCGCCGACCGAGGAGCGCAACCTCGGGATGATCGCCCACCTCGTGCCGGCGGTGCTGCTGCCGCTCAGCGCAGGCACGCTCGGCTTCGTCGGGTCCCTGATCATCTACCTGATCTACAAGGACCGCGGGCCCTTCGTGCGGGCCCATGCGGCCAACAGCCTCAACGTCCAGATCATCACGGCGATCGCGCTGCTCCTGTCGAGCGTGCTGATGATCGTGCTCGTCGGCTTCCTGCTCTACCCGCTCGTCATCGTCGTGGCGACCGTCATCCACGTCCTGGGTGCGGTCAAGGCCAACAACGGCGAGTGGTGGACCCCGCCGCTGACGCCGCAGCTCGTCAAGTGAGCGACGCACCCCGGTGACCCGGCGGGCGAAGGGGGTCGTCGTCGCCGGGCACGGGGTGGCCTCCGGCCGGGCGGGCGACTCCCCCTTCGCCGCGGGGACGATCGAGCTGCAGGCGCCGCACTTCCGCGCCCGCGGGCTGGACCTGGCCCCCTTCGTCATGGCGACGGTCAACCTCGACCTCGCTCCGCACCGGCTCACCCTGCGGCAGCCGCGGTGGACCTTCGTCGACGTCGACTGGACCGACGTGCACCCGCCGGAGACCTTCTCCTTCGTCGAGTGCACCCTGACTCGTGGTGACGAGCACGTCGACGGGCTGGTCTACCACCCGCACCCCGAGACCAAGCCGATGCACCACCAGCCCTCGACCGTCGTCGAGCTGCTCCTGCCGCGGCTGGCCGGGCTCGCCGCCGGCGAGGAGCTGTGGCTGCGCCTCGACCCGCGGCAGGCCGCCCTGGTCACATAACAGCGCGTTATCCATCTCATAACGTGACCGATTGGTTCGCGAGGAACCCCCCGACCTACCATGGAAGGACGTCCGGGGAGCGCCCGCGACATGACCGACCTGCGAGGGGCACGACCACCCATCATGAGCAGTACTGCGACGACCCAGGCCAAGGACCGCGTCATCATCCGCTTCGCCGGCGACTCCGGCGACGGCATGCAGCTGACCGGCGACCGGTTCACGGCCGACAGCGCGGCGCTGGGCAACGACCTGTCGACCCTGCCCAACTTCCCTGCCGAGATCCGCGCCCCCCAGGGGACGATCCCGGGCGTGAGCTCCTTCCAGCTGCACTTCGCCAGCTGGGACATCCTCACCCCCGGTGACGCCCCGGACGTCCTCGTCGCGATGAACCCCGCGGCCCTCAAGGCCAACCTCGCCGACGTCCCGCGCGGCGCGACGATCATCGTCAACACCGACGAGTTCAGCACCCGCAACCTCAAGAAGGTCGGCTGGGCGACCAGCCCCCTCGACGACGACACGCTCGAGTCCTGGCACGTGCACGCCCTGCCGCTCACCTCGATCACCGTCGAGGCCCTCGCCGAGTTCGACTCCCTGACCCGCAAGGAGAAGGAGCGGGCGAAGAACATGTTCGCCCTCGGCCTGCTGTCGTGGATGTACTCGCGGCCGATCGCCGCCACCGAGGACTTCCTCACCTCGAAGTTCGGCGCCAAGCCCGACATCCTCGCCGCCAACCTCGCCGCGCTGCGCGCCGGGTGGAACTACGGCGAGACGACCGAGGACTTCGCCGTCCCCTTCACCGTGGCGCCGGCACCGACCCCGCCCGGCACCTACCGCAACATCACCGGCAACTCCGCGCTCTCGCTCGGCCTCGTCGCCGGCGCCCACCGCGCGGGCCGCCCGCTCGTGCTCGGCTCCTACCCGATCACCCCGGCGAGCGACATCCTGCACGCCCTCTCCGGCTACAAGCGCCACGGCGTGACGACGGTGCAGGCCGAGGACGAGATCGCCGGCATCGGCGTCGCGCTCGGCGCCTCCTTCGGCGGTGCGGTCGGCGTGACGACGACCTCCGGCCCGGGCGTCGCCCTGAAGTCGGAGACGATCGGCCTCGCGGTGAGCCTCGAGCTGCCGCTCGTCATCGTCGACGTGCAGCGCGGCGGGCCCTCGACCGGTCTGCCGACCAAGACCGAGCAGTCCGACCTGCTGCAGGCGATGTTCGGCCGCAACGGCGAGTCGCCGGTGCCGATCATCGCGCCGCAGACCTCGGCCGACTGCTTCGACGCGGCTCTCGAGGCCGTGCGCATCGCGACGGTCTACCGCACGCCGGTCTTCCTGCTCTCCGACGGCTACCTGGCCAACGGCTCCGAGCCGTGGCAGGTCCCGCAGGTCGCCGACCTGCCGACCTTCCCCGTCGAGCTGGCCACCGAGCCCAACGCGACGGACGCCAAGGGCAACCCGACCTTCCACCCCTACGTCCGCGACGAGGAGACCCTCGCCCGGCCGTGGGCGGTGCCCGGCACCCCCGGCCTCGAGCACCGCATCGGCGGGATCGAGAAGGACGCCGTCACCGGCAACATCTCCTACGACCCCGACAACCACGACCTCATGGTCCGCACCCGCCAGGCCAAGGTGGACAAGATCGCCGACGCCATCGGTGACCTCGAGGTCGACGACCCGAGCGGCGACGCCCGGGTCCTCGTCCTCGGCTGGGGCTCGACCTACGGCCCCAACCTCGCCGCGGTCCGCCGGCTGCGGTCCGCCGGCAAGAGCGTCGCCCACGCGCACCTGCGCCACCTCAACCCCTTCCCGGCCAACACCGGTGAGGTCCTCGCGCGCTACGAGCGCGTCATCGTGCCCGAGATGAACCTCGGGCAGCTGGCGATGCTGCTGCGCGCGAAGTACCTCGTCGACGTCCGGTCCCACACCTCGGTCCGCGGTCTGCCCTTCAAGGTCGCCGACCTGGCCGAGGTCATCGACGCTGCCCTCCAGGAGGTCACGGCATGAGCATCGATCTCGGCATCCCCACGGTGGCGTCCGGCACGGCCGGCGTCCCGGCCCTCCCCGAGGGCGAGAAGCAGACCCGCAAGGACTTCGCCTCCGACCAGGAGGTGCGCTGGTGCCCCGGCTGCGGTGACTACGCGATCCTCGCGGCCGTCCAGGGCTTCCTGCCCGAGCTCGGCCTGCGGCGCGAGAACATCACCTTCGTCTCCGGCATCGGCTGCTCCTCGCGCTTCCCCTACTACCTCGACACCTACGGGATGCACTCGATCCACGGGCGCGCCCCGGCGATCGCGACCGGGCTGGCGACGAGCCGCCCGGACCTGTCGGTGTGGGTCGTCACCGGTGACGGCGACGCCCTGTCCATCGGCGGCAACCACCTCATCCACGCGATGCGGCGCAACGTCAACATGACGATCCTGCTCTTCAACAACCGCATCTACGGCCTGACCAAGGGCCAGTACAGCCCGACCTCGCAGCCGGGCCTGGTGACCAAGTCCTCCCCCATGGGCTCGGTCGACGCCCCCTTCAACCCCGTCTCGCTGGCGCTCGGTGCCGAGGGCACCTTCGTCGCGCGGACCATGGACTCCGACCGCAAGCACCTCACCGAGGTGCTCAAGGCGGCTGCGGCACACCGCGGCACGTCGATCGTCGAGATCTACCAGAACTGCCCGATCTTCAACGACGGCGCCTTCGAGCTGATCAAGGACGTCGAGCAGCAGAAGGCACGTCTGGTGCACCTGCGCGACGGCGAGCCGGTCGCCATCGGCGATGAGGGCGAGCGCGAGCTGCTCGTCCGAGGCGAAGGGGGGTCCGTCCGCTTCGTGCCGGAGGCCGAGGTCTCCGAGCAGGGACTGGCCGACCACGTCGTCGTCCACGACGTCACCCTCTCCGACCCGAGCCAGGCCTTCTCGATCAGCCGGCTCGACTCCGAGTCGATGACGCACGTGCCGATGGGCATCTTCCGCGCCGTCGACCGCCCGACCTACGACGACCAGACCCGCGCGCAGGTCGAGTCCGCGGTCGACCTCGCCGGCGGCCCGGCCACCGACGACGACCTGCAGGACCTGCTCCACGGCAAGGACACCTGGACCGTCGAGTGACCGCATTGCCCTACGGCACTGCAGGTCAGGGGCCGAGGACCCGGTCCAGGTAGTCGTTGGCCAGGACCCGGCCGGGGTCCAGCCGGTCGCGCAGGGCGACGAAGTCACCGTGCCGCGGGTACAGGGCCGACAGCCGCTCGGCGTCGAGGGTGTGCAGCTTGCCCCAGTGCGGGCGGCCGGCGTGCGCCGCGACGATCTCCTCGAAGGCCGCGAAGTAGGCCGTCGGGTCGGCGCCCCGCACGTGCTGGTGCACCGCGACATAGGCATTGGCCCGCTCGTGGCCGGTCGAGAGCCAGATGTCGTCGGGCGCGGCGACGCGCACCTCGACGGGGAAGCTGATCGGCTCGCGTCGTCGCTCCACCCACGCGTGCAGGTCGGTGAGCACGTCGGCGACCGCCGCGCGCGGCACGGCGTACTCCGACTCGACGAAGCGCACGGTCCGCGGCGTCACGAAGACCTCGTGCGAGACCGCGGTGTAGGAACGCTGCGACAGCGCCCGGGCGGCCACGGCGTTGAAGGGCAGCACCGCCCGCGGCACGTGGGCCAGCACGCGGTTGACCGCGCCGAAGACAGTGTTGGACAGCAGCTCGTCGTCGAGCCGGCGACGCCACTCGGCCAGCGGCTCGTCGACCTCATCGGGCACGAGGTCGTTGGCCTTGGTCTGCACCCGTCGCGTGCCGGGGAACCAGTACATCTCGAAGTGCCGGTGGGCGTCGAAGAGCTCCTGGATGCGCGGCAGCACCCCGTCGAGCTCGTCGGGCGACTCCACGGCGCGCAGTCGGTAGGCCGGCAGGCAGGCGAGCTCGATCTCGGTGACGACGCCGAGCGCGCCGAGGCCGACCCGCGCCGCCCCGAAGAGCTCCGGATCGCTCTCGTCGACCCACCGCTCCTGCCCGTCGGGCGTGACGAGCCGCAGCCCGACGACGCCTGCGGCCAGGCCGGGCAGCCCGGCGCCGGTCCCGTGGGTGCCGGTCGACGTCGCACCGGCGAGCGTCTGGGCGTCGATGTCACCGAGGTTGGGCATGGCCAGGCCGAGCCAGTCGAGGGCCTGGTTGAGGACGCGAAGGGGGGTCCCAGCCAGCACCCGGACCCGCCCGGTGTACCGGTCGGCCGAGACGATGCCCGACAGGTGGTGCAGGTCCAGGCGCAGGTC
Source organism: Janibacter indicus (assembly GCF_900176385.1). GTDB lineage: Bacteria > Actinomycetota > Actinomycetes > Actinomycetales > Dermatophilaceae > Janibacter > Janibacter indicus. The sequence goes on along the minus strand of NZ_FWXN01000003.1, from coordinate 59,944 downwards.
GTCGGCCTGAGCGACGGCCGTGAAGGAGTGCCCGCTGCCGACGGGGCGGATGCGCCGCCCTTCGCCCGCCGCGGAGCGGACCGCCTCGGCCACCTCCTCGGGGGTGCGCGGGGCCAGCGTCTCGGCGCTGTCCGTGACGTTGCCGGCCCAGTTGGACCACGTGTGGCGACGACGGGATCTCATCCGAAGCACCGCCCTTCGCCGCGGTAGGTCGGCACGACGTCGACGACCTCTCCCCCGCTGATGACGACGTAGTCGTCGAAGCGCTCGGCGAGCTCGCCCGCCTTGGCATGCCGCCACCACACCCGGTCACCGATCGCCAGGTCGCGAGCGGCCTTGCCGCGCAAGGGGGTCTGCACCTCACCGGCACCCTCGGTCCCGACGAGCGAGAGCCCGGCGGGGTGCACCGGCGTCGGCGCCCGGGAGTCACCCGCGGGCCCGGACGCGATGTAGCCCCCGGAGAAGCAGGTGACGACGTCGCGCGCCGGCCGGCGGACGACGGGCAGCGCGAAGCCGACCGCGGGCTGCGGCGTGAAGGCGTCGTAGCCGTCGAAGAGCGTCGGCCCGACGAGGCCGGACCCGGCGGCGAGCTCGGTGAGCGCGGGGTCCGCGCCGGTCACCTCGAGCGAGCCGGTGCCGCCGCCGTTGACGATCGTCAGCGGCCCGGCGACCGCCTCGACCGCCGCCCGGACGGCACCGCGCCGGCGACGCAGCGAGGCATCGCTGCGCCGCTTGACGAGACGCACCGCCGCGGAGCTGTCGGGCAGCCCGGCGATCTGGGCGTCGTAGAACATCAGACCGACGACCCGCAGGCCCGCCCCCTGCGCGGCGCGCGCCACGGCGGCGGCCGCCCGCGGGGAGCGAAGGGGGCTGCGCCGCACCCCGAGGTGCGCCGGCCCGACCCGCAGGGAGGCGTCGACGTCGACGACCACCCGCACCGGCGCCCCGTGCGGCAGCCACCGGCGCAGCGCGTCGACCTGCTCGCGCGAGTCGACGGCGATGCTCACCTGCTCCAGGGCCCGCTCGTCGGCGGCGAGCGCCTGCAGCGCCTCACGATCGGTCGTCGGGTAGGCGACGAAGAGGTCGTCGACACCGTGGCCGGCGAGCCACAGCGCCTCGGGCAGGGAGTAGGCCATGACCCCGTCGAAGCCGGGCGTCGCCAGGGCCCGCTCGAGCAGGTGGCGCACCCGGATCGACTTGCTCGCGACCCGGATCGGGCGGCCACCGGCCCGTCGCACGAGGTCGGCGGCATTGGCGTCGTGGGCATCGAGGTCGACCACGGCGAAGGGGGCGGACCTCCCCTTCGTCGCACGGTCCCAGGTCGCAAAGTTGGTCACCTGACCCACATTACCCACGGGAGCGACCGTTCGACTGCGCGTCACCTGCCGGTCACGTCGCGGCCGCCCGACGTGACCCGGGCCTCCCTAGGTTGCTGGGGTCCTTGTCATGTCACCCCGCCCCGCGGCGGGACCTCGGAGGAAACGATGACGCCCCCTCGCAACGACCGCACCCTGCTGCCCCTGGCCGCCGGCCACCGTGACGGCGGCCGCTCCGCGGCCACGTGCATCTGGAAGTGCAACGACGCGTGCAGCAAGCCGGTCCCCAACACCTCGGACAACGAGTACTTCGGTGACGTGGTGGCCGCGTCCCGTCGCTCGGTGCTCAAGGCCGGCGGCGCCGCCGCGGCCCTCGCCGGCCTGACGACGGTCGCCACGGGCGCGGCCACGCCCGCCGCGGCTGCCGGCCCGGGCAAGAAGGCCCCCTTCGGCTTCACGCCCATCGACCCCGTGCCCGCCGGCACCGACGAGGTCGTCGTCCCCGAGGGCTTCCAGTGGGCCCCGATCATCGCCTGGGGCGACCCGGTCCTTGCCGGTGCCCCCGCCTTCGACTTCGACCGCCAGAGCGCCGCCGCGCAGGCCGGCCAGATGGGCTACAACTGCGACTACGTCGGTGTCGTGCGCACCCGGGGTCAGAACAACGCCGTGCTCGTCGTCAACAACGAGTACACCAACAACAACCTGATGTTCCACGACTACACGACCGCGGCCGCGATGACCGACGACCAGGTCCAGATCACGATGAACGCCCACGGCATGACCGTCGTGGAGATGTCGCGCAAGAACCCCCACAGCAAGTGGGTCTACACCAAGGGCGCCCCGCTCAACCGGCGGATCACGGCCGAGACCCCCTTCGAGCTCGTCGGTCCGGTCCGCGGCCACGACCTCGTCAAGACCTCCGCCGACCCGGCCGGCACGACCCCGCTCGGCACCTTCGGCAACTGCGCCGGCGGCACCACCCCGTGGGGCACGATCCTGTCCGGCGAGGAGAACTTCAACGGCTACTTCACCCAGCCGGCCGCCCCGACCGACGACCTGGTCGGGCAGGCCGCCAAGCGCTACGGCCTCGCCGGTGGCAGCAAGAGCCAGCACAACTGGGACCGCCTCGACCAGCGCTTCGACCTGACCAAGGAGCCCAACGAGGCGCACCGCCACGGCTGGATCATCGAGGTCGACCCGAGCGACCCGACGAGCACCCCCCGCAAGCTCACCGCCCTCGGGCGGATGAAGCACGAGGGCGCCAACGTCGTCATCGCGCGGGACGGCCGGGTCGTCGCCTACATGGGTGACGACGAGCGCTTCGACTACATGTACAAGTTCGTGTCGAAGGCGAAGTACCGCACAAACGACCGCGCCCACAACCTCACGCTCCTGCACGAGGGCGACCTCTACGTCGCGAAGTTCGTCGGCGACGGCTCCGCCGACGGCGAGCACGACGGCACCGGCCAGTGGCTGCCGCTCGTCGTCGACGGCGAGTCCAAGGTCGACGGCATGAGCGTCGAGGAGGTGCTCACCTTCGTGCGGGTCGCCGCCGACAAGGTCGGCCCGACGAAGATGGACCGCCCCGAGGACGTCGAGGTCAACCCGGTCAACGGCCGCGTCTACGCCGCCCTGACCAACAACTCCGCCCGCACCCCCGCGCAGGTCGACGAGGCCAACCCCCGGGCCAACAACAAGCACGGCCAGGTCCTCGAGATCACCGAGGACCGTGGCGACCACACCCGCACGACCTTCACGTGGAAGCTCGTGCTCGTCTGCGGCGACCCGAACGACCCGCAGACCTACTTCAACGGCTACGACACGTCGCAGGTCAGCCCGATCTCCTGCCCCGACAACGTCGCCTTCGACGGCGATGGCAACCTCTGGGTCGCCACCGACGGCAACGCGCTCGGCCACTGCGACGGCATGTACCTCATGCCGCTCGAGGGCAAGCACAAGGGCCACCTGCAGCAGTTCCTCTCGGTGCCGGCGTACGGCGAGTGCTGCGGCCCGCTCATCGAGTGGGACGATCGGGTCATCTTCGCGGCCGTGCAGCACCCGGGCGAGTCGGACGGCGCCACCACCGCCGCCCCGACGAGCACCTTCCCCTACCGCGGCAACACCCAGCCGCGCCCCTCGGTCATCATGATCTGGCCGGAGGCGAAGGGGGGCCACGGCAAGGGCAAGGGCAAGAACTGAGCCCGGTCATCCCTTCCCGGTGGGCCGTCCGCGATCCTCGCGGGCGGCCCACCGCCGTCCCGTGACAAGGTGAGCCCATGACCCTCCCCCGCCGCAGCGCCCTCGCCGCCGGCACCCTGCTCGCGCTCGCCGTGGCCGCCTGCTCCGACGAGGAGTCGTCGGGGTCAGGGTCGAGCACGTCGAGGACGCCGTCGACCACCTCTGGCACGACACCGAGCGCGTCGAGCACGTCGACCTCGGCCGACCCGACGGTGGACGTCACCGCGAGCCCCGACCCGACCCAGCCGGCCGACGCCCGCGACGCGGCGCTCGCCGACGTCGACGGCGGCGCCGAGGCGATCAGCCTGGCCATCCCCGCCGTCGGCCTGCGCACCCCGCTCGAGGCCCAGGGCCTGCGCGGTGGCGTGGTCAACCCCCGCCCCGGTCAGGTCATCTGGTTCACCGGCTACGAGCGGGTGCGCCCCGGCGCAACCGGCACGAGCGTCCTGGCCGGGCACGTCGTCTCCGGCGGCGCGCCGGACCGCTTCGCGGCGCTCGAGCAGCTCGAGGTCGGCGACGGTGTCGTCCTGGGCTACCCCAGCGGGACCGAGGTGCGCTTCGAGGTGACGAGCACCGACATCGTCGACAAGCAGGAGCTGACGAGCGACCCGTCCGTCTGGGGCCGCAACGACGACACCCGCCGGATCGTGCTCATCACCTGTGACGACCGGCTGGGCTTCCGCGAGGACGGTCACCGCACGGCCAACTTCGTCGCCGTCGCAGAGCTGCCCGACTGACGGCTGCCGAGGCCACCCGCGCCCGGGAGTAGCCTCGCCGGGTGACACCCTCTCGCGATGGCCGCGGCGTCCTCGCCGCCTGGCTCGCCTACGGCATCTGGGGCCTCTTCCCGCTGTACTTCCACGCGCTGCGCCCCTCCGGGGCCGTGGAGATCCTCGCCCACCGGATCGTGTGGACCTTCGTGCTGTGCGTCGTCGTGCTGCTGCTGCGCCACGAGCTCGTCGCGCTCGCCCGACGGCTGCGCGGCCGGCTGGCGCTCGGCGTGGGCATCGCCGCCTACCTCATCGCGATCAACTGGTTCGTCTACGTCTACGCCGTCGGGACCGGGCGCACGAGCGAGGCCGCGCTCGGTTACTTCCTCAACCCCATCGTCACCGTGGCCCTCGGCGTGCTCGTGCTGGGCGAGCGGCTGCGGGTGCTCCAGTGGATCGCCGTCGGCGTCGGTGCCGTCGCAGCGCTCTACCTGACCCTCGCGGGCGGCGGGCTGCCCTGGATCTCCCTCGTCCTGGCCCTGTCCTTCGGCGGCTACGGGCTGACCAAGAAGCGCCTGGGCGCCAGCCTCCCCGCCCTGCACTCCCTCTCGGCCGAGACCGTCTTCCTCATGCCGGCGGCGCTCGGTCTGCTGTGGTGGCTCACTGCCGCGGGCGACTCGACCTTCACGGTCGACGCCCCGTGGCACCCGCTCCTGCTCGTCGCCGCGGGCGCGATCACGGCCGTCCCGCTGCTGCTCTTCGCCGAGGCCGCACGCCGGATCCCCCTCGTGACGATCGGGCTGATCCAGTTCATCACGCCGGTGCTCCAGCTCGTCGTGAGCGTCACCGTGCTCGGCGAGCACCTCGAGCCGGCCCGCTGGGTCGGCTTCGCGATCGTCTGGGTGGCGCTGGCCTTCCTCACCGTCGACTCGGTGGCCTCCGCCCGCAGGCGGCGGCGTCCCGCCGCCGACGAGTGCGAGTCACTGGAGCCCGTCGAGCCGGTCTGAGGCCCGGCGAAGGGAGCGGCCGCGTCAGCCGACGCGGTGGATGACGCCGTCCATGAGCGCGATGAGCGCGGTCTTGGCGTCGCTGTCGGGCAGCGCGTCGAGGGAGGCGGTCGCCCGACGGCCCACCTCGAGGGTCTCCTCGCGGGCGGCGGCCATGCCCGGGTGCACCCGCAGCAGCTCCAGCGCCCGCTCGAGCCGCTCGGGCTCCTTGAGCTCGGAGCGCAGCAGCTCCTGCAGCTCGGCATCGGCGGGGTCGGTGGAGGCCAAGGCGTTGAGCACCGGCAGGGTGCGCTTGCCCTCGCGCAGGTCGGTGCCCGGCGTCTTGCCCGTCTCGCCGGACTCGCTGGCGATGTCGATGAGGTCGTCGGCCAGCTGGAAGGCCATGCCCAGCTGCTCGCCGTACTCGGTGACGAGCTCGACGACCTCGGGACTGCAGCCGCCGTACATGGCGCCGTAACGGGCGGCCGTCGCGACGAGGACACCGGTCTTGTCGGCGAGGACCCCGCGGTAGTACTCGCGCGGGTCGGCACCCTCGGGGCAGGGCCGGTCGTCGCGGATCTGCCCGGAGCACAGCCGGATGAAGGTCTGCGCCTGGATCTTGACCGCATCGGCCCCGAGGTCGGCGATGATGTCGGACGCGGTGCCGAAGAGCAGGTCGCCGACGAGGATCGCCGTCGAGTTGTCGTAGCGGGCGTTGGCGCTGGGGGCGCCCCGGCGCAGGTCGGCCTCGTCCATGACGTCGTCGTGGTAGAGGCTGGCCAGGTGGGTCAGCTCGACCCCGGCCGCCGCGGCGACGACCCGGTCGTCGATGCCCTCGCCGAGCTCGGCGACGAGCATCGTCAGCACTGGCCGGAAGCGCTTGCCCCCGGCCCGCGCCAGGTGGAGGTTGGCCTCGGTGATGAAGTCGTCCTCGTTGCGAGTGCGCTCGACGATCAGCGCCTCGACCCGCTCCAGCCCCTCGGCCAGCCGGGAGCTCAACGCGTCGCTGGCCTCCGGCAGGGCGAGGACAGGGGGCGTTGCGCTGGTCATGGTCACCTCGGGATGAAGACGCTGGACTGCTCGGCCAGCTCGAGGAGCGGGCCGGGGAAGACACCGAGCACGATGGTGGCGATGACGCCGATGCCGATGACGACGAGGGACAGCGTAGCCGGGGCCGCGACGGTGACCTCACCCGCCGGTTCGGTGAAGAACATCAGCACGATCAGCCGCACGTAGACGAAGGCGGTGATGGCCGACATGAGCACGCCGATGACCACGAGGACGACCCCCGCGAGACCGCCGTGCTCGATCGCCGGCATGAAGGCGGCGACCTTGGCCGTGAAGCCCGAGGTCAGCGGGATGCCGGCGAAGCCGAGCATGAAGAGCGCGAAGGCGCCCGCCAGGTAGGGGTGCGTGCGCCCGAGCCCCGCCCACTGGGACAGGTGGGTGGCCTCGGCACCGCGCTCGCGCACGAGGTTGACGACGGCGAAGGCGGCGATCGTCGTGATGCCGTAGGCGACGACGTAGAAGAGCACCCCCTCGATGCCGCTGCGGTCGAAGGCGATGAGCGCGACGAGGATGAAGCCGGCGTGGGCGATGGAGCTGTAGGCGAGCAGCCGCTTGATGTCGGTCTGGGTCACCGAGAGCACCGCGCCGACGACCATCGTCAGGGCGGCGATGACGATGACACCCATCCGCCACTCCCAGCGGGTGGTCTCGAGACCCACGTAGACCAGGCGCAGCAGCGCACCGAAGGCGGCGGCCTTGGTGCACGCGGCCATGAAGCCGGTCACCGGGGTCGGGGCGCCCTGGTAGACGTCGGGGGTCCAGGAGTGGAAGGGGGCGGCGCCCACCTTGAAGAGCAGGCCCACGAGCACCATGACGACACCCGGCAGGAGCAGCCCCTCGAGGTCACCGGTCGAGGTGGTCGCGGCCGCCGCGATCTCGGCCAGACCGATCGACCCGGCGTAGCCGTAGAGCAGCGCTGCGCCGAAGAGGAAGAAGCCGGACGAGAAGGCCCCGAGGAGGAAGTACTTCAGCGCCGCCTCCTGCGAGAGCAGACGCCGACGCCGGGCCAGCCCGGACATGAGGTAGAGCGGCAGCGACAGCAGCTCGAGCGCGACGAACATCGTCAGCAGGTCGTTGGACGCCGGGAAGAGCAGCATGCCGGCGAGCGCGAAGAGCGCGAGCGGGAAGACCTCGGTCGTCGACCAGCCCTTGCGGGCGGCCTGCGCCTCGAGGTTGGAGCCCGGGCTCGCGGCACCCATCGGGGTGAAGGCATCAGCGGTCTCGCCGCCGAGGCGGTCGGCCATGACGAAGAGGCCGAGCAGCCCGAGGAGGAGCAGGGCACCCTGCATGAAGCGGGTCGGCTCGTCGACGGCGACGGTGCCGCCCACGCTGACCCCGGTCTCGTCGACGGTCATGAAGACCAGCGCGGCGAAGGAGAGCACGAGGGTCGCGACCGAGACGACGACCTGGGTCACGTGCCGGGCGGGCCGCGGCGCGAAGGCCTCGACGAGCACGCCGACGAAGCCGCCGACGAGGAGCACGATCATCGGCGAGAGGGCCCAGTAGCTGATCTCGACGGCCTCGAAGGCCGCGGGGACGGTCAGGGTCATCAGTGGTCACTCCCGGAGGTCGAACCGGCGTCGGCGGGGACGGACGGGGCCGGGTCGCTGACGCCGACGATCTGCAGGGTCCGCTCGACCGCGGGGTCGAGGGTGTCGAGGACGGGTCCCGGGAAGAAGCCGAGCACGACGAGGGCGACGACCACCGGGGCCACGACGGCCTTCTCGCGCCAGCCGAGGTCCCGCAGCGGTGCCGTCAGGCGAGCCGGCGTGACGCCCTCGTCGAGGTCGGCACGCACGTAGGGCAGCTCGGCAGCCGCGGGGGCCTCCCCTTCGCCCCGGTCCGTGCCGGCGCCCTCGGGGTCGACGACCGGGGGCGGCCCGGTGAAGATCCGCTTGTACATGAGCAGCACGTAGATCGCGGCGAGGACGACGCCCCACACGGCGAAGGCGGTGGCCACCGGCTGCGTCGACCAGGACCCGGCGATGACGAGGAACTCCGAGACGAAGGTCGACAGGCCCGGCAGCGACAGGGTCGCGAGGCCGGCGACGAGGAAGGCCCCGGCGAGCCACGGGGTGGCTCGCTGCCAGCCACCGTAGTCGTCGATCCGCTGGCTGCCGCGGCGGGCGATGAGCATGCCCGCGACGAGGAAGAGGCCGGCGGTCGCGAAGCCGTGGTTGACCATGTAGAAGTTGGCGCCCGACTGGGCGACCGAGGTGAAGGCGAAGATGCCCAGGACGATGAAGCCGAAGTGGCTCACCGAGGTGAAGGCGATGAGGCGCATGATGTCCGGCTCGCCGATCGCGAGGATCGCGCCGTAGAGGATCGAGAAGACCGCGAGGGTGACGACGACCGGCGTCGCCCACTGGCTCGCCTCGGGGAAGAGCTGGAGGCAGAAGCGGATCATCCCGTAGGTGCCGACCTTGTCGAGCACGCCGACGAGCAGGGTCGCGACGGCCGGACGGGAGGCGGCGGCCGCGTCGGGCAGCCAGGTGTGGACCGGCCACATCGGCGCCTTGACGGCGAAGGCGATGAAGAAGGCGATGAAGATCCAGCGCTCGGTGGCGCCGCCGATCTCCAGCCCGGTGAGCCGCTCGACGAGGAAGCCGTCGTCGCCACCGGGGCCCTGCAGGTAGAGGGCGATGACGCCGACGAGCATGATCAGCCCGCCCGCGAGGGAGAAGAGGAGGAACTTCATCGCCGCGGCCTGGCGGCGGGCGCCGCCGTACATCCCGATGAGGAAGTAGACCGGGATGAGCATCGCCTCGAAGAAGACGTAGAAGAGGAAGACGTCGATCGCCGCGAAGACGCCGACCATGAAGGGCAGCAGCGACAGCAGCAGCGCGAAGTAGCCCTTGTGCCAGGTGCCGCCCTCGGGGACGTCGTCCCACGCGGCGAGGATGCACACGGGCACGAGGACGAGTGCCATGAGGATCAGGGCGAGCGAGATGCCGTCGACCCCGAGGGCGTAGCTGACGCCCAGCTGCGGGATCCACTCGTGGCGCTCGACCATCTGGAACTGCTCGCTGCTGCCCCGGGTGAAGCTCGTCGCCGTCGCGGCGATGCCGATCACCAGGGTCAGCAGGGCGACGCCGAGGGCGATGGGCCGGGCGAGCAGCGCACTGCGCGAAGGGAGGACGGCCACCACGAGCGCGCCGACGGCCGGCACGGCCATGAGCAGGGTGAGCCAGGGCAGGTTGTCCATCAGTTGATCACCCACAGGGCTGCGAGGAAGGCGACGACGCCGGTGAGCATCGTCAGGGCGTAGGAGCGCGCGTAGCCGTTCTGAGCCGTGCGCAGCCAGGAGGAGATGCTCTCGATCGACCGGCTCAGGCCGCCGACACCGGCCCCGTCGACGCCCTCGACGTCGGCGGAGACCAGGCCGCGGGTGAGCGAGATGCCGGGCCACTGGAGCAGGGTCGCGTTGAGCTCGTCCTGGTAGAGGTCGGCGCGGGCGGCGCGGGTGAGCGCGCTGCCCTCCGGCGCGACCTGCGGGACCTCGCCGCGGCCGTAGACCAGCCAGGCCCACACGGCGCCGACGGCGACGACGACGAGGGTGGAGCCCATGAGGACCGGCACCGGCAGGACCGGCTCGTGGTGCTCGACGTGGCCGAGGACCGGCTCGAGCCAGGTCGTGATCGGGGCGACCGTCGCGAGGACGAGACCGAGCAGGGCCGAGCCGACGGCCAGGACCATCATCGGGATCGTCATCGTGAGCGGCGACTCGTGCGGGTGGACGTCGTCGGTCCAGCGCCGCTTGCCGTGGAAGGTCATGAAGAACAGCCGCGACATGTAGAAGGCCGTGATGCCGGCGCCGATCAGCGCGGTCAGGCCGAAGACCCACGGACGCCAGCCCTCGCCGACGAAGGCGGCCTCGATGATCTTGTCCTTGCTCCAGAAGCCAGCGAAGGGGGGAACCCCGAGGATCGCCAGCCAGCCCAGGCCGAAGGTCACCCAGGTGATCTTCATGACCGTCGACAGGCCACCGAAGCGGCGCATGTCGACCTGGTCGCCCATGCCGTGCATGACCGAGCCGGCCCCGAGGAACATCCCGGCCTTGAAGAAGCCGTGCGTCACGAGGTGGAAGATCGCGAAGGCGTAGCCGACCGGGCCCAGACCCGCGGCGAGCATCATGTATCCGATCTGGCTCATCGTCGAGGCGGCGAGCGCCTTCTTCATGTCGTCCTTGGCGCAACCGACGATCGCCCCGTAGACGAGGGTGATGGCTCCGACGATGACGACCGCGAGCTGGGCATCGGGTGCGGCGTCGAAGATGTGGTGGCTGCGCACGACGAGGTAGACGCCGGCGGTGACCATGGTCGCGGCGTGGATGAGCGCCGAGACGGGGGTCGGGCCGGCCATGGCGTCACCGAGCCAGGACTGCAGCGGGAACTGCGCGGACTTGCCGCATGCTCCGAGCAGGAGCAGCAGACCGATCGCCGTGAGGGTCCCCTCGCCGGCACCGCCGACCGCGGCGTCGACCGCCGCGAAGTCCACGGTGCCGAAGGTCGCGAGCATGATCGACATCGCAAGGATCAGGCCCACGTCACCGATGCGGTTGGCGATGAAGGCCTTGTTGGCCGCGGTCGCGTAGGCGGGGTTGTGGTTCCAGAAGCCGATGAGCAGCCACGACGCCAGGCCCACGCCCTCCCAGCCGACGAAGAGCAGCAGGTAGGAGTCGGCGAGGACGAGCAGCAGCATCGACGCGACGAAGAGGTTGAGGTAGGCGAAGAAGCGCCGCTTGTCGGGGTCGTGCTCCATGTACCCGAGCGAGTACACGTGGATCAGCGAGCCGACGAAGGTGATGAGCAGGACGAAGGCCATCGACAGCGGGTCGACGAGCAGCCCGGCGGTGACGTCGATGCTGCCCGCCGGCACCCAGTCCCACAGCTCGATCGAGTGGGCACGCTCCTCCGGGTCGGCACCCAGCATCGAGACGAAGACCGCCGCACCGACGAGGAAGGAGCCCCAGGAGAGCGCGGTGGCCAGGAGCGGCCCGAAGGAGTCGGTGAGCCGTCCGCCGAGGAGCAGCAGGGTCGCGCCGAGGAGCGGCAGGGCGACGAGGAGCCAGGCATATTCGGTGATCACGAGGGCCCCTTACAGCTTCAGCAGGTTGGCGTCGTCGACGGAGGCCGACCGGCGGGCACGGAAGACGGCCATGATGATGGCCAGTCCGACGACGACCTCGGCGGCGGCCACGACCATGACGAACATGGCGATGACCTGGCCCTCGACGGAGCCGTGCATCCGGGCGAAGGTCACGAAGGCGAGCGACGCGGCGTTGAGCATGAGCTCGACGCCCATGAAGACGATGATCGCGTTGCGGCGCAGCAGGACCGTCGCGCCGCCGATCACGAAGAGGATCGTCGCGAGGTAGATGTAGTTCATCGGGCTCACGGCCGCTCACCTCCCTCGGTCGTGGTCTCGGAGTCCTCGAGCTGGCGGTAGCGCGTCGGCGTGGTCACCTGGTCGCGGGCCACGAGGACGCGGTTGAGCGAGAGCTCGGAGATGCTGCCGTCCGGCAGCAGCGCCGGGGTGTCGACAGCGTTGTGGCGGGCGTAGACGCCCGGCACCGGGAGGCCGGCGAGGTGCTTGCCCTCGCGGAAGCGCTTCTCCATCCACTCGCGCTGGGTCGGCTTGGCGATGATCCGCTCGCGGTGGGCGAAGACCATGGCGCCGATCGCGGCGACGGTGAGCAGTCCGGCCGTCACCTCGAAGAGCCAGACGTACTTGCCGAAGACGAGGTAGGCGATGGCCTCGACGTTGCCGGGGTCGGCGTTGACCTCGGCGAGCGTCGGGTCGCCCTCGTAGACGACCCGGCCGATGGCCGAGAAGAGCACGGCCAGACCCACGACCGAGACGAGCAGCGTGAGCAGTCGCTGGCCGCGCAGGGTCTCCACGAGCGAGGAGGAGTGGTCGACGCCGACGAGCATGACGACGAAGAGGAAGAGCATCATCACCGCGCCGGTGTACACGAAGATGTGCACGACGCCGAGGAAGTGCGCCTCCTGCAGCAGGTAGAAGACGCCGAGGACGATCATCGTCGTCACCATGCCGATGGCGGCGTGCACGGCCTTGCGGGCGAAGAGCAGGGCGAGCGCTCCGGGGACGGCGATGCAGCTGAGCACCCAGAAGACGACTGCCTCACCGGTGCCGGTCATCGGGTCTCCTCCGTGCTCGCGTGCTGCTCGACCCACTCGCGCTGCTCGGGCGTCGCCGTGGCGACCTTGCCCTGGTAGTAGTCGCGCTCCTCCATGCCCTCGACCATCGGGTGGGGCGCGGGCAGCATGCCCTCCTGGAGGGGGGCGAGGAGCTGCTCCTTGGTGAAGATCAGGTCGGCGCGGTTGTTGTCGGCGAGCTCGTACTCGTTGGTCATCGTGAGCGCGCGCGTCGGGCAGGCCTCGATGCACAGCCCGCAGAAGATACAGCGCAGGTAGTTGATCTGGTAGATGTGCCCGTAGCGCTCGCCGGGGCTGAAGCGCAGCCCCCGCTCGTCGTCGTTGCCGCGCCCCTCGACGAGGATCGCGTCGGCCGGGCAGGCCCAGGCGCACAGCTCGCAGCCGACGCACTTCTCCAGCCCGTCGGGGTGGCGGTTGAGCTGGTGGCGGCCGTGGAAGCGCGGCTGGGTGGGCCACTTGACCTCGGGGTACTCCTGGGTGGCGACCTTGCGAAACATCGTCGCGAAGGTCACGCCGAACCCGGCCACGGGGGCGAAGAGCTCGGAGAAGAACCCTCCCTGGGCGTCGTCGTCAGCCACGGTGCTCCTCCTCGGAGGTGGGGGTGGACGCAGGCTTGGTGTCGATGGCGGTGCCGCCGCGCGGCGCCTCGACGAGTCGCTGGCCGGGCAGCGGGGGCACGGGGTAGCCCTCGGCCCACGGGTCGACCTCGTCGGGGACCTCGGCGGCGGTCTCGGCCTCCTTGGCCCGCTGCTCGACCTTGGTCTCCCAGATCCACGTCGAGCCCAGGACGAGGACCGCGAGGACCCCGACGATGATCAGCGACGAGATGGGCAGCTCGCGGCCGAGCAGGCCCACGGTGCCGTCACCGAAGAAGCCGGCGTCGGCGCCGCGGATGAAGGCGACGGCGATGACCCAGGCGACGGTGACCGGGATGAGGAACTTCCAGCCGAAGCGCATGAACTGGTCGTAGCGGGTGCGGGGCAGGGTGCCGCGCAGCCAGACGAAGAAGAACATGAACATCCACAGCTTGAGCGAGAACCACAGCAGACCCCACCAGCCGGTGTTGAGCATGCCGTCGCCGATCGCGGCGATGCCGGGAGGCGCCTGCCAGCCGCCGAGGAAGAGCGTCGTCGCCAGGGCCGAGACGGTGAACATGTTGATGTACTCGCCGAGGAAGAACATCGCGAAGCGCATGCCGGAGTACTCGGTGAAGTAGCCACCGACGATCTCACCCTCGCCCTCGGCGAGGTCGAAGGGCAGGCGGTTGGTCTCGCCGACCATCGTGATGACGTAGATGACGAAGGAGACGCACGCCGGGACGATGTACCAGAGGTCGCTCTGGGCGGCGACGATCTCGCTCGTGCTCATCGAGCCCGCGTACATGAAGACGGCGACGAGGGCCAGGCCCATGGCGATCTCGTAGGAGATCAGCTGGGCGGTGGCGCGCAGGCCGCCGAGGAGCGGGTAGGTCGATCCGGCGGACCAGCCGCCGAGGACGATGCCGTATGCCGCGACCCCCGCGACCGCGAGGACGAGCAGCGCGGCGACCGGCAGGTCGGTCAGCTGCAGCGGGGTGTGGTGACCAAACATCCACACCATGCCGCCGAGCGGCATGATCGAGAAGGCGACGAAGGCCATCGACGCGAAGATCACCGGCGCGATGGTGAAGATCAGGGCGTCGGCCCCCTTGGGGCGCACGTCCTCCTTGAACATCGACTTCATGCCGTCGGCAAGGGTCTGCAGCAGGCCGAAGGGGCCGTTGCGGTTGGGGCCGGGACGCTGCTGCATCCGGCCGATGACGCGACGCTCGAACCAGATGACGAGCAGCACCGACAGGAGCAGGTAGACGAAGAGCAGCACCGCCTTGACGAGCGAGAGCCACAGGGGCGTGTCGCTGAAGTCCGCGGGAACCGGCGTGTCGGCTGCGGCGGCGAGGAGGGTCAGACTGCTCATGCCGCACCCCCCTTCGTCACGGAGACGATCGCTCCGGCTCGACCGGAGAGGCTGCGCAGGTCGCAGCTCTCGGAGTGGGTCGGCAACCACACGACGTGGTCGACCATGTCGCGCACGAGGACCGGCACGGTGACCCGCACGTCCTCGGCGCTCACCGTCACGAGGTCACCCTCGACGAGGCCGAGGCCCTGGGCGGTGGCCGGTGAGACGAGCGCCCGGGGCGCCTGCGCGGTGCCGGCGAGGAAGGGCTCGCCGTCCTGGAGGGAGCCCTTGTCGAGCAGCAGACGCCAGGTCGCGAGGACGAGCTCGCCCTCCCCCGGCACCGCGGGCTCGGCCTGCGGCACCTGGGTCGCCTCGCCGCTCGCGCGGGGAGCCGGCGTGGCCTCCATCGAGCGGCGGGCCTCGGCCGTGGTGCGGGTCCCGAGGAACTCGCCCATCTCGTCGGCGAGCATGTGCAGCACCCGGTGGTCGGGCAGGGCCGTGGTCGACAAGGCAGCCTCGAAGGGCCGCACCCGCCCCTCCCAGTTGATGAAGGCCCCCTCCCGCTCGGCGTGCGGCGCCACGGGGAGGACGACGTCGGCGTGCTCGGTGACGCTGCTCGGGCGGATCTCCAGCGACACGACGAAGGCGCGCTCCAGGGCGCGCGAGGTCAGCTCCTCGGGCAGGCCGGTGTCGCGGACGTCCACGCCACCGACGACGAGGCCGCCGATGGTGCCCTCCGCGGCGGCGTGGATGATGCCGGCGGTGTCCTTGCCCCCGTCGCCCGGAAGGCAGCCGGCCTCGATCGCGCCGCGCTCGCCCGCCCTGCGCGGGATCCACGCGAGCCGGGCGCCGGTCGCCCCGGCGAGCTCGGCGGCCGCGGCGAGGGCCGCGGGGACGGTCCCCAGGCGCTCGCCGACGAGGATGATCGGCCGCTCGCCACGCAGCGCGGCGTGGGCTGCGGTGAGGGCGTCACCGTCGGAGCCGGGGCCCACCTCGCCGGTGAGCGCGGTGAGCACCTCGGTCTCGGTGCCCGGCGCGGCGGGGATGAGCCTCCCGCCGAGCTTGCCCAGCCCGCGGGTCGCCAGCGGCGCGACGGAGTAGACGGTGGTCCCGGCCTTGCGGTGGGCCTTGCGCAGGCGGAGGAAGAGGATCGCGCTCTCCTCCTCGGGCTCGAGCCCGACGAGCAGGACCGACGAAGCCCGCTCGAGGTCGGTGAAGGTCACCCCGCCCGTGTCGGGGGTGGTGCCGACGACGTGCCGGAGCAAGAAGTCACGCTCCTCGTCGGAGTGCGGCCGGGAGCGGTGGTCGATGCTCTCGGTCCGCAGGACCGAGCGGGCGAGGGCGGCGTAGGCATGGGCGTCCTCGGCCGTGCCCCGGCCGCCGACGAGCACGCCGTGCCCCTGCGCGGCGCGCAGCCCGTCGGCCGCCGCGGCCAGGGCCTCCTGCCACGAGACGACCCGCAGCTCGCCGTCGGCGTCACGCACCATCGGCAGCTCGAAGCGGTCACCCAGGCTCGCGTAGGCGAAGGCCCAGCGGCCCTTGTCGCAGTTCCACTCCTCGTTGACCTGGGGGTCGTTGCCGGCCATCCGGCGCAGCACGCTTCCGCGTCGGTGGTCGGTGCGAAGGGAGCACCCCCCGGCGCAGTGCTCGCAGACGTCGGGCGTGGAGACGAGGTCGAAGGGCCGCGCCCGGAAGCGGTAGGCGGCGCCGGTGAGCGCGCCGACCGGGCAGATCTGGACCGTGTTGCCCGAGAAGTAGGACTCGAAGGGCTGCTCCTCGTAGATGCCGACCTGCTGCAGCGCCCCGCGCTCGACGAGGGCGATGAAGGGGTCGCCGGCGATCTGGTCCGAAAAGCGGGTGCAGCGGGCGCACAGCACGCAGCGCTCGCGGTCGAGGAGGACCTGCGAGGAGATGTTGATCGGCTTGGGGTAGGTGCGCTTGACGTCCTCGAAGCGCGAGGTGGCCCGCCCGTTGCTCATCGCCTGGTTCTGCAGCGGGCACTCGCCGCCCTTGTCGCAGACCGGGCAGTCGAGCGGGTGGTTGATGAGGAGCAGCTCCATGACGCCCTGCTGCGCCTTGTCGGCGACCGGCGAGGAGTGCTGGGTGCGCACCTGCATGCCCTCGCTCACGGTCATCGTGCAGCTGGCCTGCGGCTTGGGCATCGGCTTGACGTTGCCCTCGCGGTCGGGGGTCGCGACCTCGACGAGGCACTGGCGGCAGGCGCCGACGGGCTCGAGGAGCGGGTGGTCGCAGAAGCGCGGGATCTGGATCCCGGCCTCCTCGGCCGCCCGGATGACGAGGGTGTCCTTGGGCACGGCGACCGCGATGCCGTCGATGCTGAGGTTGATCAGCTCCGGGGCCGGGGGCGTCTGCTGGTCGGTGGCGTCTGTGACGGTCATGCGGTCACCTGTGCGGTCTCGTGGTGGAAGAGCGTCGAGGCGGCCGGCGGGAAGAGCTCGCTCGCCGGGGTGTGGCACCCGGCCTCGAACTCCTCCCGGAAGTACTTGACCGCCGAGGTGATCGGGCTGGTCGCACCGTCACCGAGGGCGCAGAAGGAGCGGCCGAGGATGTTGTCGCAGATGTCGACGAGCTTGTCGATGTCCTCGGGGGTGCCGTGACCGTGCTCGATCCGCTCGAGGATCTGGGCGAGCCACCACGTGCCCTCACGGCAGGGGGTGCACTTGCCGCACGACTCGTGCTTGTAGAAGTCGGTCCAGCGGCTCACGCAGCGCACGACCGAGACGGTGTCGTCGAAGATCTGCAGCGCCCGGGTGCCGAGCATCGAGCCGTGGGCGGCCACCGACTCGAAGTCGAGCGGCACGTCGAGGTGCTCGCTCGTGAAGATCGGCGTGGACGAGCCACCCGGCGTCCAGAACTTCAGCGGGTGGTTGGGGTCGCGCATGCCGCCGGCCATGTCGATGAGCTCGCGCAGGGTGATGCCGAGCGGCGCCTCGTACTGCCCGGGCCGTTTGACGTGGCCGGAGAGGGAGAAGATGCCGAAGCCCTGGGACTTCTCGGTGCCCATGTCGGCGAACCACTCGGCGCCCTTGCGCATGATGATCGGCACCGAGGCGATCGACTCGACGTTGTTGACCACGGTCGGGCGGGCGTAGAGGCCGGCGACCGCCGGGAAGGGGGGCTTCAGCCTCGGCTGGCCGCGGCGCCCCTCGAGGGAGTCGAGCAGGGCCGTCTCCTCGCCGCAGATGTAGGCGCCGGCACCGGCGTGCACGGTGACGTCGAGGTCGAAGCCGGTCCCGAGGACGTTCTTGCCGAGGTAGCCGGCCGCGTAGGCCTCCTCGACCGCGCGCATGAGGCGTCGGTAGACGTGGACGACCTCGCCGCGCAGGTAGATGAAGGCGTGGTTGCAGCCGATGGCGAAGGAGGTGATCGCCACCCCCTCGACGAGGAAGTGCGGCGCCGCCATGAGCAGCGGGATGTCCTTGCAGGTGCCGGGCTCGGACTCGTCGGCGTTGACGACGAGGTAGCGCGGGCCGCCGTCCGGCGGGGGCAGGAAGCCCCACTTCATGCCGGTCGGGAAGCCGGCGCCGCCGCGGCCGCGCAGGCCGGAGTCCTTGGCCGCCTGGACGAGGTCGGCCGGGTCGCGCTCGAGGGCCTGGCGCAGGGCGGCGTAGCCGTCGTGCTCCTCGTAGGTCGCGAGGGTCCAGGACTGCGGGTGGTCCCAGAACTTCGTGAGGATCGGGGTCAGCGTCGTCACTTGTCGGCCTCCGTACCATCGCTCGTCGGCCGCTCGTCCGGTGCATTGGCCGGGGTGTCGACGGATGTCTGCTCGCCGGCGGCCATGCCCTCGGCCGTCGTGCCGGTCGCCGCCGTCGCGGTCTGGGCGTCGCCCCCTTCGCCCGGTGCGGTCCATCCCTCGCGTCGGGCCACCTCGAGGCCACGAAGGGAGGTCGCCCCGGCTCCCACGCCCTCGTCGGCGAGCCCGTCGGGGAAGCCGGCGAGCACCCGGGAGACCTGCGTGAAGGTGCACACGCGGCTCGGGCCGCGGGTCGGTGCGACCGGGACGCCGGAGCGCAGGTCGTCGACGAGACGAACGGTCGACTCCGGGGTCTGGTTGTCGAAGAACTCCCAGTTGGTCATGACCACCGGGGCGTAGTCGCAGGCGGCATTGCACTCGATGCGCTCGAGGGTGATCTTGCCGTCCTCGGTCGTCTCGTCGTGGCCGATGCCCAGGTGCTCGCTGACGGTCTCCCAGATCTGGTCGCCGCCCATGACCGCGCACAGCGTGTTGGTGCAGACCCCGACGGTGTAGTCGCCGTTGGGGTGGCGCTTGTACTGGGTGTAGAAGGTCGCCACGCCGGAGACCTCGGCGGTCGTCAGGCCCAGCGTCTGGGCGCAGAAGTCGATGCCGCGTCCGGTGACGTAGCCGTCGACGCTCTGCACGAGGTGCAGGAGCGGCAGCAGCGCCGAACGCGCCTGGGGGTAACGCGCCACGACCTGCTCGGCCTCGGCGGACAGCCGCTCGAGCACCTCCGCGGGGTAGGGCTCCTTGCTCTCCGAGGGCACGTGCAGGTGCCCTGAGGCGGTCTGCTCTCCGTAGTGGTTGACCATCAGCGGTCCACCCCTCCCATCACCGGGTCGATCGAGGCGACCGCGACGATGACGTCGGCGAGGTTGCCCCCTTCGCACATGGCCGCGACGGCCTGCAGGTTGTTGAAGCTCGGGTCCCGGAAGTGCGCCCGGTAGGGCCGGGTACCGCCGTCGGAGACGACGTGGCAGCCCAGCTCGCCCTTGGGCGACTCGACGGCGACGTAGGCCTGCCCCGGCGGGACGCGGAAGCCCTCGGTGACGAGCTTGAAGTGGTGAATGAGGGCCTCCATCGAGGTGCCCATGATCTCGCGGATGTGGTCGAGGCTGTTGCCCATGCCGTCACCGCCCACCGCCAGCTGCGAGGGCCAGGCGACGCGCTTGTCGGCGACCATGACCGGCCCGGGGTTGCGCTGCAGCTCGTCGGTGACCTGCTCGACGATCTTCAGGCTCTCGCGCATCTCGGCCAGGCGGATGGCCAGCCGGTCGTAGGCGTCGGCGCCGGTGCGGGTGATGACCTCGAAGTCGTACTTGTCGTAGCCGCAGTAGGGCGTGAGCTTGCGCAGGTCGTGCGGCAGCCCGGTCGAGCGCAGCACCGGCCCGGTGATGCCCAGGGCGGTGCACCCGGTGAGCGAGAGCTCGCCGACGCGCTTGGTCCGGCCCTTGAGGATGGGGTTCTCCAGGAGCAGCTTCTCCAGCTCGCCGATGCCCTTGCGCACCTGCGGGACCATCTCGCGGATCTTGTCGATGGCGCCGTGCGGCAGGTCCTGGGCGACGCCACCGGGGCGGATGTAGGCGTTGTTCATGCGCAGGCCGGTGACGTTTTCGATGACCGACAGGATCCGCTCGCGCTCGCGGAAGCTGATCGTCATGATCGTCGTCGCGCCCATCTCCATGCCGCCCGTGCCGAGGCAGATGAGGTGGCTGGAGATGCGGGTCAGCTCCATCATGAGCACCCGGATCGCGCTGGCCCGCTCGGGGATGTCGTCGGTGATCCCCAGCACCTTTTCGACGGCGAGGCAGTAGGCGGCCTCCTGGAACATCGGCGTCAGGTAGTCCATGCGCGTGCAGAAGGTCACCCCCTGCGTCCACGTGCGGAACTCCATGTTCTTCTCGATGCCGGTGTGGAGGTAGCCGATGCCGGCCCGGGCCTCGGTCACCGTCTCGCCGTCGAGCTCGAGGATGAGGCGGAGCACGCCGTGCGTCGACGGGTGCTGCGGGCCCATGTTGAGGACGATGCGCTCCTCGGGGTTCATCCCGAGCTCGCCCATCTCCTGGTCCCAGTCGCCGCCCTGGACGTTGACGATCCGGCCCTCGGCGAGGTCGTCGGCGCCCGGCGTCGCGTGGACCCGGCCGCCCTGCGTGTGCGTAGCCATCAGGTGTACGACCTCCGCTCATCGGGCGGCGGCACGGTGCCGCCCTTGTACTCCACCGGGATGCCGCCCAGCGGGTAGTCCTTGCGCTGCGGGTGCCCGGCCCAGTCGTCGGGCATGAGGATCCGGGTGAGCGACGGGTGCCCGTCGAAGACCACGCCGAACATGTCCCACGTCTCACGCTCGTGCCAGTCGGCGGCGGGATAGGTCTCGACGATGCTCGGGATGTGCGGGTCGGCGTCGGGGGCGGTGACCTCGACGCGCAGTCGGCGACCGCCGTGGGTGATCGACAGCAGGTGGTAGGCCACGTGCAGCTCGCGGCCGCTCTCCTGCGGGAAGTGCACGCCGGAGACCGACATGCACATCTCGAAGCGCAGGTCGGGGCGGTCGCGCAGGGCTCGCATGACGACCGGCAGGTCCTCACGGGCGACGTGCAGGGTCAGCTCGCCACGGTGGACGACGACCCGCGCGAGCAGGTCGCCCCCGGTCGCGTCGGCGAGGGTGTCGACGACCTCGTCGAACCAGCCGCCGTAGGGGCGCTCGCTCGCGCCGGGGAAGGCGACGGTCGTCTTGAGCCCGCCGTAGCCGGAGGTGTCCTGGCCCTGGCGGGCACCGAACATGCCGCGTCGCTCGTCGCGCACCACGGGGGCGTGCGCGGGGTCGACCTCGCCGGCACCCTCCCCTTCGACATTGCTGTACTCGACCGGCTGGTTGCCGCCGGTGAGCGCCTGGGTCGAGGGGAAGCCCTTGTTGGCGGTGCCGCTCAGGCCGACGCCGTCCGGGTGGACGCCCTCGGCGGGCTTGTCGATCTCGCTCATGCCAGGAGGTTCCTTCCGAGCAGGCCCTCGTGGTCGTGCGTCGGGGGCTGCAGCTCCGTCGGGGTGGCGCCCAGGGCCGCCTGCTCGGCGGCGCGGGCAGCCGCGACCCGGTTGACCCCGAGCGGGGTGCTCTGGATCTGCTGGTGCAGCTCGATGATGGCGTTGAGCAGCATCTCGGGGCGGGGCGGGCAGCCGGGCAGGTAGATGTCGACCGGGATGATGTGGTCGACGCCCTGGACGATCGCGTAGTTGTTGAACATCCCGCCGGAGCTGGCGCACACACCCATCGAGATGACCCACTTGGGGTTGGCCATCTGGTCGTAGACCTGACGCACGACCGGGGCCATCTTGTTGCTCACCCGACCGGCGACGATCATCAGGTCGGCCTGACGCGGCGTCGCCGCGAAGCGCTCCATGCCGAAGCGCGCCAGGTCGTAGTGCGGCGTGCCGACGGCCATCATCTCGATGGCGCAGCAGGCCAGGCCGAAGGTGGCCGGCCAGATCGACGCCTTGCGCATGTAGCCGGCGAGATTTTCGACCGTCGTCAGGGCGATGCCCGACGGCAGCTTCTCCTCGATCCCCATTGATCCGTCTCCGTCCTCGTCAGTCCCACTCGAACCCGCCGCGGCGCCATACGTAGGCATCCGCGATGAAGAACGCGTTGAACAGGAAAAGCACCACGGCAGCGAGGGTGAAGGCCCCGAGCTCGTCGAAGGCGACGGCGAAGGGGTAGAGGAAGAGCGCCTCGATGTCGAAGATGATGAACAGCATCGCGGTCAGGTAGTACTTGACCGGGAAGCGGCCGCCCTCGGCGGCCTGCGGCGTGGGCTGGATGCCGCACTCGTAGGCCTGGGCCTTGGCGGCGTTGTAGCGCGCCGGGCCGACGACCAGGCTCGTCCCGACGGACACCAGCGCGAAGCCGAGCCCGAGGGCGAAGAGGATGAGCAGCGGGATGTACGGGTTCATCACTGCCCCTGCCTTTCTGACGTCATGTGATGCAGGCCATGTCCAATCCTAGGGGTGACCTGCGCCACGCCAGCAGCCGACCTACGCATTGGGGGCCACCCGGGTCATGAGCTGGACGAGACGGTCGTCGAGACCGCCCCCCTTCTCCTCCGGAAGGTTGGCCATGAGCTTGAGCATGAACTTCATCAGGGTCTGGCGGGGCAGCCCGTACTTCGTCGCCAGACGCATGATCTCCGGCTTGCCGATGAGCTTGGCGAACTGCGCGCCCAAGGTGAAGTAGCCGCCGTGCATGGCCTTCATCCGGTCGACGTAGGAGAGCAGGACGCGCTCGCGGTCGGCCGCCGTCGGGCGGGCCAGGGCCTGCACGATCGTCTCGGCGGCCGCGTGCCCGGCCTCGAGCGCGTAGTCGATGCCCTCGCCGTTGAAGGGGTTGACCATGCCGCCGGAGTCACCCACGAGCATGAGCCCGTCGGCGTAGAGCGGCTGCCGGTTGAAGGCCATCGGCAGGGCCGCCGCGGTGATCTCACCGCTGATCGTGCCCTCGTTGATGCCCCACTCGGCCGGCATCGTCTCGACCCAACGACGCATGACGTCCTTGTAGTCGGTGCGCCCGAAGGCCTCGGAGGTGTTGAGCACGCCGAGGCCGATGTTGGAGCGTCCGTCACCCAGGCCGAAGAGCCAGCCGTAGCCCGGCATGAGGATGCGCCCCCCTTCGGGCGTCGTCGACCACAGCTCGAGGTGGCTCTCGAGGTACTCGTCGTCGTGGCGGGGGGTCTCGTAGTAGGCCCGCACGGCCACGGCCATCGGCCGGTCCTCGCGCTTCTCGCGGCCCATCTTCACCGACAGGCGGGAGGAGACCCCGTCGGCGGCGACGACCACCGGGGCCCGGTAGGTCTCGGTCTCGCCCGTGGCGCGACCGCGCTCGTCGACGACCTTGGCGACCACTCCGACGATGCGGCCGCTCTCGTCGCGGACCGGCTCGGAGACGTTGCGGCCCTCGAGCAGCTCGGCGCCGGAGGAGGCGGCGTGCCGGGCGAGGACCTCGTCGAGGTCCTGCCGCGCCCGGACCATGCCGTAGCCCGGGAAGGAGGTCACGTCGGGCCAGTCCAGCTGCAGACGCATGCCGCCGCCGATGATGCGCAGGCCCTTGTTGTGCGCCCAGCCGTCGGTCTCCGACAGCGGGATGCCGAGGTTGATCAGCTGGCGGACCGCGCGGGGGGTCAGCCCGTCACCGCAGATCTTGTCGCGCGGGAAGCGCGACTTCTCCAGCAGGACGACGTCCTTGCCGGCCTTCGCCAGCCAGGCCGCGGTGGCGCTGCCCCCCGGGCCGGCTCCGACGACGATGACGTCGACACTGCGGTCCCCGTCGGCCGCAGGCAGTGCACTGGTCACGAAACTTCCTCAGCTGCTTGTGAAGCATTTCACGATCGCGGGTGACACTACCCGGCGGAAACTTCACGGGTCACACAGGTAGACCTAACCCGACGTCAGCTCTTGGTGGCTCGGTGCAGCGCGACGATGCCCCCGGTGAGGTTGCGCCACTCGACCCCGCCCCAACCGGCGCCGGAGATCATCTGCGCGAGCGGCTCCTGCGCCGGCCAGCTCTGGATCGACTCGGCGAGGTAGACGTAGGACTCGGGGTTGGAGCTCAGCCGCCGCGCCACGGGCGGGAAGGCCGCCATGAGGTACTCGGAGTAGATCGTGCGGAAGGCCCGGTTGACCGGCTGGCTGAACTCGCAGATGAGCAGGCGCCCGCCCGGCGTGGCGACCCGGAGGAACTCGCGCAGCGCCACCTCCGGCTCGACGACGTTGCGGAAGCCGAAGGACATCGTCACGACGTCGAAGGACGCGTCGGCGAAGGGCAGCCGGGTCGCGTCGGCCGCGGTGAAATCCAGCTCGGGGCTCTGCTTGCGGCCCTGGCGCAGCATGCCGAGGGAGAAGTCGGCCGAGGCGACCTGCGCGCCGGCCTCGCGCAGGGGGATCGACGAGGAGCCGGGGCCGGCCGCGATGTCGAGGATCCGCTCCCCCGGCTGCGGGTCGATGGACTGCACGACCGCCCGACGCCACAGCCGCGTCTGACCCAGCGACATCACGTCGTTCATCAGGTCGTACTTCGCGGCGGTCTCGTCGAACATCGCGGCGACGTCCTTGGGGTCCTTCTGCAGGGTGGCGCGGCTCATGTCCTCATCCTCGCACCCGCCGCCGTAGGCTGATGCCCGACATGTCATCCCCTTCGCCTGCCGACGCCCCCACCCCGCGCGGCGTCCCCCACCCCGCTCTCGTCGTCCGCACCATCGCCGTCCCCACGGCACGCGTCGCGGACCTGCTCTCGCTCCTCCCCGAGCCCGAGGACGCCGGCGACGTCGTCTCGTGGGTGCGCAAGGGCGAGGGCTTCGTCGGCTGGGGCCGGGTGGCCACGTTCACCGCGAGCGGGCCGGAGCGCTTCGAGCAGGCCCAGGAGTGGTGGCGCCAGGTGACGGCGGAGGCGATCGTCCGCGACGACGTCGACGAGCCGGGTACCGGTCCGATCGCCTTCGGCTCGATGGCCTACTCGCGTCGGTCGGGCACCGAGTCGGTCCTCGTCGTCCCCGAGGTCGTCGTCGGCCGCCGCGGCGACCTGGCCTGGGTCACGACGATCACGACCGACGCGACCGTCCCAGCCGCCGACGAGCCGCTCGACCGGCAGCCCGCGCCGCAGGGACCTGGTGCGGTCGAGTTCGCCGACCTCGACCTCGCCGCCGACCGCTGGGCCGAGGCCGTCGACGAGGCAGTCTCCCGGATCAACGCCGGCGACCTCGACAAGGTCGTGCTCGCCCGGTCCGTGCGCGCCACCGCCACCCGGCGCATCGACCCGCGCTGGGTGCTCGCCCGGCTGGCCGACGACTACGACACCACGTGGGTCTTCGCCGTCGACGGTCTCGTCGGCGCCACCCCCGAGATGCTCGTGCGCCTCGAGCGGGGCCTCGTGACCTCGCGGGTGCTCGCCGGCACGATCCGGCGCACCGGCGACGACAGCCACGACCTGGCCCTCGCCGGGTCCCTCGCCCGCAGCAGCAAGGACCTCGAGGAGCACGAGTACGCCGTGCGTTCGGTCGCCGACGCCCTCGCCGCGCACACCTCGTCGATCAACGTGCCGGACTCCCCCTTCGTCCTGCACCTCAACAACGTCATGCACCTGGCAACCGACGTCGCGGGCGTCGTCGACGACGACTCCACGTCGCTCGCGCTGGCCGCGTCGCTCCACCCGAGCGCCGCCGTGTGCGGCACGCCCACCCTCCTCGCCGACGACGTCATCGGCGAGCTCGAGCAGATGGACCGGGGCCGCTACGCCGGCCCCGTGGGCTGGATGGACGCCTCTGGCGACGGCGAGTGGGGCATCGCCCTGCGCTGCGGCGCCTACGAGAGCGCCGGCTCGCTGCGGCTCTACGCCGGCTGCGGCATCGTCGCCGGCTCGGTCGCCGCCGACGAGGTCGCCGAGTCGGTGGCCAAGCTGCTGCCGATGCGCACCGCCCTGGGCGGTTAGTCCCGCCCGCCCAGCGCCGCCACGACCGTCTCGCGGGCCAGCCGCCCCGCCTCGCGGCGCGCGGCCCCGTCGACCGGCACCCGCACGACCCGGATCCCCTCGCTCGGGCGCGCGACGAGCGCGGTGAGCTGCTCCACCGACGTCGCCGTGGTCGCCGGTACCCCGTGGGCGGCGCAGAGCACCTCGATGTCGGTGCCGGTCGGCGTCGTGAAGAGCCGGCGCATGGGTCCGGCGAGCTCGTCGGCGCCGTACTCGAGCGTGGTGAAGATGCTCCCCCCGTCGTCGTCGACGACGACGACTGTCAGGTCCGGGCGTGGTTCGTCGGGGCCGACGAGCAGGCCGTTGGCGTCGTGGAGGAAGGTCAGGTCACCGAGCACGGCCACCGTCGGGCCGCTGCGGGAGAGCGCCAGGCCGGCGGCGGTCGAGACGCAGCCGTCGATGCCGGCGAGGCCGCGGCTGGTGACCACCTCGACCGCGTCGCGCACGCGCGCGACCCCGTGGCCGAGGTCGCGGGCCACGCTGCTGCTCCCGAGGAAGAGCGCCGCCCCGTCGGGCACCGCCTCGTGTATGGCGCGGGCCACGGCGGGCCCGTCGAGGTCGTCGCCGGTCGGCGCGAGCGCAGCGGCGACGGCCTCGCCGGCCGCCAGCCACTCGCGGGCGAAGGGGGTCGGCTCCTGGCCCTCGCCGTCGGTCCGCAGCGCCGCGAGGGGATGGACGGCCGCAGCCGCGTGGGTGGCGTCGGCCCACCCGCCGGCGCCGGGCTCGCCGCTCGTGACGACCTCGACCCGCAGACCGGGGGTGCGGGTCAGCGCGGGGACGGCCCGGCCGAGGGTGGGACGGCCGACGACGACGACGCGCGAAGGGAGGTGCTCGCCCACCCAGTCGGTCGCGGCGAGCAGCCGGTCACCGTGTGGGAGCACCAGTCGGCCCGTGCCGGGGCCCGGCTCGGCGATGACGGGGGCTCCGTGGTGGTCGGCCCACGCCAGGGCCGCTGCCCGGTGCTCGACGGTCGGTAGCTCCCCGACCACGACGAGGGTGCGGGCGTCGTGCACGAGCGGGGCCCCGGGTCCGTCGAGGACCGCCGGGGGCGCGGCCAGCGTGACCCACGGCGCGTCGTCGGGGCGGCCCGCGAGCGCCGGGTGCGGGGCGACGGCGAGAGCACCGGGCGCGAGCGGGTCGCGGTAGGGCAGGTCGAGGTGGACCGGCCCGGCCGTGCCCGCACCGCCGAGCGCCCCGGTGGCGGCGGCGACGGCCCGGGCGGCTGCCGTGCGCCACGCCGGCGCCTGCCGGTCGGGGTCCGCGGGCGTCTCGAGCTCGAGAGCGAGGCGCACCGTGTCACCGAAGACCCCTGGCTGGACGGTCGCCTGGTTGGCCCCGACACCGCGCAGCTCGGGCGGGCGGTCGGCCGTGAGCAGCAGCAGCGGGACGGCACCGTGGTGCGCCTCGAGGACGGCCGGGTGGAGGTTGGCGACCGCGGTTCCGCTCGTCGTGACGACGGCTGCGGGGCGGCGCGAGGTCTTGGCCAGGCCGAGCGCGAGGAAGGCCGCGCTGCGCTCGTCGACCCGCACGTGCAGCCGCAGCCGCCCGGCGGCGTCGAGGTCGTGGGCGGCGTAGGCCAGCGGCGCCGAGCGGGACCCCGGGCACAGGACGAGCTCGCGCACCCCGAGGCGGACGAGCTCGTCGAGGAGCACGCGGGCACCGGCGGTCGAGGGGTTCACGCGCCCGATCCTGCCACTGGAGCCCGCCGGGCCCGACGACGACGGCGCTCATCGGCGCACGACGTCGTAGTCGGTGGTGACCGTCGTGGCCAGCGGCGACCCGACGAAGGGAGCCGCCCCGCCGCGCCAGGCCTGCACCGACGGGTCGTCGCTCGCGTCGACCTCACGGGCGGTGTCGACGTAGGCCGCGTTGTCGTGCGCCTGCGACGACCGACCATCGGCCCCGAGGTCGTCGGCGAGCGACCTCTCGACGGTGACCCAGTCGCGGCGGTCGGGGTTGTCATCACCCTCGAGACCGGGCACGAGGTCCTCGTCGTGCTCGAGGCTGAGCACGCTGACCCCCTCCGGCACGGCGAGCGCGGCGACGGGCGCTCCCGAGGTGACGACGTGGGTGACTCGGTGGCGGGAGCGGAAGGTCGGGTCAGCGGCGAGCGCCGCCGCCGTGAGCCCTCCCTGGCTGTGCCCGGTGAGCATGACCCGGCTCGCGCTGCTCGTGTCGCCCGCGCGTCGCCGGGCGTCGTCGAGGGCACGGGCGACCGCCTGCATGATGAGCGGGCGCCGGCCGGCGACGAGCAGGGCGTTGCTCGTCATGTCCCACGGGTTGTCGCCCGCCCGGGGGCCGAAGGTCTGCGTGCCCGGGACGTCGACGACCCAGCTCCAGCTGCCGTCGGGCCCCTGGATACCGGTGACCCGCACGCGGGAGCCTCCCGAGGTGGGGCCGTGGTTGGAGACCAGGTCGGCGACACCCGTGGGTGGTCGACCCGCGGCCGACGGCCGCGGGCTCACGGTGACGGACCTGCCCGACTCGTCGAGGGCGACGCCACGGGTCGCGGCGAGCACGACGCCGAGCGCGTCGCGCTGGTCGCGCGGCGGGTAGGGCACCCCCGCGGCACCGCTGCGCCACGCGAGCAGCACCCCGAGCGCGGGCAGGCCCT
This sequence comes from Janibacter indicus, assembly GCF_900176385.1. GTDB lineage: Bacteria > Actinomycetota > Actinomycetes > Actinomycetales > Dermatophilaceae > Janibacter > Janibacter indicus. Next base: position 31,634 of record NZ_FWXN01000003.1, on the reverse strand, counting down.
CGCCGAGGCCGATGAGCAGCCCGTCGAGACCGTCGGCGGCTGCCGGGACGAGCCACGGGTGGTCGAAGAGGATCTCGTCGACCTCCTGCCCCAGCCCGAGGCCGATCGCGACGGCCGCGTCGCGCCCGGCGGGGGTCGACAGCACGACGGCCGCCACGGGCGCGACGGCAACCGCGGCCCCGAGGACGGTCGGCGCGACGGACCGGCCGACCCAGCGACCCACCTCGGTCGCGACGCCGTCGGCGAGGGCCTCGACGGCCTGCTCGCCCTCGCGGTAGGCCCGGACCGCGGCCCGTGTCGCCACACCCGTGGCGGCGACGTCGACCGCCAGACCCGCGGCTCCGGTGGGCCCGACGCAGGTCAGGACGGCGCGCTGCACGGCGAGGTACTCCAGCGGCGCCGTGAGCGCCGCGAGCTGCAGTCTCGGGTCGAGTCCGACGAGGCCCACGGCGACGGCGACCTCACCGACCTCTGTCGCGACCCGCCCCAGCCCGTCGGCCGCGGCCTCGAGCTCGTCGAGCGCCACCGACAGTCCCCCGACGCCACCGCTGACCCGGATCTCAGCCACGGCCGATCACCTCGATCGGCCAGTCACCGACGGTGATGTCGACGTCGCCGAGCAGGTCGAGCCGCCGGCTCGCGGCCGCCTCGAGGTCCCGGACCAGACCGGCCGCCTCGCGCAGCCGACGAGCGAGCGCCTGCAGGTCGCTCGAGTGCTCGCCGACCCGGTCGCGATGGAGCGTGGCCGCCTCGCCGCGCCAGGTCGTCGACGTGGCGACGCGCGCCAGGGTGGCGCACACGTCGACGCCCCGCCGCCCGCTCGAGACGGGCCGCGACGTCGGTGAGGTCGACGGGGGTGAGGGTCGGGATCTCCATGCCCGAAGCCAACCGGCTGACGGGGCGGGAGGGACCCCCTTCGTCGTGGCTGTGGACCGTGGGGCCCACGCCACCGGGTGTGTGGACCGTCAGCCGCGCGCCGCGTGGGCGGCCCGGACCCGCTCGCGCCACCAGGCCGCCCGCTCCGGCGGCGCGGCGTGCGCCGCCAGCCGGTCGGGGTCGACGACGACGTCACGCACCCCCAGCGCACCGGAGACCGGCACCATCGGGTCGGCGGTGACGTCGGCGGTGAGCAGGGCGCCGGTGCCCAGTCCGCAGGCGTGCTCGAGCCGTGGGAGGGCCGCGGCGAGGGCGACGCCCGCGCGCAGCCCGATGCTGGAGTCGATGGCCGAGGAGACGACCGCGGGCAGCCCGCAGTCCTCGACGATCCGCAGGGCGGAGCGGACCCCGCCGAGCGGCGCGACCTTGACGACCACGACGTCGGCGGCGCCGAGCCGGGCGACCTCGAGGGGGTCCTCCGCCTTGCGGATCGACTCGTCGGCCGCGACCGGCACCGCCAGCCCGCGGCGGGCCAGCTCGACCCGCAGCCGGGCGAGGTCGCGGACGCCGGCGCACGGCTGCTCGACGTACTCCAGACCGAAGGGGGCGAGCGCCGCCACCGCGTCGACGGCTTCGGTGAGCGACCAGCCGCCGTTGGCGTCGACGCGCACCCGGGCGTCGGCGCCCATGACGTCGCGGACGGCCGCGACCCGGTCGAGGTCGTCGGCGAGCGCCTGCCCGCGCTCGGCGACCTTGACCTTGGCGGTCGTGCAGCCGTCGTAGCGGGCGAGCACCCCGGCCACCTGCTCAGCGGCCACCGCGGGGACCGTGGCGTTGACCGGCACCTCGGTCCGCAGCGGGGTCGGCCACCCGTCCCACGCCGCCTCGATCGTGGCGTCGAGCCAGCGGGCGGCTTCGGGCGGGGCGTACTCGACGAAGGGGGCGAACTCCGCCCAGCCGGCCGGTCCCTCCACGAGGGCGACCTCGCGCTCGGCCACCCCACGAAACCGGGTGGCGAGCGGCAGGACGACGACGTGCAGCCCGTCGAGCAGCTCGTCGACCGTGACGGCCGGGGTCATCGGTCGCGGCTGGAGAGCACGCAGAACTCGTTGCCCTCCGGGTCGGCGAGCACCGTCCACGTCACCTCGTCGTCGTCCTGACCGACGGCGGCGCGGGTGGCTCCCTTCGCCAGCAGTGCCTCGATCTCCGCGTCACGGTCCTGGCCGATGTGCGGGGCGAGGTCGATGTGCAGCCGGTTCTTGACGCTCTTGCCCTCGGGCACCGGGACGAAGCTGAGCATCGTGCGGCGGGCCAACCAGGTGGCCGTCTCGTCGACGGGGTCGGGGCTGGCCTCCGGCGGGAGCACCTCGCACTCGTGCTCGTCCTCGTAGCCGATCCGCCACCCGAGGACGTCGGCCCACCACCGGGCCAGGGCCCGGTGGTCCCGGGCGTCGACGGTCAGCGAGTACAGGTGCAGGGCCATGCCCCGACGTTAGTCCGGGAGACGAGCCAGCCGGGCACGCAGCAGGGCGAGCCGGTGGGCATTGCCGTGGAGCGCGATGTAGCGCTCGCCGTAGACCGACAGCAGGGCGTCGTCGAGGCGGCGCACCGCACCGGGCGGGTAGCGGTAGCCCATGTGGTGGTCGATGGCGGGGACGTCGACCTCGCGCAGCACCTCGCGCAGCTCGGACAGCGAGCTGATGCCGAGCTCGAGCAGCAGGCCGCTGATCCACGCGTAGTGGTCGGTGCGTGACCAGCCGGCATCGGTGAACTGCCCGGCGAGGAAGGCCGCGAGGTCGGTCGGGCTGATCCGCGGGTCGTCGTCGTCGCCGTCGGCCGGCGAGGTCAGCTCGTCGCGGTGCCGGTCACGGATCGCGGAGAACTGCTGGTCGGCCAGCTCGAGCAGACCGGCGGCGAGGGTGAAGCGACGGTCGAAGTCGGGGGCGTGCTCGGCCGAGACCGAGCCCTTGTAGCGCACGTCGTGCTCGAACTCCGCCCACGCGTGCTGGAGCACCGTGCGGATCTGCACCGACGCGGGCCGCTCGGGCGGGATGCCCGGCTCGTCCCGGTCCTCGCCCAGACCCACGAGGAGGTGCCGGCTGGAGTAGCCGAAGCGGCCGGCCGCCGCCGTCTCCTGGCCCATGTCGCGGTCCTCGTGGACCTCGAGCTGCGAGGAGAGCAGCTGCGCGACCGCGTCGACGTCGGCGAGGACATAGGTGACGACCCGCACCCCGACCTGGTCGGTGATGTCGGTGAGCGGCTTGGGGTGGGCCATCCGACCACCCGGCAGGCGGCGAGCGGCCTTGCCCGCGAAGGACTCGACCGACTTCGTCCGCCCGGTGACGGTCAGGTAGTTGATACCGGCGTCGTCGAGCAACCGGGTGACGAGCGTGACGTAGGCGTCGGTGACGCCGCGCAGCTCCTCGAAGCTCGCGGCGTACCGCTGGACTGCCCGGCGCACCCGGGTCGACTGCGTGGTCGCCATGGGGACAGCCTGCCTCAGTCGGGCCCGCGCGCGACGTCAGCGACGGTGGGTGCCGAACATGCGCCCCATCACCGCATCCATCACCGGGCTGGGCACGACCTTGGTCGCCGCGACCATCGCCCGGGCGGAGGCGGGCACCTGGTAGCGGCTGCGCGGCCGGCGCGCCGTCGCCGCGTGCACGATCGCGTCGACGACGACGTCGACCTCGGCTGCGTCGGCGCCGAACATCCTCTCGTGCGCCCGGGCCATCCGGCGCGCCTGGCCGGCATAGGCCCCCGATCCGGAGTACTCGGCGAGCGAGTCCGCCGCGATGTCGCCGAACTCGGTGCGGATCGCCCCCGGCTCGATGATCGCCACGCGCACGCCGTGCGGCGCCAGCTCCATCCGCATCGCGTCGCTGAGAGCCTCCACCGCGTACTTGCTCGCGTGGTACCAGCCGCCGAGCGGCTCGCTGACGTGGCCGGCGACGGACGCGATGTTGATGATCCGTCCGGCGCCGGCAGCGCGCATGTGCGGCAGCACGAGCTGGCTCATCCGCGACAGCCCGAGCACGTTGACCTCGAGCTGACGCCGGGCCACCTCGACCGGGACGTCCTCGACCGCACCGAAGACCGAGTAGCCGGCATTGTTGACGAGGACGTCGATGCGGCCGTGCTCGGCGACGACGTCGTCGACGAGGGTCACCATCGAGTCGTCGTCGCTCACGTCGACGACGTGCGGGGTCACCCCCTTCGTGCGGAGGGACTCGAGGCGCTCGAGGCGCCGGGCGGCCCCGACGACGGTCCACCCCGCCTCGGCGAGGGCGACGGCGGCGGCCTCGCCGATGCCCGAGGAGGCACCGGTGACCAGGGCGACGTGGGAGTCGGTCATGGCTCCATCAGACGCGAAGGGGGGTCGACGGCGCCACCTCGGGTCGTGGACCGAAGGTGTGACCGTGCTCACGGACGCGTAGGGTCGTCTGCCGTGGACATCGCACTGACGCTCGTCGCGATCGCCCTGGCGATCGTGCTCATCCTCCGCTTCAAGGTCGACCCGGTGATCTCGCTGATCATCTCGTCGGTCTTCCTCGGCCTGTCGGCGGGGGTGGGGCCGGCCGACACCGTCGCGGCGATCACGACCGGCTTCGGCGAGATCATGGGCGAGGTCGGTCTGCTCATCGGCTTCGGCGTGCTCATCGGCTCGCTCCTGCAGGCGACGGGCACCTTCCGGGCGCTCGTGGAGATCATCGCCCGCCGGGTCGGCCGCAAGCTCCCCTATGCGATGACCGCCGCCCTGTCGGCGATCTTCCCCTCGATCTACGTCGACGTGCAGGTCGTCCTCGCCTCGCCGATGGCCCGCCAGGCGGCACCGGTCGTCGACCGCCGCAAGGGCCTGCCGTGGCTCGCCGGCGCCATCGGCATCGGCATCTTCGCCGGCTACGTCTTCGTCGTGCCGGGTCTGGCCGCGGTCGCCGTCGCCGGCCAGCTGAAGCTCCCGCTCGGCGAGTACCTGATCTTCGGTGCGCCGATCGGCATCGCCACCGCGCTGCTCACCACCTTCCTCTTCCGCCTGCTGCTGCAGACCCGCTTCTGGGACGAGCGCACCGACGTCGACCCCGACGAGGAGGAGCACCCCGACAACCCTGGCCACGCCGCCTACCTCGCCCGCGGGGACCTCGGGCACGAGGGCACGGGCAGCTCCGCCGACGCCGACCTGGACGACCCGGACGCCGTGCCCGAGCAGGCGCTTCGTCTGCCGCTGCTGCTGCGCCTCACCCCGATCCTCGTGCCGCTCGTGCTCATCGCCTTCGGCGCCTTCATGGACCTTTTCGATGCGAGCAATGCGGCCATCGCCTTCGTCGGCGATGCCAACATCGCGCTCTTCATCGGCCTGCTCATCGCCTTCGTCATCGGCCGCTCGACGCTGGGCTCCGACGGCACCGAGCACGCCCTCTCGGGCGGCTTCCGCACGACCGGCGAGATCCTGCTCATCACCGGCATCGGCGGCTCGCTCGGCGCGGTCATCACCGAGACCGGCCTCGACAAGACGCTCGAGGGCCTCTTCTCCGCCGACGCCGGCGCACCGGTGCTCATCACCGTGCTGCTCGCGTGGTTCATCGCGGCCCTGCTGCACTTCGCCATCGGCTCGGTGTCGGTGGGGGCGATCACCGCCTCCGGCATCATCGGCCCGGTCGTCGCCTCGACCGGTGTCGCGCCGGTCGTCGTCGCGCTCGCCATCGCCTCGGGCGCGATGTTCGCGCTGCACGTCAACAGCAACTTCTTCTGGATGTTCAAGAGCCTGCTCGGCCTGTCGACCAAGGGCGCGCTCAAGACGCTCACCCTGGCGACCTCGCTCGGCGCCGTCGTCTCGCTGCCGATGGTCCTGCTCGTCAGCCTCGTCGCCTGACGGGGGCGGCCCCCTTCGTCCTCGCGGTGGTTAGGCTCGCCCCCGTGAGCGCACTGGACGACGTCAGCGAGACCTTCGACCCGCAGGCCTGGGAGGTGGTCCCCGGCTTCGAGGACCTCACCGACCTGACCTACCACCGCGCCAAGGACGTCGGCTGCGTGCGCATCGCCTTCGACCGTCCGGAGATCCTCAACGCCTTCCGGCCGCACACCGTCGACGAGCTCTACCGCACCCTCGACCACGCCCGCCGCACCCCCGACGTCGGCGTCGTCCTGCTCACGGGCAACGGCCCGACCCCGCGCGAGGGCAGCAGCGCGACGACCGAGGGCTGGGCCTTCTGCACCGGCGGCGACCAGCGCATCCGCGGCCGCTCGGGCTACCAGTACGCCGCCGACCCCGGTGGCGACGACTCCGCGGCCGGCATCGACGAGCGTCGGGTCAAGGCCGAAGGGGGGCGCCTCCACATCCTCGAGGTCCAGCGCCTCATCCGCACCATGCCCAAGGTCGTCATCGCACTGGTCGGCGGCTGGGCCGCCGGCGGCGGGCACTCGCTGCACGTCGTGTGCGACATGACCCTCGCCAGCCAGCACGCCCGCTTCAAGCAGACCGACGCAGACGTCGGCTCCTTCGACGGCGGCTACGGCAGCGCCTACCTCGCAAAGATGGTGGGGCAGAAGCGCGCTCGCGAGATCTTCTTCCTCGGCCGGGCCTACACCGGCCAGGAGATGTACGAGATGGGCGCGGTCAACGCCGTCGTCGAGCACGCCGAGCTCGAGACCGAGGCGCTGCAGATGGCCCGCGAGATCATGGCCAAGTCCCCCACCGCGATCCGGATGCTCAAGTTCGCCTTCAACCTCACCGACGACGGCCTCATGGGCCAGCAGGTCTTCGCCGGCGAGGCGACCCGTCTGGCGTACATGACCGACGAGGCGGTCGAGGGTCGCGACCAGTTCCTCGAGAAGCGTGACCCGGACTGGTCGCCCTTCCCCTGGTACTTCTGATGGGCGGAGTACTGCTGCCCGAGACCGACCTGCGCCGGATCGCGGCGTACTGCGGGGAGAAGTGGCCGGTGCGGTTCGCCGACGAGGTCCGGGCCGAGCACCACGTGCGGGGCCGCCACGTCACCATCTGCGAGACGCGCGCTCCCTGGGACGGCGAAGGGGACTGGACCCACCAACCCCTGGCTCAGCTGCGGTACGTCCCCGAAGAGCGGCGGTGGACGCTGCACTGGCCTGATCGCAACAGTCGCTGGCACGAGTACCGCGAGGGCACGGTCTTCAGCGGCTCGGCAGCCGAGCTGTTGGCCGAGATCGACGAGGACCCCACCAGCATCTTCTGGGGCTGAGGCCCTGTGGATGGCGCGGGCCGCGTCGTCGCCGACTGCTCTAGCGTCGACGGGTGCCCGATGACCGCCTGACCTCCGACCAGCCGCGCGAGCGGCTCATGGCACTCGGGGCGGGCGCGCTGTCGGATGCGGAGCTCGTCGCGGTCCACCTCGGCACGGGGCGGCAGGGCGAAGGGGTGATGGCCCTGGCTCGGTCGCTGCTGACCGAGTGGGGCGGCGTCGGCGGGCTGGCGCGGGCAGACGTCGACGAGCTGTCACGGACGCCCGGCGTAGGACCCGCCAAGGCCTGCCGACTCGTGGCGGCCTTCGCCTTGGCCGATCGGATCACCCCTCACGAAGGCGCGGCGGTGACCACCTCGGCAGACATCGCCACGATCGCGGCGACCCGGATCGGCCGAGCGCGGACCGAACGGGTGCTGCTGGTGCTGCTCGACGGTCGTAACCGGGTCCGTCGCATCGAGACCGTCGCGAGCGGTGGTGCCACCAGCAGCCTGGTACCGGTCCGCGAAGTGCTGTCGATCGCCTTGCGTCACGACGCCGTGTCGGTCGCCGTGGCACACAATCATCCCGGTGGCGGGACCGAGCCCAGCGCCGAGGACGTCGCCGTCACGCGGCGACTGGGTCTCGCGTGCGGCGAGGTCGGCCTGCGCTTCCTCGACCACGTCATCGTCGCGGGAGATCGGTGGTGCAGCGTCACCGCATCGCGGTGAAGATCTCGTTGCGGGCGGCGGGGAGTAGCCCCTTCTTCAATGCAGTCATCTCGTTGGACAACTCGTGAGCTCGCACGAACCGGTCCCTGAGGGCATCGAGACGACCGACAAGGCTCCGCGGAGCGCGTCGAACATCGGGCACTTGCATCGCGAGCAGTGTCTTCAAGCTGAGTCTCGGCAGGTGGAGTTGGTTGGTTGCCGCCACAGACTGATCCAGTACATGAGCGCTGCGCAGAAGATGCCCCAAGAGGTCCGGGTCGACGCCATCCACTGGATCCAACACGAATTGCTCCACCGAGCACAGCCCAATCCGGTCTGCGACCCACACCTTGTTGAGGTATGGACGAAGGTATCCATAGGTCAGCTGACCCGGGCGGAACAGAAACTTCCGGCCCGACTCCTCGCCAATGGCGCGCGAACCATGCCGGATTCCGGAATGCGAGTGCACATGCTCCAGACCAACAAATTCAGCAGCTCCTTGCAATGGATCACCGGGGTGGACCGTCTCGGGGGCCACGGAGGCCAACTCGCCGACGGTCGTCATGGGCAATTCCGCAGCGATAATGGCCGCCGCTGACGCTCGGGGAAGGACGGTCATAGGAAACTTGCCCGCATGCGACTCCATCGACCTGCTGATCGACTGGACCCAGTCCAGGTGGGCGGCGATGCGGCGTTGCTCGTCGATGGGCGGGAGGGGGATCGTCAGGTTCTCGAAGAGCTTCTTGCCGAGCGTCCGGTTCCGCACCTGCGTGCCGGGACTCGCATATCGCAGCTGTTCGAGGCCTCGGTCGCTGACGAAGTAGTGAGCCAAGTACCGGACATCGACTCGATCTGTCGTGGGCACGTAGGGAAGGAATCTGTTGGAAGCGACGTAGTTCGCCTCGGCCTCGGACGTCACTGCAACGGCGGCTTCCCACGCTTGGATGTTGCTGAGCATCAGCGACCCCACAGGGAAGGTGAAGTACCGAAGGCTGCCCATCTCGGTGCCGGCGACTTCTGGGCGGTGAAGAATCCCCCGGCCCCACGAATAGATGCCAATACGCTTGTACGACTCCGTCAGCGCCACCTCGATCGGTGTCCGCTGCAGCTCCAGCACGTCACCGACGCGCACCCACTCAATGTTCACAGCGCGAAGTCCTTGATCTCCCGCTCCAGCTGCTCGAGCAGGGTGAGCATCTCGCGCTCGGTCTCGATGAGCTCGGCGATCAGCTCCGCCGGCGGACGGTGCGTCAGGTCATCGGGCCGGTTCGGGTTGCGCAGGTCGAGGTTGTAGCCGGACTCGAAGATCTCCGCGACGGGCACCTGCCAGGCCCGCTCGGTCTCCCTTCGCCCCTCTCGCTCACGTCCCCCCCACCACGCGGCGCATTCGGCGAACTCGTCATACGCAAGCGGCTTGGTCTTCGTGTAGTTCTTGCGCCCCTCGGGCAACGGGTGCTCGTAGAACCAGACGTGGTCCTGCTGCGTGCCGCGGTCGAAGAAGAGCACATTGCTCGGGATGAGCGTGTACGGCGCGAACACGCCGTTGGGCAGGCGTAGCACGGTGTGGAGGTTGTAGTCCTTCATCAGCGCCTTCTTCACCCGGGCGCCGATGCCCTGGTCGAAGAGCACCGAGTTCGGCACGACGATGGCGCACCGCCCCTTCTTCGTGTCCAGGCGCGCCAGGACGGCCTGCAGGAAGAGCCACACCGTCTCGGCCGTCCGGAGCCCGCTCGGGAAATTGCCCTGAACCCCCTTTTCCTCCTCCCCACCGAAGGGCGGGTTGGTGAGGACGACGTCCACCCCGTCGTTGCGCATCTCGGCGATGGTGACGTCCAGGGCATTGGTCTGCACGACCGAAGGGCGGTCGATGCCGTGAAGCAGGAAGTTCATCTGCGCGAGCAGGTACGGCATCGACTTCTTCTCCGTGCCGCGGATCCCCTCCTGGACTGCCTCGAGCTGACGGGTGGTGGTTGCCTGCCGGCTCATGTGGTCGAAGGCCTCCACGAGGAACCCCCCGGTGCCCATGGCCGGGTCCAAGACCACCTCGCCCGGTTGCGGGTCGACCATCTCGGTCATGAAGCGCACGAGCGGGCGCGGCGTGTAGAACTCGCCCGAATCACCGGCGGCATCCCGCATCTCCTTGAGCATCGACTCGTAGAGGTGGGCCATGGTGTGGATGTCGTCCGCGTTGGCGAAGTCGATCTTGTCGAGCTGGGCGACGAGATCTGCCAGCAGATACCCGCTGTGCATCCGGTTGGCGATGTACTGGAAGATCTGCGCCACGGTGTCCTTGGGGTCACCGGCGCGGCCCGAACCCCGCAGCTCGCGCAGATGCGGAAGCAGCTGCACGTCGACGAAGGTGAGCAGGGCCGGTCCAGTCAGGTCTCCCTGCGTCCACTCGCACCACCGGTACCGGCCCACCACTGCCGGGACGTATTCGGGGTCCTTCATCTGGCGCTCCACCTCGACCTCGTCGAGGGCCCGCAGGAAGAGCAGCCACGCCAGTTGTGGCAACCGGTCGAGCTCACCGTTGAGACCGGCGTCCTTGCGCATGATGTTGCGCGACTCCTTGATCACCGACTGGAGTCGCGCACGGGTCGTCGGCGGCTGGCTGGACTTCTTGGTCCGGGGAGGGGTCACGCGGAGGTTCCTTCGTCATCGATGGCAGAGGCATAAAGGGTGGCCACCAGATCATGCGCGGCCGACAGGGAGAGGTCGGGCGGCCCATGGCCCCCGAGGAGCCGGGCCATGTCGTCGGCCCAGGTGGGCGGTGGCGAAGGGAGCGACGCCGGCGGCTGGGTCCGATCGCGAACGCTCCACACGACTGCCAACCGCGTGCCGAGACGCCGGGCGTCGACCAGCAGTCCCGCATCGATGAGCAGGACGAGGTCGACGAGATCCTTGACCCGGGAGGACGGGCGGCCGCCGGCGTACAGCCGCGAGTAGGCATGCAGCTTTTCTGCTGCGTGCTGGTAGACGTCCACGGCCGTGACGGCGACGGCCCCGCACGCCGGCGCCGCGATCGGGGCGCGGACCTCGATCAGCTCGGTCGCTCCCTCGACCTCGTCGAGCTGACCGACGAGGTCGAGCTTGATGTGAGCGAAGTGGGCACCGTCGACCAGCGCCTCGACGGGAACACGCCACGCCGGGCTGGTCGCCCCTTCGCCACGCAGCCTGCGTGGCGCTGCGGCACGGAAGGAGAACCCGTCATCGAAGTCACCACGCAAGGCGCCCTCGAGCGCATCAAGCAGGTCATCGGGATCGGACGCAAGAGCCAGCCAGCCCACGAGATCGATGTCCTGGGTGGTGCGGGCAACCTGTCCCAGGCGCACTTCCAAGCAGTACCCACCTTTGAGGACCAAGCCATGGGGAGCCAAGCGTGCGAGGAGTCGCTGGAAGACCAGCCCACGGCGCAGACGCTGCGGGTCCTCGGCGCGATCGTGGGCAGCGACTCGAATCCGATCGCCCAGGCCCTGGGCGCGTGGCGATGTCACCCGGCCCCGATCCGGGCAAGGACGTCCGGGAGGCGCTCCGCGGCCCGTCCGCCGCGGGACGTCGCACCCGAGGTCAGACGCCTCGGGGTCACCAGCCCGCGCTCGAGTGCGTCGGCGACGGCGTCCTCGACGAACTCGAGCGGAGTGTCTGATCCGGCGACGTCGATCAGGGTGCGCAGGGGCGCGGTCACCCGCCACCCGGGGCGCTGCTCGATGTCATCGCTCGGCACCTCACCCCGATGCAGCACCACGGCGCTGTCGGACGCACGGAAGTCCGCCGGGACCGTCAGGTGGACCTGGGCGGGGTTGACGTCGGACAGGTCGTGGGCAGTCAGGGCCGACTCGTGGGACACCACCCCGCACCCACGGGACCAGACCGACCAACGGGCGTAGGCGTCGGTCGCCTCGCTGGGCCACCCCGGCAGCCGGAAAAGGGCCCGCTGCACACGCACCCAGTTGCCGTGGTCGGCGTGGTACTTCTGCGCTTGGTAGGAGTACCCGACCTCGAGGGCCTGAGCAGCCGTGAAGTAGCCAGCCTGCTGGAAGGCGAGCGCGCTCAGCTGCTGACGCAGATCCTGTCGAGAGCCGGGCACCGACGCAGCCTATCACCGTCGAAACTCAACGAAATCTTTAGTTTTGCGCTCACGCCGACTCGTCCGTGTACAGCCACTCCTGCAGCTCGTCGATCGCAGCATGCATGTCCGCCGGGTCGCCAAAGGCCCCGGCGATCTCTCGCACCGTGCCCAAGGGGACGATCTCGGGCAGGCGCAGCCGCTCCGGCGAGGAGACCTCGTCGATGCCCCGCTCCGCGTAGACGTCGAGCAGCCGCGTCAGCACCTCTCGCGCCAGCTGGGAGCGCCGCTCGAGATCGGCGTGGTGACGCTCTCGCACCCGCCGCGCCCTCTCGGCTCGCGTCCGCGAGGGCAGGCCCCACGCGAGCTGGACGAGGAAGTCGAACGGATCCACGTCCCCTTCGCCGACCGGCAGCAGCGCGTCGACCTCGATGCCCTCGTCCTCGAGGAGGGTCAGCACTTCATCGCGCGACGGCCTCCGTGACCACTGGCGCGCCAGGTCGCTGGGCGTCGGCGCCACCCGGCGGACCACGCCCGCGACGAACTCGCCGTACTCGGTCAACCGCAGCTTTCCGCTGGAGTGGTCGACCACATGGAGCGACTCGGAGACCACCGAGAAGCCCCCCTCGTCGACGACGAAGGTCGGCCTGCCCTGATGCTCAGGGTCGTGGTCGGGCGACGGCGGACCTCCAACGTCCGGGTCGCCCGGGTTGTGCACGACGAATGGAGGCTCGGGCTCGTGCACGGCGGCATCGCCCCCTTCGTCGCTACCGCCGCCCTCCAGCGGCGGGTCGCAGATGATTCGCACGGGATAACCATCGAAGTCAGGGTCCTCGAAGTGCCGCGTCGCCCCGACGAAGTCGACGATCTCGAAGGACGTCTTGTCCTTGTCCGGGTACAGGCGAGTGCCACGCCCCACGATCTGCTTGAACTCCACGATCGACCCGACGGCGCGGAAGATCACGACGTACTTGAGATCGGGCACGTCGATGCCCGTCGACAGCAGCCGGGACGTCGTCGCCACGACCGGCGAGTCCTGCCGCGGGTCGCAGAAGGCCTCCAGGAGGCGGGTCTTCTCCCCTTCGACACCGACGATGCGTACTGCCCACTCCGGGTCGGCCGCCACCAGATCCGGGTTGGCGTTGACCAACGCCTGACGCATGTCGTCGGCGTGCTGGGCGTCGACGCAGAAGATCATCGTCCGGGCCGTGGGGTCAGCGCGCAGCAGGTCGGAGATGTAGGCCGCCGCCAGATCCGTGCGCGCCAGCAGGCGGAGCAGCCGCTCGAAGTCCCGGGTGGTGTAGACGCCCTGCGGGATCTCGCGGCCGAAGCGGTCCACCTGCCCGGGCGTCGGCTCCCAACCGTCAGCATCGGGACTCAGCGTGACCCGTCGCACGCGGTAGGGGGCGAGATAGCCCTCCTCGATGCCCTGCCGCAGCGAGTACGTGAAGACGGGATCGCCGAAGTACCGGTAGGTGTCGACCGTGTCGTCCTGCTTCGGCGTGGCCGTCAGGCCGAGCTGGATCGCCCCGCCGAAGTGGTCGAGGATCCGGCGCCACGACGAGTTCTCCGAGGCGCTCCCACGGTGGCACTCGTCGACGATGACGAGATCGAAGAAGTCCGACCGGTACTCGTCGAGTCGGTCTTCGTCACCCTGCACCAGGGACTGATAGGTCGCGAAGTAGACCTCGCGATTGAGGTTGGCCGTGCCCCCCACCCGGAAGAGCGGCTCCCCACCGAAGGCCACCCGGAAGGTCTTGTCCATGGGATCGGCGACCAGCGCGTCGCGGTCTGCGAGGTAGAGGACCCGGTAGTTGCGCTCGGGGGTGACGACCCGCGCATGCTCCCGCACCAGATGCACGATCTGCATGGCGGTGAAGGTCTTGCCCGTGCCCGTGGCCATGAGGAGCAGAACCCGGCGCTCACCTCGAGCGATCTCGGTGAGCACCCGGCGGATCGCGACGGCCTGGTACCAGCGGGGCTCCTGCACATCTCCTGAGGCCAGCCTCTGCTGCCGGTTGAAGCCACGCGCCTGCAGGTCTGCTCCACCAGGGTCGAGGTCGTGCAGCCGAACGAAGCTCGACCACGCTTCCGGCGGAGTAGCAAATCCGTCGACACGACGCTCATGGCCCGAGACCATGTCCCGCTCGATGATCTCTGCACCGTTGGTGGAGTACGCGAGCGGCACGTCGAGCTGCTGCGCGTACCGCACCGCCTGCTGCAGGCCGTCCGACGCCGATCGGTAGGCGCGCTTGGCCTCGACCACAGCCACGGGTACCTGGTCGACCTCGAGCACGTAGTCGACGAAGCCGTCACCCAGCTCTCGCCTGCGCCGCCCCAGCCGCAGGCTCCTGGTCGCCTTGACCGGGTACTGCTCTCGGATGTCCGCCGGGTCCCACCCGGAGGAGTGCAGCGCCGGCACGACGACGTCCCGACACGTCTCGCTCTCCAGAGGCCCCTGACTCATGAGGTCAATCTACGAGCGGAGTCAAGATTTCCACCGAGGACCTCGGGTGGCCGAGCACGCCAGCGACGATGGGAGAGGATGAGTCCCGTGCCGATCACCCCCCTCCCCCTCCCCGCCGGCCTGGCCGCGCTCGACGCGCTGCCCGCGCTCGAGCAGGCACTGACCGGCACCGCGCCGATCCACCCGCACGCGCCCGGCGAGACCCCGAGCCTGCCCGAGGGCGAGCTGCCCGCCGACCTGGCCGTCGCCATCGCGACCTCCGGCTCGACCGGCACGCCGAAGCTCTCGCTGCTCACCGCCGCCAACCTCATCGCGAGCGCCGAGGCGACCGCGCAGCGGCTCGGCGGGCACGGCCAGTGGCTGCTCGCGTTGCCGGCGCACCACATCGCCGGCCTGCAGGTGCTGCTGCGCAGCATCGCCGCCGGCACGACACCGGTGGCGCTGGACCCGTCGGGGGTCACCCCCTTCGCGCTGGTGGAGGCGACGGCCGGCATGCACGCCGAGCGGCGCTACACCTCGCTCGTGCCGACCCTGCTCGCCCGGCTCGTCGACGACCCGCTCGGGCTCGAGGCGCTGCGACGCTTCGACGCGATCCTCGTGGGCGGGGCCGCCACTCCCGCAGCGCTGCTCGACCGTGCGCGGTCGGAGGGCGTGCGCGTGGTGACCACCTATGGCATGTCCGAGACCGGCGGTGGTTGCGTCTATAACGGCCAGCCGTTGCAGGGCGTCGCGGTGCGCACCGACGCCGCCGGTGCCCTCGAGATCGGTGGCCCGGTCGTCGCCCACGGCTACCTCGGCGCGGACACCGGCGCCTTCCGCAGCGAAGGGGGCCAGCGCTGGTTCCGCACCGGCGACCTCGGCAGCGTCGACGACAAGGGTCGGGTGAGCGTCACCGGCCGCGCCGACGACCTCATCAACACCGGCGGCCTCAAGATCGCGCCCCGCCTCGTCGAGGAAGCCGTCCTCGCCCACGTGCCCGCCGTGACCGAGGCGGTCGTCGTCGGCGTCCCCGACCCCGAGTGGGGCCAGGCCGTCGCGCTCGTCGCGGTCACCTCGCCCGGCGGCCCGCCGGTCGGCCCGGTCCCCGACGCCGGGGTCGGCGAGATCCGCGAGATGCTGCGGCCCCACCTCGAGTCCGCCGCGCTCCCCCGCCGCGTGCTCGTCGTGCCCGAGCTGCCGATGCGGGGGCCGGGCAAGCCGGACCGTGCCGCCGTGGCGCGTCTGCTCGGGGGCTGACCGCCTCGTAGGATCGCCTCTCGTGGCCACCATCAAGCAGTGGGTCGCCGGCGCCCGTCCGCGAACCCTCCCCGCAGCACTCGCCCCCGTCATCGTCGGCACCGCCGCCGCAGCAGCCAACCGGGACGTCGAGGAGGGGACGAAGGGGGCCAACCTCGGCCTGGCACTGCTGGCCCTGATCGTCTCGTGCTGCCTGCAGGTCGGCGTCAACTACGCCAACGACTACAGCGACGGCATCCGTGGCACCGACGAGGAGCGGGTCGGTCCGGTGCGGCTGGTCGGCCAGCGCCTCGCCGACCCGGCCAACGTCAAGCTCATGGCCTTCACCTTCTTCGGCATCGGCGCCTTCGTCGGGTTCGCGCTCGTCGCGCTCAGCCAGGCGTGGATCATGATCCCCATCGGTGCCTTGGCGATCCTCGCGGCCTGGCGCTACACCGGCGGCGACAACCCCTACGGCTACCGCGGCCTCGGCGAGGTCTACGTCTTCATCTTCTTCGGGCTCGTCGCGACGCTCGGCACGCAGTACACCCAGATCGGCTCGATCACCGCGGTCGGTGTGCTCGGCGCGATCGGCGTCGGCGCCCTCGCCAGCGCGATCCTCGTCGCCAACAACCTGCGCGACATCCCCACCGACTCGGTGACCGGCAAGACCACGCTCGCGGTCCGGCTCGGTGACACGCGCACCCGTCAGCTCTACCTCGGGCTCTTCGGCGTGACGATCCTGTGCACCCTGCTCATGGCGATCTGGCGCCCGTGGGCCCCGATCGGCCTGCTGGGCCTGGTCATCGCCTGGCCCGGGATCCAGGCGGTGCGCTCCGGCGCGACCGGCAAGGCACTCATCCCGGCCCTCGGGCTCACCGGCTTCGCCGAGCTGATGTGGGCGATCTGGCTCTTCGCGCCGCTCGCGCGCTGACCCCCCTTCGGCACTCCGCAAGAGAAACTGCCCCTTGGCAAGAGTTTGAAACTCTTGCCAAGGGGCAGTTTCTCGGGTGACCCGGAAATCGTGGGGCGAGCGAGGTCCCGACCTCAGCGGAAGGTCTCGGGCTCCTCGGCCTCGGACCCGGTCTCGGCCTTGCCCTCGCTCGATCCCCGGCCGTCCTCGACGGCCTCGTCGGTGTCGGGGCGGGCGGCCCGGGCGCGGGCCTTGGCCTCCTGGCGGTCCTGGATCTGCTGGACCATCTCGGCGCGGAAGGGCTTGAGCACGACCATCGAGATGAGCATCGAGGCGATCGCCGCGGTGACGACGAGCCAGGGCAGCTCGGTGGGCTCGCGCAGGCCGACGAGCCACAGGGCCGCGAGGCAGCCGAAGAAGATCATCAGGCGGAGCAGGGTGTAGCGGACCATGTAGTGCCTCACTGGGCGTAGCTGTGCATGCCGATGAAGTAGAAGTTCACGACCGTGTAGTTGATGATGATGCACACGAAGCCCGCGATGGCGATCCAGTTCGCCGTGCGACGTGGGGTGTTCTTCGTCGCGCGGGCGTGCAGGTAGGCGGCGTAGACCGTCCAGATGACGAAGGTCCACACCTCCTTGGGGTCCCAGGTCCAGTACGCGCCCCAGGCCTCGCGGGCCCAGATGGCGCCGGCGATGAGGGTGAAGGTCCACAGCGGGAAGCCGATGATGTGCAGGGAGTAGGAGAACCTCTCCAGCGCCGGAGCTGACGGCAGCTTGCGCCAGAACCGCTCGCCACCGACCTCGCGGTCGCTGAGCAGGTAGAGCCCGCTGACGATGGCGCCGACGGTGAGGACACCGACGGCGAGGGTGGCGACGGTCACGTGGATCGGCAGCCAGTAGGACTGCAGCGAGGGCACGACCTCGTCGGCCTCGACGTACCAGGAGGTCGAGGCGATCATGAGCAGCAGCACCACGAAGGCCGTGACGAAGACCCCGAGCCAGCGCAGGTCACGCCGCGACTTGGCCACGCTGAACGTCGCCATGGCGAAGAAGGCTGCGCCGATGCTGAACTCGAAGAGGTTGCCCAGGGGGAATCGGTCCACCGCGAACCCCCGCAGCGCGAACGACAGCAGCAGGAACCCCGCACCGAGCCACGAGAGGGAGCCGGCGACACCGGCGGCCTTGCGCGCCCGCATCGGGGTCTCCACAGCGGTCGCGGTGCCGGTCTCGGCGGGTGCGTCGCCCCCTTCGTCCGTGGCAGGAGCGCCCACAGCAGCAGGGACTTTGGCTGCCACCTCGTCGCGCTCGCGCACCGGCACCGCCTGCGCGAGGTACAGGGCGTAGCCGAGCATCGCCACGGTGATCACCAGCGCGGCCGCGGCCAGCGAGTAGTTGGCGTACTGGGCCAGCATCGCGTTCGTCATCATGTCCTCGATTCTCCCACGAGCTCGTCGCGGATCTCCTGGACCACCCCGGGGATGCCCTCGTCGTCGTCCTTGCTCATACCAGCGACCTCCACCCGCACGACCTCGCCCACCTGGACGAGACGCACGAAGACGCGGCGGCGCTTGATGGTCAGGGTCGTGATCAGGCCAGCCAGCGCAGCGAGCGCCGACCACAGGGTCAGCCCCTTACCCGGGTCGTGCCGCACGGAGAGGCCGGCGAAGCGCTCCACCCCGTCGAAGCTGATCGTGCCGCGCCCGTCGGGCAGCTTGGCCCCCTCGCCGGGCTCCAGCCACAGCCGCAGCTGGTCGGTGCCGTCGGCATTCTCGACCTTGGCCATGGAGTCGGTGTCGAGCGTGAAGACCGACTGCGGCGCCCCGCCGGGGTAGAGCTCGCCGGTGTACATGCTGAGCGCGAGCGCCGGGCTGCGGGTGTCGGGGAAGACCGAGATCGGGCCCTGGTCGGGGTCGATGTAGGAGGTCGGCAGGAAGAGCCCCATGAAGCCGAACTGCTCCGGCGAGGCGGCCCCGACCTTGATCGCGCCGGTCGAGCGGTAGTTGCCGTCCTGCGCGAGGAAGGGGGTGGCCCCCGAGTACAGGACCTTGCCGTCGGCGTCCTTGACGGTGACGACAGGCGCGTAGCCGTTGCCGAGGAGGAAGACGGTCGCGTCCTCCATCTCGAGGGGGTGGTTGACCTTGATGACGTCGCTGAACTCATCGCCGTCGGCGGTCGTGCCCGTGACGTGCGCCTCGAAGTCGCGCGGTTGCCCGAAGGTCTGCGTCCCGGGCTCGCGGTCGTTGAAGTCCGCGGTCATCTTCGTGACCGTCATGCCGAAGGGGGCGAGGTCCGACTCGTCGACGAGCGGCCCCGGCGCGAAGGTGTCGTAACGCGTCACGGTGTTGACGAAGGAGTCCCCGGCGGGGACGACGATATCGGCCTTCCAGCCCCACAGGTGCCCGACGGCGACGCCGATGATCAGCGTGACGAGGGCGGTGTGGAAGACGAGGTTGCCCGTCTCCTTGAGGTAGCCGGTCTCGGCGGAGACGGAGGCGTCGTCGTGGCTGGCGACGCGGTAGCGCCGCCGGCGCAGCACGCGGGTCGCGGCCTCGCGCACCTCGGCGAGGTCGCCCTCGACCTCGCCGGCGGCGTGGGCCTCGAGCCGTGCGAGCCGCTTGGGCGCACGAGGAGGCTTGTTGCGCATGGCCTTCCAGTGCACGGCGGTGCGCGGGACGATGCACCCGATGAGCGAGATGAAGAGCAGCAGGTAGATCGCGGAGAACCACGGCGAGCTGTAGACCTCGAAGGCGCCGAGCTTGTCGAGCCACGGCCCGGTCGTCTCGTGCCGGGAGATCCAGTCCTCGGTGCGTGCCGGGTCGATGCTGCGCTGGGGGAAGACCGAGCCGGGGACGGCGCCGATGGCGAGGAGCAGCAGCAGGAAGAGCGCCGTGCGCATGCTCGTCAGCTGCCGCCAGCCCCACCGCAGGTAACCGACGACGCCGAGCCGGGGTTGGGTCACGGTGGACCTGTCGGGCCGGTCCGCGCTCACAGGATGACCTCCGTGTCGCTGATGAGATGGATCTGCAGCCACTGGGTCATCGCGTCCCAGCCGCCGGTGAGCAGGAGCAGGCCGACGGTGATGAGCAGCACCGCTCCGGCGATCTGGATGGCCCGCTGGCGACGGCGCAGCCACGCCGAGACCGGCGCCCAGCGTTCGTAGGCCGCAGCGATGAGCAGGAAGGGCAGGCCCAGACCGAGGCAGTAGGCGACGGCGAGAACCACCGCGCGGGTCGTGGACGCGTCACCGGTGAGGTTGAGCGCGAGGACGGCGCCGAGGGTCGGCCCCATGCACGGCGCCCAGCCCAGACCGAAGACCGCGCCGAGCAGGGGCGCCCCGGCCAGCCCGGTCGCCGGCTTGACGGGCAGGCGCAGGGTGCGCTGCGAGCCGGCGCCGAGGAAGACCAAGGCCATGAGGATGACGAGCACGCCGCCGAGGCGCATGAGCAGCTCGCGGTGCTCGACGAGCGCCCGTCCGGCGGTCGCGACGAACATCGACGCGAGGACGAAGACCGCACTGAAGCCGAGGATGAAGAGCAGGGTCCCCAGGACCATCCGGCCGCGGCTGCGCTTCTCGAGCGCGACATCGGACAGGCCGGTGACGTAGCCGAGGTAGCCGGGCACGAGCGGCAGCACGCACGGGGTGGCGAAGGAGACGAGGCCGGCGAGCGCCGCGACGAGCACGGCGAGGGGCAGCGCCCCGTCGGCCACCTGGTCGCTCAGTCCGCTGGCGAGCGCCGGGAGCGAGGTGTATGCCGTAATCATCCCTTTTCGGCCAGGGTGTCCTCGACGAGCCCGACGAGCGTCGAGGTGGTCACGGGCCCGAGGACGACGGCCGCGATGCGGCCCTCACGGTCGAGCACGGCGGTGGACGGCGTGGCGGTCATCTTGCCCTGCATGGCCAGGGCGCTCTGGCCGGACTTGTCGTAGACGGAGGGCCAGGTGAAGCCCCACTCCTGCGCCTGCGCCCGGCCGGTCTCCTTGGAGGACTCGCGGAAGTTGATCCCGACGAACTCGACGTCCTCCCCCTTCGTCTCCTGCTGGGCCTCGACGAGGTGCGGCGCCTCCGTGGCGCACGGACCGCACCAGCTCGCCCAGCTGTTGACGACGACGACCTTGCCGCGCTCGTCGGCGCTGTCCCAGGTCTTGCCGTCGATGGTCTCGCCGGACAGCTCCACGGGCTCGGCCCGGTCGGCCTCGGCGACGAGGTGGGCGCCGCCGTCGCCATTGCGGTAGCCGAGCTCCTTGGCGGCCTTGGACGAGGCGGACTCACCGCAGGCGGCGAGGCCCCCGGTGATGGCCAGGGCGCTCGCGGCCGCGACGAGGGTGCGGGTCAGGCGGTGCATCTGCATGAAGGGGTCAGGCTCCAGGGATCTTCGCGGCGTGCGCATAGAGGTGGGCGGCGGGCTCGCTGTACGCGACATCGGTGATCTCGTCGCCGATGAAGGTCACCGAGGTGAGGGAGGCGAGGTTGCACTCGCGCTTGCGCGGGTCGTGCCAGAGGTTGCGCTGCTCGAGGACGCTGCGGATGGTCCAGATCGGTAGCTGGTGGCTGACGATCAGGACCTCGCGGCCCCGCCCGTGGTCGCGGGCGTCCTCAATGGCGGCGGTCATCCGCTTGCCGATGGCGCGGTAGGACTCGCCCCATGTCGGCTTCGTCGGGTCACGCAGCCACCACCAGCGGCGAGGGTCGAGGAGGAGCCGCTTGCGGAAGCGCCGCCCTTCGAACTTGTTGCCCGCCTCGATGACCCGCGGGTCGACGACCGCGGTCAGGCCATGGCGCTCGAGCGTCGGGGCCGCGGTCTCGGCGGTGCGCACGAGCGGGCTGTGGACGACGAGCGCGAGGTCGGCGTCGGCGAGGTGGTCGGCGACGACCCGGGCCATCTCGTGCCCGAGGTCGGACAGGTGGTAGCCCGGCAGCCGGCCGTAGAGGATCTTGTCGGGGTTGTACACCTCGCCATGGCGCAGCAGGTGGACGACGGTGCGCTCGGTCCCGGGGTGGACGCCGTGCTCGGCGTGGGCCTCACGGGCGCCGGCGGCGGCCTCTCTCGTGGCCTCCGCGGCGACGGCGGAGGACTCCTCGTCGAAGGGCAGGTCGGTGCCGGAGTCGGGCATCGGCTCGGTCATGCCGCGGATTGTGCCATCTCAGTCTGAGTGCTCCTTGCGGTGGGCCAGCACCGCGTCGTAGAGCGCCTTCTTGCCGTGGCCGGTCGAGGTGGCCACGGCCGCGCACACGTCCTTGAGCCGGGAGCCTCGGTCGTGGCGGGCGAGGACCTCGGCGACGGCGTCCTCGACGGACACCGAGGTGTCCGGGGCGCCCCCGACGACGATCGTGATCTCGCCCTTCACTCCCTCGGCAGCCCATTCCGCGAGCTCGGCCAGGGTGCCGCGCCGCACCTCCTCGTAGGTCTTCGTCAACTCGCGGCAGACCGCCGCCTCCCGGTCCTCGCCGAGCACCTCGGCCATGACCTCGAGCGACACGGCGATGCGGTGCGGCGCCTCGAAGAAGACCATCGTGCGTCGCTCCTGCGCGATCTCGGTGAGCAGCCGGGTGCGCTCGCCGGCCTTGCGCGGCAGGAAGCCCTCGAAGGTGAAGCGGTCGACCGGCAGCCCGGAGACCGCCAGGGCCATGAGCACCGCGCTCGGCCCCGGCACGCAGGTGACGACCTCGTCGGCGTCGATGCAGGCCCGCACGAAGCGGTAACCGGGGTCGGACACCGAGGGCATCCCCGCGTCGGTGACGAGGACGACCCGCTCCCCCGCGACGACCGACTCGAGCAGCTCGGCGGTCTTCGTCGCCTCGTTGTGCTCGTGGTAGCTCACGACGCGCTCGGGCAGGTCGACGCCGAGCTCGCCGGCCAGGC
The DNA here is from genome assembly GCF_900176385.1 of Janibacter indicus. Classification (GTDB taxonomy): domain Bacteria; phylum Actinomycetota; class Actinomycetes; order Actinomycetales; family Dermatophilaceae; genus Janibacter; species Janibacter indicus. Next base: position 9,330 of record NZ_FWXN01000003.1, on the reverse strand, counting down.
GTCGCAACCGGCGGGTGTCCTCGGCCGCGACGACGTCGGCCCCGGCGAGCTCCTCACGCAGCCGCGGGCTGGCGTCGCGGGGGTCTCCGATGGGTGTGGCGGCGAGCACGAGAGGCATGGCCCCATCCTCGCCTACGATGACGGCCATGGACCGGGGGGAGCAGTTGCGCGCGCGTCTGCTCGGCTTCCGTCCCACCGACGCCCTGTGGGGCTGGGCCGGTCCGCTGCTCTTCGCCGCGATCGGCGGCATCCTGCGCTTCTGGGCCCTCGGCCGACCCCACCAGCTGGTCTTCGACGAGACCTACTACGTCAAGCAGGGCGTCTCGATGCTCGAGTACGGCGTCGAGATGCGGTGGAAGGGCGAAGGGGAGAAGGTCGACCCGCTCTTCACCACCGGCAACCTCGACGTCTTCAAGTCCACCGAGGGCGACATGGTCGTCCACCCGCCGGTCGGCAAGTGGATCATCGCCGGCGGCGAATGGCTCTTCGGCCCGACGTCGAGCTTCGGCTGGCGCTTCGCCGTCGCGCTCCTCGGCACGCTCTCGATCCTCATGGTCGGCCGGATCGCCCGCCGGATGTTCGGGTCGAGCTGGCTCGGGGCGATCGCGGCCTTCCTCATGGCCTTCGAGGGGCACCACTTCGTCCACTCACGCACCGGCCTGCTCGACATCATCGTCATGTTCTTCGCGCTCGCGGCCTTCGGCGCCCTGCTGATCGACCGGGACTGGTCGCGCGAGCGCCTCGCCGCCCGGGCCGCGGCACGCGGGGTCCGCGGTGCCGGCGCGATGCTGTGGTGGCGCCCGTGGCGGCTCGTCGCGGCGCTCTCCCTCGGCCTGGCCTGCGGCACGAAGTGGTCCGGCCTGTACTTCTTCGCCGCCTTCGGCCTGATGACCGTCTTCTGGGACCTGGGTGCCCGCCGCGCCGCCGGCACCCGGCACTGGGCCCTCACCGGCCTTTTCAAGGACGGCGTCTGGGCCTTCGTCACGATGACCGCCGTCGTCCTGGGCACCTACCTCGCCTCGTGGACCGGGTGGTTCGCCACGAAGACCGGCTACAACCGCACCTGGGCCGTGGAGCACCCCGGCGAGGGCGTCCAGTGGCTGCCGCCCGCCCTTCGCTCGTTGTGGCAGTACCACGTGCAGGCCTACGAGTTCCACGACGGGCTGACCTCGCCGCACACCTACCAGTCCAACCCGTGGTCGTGGATGATCCAGTCGCGGCCGACGTCCTTCTTCTACGAGAACAAGGCGATGGGCGTCGACGGCTGCGAGGTCGACAAGTGCTCCAAGGCGATCACCTCGCTCGGCTCGGTGTCGATCTGGTGGCTCGCGACCGCCGCCCTGTTCTTCCTCGTGTGGCACTGGGCGATGCGGCGCGACTGGCGCGCCGGGGCGATCCTCGCCGGCTTCGTCGGGGGCTGGCTGCCGTGGTTCTTCCTGCAGCACCGCACGATCTTCACCTTCTACACGATCTCCTTCGAGCCCTGGGTGATCCTCGCGGTCGTCTTCATGCTCGGTCTGGCCCTCGGCCCGCCGGGCGCCGACGCCCGCCGACGCCGCCTCGGTCACCTCGTCATCGGCGCCTACCTGCTGCTCGTCCTGGCCAACTTCGCCTTCTACTGGCCGGTCTGGACCGCGCAGGTCATCCCCTACGACCACTGGCGCTGGCGCATGTGGTTCCCGAGCTGGGTGTGAGCCCGGGAGGTCTCGAGGGTCGACCGCCGGCGGCCTCCCACCTCGACCAACGGGGTGTCGGCGGCGCCTCGTACCCTCGAGGCCATGGACCTGCCCCTCGTCGACGACCGGCCGCAGCCCGCGGTGCTCACCGCGGGTGACCTGCGCCGAGGTCGTGAGTGCGAGTTCGGCCTCCTCGTCGACCTCGACGTGCGGCTCGGCCGACGCGAGGCCCTCCCGGTCGAGGTCGACCCCGTGCGCGAGCGCTTCGGCGACCTCGGCCGCGACTACGAGCAGGAGGTCACCGACGAGCTGACCGCCGCGACCGGTGACGGCGTCGTCGACGCCGCGCGGCTGTCGCCGGAGCAGCTCCTGCCGCTCCTGCGCGATCCCTCGGTGCGGCTCATCCACCAGGCCCCGGTCGCCGGCGAGCGCTTCCGCGGCCGTGCCGACCACCTGCTCCGACACGACGACGAGACCTGGGTCGTCGCCGAGACCAAGCTCGCCCGCAGCGCCCGGCCCCACGCCCTCCTCCAAGTGGCCGCCTACGCCGAGGCGCTCGCCTCCTCCGGGGTGACGGTCGCCCCCTTCGTCCGGCTGATCCTCGGTGACGGGAGCATCGTCGACACCCCGCGCGAGGAACTCGCCGAGCCGCTGGGCGAGCTGCGCGACCGGCTGCTCGAGGTCATCGACACGCACACCGGCGAGTCCGGCCCGGCCCGGTGGGAGGACCCGCGGTGGCGGACCTGCCTCTTCTGCGACGCCTGCCGGGCCGAGCTGGCTGTCCGAGAGGACGTCGGGCTCGTCGGCGGCGTGCGCGCCACGACCCGGGCGCGACTGCTCGAGGCGGGCGTCACGACGATGACCGCCCTCGCCGAGCGCACCGAGCCCATCGAGGGCATCGACGACGACCAGCTCGCCGTCCTGCGCAGCCAGGCGGGGCTGCAGCTCACCGAGCCGACTCCCGAGACACCGCTGCCCTACGAGGTCTTCGCCCCCGAGGTGCTCGCCGAGCTGCCGGCGCCGAGCGACGGCGACGTCTTCTTCGACTTCGAGGGCGACCCGATGTGGCGGGGCTCGACGCCGACCGACACCGGGCTGGAGTACCTCTTCGGGTCGCTCACGGCGAGCGAGGAGTTCGTCGCCTTCTGGGCCCACGACCGGGAGCAGGAGCGGGCCGCCCTCGTCTGCTTCGTCGACTGGCTGCGCCACCGGCTCGGGCGCTGGCCCGACCTGCACGTTTACCACTACTCCGGCTACGAGCGAGCAGCCTTGTCCCGCATGGCCGCTCGCCACGGCGTCTACGAGGCCGAGGTGGCCCAGATCCTCGACGACGGCGTCTTCGTCGACCTCTACGCGGCGGTCAAGTCCGCCGTGCGCGTCGGCAGCCGCTCCTACTCGATCAAGCGGCTCGAGCCGCTCTACATGGGTGACGACCTGCGCGACGCCGACGGCGTCACCGCGGGCGGCGACTCGATCATCGAGTACCAGCGCTACCGCGAGGCGATCGCCGCGGGCGACGAGGCCGAGGCCGCCGCCCGCCTCGAGGACCTGCGCCAGTACAACGAGTACGACTGCCTGTCGACGCTGCGGCTGCGCGATTGGCTGCTCGCGCACGCGGGTTGACCACCGGGGCGGCCTACCCTGATGGACGTGTCCCACCTTCGATCCCGGGCCCCGGCGGGCGCCGCCCAGGCACGACGCCGACAGCTCGCGGCCGCCGGCCTGGCGCTGCTCGTCGTGGTCGCCCTCGTCGTCGGGCTGCGCTCGGCCTACGGCGCGCCCGACCGGGACGACCCCGGCGCCGGGGCAGCCGTCACCACGGCCACCTCCTCCGAGCCGTCCCCCACGTCGTCGAGCCCGACGTCCGCCTCCCCGACCCTGCCGGAGTACCGCTCGACGGGCCGCTACACCCGCATGCAGACCGGGACCCCGGTGCACGGCCGGTCCGGGCGGGTGGTGACCTATCGCGTCGAGGTCGAGCAGGGCGCCGGGGTGACCACGCGCGAGTTCGGCCGGGTCATCGACCAGGCCCTCTCCCACGAGCGGGGGTGGACGGGTGACGGCCGGTGGCGCTTCCAGCGGGTCGCGCGGGCCCAGCCGGAACTGACGATCCGGCTCGCGACCCCCGCGACCGTCGACAAGCAGTGCGAGGCGGCCGGAGCCGCCACCGACGGCTACACCTCTTGCCGCGCAGGGCAGTTCATCGTGCTCAACCTCGACCGCTGGTTCCTCGGGGTGCCGCACGTCGACGACCTCTCGCTCTACCGCACCTATCTCGTCAACCACGAGGTCGGGCACGGGCTCGGCCTGGGCCACGAGCGGTGCCCGGGCAAGCGCTGGCGGGCACCGGTCATGCTCCAGCAGACGCTCGGTCTGCAGGGTTGCACGGCCAACCCCTGGCCGTTCGACGCAGACGGCGACATGATCAGCGGACCCCCTGCTGCCTAGGATCAGCACGTAACCGAGCCGAGCAGGGGTGTGCTGCGGCCGGCGCGCACCCTCGCGTGGACGCTCGCGGCCGGTGGGCTGTCGACCGGCGCCCACCTCGCTGCCGGCGGCGGGCTTCCTTCGACCGGCGGGATCGTGCTCGTCATCGGGGTGCTCCTGTGGAGCGGCCTGCTCCTCACCCGCTGGCGGCTCGGCCGCGTGGCGCTGGCCGCCACGCTCGGCGGGGCCCAGGTGGTCCTGCACACCCTGCTCTCCGCCGGCCACCACGCCCCAACGTGCGCCGTCGGTGGTGGTCACCACGAGATGGTCGTCGGGTGCGCCGGCGGGGCCGAGGTGTCCCACACGAGCCCGGCGATGGTCCTGGCGCACACCGTCGCCGCACTGCTGCTGGCCCTGCTCCTCGCCCGTGGCGAGGAGGCGGTCTGGTTCCTCGCCGGCCTGCTGCGACCGGTCCTCCCCCGGCCGGCCCGGCGAGTCGTCGTCCCCGTGCGGGCCGCGGCCCCGGCCGCCGTGGACCGGCCGCGACCGGCTCCCTTCGTCCTCGGTGGGGCGGGGCGGCGCGGTCCGCCGGTGCGGCCCGCTCCCACGCCTGCCTGACCCGTCCCTCGCCGTGAGGGCGCGGGCGGGCCCCGCACACCTCACCGAAGGACAACTCATGAACCGCACCACCCTGCGCTCCGGCGCTGCCCTGACCCTCGCCCTCGCCGCCACCGCCGCGACGGCACTGCCCGCCGCCGCCCACGTGCGCGTCATCCCCGAGGCGACGGCCTCCGGCGGCTACGCGGCGCTGACCTTCCGCGTGCCCAACGAGTCGGACACCGCGTCAACGACCAAGCTCGTCGTCACCCTCCCCCAGGACCGGCCGCTCGCGACCGTCTCCATCCGCCCGGTCCCGGGCTGGACGGCGAGGGTCACGACGGCGAAGCTCCCCGAGAAGGTCACCGCCAACGACCTCACGCTCACCGAGGCGCCGCGGACGGTCACGTGGACCGCCGACTCCGAGTCGGCCGGCATCGCGCCGGGCGAGTACGCGGAGTTCGCGATCAGCGCCGGCCCGCTGCCCACTCCCGGCCAGCTCGTCCTCCCGGCGAAGCAGACCTACTCCGACGGCGAGGTCGCCGACTGGTCGGACGTCACCGAGGAGGGCGGTGAGGAGCCGGAGCACCCGGCCCCGAGCTTCGAGGTCACGGCCGCCGAGGAGGGCGGCCACCACGCCACCACCGAGGACGACCTGAGCGAGGTCGAAGGGAGCCAGCCGGCCTCCGCCGACACCCTCGCCCGGGTGCTCGGCGGGCTGGCGCTCGTCGTGGCCCTCGTGGGCGCGGGCGTTGCCGTGGCAGGGCGACGCCGGGCCTGACCCGCCCCGGTGCGGCCCCGGCGCTCAGGCACCGGGCCGCACCACCCGGTAGCGCGACGCCACGACGCCGTTGCCGAAGGTGCGGCTGGAGACGTGCTCGAGGTCGATCCGGTCCAACCCCTCGGGCCAGTAGGGGCGACCGCCCCCGACGACGACCGGCAGGACGAAGGGGCGGTACTCGTCAACGAGGTCGGCGGCCGCGGCCGCCGCGGCGAGCTCTGCGCCACCGAGGGCGATCTCCCCTTCGTCGGACTCGGCACGCAGGGCCGCGATCTCCTCGGCCAGGCCACGGGTCGCCAGCCGGGTGTTGGTGCCGGTCACCTCGGTGAGCGTGCGGGAGAAGACGACCTTGGGCACCGCCCGCCACATCTGCGCCCACTCGACGGTGGAGTAGTCGGACTCGGGCTCCTGGTCGGCGGTCTCCCAGTAGGACATCGTCTCGTGCAGCCGGCGGCCGAGCAGGTGCACGCCGACCCCGCGCAGCTCGTCGGTGTGGGCGGCGAAGACCTCTTCGTCCGGCTCCGACCAGTCGAAGCCACCGTCCGGCCCGACGATGTAGCCGTCGAGCGAGATGTTCATCGAGTAGGTGACGAGGCGGCGCGTGGGTGCCATGGACCGACGCTACTGGCGAAGGGGGAGCCCGTCACCCCGCGTCGCCGGCGAGCGCCGACAGGTAGCGGCCGGTGATCCGCCACTGCACCAGGCGGCCGACCGGCCCGGAGAGGCGTGCCAACCGTGACGCCGGACGGGAGACGGCGGTGATGGTGAGGGTGACGTCGCCCGTCGTCCCCAGCTCCACGACGAAGGCCTCCTCACCGCTCTCGGGGTGCCGGGGGAGGGTGCAGTAGGCGAAGCCGCGACGGGTGGGCTCGTCGACCACGTCCACGATCCGCACCGGCGCACGCAGGCCCAGCCGCCCCACGCCCAAGCGCAGCTCCGCGACCGCTCCGGGCGCGACCCGCTCGTGCGATGCCATCACCGCGATCCCGGCTCGACGGTGCATCTGCCACGTCATCAGGGCGTCTACAGCACGCTCGAAGTCCGCCAGCCCCGATCCGACCCGACGGCTGCGGCGCAGCTCGTCGAACCCGTGCGGGACCACGCCCGTGCGGATGCAGCCGACGGGGGCGTAGGTGAAGGAGGGCTCGTCCACGCTCGCCATGCTGGCACGCGGGCACGGCGAAGGCCCCCGGCGCGACGCCGGGGGCCTTCGGTGGTGGAGCTGAGGGGATTCGAACCCCTGACCTTCTCATTGCGAAGGCGCGCGGCGGTCTCGTCGCCCCGGGAATCCGCCACTCGCAGAAGTGCATACGTGCCATCGACGCCTCGGTTCGCAGCGCCGGGGGGCACCAGGGGGGCACGGAGAGCCGCCGTCCCGATAGCGGAGCAGAGCCGGCCGGAGCGGGTGCGGGGCAAGCGGCCAGGAGGCTCGGTCAGGTGTGGTGCGCAGGCGCGGAGCGCGTCCCTGTTGCGGTGACGGCGGGCCGCTTGAGCCGTGGCCGTGGAGGTCGGATGGTGTAGCGGCGGGTCGGCGGTTCATCGGTGAGGGCACTCGGTGTGGGGAGTACCGGGTGTCCTTGCTCGTGTTCGGCCGGCGGCGAAGGGCGCGCAGGTGGGGGTGCGCGTAGGGCGAGGCACGAGCCCGGAGCGCGGGGGTCCCCACCGGAGCGGCCGAAGCCGGCCGGCCGGGTGCGGGCCGAAGGCCCGCCTTGAGTCAGTAGAGAAAGTCCTCACGATCAACAGGCTTGACGATCTCCACCTGGTCAAGGGGCCCGGTGAAGTTTCCCGGGTGTTGCAGTTGGGATCGCGCCTGGTCTGCGTTCATGGCGTCCGAGTGCTCGGCGATCTCGGCCGCGAGGTCGAGCCGCTCAGGGTTGCTGACCAAGACATGCCACTGGACCTCAACAGAGCGGTCATTCGCCATCGGCGTCAGTGCCTCGTATGGCAGGCGACGGGAGGCAGCAGCGGCGGACCTGACGCGGGCACGCCCGTCCTGCGCGAGGGTCTGAAGGACGTCAACGGGCACCGCATCGTTCAGCGCGACGCTGGCCCTGACCAGGGGATGGGGGTCATTCGCCAGACGTCGGAGAACTCCTTCATCGGTAGCCGCCTCCGCTAGCCGCTCTCTGACCGAGTGGGCGGGGTCCTCCAGGATCTGCTCAACCTGTGCCGTGCTCACGTCGTCACGTTGTGCCGCGAGACCTCGAACATCGGGGTCCGTGCACGACAAGGCAATTCGGCACGCTTCTAGGCTCGGGTTCTCCGCCACCGCAAACCGGACTTGCCATCGGTCATCTTCGACGAGCCGCGCTAGGACGTCCGGCGGCGTTGAAGGGTTCTCCGCCGCCGCGGTCCGCACCTTCGGAGATCGGTCATGGGCTGCGTCGACCAGCGCATCCACGCTGGCACTCGGGTCCCCCGCAGCTAGGGCGCGATCATTGACTGACGGCACGGTCCCCTCCTCAACACAAGCGTTCGGCACGTGGCGAACTCAGGGCAGCACAGAGACGGCTGCGCGGGTCACGTGGATGGCCAGATCGTCACCGAAGAGTCAGGGTTTGGTCAAGGATCGCCGCGAAAGATGCGCCAGCCGTTTGCGGGCGGCAACGTTGATAGCGCGGATCGACATTCACACACACGGGATATTTCCCTTGGGGGTCGGCTCCCCAACCTCGGGCCCAGTGCGCTCGCATGACAGATGGCCGTTACACACACTCGACTGATCCGCGCGTGCACCCGCCCCCATGCGGCCGGTGCGTCCGGCGTTGAGCGGCCTTGCGGCGCCGGAAGATTCCGCTACTCGTCCTGCCGCACTTCCCACAGTCCGGGTGTGCCGCGTGAACCCAAGGCCAGCACCACCGTTCACGCGGCACACCCTTCTGGTTGGGAGGGGACCGTGCACACCGACACCACACCCGCCCCTGCCGGCCCGGACCGCTTCCCCGGCTTCAGCGAAGACGCCCCGCTCGACGTGCCGGCTCTGACCCGCGCCGACACCCCCGAGCTGCTCTCCTGCCGCATCGCCGACGGCACCATGGACGCCTTTTTCGACGCCCTGGCCAGCACCGGCAACTGCGCCCACCCCATCCGCCTGGCCGGCTCCACGACCACGGTCGAGACCACCACCGGGCAAGTCCTCTCCACCTTCGACACCCGCGACCTGCCCTTCGGCGTCCTGCACCGCCCCTGCGGCAACCGCCGCGCCTCGGCCTGCCCCGCCTGCTCCCGCGTCTACGCCAGAGACACCTACGCCCTGATCCACGCCGGCATCAACGGCGGCAAGACCGTCCCCGCACACGTGCGGGACAACCCCCTGCTCTTCGTCACCCTCACCGCCCCCTCCTTCGGGCCCGTCCACGGGCACCGCCACGGTCGCGCCTGCCGCCCACGCCGCCGCGACGACCAGACGAGGTGCCCCCACGGACGACCCAGCTGGTGCGGGATCGTCCACGACGAAGACGACCACGCCAACGGGGCCCCACTGTGCTCCGACTGCCACGACACCGCCTCGGCCGTGATGTGGCAATGGCACGCCCCCGAGCTGTGGCGACGCTTCACCATCGCGCTGCGCCGCAGCATCGCCCACCACCTGCACGTCCCAGAGGCCAGCCTGAGCGAGCACGCATCCGTGCAGTACGCCAAGGTCGCCGAGTACCAGACCCGCGGCCTGATCCACTTCCACGCCCGGGCCCTACCCCCGGTTCTTGGACACAGGGTGTGATTACGCGGCGGTCGGCAGCGTAGCGGCCCGGCGGGCCTCGTAGGTGGACGGGGACAGGTAGCCGCACCAAGTGTGACGGCGGCGGGTGTTGTAGCGGACGAGCCACCTGAAGACCTGCCGGCGGCAGG
>NZ_FWXN01000019.1 GCF_900176385.1 Janibacter indicus | reverse complement strand
TGACCACACCAGCCGACCAGGCTGCGTGACTACCCACTGTCACCTATCGGTGCAGCAGTCCCGGATCGCCACCGCGAGGAGTCTGCACGTGCATCATGCGCCGAGGGCGGGTGTGTAGGCGTTGATCAGTGAGCGTGTCAGTTGCTCACCGCGAATGACGATCGCATCCAGGTCGCTCTTGGTCATCGCCGCGAAGTTCGTGGGATAAGCGTGCACCGTGCCTCGTGGGATCAGGTCGGCCATCGGGGTTGGGAGCCGGTCGTCATGCATGCCGAGGTAGACATGAAGAAATCCCTTGATCTCCGCTGCCTCTCCAATCGAGTGAATTCGGCTTCGCGCAGCGTCCTGCGACTTCGTGTGAGTGATGTCGAAGCTCTGCGCGAGTCGTCTAGTGAGGAAGCGAGCTGGCGTTTGTTCACCGCGACCTCGACCAGCATCGACCGCGATGATGTAGTCGAGGTCGTAGACATGATGGCTGTAGCGGGTAGACCGACCGGGCAGCAGGGGCGCGAGGCCGAGGTTGTCGTAAACACCGCCGTCGGTCATCGCCAGCTCTTCGTCGTGGCGCGTGCCATCGGTTCGTTGAAACACGTATCGCCGATGCAAGGCGGGTAGCAGGACGGGGAAGGCTGCTGAGGCTGCGACGGCATCGGCCACGGGCACCTCATCAACGATCCGCCCGTAGGGGGAAGAGGCGCTGAGGGCGCTGCCGAACCTGACGGCGTTACCGGTTCTCATGTCGGTCGCAGAGATGACAGTGTCCAGGCCGGCGTGCCTGACCTCGGTCATCTTCTGGGCGCCGAAGGGGCGCGAGGCCAGTGCCTCAACCAGCGCGTCCGTACGGGAGTACGAGCGACCTTGCCGAGTGCCGAGAGCACGCATTGTGCTCAGTGTTGCTCGCCAGGCGGCGCGTGGAGTAAGTGCCCGGCGCGCCAGTTCGGCTTGCAGGCCCCTTCGGAGCAGAGCGGTGACGGTGTCGTCGAACTCATCGAATCGCTGAGGTCCGTACGCCCACATTGCGGTCAGGAGGCTGCCGCCGCTGATGCCTGACACGACATTGACCTTGTCGAGGACGTCGCGGTCGTGGAGGGCTCGGAGAGCACCGAGGCCGAATGCTGTGGCGCGGAACCCTCCCCCGGAGAGGGCAAGACCGATCTTCGTAGTCATCGGTCACCACCTGGAGCTTCTTGCTCCTCTTCGTCAGAAGTTCTCTGGCTCGGGTAGGCGTAGCCGCCGGGGAACCACGCACCCGGCGAGATGAGATGGAGTGCCATCGGCGTCTCAGGTCGGGTTGTGGTCGCGCGGCTCACCACGCGCACGTAGAGATCCGGCGGTGTTCCTGTCTCCAACCAGCTCCGCCAGGTTCTTCCCCTGCCACCGAGAATCAGCATGACGGCTCTGCGCCCAGTGCCGTCGGGCGACACGATGTCGGCCATACCGTCCTCGTCGGTGGGGCTTGGGGCGGCGAGTCCGTGCGGATGGGTATGCCACATCCCGACGAATCCGATCCGATCTACGGTCGCGGTGCGGATGCTCGTGACGATGTCCTGGGTGCCCTCGATGCCGTGGTCGAAGTACGCGGCTGACAGGTGGCTGTCGGGCGATGGGCCGGTAGCGGCATCGATGTAGACGGTCTGGGTGGCTTCGTCGAGGCTGCCCAGGATCATCCCACCGGTCTCGACTCGCGTCCCTCGTACTCGTAGTCCTCGCCGTGCCTCGGTGCGCATCTCGGCGAGCGCCCGTTCGCTGATGCGGACTTCATATTCGCCGGTGTGGTCCGTAAGTGTGATGTCGTTCTGCCAGATCAGCGGCACGGGGCGGATGCCTGATGCTGTGGGCGCAAGATCACAGCCGATCGCGGACATCGGTGCTGTGTTCGCGTCGGCAACGGCGACGAGGGCGGCGGAGAACAGCGCGGATGCAAGCGACGTGACTTCGCTTGCTGCGCCGGTGAAGGTTGGTGCTGAGCAGCCTGGCTCTGGGAAGAACCGATCAGTGCGCGGCGGGTTCGGGAACAGGTCTTCTGCGATGGCGCTCCAGCCCGCTGGCGGGTTAGTGACGGTCTCGATGGCAACGCGCCGCAGAATGTCGTGGCCACTTCCGGTGGCGCCCGGCATCGATACCGTGGCGATGCCTCGCTGCGCGGTGTGTCCGAACAGCGCGCTGATCGTCGGTGGCCATTGTCCGCGTGTAGCCGCATGTGCTCGTTCGATCCCGACCCGCACTCCCACGTCGGCCGTCGCGTCGATGATGAGGTCGTACTGGAGCAGAGTTTCAGGGGCCGAGAGCGTGCCAGTCACGATATTGTCCCGCGCGCTCGTGACCGTGAGGTCCCGGCGGATACGAGCCAGCCTCTGCGCCAATCGTTCGGCCTTGTTGTAGCCGATGTCCGCGTCGTCGTACGGCTGCCTGACCAGGATTCCGGGTGTGACAACGCCCTTGTCGACGACGTGCAGTTGCGCCGCTCCGGCGCGTACGCAGTGTTCAGCGATCGGTGCCCCGAGTGCTCCGCAACCCAAGATCAACACTTTGCGCCCGGCGAGCCACTGGGCGGGGGATCCGGAGTCGCGGCGACGTGTCACCTCCGATCGGGCCTCGTGAATGACCATCCACTGAATCTTGGCGAGACCTAGCCAGGTGTCCGCCAGGTCTCGCACCCGTTGGGTGAGTTCGACGTGTTCCGGGCTGACGTCTTGGAGCAGATCGGTGATCTGCTCACCAAGGTCGTCCAGGTGCCAGGCCGTGATGTGGGCCAGTGGCTGCCCGGGTTCGAGCCTGCGCGCGGGAGTGCCGAGCAACATCATGGCGGGTACGGCGCCGTCTCCGTCGAGTGCGACACCAACTGCATTATTGATGGTGCGAGCGTTCACGAGGGCCCTGAGCAGTTCATCGCGGCTGTACCCGTAGGTGTCGAGAGCCGCGGCGAGGGCTTCCGCTGTGCCGGGGTACTCCATGTCGAGGGTGTCGCTGATCAACACCAGCGGAGCGACGAAGAGCGCAGTGCCGCGGTCGTCGCGCGCTGGCAGTTCGTCAGCCACGAACCGTTCGTATATTTGCTGGCCAGTCAGCCACTCCAGGACATCGATCCGTTCGCCGTACTGTGCGCACCAGGCGTATAGAAGGCGCACTCGCGCAGAGTCGGGTTCCGCTTCCGCCCAAGGAACCAGGTCGCCCAAGTCGGGGCGAACAACTACCCAGCCGTTCTTGTACGAGCTGTACGCGACCGGCGGATGCAGCGGCTGGCCGGCCGGATCGAGTTCGCCGGCCGCGGCACGCTGCAGCCACAGGTTGAGTCGCGCGATCAGACCGCGCATCCCGTCCGCAGGATTCCACTCCACGGAAGGAGCCGCATACAGACACAGGACGCGCCCCCACTGCACATGTGGCGTCCCCGCCCAGCGGCGGTGCGTGACATAGACGTCCGGGTGCAGATACGGAAAGGACGAGCCGACCACGATCTCGAATCGTTCGCGGGCGCGCACGCGGATGCCCGACTCACTCGTCACGATCCCGGACGTATCGAGTGAGACAGTGAAGGTGGTCAGGCCCTTCTCATCGTTCTCGACCTCCAGTAGCTGAATCGCACCACCGCTGACTTCGGCGAGGTCGGAAAGTTGCCGGTGGGCCAGCTCGCTCAACGACCGAACCCGACCGGCGTCTCCGGGGCGCTGTTGCCACCTCGGTCGGCAGCAACCGCCGCGTCAACACGCTCCGGGCCGGCACCCGAAGGCGCAGCGCTGGCTGTAGCGGCTGGAATTGCGTTCCCGACAGCGACAGCGGCTGCTGTGATGGCAGCGAACCTGCGACCAGTCGCAGAAGCTGCGAGCTCGACCTTGGCCTCGGTCGCCGCGCTGCTGACGAGGTCGCCCCGAATGACCCGTGCGCCAGCCGCGTCGACACCGAACACGACCGGAGACGGCGCTGCCTCATCGACCCACGACATAGTGCAGATGACCTCGTCCGCGATCTCTGCGTACCGGTCTGCCGCCATCCTATGCGGCGGGTTGTGTCCGTCCACGTCCACGTCGGGAAACACGGCGCTGCTGCAGACGACGGCTCCGTTCGGGCGGGCGTTGCGCTCGAACGCGTTGAGCACATCCATCTGGAGCTGTTCGTTGCCGTCAAGATCCTTCTTGTACATCACGCGCTTGGAGCAGTGGTGAGGTGCCAGAAGCAGATCCCAAGAAAGATACTGCTCACGGTAGTAGTACTCGCTGTAGTTGAAGATCTTCATGATCGTGTCGTGAGCCAAGTCGCCGAACAGCAGCACCTTGCCGTCAATACCCGTCTCGTCCGTCAAGGTGACCTGCATGGACAAGGATGTCTCGTTCCGCGCCGCCGCCGCATCGTCCTTGAACGGCGCATGGATGAATGCCTCAAACACGCCCGCACGCTCGTGCCCGTCAAGCACGGTCAACGACTGGCCCGGCCACGCCAGGTACGCCTCCGGCAGCTCGTCATAGGCGTGGGAGCTGTGTTCGTCGTCGTAGCCGATAACACGGATACGATCACCACTTTCAGGGACACCTGCAGCGTTCACGGCATCCATCGTTGCCGCGATGCGCCGCTCTGACTCCTCCCGGAACGCAATCGCGTCGTTGCACAGTTCCGGCGCGTCCGGATCGTTGTACTCACGCCACAGCCGAGGGGTCGACCACAACTCGCCGATCCTGACGCGCTCCAGCAAGTCCGCGAAGCCCAGACAGTGGTCTTTATCAACGTGCGTCAGCGCGAAGGTCGCCAAGTACGGCACACCGTCCACCACCGGCAACGCGTCAACGAGCCGGTCAACCACCGCAACCTCCGGCGTGGCCTCGTCATTTGCCTTCGCCATGTCGTGCAGATCGACCTGCAGCACGACAAGATCGTCGATGACTACAGTCGTGCTGTCACCGGTCCCAACCGGCCAGAACACCACACCACGGGCTGGAAGCCCCTCAGACTGGTACATGTGCTGCCTCTCCGCCGGAGTTCGTCGGGCGCGACTCCAGGCTTGTGATAAGGCTAGCCGCGGGCACCGACATCATGACTGCGGCGGCAGAGCGAACCACGACCCAAGGTGCGGGAATGGGTCGTCTCAGTCGAGATTGAAGAAGTCGCGGATCAGGTTCGTGAGATGAGTCGGCTCGGCGATCGTCACCTGGACGGCGCCGGTGAACACTTGGTTGTAGCCTCGGGCGGTCGCTGTCCAGGTGCCTTGTATCTGCTCGGGCGCCTCACCGCGGATGAGGAGAACCGCCTCACCGTCGTCTGTTTGGAAGGTTGCCTCCGGGCGGAGGTCTCCGACGACAACTTCGACATCGACCGAGCCGGTCGTCTTCCAGGAAGCGTCGGGTGGCACGTATGGACGGGGCGTGTAGGGCTGGGATGCGATCGACGCCGCGAGGCCGGCGGAGTACCCGGTGTGGAGGCCGAGGTCTCGTTTTGTGGGGCCCCATTTGCGAGGTGGAGAGGGCAGCTTCAGGTCTCGCCAGTCGGGTCCGTCTCCGTAGCCTTGGCGCTCTTCGGCTTCAACGGCGCCGTCGAGGTGCAGCTTCACTTCTACGTCGTGCAGGAACGTCTGGGTCTTGTTGACGACGGTTACCTCGTTCCCGGGCAGGGCGTGGACGGCGAACAGCTCGACAGCTTCTGCCCATGCGGCGCGGAACCGTTCCTCCCAGGCATCGATCTCGGCGCGGTACTCATCCTCCGAGCGCTTCTCCGGCTCTTCCGTGGCGGTGAAGGCAGCAAGCTGGCTCGCGGCCGATGTCTGGTCCGCGAGGAGGCGCGAGAGAGCAGACGAGGCTCCCATCGCCGCGCGGAAGCCGTCGGATGACCCCATCGCGAATCCGGTGGCTGGCGACTGCTTGGGTTCCGGTTTTGGGAGCGCCGCGAGGAGGCGTTGGCGCGCGTTGGTGATGAGGTCGTCGACGGTCTGCTCGTCGATGATGAGGGGAACGACGGTGCCGACGACCGCGACATCGAGTTCGACGGGGGCTGGCGGGCGTGAGGCTCCGCGTGCCATCAGCAGATCGAGTTCATCGGCGTTTGCCTCGCGGGTCTCGCCGTCGCCCCGGTAGTAGGTGCGCCCGCTTTGGAGTCCTTCGCCGTTGGATCGGCAGATGAACGGTGGCTGACCTACCTGCGGTGGGTCGACGAGGATGACCAAGACCTGGTTCGTCGAGCCTTTCACCGGGACGCGCACGACGTCCCAGTGAGGGCCGGCCGCGCCGAGGAACGGCTGAATCACCTGGGACAGTGCGAGCATCTCGATCGGCGGTATGCCTTCGATGCCCTGCTTGGTGATGCCGACGATCATCACGCCGTAGCCCTCGAAGGCTTCAGCGGCGCGATCGGGCAACCGGTTCGCGGCGCCGAGGATGAACTTCGCCACCTTGGCCTTGTTCACTTTCGTCGCGAGGTCGGGCGGCCCCTTCAGTTCGAGGTAGTGACGTTCTGCGAGATCGCCGGTGTCTGCGACGGCAGTGACGAGCTGGGCGGCGGCCAGCTCGCCGCGTGGTGCCCGAGTGAGGTCGATGGCGCCTGTCCGGTCTTCGTTCGTGCTCATACGGCCTCGATTCTGCGTGGTGCGGGCGCTGAGCGGCCTGTCGTCGTGCGCATCAGCTCTGCACCCGACCGCGTGCGCGATCGCGAACCTGCTGGCGCAGTCTCGCCCGTACCTCGTCGTGGATGGTGGTCGATGTCTGTTCCGCAGTCTCCACGGACACCACGAGCGCGTATCGCACGGTCTTGCCGGCGCGTAGCCGTTGAGCGTCGTCCATGCACTCGACGTGGATCGGGAAGGTGCCGTCGTCGCCGAACACCATCGTGCGGGTGCCCTGCACGATCTCGTGTTGGAGGCTTCCCCGTCTGACCGAGTTGGGTTCGGCGTCGATCCGCTTACCACCGGCGAGTTGCATGTCTGGCGTGGCGAAGTAGACCTTGGCGCCCCGGTAACGGTTGAGCTGGCCGACGGTGGGGACCATGTAGGCGAGGGTGATGGTGAAGCGGTGCCACTCTGCGCGTGCACGAAGCGAAGGCGGCAGCGGCAGCTCGTAGGTGTGGCGTTGGTCGCGTGCGATCAGTCCCCCGCCGACCAGCACTGCCCTGTTCGTGGCTGCGGTTCCGAGCCGGTCGGTGTCGAGCCGGCCGTAGCCCAGGAGCGCGGTCAAGTGGCGGCGGGCTTGCTGGTTGGTGAGGCCGAGTTCGCGGCGCAGTCGCGCCTCCCATTCGCCCCAACTGCTGGCGTGGGCGAGGAGGGCTCTCACGAGCAGCGGGTGGTACTGCGGGTCCGGTAGCGGCGCGTCTTCGGGATCGTCGGAGCCGGCTTCGAGGATGTCGTACAGGCGGCTGGCTTCGCGGGCCACCAACGCGGTCGCGTTGCTCGTGCCGACGGTGAAGACGGTGTTGTTCGTTGCGCCCGCTCGCCCGGGCGCGGCCACTTGCAGGCCTGGCCCGGTCGCTGCGGTCGAAGCCAGTTCCACCGCGACGGATTCCTGCCCACCGGAAGGTGTGACAGGGCGGGCGTAGAGTGCCCTGCCGCCGATGTGGTGCAGGTCGGGCTTGACTGAGCGGTCAACGCCGGGTCCCGTCGAGCCGTAGTGAGCTGGGCCGTCCTGGTGGGTGATGTCCCAGGCGGTGTCCGGCACCTCAATGTCGCCGAGTCCATCGCTGTGGGTGGCGCCGATGGTCAGTGCGTTGAGGGCGTCGCCTGGAGGGAGGATGCCTCGCAGCAGTGCGGCGTCGTAGACGGACCGCAGCACGGCGGATCGTGCCGAATCGGCGGTGCTGATGGCATCGGCCGGGATCGTGAGCGGGCCGAGGTGGTTGCCGGCGCTGACGATGAACAGCAGGTTGTAGGAGTGGGCCAGCCAGTCGAGTAGCCGTCCGACGGGGCTCATCCGGCGCACGAGCGCTCGGGCTTGCGCACCGATGGAGAGGTTGATGATGCGCACGCTCGGCGCGACCGGACCCCGACCGGCCTCTCCTTCGACGATTCGCTTGACCGCGCGGTGCAGCAGATCGGTGAGCAACCGGTCCGGGAGGATCTGCTCGTGTCCTGTCATGAACTCGTGGGGTCGCATGATGGGCCGGACATACAGGGGCCGGTCGAGCGGTTCGCCGTCGGCCGAGAGGTCACCGTGGATGATCAGGGAGGCCATCGCGGTGCCGTGGTGGCGCGCGGCCAGCGGGTAGTTCTCGCCGAGCCCGTCGGGGTCGTCGACTACCAGCCGGCCGGCGAGGGCGTCGTGGTTGGGAAACGGCAACCCGTCCAGAAGGGCGACCCTGGGCAGGCCGTCGGTGCGTTCTCCGGGAGGCAAGCGGACCTCGCT
Organism: Janibacter indicus; assembly: GCF_900176385.1. Lineage (GTDB taxonomy): Bacteria > Actinomycetota > Actinomycetes > Actinomycetales > Dermatophilaceae > Janibacter > Janibacter indicus. The sequence continues at coordinate 5,687 of NZ_FWXN01000019.1, read as the reverse complement.
GACCGGTTCTGTGGTCGGCGGTGCGACGCTCATGGGAGTGAATGGGTTGACGAACATGACTTCGTCGGTGGTAAGCAGCCGGATCGACTCGGCCTCGTCGGCCAGCAGCGCGTGAACCTGTTGGATAGGCAGTTCCGCGAGCAGTGCGTGGTAGCTGATCTCGCCGATCTGGGAGCGGTCGAGCACACGGCCGCCACTGCCGGAGATGACCTGCTCGACATGTGCCTGTGCTGTGGCGCGCTGTGTGGCGTCGCGGCGGTACCACAGCTCGACTTCGACCATCACGGTGCTGACGGACTGACCGACGACGTCGAGGTTCTCCTGCCATTGCTCGCGCAGGCCGGTCTCTCGGATGCGATCCTCTGCTCCCCACCGTCGGATCGCGGTGAGCTGTTGGAACGCGGTCTTGAACTTGCCCAAGCCGTAGGCGAACGACGCTGACGGGTCTGCTTGCCAAGCGTTGAACAGGCGCAGGAGTTCGTCGATCGCTTTGGCGTTCGACATCATCAGGTACAGGGAGTGCTGGACGGGCTTGTCCGTGCGACCGCTCTCGGACTCGGTCATGTGGAAGTCGTCGTCTGGGTCGGACCGGTCGCCGATCAACTCGGACAGGAACTCCAATCCGTCGATCTGGTCGATCGCGTTGCGGAAGTCCTTGATGCTGCCGGCGAGGTCGAAGACGACCACCAACGCCGGATCGACCTCGTCGGGTGTGTCAGCGGAAAGACGCGCCCGCTCGTCGTCGAACGCTGCACTCAGCTCCCCGAACTGCGGCGTCAGCCGCTCCCCCTGCCGACCGGCGTTGGGTTTGGACAAGCGCGGCATGTCCCGGGGCGTTTGCGTAGGCCGATCTACCACCGTTGGCGACCCAAACGCCAGGAGCGGCCGGCGCTCCGCGGTCATCCCGCCGCCTGATCTCGCCTGTGCTCAAGACGTTCTTGGACGATCCGCCGAAGGTTGCTGTCGGGGAGTTCGAGCACCGCTCTGCGGCGCACGTCCAACGCGAACTCTTCCAGCTCGGAGAAACTCGCTCCCGCGAGCTTGTCCGCTAGGGTCCGGGGGGCGAATCCGAGGTCGCCACCCAAGCGGGCGGCGAGGCGTTCCAGGAAGCGGGTGGCCTGTGTACGACTGGGCGGTTCGAGTTCAGCGCGGATCTGGAAGCGTCGCCATGCTGCCCGGTCGAGAAGTTCGCTGTGGTTGGTCGCTCCCACCAGCAGAACGTGCGGGGGAAGCTGGTCGATCTGGAGCAGCAGAGTCGAGACAACCCGCTTGATCTCCCCGGTCTCGTGCTCGTCGGATCGTTCCTTGGCGATGGTGTCGAGTTCGTCGAAGAACAGCACGCAGCGGCGGGTGCGGGCGAACTCGAAGGCGTTGTCGAGCCGCGCGGCGGTCTCGCCCAGGAAGCTTGATACGACCCCTTCGTAGCGGATGACGTAGAAGGGCAGCATCAACTCCGAGGCGATGGCCTCGGCGACGCTGGTCTTGCCGTTGCCCGGCGGGCCGGACAATAGCAGTCGATTTCGGGGTTCGATCCCGTAGCTGCGCAGTAGCTCGGCGCGCTTCTGCTCCTCGATCAGCTCGGTGACGACCCGGTGCGGGACCGGGGCAAGCTCCAGCTCGTCCAGGCGTCGATGAGGAACGATCTCTTGCACCAGGTCACGCATGGCTGCGGCGCGGTCATCACGTGGGGCGCTCTGTCCGGTGGTGGTGATCAGCTCGGACAGACGGTCGGCGACGAGGTGGTGCTGGTTGGCTCGCTCCTCAGCGATCACCGCTTCGACGAGGACGCGGAAACGATCTCGATCGCCACGGCGCTCGGCCTCGACGAGGTCGAGAAGCAGGTCCGCACGCGCCATGGTCTGCCTCCCTCAGTCGCCCACCTTCATGTCCTGCCTACTTTACCGGTGGCGGCTCCGAGGCTAGCGAGCCTCGCCGACACGGCCGCTACGCTGAGGATCGCAAGCCCCGGTGGACCCTCTGACCTCGGTCACGTCGCCGGGGCTCAGTCCTTCTCGCTCACAGGATCGGGCCGTGCTGGCTCCCGGTAGGTCTCGGCAGACTCGTCCGCCCGGCGCTGGGCTCGTGACTGACCGACCTCCTGCAAGGTGAGCCGGATCAGGACCTCGCAGAGCTTGTGCAGATCGGGTGGGTCGCGATGCACCGCGCGGACGGAGAAGTGCCGTTCGTCGTAGCGGCGCCGGGCGGTCCTCTTCACGTACTTGCCCATCGGACGCTCCCCTACGCCGTGACCATCGACCGATGGTCGGCGCGATGCTCGCGTCGCCGCTCGACGTGTTCGCGCACTTTGGCGCGCAGCAGCAGGACCAGGCTGACCGGTCCCATGATGGTGAACTTCATGGCGTTGTAGATGAAAAGCAGCACGAGCAGGTGCAGCCAGCCAGGGCCGGCGTCCTCGATGAGCTGCACGCAGATGCTCGCGGTGTACAGGTACGGGATGGCCAGCAGCATCGCCGGGAGCCCCCATCGCAGACCGCGGCGAGTCCGGATGGCGTCGAGCAGGATGTTGGTGGGCATGTAGCGGCGCAGGAAGTACCGAGCGCGGACGCTGAGGGCCCAGATGAGTCGGAACATGGACAGTCCTCTCCAAGGGTTCGGCGACAAGAACCTGAAAGGACCGCCCGTTTCCGGGAGAGTCATACCGTCGCGACGAGCGACAGCGCATATAGAGGCCGCCTCAACCTCCACTTTACGACGTGGCGGCGACACCGGGAAGGGCATCGGTCAGAGCGAACGCCCGAGCGGCTCTCGCCCCTGCGACCGCTTCGGCGCGGCACCCGCGAGGGTGGCCAGATTGCGTGCGCGGTCGAGCGCCGTCTTCGCGCGGGCGGCGTCGATCTTCTGCACCGCGGTCTCCGGGGTCGGCCCGAGGGGCGTGTCGTCGGTGATGCCGTACCGGTCCCGGTAGGCCGCGACCGTGCGCCCGTGGTGTCGCCACGCAGCGGCCTGTTGCTGGTCACGGGGTGGCTCGCTGGATCGCCCCGGGATGGGTGGAGGGCTTGATCTCCCCAGGAGGATGGAGTCATGCCTGCACCGAGGAAGTATCCCGATGAGATTCGTCAGCGAGCTGTGAGGCTGGTACGCGACCGCTTGGCGGGTGAGCCGGGGTTGCCGGTCTCTCGTGCCTGTCGGCTCGTGGGTGAGCAGCTGGGTATCAATGGCGACACGTTGCGCAACTGGGTCCAGCGCGAGCGGGTCGATGCGGGCGAGCTGCCGGGTACCAGCGGCGCTGACGCCACCCGGATGGCGGAGCTGGAGAAGGAGAACCGTGAGCTGCGGCGAGCAAACACGATCCTTCGGCAGGCGAGTGCGTATTTCGCTCAGGCGGAGCTCGACCGCCGCTGAGGGACGTCGATGCCTTTATCGACGAGCACCGCGACGAGCACGGGGTCGAGCCGATCTGCACCGTCCTGGCCGAGGCCGGGGTCCAGATCGCCCCAAGTTCGTACTACGCCCGTAAGTCCCGACCGCCCTCGTCGCGGGCTTGTCGTGACGCAGTGCTGGACGAGCGTCTGGTCGCGCTGCACGAGGAGAACATGGGCGTGTACGGCACGCGGAAGATGTGGAAGGCGATCAACCGGGCCCACCCGCACGATCCGGTCGCTCGGTGCACCGTTGAGCGCCGGATGCGCGCGCTGGGCCTGTCCGGGGTGCCCAACGCTCGCTCGACTCGCACGACACGCCCCGCACCACCTGGCGTCCACGAGCCGCGCGACCGCCTCGAGCGTGACTTCACTGCGGCAGCACCGGATCAGCGGTGGGTCGCTGACATTACCTATGTCGCGACGTGGGCCGGGTTCGTGTACGTCGCCTTCGTGATGGACCTGTTCGCCCGTCGCGTCGTCGGGTGGCGAGTGTCCCGTTCGCTGCGCACCGATCTGGCGCTGGATGCCCTCGAGCACGCGATCTGGACCCGCTCGCGCGATCAACGAGACCTGTCGAAATTAGTCCATCACAGCGACAAGGGAGCTCAATACCTCGCCATTCGCTCCACCGAGCGCCTCGCCGAGTCCGGGATCGAAGCCTCGGTCGGTTCGACCGGGGACTCCTACGACTGTGAGCAGAATTAGGGGCTGCCTGGCCGGAACCTGACCCTTGCTTACGACTGGCCACGGTGCCTTGGCGTTGATCTGTCGGCGCCGGCCAGGTGGCGATCAACGCACACACCGGCTGGCCGGGAGGGCGGTGACCGAATAGGGGCCTGATCGCCAAACCTGACCCATCGCAGTCCTGTCCTACCCGCCCGACCAGCTGGCTTCGACAACCCAGCCAGATCGGAAGGGCAGCCATGAACAGCATGACCGTCACACCCACCGAGCCGGTAGCCAGCCGGCAGATCATCATCGGCGTCGACACCCACAAGTACGCCCACGTCGCCGTCGCGATCGACCACCTCGGCGCCCGACTCGCAGCACAACACGTCGCCGCCAACCGTGAGGGCTACGCGCAACTCGAAGCCTGGGCAGCCGCGTTGGCCGGCAACGGCCGAGTCATCGCCTACGGCGTCGAAGGCACCGGTAGCTACGGCGTCGGCCTGGCCAGCTTCCTGCGTCGCACCGGCCACCGCGTCATCGAGGTCAACCGCGGCGATCGCCGCAGCCGACGCAACAACGGCAAGAGCGACACCCTGGACGCCGAGGCAGCTGCACGGGCCGTACTCGGAGGGCAAGCCAAGGCAGTCCCGAAGTCTGCCGACGGCACCGCCGAGATGATCCGGCAGATAAAGATCGCTCGCGACACCGCACGCAAGGCGAAGACAAGCGCGATCATCACGCTCAAAGCGCTCATCGTCACCGCACCCGCGGACCTACGTGAGCACCTCGCCGGCACGTCCGACAAGGTCCTCATCGACAGATGCGCGTCACTGCGTCCAGGCGCAGTGAACTCCACAACTGCCAGCGCCAAGCACGCGTTGCGGACACTCGCGAAGCGCTACCAGGCGCTCGAAGCCGAGATCCGCGAGCACGACACGATCCTCGACGACCTCACCCGGTCCCACGCGCCCACTCTGCGCGAAGGCCTCGGCATCGGCGCGGACACTGCTGCCGAAGTGCTCATCGTCTTCGGCGACAACCCTGAGCGAGTCCACTCCGAAGCCGCCTTCGCCAAGCTCTGCGGGACCAGCCCGGTCCCAGCCTCCTCGGGCATGACGAACCGGCACCGGCTCTCACGAGCTGGCCACCGCGAAGCCAACGCAGCCCTCTACCGGGCCGTCATCGTGAGGATGAGATTCCATGAGCCGACCATCAAGTACGTCGCCCGGCGGACCGCCGAGGGACTGTCACAACGCGACATCATCCGCTGCCTGAAGCGCTACCTCGCTCGCGAGGTCTACCAGGCCGTCATGACCGATCACCGCGCCAGGCAAGCCTTACCGACCTCAGCCAGCCAGCAAACTCTTGACCTATAGGGGGCGTCAACGCCGCCGCAGAGGCCCTGAACAAGCTGTACAAGAAGGAACTCATCTGGCGACAAGGACCGTGGCGCGGCCTCGACGACGTCGAGCTGGCAACCCTCGAATGGGTCGACTGGTACAACATTTCACGCCTTCATGGTCGCTGCGGCGACATCCCGCCGGCCGAGTTCGAAGCCGCCTACTACGCTGATGGGACTGCTGCACCGATAGGTGACAGTGGGTAGTCACGCAGCCTGGTCGGCTGGTGTGGTCC
>NZ_FWXN01000002.1 GCF_900176385.1 Janibacter indicus | reverse complement strand
GCCAAGGAGGTGACCTCCCGACCCAGTGATCAACCCCGCAGAGGGTGGGGACTTCCACCTGGCCAAAACCGGGGACCTGAGCTTGGCCGTTGACACCCGTAGGGATTCGAACCCCAAACCTTCTGATCCGTAGGCGGATCCACGGGTGGCCCGCCCCTGCTCAAGGCCCATGGGTCCGGGTCAATGGTGTCGGCTGGTTGGAGCTCTTCCGGATGTGTACACCAGCGGTTGCTGTCATGGCTGCTGTCAGGTGGGCGAAGAGAGCCATCGACCCGATAGCGGAGCAGTCCCGGCCGGAGTGGGCATGGGTCAAGCGGCGAACCGAGACGAGGAGGTATGGAGCACAGGCGCGGAGCGCGTCCCTGATGGTGCAACCACTGGCCGCTTGAGCCGTGACCGTGGAGGACGGATCGTGTAGCGGCGGGTCGACGGATCGAAGGGTGAGGGCGTCTCGGTACTGGACCGGGGCGCCTTCGTCATCTCCGGCCGCTCCGCGGGCGACCGCGAGAACGGCCGCCAGGCCGCATGCGCAGCGGTCGCCCGCGAAGCGGGCGGCCAGCGGCGACGGAGTCGCCGCCTTGAGTCAGTAGAGAAAGTTCTCACATCCCCCGCCTGGTGCACCACAGTGACGCCCGGGTTTGGCGCCTTGTGGCTGGCCCGAATCCGAGCGTTTGAGGCTAGGTCCCAGTGGAGAGTACGTGGCAGATGTGGTCCTCTGTGCAGTCAGCGGGATTCAGCTGCTGGCTGCGCTCGTGCAGTGTTTCGAGTGCAGTTTGTAGCGCGGCAAGGTGCCGGACCCGTTCCCGCACGTCGGAGAGTTTGGTGTCGATGAGTCCGCCCACGTGCTCGCAGGGCGCTGTGCCGTCGTCACGAAGGTCGATGATGCTGCGGATCTCGGAGAGCGTGAGACCGGCGCCTTGGGCCACGCGGATGAAGCGCAACCTGACCAGCGTGGATTCGTCGTAGACGCGGTAGCCGTTGGTGCTCCGTTCGGCGTGGGGCAAGAGGCCTTTGCGTTCGTAGAACCGGATGGTCTGGCTGCTCACTGAGGCAGCCTCGGCGAGCTCACCGATCAACATGTCGTCCACCCCCAGCCTTGACCTTCTAGTACAGTACAACGTTTACCGTCGGAGCATGGACGTCGCCTTGTTGTACTTCGATGACTGCCCGAACTGGAAGTTGGCCGATCAGCGGCTTGCCGCGATCGCCGTCGAGTGCCCTGATGTTGTGGTGACCCGGCGCCGCGTTGAGACCGTGGATGAGGCCGAAAGGCTGGGCTTCCACGGGTCGCCCAGCATCTTGGTCGGCGGGGTCGACGTCTTCGCCGGGCCAGGTGCGGAAGTGGGCTTGTCCTGCCGCCTGTACCCCACACCGGACGGTTTGGCGGGGGCGCCCACGATGGAGCAGCTTCGAGCAAAATTCGACGTGGCGGTGGCATGACGATGCGGGGTTACGACTTGATGGTGATCGGAGCGGGCATGGCCGGCGTGGCAGCGGCCAATAAGTGCGCCTCGGCGGGGTGGAACGTGGCGATCGTCGACGCGCTGCCGTACGGCGGCACGTGCGCTCTGCGTGGGTGCGACCCGAAGAAGATCCTGCGCCGGGGTGCCGAGATCATCGACAGTGCGCACCTGATGCGCGGCAAGGGTATCGACGACGCCAATCTGTCGATCAACTGGGCGGATCTGGTGAAGCACAAGCACGGGTTCACCGACCCGGTGCCAGCAGGCATAGAGGATGGCCTCGCGGGCAATGGCGTCGACACACTGCACGGACAGGCACGGTTCACCGGTCGAAACACACTCACGGTCGACGGCACTCCGTACGAGGCGGCACACTTTCTGATTGCCGCGGGCGCCCGCCCCCGCCCACTGGCCTTTCCGGGCCATGAGCACCTGATCGACAGCACAGACTTCATGGACCTTCCCGAGTTGCCAGAGCGGATTCTGTTCGTCGGTGGTGGCTTCGTCTCCTTCGAGTTCGCCCACATCGCGGCGCGCGCGGGCAGCACTCCGGTCATCCTCGACCGCGGGCCCCGACCGCTCAAGGCCTTCGACCCCGACCTGGTCGAGCTCCTCATCAGCCGCGGCGCTGATGCCGGAGTCGGGCTGTGGCGCTCCAGCACCATCACCGCCATCGAGAAGTCCGCTGCCTACTACCGGGTCGAGATGGAACGGTCTGGCCAGCCCGAGACGGTGGAGTTCGACCTTGTCGTGCAGGGCGCGGGCCGGGTACCGGATCTGGGCGGACTTGACCTCGAGGCCGCTGGGATCGAGTGGGACGAACGTGGAGTGCGGGTGGGGGCTGATCTGCGGAGCACCAGCAACTCGGCGGTCTACGCCGCCGGCGACGCAGCCAGCAGCCCCGGGATGCCACTGACACCGGTAGCGGTGTTCGAGGGCAAAGTTGCCGCGTCGAACATGCTCAAGGGGACCGCGACCGAACCCGACTACGCCGGGGTGCCCACGGCGGTCTTCACGATCCCTGAACTCACCCGAGTGGGGATGCTCGAACAAGACGCCCACGACCACGGCCTCGACGTCGAAGTCCGCTACCGCGACACGAGTAGCTGGTTCTCCAACTACCGGATCGGCGAGACCACTGCAGCCACCAAGATCCTCGTCGAGCGAGCCACGGACAAGATCCTCGGGGCGCACCTACTCGGCCCGGGATACGGCGAGCTGATCAACTTCCTGGGCTTGGCCATAAAGCTCGAGCTGACCACCCGTCAGCTGAAGTCAATGACCGCCGCCTACCCCACCGTCGGGTCAGACCTCGGATCGATCCTCTGAGGGGACTTGCCGCGCTCGTGCAGCCACCCGATCGCTCCAATCACATATCAAGCCGGTCGACGTGGGCAGACGCGACCAAGCCTCGGGGACCGTTAGGAAAGAGTCAGGTTTGCGTCAAGGATCTCCGCGAAAGTGGAACTGGGCCCCCTTGGGGGGCAACGTGGCTGGTGCGGGTCATCACAGACGCACACACATGGACGGGAGTATCCCCGGGGGTCGGCTCCCCTCTCGGGCCTGACGGCTCGCTCTCACCGATAGCCGCGACAGAGACTCACTGACTGGATCCGCCACTCGCACCCCTTTCGGGTGTGCCCGGCGTTGAGCGGCTCTGGAACGTCGGTGACCAAGCATCGCCGCTCACCCCACAGTCTGGGTGTGCCGCGCGGATCCCAGAGCCGCACTCCGGTCCGCGTGGCACACCCTTCTTTGGTTGGGAGGGGACCGTGGCCACCACAGACACACACGCCCCTGCCGCGCCCGAGGACCGCTTCCCCGGCTTCGGGGAGGACGCGCCGCTGGACATACCCGACCTCAACCACCCCGAGAACGCCAAGCTGATCGCCCAGCGGATGCGCGACGGGAGCATGGATGACTTCTCCCAGGCCCTGGGCACCACCCGCAACTGCGCCCACCCCGTCCGGCTGGCCGGGTCCTCGGTCACCGTCGACACCACCACGGGCGAGATCGTCTCTTCCTTTGATGCCAGTGACCTGCCGTTCGGGGTGCTGCACCGCGCGTGCGGCAACCGGCGTGCCTCGGTGTGCCCGTCCTGCTCACGCACCTACGCCCGTGACACCTACGCCCTCATCCATGCCGGGGTCGCCGGCGGCAAGACCGTCCCCGAGCAGGTGCGGGACAACCCGCTGCTGTTCGTCACCCTCACCGCCCCCTCGTTCGGGCCGGTCCACGGCCACCGCGGCGGGAGGGCCTGTCGGCCCCGGCGCCGGGATGACCGCAGCCGCTGCCCGCACGGTCGGCCGTTGTGGTGCACCCGTGTCCATGACCGGGATGACGAGGTCAACGGGGCGCCGTTGTGCTTCCAGTGCCACGACACGGCGTCGGCGGTGATGTGGCAGTGGCACGCCCCCGAGCTGTGGCGACGCTTCACCATCGCCTTCCGCCGTGCCCTCGCCCACCACCTGGCCGTGCCCGACTCCCGCCTGGACGAGCACGCGTCGATCCAGTACGCCAAGGTCGCCGAGCACCAGGCCCGCGGCCTGATCCACTTCCACGCCCTGATCCGTCTCGACGGACCCGCCGCCGGCGGCACCGGTTCGCCCGCTCCCCCATCGCTGGACGGTGACGCCCTCGCTGCCCTCGTCCGACGGGTCGTCCCGACCGTGACGACCATCGCCGAGCCGGTCGACCACGAGGACACCCCACGAGTGCTGGTCTTCGGGACCCAGGTCGACGTGCGCACCGTCCGTGCCGGCTCGCGCACCGACGACCCGGGCGGCCCGCTGACCCCCGATCAGGTCGCCGGGTACCTGGCGAAGTACTCCACCAAGGACTCCTCCGGCCTGCACGGCCACGGCCAACAACGCCCGCACATCCTCGCCCTGCGCCGGCAGTGCCGAGAGATGGCCGCTAGGGCCGCGACCTTCCACGACCAGGACCACGACTACCAACGGATGGGCAAGTGGGTGCACTGCCTTGGCTTCCGTGGCCACTTCGGCACCAAGTCCCGGCGCTACTCGATCACCCTCGGCGCGCTGCGTCGTGCCCGCTCGCGGTGGCAGGCACTGGCCGCCGAGTCCCGCCGCACCGACCAGCCCCTCGACACCCGCGACCTCGAGGCACGCCTGCTCGCCGACGACGCAGAAGAGACCACCCAGGTGATCGGCACCTGGGCCTACGTCGGCACCGGCTGGCGCGACCACCTCGAGCAAGCCCTGGCCCTGGCGGTCGCAGCCCGCAACCGCGAGTACGACCTGTGGAAAGCCCAACGACGCAAGACACGAAGTGGACTAGAGAGTAGGGAATGACGATGCCAGAGAAGCTCTTGATGACGGTCACCGAAGCCGCTGAGGTGCTGAATGTCGGAAAGTCCGCCGTCTATGACCTCATCCGGATGAACACCCTGCCGAGCGTAAAGATCGGCCGATTGCGCCGGATCCCCGTCTCTGCCGTGCGGGAGTACGTGGCTGCGGTCTCTGAGGACTGGACCCTGACATGAGCAGGCGAGCCAATGGCGAGGGGTCGATCTACCAGCGCAAGGACGGACGGTGGACGGGCGCGGTCTACGTGTGGAACCGCGACGGCGGTCGGCAGCGTCGACAGGTCTACGGCAGAACGCGCGCCGAGGCTGCCGGCAAGGTGGCTGACCTGCTGAGCCTGAACCGGAAACACATCCCGGCGGCACCCGTGACGGTGACGGTCCAGCAGTACGCCGACTCCTGGCTCGATCGGCTCGGGTCCTCCGGCTTGAAGCCTGCGACTGCGACGGTCAGCAACTACCGCTGGGTCCTCAACCGTCATGTCCTGCCACACCTCGGGCGTCAGCGGCTGGTGGCGCTGTCTCCTCAACATGTGCGTGCGTTGCTGCTCGCCGTCTCGGAGACTGGCTCGTCGGCGCGCACGGTGCAGCTGAGCCGGGCCGTGCTGCGATCGATGCTCGCGGATGCTGAGCGCGACCAACTGGTCCACCGCAACGTCGCGGCTCTGGTCAAGGGCCCACGGGTCGAGCGCGAGGAAGTAGTGCCGTGGTCGGCGGACGAGGCGGGCCGATTTCTGACGTCCTTGGAGGGCGACAGAATGCGACCACTCTTCGCGGTGGGTGTCGCTCTCGGTCTGCGCAAGGGCGAGTTATTGGCACTGCGCTGGCAGGACGTCGACCTTGACGCCGGAGTGCTGCGGGTGCGGGCGACGGTGCAGCGGCTCGGCAAGGGCGTCGGACTCGTGACCGGAGCACCGAAGACGGCGAAGAGTCGGCGCACCCTGCCACTCCCCCGCGTGCTGGTGGCCACCCTCCGCGACCATTGGGTGGTCCAGGAGCGGGAACGTGAGGCGGCCGCGTGGTGGCACGATTCCGGGCTGGTCTTCACCACGAAGAAGGGGACGATGATCGAACCCCGCAACCTCAACCGCTTCCTCGATGAGGCCATCGCCCGGGCAGGTCTTCGCCGCATCCGCTTCCACGATCTACGGCACACGTGCGCATCGCTGCTGCTGGCTCAGGGGGTCTCGCCGCGGGTGGTGATGGAGGTCCTCGGGCACTCCCAGATGAGCATAACGACCGATCTCTACGGTCACGTCATGCCCTCGTCGCTGCGCTCGGCCGCGGACGCTCTCGATGGGGTGTTCGAGGCGTGAAGTTTCCTGATCACACGGTGCGGTTGCTGTCACGGCTGCTGTCAGTGGCCGTCCAGATCGTGCGTGGGTGCATCCCCGGGGACGAGTCAGGCCCCGCCGCGTTTCCGCTGGCAGGGCCTGTTCCGTCTGTCTCAACACAGAGCGCGCCCGTAGGGATTCGAACCCCAAACCTTCTGATCCGTAGTCAGATGCTCTATCCGTTGAGCTACGGGCGCTCGCCGCCCAGCGCTGCTCGGCGACAAGTGAAGAGAGTACCTGCTTGTGGCTGCGCGGCGAAATCGAGCCCGGTCAGTGCGTCGTCGAGCCCGTCGAACCGCCGGATCCGCCTCCGCTCGGGTCGGCGGGAGGCGTCCCGTGGTGACCCTGCTGCGGCGTCTGCTGCTGTCCCTGGCCGGGCACCTGCTGCCCCTGCTGACCGGGCTGCCCCTGCCCCTGGCCGGCTCCGCCCGGCATGCCCTGCCCGCCGGGGCCACCCCCTTCGCCTCCGGTGCTGCCCTGCTCGACCGTGGCCGCAGCGGCGACCGCACCGGCCGAGCTGAGCCCGATGGCCAGGGCGGCGGCGACGGCCGTCTTGCGGCCACGCCAGCGCGGCGGGTTGATGGCCGGGGCGGTCTTCGGCGGTGTCGGCTGCGCGGCGAAGGTCTGCGTCGCGTACTGCGGGGTGGGCTGGGTCGTGGGGTCCTGCGGAGGTGTCGTCATGTCCGCAACGCTCGAGCCGCTGCCTGTGGCGCACCTGTGGTGGACCCGTCACGCACCTACGGAGGGCTTCACAGGTGACGCACAGCCGACACATGGTCAGGAGCAGGGCGAAGGGAGTTGACTGTCACCATGGCACAGCGCTCCGCACCCCCCGCACTCACCCGCCCCGACGGCTCGCCCGTGCGCGTGCTCGTCGTCGACGACGAGCCCAACCTCACCGAACTGGTCTCCATGGCGCTGCGCTACGAAGGCTGGGAGGTGCGCACCGCGGGCACCGGGACCGACGCGGTGCGTGCCGCCCGCGAGATCTCGCCCGACGCCGTCGTGCTCGACATGATGCTGCCCGACATCGACGGGATGGAGGTGCTGCGCCGGATGCGCGCCGACGCCCCCGACGTGCCCGTCCTCTTCCTCACCGCCCGCGACGCCGTCGAGGACCGCGTCGCGGGGCTCACCGCCGGCGGCGACGACTACGTCACCAAGCCCTTCAGCCTCGAGGAGGTCGTCGCCCGGGTCCGCGCACTGCTGCGCCGCACGGCCGTCGTCGCCGAGGAGTCCTCCTCGCTCATCGTCGTCGGCGACCTCACCCTCGACGAGGACAGCCACGAGGTCACCCGCGGCGGTGACGAGATCAGCCTGACCGCAACGGAGTTCGAGCTGCTGCGCTATCTCATGCGCAACCCGCGCCGGGTGCTGTCCAAGGCGCAGATCCTCGACCGGGTGTGGAACTACGACTTCGGCGGCCAGGCCAACGTCGTCGAGCTGTACATCTCCTACCTGCGCAAGAAGGTCGACGCCGGGCGCGAGCCGATGATCCACACGATGCGCGGCGCCGGCTACGTCCTCAAGCCGGCGAGATGACCTCCCTTCGCCATCCGTCGACGTGGACGCTGCGGGCCAAGCTCGTCGCCTCGGTCCTGCTGCTCTTCCTCGCCCTCACCGCCGTCACGGGAACCCTGACGAGCCTGGCCGCCCGTGAGTACCTCACCCAGCAGGTCGACGACGACCTGCTGAGCGCGTCCGACCGCTTCGTCGGCGCTCTCGACGGCACCCAGCCCCCGAGCGGACCGCGCGGCGGGCCACCCGCTGGCAGCGGCAATGCCGTGCTCCACCTCGTCCTGCGCGACGGCGAGGTCGCCGTCGACGAGCGCGGCAACGAGGTCAACTACGCCGTCAACACCTCCGGGCACAACGACAGCCTCGACGCCGACCAGGTCGCCCAGCTCGACGAGTCCGGCCTGGGCAGCCGCCCGCGCACCGTCGACCTCGGCGACGACATCGGCACCTACCGGCTCGTGTCGGTGCGCACCGCCGACGGGTGGACCGCGATCACCGGCGTCCCCGTCGACCCGATCGGGCGCACCGTCAGCGCCATCGTCATGATCATCGTCGGATCGAGCGTCGTCGGGCTCGTCGGCGTCTGGGTCGGCGGCACCTATCTCGTGCGTCGCAACCTCCAGCCGCTCGACCGCGTCGCCGGGACCGCCCGCCGCGTCTCCGAGCTCGAGCTCGACTCCGGCGACGTGGCGCTCGCCGAACGCGTCCCTGACGTCGACCCCGGCACCGAGGTCGGGCAGGTGGGACTGGCGCTCAACAGCATGCTCGACAACGTCGATGGCGCCCTGCGTGCGCGGCAGGAGTCGGAGACGCGCGTGCGGCAGTTCGTCGCCGACGCCAGCCATGAGCTGCGCACGCCGCTCGCGTCCATCCGCGGCTACGCCGAGCTGACCCGACGCGAGACCGAGCCGGTCCCCGCCGGCGTCACCCACGCGCTGTCCCGGGTCGAGTCCGAGGCGCTGCGCATGCAGGACCTCGTCGAGGACCTGCTCCTGCTCGCCCGGCTCGACACCGGGCGCCCGCTCGAGCGCGAGGCGGTCGACCTGACGATGCTCGCCATCGACGTCTCCGGCGACGCCCGCACGATCTCCCCCGACCACCGGTGGGAGCTCGACCTGCCCCCGGAGCCGATCGAGGTCGTCGGCGACCGCGCGCGCCTGCACCAGGTCCTCGCCAACCTCCTCGCCAATGCCCGCACCCACACCCCTGCAGGGACGACGGTGCGGACCTCCCTTCGCCTCGACGAAGGGGGCCGACGCGCCGTCCTCGAGGTGGCCGACGACGGGCCCGGCATCCCCGACGACCTGCGGCCCCACGTCTTCGAGCGCTTCACCCGGGGCGACGGGTCGCGCCAGCGCGCCTCCGGCAGCACCGGTCTCGGGCTGTCGATCGTCACCGCCGTCGCCCGTGCCCACGGTGGCGAGGTCGGAGTGGACTCGGCACCCGGACGGACGGTCTTCACCGTGACGCTGCCGGTGGGCTGAGGGGGTGCCGGGGGTCTCGAGGCTCGTCGCAGAGCTCCTCGCACCTCGACCAGCGGGGCGGGGCTCACACCTCGACCACCGACGGGCCACAGCGGGGCCACAGGGCGCGGCCGGAGCGTGGTGGTCATGGACACGATGACCCTCACCCCGCCCCCTGCGGCGGCGACGCCACGCCGCGCCCCGTCACCCCCTTCGCGCCTCACCCGGCTGTGGCGCGGCCCCGAGGCCGACCCCCGATGGGCCCGGCCGGCGCTGCTCGGTCTCCTCGCGCTCACCGCCGCGGCCTACCTGTGGAACCTCAGCGCCAGCGGGTGGGCCAACTCCTTCTACTCCGCTGCGGTGCAAGCCGGTTCGCAGAGCTGGAGCGCCCTCTTCTACGGCGCCTCCGACGCTGCCGGGTCGATCACCGTCGACAAGCCGCCGGCGTCCCTGTGGGTCATGGCACTGTCGGTGCGGATCTTCGGGCTGAGCTCGTGGTCGATCCTCGTCCCGCAGGTGCTCATGGGCGTCGCGAGCGTCGCCCTCGTCCATGCCAGCGTCAAGCGGCACTGGGGCGCCGGGGCCGGGCTGCTCGCCGGTGCGGTCCTCGCCCTCACGCCCGTCGCCGTCCTGATGTTCCGCTTCAATAACCCCGACGCGCTGCTCGTGCTGCTCATGACGGCCGCCGCCTGGGCGACGGTGCATGCCATCGAGCGCGGCTCGATCCGCTGGTTCGCCCTCGTGGGGGCACTCATCGGCCTGGGCTTCCTCACCAAGACCCTCCAGGTGCTGCTCGTCGTGCCCTTCCTCGGCATCGCCTTCCTCGTGGCGGCGGACACCACGCTGCGTCGACGCGTCATCGGCTCGCTGGCCGGCGTCGGCACGATGCTGCTCGCCGCAGGGTGGTGGGTCGCGATCGTCGAGCTCGTCCCCGAGAGCATGCGGCCCTACATCGGCGGCAGCCAGACCAACTCCTTCCTCGAGCTGACCTTCGGCTACAACGGCCTGGGTCGGATCAACGGTGAGGAGACCGGCTCCGTCGGCGGCGGCAACGGCTGGGGCCAGACGGGCCTGTTCCGGATGTTCGAGTCCGGCTCCGGCGGCCAGATCTCGTGGCTCATCCCGAGCGCGCTCGTCCTGCTGGCCGCGGGGCTGTGGCTGCGCGGGCGCTCGCCGCGGACCGACGTGCGCCGCGCGGCCTACCTCGTGTGGGGTGGCTGGCTCGTGGTGACGATGCTCGTCTTCTCCTTCATGGCCGGCATCTTCCACGACTACTACACCGTGGCCCTGGCGCCGGCCGTCGCCGTCCTCGTCGGCGCCGGTGCGGCCGAGGCCTGGGAGCGAAGGGAGGAGTCCGTCGGCTCCGTGCCCCTCGCCGTGGCGACGGCCGCCGCGGGCGTGTGGGGCTTCGTCCTCCTCAGCCGCACCACCGAGTACGGCTGGCTGCGCGTCGCCGTCCTCGCCGTCGGACTCGCCGCGGCCTTCCTCCTGCTCGTCATCGCCCGCGTCCACGTCAGGGCAGTGCCGATCATCGCGGCTGCGGCGATCGCCGCGGGCCTCGCCGGTCCGGCCGCCTACTCGGCCACGACCCTCGCCGAGGGGCACTCCGGCTCGATCGTCACCGCCGGTCCGTCGACCGGCGGCCCGGGTGGCGGAGGCGCTCGGGGTGGCGCCCCGGGTGGCGGCGGGGGCGCCCCGGACGGTGGCAGGCCGCAGGCCGCGGGCGGCACCGGCACCGGCACTGGCACCGGCACCCCACAGGGCGGCGGCGGCATGGGCGGTCTGCTCGACGCGAGCACCCCGAGCACCGAGGTCGTCGCCGCGCTGTCCGCCGACGCCGACTCCTACACCTGGGTCGCCGCCGCAATCGGCTCGCAGAACGCCGCGGGCCTGCAGCTCGGCAGCGAGCTGCCGGTCATGGCGATCGGCGGGTTCAACGGCTCCGACCCCTCCCCCACCCTGGAGCAGTTCCAGGAGTACGTCGCGCAGGGCCGCATCCACTACTTCGCCGCCGGCGGGGGCATGGGTGGCGGCATGGGTGGCTCGGGCAGCGCCTCGCAGATCTCGACCTGGGTGCAGGAGAACTTCACTGAGGTGACGATCGGTGGCAGCACCTTCTACGACCTCACCCAGCCGGCGACCTCCTCGTCCGGTTCGACCACCACCGGGGCGGGCACCGATGTCTGAGACGACCCCGACCCCCGTCCTCGATGTCGTCGTGCCGGTCCACAACGAGGAGCACACCCTCGGGCCGTGCGTCCGTCGGTTGCACGAGCACCTGATGACGACCTTCCCCTACCCCTTCCGGATCACGGTGGCCGACAACGCGAGCACCGACTCCACCCCGCTCGTCGCCGCGGCACTGACGCGGGAGATGCCCGAGGTCGCGGTGGTCCGGCTGGAGGCCAAGGGGCGAGGTCGTGCCCTCAAGCAGGTCTGGCTGGCCTCTCGCGCACCGGTGCTCGCCTACATGGACGTCGACCTGTCGACCGACCTCGACGCTTTGTGGCCCCTCGTCGCGCCCCTGATGTCGGGCCACTCGGACCTGGCGATCGGTACCCGCCTGCACCCGGACAGCCGGGTCGTGCGCGGCGCCAAGCGCGAGCTGATCTCCCGGGCCTACAACCTCGTGCTGCACGCGGCCCTCGGTGCCGGCTTCTCCGACGCGCAGTGCGGATTCAAGGCGATCCGCGGGGACGTCGCGCAGGTGCTCCTGCCCCTCGTGGAGGACCCGACGTGGTTCTTCGACACCGAGCTGCTCGTCCTTGCCGAACGCTGCGGCCTGCGCATCCACGAGGTGCCCGTCGACTGGTACGACGACCCCGACAGCCGGGTCGACGTCGTCGGGACGGCGACCGACGACCTGCGCGGCGTCTGGCGGATGCACCGGGCCCTGGCCTCCGGGCGGCTGCCGACCGAGCAGATCCGCCAGGACATGGGGCGAATCCCCCCGACGTCCGGCGTCGGAGCCCACGTAGTGCGCTTCGGTGTCGTGGGCGTGGGGTCGACCCTGCTCCACCTCGGGCTCTTCGCGGCGCTCGCCTCGGTCGTCGGCGTCGGCTCGCAGACGGCCAACGTCACCGCGCTCCTGCTCGCGACGATCGCCAACACCTGGGCAAACCGGCGGTGGACCTTCGGCATCCGCGGCGGCGAAGGGAGTCTGCGTCACCACGGGCAGGCCCTCCTCGTCTTCGGCGGGACCTGGGCGATGACCTCGGGCGCGCTCGGCGCGCTGCACGCCGCGTGGCCGGCGACACCCGTCGTGGTCGAGACCCTCGTCATCGGCGTGGCCAATGTCGTCGCGACCGTGGTCAAGTTCGTCGCGATGCGTTCGTGGATCTTCGCCGACCGGGGCGTGCTCGGAGCGCCCCCGCCCGCCGAGCACCCCACGGCCGAGGACGAGTCGGCGGGCCGGGAGCTGGAGGCCGCCCGCTGAGCCCGCGGCGCCCGTGACCATGATGGAGGCATGGCCCACGACCCGCACGGGCGGATCGCGCCCCGCACCGCCGAGGACCTCCGTCGCGCCGAGCTGGTCGGCCCACCGTGGTGGGCCGACCAGCGCCGCGCGGTCGGTGCCGGGGCCGGCGCGGCCCTCCTCTTCACCGGGCTCTTCCTGCTCGCTCGTGCGGGGTGGCTGCGTCACCGGCCATCCTCGGACCACCCCATCAAGGCCGACCCGACCCTCGTGGCCATCTTCGCCGTCACGCTCGGGGTCATGTGGCCGATCCTGCTCGTGTCCACGTCACGCCCGGACCAGGGCTTCCGCGTGCGCGGTCTGGCCGCCCTCCTCGCCCTCGCCGTCCTCGTCGTGGGCGCCATCGACCTGGTGACGATCGGTGGGTGGTCGCTGCTCATGGACGGCCGGGCACCGACCGCGTCCACCCTGATGACGATGACCTCCGATCCCGTAGCACTGCTCACCGTCGGGGCGGTCACGGTGACGGTCCACGCCTGGAGCGCCGCATGCGTCGTCGGCTTCGTGCGCCTCACCCCCCTTCGGCTCGTCCTCGCCCTGCCGACCTTCCTCGCGGTCATCGGGCTGGGCTCGTGGCGCGCCATCGCCGCCTTCGAGCAGCCGCCGTCCCCGATCACGCTGCTCGCGTGGTCGCTCATCGCACTGCTGGGGCTGCTCTCGCTCGCGGTCCTCGCGCTCGTCGACGAGCACCGCTCCACCCGCGGCTGACACCCGCCAGGACATGACGAGACCCCGGCCGCATCGTGCGACCGGGGTCTCGTCTGCTGGCGGAGGCGGAGGGATTTGAACCCTCGATGGGCGGTTAGCCCAAACCGCATTAGCAGTGCGGCGCCATAGACCGGACTAGGCGACGCCTCCAGACAACCCGGACAGAGTATCTGCCGGGTGGGCGGGCGACCAACTCGGGTACCGATCAGCCGCAGATGTCCTCGTCGGCCGTGCGACTCTCGACCGCGGTGGGTGCCGGCGGGGCGGTCACGGTGGCCGAAGGGAGCGGCTCGTCGCCCTCGCGGTTGGGCACCTCGGACGCCGTCTCGGCACCCATGCCGAGGACGACCTGGACGTTGCCCGTCGTGAGCGTGCGGTCGACGACGAGCTTGGCCCCGGGGTACGCCGCGGCGACGGTGCGAGCGGACTCGGTATCCCCCTTCGCATGGCGCACGACGACACCCCTGGCGTCCGAGGTCGGGGCCACATCCGCCACCGACGCGGTGAAGCCCTGCACCTGCAGCGCCTCGGCCTCCTGCGTGCCGAGACCGGTCGCGGCGGTGTCGTTGACCACGCTCACGGTGATGTCCGAGGGCGCCACCGTGAGCGCCCGCTCCTTGACCTTCTTCTTCGGCTCGGCCCCGGGCAGGTCCGAGTCGTCGCGCACCGCGGCCCACAGCTCGTCGGCCGCCTCCTCGCGCCACTGGACGCGGTTGACGTCTGCCGCGTAGGGCTCCGTGGGGACGGTGACGAAGACGATCTCGTCGGTGCCCAGACCCTTGAGGCTCGAGGCGATCGACATCATCTTCGTCAGGCCGAGGTCGTCGTCGGCGGTCATCGACTTCGTCGCCGCGTCGAGGAACTTGTAGAGCCGGTCGGGGCGGAGCAGCAGCGAGGTCTTGGTCGCCTCCTGCGCCATCGACGCCATAAAGGCTTGCTGGCGCTTGATCCGCTGGAGGTCGGAGCCGTCGCCGAGCGTCTTGCGCATGCGGACGTAGCCGAGCGCCTCCTTGCCCGTGAGGCGCTGGCGTCCGGCCTCGAGGCTGATCTGGGCGTCCTCGTCGTCGACGGCCTCGGGCAGGCAGACCTCGACGCCACCGAGCCCGTCGACCATCGACTGGAAGCCGCTGAAGTCGATGACCGCGACGTGGTCGACGTAGATACCGGTGAGGCCCTCGAGGGTCTTGACCGTGCAGGCGGGTCCGCCCTGGTTGAAGTTGTCGTTCCACCGGCGGACCTCGCCGTTGGCCACCGTCGACGTCGGGTCGGCGCAGTCGGTCGGTGCCTTGGTCATCGAGTCGCGCGGGATCGACACGACGTAGGTCGACGTGCGGTCGGCCGAGATGTGCACGAGCAGGTTGGTGTCGGAGCGGGGTCCGCCCTCGGCCGTGCCGACGCCGTACTCCTTGGTCCCCAGACCCTCTCGGGTGTCGGAGCCGATGACGAGGATGTTGAGGGCGCCGTCGACGTCGTCGGGGCGCTGCGTCGACCCGGCCGCGATGTCGACGCGCGAGATGTTGTCGTCGAGGTGGAGGGCGACGCCGATGCCGAGCGACGCGGTGAGCGCGACGACGACTCCGCCGGCGATCGCCGCCTTGCGTCGGAAGCTCGCACGGCGCTCGTCGCGCTGCCGGCGTCGCGAGCCGCGCGTGTGGTGCTCCCCGCGACCCGCCTCGTGCGCGCGGCGGTCGGACCGCGAGGAAAAGCTCGGCTGGGGGCGCTCGGGCTTCACGGGGTCGCGTCGGGAGGGACGCCGCTCGCGCTCTGGTCGTGCGGCGCGGGTCTCGTCCCGGCCATCGCCCTCGGTGCTCATCGGGGGGCACCCTACAGGCACTCCCGGTGAGGTTCCCCTGACCGATCCGACCACGGCAGACGAAGGGGGCGGGAGACGACGAGGCCCCCACCGGTGACCGGTGGGGGCCTCGTGCAGAAGCGGTGTGGTCACCGCATCAGGTGCGCGTCGTCTCAGACGGGACGAACGCGCTCAGCCTGCGGGCCCTTGGGGCCCTGGGTGATCTCGAACTCGACGCGCTGCGCCTCGTCGAGCGACCGGTAGCCGGTCGTGTCGATCGCGGAGTAGTGAACGAACACGTCGGGGCCGCCGCCGTCCTGGGCGATGAAGCCAAAGCCCTTCTCAGCGTTGAACCACTTAACGGTGCCCTGTGCCATGGGGTGAATCTTCTTTCCTGTTGAACAATCCGGGTCCGCAGGTCACGGTCCCTTGCCAGCTGCAAAGCTCCCCTCGGCAGGGGGTACACGCCCCTGAAAACACTGCGGGCACGGCGTGCGCCGTACCCGCTTCGCATCATGCGAGAAGTCTTGTACTGCAACTACGTGATGGACGCTACCAGCAAAAGGGGTGCATGGCGCGATTGCGTTCCGCTAGGTGTGGACCCGGTCAGGCGTGACGGTGGACGGCGTCGATCGCGTCGACGTAGCCACGGACACCGCGTCCGACGATCACCTCGGCCGCGAGGTCGGAGATGTAGGAGTGGTGACGGAACTCCTCGCGGGCGTGCACGTCGGAGATGTGCACCTCGACGACCGGCCCCCGCACCGCGGCCAGTGCATCGCGGATCGCCACCGACGTGTGGGTCCAGCCCCCGGCGTTGACGACGACCCCGACGGCGCTCGCGCGCACCTCGTGGATCGCGTCGATCATGACGCCCTCGTGGTTGGTCTGGCGGAAGTCGAGTTCCCACTCGAGCCCGTCAGCGCGCTTGCGGCACAACGCCTCGACGTCGGCGAGGGTCTCGTGCCCGTAGATGTCGGGCTCGCGCTCGCCCAGGAGGTTGAGGTTGGGTCCGTTGAGGACCACGAGGAGGGGTCGATCGCTCACCCCGGCAGCCTAGTGCGAAGGGGGATCACCCCTCCCGGCGCAGGGTCCGCTCGAAGAGCCGCCGGGTCGCCTGCGGCAGCGCCGCCTCGGCGACCTGCACGTCGAGCTCGGGCCGCTCGCAGCTCAGGCCGTAGCAGAAGGCGTCCGGTCGCGGCGGCGCCTCGTCGGCAAGACGTGGCAGCTGCGGCCCCTCGATGAGCGAGCGGAAGGCGCGTGCGTCGGGCTCGGGAAGCTCCCCGAGGGTCAGCTCCCGGGTGCGGGTCAGGCCGGCCACCCCACCCGTGCGGGTGAGTCGCAGCGCGGCGTCGGCGGCGCCGTCGACCGGCTCCGGCTGCTCCCGGGACGGGATAGGCGCACCCCCTTCGCCCGCCGTGGTGACGCCCACCTGCCGCCAGGCGTCGGCGACGGCCGCGGCCTCGGCGGAGTCACGCCCGTAGCGGTCCGTGGCGGCCGCGAGGGTGAGATCGGCGAAGGTCGCGAAGTCGCAGTCTGCGCTGATCTCGCCGAGCAGGACGTCGCGCCAGATGAGGCCGGGCGCCTGCCACGCCGGGCCGCCGATCGTCGTCGCGACGAGGTGGAAGGCCTTGTTGGGGATGCCCGAGTTGATGTGGACCCCGCCGTTGTCGTCACTCGTGCGCACGAAGTCGTCCATGTGCGCCGGCTGGGGGTCCCGACCCAGACGTGGGTCGTCGTAGGCGGTGCCGGGCGCCGCCATCGACCGCAGCGCGCTGCCCTGCACGGCCGGCAGCAGCAGCTCCGCCCCGATGAGCCAGTCGGCCTCGTCGGCGGACTGGTCGAGGTGGCGCTGCTTGACGAGCACCCCGAAGACGTCGGAGACGTGCTCGTTGAGCGCCCCCGGCTGGCCGCGGTAGACCAGTCCCGCCGTGTGCTCGGTGACTCCGTGCGCGAGCTCGTGCCCGATGACGTCGAGACTGGCGGTGAAGCGACCGAAGGTCTCCCCGTCTCCGTCACCGAAGACCATCTGCTCGCCGTTCCAGAAGGCGTTGTCGTACTGCTCGGCGTAGTGCACGGTGGCGACGAGGGGCATCCCCGCGCCGTCGAGGGAGTCGCGGCCGTACTCCTGCGCCCACAGCTGCCAGGTGAGGCCGAGTCCGTCGTGGGCCTCGTCGGCCGCCGGGTCGCCGGTCGCCGGGCCACCCTCGACGCGCACGACCTCACCGGGCAGCTCCTCTCCCCCACGCGCGTCGTGGATGGTGCGCTGCGGCCCGGCTACCTCCTGCCGGACCGGCGGAGCGATCGTGGGGCGCGGCCCGGCCGGGAGCCGCTCGTGACGCAGCGAGGCGTCGATGGCCAGCGTGCGGGCGGCGACGAGCGCCGGGCCGGGCCGGTCGGAGCGGGCGAGCGCGGCGAGGACGTGCGGGGGGACGATGCTGCACCGGGTCATCCACCCAGTGAACTCCTCGGCCCCGACAACCGCACCCCGGGGAGCGGTCGCCGCGTCTACGCTGGGCGCCATGGCATGGCTCGGGCGGTACGTCGTGGCCGCGGTGATCTTCGGGGTCCTGGACTACCTCTGGCTCGGCGTCATCGCCCGGCCCGTCTACGAAGAGCACCTGGGCGACTGGCTCGCGGACTCGCCGAACATGGTGGCGGCCCTCGCCTTCTACGCGATCTACGTCTTCGGCATGGTGTGGCTGGCGATCACCCCGGCCCTGGCGCAGGGGTCCTGGGTCACGGCCGTGCTCAACGGTGCCGTCCTGGGGCTGGTCGCCTACGCGACGTGGAACCTCACCAACCTCGCCGTCCTCGACGGCTACCCCTCGGGCTCGGTCCTCTACGACCTGGCGTGGGGCACCGTTGGTACGGCGGCGACGTGCGGGCTGACCTTCGTCGTCGCCCGCCGGGTCCGGGCCCTGCGCTGAGGCAGCTGGCGGAGGGCGTGGGATTCGAACCCACGATGACGTTGCCGCCATAGCGGTTTTCAAGACCGCCGCACTAGGCCACTATGCGAGCCCTCCTCGCCCACGGCACCGCGGGCGAGTCCACGGTAGGCCATGCCAGTGTGGGTAGTGTCGGCGGTGAAGCGACCACCAGATCGAAAGGACTCCCATGTCGAAGATCTCCTTCCTCCTCGGTGCCGCCGCCGGGTACGTGCTCGGCGCCCGGGCCGGTCGTCAGCGCTACGAGCAGATCCGCTCCGGCGCCGCAAAGGCCTGGCAGTCGCAGCCGGTGCAGCAACAGGTGGCCACCGCCAAGCACGCCGCCAAGACCAAGGCCGCCCCCGCGGCGCTCGACGCGGTGAGCACCGCCGCCTCCGTCGCCGGCGACAAGATGCGTGAGGGCGCCAGCAAGATCAAGGGCGACCCCACCCGCGACGTCCCGAGCGGCGTCGCCGCGGACCCCCAGGGCCCGTCGACCTACCCGCTCGGCGAGGGCCCGACCCCCGCCTGACCCGCGACACGACGAAGGGAGGGGACCCACCGGTGATCGGTGGGTCCCCTCCCTTCGAGGCTCGCTGGCGCTCGCACCTCAGGGACCGGCGAGCGGCCTCAGATGAAGAGCGCCGGGTCCGCGTAGAGCAGCTCCTGCGGCGACAGCTCCGGGGTGCCCTCGAGCGCCGGGAAGCGGTAGCGCGCCGGGATGCCTGTCGCGACGGCGCCGGTCGGCACGTCCTTGACGACGACGGAGTTGGCGCCGACCTTGACGTTGCTGCCGACGTGGACGTCGCCGAGGATCTTGGCGCCCGCGCCGACCATGACCTTGTCGCCGAGCGTCGGGTGGCGCTTGACCCGCCGACCCGAGGTGCCGCCGAGAGTGACGCCGTGGAAGAGCATGACGTCGTCGCCGACGACCGCCGTCTCGCCGATGACGACACCCATCCCGTGGTCGATGAAGAAGCGGCGCCCGATGTGGGCACCCGGGTGGATCTCGATGCCGGTGAGGGAACGCGAGACGTAGGCGAGCAGGCGCGCGGGCCACTTCCCGCCGGGGCGCACCCACCAGCGGTGGGCGATGCGGTGCAGCCAGATGGCGTGCAGCCCGGCAGAGGTCAGGAGCACGACCCACCGCGAGGTCGCGGCGGGGTCGCGCTCCATGGCCGCGGCGAGATCCTCACGGATCGTGGCGCGGATCGGCAGGTGGGTGGCCACGGTCAGTCGAGGAGCCCCTCGAAGAGCGGGGTGGAGAGGTAACGCTCGCCGAAGCTCGGGATGATGACGACGATCGTCTTGCCGGCATTCTCCGGCCTGCGGGCCACCTGGTCCGCCGCCGCAAAGGCGGCGCCGGAGGAGATGCCGACGAGCAGACCCTCGTCGGTGGCCGACCGACGCGCCCAGTCCATAGCCGTCGGGGCGTCGATGTCGATGACCTCGTCGTAGATCTCGGTGTCGAGGATCTCGGGCACGAAGTTGGCACCCAGGCCCTGGATCTTGTGCGGGCCGGGGGCGCCACCGTTGAGGATCGGGGACTCGGCCGGCTCGACCGCGATGATCTGGATGTCCGACTTCTGCGAGCGCAGGTAGCGGCCGGCGCCGGTGATGGTGCCGCCGGTGCCGATGCCGGAGATGAGGATGTCGACCTCACCGTCGGTGTCCTCCCAGATCTCCGGACCAGTGGTCTTCTCGTGGATGGCCGGGTTGGCGGCGTTGGCGAACTGCTTCGCCTGGACGGCGCCGCGCTCGGCGGCGATCTCCTCGGCCTTCTCGACCGCGCCCTTCATCCCCTTGGCGCCCTCGGTGAGGACGAGCTCAGCACCGTAGGCGCGCAGGAGCGCCCGGCGCTCCTTGGACATGGTCTCCGGCATGGCGAGAACGACCTTGTAGCCGCGGGCCGCGCCGACCATGGCCAGGGCGATGCCCGTGTTGCCCGAGGTCGCCTCGACGATCGTGCCGCCGGGCTTGAGGTCACCGGAGGCCTCCGCCGCGTCGATGATCGCGGCACCGATGCGGTCCTTGACCGAGCTGGCCGGGTTGTAGAACTCGAGCTTCGCGGCGACGGTGGCCTCGGAGTCGATGATGCGGTTGATCCGCACGAGCGGAGTCCGGCCGACGAGCTTGGTGGCGTCTTCGTAGATGGGCAACGCGGGTCCTTCCCTTCGGGAGTCGAGATGCCGCGGTCACTGCGGCGGGCACGTCCGCGACAACGAACGCGATGTTATGGATATTCCAACACCGCGTTATCTATTGGTGCAAGCGGGTCTCACCGCCACGAGACGAAGGGGGCGGCTCCCCCCTTCGTCCGAGGCCGCGACGGGGGCGGTGAGGGTACCCTCAGGTGACGAGTGACGCACCTCTGCGGTGCTGTCGACACAGGGCCCGAGTCCTAGACTCGGCCCCATGTCTGCCCTCCAGATCGTCGCGATCATCCTCGGGGTCGGGATCACCATCGTCGGATGGGGCCTGCTCGCTCGAGCCGTCAAGCACTTCGTCACCGTCTTCAAGCTCGGAGCGTCGACGCCGGCCAAGGAGCGCACGGGCCAGCCCGGCGCCCGCACGGCGACGCTGCTGCGGGAGTTCCTCGGACACACCCGCATGTCGCGACTGCCCATCGTGGCGATCGCGCACTGGGTCACGATGGTCTCCTTCGGCGTCCTCTTCCTGACGCTGGTGCAGGCGACGGTCCAGCTCTTCGACCCGCACTTCGTGCTGCCGCTCATCGGCCACTTCTTCCTCTACGAGTGGATCACCGAGCTCTTCGCGATGACGGGCATCATCACGATCGTCATGCTGATGGTCATCCGTCAGAAGAACCACCCGCGCTCGGCTGCGGGTGACGAGGGCCGCACGTCCCGCTTCTTCGGCTCGACCTTCTGGCAGGCCTACTACGTCGAGCTGACGATCCTCGGCGTGGGCATCTGCATCGCCCTGCTGCGCGGCCTGGAGCGGGCGCTCCTGCTCAACACCGGCGAGGCCGACCACGCCTCGCTCCTGCACTTCCCGCTGACGGGCTGGCTGGGCTCGCTCTTCGAGGGCATGTCGGTCGACGCGCTCGAGGCGGGCATCGTCGTCGTCGCGCTGATCAAGCTGCTCATCTCGTACGCCTGGATGATCACCATCTCGATCAACCCGACGATGGGTGTCGCGTGGCACCGCTTCCTCGCCTTCTTCAACATCTACTTCAAGCGTCACGCCGACGGCCGCACCTCCCTGGGTGAGCTGCAGCCGATGCTCGTCGACGGCAAGCCCTTCTCCATGGAGGTCATGGAGGAGATGGAGGAGGACTCCACCCTCGGCGTCGGCAAGGTCGAGGACTTCACGTGGAAGGGCCTGCTCGACTTCTCCACCTGCACCGAGTGCGGCCGCTGCCAGAGCCAGTGCCCCGCCTGGAACACCGAGAAGCCCCTCTCCCCCAAGCTGCTCATGATGACGCTGCGCGACCACGCGCACGCCAAGGCGCCCTACCTCGCTGCGGCACAGGGCGTCTCGGGCGTCTACACCCCGGCGAGCGCCGCCAAGGGTCAGACCGCCGACGGTGCCGTCGCCTTCGGTGGCGCCGAGGCCGCCCAGGCCGAGGGCGCCGTCGCGACGGCCGAGCCGGACGCGATCAACTGGGGTGAGATGTCGCTCGTCGGCCAGACCGGCTACGACATCGACCACCCGCTGTCGGCCTACAACCCGCACGGCCCCGACGCGGTCATCGACGAGGACGTCCTGTGGTCGTGCACCACCTGCGGCGCCTGCGTCGAGCAGTGCCCCGTCGACATCGAGCACGTCGACCACATCGTCGACATGCGTCGCTACCAGAACCTCATCGAGTCGGCCTTCCCGAGCGAGCTCGGGGGCCTGTTCAAGAAGCTGGAGTCCAAGGGCAACCCCTGGGGCATGGGCGCCAAGGCGCGCATGGACTGGGCGAAGGACCTCCCCTTCTCCGTCAAGGTCCTCGGCGAGGACGTCGAGTCGGCCGACGACGTCGACTACCTCTTCTGGGTCGGCTGCGCCGGCGCCTACGAGGACCGCGCCAAGAAGACGACGCGCGCGGTGGCCGAGCTCTTCGACCACGCTGGCGTGGACTTCGCGGTCCTCGGCAACGGCGAGACCTGCACCGGTGACTCCGCTCGCCGCGCGGGCAACGAGGTGCTCTTCCAGATGCTCGCGGAGCAGAACGTCGAGACGCTCAACGAGCTCGGCGCGACCAAGATCGTCGTCACCTGCGCGCACTGCTTCAACACGATCAAGAACGAGTACCCGCAGCTCGGCGGCAAGTACGAGGTGCTGCACCACACGCAGCTGCTCAACCGCCTCGTCCGCGAGAAGAAGATCGTCCCAGTCAACCGCCCCGAGGGCAGCCGCAAGTCCAGCAACAAGGACGTCGCGTCCACCGGCCCGTCGGTGACCTACCACGACCCCTGCTACCTGGGTCGGCACAACAACGTCTACGCCCCGCCGCGTGAGCTCATCTCGGCCCTGCCGGGTGTCGAGCTCAAGGAGATGGAGCGGTCCAAGGAGAAGTCCTTCTGCTGCGGCGCCGGTGGTGCCCGCATGTGGATGGAGGAGCAGCTCGGCTCGCGGATCAACCTCAACCGCACCGAGGAGGCCATCGCAACCGGCGCCGACAGGATCGCCGTCGGCTGCCCCTTCTGCCGCGTCATGCTCACCGACGGCCTGACGGCCAAGCAGTCCGAGGGCGCCTCCGAGGACATCGAGGTCGTCGACGTCGCGCAGATGCTGCTCGCGTCGGTCAAGGAGGCCGCCCCGGTCGAGGCGAAGGGCGCCCCCGCCGCCGCGCCCGCGGAGGCCACCGAGGAGACCTCGACGCAGGCTGCGCCTGCCCCCGCCGAGGCGAAGCAGGCGGAGGCTCCGACCGACGAGCCGACGACCGCCGCCGACAAGAACGCCGCTCCCTCCTGGGAGACCGGCGACGCTGCCGGTGGCACTGCTGCTGCAGCGGGTACGGCCGCGGCCGCGTCCACCGCCGCGGACAAGAACGCGGCTCCCTCCTGGGAGACTGGTTCGGCTGCCGAGAAGAACGCCGCGCCGTCGTGGGAGACCGGTGCTGCGGCCCCGGCCGCCGAGGAGAAGTCCGAGGCCCCCGCCGAGAGCACCGCCGCGGACAAGAACGCGGCTCCCTCCTGGGAGACGGGTTCGGCTGCTGAGAAGAACGCGGCCCCCTCCTGGGAGACGGGTTCGGCTGCTGAGAAGAACGCCGCCCCGTCGTGGGAGACCGGTTCGGCTGCAGAGAAGAACGCCGCCCCGTCGTGGGAGACCGGTTCGGCTGCAGAGAAGAACGCCGCCCCGTCGTGGGAGACGGGCGCTGCCACGACGGCCGCCGAGGAGCCCAAGGCCGAGGAGCCGAAGGCCGAGGCGCCCGAGGCTGCGGCTGCCAACGACTCGGTCGCCGCGAAGAACGCCGCCCCGTCCTGGGAGACCGGTGCTGCTGCAACCCCGGCTGCGGCGCCCGCCGAGTCGGCCACGGAGTCTGCCTCCGAGGAGGCACCGGCCGCCGAGACCGCCGAGGTCACGCAGGAGACCGCTGCGGACTCCGCACCGGCTGCCGAGGCCGCTGCTCCCGCCGCGGCTCCGGCGGCGACCGGTGACAGTGACCTGGCTGCCAAGAACGCCGCTCCCTCGTGGGAGACCGGCGCCGCGGCTGCCGCCCCGGCTGCTGCTGCCACCTCCGCGGCAGAGGCTCCGGCCACCACCGAGGCACCTGCCGAGGCCGCGGCACCCACCACCACCGAGGCACCCGCCGAGGTCGAGGCCACGCCTGCTGCCGAGGAGTCGGAGGCACCCGCCGCCGAGGCGACCCCGGTCGCCGAGGACACCGCTCCCGCCGCCCCGGCGGCGACCGGTGACAGCGACCTCGCGGCCAAGAACGCCGCTCCCTCGTGGGAGACGGGCATCGCGGCCGCCCCCTCAGTCGAGGCACCTGCCGCTGCAGAGCCCGCCGCGGAGGCGACGGCTGCCGAGTCCTCGGCCGAGACCGAGGCACCGGTCGCCGAGACCGAGGCACCGGCCGAGCCGGTCGCCGAGGAGCCGGCGCAGGAGGCCGAGGAGGCCGAGGAGGTCGCAGCGCAGGCCCCCGAGGCACCGGCTGGCGACAGTGACCTCTCGGAGCTGGCGAAGAAGAACGCCAACCCCTCCTGGGAGTGACCTCAGGACGCTCACGCGACGAAGGGGGCTGCGCACCACGGTGCGCAGCCCCCTTCGTCATGTCGGCGGGCCAGGCGCCGCCCTGACCCGGCGTCGTTGGTGCCGCTTGGTCACCCGCAGAGGGACAACCAGGTGACACCAACGACGCCAGGTGGCATCACCGCCGTCAGCCACACCCGCGCCGGTGGCCCGCCCCCGTGGCCGAACAGACTGGCGTGCTCAGTCGAGGCCCTCCTCCTTGAGGAAGTCCGCGGCCACCTTGTCCGGGTCCTCCTTGTCGATGTCGGTGCGCTTGAGCAGCTCCTGCAGCTTTTCGGTCGTCAGCTTCGCGGAGACCTCGTCGAGCGTCTCGGCCACCTGCTCCTGCGAGTCCTCGCGCACCAGCGGCACGACGTTCTGGCTGCCGAAGAGCTTCTTGGTGTCCTCGAGGACGACGAAGTCGTTCTCGACGATCGCCGGGTCGGTGCTGAAGATGTTGGCCGCATCGATCTGACCGTTCTTGAGCGCGCCGTTGGTGGCCTGCCCGGGCTTGAGCGGACGGAAGCTCTGGAACTCGATGTCGTAGGTCTTCTTCAGACCCGGGATGCCCTGGGCGCGGGTCTTGAACTCCGACGGCGCACCGAGCGTCATCTCCCCGGCCGCGTCGGTGAGGTCCTCGAGCGTCTTCAGGTCCTGCGAGTCCGCGGTCTCCTTCGTGACGACGATGGAGTCGTTGTCCTCGGCCTCGGACTTGTCCAGGACCGCCAGCCCGTCAGGCAGCACCTCGGTGAGCCCGTCGTAGGTCTTGTCGGGGTCGGTCTCGGCGAACTTCTTGTCGTAGTAGAGCGCGAGGTTGCCGGTGTACTCCGGCACGACGTCGACGGAGCCCTCCTCGAGCGCCTTGAGGTAGACCTCGCGGGAGCCGATGCCGGTCTTGGTCGAGGCCTCCACGCCGTCGGCCTCGAGCGCGCCGGCGTAGATGTGGGCGAGCAGGATCGACTCGGAGAAGTCCGCGGACCCCACGACGACGCCACCGCCGGCGTCACCCCCTTCGCCCGACGACGAGGAGCTGGCGAGCGGGTCGCCGCCGCCACCGCACGCGGTCAGCCCGAGGGCTCCGACCATGGTCAGGGACAGCGCGGCGACGCGGGCACGACGGGGCACGCGGATGGTCGGGGTCATGGGGTTCCTCCAGCGGTGATGGGGTCGGACGAGGGACGAAGGGAGCGGGTGCGGCCGGTGAGTCCCGGCGAGACGACGACCCGGCCCAGCAGGGCGAAGGGGGCGTCCAGCGCCAGCGCGAGGAGGGCCACGAGGATCGCGCCGCCGGCGGTCATCGCGTAGTCCTGTGTGGCCAGCCCGTCGATGAGGAAGCGGCCGAGGCCGCCCAGGCCGACGTAGGCGGCGACGGTCGCCGTGGCGACAACCTGGAGCACCGCGGCCCGCAGGCCGGACAGGAGCAGGGGCAGGGCGATGGGCAGCTCGACCTTCCACAGCACCTGGCTGCCGGTCATGCCGATGCCGCGGGCGGCGTCGCGGGCGGCGGGGTCGACGGCCTCGACCCCGGCGTAGGTGCCGGAGAGGATCGCGGGGATCGCCAGGAGCACGAGGACGATGACGCTCGGGACGAGGAAGGCGGCGTCGCCCGGCAGTCGGGGCAGCAGGACGAGGGTGAGGGCGAAGAGCAGGCCGAGGGTCGGCACGGCGCGCAGGGCGTTGGCCGCGGTGACGAGCCACCGGCCACGGCCGGAGTGCCCGATCCACAGGCCGACGGGGATGGCGATGGCCGCGGCGATGACGAGCACGAGCAGGGTGTAGCCCACGTGCTCGAGCAGCCGCGCGAGGATCCCGTCGGCTCCCGACCACGCGTCGGCACTCGTCAGCCACTCGAGGATGGACCCGATCATGCCGCGCTCCCCTCCCGCGCCCGCCGCCACGGGGTGAGGGCACGCTCGAGGAGCCGGATCGCGATGTCGAGGACGAGGGCGAGCAGGATGCACCCGGCGATGCCGGCGAGCAGCTCGCCGCCGATCGCCCGGTTGTAGCCGTCGACGAGCAGGTCACCGAGCTGGCTGACGCCGATGAGCGAGGCGATCGAGACGATCGAGACATTGCTGACCGCGGCGACCCGCAGGCCGGCCGCGATGACCGGCACGGCGAGGGGCAGCTCGACGCCGAAGAACCGGCGCACCGGCGTGTAGCCCATCGCCGTCGCCGACCGCTCGACCTCCTCGGGCACCGAGCCCAGACCGTCGACGACCGAGCGCACGAGCAGCGCGACGGTGTAGATCGTCATGGCGACGACGACATTGATCGGGTCGAGGATGCCGGTGCCCAGCACGAGCGGCATGAGGACGAAGAGCGCCAACGACGGCACGGTGTAGAGCAGCCCCGCCGCGACGATGACGCCACCACGCAGGCGCGGGCTGCGGTGCGCCAGCCAGCCGAGAGGCAGCGCGACGAGCAGGCCGAGCAGCAGGGGCAGACCGGCGAGCCACGTGTGCCGCAGGGTGAGCGCGAGGACGTCGTCGAGGTGGTCGAGGATCCAGCTCATGGTGTCGCGCCGCCCGGGTCGTGGGGCCGCTCCTGGGCCTCGATGACGGAGAGGACCTCGGTGGCCCGGCAGGTGCCGGCCAGGGCACCGTCGCCGTCGACGACGACCCCGCGGCGGCTCGGCGAGGACAGGGCCGCATCGAGGGCGGCGCGCAGTGGCCCGTCGACCCGAGCGAGCGTGCCACCCAGGGCGAGCGAGGTCTTGTCGACCACCCCGTCACCGAGGTCGGCCGGTCGCGCCCAGCCCTGGGGGCGGCGTCGGTCGTCGATGACGAGCACCCACCCGTCGTTGCCGGCGCGGGCGGCCGCATCGCCGACACCCGAGCCCAGCGCCACGGTCGGCTCGTCGTGCAGCGGGATGCTCGCCCGCTCGAAGCCCAGCGCGCGGTACCCGCGGTCGCGTCCGAGGAAGTCGGCGACGAAGCCGTCGGCCGGGTGGGCGAGCAGCTCGTGCGGTCGGGCCAGCTGGGCGATCCGCCCACCGACACGCAGCACGGCGACGTGGTCGCCGAGCTTGATCGCCTCGTCGATGTCGTGGGTGACCATGACGATCGTCTTGCCGAGCTCGCCCTGCAGCCGCAGGAACTCGTCCTGCAGCTGCTCGCGGACCACGGGGTCGACGGCGCTGAAGGGTTCGTCCATGAGCATGACCGGCGGGTCGGCGGCGAGCGCGCGGGCGACCCCGACGCGCTGCTGCTGGCCGCCCGACAACTGGCTGGGGTAGCGCCGGCCGAGGGCCGGGTCGAGACCGACGAGCTCGAGCAGCTCACGGGCCCGGGAGATCGCGGTCTTCTTCGCGGTGCCGAGCAGGAGCGGGACGGCCGCGACATTGCGCTCGACCGTGTGGTGCGGGAAGAGGCCACCGTGCTGGATGACGTAGCCGATGCCCCGGCGCAGCTGCGCGGCGTCCATCGCCAGGACGTCCTGGCCGTCGATCGTCACCGACCCCGCGGTCGGTTCGATCATCCGGTTGATCATCCGCAGGGTGGTGGTCTTGCCGCACCCGGAGGGGCCGACGAGGACGGTGATCGCCCGGTCCGGCGCGGTGAGGCTCAGGTCGTCGACGGCGACCGTGCCGTCGGGGTACTGCTTGGTCACGCCGTCCAGCCGAATCATCCGGCACCAGTCCCATCGATCGTGTAGGAGATCATCCTACGGACGGGACAAACCTAACCCGAGAAGACGTCCAGCACCTGGGAGCGCGGCACCTCCGCGACGGACGCGTGCTCCCACCGCGGCTGCCGGTCGCGGTCGACGAGCTGGGCGCGCACCCCTTCGCTGAAGTCGGGCCGGGCGAGCATCCCGCGGGCGATGACGGTGTCCGTCGCGAGCACCTCGCGCACGGAGCCCGCGTCGGCGGCCCGGCGCAGCGCCTCCAGCGTCACGGCCACCGACAGCGGGGAGCGAAGGGAGATCTCCTCACCGGCAGCACGGGCCGCCGGGTCCGGGTGCGCGCGGAGTCGCTCGACGACGGCCGCGGCGTCGTCGCCGGCATAGCACTCGTCGATCCACGGCCGGGCGGAGCGGATCGCCGAGCCGTCCCCCTTCGTCGCACCGGAGGGGACCGGCTCGACCGGGCCACGGGCAGCGACGGCCGCGAGCAGCTCGGGTACACGGGCGGAGTCGACGACGGCGTCGGCGAGGCCGAGGTGGACGGCGTCGGCGCCCGTCACGGTCGTGCCGGTGAGCGCGACGTGCGTGCCCGTCTCGCCCGGGGCGCGCGAGAGCCGGTAGGTCGCGGCGACGTCGGGGAAGAAGCCGATGACGGTCTCGGGCATCGCGATCCGCGACCGCTCGGTGGCCCAGCGCGCCGTGGCAAACATCGAGATGCCGAGCCCGCCGCCCATGACGATGCCGTCCATGACGGCGATGACGGGCTTGGGGTACTCGGCGATCTGCGCGTCGAGCGAGTACTCGTCGGCCCAGAAGTCCACTCCCCCACTGGTGCCCGCGAGGTGCGCCTCCCGCACCTGGCGCACGTCGCCGCCCGCACACAGCCCGCGCTCGCCCGCGCCCTCGAGGGAGACCGCGGCGACGGCGTCGTCGTCGGCCCACGCCACGAGCCGCTCGGACATCGCGCGCACCATGTCGCGGGTCAGCGAGTTGATGGCCCGAGGGCGGTTGAGCAGCACCCTGCCGAGGGACCCCTCGACGGCGAAGAGCACCTCGTCGGTGCCGGTGGGCCCGGGAGCGAAGTCAGACATGGGCGAAACCTTGGCACAGGCCCGCCCGGTCGATCTCAACCGGGTCAGCTCCTGGCCGGCGCGGCCGCGGTGGACGCCCGGACGACGAGCTCGGGCTTGAACATGTACTCCTTGGCCGGGATCGGCTCGCCACCGATCGCGTCGGAGAGGGCGGCGACCGCCGCCGCGCCGAGCCCCTGGACCGGTTGCCGGACGGTCGTGAGCGGAGGGTCGAGGAAGCCGACCATCGTCGAGTCGTCGAAGCCGACGACCGAGACGTCCTCGGGGACCGAGAGGCCCATGTCGCGCACCTCGCGGATGGCGCCGATCGCCATGAGGTCGGAGGCGCACACGAGCCCGGTGGCGCCGCGCTCGACGAGGCTCCGGGCGGCGGCGGCGCCGCCCTCGACGGTGAAGAGTCCCTCGTCGACCCACTCGGAGGCCTCCTCCGCGGACAGTCCGAGGTGCCGCTGCAGAGCGCTGGTGAAGCCGGCGAGCTTGCGGATCGAGGGCACGTAGCGCCGCGGCCCCGTAGCGAGCCCGATGCGACGGTGCCCGAGCTGCGCGAGGTGCGCGACCGCGAGCGCCATCGCGTCCTCGTCGTCGGTCGAGAAGAAGGGGACGTCGATGTCGTCGACGAAGCCGTTGATGAAGGCGACGGGCATCCCGCGCGCGACGAGGCTGCGGTAGCGCTCGTGGTCGGCCGTCGTGTCCGCGTGCCGCCCCGAGACGAAGATGATGCCGGCGACGCCGTGGTCGAGGAGCGACTCGACGTACTCGTCCTCCGAGATGCCGCCGGGCGACTGGGTGCAGAGCACGGGCGTGTACCGGCGCCGGGCGAGGCCGTCCTCGATGACCTGGGCGAAGGCGGGGAAGACCGGGTTGTCGAGCTCCGGGACGACGAGCCCGACGAGGCCACCGCTCCTGCGACGCAGCTTGGCCGGCCGCTCGAAGCCGAGGATGTCGAGCGCGGTGAGCACCGACTGCCGCGACGACTCGCTCACCCCCGACTTGCCGTTGAGCACGCGACTGACGGTTGCCTCGCTGACGCCGGCCTGAGCGGCGATGTTCGACAGGGTGCCCATGGGTGCATCGAACACCTCTTTCACGACTTGCGCAAGGTCTTCCAAATCATGCAAGACCTTGCTAGGTTCCGATAACGCCCTTCACGGGTTCACCCTTCGCCACCTCTCCAAGGAGCACGCCATGCGTCGTTCGTTGCCCGGCATCACCGCTGCTGCCGGCGCTCTCGCCCTCGCCCTCACCGCCTGCGGTGGGAGCGGCACCAGCGGGAGCGACTCGTCGTCGAAGAGCCAGGCCGAGGTCGACCCGGCCACGCTCAAGGCCGAGCTGACGTGGTGGGACACCTCAGACCCCACCAACGAGGCGCCGGTCTTCAAGGACCTCATCAAGCGCTTCAACAAGAAGTACCCGAACGTCAAGATCAAGTACCAGTCCGTCCCCTTCGCCGACGCGCAGAACAAGTTCAAGACCGCGGCCGAGGCCGGGGAGGGCGCACCGGACGTCATGCGGGCCGAGGTCGCCTGGGTCCCGGAGTTCGCCGCCGCCGGCCACCTCTACGCCCTCGACGGCACCTCCCTGCTCGAGGACAAGGACTTCCTCGAGACGCCGCTGTCCTCGAACGTCTACAAGGGCAAGACCTACGGCGTCCCGCAGGTCACCGACACGCTCGGCCTCATGTACAACAAGAAGCTCTTCAAGGAGGCGGGCATCAACAAGCCCCCGACCACCTGGCAGGAGGTCGAGGAGGCCTCGAAGAAGCTCAAGGACAAGGCCGGTGTCGACGGCATCTACCTCAACAGCGCCGGGTACTTCGTGCTCCCCTTCATGTACGGCGAAGGGGGTGACCTCGTCGACGACGAGAAGAAGCAGATCCTCGTGGGGTCGGACGAGAACAAGGCGGGCATCAAGACCGCCGTCGACCTCATCGACTCCGGCGCGGCGCCGAAGCCGGACGCCAACGACGCCTACGGGACGATGATGACCCTCTTCAAGGAGGGCAAGGTCGGGATGATCATGAACGGTCCGTGGGAGGTCGCGAACATCATCAAGGACCCGGGCTTCGGAGGCACGAAGAACCTCGGCATCGCCCCGGTCCCGGCTGGCTCGAAGGGGGCCGGCTCCCCCGTGGGCGGTCACAACTACGTCGTCTACTCGGGCCTGGACGAGAAGAAGGCCGACGCGGCCACCGCCTTCATCGAGTACATGAGCTCGCCGGAGTCGCAGGCCTACATCGCCGACGAGCTCGGCCTGCTGCCGACGAGCGAGAAGGCCTACGAGCTCGTCAAGGACAACGCGCAGGTGACGGCATGGGAGGAGCCGCTCAAGGTCTCCAAGCCCCGCCCGTGGATCCCCGAGGGCGGCCTCTTCTTCACGCCGCTCGACGCGATGGCGACGAAGACCCTCGTCAAGGGCGACGACGTCTCGAGCACGCTCGACGCGACGGCGAAGACGTACAAGTCCGACGTCGTCCCGGATTACGAGCTGCCGTGACCTCGTCGATCACCGCGGAGCCCGACCTCGAGTCGGGCTCCGCCCCTCGGGGCCGGGTCCGTCAGCTCCTCGACAAGCACTGGTACGCGTGGGCGATGGTCCTGCCCACCGTCCTCGTTCTCGGGGTGCTCGTCATCGCCCCGCTGCTGCAGGGCATCTACCAGTCCTTCACGAACCTCAACGAGTCCAACAACCGCGACGTCGTCTGCACGAAGACGCTCGGCGGCGGCCAGGAGTGCGTCGACAACCCTGACTCAGCGCACTGGGTCGGTCTGCACAACTACGTCGAGCTCCTCACCGGCGGCCAGGGCAACTTCTGGATGCTCTTCGTCAACACCGTCGTGTGGACCGCCTCGTGCGTCGCCCTGCACTACCTCGTCGGACTCGGTCTCGCCGTCCTGCTCAACCGCAACTTCCGCGGGCGCTCGCTCTACCGCGTGCTGCTCATCGTCCCGTGGGCCGTGCCCGCCTTCGTCAGCGCCTTCGCGTGGAAGTTCCTCTTCAACCCGCGCTTCGGGATCATCAACTCCACGCTGAGCGGCATCGGGCTCGACCCCGTCGACTGGTTCAACCACCGCTGGACCGCGATGTTCGCCGCCATCGTCACCAATGTCTGGCTCGGTGTGCCCTTCATGATGGTCGCCCTGCTCGGCGGGCTGCAGTCCATCCCCGCCGACCTCTACGAGGCGGCCGAGATGGACGGAGCCACGCCGTGGCAGCGCTTCCGCGACGTGACCCTGCCCGGCCTGCGACCCGTCAGCTCAACGGTCATCCTGCTCGGCACCATCTGGACCTTCAACATGTTCCCGATCATCTTCTTCGTCACCGGTGGAGAGCCCGCCGGCGAGACCGAGATCCTCGTGACCGGGGCCTTCCGCGCGGCCTTCGAGGGCCTGCGCAACTACTCGCTCGCGGCGACCTATGGCGTGCTCATCCTCTCGATGCTCATCGTCTACGCCGGCATCTACCGCCGCATCCTCAGCAAGAAGGGAGAGGTCTGGTGAGTCGTCGTCCCCGCGGTCGCGGGCAGCGGAGCGTCGGTGCATCGATCGCGCTGCACGCCACCCTCATCACCGCCACCGTCATCGCGCTCTTCCCCGTCGTCTGGGTCTTCCTGTCCTCGCTCAAGCCGAGGAGCGCCATCCAGTCGAGCCGGATCACCCTCTTCGACCAGCCGAGCCTCGACAACTACCGCCGCGTGCTCCTCGAGACGAGCTTCCCGACGTGGTTCCTCAACTCGATCGTCGTGGCCGGGCTGACGATGGTCTTCGGCCTGGCGATGTCCGCCACCGCCGGGTACGCGTTGAGCCGCTTCAACTTCCCCGGCAAGCGCGGGCTCATGTGGCTCTTCCTCGTGACGCAGATGTTCCCCGTCGCGATTCTCATCGTGCCGATCTACACGATCATGGCCAACCTCGGGCTCATCGACACCAAGCTGTCGCTCGTCATCGCCTACTGCTCGGTCGCCGTCCCCTTCTGCACCTGGATGCTCCGGGGGTACTTCGACACGATCCCCCGCGACCTCGACGAGGCAGCGGCTCTCGACGGCCTGGGCCCCTTCGCGACCTTCTGGCACGTCGTCCTGCCGCTCGCCAGGCCGGGGCTGGCCGTGACCGCCTTCTACACCTTCCTCACCGCGTGGGGCGAGGTGGCCTACGCCATCGCCTTCACGCTGAGCGACTCGAAGCTGACCCTCGGTGCGGGGCTCCAGCAGTTCGTGCCGCAGTACAACCCGCAGTGGGACCTGCTCACCGCTGGAGCGGTGCTCATCATGGTCCCCGCGTCGCTCGTCTTCTACTTCGCCCAGAAACACCTTGTCGCCGGCCTCACCGCTGGTGGGACCAAGGGATAGGAGCCCCGATGTCCACCCCCGTCCTCTTCGACTCCGCCAGCCGGGTCTACCCCGGCTCGACCACGCCCGCCGTCGACGCTCTCCACCTCGACATCGACCCCGGTGAGTTCCTCGTCCTCGTCGGCCCCTCCGGGTGCGGCAAGTCCACGAGCCTGCGCATGCTCGCCGGGCTCGAGGACGTGACCTCCGGCTCGATCCACGTC
This sequence comes from Janibacter indicus, assembly GCF_900176385.1. Lineage (GTDB taxonomy): Bacteria > Actinomycetota > Actinomycetes > Actinomycetales > Dermatophilaceae > Janibacter > Janibacter indicus. Next base: position 331,562 of record NZ_FWXN01000002.1, on the reverse strand, counting down.
GGTGGTCGGGACGTGACGCACCTGCCGCCGAAGGACCGCGACATCGCCATGGTCTTCCAGAGCTATGCGCTCTACCCGCACCTCACCGTCGGGGAGAACATGGGCTTCGCCCTGAAGATCGCTCGCGTGTCGAAGTCCGAGATCCGCTCGCGCGTCGCCGAGGCCGCAAAGGTGCTCGACCTCGAGCCCCTGCTCGACCGCAAGCCGGCCGCCCTCTCCGGCGGTCAGCGCCAGCGCGTCGCGATGGGCCGGGCGATCGTCCGCGAGCCGCAGGTCTTCCTCATGGACGAGCCGCTGTCGAACCTCGACGCCAAGCTTCGCGTCCAGACCCGCACGCAGATCGCGGCGCTCCAGCAGCGCCTCGGCGTCACGACCGTCTACGTCACGCACGACCAGGTCGAGGCGATGACGATGGGCGACCGCGTCGCGGTGCTCAAGGACGGCGTCCTGCAGCAGGCGGCCTCGCCGCTCGAGCTCTACGACCGTCCGACCAATGCCTTCGTCGCCGGCTTCATCGGGTCCCCGGCGATGAACCTCGGGACCTTCCGCGTCACCGACGGCGCGGCGGTCGTGGGAGGCGCCAGGGTCCCGCTGTCCCGCGCGACCATCGCGGCCCTCACCGAGGACGAGGTCGTGCTCGGCTTCCGCCCCGAGGCCGTCGAGGTGGTGAGCCAGGGCACCGAGGGCGCGCTGGCCATCGAGGTGCTCGTCGCCGAGGAGCTGGGCTCCGAGGCCTTCCTCTACGGCAACCTCGTGGGCGGCGAGCTCCACGCGCCGCACCTCGTCGCCAAGGTCCCGCCGCGCAGCGTCCCGGAGAAGGGCAGCCTGGTCCACCTGCGGATCCAGCAGGACCGGCTGCACCTCTTCTCCGCGAGCACGGGCGAGGCGCTGCCCTCCTGACCCGATCGAGCGGCCCTGACCGGCTCGGAGGTCAGCGCGGGGCGGGACAGCGTCGGTCGAAGTCGTCCTTCAGCAGCTGCGGCTGGAAGTCCGGGTTGTCCTTGGACCAGAAGTAGACCTCGATGGTGGAGGAGTCCCGCTCCATGACCTCCGAGACCTTCATCGTCGTGTCGGCCGCGGCCCGCGCCTGGGTCCACCGCTCCCGCTTGCCGGACGCGGAGTCGGTCTCCGGGAGCGTGTAGACGACCTTGAGGTCGGTCGTCGCGAGCTTGCGGGCGACCTCGCCGAGCGGCTCGTCGTGCAGGGCCATGCAGTGCAGCGGCTGCCCCTCGGCGAAGAGCCCCTCGGGCGCGGGGACCACCGGCGTGGCCTTGGACGTCGACCGGGTTGTCGTCGACGTGGACGTCGAGGCAGGAGCGGCCGGCACCGTCGCGGGTCCGCTGGGCCCGCCGTCGGACGCGGCCCACAGGGCGACCCCGACGAGGGAGGCCGCGACCCCGGCCGCCGCCAGTCCGGCGATCAGCCGCAGGGGTCGCCCCGTCCTGCCGCGGCCGGATCCGGTCGCGGACCCCAGCGGTCGGTCGGCACCGTCCAGCGCGGCGAGCCGCTCGCGGGCCGCGGCCACCTGCGTGTCGTCGACGCCGGTCAGGTCGGCGCGGTGGCCCTGCACCGCCACGAGGTCGTGGTCGTCGTGGTTGATCTCGTCGTGCTCGAGCACATCCCGGCTCATGGGTGACCCCCCTCGGTGTCGTGGTCGGTGCCGTCGTGGTCGGTGAGCGCCGCGCGGACCCGGGCGCGTGCCCGGTGCAGCCGTGAGCGCACGGTGCCGATGGGCAGGTTGAGCGCCTCCGCCACCTCCGCGTGGCTCATCTGGGCGTGGGCGACGAGCAGCAGCACGTCACGCTCGTCGTCGCGCAGGTCGGCCAGCGCGCCGGCGAGGGCCCGCCCGCGGGCCTGCGCATCGACCCGGGCGTCGATCTCGCCGAGGCCGGTGTACCCCTCGACGAGCGGGTCCGCACCGAGTCGCGCGTGGGCCCGGTAGCCGCGAACCTCGCTGCGCCGGTGCTTGGCGAGGAGGTTGGTCGCGATGCCGAAGAGCCAGGCGCGATGACCTCCCTTCGTCGGGTCGAAGCGGTCGCCGTGCTCCAGCGCGCGGACGAAGGTCTCGCTCGCGAGGTCCTCGGCCGTGTGGGCGTCCACCCGTCGCGCGAGGTACCCGTGGACGTCCCGGTAGTGCTGGTCGAAGACCTCGAGCAGCGTGACCGGGCGCGAGGTCGCCCCTGCGCGGCCTCATGCCCGGTCATCACTGCTCCCTTCGTCGCCCATGTCGCCATGGTGCTCTCCGTCGCGCTCACACCTGTTCTTCCCCGCACGTCGCGGATCGGTTCCCGCCCCCGCTCGACGGGCCGCGACCGGCTGGCACACTGGGCTCGCGATGACGGAGCACCGGGCGGGGAGACGCTGGAGGACGCTGCTGGCGTGGGCCGGCTTCGGCGTCCTCGTCCTGTGCGTGCTCGCCGTCGCCGCCATGTACCTGCGCGGTGGCCGCACGAGCATCGGGGTCGTCATCGCCGCCGCCCTGCCCGTCGTCGTCGGGGTCGCCCTGGTGGCCGCGCTCGTGTCGTGGCGCCACCTGCGCTGGTGGCGGCTCGCCCTCGTCGCCGCCCTGCTGCTCAGCCAGGCACCGCTGCTCGACCACGTCGTCGCCGACCCGCGGCCCGCGGCCGAGGACGGGCCGACGATCACGGTCGCGACGCTCAACACGGCGTGGGCGGGCCCAACCGACGCGGAGCTCGTCGACCTCGCCGACGGCGCCGACGTGCTCGCCCTGCAGGAGTGGGACCCCGGACGCACCGATGGCCTGGGTCGCGCCCTCGGCCCGCAGTGGCGGCTCGCCGCCAGCGACCACGACGACTACATCGGGACCGACGTCGACGTCTGGGTGCGCAGCCCGTGGACGGTCGCCTCGTCCACCCCGCTCGCCGGTCGGCAGCCCGGAAGTGCACTGCGGCTGCGCCGGGGTGGCACGGAAGTCACCGTCGTCGGCACGCGCCTGCAGAACCCCGCCTTCCTCGCGGCCGACCGCTGGGGCGAGGGGCTGGACTCCCTTCGTCTGGCGACCGAAGGGAGTGACGGTCCGGTCATCGTCCTCGGCGACCTCAACGCACCGCCCAGCGCGGTCGCCTACCGGCGGTGGGTGAAGCGAACAGGCTTGCGGGACTGCACCGCTCAGCTCGGGTCCGGGTTCCCCGGCACGTGGGGGCGGACGCGCGGAGCCGCCTACGGGCCGGTGCCGATCGACCACGTGACGACCCGCGGGGCCGCGTGCACCGCGCTCGAGGTCACCCGCGAGCGCGGCAGCGACCACCGCGCGCTGACCGCGACGGTCGCGCTGCCCTGATCAGCCGAGCCGGGCGAAGGCGCCGTCCTGAGGTGCGCGGGCCCCCGGGCCCGAGCCTCGAAGGGGGGCCGCCGCCTCCAGCTCGAAGGCGAGCTCGAGGAGCAGCCGCTCCTGCCCCCTTCGCGCGGAGAGCATGACGCCGATCGGGCGACCGTCGTCGGTGTGACCGAGCGGGAGCGAGATCGACGGCTGCCCGCTCGCATTGTGCAGCGGGGTGAAGCCGACGTAGTCCGGCAGGCGCGCGAAGTGGGTCTCGAAGTCGAGGTCACCGGACAGGTAGCCGATGCGCGGGGTGGTGTGCGCGAGCGTCGGCGTGAGGATGACGTCGACCGCCGGGAAGTTGCGCTGCGCCACCGGACCGACCGCGGCCAGGCGGGCGAGGTAGAGCGGGGCGCGGTACAGCCGCTTGGTGGCGCGCTTGGCCAGGCCGAGGGTGAAGGGGTCGAGCTGCGCGGCGTCGAAGCCTTCGCCGTAGACCCGGCGGCCCTGCTTGGCGGAAGCGAGGGCGAGCAGCCCCCAGTAGTCCTCGAAGTCGGTCTTGAAGAAGGCCGGCACCGGCACCTCGACGTCGTCGACGTCGTGGCCGAGCCCGTCGAGCAGCCGGGCCGCCCCCTCGACGGCCTCACGGGTCTGGGAGTCGGTCGGGGGGACGAGCGGCGAGTCGATCATCACGCCGACCCTCCGGCGGCGGGATGACGGGCCCTCGACGAGGCCGACGGGCGGCAGCTTGCGTGCCGGCTGGTGCTGCTCGGCCGCGGCGACGAAGGCCGCGGTGTCGCGCACGGTGCGGGTGAGCACGCCGTTGACGACGATCGGGATCGGCGTCTGGTCGGTGCTCGGGTCACCCTGCAGTCGGCCGCGGCTCACCTTGAGACCCACGAGCCCGCAGGCCGCGGCGGGGATGCGGATCGACCCGCCGCCGTCGTTGCCGTGGGCGATCGGCAGGGCCCCGGAGGCGACGAGTGCCGCGGACCCGCCGGAGGAACCGCCCGAGGAGTAGCCGGTGGCCCAGGGGTTACGGGTGATCCGGCCGCCCGGCCGCTCGGTCGTCGCCGTCCAGCCGAAGGGAGGACAGGTCGTCGTCGCCACCGGCACCACGCCCGTGGACAGGTACTGCCGGACGAAGGCCCCGTCCTCGGTCGCGGGCCGGTCCGGCAGCGCGTCGGACCCCATGCGCACGGGCAGCCCGGCCACGTGGACGTTGTCCTTGAAGGCCGTCGGCACCCCGGCGAAGGGGGCCCGCGCCCCGGCCCCCTTGGCGTCGGGAGCGATCGCGGCGGCCCGCTCGCGGGCGCGGTCGGTGTCGAGGACGGTCGTCGCACCCAGCTCCGGGTCGACGGCGGCGACGCGGGCGATGGCGGCTTCGACGGCCTCGGTCGCGCTGATCCGGCCGGCCCGGATCTCCTCGGCGACGCCCGTCGCGTCGAGGGAGCCGAGTGCGTCGTCGCGGTAGGCCGACACCCGTCGGGACTCGTGGTCCTCGCGAACCTGCTCGTAGGGCACGGTGGGGCGGGTGTCGGCGCTCATGTGCCCGATGTTACCCGTGGGTCACCGTTGCGGCCCCTGAGGAGGGAGGCCGCCCGCGGCCGACCGTCTCGAAGGGACGGCCTACACCTGCGACCGGTGGAAGCCCGCGAACGAGCGACTCGCCGTCGGGCCCCGTTGGCCCTGGTAGTGCGACCCGTAGGCCGCCGAGCCGTAGGGGTGCTCGGCCGGTGAGGAGAGGCGGAAGAAGCACAGCTGTCCGACCTTCATGCCCGGCCAGAGACGGATCGGCAGGGTGGCGACATTGCTCAGCTCGAGCGTCACGTGCCCCGAGAAGCCCGGGTCGACGAAGCCGGCCGTCGCGTGGGTCAGCAGCCCGAGGCGACCGAGCGAGGACTTGCCCTCGACGCGGGCGGCGAGGTCGTCGGGCAGGGTGATCGTCTCGAGGGTGGAGCCGAGGACGAACTCACCCGGGTGGAGGACGAAGCCCTCGTCGGGCTCGACCTCGATGAGCCGGGTGAGCTCGGGCTGGTCCTGGGCCGGGTCGATGACCGGGTACTTGTGGTTGTCGAAGAGCCGGAAGAACTTGTCCAGCCGCACGTCCACGCTGCTCGGCTGGACCATCGTCGGGTCCCACGGGTCGAGCACGACCCGCCCACCGTCGATCTCGGCCCGGATGTCCCTGTCGGAGAGCAGCATGCTCCGACCCTAGAGCGGGAGGGGCCTCACTGGGTGAAGTTGATGTCGACCGGCACGGTCGGGACGTGGTCGAAGACGACCGCGGCCACCGGGGAGTCCTTGCCCCCCGAGCGCTCGAAGGTGACGCCATCCGGCGGATAGGGCTCCCCGGGCTCCGCCGCCATGTCGACACCGTCCTCGGGGTCGATGGTCATGGTCCCGCCGATCTCCCAGGCATTCGTCGTCCCGGAGACCGCCCAGAAACGCACCGGGATGCCCTCGGCATTGGTCGCCTTGGTCATCGCCTCCCAGTTCATCGTCTCGGGGATCTCGATGCGCACGCCCCCCTCGGGCGTGAGGGCGATGTCCTTGCGGTACCTCTCGATGACCTTGCGCTCGCTCGCGTCCACGGGCTCCCACACGCTGCCGGTGACGAAGGGAGTGGGGTTGGGGTTGGTCGGGGCGGCCGAGGAGCTCTGGTCCGAGCTGGTGGCCGGGGGCGCCGACTCGGGGCCGCCCGTGGCGACCACGACTCCCCCGACGACGACGGCGGCGGCCACGGCGGCCGCGCCGCCCAGCAGCCAGGAGCGGCCGCCCTTCCTGCTCCGGGGCTCGGCGTGGGAGCGGGCCCCCTGCACGCGCTCCCACGCGACCCGTCGCTGCGCCTGAGTCGGCCCAGGCACGTCGGCCCGCAGCTCGCGCAGCGCGTCCATCTCCGGCCCGTCGAGCAGGCCGATCTCGTCAGTGGTCATCGTGGCTCCCCTTGGTGTCGTCGAGCGCGGCCTGCACGATGCCCCGGGCGCGGTTGAGCCGGGAGCGCACGGTCCCGACCGGCAGGTCGAGGGCCTGGGCGACCTCGGCATAGGTGAGGCCCGCATGGGCGACGAGCAGCAGCACGTCCCGGTCGCCGTCGGAGAGGTCGGCGAGGGCGGTGACGAGAGCCGGCCGGCGTGACTGCGAGTCGACCCGGTCGATGGCTCGATCGGTCTCGTCGCCCGCGGTCACCAGCGGGTCGACGCCGGTGCGGGCCCAGGCCCGGTAGGCGCGGACCTCTTCGCGGTGGTGGCGGGAGAGCAGGTTGCTCGCGATGCCGAAGATCCACCCCCGCAGCGCCCCCCGCTCCGGGTCGAAGGTGTGCCCTCGGGTCACCGCCTGGACGAAGGTCTCGCTCGCGAGGTCCTCCGCGACGTCGGCCGGCACGCGCCGGGCGAGGTAGCGGTAGACGTCGGCGTGGTGCCGGTCGAAGACCTCGTCGATCGGTACCCCGCCGACGCTCGGCGACCGCCGCAGCGCCTTGACCTGCCCCATCGGCGGCCTGCCCGTGTCCGTCCCCAGTGTGCTCACACCTGTACTTGCCCGCAGGGCGAAGGGGGGTTCACGCCCACTCCTCGTCGCCGATCGATGTGCGTGGGTGACCCCCAGCGCACCCAGTTACATCAACCCAGTCCCCGACCCGCGCGCAAAAGCCCTCGGCCCCGTCACCGAGCGGTGACGGGGCCGAGAAACTGCTGAGGGGTGTTGCCCTAATTCGCGCCGACCCTAGCTTTCCAGGCTTCCAATCTGTGCCCGTCGCACCCTTCACACGCACGGTGCAACTTCTTCACATGCATGCGGGGAGCCCTACAGTGCCTCAGCTTCGTGGCGGCGTGCGAGTGTCGATAGGTCGGCGTGGTAGGTCACGGCCCCAACTCGCCGCGCACGGCTGCCCGACGCGCGGCAGCTCGCGCCTTATCCACTCGAGGCTGGTACCTCTCAACGCCGCGCGCGCCCAGTGCGGCCAAGTCGGCGTCGGACGACGCCGCCAGCTGGGCACATGTCTCAAGGTGCGCCGCAAGTCGCTCGTACTCCGTTCCGGTGCCCGTGCCGACCTCCAGGGTCCAGAGGAGATCATCAGGAGTCCATCCCATGGGTCGCAGGGCGCGTGCCAAGTCGGACAATGGAAGACGCACGTGGAACTGAAACTGCATCGCATGCAGGAGTTGGCCCACGCTGAGGGGGAAGCCAGGCTCAGCCACTTCCTTGGAGATCCAATCCGTGTCGTCGCATGCAAGCACCCAGAACGCGTTCGCCGCGCGTGGCGAGTCGCGGACCCTTCTCCATACAGCTTGCCGGTTATGGACCGAGAGTTCCGCGGCGGAGTCCTTCCAAACATCGTAGGACCCCATGCTGTCCGGTGACACTACGTGGCGAACCATCAGGTCCATGAAGGATTCTGGAGCAACTCTTGCCAGCGCCTTTAGAGCTTCGTTCTGGGCCCAGTTGTGTGGCGCGTCCTGATCAACGTCCAAGGCTTCCATCGCCTCAGCCCACTCTGCGTCAAGGACGGCGTCCTTCCGCCCCATCAAACGATCTGCCGCCCAGAGCACTGCGGTTCCACTCCGCACCTGAGGGCTCGGGTGCTGAAACAAGAGGGCCAGCGTAGATGCGCCCGCATTTCCGAGGGGTGCCCCCCACTCAAGGCTGGCGAGGTCCTCCCCCGACAAATCCTCGACGACCATGTCGACGAGGCTCTGGTCGTGACAGTCTGCGATGACCGCGGGCACGAACGCGGTTCGGGCGCCTCGGTCTGCCAACATCCGCCGCGACAGCGCTTCAGTCATGAGACCCAAATCGAGGCACTTGCGAATCACAGGCCCTGCCACACGACCAAGACCGTGGTCTAGCGCCGCCCGCAACCACTCCGTTGGGTTGGGCTCCGCAGCGAGGCGGGCAAACACCAGATGCAGCGCGGCCGCGCCCGAAACCATGGAGAGGTCTTGCTGATGTCCTTCAAGCCAGGCCATAAGGGTCTCAGCTGGCCTGACCAGGTAGGCAGCGAGCGCGGCATCGACGGACTCCGCGTGCCGGCGTTGGTCTTCTTCCCAGCCGCAGCCGAAGTCATGCTCGCGGGTCAGCGCGCGGAACAGGTCGTCCGGTTCATTCAGTGGCGCCGCCACCTCGCCCACTGCGCGGTTGAATACGGTTCGAAGACCCGGCGTCGAGATCTGACGACCGACATCGGCAGCTAGGGCGCGTGCGATCTCGGCCCCCGCGGACCTCTGTTCCTCCGTGGGCAGGCCCCCGAATGGAAGCTGACGCCCCGCAGCAAGACCAACGAACTTCTCAAGAAGCATGATGAGTTGCCGCAGTTGAGTGACGTCCGCCTGCTCAGCGCGCCCGGCCAGGCTGGTACGGAGGAGATCAAACAACTCGGTCAACACATGCGCGGGCCAGGTGAAGGACTGCAATACCCATCGAGCGCTCGACTCAGGGTCCTTGTAGTTCCCGTCGACGGTAGGGGTAAGGATTTCAACAGCCAACTCGAGCCACACCTGTCGTGGGAGCTCCGAGCACTGCGGGCCCGAGATGGCCATCGCAAGCCTCGTGATGGGGTCGGGAGACGGCCATTCACCGGGAGGGGCAGCACGGACTCCCTCGACCAGAGCCTTCACCGCAGCGCTACAGTCCCACCCCTGCCCGATGACAAGCACAAACGCCTCGAACAGTTGCCCTGTAGAGGTGTTGTCGTCTCGCTGGAGCGCCTCCGCCGTCCTATGAGCAAGCTCCACTAGCTGGCTTAAGGCAATTGCTGCCTGACCGGTCGCCACGGCGCTAGCTACGCCCTTCGCAAGATGGCCGTCGACGATATTGGCGTAGCGAGGCCCAATAAGGGCGTAGGTTCTGAGCAATTCCATTCGCTCAGAACTCTCACTGGTGCCTTCGAGCGCCGAGATGAACTCGACCTCAGTCGGGATCAGTGGCTCGTCCGCCCCAAGCAGAGCGGCATGAATCTGAGACTGCACTACGTGCGGCGAGAGCTCAGGTAGCGCCTCCTTGATGTCCCTGATCGAGATCGCAGGCGCGCTGGCAGCAAAGTAGACGTCAGAAGCAATACTGGCCGCGACAACTGGCGGTACCACTCGGTAGAACTCCTCCACCGTAGGCCCATCACCCTCCCACGTGGACCGGCGTTGCACATCCAGAAGTCCGGCGATGGCCACCGAACGAGTCAACCCTGCGCGCCGAGTGGGGGTCAGCTCAAACAACTTGCCCAACTCGCGCATTTGACGTTCGTTGACCCCACCTGCGAGCGCGACAGTAGCCAGCAGGTGAATTGCCTCATCTTCAGCGTTAGATCGCCGCAGAAATGAAAGAATTTGCTGGCGGAGGGCTCGACCTGACCACACGGATTGCCAGTCCCGACGGTCCACGAGGAGGTCCGCGAGGTTGATAGCCCACGCAGGACGGCCCTGCGCCTGATCGAGAATGTGCGCCAGAACCGCGGTACGGGTCACACCTCGTTCCCGCAGAATTGCTCCGAGTTCTTCGCGCGTCAAGAGATCGACCTCGCAACTGGTGGCGCCAGGCAGTGCGTCGCCAACTGCTCCAACCTCGTGTGGCCAACACGTGGCCACAATGCGAAAGTCGAGGTTCTCCGCCTCGCGGGCGCCCCAGAGCCGCTGGACATCGGCAGCCCGCGCGCCCGCGTCATCAACCACGACGACGTCCGGGGTCGTTGAGATTAGGTCATCCACCAGCTGCTCGGGCAGAGCATGCTCAGCGAGGAAGAGCGCACCGGGCAACTTCCCGGCGACGTGGCTCTTTCCCGCGCCCGGGACGCCCCAGATGACAAGGTCGTGATCAGTGGCCGCCGCCGTGGCGAGAAGTTCGTCGCGACCGATGGTCGAGAGTTGCGTCTCCTCGGGGCGCGCACCGCGGGCCGTCCGAGAGAAGCTGGAGAACCCTCCTGAGATGCCCAAGACCTTCAGTCGCCAGTCCGGGCTCCTGAGAAACTCATTCGCGAACCATGCACGGTCGAAGACCTGCATCAAGTCGCAGTCGAACTCGTTGGCGATCTTGGCCAGTTGAAGGCGCTTGGTCTGGTTGACCTCCGCGAGATTGGCCACCATCACGTGTTCCAACTTGCGGCCATGTTCCCGCGCGGACTTCAGGCTGCCACGCAGACTCTTCTTGGCTCCGTCCCAACTGCGGGACGACGTGACCACGAGCCCGAGCACGTGCCCGTTGGGTCTGACGAGCTCAGCATCGAGCCCGTGGTCCGTCCCGCCTGGAATTGGGGCCAGCCCCGGGTACAACCGCCCGATCAGTTCCGTCGCGCAGTCTTCGAAATCACCGGATTGAAGGCGATGCCCGTCGTCGTCCAGACGGCTCTGGATCCGATCGATCAGGTTCACGTGCTTCCCTCTCGAAGAGCGTCCGTGTCGTGGGAGAAGAACAACATCGCTGACGCTCCCATGTCTCCTCCTCGACTGATTCGCCACCGTCTGCTCAAGAAATAGCACGGAGCAACGACAACGTGGGCGGCCCGGCTGAGGGCCCGCTGGTCCGACCACCCGGCGAACCTACTTTCCTATGCCGAACGTGAACGCCAGCCTCTGTGAGCACGGACCGTCCAGGTCGCCCGCTCAATCGCCGACGATGCCTTGGGCGAGCGCTGCGTGTACTGCGCGGACCAGCGGGGTGCTCGCCAACCACACCGCGGGCGAGACGTCGGCGACTGCGGTCGCGCCGAAGGCCTCAGCAACCGTATTGCCCGGGATACGCCCGGACAACAGGGCGGCCATGTCTTCGAGCACCTCCTTGCGCACGATGGCGAGGTGGAGGCGTTCCGCAGCCTCCTCAAGATCGGCCAATACGTTCCGCAGGTACTCCAACGACATCTCGGCGATTCGATGCGGACGCTGTTGCGCGTCAACCCACCAGATGCCTTGGTCGAAGACACGGAGGTCCAGAGTCCCATTCGCGTGCTGTCCCCACGCGGTGAACGGCAACTCCCCGGGCAGAAGGTCTCGGTCAGACGGCACAGGGCTCGGTTCGAAGGGACCACGTGGCGCAGCGTGTGTGTCACTCATGCCAGGGAGGATGCTGACGACCCTCCAGCGCGTCAGTGGTGAGAGACCTACAGCGGGGTGAAGTTGTCCCACGCGGGGGCGAAGTCGTAGGAGATCGGAGTGAGTTCACCTGCGTCCGGGTCGAAGGGGCCGATGAAGAAATCACCCGACTCGGGGTCGATGTCGCCGTTCTCGTCCAGCTGGAGGAACGTCAGGATGCCCAAGATGCACGCATCCGGGTGACTCCGAGCGTGCGCAACTTCATTGCGCGTGACGATGACCGTGTCAGCGCTGCCCATGGTGCCCTTGGCCTCGAGGTAGCGCGTGGTCTCGCCCTTCGTAGCTAGAGCGTCGTACGGCTCCGTGTAGCGGACGTCGCGAACATCCCAACCAAGGTCCCGGTAGTACCTCATGAGTCGGTCTTGGGCCGCGTCCTCGATCTGCTTTCGCAATCTGGCGTCGACCACACGCCCCTGGCCGCGCCCCCCAGCGGGCGACGGCGCTACGCCATTGTCGACAGCACGGCCCACGAACTCGGCCCACATCGCGGCGAGGCCAGACACCACCTCAGGACGAACGCCCTGACCACTGGACTGAGGAGTCCAATGCTGCTGCGGGAACACCTCCTTCAGGCTCTCCAGCGGTAGGGGCGCGTCCTCGTCGACGACCGCAGTCCACGACACCTCCACGTAGCTGAGTTCTCCGGGTACCTCTGGGTCCCAGTGGTCGTCGACGAAGATCTCGCTCGTGACCGTGCCCGAGGCGACGATCCCTCGCGGCTCCTCCCCCTGCTTGAGCATGTACACGGTGTCGCCGGGACCAATCCCCTGAACCCGCTTGGCCACCGACCATCGGCCAGGTGCAGGCTGCCCCAACGAGATCGCCGCCTGCGCTTCCCGCGCCTCCAAGGCGTAGAAATCGTAGAGCGCCGGATTCATTGTCAGCAGGACTGCATTGCCTGGCTCAGGCTCAGTGACCTCGAGCTCGCTGGTGTCGAAGTAGGAAACCGGGTTCCGCCCGCTTGGCACCGTCCGCCCCATCAGCTCCTTGCTCACCGGGTGGGTGGCGGGCAGGACCTGCCCATGCAGAATCTTCAGGCCGTCCTCATCCGTGGTGAACCCGTCCAGCCGGGCGACCAAGCGCACTGTGCCTTCGAACGACATCGTTGCGTAGTTCTCCCGCGCGAGGCGCTCCGCGCTGACATTCCACTGCCCCCTGTTGACGTGCCAAGTGCCCTGCAAGGTCACGTTGTCGTCCCAGCCCGCCCAAGTTCGCCCTAGCGAGTCGTTCGCGTAGATGGGCACTTCACCGCGAGGTAGCAGCTTGAAGTTGATGGCCATCGAAACTCCTTTGTCTCTGATCTCGGTCAGATCCGGCCGTCAGGCTCGCCTGCCCAAGCCTGGGGCGCCCATCGTCGTGACCGTGTAGGCACGCTTGCCCGAACAAGTGCCGCAACGCTTGGCTGCCTTCGATCCAGCCGGCGGACGAAAGAGACGACCGCAGCGCGTGCACTCCCGACCGCCCTGAGCCCGAAGACACGTCGCGCACACGCTGTACCGCCCGAAGCGGGACCGTCGCCCGCACGTCGCGCACTTGCGCCGGATCTTCGACGCAGCCGGCTGTGCCGCGACAACGGGCACCCCTTGCAGCACCTCGGGCAATTGCTCTCGCTGCTTCTGGGAGACCAAGCGCTGTGACACGGGCTTCGCTGGCTGGCTCTTCTGCGCCTTCTGCGCTGTCTTCTTGGCCTTGGCTTCCGCGCGCCGCTGCCGACGAGCCAGCCCGTGCGCGCACTGCGCGAAGGGGAGGTTGCACAGGTCGCAGTGTTGCTCCCCGGTCACTGCTGATCCCTGATCTCCAGCGCCGGCAGCGCATCCACGATCTTCATCGTCTCCAGGCTCACTGTGACGATCCGGGCGAGCAGGTCAACGATGTAGCGCGGGTCCTCGACCTCACGCGACCAGTCGTTCGGGTCGTTGACAATGCCCGACGACTTGTCGGTCTTCACCTGGTAGCGGTCCATCACCCACTCGATCGCCGAGCGCGACCCAAGCATGTACCGGTACGCCTGCTCCGGGATCCCCGAGAGCGTGATGCGGTCGTTGTAGACGATCGTCGAACGGTCCGCGACCTTCTTGTTCGTCTCAGGGTCAAGGACCTTGGCGAACCTCATCTTCTCGACCCGGAAGAACTCGTACGGGTCCGATGGGCCGGGGTCCGTGTCGAGTCCGTTGAGGGCGTAGGGCGCAACGGACTCGTAGGAGAGGTGGAGTTCGGAGAGCTTGCCTCCGGCTTCGACAAAGGGACCAGCATCCATCACGAGCGGGATCCGCGGGAGGGACTTCTTCAGGTCGGCCGCGTACGTCTCCCGGTAGTCGGGCGAGTGGAGTAGTCCATATACGTAGGAGAAGACGTCGTCCTTCGTGAAGGATTCGCCGTAGGCGCGCACGAAGTAGAGCCAGATCTCGTCAGTAACGTTGTCAATTCTTTGGTGACCGTCAACCGTTTCGCGGGTGACGTCCTCAATGGCCAGTTGGTTTCCGCGGTCAGCAGATGCCTCGTAACGCCAGCGAGGAAACCCTTGGGTGGTGTCGATGACGTGCTGGTTCGGCTCATGACCGGTCATCAGTACTGAGAAGGGGGCGTGGGATGACACACCCGCCACGGCAATGCAGCGGTTCGATGCTCGCGGCGTGGGAAACGCCCACGGACCAAGCCCAGGGCGATGGATCCACCTACGATCTGGGTAGCGCAACCGTCGTTCGAAAGGTCGGTAGGCGGCTGGGAAGGGGGTCTCGTCTGAAGCCAGGATCTGCTCGCCCCGAACAAATCGCTGTTCCAGCGAGGACGACCACTTGATCCTCTTGGTGTCCAGGACGCGTTGACCATCGTGGAGGGACTGCTGATAGGCCGAGACCGCGGTACGCATGTTATTTGACAGGCCCAACGCCGATGATCCGTACACCCAGACATCCCGATTCGACTGGACTCCGGGACCGACACGACCAAATACGCCGGGTTCGTCCCCGGACCCGGACAGTGGGAGGAACGACTGGAACCGAGAGGTTCGGTGGCTCAACCAGTCGCCGTACTCGTTGGCCACAATCTTTCGCGAATCGAGACCAGAGTAGGTCCCGGCACGTGCGACCTTGTCCAGCTTCTCTCCGCGGTCCAAGAATTCGCCGATGTCGACGAAGGTGATATTCGGGGCCTCACTCGAAGGGCGGGGATCCTTCACAAGGATGGCGACAGCAACCGCAGTCGTGCTGCCTTGATCGAAGATCTTGCCTCCTTCGCGTTGCCAATCGCCTTTCTGGTCACCGCGCAGATTCAGGATGTAGATGTCGCTGAACTCTTGGGCGAGGGTCAGTCGCATGCCGTCGGCGGTGTTGGAGTCGAGCCAGCCGCCGTTGGTGACGTAGGCGATGACGCCTCGGTCCTTGATCCGCAGGGAGGCCCATTTGATGGCGCGGATGTAGGAGTCGTAGAGGCTGTTCTTGTTCGTCGCGGTCGAGCGGGCGGCGTAGGTGTCCCGGATGGCTGCATCGAGGGCGGGGTACTTCTCGTTGGCGTTGTCGTCGTTGGCCGAGTCTTGCCCGGAGGAGTAGGGCGGGTTGCCGACGATGACCGTGATCGGCAGCTGCCGTTGCCGGTTGATGCGCTCGTTGTTGACGGGGAACACCCCGAGGTCGTCCTCGTCGCCGTCCTCGTAGGACTGGAAGGTGTCCGTCAGGACCAGGCCTTCAAAGGGCTCGTACTCGGCCTGCCCGTCGCTCAGGTCGCCGCGGCGCAGGTCCTGGTACGTGGTCTCGATGTTGACCGCAGCGATGTAGTACGCCAGCAGGAGCATCTCGTTGGCGTGCAGCTCGTTGGCGTACTTGCGGGCCAGATCGTGGGGTTCGATCAGGCCGGACTGCAGCAGGCGGGTCATGAAGGTCCCAGTGCCGGTGAACCCGTCGAGGATGTGCACCCCTTCGTCCGTCAACCCCTGCCCGAAGTGCTGCCGCAGGAGCTCGTCGGCGGAGTTGAGGATGAAGTCGACGATCTCCACGGGCGTGTAGACGATGCCGAGCTTGTCGACGGTGCGCTTGAAGGCGGTGGCGAAGAACTTGTCGTAGAGCTCGACGATGATCCGCTGCCGGCCCTCGGCGTTGTCGATGCCCTCGACCCGGGCGCGCACGGAGTCGTAGAACTTCTCCAGGGCGGCGTTCTCGTCATCGAGGGAGTGCTCGTCGAGGACCTCGAGCATGCGCTCCATGGTCTGGGCGACGGGGTTGGAGTGCGCGAAGTCGTACCCGGCGAAGAGGGCCTCGAAGACCGGGCGGGTGATCAGGTGCTGGGCGAGCATCTCGATCGCGTCGGTCTGGGTGATGCCGTCGTTGAGGTTGCCGCGCAGGCCCTCGAGGAAGGCGTCGAACTCCTTGGCGGCGTTCGAGTCCCGGTCGGCCAGCAGTGCGGTGATCCGGGTGATGTGCTGCTGGGCGATCTTGGCGATGTCCTTTGCCCAGGTCTCCCAGTACCGCCGTTCGCCGACCTTCTTGACGATCCGCGCGTAGATCGCATCGCGCCAGCCCTCGATGTCGAAGGACAACTCGAGCTGGGTGTCGGCGTCATCATCGGCGGGGCGGTCGCTGACGTGCCCGATACCCAGACCCTTGGGCCGCTTCTTGTTCAGCTCGATCTGGTTGACCATCGCGTTGAACCGGTCGTCGTGGGCGCGCAGGGCCTGCAGGACCTGCCAGACGACCTGGAAGCGCTTGTTGTCCGCCAGGGCCGACTCCGGGCTCGCGCCGGCCGGCACGACGACGGGCAGGATGATGTAGCCGAGCTTCTTCCCTTCGGCCTTGCGCATCACCCGCCCGACGGACTGCACGACGTCGACCTGCGACCCGCGCGGGGTCAGGAACAGCACCGCGTCCAGAGCCGGGACGTCCACGCCTTCGGACAGGCAGCGGGCGTTGGACAGGATCCGGCAGGTGTTCTCGTCCTCGGGGGCGCCGTCTTTGAGCCAGGCGAGTTCCTGCCCGCGCTGCAGGGCGTTCATGGTGCCGTCGACGTGGTGGACGTCCACGCGCAGCGCGTCCTCGATCTCCTCGGGCTGGACGCCGGAGGCGACGGGTTCGGCGCTGATGTGCCGCTCGACGATGTCGGGGAAGGCGTTGGTGATCGACTTGGACGCCTTGATGCTGTGGGAGAACGCGACTGCCCGGCGCATCGGCTGCACGCCGACGAGGGCACGTTCGTCGTCGTCGATGTCGCCGAACTGCTTGGCCAAGCCGTTCCAGCAGCCGATGATCTTCGCCGCGTCCCCCAGCGGCAGCTCGCCGGCGGCGGCCATCTCGGTTTGGAAGTTGCGGGCGACGTAGTCCTCGTCGACCGTCAGCACCAAGACCTTGTAGTCGGTCAGCAGGTCCCGCTCGACGGCCTCGCCGAAGCCCAGGCGGTGGAAGACCGGCCCGAACACTGCTTCGTCGTCCATCGACGCCAGGACCGCGTCGGCCCCCTTCGCCTTGTCCTTGGTCTCGGGGTTGAACAGCCTCGGGGTCGCGGTCATGTACAGCCGCTTCGTGCCACGGATGAAGCCCTGATCGTGCACGCGCACGAACGGCGACTCGTCCTGATCAGCAAGTGTGACACCCGTGGTGCGGTGGGCCTCGTCGCAGATGATCAGGTCGAAGTCCGGCATCCCGGCTGCCTGGGCCTGCGCGACTACGTCGATCGACTGGTACGTGGAGAACACGACCGTGAACTTGTCGTCCTCGCCACGCGCTGCGATCTGGCTCGCCAGCGCCGTCGTGTCCGTGGTCGCTGGCACCACGAGGTCGTGTACCGACATGTCCTCGCTCGTGGAGTGCCGCCCGACCTTGACGTCGGAGCACACCGCGAACGCGCGGAAGGGGATCTCGGACTCTTGCTTCCACTCCCGCAGCGTCTGGTTCAGCAGCTGGATCGAGGGCACGAGGAACAGCACCGTGGTCGACTCGCCCTTGCGGGAGGTCGCGACTTCCTCCGCGGCCTTCAGGGACGTGAACGTCTTGCCCGTCCCGCAGGCCATCAGCAGCTGCCCGCGGTCGTGCTCGGTGAACCCGGCGCGCACCTGCTTCAAGGCTTCGCGCTGGTGCGGGCGCGGGGTCTTCTTCCCCGATGTCGGCAGCACCTCCGGCAGCGGGCTCGACCAGTCGATCGACTCCCAGTCGACCTTCGACTCCAGCAGGTCGCTCAAGCCGATGCGGGTGACCTCGGCGGCGTCGAGAACGTGCTTGGCGGTCGGACCCCAGCTCGTGGTCGTCGAGACGAAGAGCTTGCTGGTGAAGGCTTTGTTGCTCGCGGCACTGAGGAAGGTGTCGATGTCCGTCTTGTTGATGTGCGACTGGGGATCGTAGAACTTCGCCTGAACGGCGCACCACCCACCGGTGTGGATGTCCTTGGCCACGATGTCGATGCCATGATCAGCCTGCCCGCCACGCTCGGGCCAGTCCTGCCACAGGTACACGTCCTCGAAGCGGTCCGCGAACTCCGGAGCCGTGCGCAGGTAGCTCGCGATCAGGTGCTCGAACGAGGAGCCCTTCTCGACCGTGTTCTGCGCGCCGAACCAGATCTTGTCGAGCAGATCTTCAAGCGTGACCGACACCGTCGATGCCCCTTCCGTCCGTGAGGTTTGGCCGCAGCCTAACCAGTCGTCTCGGTGGCATGGCGCGATCGCCGGGGGGGCCTGTGCTCTGTGGAGTTGTCAAGGTTCTGACGCTGACGTGAGCGCGTATGTACTAGTCCGGTGTCGAGTCGGATCGGCAACCGGGGGTGTCGCCGGACGTGAAAGAAGGGGGAGCCAGTTGGCTCCCCCTCCTTCGGTCAGTGCCGTCCGGCTTTCGCTGGACGGCAGTTGATCAGGCCGCTTGCCACGGCGGGATGCTGATCCCGGCACGACGTGCGATGGCCTGGCAGATGCCGCACTCCGGGTGCAGGACGCTCGCGTCGTGCTCGAGGCTCAGGTCTGCATCCAGCCAGTCGGGGAACTTCTGGTCCGCGACCCCTGGGAACTCCCGGTCGATGGTGCTTTCGACCTGGAGCTGCTCCAGGAAGACGTCGACTGCGTCGTCGAGGTTGTGGCTCCGGCGCTCGATGGCCAGCCGGGCCAGCCTCCACCGAACGTCCAGGAGGGAGTCGAGCCTCGCCCGGCGGAGGCGGAGGTCGTCGGCCCTCGCAGTTGAGGGCCGTGAGCTGGTGCTGATCTTGTTTGTCGACATGCGGTGGCTCCTAGTGAGCCTTGGCGCCCGACCCGCCCGTTGCGGGCCGGTGACGCGGAGCGACGAAGCGCTCGCCGACACCTGTTGGCGCGTGTTGCTGTCACCCAAGTGGCGGACTCGAAATCGCCACGGCCTACCGGCGTGCCGGTGTCAGGGCGTTCGGGGCCGTTCCCGATAGGAGTTCATGACGCGCCACCATCCCCAGCGACTGCCGAGGTCGCCGTTGGCGAGGGGCAAGGGTGCGGCAGGGCTCTCCCACCATCCCGTGAAGTTGCCCGAGTCTCGCCACTCGAGGCGAACCCAGATGTACGCCAGAAAGTAGCCGTAGTCCAAGCCGCTGGTCGCCCCGTCTGTCTCGTATCGCGTAGCTGGCAATAGGCCGAAGAACGTCTCGAGCCCATCGCCACCGGCGGCGCACATCAACTTGTGTCCCTGGATCCCGCGCCAGTTGCGGGCCAAGGTGAAGTTGATGGTCGGGCACTGAGGCGAGCCGTCGAGGAACTGGATCAGTTCGTCGGGCATGGGCAGGCGGTAGGCCGCCAGCATGCACCCCATCTGCTTGCCGAAGTAGCGCGCAAGGTGCGCTGCATCCTGCTCCCAGGCCGGACCGTAGACGTCCGCCCACGTGAGTCGTCGCCATCGGCCCAAGACCTCAAGGTGAGTCAGAACGAAGGTCTCGAACTGGTCAAGCGCTCTGTCGAACGGTTGACTGCGGTCGTTGTTGCACGGGGCGCACAGGCTGGGCGGCCACCGGACCTCCGCTCCCTTTCGCAGACTGCGCAAATCGCCCCGGAATCGCTCGCTGCTCTTGAACAGGTTCGTCGGCACCACCTTGCCGTCATCGTTGGTGGCTGCTCGGCGCAACGAGCTGGCCTTGAACCGGTGCTCCGCCGTCGTCGCAGGCGCGCCACACCACCAGCACGCTTCTGACACAGAAGGACCTTCCGCCCAGTGCTGAAGCCCATCCCTCGTCATGAGGAGAATCATGCTCGTAGGCAACGACAACCTGGGATACCCCTCGCGCGTCAGCGCTCGGGGGGATTGACGCAGAGTCGCCGGCCCGGACGTTCCGGGTCATGACGAAGACTTCAGCACCCAAGATCCTGTCCGACGCCGACGTTGACGCGAAGATGTCCACCTACGTCCCCGCGAGCCTGCCCGCCGAGACGTGGGAGGCGTGGGAAGACGAAGTGGCGGACATGGCTCGAGCTGCCGAGCCGTCCAGCTTCCAGGACCTGACCTACGTCCTCGGCTCCATCTGTGCCTTCCTCGCGTGGTCGACCCCCACCCATGGAGACGACGATCTGGCTGCCCAGGTCACCCCGGACCAGATCACTCGATACTTGGCCGTCCTCGAGCAGGGCGGCACGGCGACGGGCACCCGTGAGAACCGACGCAGCCAGCTTTTCCGCGTGCAGCGGGGCCTGGCTGGGCGCCCCGCGCGCAAGGCCATCGCTCGCGGGCGTAGCCCCTTCGCCCCGCCCTACTCCCCCGCCGAGGTGGCCGCGCTGCGGGCCATCGACGCCCCGTCGGTGACGCTCGCGAAGCTGCTCGCGCTCCTGGACGACGACTCCACCGCTGCCGAAAGCGTCGTGGCCGCTCTGGAAGGCATCGCGACGGAGGCGATGTGTCGTGAGTTCGCGACGGCAGGTCTGAAGTTCGACCGTCGGCGCTGGCGGCCCACCTGGGCCAGTCGGCTGGTCAGAAACGACCTGGACTTCGCAACGTTGGCCCGCAGCCATGGGTTCAGCCGCAACGACTGCGAGCGCTACCTGCAGCATCACCCAGCAGCCCCCGGAACCATCGATCAGCTCCGCGGCTGACGCCTGAGATCCCCGCCAGAAAAAACTTCTGGCGGGGATTGCCGTAGCAGCAGCAATGAGCACCTTCCCGGTTGTCCCCGCTTGGGGATCGCCCAAACAACCGGAGGCCAAGATGTCCCAGATCCAGCCGCTCGTCGCCCGCCGTCCCCGCACCGCTCGCCGCCTCAGCGGCGCCGCCGTGCTGCGAGCCCGAGCAGAAGCCAACAACGTCCAGAACGAGCCGCTGCCCGAGGAGTACCTCACGTGGCTGCGGGAGAACTACCGCTCGAAGAAGCTGACCGACCGCCAGCTGGAGCGGATGCGCCCCAAGATCGTCGAAGCGATCAGTCACGTGCCCGGTCGCGGTCTGCGCAGTCTCGAGCTGCGCACCGGGCAGATCGTGGCTGTGCTGGTCTGGGCCGAGCAGCAGCACGGCCTGACCGAGGTCGCCGACATCTTCACCCACCAGCTGATCGAGGACTTCTGCAGCACCGCGCTGCAGAGCGCCAGCGAGAAGACCCGCTCCGACTACCGCGGCCGCCTGCGCCCCATCGCTGACTCCCTCCACCCCGCGACGGCGCCCCTGCCGGCGCCGGTCCTGCGCCGCAAGGAGGTCCTGGCGCCGTACACCGATGAGGAGATCCGGGTCATCCGTCGCGTCATCCTCGTCCAGCCCACCGACGAGATGGTCCGCCAGCTGTGCGTGTGTGTTGGCCTCGGCCTCGGTGCCGGCATCAACTCCAACGAGCTCAAGCAGATCCGTACCAGCGACGTGCACATCGCGGAAGACGGTGCGGTGCAGGTCGACATCCCCGGCACCAAGGCCCGCACGGTCTGGGTCCGGCGCGAGTGGGAAGACATCGTCGCCCGCGGAGTGCGTGGACGCGCACAGGATGCGTACCTGCTCGGCGAGGACCCGGCTCGCCGCAACGTCGCGGCCCGCGTCTTCGACCGCGCCCACCTCTACGGCGACGTGCCACCCCTCTCACAGGACCGTCTGCGTGCCACCTGGATCGTCGGGCACCTCACACGAGCCACCCCCTTCGCCGTGCTCTGCCACGCCGCAGGCCTGTCCTCGACCCGAGCGCTGTTCGACCTGCTCGACTTCGTTCCCGCCACCCCGGCCCAGATCGCTCTGCGTGGGGAGGGCTGCTGACATGCCCGCCACGAACCCGACCAAGCGCACCGACAACGACGCACAGACGATCGAGGCGCTCCTGACGCACCTGCAGCGCATCGAGTACATCGTCGACGCCGCCGTCATCGACGACCCCGAAGACCCCAACCAGCAGGTGTCCGTCGTCGAGCTCCTCGAGCGCTTCGAACGCACCAGCAACCGAGGACGCCGCAAGCAGGGAGCGACAGTACGCCTCTTCCTGATCCTGATGCTCTTGTGCTGTCGCTTCCACACCAAGACCCTGCAGATCCGAGCGATGCACCAGCTGGCCGTCGGCAACCTCCCGAGGGACCTCCAATGGCGCCTAGGCATCATAACGCTCGACGGCCAGGGGAAGGCGCGCATGCTCTCCGAGAAGCAGTTGAACACCATCGCCCAGAACCTCAACGCCAACCTCGACCCCCAGTCGGCCGACAGCGAGGAGGCGCGCGAGTACCGACGCCGCAACCTGGCGGCCATCCGCGACGCGCTCATCACGGCCACCCACGTCGTGCCCCGGCAGGGGACGTCCTACGCCGTGGACGAGACGGGCGTGTGGAGCTGGAGCCTCTCCCAGCGCAAGCCCACCTACAAGGCCGAGGCTGAGATCATCGACGAGGACGAGGCAGACCTTGCCACGACCACCGACTGCGAGGGCCACGACCAGGACCAGGAATCAGCCTTTGTCGCCAGTGATGAGCGCTGCTCCAACGTTCGTCGGGAAGCCAAGCAGTGCAATTTCGCCGCGTGGGGTAGCAAGACGCACAAGAACGGCGGGTCCTCCAGCTTCTACGGGTACGGGCTCCACGCACTGGTCCGCGTGCCTGACGTGATCAAGCGGGGCGGGAAGGCGATTGCCGACCCTCACCTCGAGCCCCTCCTGGTCGAGCAGATCGCACTCACCCCCGCCAGCACCGACATCGTCGACCCCACCCTCGACATGATCCACCGCACCCTGGGTCGAGGTCTGGTGATCGGCGACCTCATCGGCGACCGCCACTACAGCTACAAGAAGTACGAGCGCTGGGCACTGCCACTGGCCAAGCTCGGCATCCGACAGGTCCTCGACATGCGCGCCAGAGATCACGGCCCCAAGGACTACAAGGGCGCCGTGATCCTCGACGGCACCCCGCACTGCCCCATGACCCCACAGGGCCTTCGTGGCCTCGAGCGCCCTGGTCTGACCGCCAGCCGCGAAGAGATCGACGCCTACGAGCAACTCATCACGGAGCGCGAGCAGTACGCAATGCGCCGGAAGAAGACCGCTCAGCAGGACCGCGACGGAAAGACGCGGTGGCTGTGCCCCGCAGCGGCCGGCAAGATCGGATGCAGCATCCTGCCCGGCAGCGTCGCGGCAGCACGGGAGGCCGGGATCCCCGTCGTGCGCCCCCCGGCGGACCACGAGAGCGTCTTCTGCGAGCCCAAGCCGCCGGTCGTGCAGATCCCAGCGCACGTGATCATGAAGTACCAGCAGGCCGAGTACTACGGCAGCCGCCCGTGGCTCATCAGCTTCAACCGACGAACGTACGTGGAGAGCATCTTCGGCAACCTCAAGAACCTGAGCACGCGAAGCATCAAACGAGGCTTCACCCGCTTCATCGGAGAACCACTGATGACCTTGGCCTTGGTCGCGCAAGTCGTCGACTACAACCTCAAGGAGCTCGAGGACTGGCACGCACGCGCGAGCGCTGAGCCGCGCGAGTACGCCGCCGCCACCGCCTACTCGAGCCACCCGCTCCACACGGCACGCACCGAGCACACCTTCGGCTTCCAGATGCTGACCCACGAGCAGCAGATCCAGCTCGACCAGCAGCACGGCGCCCCTGTCGCTGCCTGACAACGACGATGTCCAACAACTCCATCAACGACTGAAGGGCCGCCCCGTCTGGGGCGGCCCTTCAACCATTCCGGGTGTTACACCGAATTCGGGCAACAGATTCCGCAAATTCGGGCAACACCCCGCTGAGCCGGTGACGGGAATCGAACCCGCGTGTCCAGCTTGGGAAGCTGGCGCTCTACCATTGAGCTACACCGGCGCGCGAGGCGCAGGCGACATGCTAACTCACCGCCAGCGCCTTCCCGGCACCGGCTCTGCAGTGACCACGCTGGGTGCGGGGTCGGACCTCGGGATGCTTGGATTGGCCGATGAGCACCGAGTGGGACGAGCGCACCGAGGCGCCGGTCGTGGAGGCCACAGGATTTGCGCAGGCGGCCCTGCCTGAGGTCGGCACCCGCCAGTTGACTCGCCTGACCCACCCGGACGACCCGCGGCTGACGATCGACACCCTCCTGCTGCGTCGTGACCATCCCGACCTCGTCGTCGTGCTCCACGGTGCGCTGGTGCGCAAGGACGTGACGCTGCCGCGCTTCGAGTGGCTGCGGACCCTGCGCGAGCGCCCCGAGAGCCTGCTCTTCGTCTCGGACCCGTCGCTGCAGGTCGACGAGGCGATCCCGCTCGCCTGGTACATCGGGCCGCAGGAGCACGATGTCACCGCCCGCCTCGCCGACGAGGTGACGGCGATGGCCGGCCGCCTCGGCGCACGGCGCACGGTCTTCACCGGCAGCAGCGGTGGCGGCTACGCGTCGATCGCCCTCGCGGCGCACACACCCGGCTCGCTCGCCGTGCCCTTCTCCCCGCAGACGCGCGTCTCGCGCTACGAGCGCATGCCGGTGAAGATCTTCCGCACCCGGCTCTTCCCCGAGCACCCCGACATGGACTCCGTCGAGGCGGCCCACCGCGACCGCGTCGACCTGACCCACCGCTGGGCGGCCGGCCCCGACCAGCCCGATGCCTGGGTGCGCCTCGTCCACAACAGCGGCGACCCCGGTCACCTCGAGGACCACGTCCGCCCCTTCCTCTCCGCCGCCGGCGTCGACCCCGACGACCTCGAGGGACACCCCCGCTTCTCGCTCGTCTTCGACGACTTCGCCGACGGCCACTCCCCGCCCCGGCCGACGCAGATGCGCGACCAGCTCGACGCAGCCCTGGCCTGGCACGACGCGGTGCGCTGAGCCGCCCACCTCGAGCAGGTGACCTCGTCCCCCTTCGTCCATGGCGAAGGGGGACGAGTTGCGTTGTGCCTCAGGTCACCTGACATTCGCTTGCCCCAGCAAGCGCGGCGGGGTGAAGATGAATCGAATGGACAGTAAGCGCTTGCTTACTGTCTTGTCCCCAGCGTCGGGCAGGCCCGGCGCACGACACGACCAGGAGACGCCTGCATGGGTCACTACAAGAGCAACCTGCGCGACATCGAGTTCAACCTCTTCGAGGTCTTCGGTCGCGACGAGGTCCTGGGCCAGGGCCCCTACGAGGCGGTCGACGCCGACACCGCGCGCGAGATGCTCAAGGAGTACGCGCGTCTGGCCGAGAACGAGCTCGCCGAGTCCTTCGCCGACGCCGACCGCAACCCCCCGGTCTTCGACCCCGAGACCTCGTCCGTGGCGATGCCCGAGTCCTTCAAGAAGTCGTACAAGGCCTTCCAGGACGCCGGCTTCTGGTCGCTCGACCTGCCCGAGGAGCTCGACGGCACCGTCGCTCCCCCGTCGTTGCGCTGGGCGATGAACGAGCTCGTCCTCGGCGCCAACCCGGCGATCGGCATGTTCGGCGCGAGCTACTCCTTCGCCAAGCTGCTCTACCTGCTCGGCACCGACGAGCAGAAGAAGCTCGCGAAGTGGATTGCCGAGAAGGGCTGGCACTGCACCATGGTGCTCACCGAGCCCGACGCCGGCTCGGACGTCGGCGCCGGGCGGACCAAGGCCACCGACAACGGCGACGGCACGTGGAACATCGAGGGCGTCAAGCGCTTCATCACCTCGGCCGAGTCGGACATGACCGACAACGTCGTCCACTTCGTCCTCGCCCGCCCCGAGGGCGCCGGCCCGGGCACCAAGGGCCTGAGCCTCTTCATCCTCACCAAGTACGCCGTCGACCTCGAGACCGGCGAGTTGGGCGAGCGCAACGGCGTCTACGTCACCAACGTCGAGAAGAAGATGGGCCTGAAGGTCTCGACGACCTGCGAGGTGACCTTCGGCGAGAAGCACGCCGCCGTCGGCACCCTCTTCGGCGACGTCCACGACGGCATCGCCCAGATGTTCCGCGTCATCGAGAACGCCCGGATGATGGTCGGCACCAAGGCCATCGCCACCCTCTCCACCGGCTACCTCAACGCGCTCGAGTACGCCAAGGAGCGCGTCCAGGGCGCCGACCTGACGACGCCCGCCAAGGACGCGCCGCGTGTGACGATCACCCACCACCCGGACGTGCGCCGCAGCCTCATGCTGCAGAAGGCCTACGCCGAGGGCCTGCGGGCGCTCGTCACGCTCACGTCGAGCCAGCAGGACACCGTCGACGTCGAGCAGCTCGCGACGGGCGTCGAGGAGATCGCCGACGACTCCCCCGCCGCGATGGCCAACCGGGTCAACGACCTGCTGCTGCCGATCGTCAAGGGCCTGGGCTCCGAGCGGGCCTGGACCCTCCTCGGCACCGAGTCGCTGCAGACCTTCGGTGGCTCCGGCTTCCTGCAGGAGTACCCGATCGAGCAGTACGTCCGCGACGCGAAGATCGACACCCTCTACGAGGGCACCACGGCCATCCAGGGTCAGGACTTCTTCTTCCGCAAGATCGTGCGTGACAACGGCCAGGCGCTGGGTCACCTCGCGATGCAGATCCAGGAGTTCGCCCAGGACGTCGACGCGCAGGGCGGTGCGCTCAAGCACGAGCGCGAGCTGCTCGGCCAGGGCCTGGAAAACGTCCAGGGCATCCTCGGCGCGATGTTCCAGGCGCTCATGGCCTCCGACCCCAAGCAGGAGGGCTCGGACATCACCAACATCTACAAGGTGGGCCAGAACACCTCGCGTCTGCTGCTCGGCGCCGGCGACCTCGTCGTCGGCTGGCTGCTGCTGCGCCAGGCCGCCGTTGCCACCGAGGCCCTCGAGGCCGGCGCGGAGGGCAAGGACAAGGACTTCTACACGGGCAAGATCGCCGCGGCGAGCTTCTTCGCCAAGAACGTCCTGCCGCTCCTGGCCGGCGAGCGCGCCATCGCCGAGGCCACGGACAACACCCTCATGGACGTGCCCGAGTCGGCCTTCTGACCCGCACGCACATGACGAAGGGGGGCCCGCCAGCTGGCGGGCCCCCCTTCGTCGTGCTCGGGAGCGTCAGTAGCGACGGTCGTCGCGGACCACGGTCTCGCGACGGCGGTTGGTGAGCAGGAAGCTCAGGACGATCGCGAGGACGCCCAGACCGATGGCGATCCACCCTAGGGCCGCGAGGTCGAGCCCGGCGATCGACATATCGCCGTTGTAGGCGAAGACGATGACGAGTCCGACGAGCAGCAGGAAGATCCCGGCGCCGATTACATGTGTCGTGCTCCTGACTCCGCTCAGAGCCGGTTGGTGGTCTCGGTGGGGTCGACCCGCTCGGCCGGCTGGTGCCGACCGCGGGGGTCCTTGGGGTCGGTGTGGACGGACAGCCGCGTGGGCACCTCGCGCGAACGGCGCGGCCGCTCGAGGAGGAAGAAACCCGCGATCATCAGCAGGCTGAAGACGACGATGAAGATCCAGAACAGGGCTTCGCCGCCCATGGAGTACCCCTCTCTTCGGCGTTTCGCCCCAGCCTAGACCCGCGGACGAGGCACACTGCGATTGTGACCACACCAGTCACATGAGTCACACCCGCCACGCCCCTGCCTCTCTCGTCCCTGGAGCCCTCAGATGCGCCCGAGCACCCGCCGCGCGATGGTCCTCACCGCCACGACCGCCCTCGCCGTCTCCCTCGTCCCCGCCGCCAGCACGAGCGCGGCCCCCGCCGCTCCGGCCGCCCCGGCGGCGACCACCGCCAAGAGCAGCCCCGGCTTCAACCTCACCGTCGAGCCGCTGTGGAGCGGGGTCAACGAGCGACTGACCGTCATCGGCGAGCTCTACGACTCGAAGACCTACCGCCCGCTGACCGGTCGCTCGATCTCGCTGCAGGCCCGCAACGTCGGCTCCACGACGTGGCGCACGGTCGCCCGCCCGGAGACCAACTCCAACGGCGCCTTCTCCGTCTCGCTGACGGCCGACCGCTCGAAGACCTACCGCGCGGTCTACTCGGGCAATGCTTGGTACACCGGCCGCCACAGCAACTGGGAGCGCCAGACGGCCAAGCCGGGCACGTGGGTGCGCACGACCGCCAAGCCGGTCGCGACGAGCAACGGCGGCACCAAGGTCACCGGCCGGGTCACCCAGCTCGTCTCCAGCCCGACCCGCCCGCTGCGCTACGTCAACGTCCACATCCAGGCCCGTCAGGCCTACGGCACCTACTGGTTCGACGCCGGCCGGACGAGGACCAACGGTCACGGGTACTTCGGCTGGAACACCTCGGTCAAGCCGAGCGCCTGCTACCGCTACCGCGCGATCTACAAGGGCAACTCCAACGGCTGGGCCGCCAAGAGCACCACCGCCGAGTGGAGCAACTGCGGCTGACCGCCGCCCACACGCACCCGGAGCCGGGCCCCACAATGGGGCCCGGCTCCGTCGTCGTCCGGCCCGCGCTGACGGCCGGGCTCGCGCCGTGCGTCAGTCCTCGCGGGAGAGGCCGGCCAGGTGCCTGTTGTAGGCCTCGAGCTCGGCGTCACCGTCGCGGTCGGCCGCCCGGTCGCGCCGTGCGGTCTCGCGGTCGTCCGAGCGCATCCACTGCCAGGCCACGGCGATGGCCAGCACGAGGGTCGGCGCCTCGCCCACGCCCCAGGCGATCGCGCCACCGCGCTGCTGGTCGGCGATCGGGTCACGCATCCACGACAGGTCGAGACGGCCGAAGAAGTCCTCGGCGAGCAGCTGCGTCGACTGGGTGAGGATGACGCCGAAGAAGGCGTGGAAGCTGATCGTCGCGAAGAGCACGACGAGCAGGGCGAGCGGCGACCACCGCTTGGGGCCCGGGTCGATGCCGATGAGCACCCACGTGAACATGTACCCGGTGAGCAGGAAGTGCACCATCATCAGCACGTGGCCGGTGTGCGTGCGCATCGCCAGCTCGAAGAGCGGGCTGTAGTAGAAGATCGCCAGGCTGAAGAAGAAGAGCGAGGCCGCGACCGCAGGGTTGGCCAGCACCCGCAGGTAGCTCGAGTGGACCGTCGCCAGGATGAGCTCGCGGGGCCCGAGGGTCTTGTCCTTGCGTGCTGGCAGGGCCCGCAGCGCCAGGGTGATCGGGGCACCCGGCACGAGCAGCAGCGGGGCAATCATCGCCACGCCCATGTGCTCGATCATGTGCCAGGAGAAGAGGATCTTGCCGTAGACGGCCGGCCCGCCCGAGGTGAAGTAGACGAAGACGACCCAGCCGAGGACCCAGCTGATCGTGCGCAGCAGCGGCCAGTGGTCGCCACGAGCCCGCAGCCGCAGGGCCCACCGGACGTAGACGACGACCGCGACGACGGCGACGGTCAGCCACAGCCAGTCGATCTGCCAGTCGCTGATCCAGCTCGTCGCGCTCGGCGGCCCGGGGTCGGGGTAGCCGGAGAGGTCGTAGACGACGGCGTTCTCCGGCGCGGTCTGCGCGGTCTCGGGGGTCGGCGTGCGACCGACGGCCACGCCGAGCCCCATGGCGGTGGCCATGACGGCGATCTCGCCGAGCGCGAGCCGGACGAAGGCGCTGTCCTGAGGTGCGAGGGCCTTCAGGCCCGAGCCTCGACGGGGGGACGCCCCCTGGGCGCCTGCCTCCAGTCCGGCGATGATCCGGTTGCGGTGCCACCAGCCGATGACCCCGAGGACGATCGCCGCGACGGCCTTGAGGATGAGCAGGACCCCGTAGCGCGAGTCGAGTCCGCCGAGGCCACCGATGTTGATCCACGTCGCGAGCAGGCCGGAGAGGACGAGGAACGCGAAGCACCACGCGGCGATGCTCGAGTAGCGCCGCACGGTCACGGCCAGGTGGGTGCCGAGCGATGGGCGCACGACGAGGAGGGCGACGAGCCCACCGATCCACACCGTCGCCGAGACGAGGTGGAAGGCGAGGGCGTTGACCCCGCTCATGTGGTCGAGGCTGGCGGCGGAGTGCCCGGAGAGGGCGAGCGGGAGCAGCGCGAGGACCGAGCCGGCGGCGGCCCAGGCCAGCGTTCCCTTCGTCCGGGCCAGCGGAGCGGCGATCGCGATGACGCCGACGATGGCCGAGGAGATGACCGCCGTACGGGTGCTGTCCAACTCCCAGACGAAGGCGACGAGCTGGGAGAAGTAGGTGGAGTCGGTGAGGCGCAGACCCGCGAGGGAGGCGAAGTCGGTGAGCATCCGGCCGATGCCCGCGAGGAACCAGACGATCGCCGCACCGCCAGCCAGCTGGGCCAGGCTCTCGCGTCGGGCCGTGCGAGTCGTCTCGGGCACGAGGAAGGCGGCGACGACGAGGGCTCCGACGGTCACGGCGGCCGCGGCGTCGTGGACCACGCGGAGCACGGGCAGCGACCAGCGGACGAAGCCGCCGGGGTCGCCGAGCTCGAGCGGCGCCGCACCGCCACCGAAGGCCGTGGCCGCGACGACCGCGAGGACGCTGACGAGGCCGAGGATCCCGAGCGGGACGGAGGTGGTGCGGGGGGCGCCCGGGCTGGCTGACATGCCCTCTAATCTAGGCAACGAGTCCGGGGACCACCGCATCGTGTGCTGTCATGGACCGATCGAAGGGAGTGCCCGTGACCACGTCGTCGTCCGCAGAGCTGAGCACCAGCGTCATCCGGATGCTGCGCATGCTCCACGCCACGCGCGTGCGCGCCCCTCGCGTGCACCCCGCCGTCGAGGCGAGCCACCACTCGGTGCTCGTCGCCGTCCGCGACGCCCCGAGCAGGGTCGGCGACATCGCCGAGCGCAACCTCTCCGACGCGTCGACGGTCAGCCGCCAGGTGAGCCACCTGACCTCCCTCGGACTGCTGCACAAGGTGCCCGACCCGCAGGACGGCCGCGCCCAGCTCGTCGCGCTGACCGACGAGGGCGCTGCTCTGCTCGACGAGCTCGTGGAGCGCCGCGAGGCCTGGTTCGCCGAGCTGCTCGACGAC
Source organism: Janibacter indicus (assembly GCF_900176385.1). GTDB lineage: Bacteria > Actinomycetota > Actinomycetes > Actinomycetales > Dermatophilaceae > Janibacter > Janibacter indicus. The sequence goes on along the minus strand of NZ_FWXN01000002.1, from coordinate 301,054 downwards.
TGGAGCGAGAACGACATCGCGGCCTTCATCGGCTACGTCGACCGCTTCTGCGACGCCGTCTCCACGGACCAGCGCCACCGCCCCTGACACCGCTGCTGACACCGGGGCAACCCGGCAGACCGGCCGGGCGTCTGCCAAGATGACGACGTCATCTGCCTCAGACCGGGGGAACCCACCATGCGTTATCGCAGTGCTGCACTCACCGCACTCGTCCTCGCGACGTCGAGCGCGCTCATCGGCTCGTCCGCCGGTGCCGCCCCCGCCGCACCGACCAGCACCGGCATCGACGTCAACTGCGAGGGCATCGGCGCCGACACCGTGACCCTCACCGGCGACCTCACTCGCGGTGGCACCGCCGAGATCGAGCGGGGCCCGTTGACCGTCGTCGGCCGCCCCGGCTTCACCGGCGAGGACGCCTCCGGCCACCAGGTCGAGGTCGCGCCCACCGGCGACGGCGCCCTGTGCACCGCCGACGAGGAGACGACGGCCAGCGCGATCGCCAAGGTGCTGCCGGCCACCCAGGCCGCCAAGGCCCCCTCCTCCGGCACGGTGACCGGGCAGCTGACCTTCACCGTCGAGGTCGACACCAGCGCCGCGGTGGCGCCGCAGGCCGCCGCCCAGGGCGACACGATGTCGACCGCCGCCGCACTCCCCTTCGAGTCGGAGCTGCGCAGCTATCTCAACTCCCGCCCCGGTGCCGTCGGGGTCGCCGTCCGCCGACCCGGCACCGGCAAGTCCTGGACCTACACCAAGGTCTCCTCCCGCAACGTCACCGCGAGCATCGTCAAGGTCCAGATCATGTCGGCCGTGATGATGAAGGCCCAGAGCGAGGGGCGCGCCCTGTCCTCCTGGGAGAAGTCGAAGATCTCCCCGATGATCCGCAACAGCGACAACGACGCGACGACGGCACTCTTCAACCACATCGGTGGCCGGCGGGCGATCGACAGCACCGCCGACCGGCTCGGCATGACGAGCACCGTCGCCGACCCCTACAACCACTGGGGCCTGACGAGCACGACCGCGGCCGACCAGGCCCGGCTCATGGAGCACTACGCCCGCCCGTCCAGCGTGCTCAGCGCGACCAACCGCATGTACGGCCTGAGCCTGATGCGCCAGATCAACTCGAGCCAGGACTGGGGCGTCACGGCCGGCCCGCCCGCCGGCAAGGTGGCGCTGAAGAACGGCTGGCTGCCGCGCACCGACGGCTGGCACGTCAACTCCATCGGCTGGGTCAACGCCGACTACCCCGACTACACGATCGCCGTGCTCACCCACGACAACCCCGGCGCGATGAGCACCGAGGTCGCGACCATCGAGGGGGTCTCGCGCATCGTGTGGAAGAACCGCGCGAAGCTCGGCGGATCGACCACCCCCACGCCGACGACCCGCGGCAAGCGCGGTGACGTCGACGCCGACGGCAAGGCCGACCTCATGGGCATGTCGGCCACCGGCCGGATCTACCGGATGAAGGGATCGGGCACCGACTTCGGCGCGAAGAAGGTCGTCAAGTCCGGCTTCTCGGACGCCACCTGGCTGGGCACCGCCGGTGACGTCAACAAGGACAAGCGCTCCGACGTCCTCGTGCGCCGTGGCGACGGCCGGCTGCAGCTGATGCTCACGACGAGCAGCGGCGCCCTGGGCACTCCCAAGACGATCGCGACCGGCTGGGGCTCCTACACCGACATCGCCGCGGGTGGCGACGTCGACCGCAACGGCAAGCTCGACGTCCTCAACCGCAAGGTCGGCGGCGCGGTCGACCACTACGAGATGTCCGACTCCGGCAGCCTCAAGCGGATCCGCACGATGGGCAAGCCGGCCGTCTACTACCAGAGCATCATGCTCGTGGCCGACGTCAACGGCGACGGCCGCGACGACCTGCGTGGCGTCGCCGCCGGCGGCCGCATGCGCACCTGGACCTCCACGGGCACCGCGTGGAAGCAGGCGAGCGCGACGAGCACCGGCTGGAGCGCCTACCGCACGGTCCTCTCCCCCGGCGACATCAACGTCTCCTCGTCGAAGCAGGACGACATCGTCGCGGTGTGGCCCTCCGGTCGCGGCCGGATGCACTACGGCACCAAGGGCGGCGGCCAGGGCACGAGCTACCGCAACATCAGCGAGGGGCTGGGCAGCCTGACGTACGTCTGGTGACCCGCCGCGCGACTGCATTGCCCTACGGCAATGCAGAGTCTTGACGTCGAGAGATTGCATTGCCGTAGGGCAATGCAGAGTCCACGGGTGAGGAGCCTGCGGGGCGGGCTCTCGGGCCACCTCGAGTCCGCCTGCCTGTCTTGGCGCCGCCCATGACGAAGGGAGGGCCCCGCCGGTTGTCGCCGGCGGGGCCCTCCCTTCGCCCGAGCAGGACTGCATTGCCCTACGGCAATGCAGAGCCTTGACGTCGAGAGATTGCATTGCCGTAGGGCAATGCAGAGTCCACGCAGGTCAGGCCCAGAGGAAGGCCGTGCCCGGGTCGTGGAGCAGGGCACCGACGTCGGCGAGCAGCTTGGAGCCGAGCTCGCCGTCGATCAGCCGGTGGTCGAAGGAGAGCGCGAGCTGGGTGACCCAGCGCGGCTCGATCGATTCGCTGCCGTCGGCGGCGGTGACGACCCACGGCATGCGCCGCACGGCCCCCAAGGCGAGGATCGCGGCCTCGCCGGGGTTGAGGATCGGGGTGCCGGTGTCGACGCCGAAGACGCCGACATTGGTGATCGTCGCGGTGCCGCCGGACAGGTCGGCTGGCGGCGTGCGGCCCTCTCGGGCCGTCGCGACGAGGTCGCCGAGCGCGGCGGCCAGGTCGTGCAGCGAGAGTCCGTCGGCCCCCTTGATGTTGGGCACGAGCAGCCCGCGCGGGGTCGCCGCGGCGACGCCGAGGTTGACCTGCGGGTGCAGGACGATCTCCTGGGCGGACTGGTCCCAGCTCGCATTGGCCTCGCCGTGCCGCCGCAGCGCCAGGCAGAAGGCCTTGGCGACGAGCAGCAGCGGCGTGACCTTGACGTCGGCGAAGGCCCGGTCGCGCTTGAGTCGGTCGACCATCTCCATCATCGCGGTGACGTCGACGGTGACGAACTCGGTGACGTGCGGGGCGGTGAAGGCCGAGGCGACCATCGCCTCCGCCGTCGCCTTGCGCACGCCCTTGATCGGGATGCGCACCTCGTCGACGGGCGTCCCCGCGAGATGCTGCGGCCGCTGGACGTGGGCCTCGGCGACCGGGGCGGCCGACGCCGTCGACGCACCCTCGACGTCCGCGCGGGTGACGATGCCGCCTTCGCCCGTGGGGGCCACCGACTGCAGGTCGACGCCGAGGTCCTTGGCGAGCTTGCGCACCGGCGGCTTGGCCAGGGCGCGGGTCTGCGCGCCCGTGAGCGGCTGCGCCGGGGCCGACCCATCGAGACGGCGCTGGCGCGCCTCCTCAGGGACCGGGGGTGCCGCGTCGGCGCCGCCCTTGCGGGCACGACGTCGGGTGCTGCCGGCCTTGGCGCCGTAGCCGACGAGGTTGGGGCCGGAGGCCTCCTCCGCCTCACCGGCCTCGGGAGCCGCCGGCTCCGGGTCGACGCCGGCGACCTCCACGGTGATGATCGGGGCGCCGACGTCGACGGTGTCGCCCTCGGCGACGAGCAGCTCGACGACGGTGCCGGCGAAGGGGATGGGCAGCTCGACGAGCGACTTGGCGGTCTCGACCTCGATGACGATGTCGTTGATGGCGACGGTGTCGCCGACCTTGACCTTCCAGGTCGTCACCTCGGCCTCGGTGAGGCCCTCGCCGGGGTCGGGCAGGTTGAACTTCTTGACGGCCACGGGGACTCCTGTCAGTGCGCGAGCGAGCGGTCGACGGCGTCGAGGACCCGGTCGAGGGTCGGGAGGAACTCCTCCTCGAAGCGGCTGGGCGGGTAGGGGATGTTGTAGCCACCGACCCGCAGCACCGGCGCCTCGAGATGGTAGAAGCACTCCTCCTGGACCCGGGCGGCGATCTCCGCACCCAGCCCGACGAAGGTCTGCGCCTCGTGGACGATGACGGCGCGACCGGTCTTCTTCACCGAGTCGGTGATCGTCGGCAGGTCCAGCGGGCTGAGCGAGCGCAGGTCGACGACCTCGAGGTCGCGGCCCTCCTCGCGCGCGGCCTCGGCCGCCTGCAGGCAGGTCTTGACCATCGGGCCGTAGCACAGGAGCGTCGCGTCACGACCCTCCCGGACCACGCGGGCGTCGTAGAGACCGAGGTCGGGGGCACCCCCTTCGTCGATCTCGGTCTCGCCGCGCTCGTGGTAGCGGCGCTTGGGCTCGAAGAAGATCACCGGGTCGTCGGTCTCGATGGCCTGCTGGATCATCCAGTAGGCATCGGCCGCATTGCTGCACGAGACGACCCGCAGGCCGGCGGTGTGCGCGAAGTAGGCCTCGTTGGACTCGCTGTGGTGCTCGACCGCACCGATGCCGCCGCCGCAGGGGATGCGGATGACCATCGGCACCCTGAGGTGACCGAGGGAACGCGCGTGCATCTTGGCGACTTGGCTGACGATCTGGTCGAAGGCCGGGTAGACGAAGCCGTCGAACTGGATCTCGACGACGGGCCGGTAGCCACGCAGCGCCAGACCGACGGCGGTGCCGACGATGCCGGACTCGGCGAGCGGGGTGTCGAGGACCCGGTGCTCGCCGAAGTCCTTCTGCAGGCCCTCGGTGATGCGGAAGACGCCGCCGAGCTTGCCGACGTCCTCGCCCATGAGGACGACCTTGGGGTCCTTGTCCATGGCCTTGCGCAGGCCGGCGTTGAGGCCCTTGGCGAGAGAGAGGCGCTGGCCGCTCATCGGGCGTCTCCTTCCTCGGCGAAGCCGGCGTGGTAGGCGAGGAACTCCTCGCGCTCGGCGTCGACGACGGGGTGCGGCTCGGTGTACTGGTGGTCGAACATCGTCGGCAGCTCCGGGTCGGGCATCTCCTGGCAGGCCGTGCGGATGCGCTCGGCGACCTGCCCGGCCTCGGCGTCGACCGCGTCGAAGAAGGCCTGGTCGGCGTGGCCACGCTCGGTCATGAAGCCGCGCATGCGCTTGATCGGGTCCTTGTGCTTCCAGATCTCGACCTCGGCGTCGCTGCGGTACTTCGTCGGGTCGTCGGAGGTCGTGTGCGCGCCCATCCGGTAGGTGTAGGCCTCGATGAGCGTCGGGCCCTGACCGCTGCGCGCCTTGTCGAGCGCGTCCTTGGCGACGGCATAGGTGGCCAGCGGGTCGTTGCCGTCGACGAGCACGCCGGGGAAGCCGAAGCCGCGGGCCCGCTGGTAGGGCGGGATGATGAACTGCTTGTCGTTGGGCTCGGAGATCGCCCACTGGTTGTTCTGCACGAAGAACACGACCGGGGCGTTGGTCACGGCCGCGAAGACGAGCGCCTCGTTGAAGTCGCCCTGGCTCGTGCCGCCGTCACCGGTGAAAGCCATGACGGCGCTGTCGCGCTCCGGGTCCCCGGTGCCCATGGCCCCGTCGGCCGTGATGCCCATGGCGTAGCCGACCGCGTGGAGCATCTGGTTGCCGATGACGATCGTGTAGAGGTGGAAGTTCTTTTCGTTGGAGTCCCACCCGCCGTGGTTAACCCCGCGGAACATCCCGAAGAGGCTCACCGGGTCGACGCCGCGGCACCAGGCGACACCGTGCTCACGGTAGCCGGGGAAGGCGTAGTCGTGGGGGCGCAGCGCGCGGCCGGCCCCGACCTGCGCGGCCTCCTGGCCGAAGAGGCTCGGCCACAGGCCGAGCTCGCCCTGACGCTGGAGGGCGAAGCCCTCGGCGTCGATGCGGCGCACGAGGACGAGGTCGCGGTAGATGGTGCGCGCGTCCTCGCTCGTCATGTCCTCGACGATCTGGGCGTAGGGCGCGTTGGTCGGATTGGTCTCCAGGCGGGTGCCCTCGGCGTCGACGAACTGGACCATCTCGGGGTTGTCGTCGGAGAAGTGCCCGGTGATCTGGGACGGTGGCGTCGGCCCCATCTCGGGCGAGGGCTCGAAGGCCCCCGCCACGTGTCCTCGGGTGCCGGCGTGGCCGGCGACGTCGCTGTCGCTCACGGTGTGCTCCCTTCGGCCCGGCCCGGGGGTCGCCCGTCCGCGGCACTGGGGGCGTCGACGTCGACGCCCCGGTCGGCTGCGGCGGGCTTGTGACCCGAGCCACAGTTCACTGGCTGGGGCCAACCTAGCGTCTCAACAGGTGGACGCCCAAACCGGTCCCGACCCACTGCGCGAGGGGGGCTAGGGTGCGCGCATGGACACCCCGCGGCTGCGCTCCGCCCTCGACCAGGTCCCCGCCTACGTGGCCGGCAAACCGCCTGCCCCGCGTGACGGAGTGACGGTCTACAAGGTCTCCTCCAACGAAAACCCGCACCCTCCTCTCCCTTCGGTCGTGGAGGTCATCCGCGAGGCGGCTGAAGGGGTCAACCGCTACCCCGACATGGGCGTCACGGCCCTCACCGACGCCCTCGCCGCGCACCTCGACGTGCCGCGCGAGCAGCTCGCGACCGGCACCGGGTCGGTGGGCGTGCTCGCGCAGATCATCCAGTCCACGTGCGACCCGGGCGACGAGGTCGTCTACGCGTGGCGCTCCTTCGAGGCCTACCCGATCGTCGTGGCGATCGCCGGCGCCGTGTCGGTCCAGGTGCCGCTGACCGACGACCAGCGCCACGACCTCGACGCGATGGCCGCCGCGATCACCGACCGCACCCGCGTCGTGCTCGTGTGCACCCCCAACAACCCGACCGGCACATCGGTGACCCACGCCGAGCTCGAGGCCTTCCTCGCCAAGGTGCCCCGCGACGTCCTCGTCGTCGTCGACGAGGCCTACCTCGAGTTCGTCGAGGGCGAAGGGGAGGTCGACGGCCTCTCCCTTCGCCGCGAGCACGGCAATGTCATGCTCCTGCGCACCTTTTCCAAGGCCTACGGCCTCGCCGGGCTGCGGGTCGGCTACGCCGTCGCGCCGGAGCCGGTGGCCGAGGCGCTGCGCAAGACCGCGACCCCCTTCGGCGTCAACCTCATCGCCCAGGCCGCGGCGATCGCCTCCCTCGAGGCGAAGGACGAGCTCGACGTGCGGGTCAAGGAGATCGTCGCCGAGCGCGAGCGGGTGCTCGCCGCCCTCGCCGAGGCGGGCTGGCAGATGACGCCGAGCCAGGCCAACTTCGTGTGGTTCCCGCTCGGCGAGCGCACGGCCGACTTCGTCGCGGCGTGCACCGAGGCGGGCCTGTCGGTGCGCCCCTACGGCAGCGACGGCGTGCGGGTGACGATCGGCGAGACCGAGGCCAACGACCGACTCATCGAGGTGGCCCGGGAGTTCCTGCGCGCCGCTTCCTGACACCCGTGGACTCTGCATTGCCCTACGGCAATGCAACCTCTCGACGTCAAGCCTCTGCATTGCCGTAGGGCAATGCAGTCTCACCCGGGCGAAGGGGAGGTCAGCGGGCCTCGGCCACAGCGACGGCTTCGGCGATCCGCCGCAGGATCGTCGAGGGGTCGTCCAGGTCGGCCCAGCCCAGTCGCACGAAGACCCACCCTTCGGCCTCGAGGGCCGCCTGCCGCGCCAGCTGGTCCACCATCACCTCGGGGCCGGTGTACTTGCCCTCGCCGTCGAACTCGATGGCGACCTTGTACTCACGCAGCGCGAAGTCCAGCCGGAACCTGCGGCCGCCCGCACGCACCCACAGCTGCGGCTCGAACTCCCAGGACCCTTGCCGCAGGATCACCGCGGTGAGGGTCTCGCCCGCCGACTCGTGGCGCGGATCGATGTCCGCCAGCCACGCTCGTGCACGGTCGATGCCCGTGGATCCCGCGTGCGCCTTCAGCGACGCCGCGATGTCCTCCACGGTGCACATACCCTGGGCCACGGCGAAGTCCGCGGCCACGAGGGCGCCCGGCGCGCTGTTGATCGCGGCCATCCCGACGATCGCCGTCGCGGGGTCCACGACGCGCACCGCGCCGCCCACCAAGGGGACGTCGACGTCACGGCAGGCTCCCCCCTTCGCCGCGTACTCGCTGACGCGCACTCCCGTGCGGGTCCGGCCGTGACCAGAACCGGCAGTCGCGATCTCCACGGTGGCCAGATCGCACCGGGCGATCGGCAGACCGAGCAACAGGGCCGCCGAGACGCGGCACGCGGCTGCCCCCTCCCCGAGGAGCCGCAACCGGGCGACCGTCCTCAGGACGTGCCGCTCGTCATCGGTCGCGTCCACCAGGCAGGAGTACCAACCGGGCGCGACGCGCCAGACCTGCTCGCGACGGATGAGGGCGGTCAGGTCGTGCCCGGAGATCCGCGCCTCACGGGCCTGCTCGGTCGTGAAGAGCGGGAGGCCGCGGAAGGCGGAGAGGTCGACGTGTCGCGCGATGACGGGTGCCATGCGACCACGTTGGTCGAATCACCGACCCGAGTCCCGGAGTTATCCACAGTGAGGCTGGTTGAGCCCCGCCAACTCTGCATTGCCCTACGGCAATGCAGAGTCTTGATCTCGAGAGAGTGCATTGCCGTAGGGCAATGCAGAGTCCGGGGGTCAGCGGTCGAGGTCTTCCTTCTCCGGCAGGACCCAGTTGAGGATCATCGAGACGATCGTGATGACGAGGGCACCGATGACCGCGTCCCACCAGAACTCGGTGATCTCGAAGTCCAGGCCCAGCGGCGAGGAGATCCACTCGGTGAGCTGGAGCAGGAAGGCGTTGACCACGAAGGTGAACAGCCCCAGCGTCAGGACGATGAAGGGGAAGGTCAGCACCTTGGCGATCGGCTTCACGACCGCGTTGACGACACCGAAGATCAGCGCAACGAGCACGATGGTCGCGAACTTCGAGGCGAAGGTCGCGTCACCGTCGGCCAGGTGGATCCCGTCGATGAGCCACGCGGCGACCCACAGCGCCACGGCGTTGACGCCGGTCCGGATGAGGAAGTTGGTCATGGGCCCAGCATGGCAGCACACGTGACCATGGGCACAGGACCCGCCCGACGGGCGGCGGCTGTGGTCCCCTAGTGGGTCATACTTGACCGGCCGGTAGCGAGGGAGCACCGGTGATGGAGGAGAGACGGATGAGCGACGGCCGCCCCGGACGACGGCACGACCTCTGGGACGAGGACGACGACCTCGGCACCACCTCGGGCCCAGCCGACACCTCGGCCGCAGCCGGGAGCACCGCTGCGGCGACCCCGACGAAGGGGGACGAGCCCGCCCCGTCGAGGCACTCCCGTCGCCGGGACGAGGCCGCGAGCAAGCGCAAGCGCTGGCTGCTGCCGATCGCTGCCCTGCTCGTGCTGGCCCTGTGCGGCGGTGGCGCCTTCGCGGCCTTCGGCCGCGGCGGTGACGACAGCGCGTGCGGCGGCGACGCCCTCACCGTCGCCGCGACCCCCGAGATCGCCGATGCGCTCGAGGACGCCCTGGACAAGGTGCGCGAGCAGGACGAGTGCGCCAACTTCGACGTCTCGGCCACCTCGGCCGCCGACGCCGCCCAGGGCATCAACGATGGCACCGCCCCCGATGTCTGGATCCCCGACAGCTCGACCTGGATCGACGCGGTCGACCCGGGCAAGAGCACGGGCCAGTGGCTCGAGGGCCAGTCGATCGCCTCCTCCCCCGTCGTCCTCGCGACGAGCGACGAGCAGAAGGACAACCGCACCGGCTTCACCTCGTGGTCCTCGCTGCTCAACCAGGACGGCGGCCTGCGCATGGCCAACCCCGACTCCGACACCGCGAGCCGTCTGGCCTTCCACGCCAGCCGCATCGGGCAGCCCGGCCGGATCGGTCTCGACACCGGCAAGCGACTGATCTTCATGTCGCGCTTCGCCGCCCCCTCGATCGACAAGCTCCTCGACGACTACGCCGCCGACCCGAGCAAGACCCAGCCCTTCCCCGCCTCCGAGCAGCAGATCGCCGCGTGGAACGCCGACAACGGTGACGCCTCCCCCCTTCGCGCGGTGATGCCGAAGAAGGGGACGTTGACGCTGGACTACCCGTGGATCACCAACCCCGAGCTCGCCGGCGACGAGCTCAAGACCGCCGACCGGGCCCGCACCGAGCTGGGCTCGCTCGAGGTGCGCGAGGCCCTCACCGAGGCCGGCTTCCGCGACTCCAACGGACAGGGCGGCCCCGAGATCGACGGTGCCACCCCGCCGAAGCTCACCGAGCTCGAGCCGCTCGACCGCAACGAGCGGATCTCCGCCGTCGAGCAGTGGGACGTCATGCGCACGGACATGCGCATGCTCGCGCTCGTCGACGCCTCCGGCTCGATGAAGTGGGACAGCCCCACGCCCGGCGAGACCCGGTGGGACGTGACGAAGGGGGCGCTCACCCAGGGCGCCGACATGCTCCCCGCCGGCAGCCAGGTCGGCGCGTGGGTCTTCAGCAGCGGCCGCAGCAAGGGCAAGGACTACGAGGAGCTCGCCCCGGTCAAGCGGCTCGACGCCGCCGCCGGCTCCGGCTCCCACCGCGACCGGCTCAAGCGGATCGTCGCGGGCAGCGACAAGCTCGTCGAGGGCGACACCGCGCTCTACGACTCGATCTGGGCCGCCCACCAGCAGATGGTCAAGGACTACGACGACGACTACGTCAACTCGATCGTCGTCTTCACCGACGGCGAGAACGACGACCCCAACGGCGGCCTCTCGCTCAACCAGCTGCTGAGCAAGCTCGACACGTCCTACGACCCGAAGCGACCGGTCCGGGTCATCACCATCGGCATGGGCGAGGCCAACCCCACGGCCCTGCAGAAGATCGCCGACGAGACCGGCGGCACGAGCTACATCGCCGAGACGCCCGACGACATCGAGCGGGTCTTCGTCCAGGCGCTGCTCGCCCGCCGCAGCTGACCCCGCCCTTCGAGACCCTCGGCCGCAGGCGGCCTCGCTCCTCAGGGAGCGGGGCAGAGTCACGAGACGGTCAAGGTCGCGGCGGGGCAGTCCCCGCCGCGACCACCGCGGTGGCACCATGTCCGGCACCGGGCACGCACCCAGTGCCCCCCTGCTCGATGGAGGATCCACCATGCGCCGCGCCCACGTCGCTCTCTTCGCCTCGCTGACCCTCGGGGTCAGCGCCCTCACCGCCTGCGGGTCCGACTCGCTCGAGGGCTCCGACTCCGGCGGGGGCGGCGAGACCGCCTCCGCGGCCGAGGTCGAGGTCGACGACGCCGTCGCCGAGCTCGTGCCCGAGGACATCAAGAGCAAGGGCACGCTCAACATCGGCTCCGACGCCTCCTACGCTCCCAACGAGTTCCTCGGGGACGACGGCAAGACCGTCGAGGGCATGGACGTCGAGCTCTTCGACGCGGCCGCCGCCAAGATGGGCCTGAAGACGAAGTGGAGCAATGCCTCCTTCGACTCGCTCATCCTCGGTGTCTCCTCGGACAAGTACGACGTCGCGGTCAGCTCCTTCACGATCAACGACGAGCGCAAGAAGCAGGTCAACATGATCAGCTACTTCGACGCCGGCACCCAGTGGGTCACCGCCAAGGGCAACCCCGGCAAGGTCGACCCCAAGGACCCGTGCGGCGCGACCGTCGGCGTGCAGAAGGGCACCGTCCAGTTCGACGAGCTCGAGGAGCTCAACAAGAAGTGCGACGACAAGATCAAGATCGTCGTCGAGCAGGAGCAGTCCAAGGTCACCGCGAGCCTCGTCTCCGGCAAGACCGAGGCCATGGCCGCTGACTCCCCGATCAGCCTCTACGCCGTCAAGCAGCAGGGCGAGGAGCTCGAGGCCCTCGGCGACATCTACGACTCCGCCCCCTACGGCATCGTCATCCCGAAGGACCAGGAGGAGTTCGGCGAGGCCATCGCCGCCGCCTTCGAGTCCATGAAGGAGGACGGCACCTACGAGCAGATCCTCAAGGACTGGGGCAACGAGTCCGGCGGCATCGACGAGTTCGCCGTCAACCCCTGATGTCCGACACGAGCAGCGCGGCGGTCCCCCCTTCGTCCGACGAAGGGGGGACCGCCCCCGTGTCCGAGGACGCCGGCCCCATCGACGCCGTCCCGGTGCGTCACCCGGGTCGGTGGGTGGCCCTAGTGGTCATCGCGGTGATCTTCGCGATGATGATCTCCAGCTTCGTCACCAACCCGCGGTGGGACATCCCCTTCGCGCTGCAGGTGATGAACTTCAACCCGGTGCTCGAGGGGCTGCTCAAGGGCACGATCATCGCGACGATCGGGTCGATGATCATCGGCGTCAGCCTCGGCATCGTCATCGGCGTCATGCGGCTCTCGGACAACCCGGTGCTGAAGTTCGTCGGCTTCCTCTACACGTGGTTCTTCCGCGGGATCCCGCGCCTGGTGCTCGTCACGCTCTTCGGTACCGGCATCGGCTACCTCTATCCGCGCTTCGACATCGGGCCCTTCCCCTTCAGCCAGCAGCTCGCCGGCTACCTCGGGCTGAGCAGCGACCTCACCCTCTTCACGCTCAACGTCAACCAGATCAGCACGACGCTCATCTGGGGCATCATCGCGATGGGTCTGTCCGAGGCGGCCTACATGGCCGAGATCGCCCGCGCCGGCATCATGTCGGTCGACGAGGGCCAGCGCGAGGCCGCCGCGGCCCTGGGCATGAAGCCGAGCCTGTCGATGCGTCGCATCGTCCTGCCGCAGGCCATGCGGGTGATCATCCCGCCGACGGGCAACGAGACCATCGCGATGCTCAAGGACACCTCGCTCCTGGTCGCACTACCGCTGGGCACCGAGTTGTTCAACCAGACCTCGATCATCGGCAACCGGACGCTGAAGATCATGCCGACGCTCGTCGCTGCGTGCGCCTGGTACCTGATCCTCACGTCGCTGCTCATGGTCGGGCAGTACTACCTCGAGCGGCACTTCGGTCGCGGCTACGGCAACACCCGCACGCAGACCAAGGACGACACCACCCGCACCCGCCTCATGGGCCTGACGATCGGAGGCGGCAAGTGAGCCAGCCACTCGTGCGCGCGGTGCAGGTGCGCAAGTCCTACGGCAGCAACGAGGTGCTCAAGGGCATCGACATGGAGGTCTCCCCCGGTGAGGTCGTCTGCCTGCTCGGGCCCTCCGGCTCGGGCAAGACGACCTTCCTGCGGTGCATCAACCAGCTCGAGGACATCCAGGCCGGGCGGATCTTCGTCGACGGCGACCTCATGGGCTACAAGCTCAAGGGCGAGCGCCTGCACCGGCTGAAGGACAAGGAGATCGCCGCCCAGCGCCGCGAGATCGGCATGGTCTTCCAGCGGTTCAACCTCTTCCCGCACATGACGGCCATCGACAACGTCATGGAGGCGCCGGTCCGCGTGCAGGGCCGATCCCGGTCCGAGGTCCGTGCCGAGGCGACCGAGCTGCTCGACAAGGTGGGCCTCGGCGACAAGGGGCACGCCTACCCCAACCAGCTCTCTGGCGGCCAGCAGCAGCGCGTGGCCATCGCCCGGGCCCTGGCGATGAAGCCCAAGCTCATGCTCTTCGACGAGCCGACCTCGGCGCTCGACCCCGAGCTCGTCGGCGAGGTCCTCGAGGTCATGCGCGACCTCGCCGGTCAGGGCATGACGATGATCGTCGTCACCCACGAGATGGCCTTCGCCCGTGACGTCGCCGACCGGGTCGTCTTCATGGACGCCGGCGTCGTCGTCGAGCAGGGCAAGCCGAGCGAGGTCATCAACAACCCGCAGCACGCGCGGACCAAGGACTTCCTCAAGCGACTGCGCGCCGAGCACGAAAGGGTCGCCGAGGCCGTCGCCGACCTGGGGTGAGCGACCGCCTCGGCGAGGCTCACCCGAGGTGGTGCACCGGGGCCAGCGCGTGGACCGGGGTGTCGAGGCCCTCGTAGCGCGCCTTGAGCTGGAGCGCCAGGTAGAGCGAGTAGTGCCGCGACTGGTGCAGGTTGCCGCCGTGGAACCACAGGTTCTCCTGCTGCGTCGGCTTCCACATGTTGCGCTGCTCGCCCTCCCACGGCCCGGGGTCCTTGGTCGTCTCGGAGCCGAGGCCCCACACCTTGCCGACCTTGTCCGCCACCTCTTGGCTGATGAGGTCGGCGGCCCAGCCGTTCATCGAGCCGTAGCCCGTCGCGTAGACGACGAGATCGGCCTCGAGCTCGGTGCCGTCGGCGAGGACCACCGCGTCCTCGGTGAGGTGGTCGAGCTGGCCCTTGACGAGCTTGACGCTGCCGTCAGCGACGAGCTCGGCCGCGCCGACGTCGATGTAGTAGCCGGACCCGCGACGTAGGTACTTGAGGAAGAGCCCCGAGCCGTCGTCACCGAAGTCGAGGTCGAAGCCGGCCGCCTCGAGCCGCGCGTAGAAGTCGGCGTCGACCTGCTTCATCTTGTCGTAGAGCGGGATCTGGAACTCGTGCATGATCCGGTACGGCAACGAGGCGAAGACGAGATCGGCCTTCTCCGTCGTCATGCCGGCGGCGAGCGCCCGCTCGGAGTAGAGGTCGCCGAGACCGATCTCCATGAGGCTGGCGCTCTTGACGATGTGCGTCGACGAGCGCTGCACCATCGTCACGTCGGCTCCGTGCTCCCACAGCGCGCCGCAGATGTCGAAGGCGGAGTTGTTGGACCCGATGACGACGACCTTCTTGCCGGCGTAGGCGTCCGGGCCGGGATGCCCGGACGAGTGGTGCTGCTCGCCGCGGAAGATGTCCTGCCCCGGGACGACCGGCACGTTGGGCTTGCCGGACATGCCGGTGGCCAGGACGAGCTGGGTCGGCCGGAGGGTCATCGGCGTGCCGTCACGCTCGATCTCGACGGTCCACTCCCCCTTCGCCTCGTCGTAGCTGGCGCTCTTGACCGTCGTGGAGCCCCAGTAGGGCACCTCCATGATCTTCGTGTAGCTCTCCAGCCAATCGCCGATCTTGTCCTTCGGGGCGAAGACCGGCCAGTTGTCGGGGAACTTCAGGTACGGCAGGTGGTCGTACCAGACCGGGTCGTGCAGGCAGAGGGACTTGTAGCGCTGTCGCCACTGGTCACCGGGTCGCTCGTTGCGGTCGAGCACGAGCGAGGGCACCCCGAGCTGGCGCAGCCGGGCGCCGAGGGCGATGCCGCCCTGCCCGCCGCCGACGAAGAGGACGTAGGGCTGGGTGCTCACACCCATCGCCGCGTCCTCGGCCTCGCGCTTCTCCTTCCAGCTGAGGCGCTGGGGGTCGACCCCGTGCTCGGCCCCCTTCGGCCGGTACTCGCCGCGCGGCTCCTCGTGGCCCTTGAGCTCGTAGAGGGTGGTGAGGAAGGTCCAGGCGCGGTCCTCGCCGTCCTCGGTGACGAGCCGGGCGAGCCCGCGGCCGCGGCCGACCGCGGTCTCGAAGGTGAACCAGGCGGTGATCACCCCGTCCTCCTCGGTGGCCTCCTCGGAGAGGGCGAAGCTGCGAGCCGCGGTCGCACGCGCCGTGCTCTCGAGCAGCTCGCTCACCCCCTCCCGGTGCTCGACGGTGACGAGGTTCCACGAGAAGGCGACGAGATCTCGCCAATAGCTCTCGGTGGCGAAGAGATCTGCGGCCGCCGCCACGTCCTGCGCCGTGAGGGCCGCCTCGAGGGCACCGAACCAGGCCGTTGCCCGCTCGGTCGCCGTCGTCGTCTGCTGCTCGGTCATCTGGGTCACGATCCGCTCCTTTGCGTTGTACCGTGACCCACACAACTCCGGCAGCGGCGCCGGGCGACAGGGTTGCATGACGTTGCATCCCTCCCGCTCCCCCCGCCGTCGGGTGAGGAGCGAGCCATGGACCCGAGCGAGCGGGAGCGTGCGCGGCAGCGCGACGCCCACCTCGGCGCGCGCTCGAAGGGCGATCCCCCCGGCCGCGCGGACGTCATCGCGTCGTGGCGAAGGGTGAGCGCCGCGGGGGTCGACCCCGGCGGACGGCCCCGCATCGCGCCCCTCGATGAGGCCGAGGTGCAGCGCCGCCGCACCCACCACGGGCTCGACCGCATCACCTCCGAGCTCACCCCCTACCTCCAGTCGGTCGTCGACGGCGGCCACCTCGTCGTCGTCACCGACGCCGACGGGCACGTGCTGTGGCGGATGGGCCGCCCTGGGGTGCGCCGCTTCGCCGACGACCTCGGCTTCGTCCCCGGCTCCGAGTGGACCGAGGGCAATGTCGGGACCAATGCCATCGGCACCGCCCTCGTCCTCGGCGAACCGGTGCACATCCAGGGCTCGGAGCACTTCGTCGAGTCACACGCCCGGTGGGGGTGCTCCGCCGCTCCGCTGCGCGACCCGTGGACCGACGAGGTCGTCGGGGTCGTCGACATCAGCGGTCCGCGCACGGCGATGCACCCGAGCGTGCTCGCGACCGCGGCCATGGCCTCCCGGCTCGCCTCGATGGAGCTGCTCGAGCGGCACCGCCGCTCCCTCGAGGAGCTGCGCACCGGGTCGGGCCACGTCCTCACCCGCGTCAGCAGCCCTGCCGCCGTCGTCGACCGCGCCGGGCACGTCGCCGCGACCTCCGGCCTGCTGACCCAGCGGCGGGTCGCCCTTCCCGACGACCTCCAGCCCGGCGTCGTCCACCTCGCCGGGCTCGGCGACGTCGTCGTCGAGCCGTTGCCCGGCGGCTGGCTGCTGCGCGGCGGGCCCGCCGAGGGCCCGCTCGCGCCGCGGGCCGTGCTCGACCTCACCGCCGAGCCGAGCATCGAGGTGGTCGCCGAGTCCGGCGCGTGGACACGGCGGCTCACACCCCGCCACGCCGAGCTGCTCCTCGCGCTCGTCGGCGCGGGCGACACGGGGCTGAACGCCGCGGCCCTCGCCGACGAGGTCTTCGCCGACCCGAGCCGGGTCGTCACGGTCCGCGCCGAGATGTCCCGGCTGCGGCGGGTACTCGGCGGGCTGCTGCTCGCGCGCCCCTACCGAGTCGCCCCGACCGTCGACCTCGAGGTCCGGTGGCCGGCGAGCGGGACGCAGTTGCTGCCCGGAGCCAGCGCCCCCGTCGTCATCCGTGCGCGGGGGGCTCTGGCGCGGGCGTAGGGTGACGCGGTGCGTCGCCTCCGGGGCCTGCTGGCCGACACCCGTCCCCTGCAGGTGCCGGCATACCGGCGACTCTTCACCGCCCAGATCGTCACGGTCATCGGTGCACAGCTGACCGTCGTCACGGTGCCCGCCCAGATCTACTCGATGACCGGCTCGAGCGCCTACGTCGGGCTGACCGGCATCTTCGGGCTCGTGCCGCTCGTCGTCTTCGGGCTCTACGGCGGGTCACTGGCCGACCACTTCGACCGGCGTCGGATCCTCACCGTGACGACGTGGGGCCTGATCATCACCTCGGCCCTGTTCTTCGTGCAGGCCGCGCTCGGCAACACCAATGTCTGGCTGCTGCTCGCCATCTTTTCCCTGCAGCAGGCCTTCTTCGCGGTCAACCAGCCGACCCGGTCGGCGGTCCTGCCACGCATCGTGCCGGCCGAGCTCCTCCCTTCGGCCAACACGCTCAACATGACGGTCTTCACCGGCGGTGCCATCGCCGGCCCGCTCGTCGGTGGCGCGCTCATCCCCGTGCTCGGCTTCTCCTGGCTCTACCTCGCCGACACGATCTGCCTCTTCGCGACCCTGTGGGCGGTCATCTCGCTACCGCCGCTGCCGGTCGAGGCGGTCGCCGGGTCGACCCCGGGGCTGCGGTCGGTGCTCGACGGATTCGTCTACCTCGCCGGGCACCCGGTGCTGCTCATGTCCTTCGTCGTCGACCTCATCGCGATGATCTTCGGCATGCCGCGAGCGCTCATCCCCGAGATGGCGCACCTCGACTTCGGCGGACCGGTCGACGGTGGGCTGGCCTTCGCGGTGCTCTTCGCCGCCATGCCCGCCGGCGCCTTCCTCGGCGGGGTGATGTCCGGGTGGGTCTCGCGGGTGGAGCGGCACGGCCTGGCCGTCATCGTCGCGATCCTCGTGTGGGGTGGCGCGATCACCGGCTTCGGCATCGCGGTCGCCCTCGCCGACGGGTCGGCCGGCCTCTGGCTCGCGGTCGCCGTCGTCTTCTTCGCGGCCGGTGGCGCGGCCGACGTCGCCTCCGCGGCCTTCCGCTCGACGATGCTGCAGAGCTCGGCCACCGATGCGATGCGCGGCCGGCTCCAGGGCGTCTTCATCGTCGTCGTCGCCGGCGGTCCGCGCGTCGCCGACGTGCTCCACGGGCTCGTCGCCGGGCAGATCGGCGCGGCCACGACGACCATCGTCGGTGGCCTCCTCGTCATCGTCCTGACGCTGCTCGCCTCGGCGCTCGTGCCGGCCTTCGCGAAGTACCGGGTGCCGCGGGCCTGAGGGGTCTCGAGGCTCGCAAGCTCGCACCTCGACCAGCGGAAAGGACGGCTCGCAAGCTCGCACCTCGACCAGCGGAAAGGACGGCTCGCAAGCTCGCACCTCGACCAGCGGAAGGGGGACGGCTCGCAAGCTCGCACCTCGACCAGCGCAAGGGGGACGGCTCGCAAGCTCGCACCTCGACCAGCGGAAGGGGGACGGCTCGACCAACGGCGGGGACAACCCTGACCATTGCCTGACCGGACCTTCATGCGTGGACCACGTTGCAGGGCAGGCTGGTTCACGAAGGGGGGCTGCTGGGTTCACCCGGCGTCGACAGGCTGCAGGTCATGACCCTGAGTCGACGCCACGTCCTCGCCGGCGGCATCGCCGCCGGCGCCACCACGATCGCCATCTCCCCCGCCTCGGCGGCCCCGCTCCTCACCGCTGCGGGACCGGTGCGGACCTCCCCCTTCGCCCTGGGTGTCGCCTCGGGCGACCCGACGCCCACCGGCGTCGTCCTGTGGACCCGTCTGGCGGTCGACCCGCTGGCCCCCGACGGCAAGGGCGGCATGCCGAGCCGCGACATCACGGTCCAGTGGGAGGTCGCCGACAACGACCGGATGCACCGCCCCGTCGCCCGGGGCGCCGTCCGCGCCCGCACCGCCGACGCGCACAGCGTGCACGTCGAGGTCGAGGGCCTGCGGTCCGGCCGCGAGTACTGGTACCGCTTCCGCGTCGACGGCCACCTCAGCCCCGTCGGCCGCACCCGCACCGCCCCGCGACGCGACGAGATGCCGGCGACGCTCGCGATGTCCGCGGCCAGCTGCGCCAACTGGGAGGCCGGCTTCTTCACCGCCTACCGCTACCTCGCCGACGACGCGCCGGACCTCGTGCTGCACCTGGGCGACTACCAGTACGAGGGCAAGGGCACCACCAACCCGGCCGCGCCGCGGGTCCACGCGGGCAGCGAGACCGTGACGCTCGAGGGGTACCGCCTGCGTCACGCGCAGTACAAGACCGACCCCGACCTGCAGACCGCCCACGCGATCGCCCCGTGGCTCGTCGTCTGGGACGACCACGAGGTCGACAACAACTGGGCCGCCGGTGTCCCCCAGGACGCCAAGGCCCCGGAGTGGAACGACACCCCCGAGCGCTTCCTCGCCCGGCGGGCCAATGCCTTCAAGGCCTACTACGAGAACATGCCGCTGCGCCGCTCCTCGATCCCCCGCGGCTCCGACATGCAGATCTACCGGCGCCTCGGGTGGGGCCGGCTGGCGAGCTTCCACATGCTCGACACGCGCCAGTACCGCGACGACCAGGCCTGCGACGACGGGTGGGACACCAACTGCGCCGGCGCACTCGACCCGAGCCGCACGATCACCGGCTCCGCTCAGGAGCAGTGGCTGCGAGAGGGCTTCTCCCGCAGCGGTGCTCGCTGGGACTTCCTCGGCCAGCAGGTCTTCTTCGCGCAGCGTGACGGCAAGGTCGAGCAGGAGCTGCTCCACACGAGCAATGACGCGTGGGACGGCTACGTCGGCTCGCGCGACCGCGTTACCCGCGCGTGGATGGACGCCGGCGTGCGCAACCCCGTCGTGCTCACCGGTGACGTCCACAAGCACTGGGCCGCCGACGTCAAGACCGACTACGCCGACCCCGACGCACCTGTCGTCGGCACCGAGCTCGTCGCGTCGTCGATCACCTCCGGCGGCAACGGCAATGCCGCGTGGTCGGACCCGATCATGGAGTGGAACCCGCACCTGCGCTTCTCCGGCGACCTGCGCGGGTACCTGCGCACGACGGTCACCCCGGACGGGCTGCGGGCCGACTTCCGCTCGGTCGACCGGGTGACGACCCGCGGCGGGGCCGTGGCGACCCAGGCGAGCTTCGAGGTCGCGGACGGGCAGCGGGGGCTGCGGCCCGTGGGGTGAGTCGCAAGGGGTGAGCCGTGGGGAGCGGGCGAAGGGAGGCCTCGCCGCACATCAAGCCGAAGTCCGTCGCGACGACGTGAGCGTCCCGGGGACGCAGGGACTTCGGCGGGCGGCGGGGTCTCCCTTCGTCCGTCCGGGTCTCGAGGCTCCTTCGTCGCACCGCCCACGCGGAGCGTGGGACCCCAGACCAACGGACTGGAGGTCTCGAGGCTCCTTCGTCGCACCGCCCACGCGGAGCGTGGGACCCAGACCAACGGACTGGAGGCCTCGAGGCTCCTTCGTCGCACCGCCCACGCGGAGCGTGGGACCCAGACCAGCGGACTGGAGGTCTCGAGGCTCCTTCGTCGCACCTCGACCGGCGAGGGGGGTAGCATCTACTACGTCATGTCGTATTCATCGACGTAGTAGAAGGAACCTGGATGGACGTCCTCGACCTCGCACGGTGGCAGTTCGCGATCACCACCGTCTACCACTTCTTCTTCGTGCCGATCACGATCGGGCTGTCCGCGATCGTCGCCTGGTACCACTCGCGGTGGATCCGCACGCGCGACGAGGGCCACCTGCGGATGGCGAAGTTCCTCGGCAAGCTCTTCACGATCAACTTCGCCCTCGGCCTGGTCACCGGCATCGTCCAGGAGTTCCAGTTCGGGATGAACTGGAGCAGCTACAGCCGCTTCGTCGGTGACATCTTCGGCGCGCCGTTAGCCCTCGAGGCGCTACTCGCCTTCTTCCTCGAGTCGACCTTCCTCGGCCTGTGGATCTTCGGCTGGGGCCGCATCCCCGAGCGTCTGCACGCGGCCTGCATGTGGATCGTGCACGTCGGCACCCTGCTGTCGGCGTACTTCATCCTTGCGGCCAACTCCTTCATGCAGCACCCCGTCGGCTACCGGATCAACCCCGAGACCGGTCGGGCCGAGATGGCCGACTTCGTCGCGATCCTCACCAACGAGGTCCAGCTCGTCGCCTTCCCCCACGTCATCACCGCCTGCTACCTCGTCGGCGGCGCCCTGGTCATGGCCGTGGGGCTGCACAAGCTGCGCCGGACCGTGACGAAGGGGGGACCCGACGCCGACCGCAGGATGTACCGACACGCGGCGCGGCTCGGTGCCGTCGTCGTCCTGCTCGGCGGCCTCGGCGTGGCGATCAGTGGCGACCTCCAGGGCAAGGTCATGACCGAGGTCCAGCCGATGAAGATGGCCGCGGCAGAAGCCCTCTACGACACCCCGCCCGAGGGCGAGTGCGCGCCCTTCTCCGTCCTGACCGTCGCCGGCCTCGGCGGCGAGGACCCCAAGCACGTCATCGAGATCCCGTGCCTGCTCTCCTTCCTCGGCACCGGGAGCTTCGACGGTGAGGTCCGGGGCATCGCCGACCTCGAGGCCGAGTACCGCGAGAGCTTCGGCGACGACGAGCTGACGCAGGCCGAGACCTACATCCCGCCGATCGCCATGACCTACTGGAACTTCCGCCTGATGATGACCACCGGCTTCTTCGCCATGGCCGTCGGCGCCTGGGCGCTGTGGGCCACGCGCAAGGACCGCGTGCCGATGCAGCGCTGGGTCTTCCCGATCATCGTGCTCACCCCGATCGCCACCGTCCTCGGGCACAGCTTCGGCTGGATCTTCACCGAGGTCGGGCGCCAGCCGTGGGTCGTCTTCGGCGAGATGGCCACGCACACCGCCGTCTCCCCTTCGGTCGGTGCCGCCGACGTGTGGACGTCGATGATCGTCTTCACCCTGCTCTACGGAGGCCTGGCCGTCGTCGAGGTCCGCCTCCTCCTCGCCTACATCCGCAAGGGCGCCGAGCCCTTCGAGCAGCCACGTCTCGTCGAGGACGACCAGCCGCTCGAGTTCGCCTACTGACCGGGAGCACTGACATGGATCTCATCACCATCTGGTTCGTCCTGCTGGCGGTCCTGTGGACCGGTTACCTCGTCACCGAGGGCTTCGACTTCGGTGTCGGGATGCTCCTGCCCGTGCTCGACAAGGGTTCCGGCGCCGGCGATCTCGAGGCTCGGCCGCGGACGGCCTCGCACCTCGATCAACGTGGGGGCGACAAGGGAGGCGAGGAGCGGGAGACGCGGCGGCGCACGATGCTCACGACCATCGGCCCCCACTGGGACGGCAACGAGGTGTGGCTGCTCACCGCGGGCGGCGCGACCTTCGCCGCCTTCCCGCACTGGTACGCGACGATGTTCTCCGGCATGTACCTCGCGCTGCTGCTCCTGCTCGTCACGCTCATCCTGCGCAACATGGGGCTGGAGTACCGGCACAAGCGGCACGACCGTGAGTGGGTGCGCCGCTGGGACCTGGCGATCGTCGCCGGCTCCTTCGTCGCCCCCTTCCTCGTCGGCGTCGCCCTGACCAACCTCGTCGCCGGCCTGCCGATGACCGAGCACATGATGGGCAGCACGGCCTACACCGAGTTCGACGGCAACCTGCTCAGCTTGCTCACGCCGGTCGCGATCCTCGGCGGCCTCACCGTCACGGCCGCCTGCCTGACGCACGGCGCCCACTTCCTCGCGCTGAAGACCACCGGCGACATCCGCACCCGGGCCCGGTCGGTCGCCACCCGCGCCGGCCTGGTCACCGCGGTGCTCGCCGTCGCGCTCTTCGTCTGGCTCGGCACCCAGCGCGGCACGACCGCCGCGTGGGTCGCGATGGCCCTCGCCGCCGTCGCGCTGCTCGCCGCCATCGCCGCCAACACGAAGGGGAGGGAGGGCTGGGCCTTCGTCGGCACCTCCGTGACGATCGGCCTGACGGTCGTCGCCTACTTCCTCATGCTGACGCCCAATGCCATCAACGGTCGCGGCGACAGCCCCGACCTGACCCTCGAGGCCGCGGCCAGCTCGCCGATGACCCTGACGATCATGACGTGGGCCGCCGTCGTCTTCACGCCGATCATGCTCGCCTACACGGTGTGGACCTACTGGGTCTTCCGCCGTCGACTGTCCGTCGAGCACATGCCGGTCCGCGAGCAGGCCGGCGCGGAGGCGCACTGACATGAGGCCCTTCGACCCACGCATCCTGCGGGTGGTCCCGGCCACCCGCAGGCCGGTGGCGGCGCTGGCCGGCATCGGCATCGTGCAGGGCGTCGCGACGATCGCGACGGCCTTCGCCCTCGCCTCGCTCGTCGTCGCGGTGGTGCGTGGGTCCGACCTCACCGGGCCCGCGCTGTGGACCGGCGGGCTCTTCGCGGCCCGTGCCGTGCTCGGGGCGCTCTCCGAGACGGTGGCGGCGCGGGCCGGCGCCACCGTGGCGACGGGGCTGCGCGAGCAGCTGCTCGCGGCCTGGTCACGGCGACCGACGGACCAGCGTGACGTCACGGACGAGGCCGGGGAGTCCCCCTTCGTCCGGGGCCGCTCGCGGGCACTCACCCTCGCGACGCAGGGCACGAGCGCCGTCGAGCCCTATGTCGCGAAGTACCTGCCCGCCCTCGTCTCCGCCGCGGTCGTGCCGGCGCTCGCCATCGCCTGCCTCGCCGTCGTCGACTGGCCGAGCGCGGCGATCGTCGTCGGCACGGTGTGGCTGCTCCCGCTCTTCGCGGCGCTCATCGGCGCGACGACGCAGGAGGACACCGAGCGCAGGTGGGGCGCGCTGACGGACCTGTCGGGGCACTTCCTCGACGTCGTGCGCGGGCTGCCGACGCTCGTGGTCTACGGCCGCGCCGAGCGGCAGGTCGACACGATCGGCGAGGTGAGCCAGCGGCACCGACGGGCCACGATGCGCACGCTGCGGCTGGCCTTCATGTCGGCCGCGGCGCTGGAGCTGCTCGCGACGATCTCGGTCGCCATCGTCGCCGTCGCCGTCGGGCTGCGCCTGACCCACGGCTCGATGGACCTGCTCGTCGGGCTCACTGCGATCCTCCTCGCGCCCGAGGCCTACTGGCCGATCCGACGGGTCGGGACCGAGTTCCACTCCGCCGCCGACGGTGCCGCGGCCCTCGACGCCATCCTCGCCGAGCTCGACAGTCCGCATTGCCCTACGGCAATGCAGGCTGGAGGGGGCGCGAGTCCGCATTGCCGTACGGCAATGCGGAGTGAAGGGGGCGGGGCCGAGGAGGTCGTCACCGTCACCGGGGTCGACTACACCCACCCCGGGGCGAAGGGGGCGACCCTCACCGGTGTCGACCTCGTCGCCGGCCCCGGGCTCACGGTCGTCACCGGACCGTCCGGCTGCGGCAAGACGACGCTGCTCGAGCTCGTCGCCGGCATCCGCCGACCGGACAGCGGCCGGGTCAGCGCCCCACTCGTCCACCTCGTGACCCAGCGCCCCTTCCTCGGCGCCGGGACCCTGCGCGACAACCTCACCATCGGCGGCCCGCACGAGTCCCACGACCTGTGGGAGGCGCTGCGCGAGGTCGGCCTCGACGGCACCGTCGCCGGGCTGCCCGACGGGCTCGACACGCGGATCGGCGACGACGGCTTCGGCCTGTCGGCCGGTCAGCGTGCCCGGCTGGTCCTGGCACGGGCCCTCCTCTCCCCCGAGGCCGTCGTCCTCCTCGACGAGGTCACCGCCCACGTCGACGCCGACTCTGCCGCGACGATCGGCGAGGTCGTCGAGCGCCTCGCCCGCACCCGCACCGTCATCGCGGTGACCCACCAGAGCGATCTCGTCGCCCGCGCCGACGCGCACCTCGCCCTGCGCCAGCCGGAGGTGGCCCGATGAAGCTCCTGCACCTGAGCCGAGGGCTCGTCGTCGCCGGCCTGCTCGGCGGCGTCGCGACCGCGTCGGGCATTGCCCTGACGACGACCTCCGGCTGGCTCATCGTCCGGGCCGACCAGCGACCCCAGATCATGCTGCTGCTCACGGCGATCGTCGCGGTGCGCACCTTTGGTCTCGCCCGGCCGGTCTTCCGCTACTGGGAGCGGCTGCGCAGCCACGATGCCGCGCTCGCCGACCTCGCCGAGGCCCGCACCGCCACCTATGCCGCGCTCATCCCCCTGACGCCAGCGCGGCTCGGGCGACGGGGCCGCACCGAGGTGCTCACCGGGGTCGTCGACGACCTCACCGACGTCGTCGAGGCCTCGGTGCGGGTCACCGTGCCGGCCCTGACAGCGCTCGTCGCCGGCGTCCTCGCCGCGGCCCTCACGGCTCTCGTCGACCCGCGAGTCGGCCTCGTGCTCGCGGCGATGCTCCTCGCCGTCGCCGGCGTCGCGTGGCTCGCCGACCGGCTCGAGTCGCGCGCTCAGACCCGCGTGCTCGACGCCCGCGCCGAGGTCTCGCGCGTCGCCGAGCTCATCGCCACGCACGCTGACGAGCTGCGCGCGGTCGGTGGCACCGAGACGGCAGCCGGCTGGTTGCGCGAGGCGCACACCGAGCTGCGAGTGAGCGTCGCCCGGCAGGCGTGGGGCCGATCCCTCTCCGCCGCAGCGGTGCTCGTCATCACGGGCATCGCGACGCTGGCCGCCGCGGGGCTCGCCACGACCTCGGGCGCCAGCACCCCGGTCCAGGCACTGCTCGTCCTCGCCCCGGTCGCGACCGGCGAAGCCCTCGGCGTACTCACCGACGCCACCCGCGCGCTGGCGCGGGCACGTGCCTGCGCCGCGCGACTCGACGAGCTGCTCGACCAGGAGCCGGCGGTCGCGACTCCCCAGGGCCCGGTACCGCCGGCCGTGCAGGACCCCACCGTCCTGCCGAGCTCGGGTGCGGCACAGGGCGTGCGGGCCCCGCGGCTCGAGCTGCGCGGGCTCACCGCCGGATGGGTCCCCGGCCGCACCGACCTGGGGCCGGTCGACCTCGTCGTCGAACCCGGCGAGCACCTCGCGGTCACCGGGCCCAACGGCGCCGGCAAGTCCACCCTGCTGGCCGTCCTCGCCCGCCACCTCGACCCCACCGCCGGCACCTACACCGTGGACGACCGCGACGTCACGACGACCGAGCTCGCCGACATCCGCTCCCACATCGCCGTCGTCGACGACGAGCCCCACGTCTTCGCCGGCACCCTGCGCGCCAACCTCGTCCTCGCCGCTCCGGAGGCGGACGACGAGGCGCTCGTCGACTCCCTTCGTCGGGCGGGGCTCGGCACGTGGCTCGACGCCCTCCCCGAGGGCCTCGACACGCGACTCGGCGCCGACGGTCGTGGCATCTCCGGAGGCGAGCGCGCCCGCCTGGCCATCGCCCGCGCCATCGCCAGCCAGCGACCGGTGATCCTCCTCGACGAGCCCGTCGCCCACCTCGACCACCCGACCGCCGACGCGGTCATCGCCGACCTGCTGCAGCACGCCGGCGGGCGGTCGGTGATCATGGTGACCCACCACGGCGTCGGCCTCGATCGTCTCGACCGCACCGTCACCATCACCAGGGAAGGAGCCCACCATGGCCAAGAACGCGTCCCTCGGTGACCTCGAGCAGGCGATCATGGACGTCCTGTGGTCCAGCGACGCCGACCACGGCCTCACCGTCCGCGAGGTCCTCGACGGCCTCACCGGTCGCGACCTCGCCTACACGACCGTCATGACGGTCCTCTCCCGCCTCGAGGCGAAGGGGGTGACCACCCGTGAGCGGGACGGCCGCGCTTGGCGCTACCGCCCAGCCGCCAGCCGCGAGTCCCTCACCGCCGAGGCCATGCGCAGCCCGCTGCACGACCTGAGCGGCGCCGAGCGACAGGCGGCGATCCTGCACTTCCTCGCGGAGGCGAGTCCCGACGACCTGGCCGCCGTCCGCGAGGCGATGGCCGCGGTCGAGGCCCAGGGCGATCGCCCCGCACGGCGACGCGGTCGGGGTGCGGCACACTCACGAGGGTGATCGCCGCCCTGCTGCTGCTCTGCGCAGCGGCACTCCTCGCCGCCCCGCGCCTGCTCGTGCGCGTCGAGCGGCTGCGCACGAGCCCCCGGGCGGCGCTCCTGGTGTGGCAGTCGCTCTCCCTGTCGGCCGTGCTCTGCCTGCTCACGGCCGCCCCGCTCGCCCTCGTCCACCCACAGCCCTGGCCGGCGCCCGTCGAGGTCGCGATCCTCGTCGTCGCCGCCATCGCGTCCGTCGGCGTGCTCGTGCGGCTCCTCGTCAACGGGCACAACGTCGGCACCCGGATCCGCGCCTCCCGCGACGAGCACCGTCGCCTCGTCGACCTCGTGGGGCGGCACGAGGGCGACCACACCCGCGTGTTGCCCTCCCAGGAGCTCTCGGCCTACTGCGTCCCGGGCGCGGGGTCGCGTCTGGTCATCACCGAAGCGGCCCTGGCGGCCCTGCCCGACGAGCAGCTCGCCGCCGTCGTCGCCCACGAGGAGGCCCACCTGCGGGAGCGGCACGACCTCGTGCTCGAGTTCTTCACCGTGCTGCACACCGCCACGCCGCGCCTGCTGCGCACCGACGCCGCCCTGCGTGAGGTCGCGCTGCTCGTCGAGGTGCTCGCCGACCGCGCGGCACGCGACGAGGTCGGCGAGGTCGCGCTCGGGCGAGCCCTCGTCGCACTCGCCGAGGCCACGGGTGAGGACCTCACCCCCGGGGCATCGGTCGGCGCCGGCGCGGCCGCGGCACGGATCCGCCTGCTCGTCGCCGACGACCCGGCCCCGTGGCAGACGCTCGTGCTCTACGGCATCTGCGTGGCGTCCTTCGTCACCCCGCCGGTGCTCGCGGTCACGGTGGCCCTCTGAGCGGGGCTCACGCCTCGCCGCGACGGACCGGCTGCCACCGGGTCGGGCCCTGGTTGTCCTGCTGCGGCGGCCCCCAGGTGCCGCCGGTTGACGGCGGCGGCGGGGGCGGCACCGGCCGCGGGCCGGTCGTCTCGTCCGGGTCGCTCGCCGGCCACGTCCGCTCCGGCTGACCGGCCACCCCACTGCCCGCCACGCCGTCGCCACCCGGGCCCCCGCCCGCAGCAGCGGGCGGGGCCGGCGGGGGCATCGTCGACGCCGGCAGCGCCTGGTCGCGCGGCTGGCTGAGGAAGTCGCCGTGCCGGCCGGCCCGCTCCGGCGGAGGCGTCGGGATGCCGTCGGACCCCCCTTCGCGCTGCGGGGCCTGGGGAGCACCTGCCGGCGCCCCACCAGTCGTGTGGAGCGTGAAGTCGCGGATCGCACCGCGCTGCTCGAGGGCGGTCAGCGCACCCAGCAGCCGGTGCTGGGTCGCCTCGTCGACCGGCCGCCCGGTCGCCGCGAGATAGGCCAGGACCCCGAGGTCGCGGTAGTGCTTGTCGATCTCGCCGAGGTCCTTGCTCGCCGTCGCACGGTCGAAGGCGTCGTCGGTGCGCCCGGCGAGGTTGTCATAGCCAGCGCGTGCTCGCTCGAAGAAGCTCATCGATCGTCCTTGCCTCGGGGGGTGGCAACAAGGCCAGCAGGGGGTCAACACCCTAGAGGGCTCACGCGGATGGCTCTACAGTTGCGTCCAGACGGCGCCGCAGGGGGCGCCCCACCCGAAGGGCTCGCACACCATGCCGATCCACGGTTCTCTCTTCCAGGACTTCCGCGAGGAGTCCTCGACCGACCAGTTCTCGCTGCAGAACAAGAAGCTGCTCAAGATCCAGATGGGCCACGGCCCCGTCATGGCCCGGACCGGCTCGATTGTCGCCTACCAGGGTGACATCCGCTTCGAGAACAAGGGCTCGGGCGGCGTCGGCAAGTTCCTCAAGCAGGCCACGACGGGCGAGGGCGTCAAGATGATGACGTGCACCGGTCAGGGCGAGCTCTTCGTCGCCAACGAGGCGCAGGACATCCTGGTGATCTACCTGGAAAACGACATGATCTCCGTCAACGGCAACAGCATCCTCGCCTTCAGCGCCTCGATCGACTGGGACATCCACCGCATCCAGGCACGCGGCGCCGCGATGACCGGCGGCCTCTACAACGTCACCCTCCGCGGCAGCGGCTACGTGGCCCTGACGACGAAGGGAGAGCCCGTCGCCCTCGACGTCGCGAGCGCCCCGACCTTCGGCGACGCGCAGGCCGTCGTCATGTGGACCGGCGGCGTCCGGATGGACATCAAGGTCGACACCGGCGGGCTGAAGTCGATGGTCCGCGGAGGGACCGGCGAGACCTTCCAGATGGCCTTCGGCGGGCAGGGCTACGTCCTCGTCCAGCCCGCGGAGTCGGTGACCGACGGCGGCCACCAGGGCTCCGGCGGCAGCAGCGGCGGGCTGAGCGACCTCCTCGGTGGCTGACCGGGTGCGGCGCTGGCCGGCGGCGCTCGGCGGTCTCGCCGCCGGCTCCGTCGGCCTGCTGCTCGTGGTCGGCGCGGTCGGTGTCGCGGAGTCGGTGCTCGCCGGCGGGCAGACGCATGAGTGGTGCGAGGAGCTCACCGACGACCCGACGGTCACCGTGCGTGAGCGGTGCGTCCGCGAGCGCGACAACCGCAATCTCGTCGCGCCCGACGAGCACCTCGTGGAGTTCTACTACAGCGACACCGGGGGCGTGCGCTTCGAGCCGCACCCGTGGCCACTGTCCGGCGAGGTCGACGTGGAGTTCGGCGATGGGTCGGTCACCCTGCGCAACGACGCGGGGATGACGACGACCTACCCCGACGAGGTCTTCCGCGACGCTCGCTGAGGGCGCCGCGGGCTCTGGCCCCCGGCGTCAGCGCACGACGACGGTCGACCCGACGGGCATGAGGTCCTCGTCCCAGATCATGTCCATCGCCGGGTTGCTCACCCGGGCGCAGCCGTGCGAGGCGGGATAGGCCGGGATCGAGCCGGACCCGTGGACGGCGTAGCCGCCGTAGAAGTAGCGCGGGCTGTAGAGCGTGCCGAGCGGCGCCACCTCCGCCCCGCGGAAGGTGCGCCCGACCCGGAAGGTCCCCGTCGGCGTCACGGCGACCGCCGGCTGCCCGCGGGAGATGTAGGTCTCGCCGGAGGCGGTGCTGGTGTTGATGACGTGCGTGATGCTGCCCCCGCGCACGACCACGAGCACCTGGCGCTCGAGGTCGATCTCGACGCGGTTGGCCGGACCGCTGGGCAGCGGCGGCAGGGTGCCCTCGGCGAGCGCGTCCAGGGTCTTGCGTCCGGCGACCCCGTCGCGGGTGAGGCCCGCGGACTTCTGCAGGGCCATGACGGCCTGCTCGGTCAGGTGCCCGTAGGTGCCGTCGGGGGTGCCCAGCCAGTAGCCGGCAGCGTTGAGGTCGCGCTGCAGGGCGCGCACGGCCCGACCCTCGTCACCCGGACGAAGGGGGCGACTCGCCGCCGTCGTCGCCGGCGCCGTGGTCGTGGGTGTCGTCGTCGTGGGTGTCGTCGTCGTGCTCGACGACGTCGACGGCGTGCTGCTCGTGGTCGAACCACTCGAGCTCGACGACGTCGCGGCGGTCGGTTCCCCCGTCGGCGCCGCCTGGGTGCCGCAGCCTGCGAGCGCCGCCCCTGCCATCAGCGCCACCAGCGCTGCCCGTCCCTGAGTCATGGAAGTGTCCCCTGATCGTGCGGCCGGCCGCCCCCTGCGGCCGGTCCTCGTCATTGTGGACGTCCGGGAGCGCTGTCCGGTTGCGTCCTGACCAGGAGTGACCGAGACGTGACCTGCGGGTGCGGCGGCGAGGCCCCGGCGAGCATGCGACACAATCGGTGACATGACTGA
This sequence comes from Janibacter indicus, assembly GCF_900176385.1. Lineage (GTDB taxonomy): Bacteria > Actinomycetota > Actinomycetes > Actinomycetales > Dermatophilaceae > Janibacter > Janibacter indicus. Next base: position 270,509 of record NZ_FWXN01000002.1, on the reverse strand, counting down.
CCTCCCCACCGCCGGCGACTCCGGCTGGAGCGACCCGGACACGCTCGGTGCGATCCCGCCCGTCGTGGCGGTCACCTACTGCGGTCACTGCGGCAAGTCCGCCACCAAGGGCAACCACGTGCTGTGCCACGAGGAGCTCGCCGCGCACGCCCCGACCTTCTGCACCACCTGCCGCCGCACGCTCACGGTGACGACCGAGGGCACGACGTGGACCGCCGTGTGCAAGAAGCACGGCGAGACGAGCGGGACAGCCCGGGCCGACTGAGTCGGCTCGCGGGGCCCCGGGGAGCTCTCCCCCTTCCTGCCCGACGCGACCCGCCCTATGTTGGTCACAGCATCAGGGACAGGGCAGCACGATGATCAGCGAAGGCATGGATGTTGCCCGGGGGCGACAGATATCGGTCCTCCTGCACGGCCAGGGCCAGCGCCTGTCAGCGCTGTCATCCGAGGGCTCCGGTCTGCTGCGAGCACTGGAGCAGGTGTGGGAGGGTCCCGACAGCGAGATTTTTGCCCGCGACTGGTCGGTCGCGGAGCGGCAGGCCCACGTCTGCAGCGACCGGTTGACCACCTTTGCCGACCTGCTGCGCAGGCAGGCAGACGAGCAGGAAGGCGCCTCGGAGGGCGAAGGGCTGATCCCGCGATCCAGCCCCGTGGACCGGGCCGGCGCACAGGACGGCGAAGGGGGCGGCGGACCCAAGCAGAAGCCCGACCCCAAGGGCATGGACGACACGCCACCCGAGGAGCGCATCGACGGACCCCTCTTCACCGGCGAGGAGGGCGAGCCGCAGATCCAGCCCACCGACGTGCAGCAGGGCAGCCTGGCCGACTGCTGGTTCATCACCTCGATGCAGACGGTCGCCGCTTCCAACCCCGACCTCATCGAGAAGAACGTCACGGACAACGGCGACGGCACCTACACGGTCACGCTCTACGAGGACGGCGAACCGGTCGAATACGTCGTCACACCGGACTTCCCCGCCACCAACGGCGACCCGGAGTTCGCCGACAACCCCGGCGAGCGCGAGCTGTGGCCGCTGCTCTACGAAAAGGCGATGGCCCAGCACATGGGCGGCAGCTGGGAGGACATGGAGTACGACACCGCTGAGCGGGGTATCGAGGCGATCACCGGTCAGGAGGCCGACACCGAGGGCACCGGCAGCGGCTTCCTCGGGCTGAACCCGCCCCCTTCGTCCGATGAGATCCGCGACATCCTCGACAACGACGGGCAGGTGGCCCTGTCCTCTCACGACGACGCGGGCGACCGGCCGGCCTATCAAGGGGAGGACGGCATCGTCACCGACCACATCTACTGGGTGTCCGAGGTCAAGGACGACGGCACGCTCGTGCTCGTCAACCCGCACGACCCGAGCGAGCCGGCACACGAGATGTCGTACGACGAGTACCGCGAGAACTTCACCCACATCACGACCTCCCAACCGTGACGCCGGGACGAGCCGGACGAGGAGATGACATGACTGACGACGTGGTCCTGCGGCAGAACCTGCCGACCAAGGTCGAGGGGGCCCGCCTCATCGCCTACAACATCGCACCGGAGTCGGCTGTGCTGAGCAACGACGGGGCACGGTCGATGATCCACCCCGACGACGTCGTTTCCGTCGCAGGCCTGGCCTACGCCGTGCACGAGCTCGCGCCCCACGACGACGCACGCCCCGAGCACCGCCCCAACGGCTGGGTGCGCCTTCGCCAGGTGCGTCCATGAGTGCCCGCAGTCGGGTGGTGGTCGCGGTGTGCGCGCTCACCGCCCTCGCCGGGTGCGGTGCCAACCAGCCCGACCCCGTGGCCGACGCGACGCAGCTGCGGCAGAACATCCCGACGCGGGTCCAGGACCATCGGGTCATCGCTTACAACATGGACGACGAGTCCGCGGTCATGTCGGTGGACTCCGAGACCTCCGAGGTCACCGTCGGCAGCACCGTGAGGCTCGGCGAACAGGAGTACGAAGTCGTCCAGATCGTCCCCGACAGCGGCCACGGCGACGGCCCCGACGGATGGGTGTCGATCCGCGAGCAGTGAGCCGGCTCAGCAGGTCGCGTCGCCGAGGAGGTCGGTGAGGGTCTGCCGAAGGGAGGCCACCTGCAGCCGTTGCGCTCGAGGTGGGCGAGGCGGTCGCCGCCTCCGACGCCCTGATCGTCGTCACGCCCGAGTACAACGGCACCCTCTCGAGCGTCGTCAAGAACACCATCGACTGGGCCTCGCGCCCCCGCGAGGCCGCATCCATCCACGGCAAGCAGGCCATCGTCCTGGCCGCCTCGGGCGCTCCCTACGGTGCCGAGTGGGCCCGCAAGGACGCCGTCCGCTCCCTGCAGATCGCCGGCGCGGACGTCGTCGAGGACACCTTCGGCATCGGCGCCTCCTACGAGGCCTTCGCCGAGGGCCGCCTCGTCGACGGCGAGGCCGACGCCGCACTGCAGGCGCTCGTCGCGCGCCTCGGTGCCCCCGTCGCCGCCTGACCCACCTCCCTTCGAGGCGTTCGCTGCGCGACCTCCTCAGGGAGCGCGTGACACGAAGGGGGTCGATCTCCAGCCGGAGGCCGACCCCCTTCGCCGTGCCTGAAGACGGAGAGCGGACGGGGAGGACTGCGGGTTTTGCACGAAGGAGGAGGAAGTGCAAAACTGCACTCCGTGACCGAAAGTGCAACCACGCGGGCAGGCAGCCGTCGCTCCGCGATCATCACCGCCGCGCAGCGGCTGGCCGTGGACTGCGGCTACGCGGGCTTCACGGTCGAGGACCTCGCCCGCGCCGTCGGCGTCTCCCGCCGCACGCTCTTCAACCACGTCTCCTCCAAGGAGGAGGCCGTCCTCGGCCTGCTCCCCGTCCTCACCGACGAGCAGGCCGCGACCCTGCGCTCGGGCGGACCGACCGGACACCTCGTCGACGACGTGCTCACCGTCGTCCTCGACTGCCTGCACGCCGACGACGGGACACCCGCCGACTTCGAGCAGCTGCACGACGTCAGCGAGCGCAACCCCGAGCTCTTCGTGCGGGTCAAGACCCACGTCGAGGAGCTCGGCGAGCAGCTCGTGACCCACCTGTCGGCCCGGGACGACGCCGACGACTCCCGCTCACGCATGGCTCTGGCGATCGTCGGCGGCATCGTCCAGCACTCCGTCGTCCAGTGCATCGCCACCCCCAGCCTCGGCCCGCTGTCCGACCGGGCCCGCGCCAACCTGACCACCGCCCGGGAGATCCTCGCCGACCCGGCGTGACCCCCCTTCGTCCTGCCCGTCCCACCCGACCCGCACCACCGGCCCCGACGACGCGGTCGCCCACCCTCAACGCCCCGAAAGGCACCCCATGGCCCACGCCCTCTACCGGCTCGGACGCCTCGCGCACCGACGCTGGCCCGCCTTCCTCATCGGCTGGCTCGTCGTCCTCGTCGCGATCGGCGGCGCGGCCGCGACGATGTCGCAGCCGATGAGCGACAAGTTCTCCATCCCCGGGATCGAGTCCGAGCAGGCGCAGAACCTGCAGCAGGAGCTCTTCCCGCAGACCCAGGACGCCTTCGACCAGGCCACCGGCACCGTCGTCGTCCAGGCACCCGAGGGCGAAAAGCTCTCCGACCCGGCCAACTCCGCCGCCGTCGACGACCTGCTCGCCGAGCTGCGCGAGGCCCCGCAGGTCGGTGACCCCGAGCAGTTCGTCAACCCGGTCACCGCGGCCGCCGGACTCGAGCGCCAGATGCTCGCCGAGGCGAAGAAGAACGGCCAGCCGCAGGCGGTGGCCGAGACCAACGCCGCCGCGCTCTCCCCGCTCACCGAGGACGGGCGCACCGGCCTGATCCAGTGGAACTTCGACGTCGACACCGTGACCGACGTCGAGCAGTCCAGCCGTGACGCGGTCACCGAGGCCGTCGACGACGCGCGCGACGCCGGCCTGACCGCCGAGGTCACCGGCACCGGCATGCAGGGCACCCCCGAGATGGGCATGACCAGCGAGCTCATCGGCATCGCCGTCGCGCTGCTCGTCCTCGTCCTGACCTTCGGCTCGCTCGTCGCCGCGGGCCTGCCGATCCTCACCGCCCTCGTCGGCGTCGGCACCGGCATCCTCGGCATCACCGCCGCGACCGCCTTCTTCGACCTCGGCACGACGACCCCGATCCTCGCCTCGATGCTCGGCCTCGCCGTCGGCATCGACTACGCCCTCTTCATCCTCTCCCGCTACCGGACCGAACTGCGGCACACGGACGACCGCCAGCACGCCATCGGCCTGGCCGTCGGGCGCGCCGGCTCCGCGGTCGTCTTCGCCGGCCTGACGGTGATCATCGCCCTCGCCGCCCTCGCCGTCGTGCAGATCCCCTTCCTCACCGCGATGGGTCTGGCCGCGGCGGGGACCGTCCTCGTCGCCGTCCTCGTGGCGCTCACCCTGCTCCCCGCGATCGTCGGCGCCCTCGGGACCCGGGCCTTCGCCGGACAGATCCGCAAGAACAAGGTCGTCGACGAGGGCGAGCACGTCGACAACGGCGGCACCCGCTGGGCGCGCGCCATCGGTGCGCACCCGATCATCGCCGCCCTCGTCGCGGTCCTCGCGCTCGGCGCCCTCGCCGTGCCGGCCAAGGACCTCCACCTCGCCCTGCCGAGCGACTCGACCGCCGCGGCGGACACCTCGCAGCGTCGGGCGGCCGACCTCATCGCCGACGGCTTCGGCGTCGGCCAGGAGGCCCGCATGGTCGTCGTCGTCGACGGCCGTGACCTCGAGGACCCGCGTCAGGCCCCGGCGGCCTACGGCCAGGTCGTCGAGTGGCTGAGCGGCTTCGACGGCGTCGCCAACGCGCAGGTCGTCGGCATGAACGAGGAGGGCACCGGCGCCCAGCTGCTCGTCACCCCGAAGACCGGCGCTGCCGACGAGGCCACCGAGACCCTGCTCACCGACATCCGCGCGGGTCAGGGCCAGCAGGAGGAGATAACCGGCACCACGATCGGCGTCACCGGCCTGACCGCGATCCAGACCGACGTGTCCGAAAAGCTCCAAAACGCGCTGCTGCCCTACCTCGGCGTCGTCGTCGGGCTGGCCTTCGTGCTGCTCATGCTCGTCTTCCGCTCGCTGCTCGTGCCGCTCACCGCGACGCTCGGCTTCGTGCTCTCGACGCTCGGCACGGTCGGCGCGACGGTCCTGATCTTCCAGGAGGGGGCCCTCGGCCTCGTCGACGGCGCCCCGCTCGTGAGCTTCCTGCCGATCCTGATGATCGGCATCGTCTTCGGGCTCGCGATGGACTACCAGGTCTTCCTCGTCACCCGGATGCGTGAGGCCTACGTCCACGGCGACACCGCCCGCGAGGCCGTCGTCGACGGCTTCCGCCACGGCGCCCGGGTCGTCACCGCCGCCGCGCTCATCATGATCTCGGTCTTCGCCGCCTTCATGCTGCAGCCGGACAACCTCATCAAGTCGATGGGCTTCGCCCTCGCCGCGGCCGTCCTGCTCGACGCCTTCGTCGTGCGGATGACGCTCATCCCGGCGCTCATGTACCTCATGGGCGACGCGGCGTGGTCGATGCCGCGGTGGCTGGACAGGCTCCTGCCCAATGTCGACGTCGAAGGGGAGGCCCTCACCCAGCTCACGTCCGCGGCCCGGACCGAGGACCGGCCCGTGGAGGAGCCCGCCGCGGCGAGGTGACCTCCCTTCGCCTCGCGGCCACGGAAGCGGCCGGCCCGACAGCTCGTCGGACCGGCCGCTTCGGCAACCCCGGAGGTTAGGATCGCGGCAACGGCAGCCGGGATCGGCAGGCCGATGGCTCGGCAAGGGGTGAGCAGCAGTGGAGCGCACGCGCGTGGCCGTCATGGGGGCGGGCAGCATCGGCACCTACTTCGGCGGGTGGCTGGCCGCCGCGGCCGATGTGACGCTCATCGGCCGGGCGCCGAACGTCGACGCCATCACCCGCGACGGCCTGACCGTCACCGACCTCGCCGGGCGCACCCGCACGGTGCCCCCCGAGACGCTCACGCTCGCGACCGAGCCGAGTGCCGTCGTCGGCGCCGACTACGTGCTCCTCACGACCAAGACCCACGGCCTGGCCGCCGCGACCCAGCAGATCGCGCCCTACCTCCAGCACGACTCGGTCGTCATCTCCCTGCAAAACGGCCTGCGCAATGCGAGCGCGATCGACGAGGCGCTTGCCGGTGCCTTCCCCAGCCGGGCCTCCCGACCGCTCGTGCTCTCGGGCATGGTCCCCTTCAACGTCGTGCGCACCGCCGAGACGCACTGGACCCAGACGACGAGCGGGCGGCCGGTGGTCAAGGACCACCCGCGCGTCGACCCCTTCGTCCGGGTCGCGCAGGGCGGCGGGCTGCGCGTCGAGGTCGACCCCGACATGCGGGCGGTGCTCTTCGGCAAGCTCCTGCTCAACCTCAACAACGCGGTCAACGCGCTGACCGGCCTGCCCCTCGCCGTCGAGCTGCGCGACCGTGACTGCCGGACCGTCCTGGCCGCCTGCCAGGACGAGGCGCTGGCCCTCGCCCGGCGAATCGGGATCTCCCCCGCGCGGATGACCCCGCTGCCGGCCGCCGCGATGCCGGCCCTGCTGCGCTCCCCCACGCCCGTCTTCAGCAACCTTGCTCGCGCCTCGCTCAAGGTCGCGCCGACGGCCCGCTCCTCCATGGCCGACGACCTCGATGCCGGTCGGCCGACCGAGATCGACGAGTTGCAGGGGGCCGTCGTGCAGCTCGGGGCCGACCACGGGTCGGCGGCCCCGGTGTGCGCCCGGATCGTCGAGCTCGTCCGCGAGGCCGAGGCGAGCGGCCCCGACCGTCGGCGCTGGAGCGGTGCCCAGCTGCGGGCGGCCGTGGGCCTGTGAGCGTCGAGACCACGCTCGACGAGCTCGCCCTGCCGCGGGTCGTCCTCGTCACGGGCGCCGGCAGCACCGGGCCCGAGCACGCCGCTGCCACCGCGGCCCTGGCCGTGCTCCTCGCCGACGCCGGTCGCGATGTGGGCATCGCCGTCCCGGTCGTCACGGCGACGGGCGAGGGGGACGGCGAGGTCATCACGCGGCTGAGCGGCCGGTCGGCGCAGGAGTGGCAGCGCCTGCACGACGCCCTCCCCCCGGTCGCGGCCGCCGAGCGGGCCGGGGTCAGCCTTCCGCCGGCGGTCAAGCACGCGCTGCGTGCCGCCGGCACCGAGCACGACGCCCTGCTCCTCCACGGCGCCCACGGTCTGCTCGTGCCCCTCGACGCCCGCGGCGGGACGCTCGCGGACGTGGGCACCGCCCTTCGCTACAAGGGGGTCTCCACGGGGATCGTCCTCGTCACCGACCTGGCCGCCACCGCTCTCAACCACGTCGCGCTCGCCGCCGAGGCTCTCGGCCGGCGCGACCTGCCGGTCGTGGGGGTCGTCGTCACCGGGGTCGGCACGGAGGGCGCTCTCGAGCGGGCACACCTGCAGTCGCTCCCGCGCCTGGCCGGCGCCCCGCTGCTCGCCCTCGTACCTGCCGGGGCCGCCGACCTCGACGCGGCCACGCTCTCCTCACAGGCCCCCGCATGGTTCTCCCCAGACGACTGGTGGACGATGTCGTCATGACCTACCGGATCACCGTCGTGTGCACGGGCAACATCTGCCGCTCGCCGATGGCGGAGTGGGTGCTGCGTGAGCGCTTCGAGGCGGCCGGGCTCGGCGACCGGGTCGCGGTCGACTCCGCCGGCACCACCGCGTGGGAGGAGGGCCACCCCGCCGACCCGCGGACCATCGCGGCGATGCACCGCCACGGCCACACCGGCGACTACGCGCAGCACCGCGCCCGCGTCTTCGACAAGCGCTGGTTCGCCGACCGCGACCTCGTGCTCGCCGCCGACCACGGGCACTACACCGTGCTGCGGCGCCTCGCCGGGGTCCCCGAGGCCAAGGACCGCATCCGGATGATCCGCTCCTTCGACCCCGCCGGCCTCAAGGGTGACGCCCTGGCCATCGACGACCCCTGGTACGGCGACGACTCCGACTTCGACCGCACCTACGCGGAGATCACCGGCGCCGCCGACGGCATCGTCGACCACGTGCGCGGGCAGCTCGAGGCATGAGCAACGGGCGCCGACTCCCCTGAGAGTCGACGCCCGTCACGTGGGTGGGGCGCTGGTCAGGCGCCGAGCCGGTGCCCGTCAGGCACCGTTGGTGGCGGTCAGGCCCGCCTTGACCGAGCAGACCGGCCAAGCGCCTGGGCCCTGGCCCTCGAGGACCTTCTGGGCGATCTCGACCTGCTGCTCCGGCGTGGCCTGGGCGGCGCGGCGGGTGGTGCTGTGACGGGTGGTGGCCATGGTGATGACTCCTCCTCCTCGTCTCGTGGCGCGGCCCGCCGAGGGCCACGAGCGGTCGATCCTGACCGCATCGGTCACCCCGGCGGTCCGACCACCGGGCGTCGCCCACCGTAAGCACACCACCCGGCCAGGTCTCAAATCGGTAACGGCGACGAAGGGGGTGCCCGTCACCTGAGCGAGGTGACGGGCACCCCCTTCTCCAGTGGGAGGATGGGCGCCATGCAGAGCCTTGCTGACGCCACTCCCCAGATCGCCCTGGGCGCGCTCGACGGCCGCTACCGGCCCGCCGTCTCGCCGCTCATCGACTACCTGAGCGAGCCCGCGCTCAACCGCATGCGGGTCCACGTCGAGGTCGAGTGGCTGATCCACCTGACCTCCCGCCAGGTCGTGCCCGGCGTGCGGCAGCTCACCGACGACGAGCAGGCGGCCCTGCGCCGGGTCGTCGAGGACTTCGGCCCTGACGCGATCGCCGAGCTCGCGGCGACCGAAAAGGTCACCCAGCACGACGTCAAGGCCGTCGAGTACTACCTCAAGGAGCGGCTCGCGCAGATCGCCCCGGCCCCCGAGGACAAGGGTCTGGCCGAGCTGATCCACTTCTGCTGCACGAGCGAGGACATCAACAACCTCTCCTACGCCCTCATGGTCCAGGGCGCTGTCGAGGAGGTCTGGCTGCCGCGCGCCGACGCGCTCGCCGAGGCGGTCGCGTCGATGGCCGACGAGCTGCGCGACGTGCCGCTGCTGGCGCACACCCACGGTCAGCCGGCGACGCCGACGACCATGGGCAAGGAGCTGGCCGTCCTGGCGCACCGCCTGATGCGCCAGCTGAAGCGGATCCAGCAGGACGAGTACCTCGGCAAGATCAACGGCGCGACCGGCACCTTCGGTGCACACCTGGCGGCCGTGCCCGAGGCCGACTGGCTGGAGATCTCGCAGTCCTTCGTCGAGGGCCTCGGCCTGACGTGGAACCCCCTCACGACGCAGATCGAGTCGCACGACTGGCAGGCGGAGATCTACGCCGACATCGCCCGCTACAACCGCGTGCTGCACAACCTGTGCACCGACGTGTGGAGCTACATCTCGATGGGCTACTTCGCGCAGGTGCGCGGCCAGGGCACCGTCGGCTCGAGCACCATGCCGCACAAGGTCAACCCGATCCGCTTCGAAAATGCCGAGGCCAACCTCGAGGTGAGCAATGCACTCCTCGACGTCCTCGCGAGCACCCTCGTCACCTCGCGGCTGCAGCGCGACCTCACCGACAGCTCGATGCAGCGCAACATCGGCACGGCGCTCGGCCACTCCCTCCTCGCGATCGACAACGCAGGCCGCGGTCTGGCCGGGCTCGACGCCGTGCCCGAGGCGATGGCCGCCGACCTCGACCGCAACTGGGAGGTGCTCGGCGAGCCGATCCAGTCGGTGATGCGGGCCCTCGGCGCGCAGGGCGTGCCCGGCATGGAGGAGCCTTACGAGCGGCTCAAGGAGCTCACCCGCGGGCAGCGCATCGGCCAGCCGGAGCTCGTCGGGTTCGTCCGCGGGCTGGGCCTGCCGGCCGACGTCGAGGAGCGCGTCGCGGCGATGACCCCCGCGACCTACACCGGCATCGCGCCCCAGCTGGTCGACCTGCTGGACTGAGCTCCTCCCGGCACGGGGCGCAGCGGGTCAGCGCGGCTCGTCGTCGGCCATCCGCCCGGACCCGGGCCACCAGATGCGGTTGCCCAGGTCCGCGGCCAGCGCCGGCACGAGGACCGAGCGGGTGACGATCGTGTCGAGGAGCACCCCGAAGGCGACGATGAAGGCGATCTGCGCGAGGAAGAGCAGCGGGATCACCCACAGCGCGGAGAAGGTCGCCGCCAGGACGACGCCGGCGCTGGTGATGACCCCACCCGTGACCGCGACGGCGCGGCGCACGCCGCGGCGGGTCCCGACGTGCAACGACTCCTCCCTGGCCCTCGTCATGAGGAAGATCGAGTAGTCCACGGCGAGGGCGACGAGGAAGACGAACCCGAGGACGGGCGTCGAGGGGTCGGCGCCGGGCTGGTCGAGGACCCGGGTGAAGAGGATCGCCGAGACGCCCAGGGTCGCGGCGAAGGTCAGCACGTTGACCGCCACGAGCAGCACGGCCGCGGCGACGGAGCGCAGCAGGGCCATGAGGATGAGGGTGACGACGAGCAGGATCGCGGGCACGACGACCCGGTAGTCGCGCGTGCTCGCGTCGTCGGTGTCGACCGAGGTCGCGGTCGCGCCACCGACGATGATGCCGGGATCGACCGCGTGGAGCTCGTCGCGCAGGTCGCGCACGACCTCGCGGGCCTCCGGCGACTCCGACCCGACGGTCAGGGTGGCCGAGAGCAGGGTCGAGCCCGATCCGGACGTGGACTCCCGCGACTCGACCCGGCCGGCGACGTCGTCGTGGTCGGCGAGGACTCCCTGCGCCTCGCGGACGCTCGCGTCGGGGACGACGACCTGCACGGGCTGCTGGTCACCGCCGTCGAAGTGCCGGTCGAGGACACCCTGCCCGTCGACGGACTCCACATCGGTGGTGAAGAACTGCGCCTGGGAGATGCCCTGGGTCGGGAAGGTCAGCGCGGCAGCCGCGGCGACGAGCAGCACGGCGGTGGTGACCACCCAGGTGGCGCGCGGGCGGGCCGTGACCCGACGCGCCACGCCGGACCACAGCCGGTGCTGCGGTCGGGACCCCCGACGCGGCACCGACGGCCAGAAGGCGGCCCGACCGAGCAGGGCCAGGGCCGCGGGCAGCAGGGTGAGCGAGGCGACCATGGCGCCGGCGATGCCGAGGGCACCGACGGGCCCCAGGCCCGAGATGTTGCCGAGGTCGGACAGCAGCAGGCACAGCAGACCGGCGATGACGGTGCCGCCGCTGGCGGCGACCGGGCCGAGGGTCTGGCGCCACGCGATGCGCAGCGCCGGCAGGGGATCGGCCGCGTGCAGCTCCTCCCGGTAGCGGGCGACGAGCAGCAGCGAGTAGTCCGTCGCGGCGCCGACGACGAGGATGAAGAGGATCCCCTGGCTCTGCCCGGACAGCTGGATCCACTCGGCCGCGGCCATCGGGTGGATGACCAGGGCAGCGAGCGCCAGCCCGAAGATGCTCGTCAGGAGCACGACGAAGGGGAGGACGGGGCTGCGGTAGACGACGAGCAGGATGACGAGCACGACGACGAGCGTGACGAGGAGCAGCAGACCATCGATCCCCGCGAAGGCCTCGCCGAGGTCGGCGGCGAACCCCGCGGGACCGGTCACCGACACCTGCGCCCCGTCGACGTCAGGAGCAAGGTCACCGCGCAGGTCGTCGACGACCAGGTCGGAAATGGCCGTCTCGTCGACGGTCTCCTCGACGGCAGCCGCGTCGAGAGCCAGGACGACGATCGCCGCGTCGCCGTCCTCCGACGGGATCACCGGGATGCGTTGCGCCGCAAGGTAGTCCGACACCGTGCCCGGCACTGAGTCGAGCTGCTGCCGCGGCAGCTGCTTGGCCCAGGCGCCGAGCTCCGCCAGCTGCTGGCGGTCCAACCCGTCGGCTGACTCCACCGCCACGATGAGCGGCAGGGTCGCGTCGGCCTCGAAGTCGGGGAGCTGCTCGGCCACCCGGGTCGACTCGGCCTCCTGGGGCAGGAAGGAAGCCTGGTCGTTGTCCTGCACGCTCGACAGCTGGCCGACGAGCGGGCCACCCACCGCCGCCACGACAAACCAGAGCACGATGACGAGGCCGGCGAGGAGTCGGGGGACGACTCCGGACCGCGAGAGGGAGGGCATGGCCAAACCTTAGACGAACATTGAACAATCCTCCACGGCGCCAGCGCGGTGACCGGGGGGCCTCGCGATCGACCCACTCGGGGGCTGGGTCAACGCATCGCGTCGGCGAGCGCCAGCGCGCTCGCACCCCAGCCCGCGGCCGTCGGGTGGACGAACTCCTTGAGCTCACGCCCCGGCGCGAGGACCGGGACCAGCCAGGCATTGCTGTTGTTCGCGACGACGTGCGGGTCGATACCGTGCGTGTAGCCGCCCCAGTCACGCTTGACGTCGACGAAGGTGAACCCGCCCTGACCACCGTTGGCTCGTGACAGCTCGGCCATCGCCGCCCGCTGCAGGGTGTCGCCGCGCAGCTGCATCCGCGAGAGCTCTTGCCCGGCGTCGTAGGTCGAGCTCAGGCGGAAGCTGCCGGTGTTGATCAGGTGCGGGTACCCCAGCAGGTAGACGTGCGCACGCCCGCCGGAGCGGTCGTGGACCGCCTGCAGCGCCTCTACGAGCCGGGGCTTCAGCGACGTCAGCTCGACGTTTGCCGCGTCGATGCGGGCCTTGCAGCTTCCCGCCGCGCGCAGCACGAGGCAGTCGATGACGATCGAGGTGAAGCCCACGTCGTTGCCGCCCGTGGTGACGAAGACGGCGTCCGTCGAACGGTCGACCGCGTCGATCTGCGGTGCGGCCTGCAGCTGGCAGCGGACCGTCGCGGTGTAGAGATCGCCCGCCGACGCGCTCGAGCTGAGGGTGTAGACGTAGGAGAAGTCCGGCTGGGCGGGAGTGCCGCAGAGGTGGTCCGCCTTCGCCCTCGCCAGCCACTGGACCCGGGCATCGACGGCCCCGACCGGGATCCGGTAGGTGCGCGTGCGCCACGACGGCGACCCGATGTCGCGCGGCTGGAGGATGTCTGCGGTCACGCCACCGCTGCACGCCGCATTGGTGTAGGTCGCGCCCTTGAGCTGCGCGACCCGAGCGCCGTAGTTGTTCGGCGAGCGCCAGCACGACTTCTCCTCGTAGCTGCCCGCGCCGTTGCCCGAGGAGAAGGAGTCGCCGAGCTGGACGAAGTGCTGGCGCGACTCGGCCGGGGCGCTTGGAGCGGCGTTCGAGGGACCCGCACCGACGGTGGCGGCCGCGGCCGCAACGACGGTGACGATGGACAAGGTGCGAGCGCGCATGGCGTCCTCCCGGGCAGAGCCGGTCGCCGTCGACCGGTGTTACTTCACAGTAACTTCCGGTCCGGTGACGCGCACGGCCAGGCGCACGACGTCCCGGGGCGCGGGAAGGTGCGGCCGGCCCCCCTTCGTCCGGGGCCGTGGGCTCAGGCCAGGCGCACGAGCGCTGAGGGGTCCTCCTGCGGGAGCCGGCCCTCGGTGAGCGCGGCGGTGACGACCTGACGGTTGAAGGTCGTACGGCCACCGCGCGTGGTGAGGAAGGCGGTGTCGGCCGCGTCGCGGCCGGTGGCGATGCGGACCATCGCCTCGCGGGGGGCCAGTCGGGTCGCGTCGACGATGTGCCACGCGTCGTCGACCCAGGCCTCGGCCACGGCGTGGAAGTCCATCGGCTGCAGCCCCGGGGCGTAGACCGAGACGAGCCGCGCGGGGGTGCCGAGCGCCCGCAGCAGGGCGACGACGACGTGCGCGAAGTCGCGGCACACCCCGGAGGCCTGGAGGATCGAGTCGACGGCGCCGTCGGTGCCCCGGCTCGACCCGGAGATGTAGGCCATGTGCGTGTTGACCCACTCGCCGACGGCATTGACCCGCTCGATCCCGGACTGGCTCGGGAAGAGCCGAGCAGCCATGGGGGCCAGTCGATCCGACTCGGCGTAGCGGCTCGGACGGGTGAAGACCCAGCGGTCGAAGTCGATCTCACGCCCCACCTGGTCACCGGTCGGCCTGGTGATGTCGACAACCGCGCGATAGGTCACCTCGAGCCAGCCGTCGCCCACCTCGTCGACGACGTGCAGCCGAGTGCCGTGGTTGCCGGCAAGCTCTCGCGCCTCGACCTGCTTGCCACCCGCGTGGATGAGGATCTCCTCCTCGAGGATGTCGTGCGCAGCGGACACGGCGAAAGAGAGGAGCGCCTCGCGGACTCCGGTCGTGCCGTAGGCGAACTTGGTCCCCACGGTGGCGGTGAGCGGCGTGGGGTCGGCGTCGACGATCGCGAGGTCGGTCATGGACCCATAGGACCGCGCCGGGGCGGCTGGCGTCAAAGCGAAGGGGGCGGGGGGCTCAGCCGGCGGGGGCGACCGCGAGCAGGGTCGACAGGGCGCCGAGGGCCTCGGGGTTGATCCAGTAGTAGACGAAGGTGCCGCGGCGCTCGCAGTCGACGAGCCCGGCCTCGCGCAGCAGCTTGAGGTGGTGCGAGATCGTGCCCGACGACAGGTCGAAGGCCGGGGTGATCTCGCAGACGCACAGCTCGGGCTGCGCGGCGATCATCGAGACCATGCGCAGCCGGACCGGGTCGCCGAGCGCCTTGAAGACCGGCGCCAGACGGGCCGCGTCGGCCTCGGTGACGGGCGAGGTCGCCAGCCCGCAGCAGGTCACGGCCTGCTCACCAGGGACCGACTCGAGGATGCTCACGAGCTTATCTTGACATATCTCAAATCAACGGACCATGCTGGCCGCAGCAGTTGATTCGACATCCATCGAAGCAGGAGCTTCTCGTGATCCCCACGACCCCCACCCGCGATGCCGTGCGCGAGCGCTATGCCGCTGCCGCCCGATCCCACCTCACGGGAGACGCCAGCCCGTGCTGCAGCGGGTCCAGCCCCGGGGGCGAGCCCGACCCGATCACCGTCGGTCTCTACGAGGGGACGGACTCCCCTTCGGACGCGGCACTCGCAGCCTCGCTCGGGTGCGGCAACCCGACGGCCCTCGCCGACCTCTCCCCCGGCGAGGACGTCCTCGACCTGGGCTCCGGCGGCGGTCTCGACGTGCTGCTCTCCGCGCGGCGCGTCGGCCCCACCGGCACCGCGACCGGGCTCGACATGACTGACGAGATGCTCGAGCTCGCCCGCCGCAACCAGGCCGAGGCCGGCATCGCCAATGCGCGCTTCGTCCGTGGCCGGATCGAGGCCATCCCGCTCGATGACGCGAGCGTCGACGTCGTCATCTCCAACTGCGTCATCAACCTCAGCGCGGACAAGGACGCCGTGATCCGTGAGGCGCACCGCGTGCTGCGGCCGGGCGGACGCTTCGCCGTCGCCGACGTCGTCCTCCTCCGCGGGATCCCCGATGCGCTGCGCGGCATCGTCGGTCTGTGGACCGGCTGCATCTCCGGAGCCCTGCTCGACACCGCCTACGTCGAGCGGCTCACGGCGGTGGGCTTCACCGACGCCTCCGTGGAGATCACGCGCACCTACGGCCGCGACGACCTGCACCGCCTGTCCGGCCTCGTGGGCGACCAGCTGCCGCATGGCTGGACGCTCGAGCAGGTGGTCGACGCGCTCGACGGGTCCTTCGCCAGCGCCTTCGTCCGCGCGAGCAAGCCCGCCGAGCAGTGAGCGTCGACACCGCGCCCGGACAGGCGCCCGCTCGCCTGTCGACCCTCGACCGGTGGCTGCCGGCGTGGATCGGGCTGGCGATGGTCGCCGGCCTCCTCCTCGGCCGGCTCGTCCCCGGCCTCGGCGACCTGCTGGGCGCCATCGAGGTCGACGGGATCTCGCTGCCGATCGCGCTCGGACTGCTCGTGATGATGTACCCCGTGCTCGCCAAGGTGCGCTACGACCGGCTCGACACCGTGACCTCCGACCGCCGCCTGCTCGGGTCCTCGCTGCTGCTCAACTGGCTCGTCGGACCGGCGCTGATGTTTGCCCTCGCCTGGACCCTCCTGCCCGACCTGCCCGAGTACCGCACCGGCCTGATCATCGTCGGGCTCGCCCGCTGCATCGCCATGGTCATCATCTGGAACGACCTCGCCTGCGGCGACCGCGACGCCGCCGCCGTTCTCGTGGCACTCAACTCGCTCTTCCAGGTCGTCGCCTTCGCCGGGCTCGGCTGGTTCTACCTGTCGGTCCTGCCCGGCTGGCTCGGCCTCGAGCAGGCCGCCCTCGACGTCTCTGCGTGGCAGATCGCCAAGTCCGTCCTGATCTTCCTCGGCATCCCCCTGCTCGCCGGCTACCTCTCCCGTCGCGTCGGCGAGCGCCATTGGGGGCGAAGGGAGTACGAGGAGACCTTCCTGCCGAAGGTCGGGCCCTGGGCCCTCTACGGGTTGCTCTTCACCATCGTCGTGCTCTTCGCCCTGCAGGGCGAGGCCATCACCTCCCGGCCCCTCGACGTCGGCCGGATCGCCCTGCCGCTGCTCGCCTACTTCGCCCTGATGTGGGGTGCCGGCTACCTCCTCGGCCGGACCCTAGGCATGGGCTACGAGCGCACGACGACGCTCGCCTTCACCGCGGCGGGCAACAACTTCGAGCTCGCCATCGCCGTGGCCATCGCGACCTTCGGCGCGACGAGCGGCCAGGCCCTCGCCGGCGTCGTCGGGCCGCTCATCGAGGTCCCCGTCCTCGTCGGCCTGGTCTACGTCAGCCTCGCCCTTCGCACGCGCTTTCCCTCCCCTTCGCCCGACCTGCAGGAGGTCCGATGACCCCGTCCGTGCTCTACGTCTGCGTGCACAACGCCGGCCGCTCGCAGATGGCCGCGGCCTGGACCCGTGTGCTGTCCGGCGGCACCGTCGAGGTGCGCTCCGCCGGCTCCGCCCCCGCCGACTCGATCAACCCGGCCGTTCGCGCGGCGATGCTCGAAGAGGGCATCGACCTGTCCGCCGAGCGGCCCAAGGTCCTGACCACCGACGCGGTGCAGGCCAGCGACGTCGTCATCACGATGGGGTGCGGTGATGCCTGCCCGATCTTCCCCGGCAAGCGCTACGAGGACTGGCAGCTCGACGACCCCGCCGGCCAGGGTATCGAGGCCGTGCGGCCGATCCGCGACGAGATCCGGGGGCGGGTGCAGGAGCTGCTCGCCTCGCTCGGGATGGACGCGTGACGGGTCACTGACCGGGTCTCGAGGCTCAGCCGTGGACGGCCTCGCACCTCGACCAACGGTGGGTCGCGGACCTCAGCCGGTGGGCTGCGCCAGGGCGAGGACCTCGGCGCTCGGCAGCGCCGCGAGCTCGGCCGCGTCGACGAGCAGCTTGGAGCCGCGCACGCCCGAGCCGATGACGACCTCGCCGGCGGCAACGACCGCCTCGTCGACGAGCACGGGCCACCCCTCCGGCAGCCCGACGGGGGTGATGCCGCCGTACTCCATGCCGGTGACCTCGACGGCCTCGTCCATCGGGGCGAAGGAGATCTTGCGCGCGTCGACGTGACGGCGCACGACACCGTTGATGTCCGCCCGGTCCGTCGCGAGGACGAGGACGGCGGCGTGCTTGGTCTCCCCTCCCCTTCGGCCTGCGACGACGACGCAGTTGGCGGACAACTGCGGCGGCGACGCATAGGCCTCGCAGAAGGCGGCGGTGTCCGCCAGCTCGGGGTCGATCTCGGCCACGCGGGCCGAGGGGACCGCCGCGATCGCGGCGGCGACGGGCGCGGCGAGCAGATCCGTGCGCTCGGCCGCCGGAGTCCAGGTCAGGGTGCCGGCTGCGGTGCTCATCCCTCGACTCTAGGCCCCGCCCGGCCTACCCTGACCGGGGACCACGAGGAGGTGGCCGATGGTGGAGTCGGGTCGGCGGCGCACGCTGGAGCGCGCCTGGGAGCACTGGCGCGAGGGCAGTGCCCCCGAGCAGGTGCGCCCCGAGATCCTCTCGTCGTGGGAGCGGTCCGCCGAGCACCTGCCTGCCAGCGTCGACGCGGCCCCCCTGGCCGACGAAGGGGAGACCGCCAGCCTCTTCGCGGAGTCACCGCTGTCGGCCGCGGTCGCCCGGCTCGAGGGGGCGCTGCGGTCCGCGGCCGAGGACGGCGACCTCGTCGTCGCTGTCACCGACCCCCAGACACGGATCCTGTGGACCTATGGCGGGCGGGTCATGCGCAGCGCTGCCGAGCAGGTCAACTTCGTCGCCGGCGGCCGGTGGGACGAGGGCAGCGTCGGGACCAATGCGCTCAACCTCGCGCTGCGCATGGACTCCGTCTCAACCGTCTTCGCCGCCGAGCACTACGCCCCGATCATCCACAACTGGGTCTGCTGGGCCGCGCCCGTCCACGACCCGGGGACCGGTGCCCAGCTCGGGGTGCTCGACCTGTCGACGACGTGGGACCGCAGCCACCCCATCGGCGCCGCCACCGCCCAGGCGCTGGCGCGTCTCCTCGAGACGGCGATCCCCGCCTCGTCGATCGCCTCGACGCTGACCGTGCCAGCGCAGCAGGGGCTGCACCTACGGCTGCTCGGCGCGAGCGAGGTCCACCTCGACGGCTCGCGCCTGCTGCTCACCCGCCGCCAGGTCGAGATCCTCGCGATCCTCGCGCTGCACCCCGACGGGCTCTCGCTCGGCGAGCTGCACGCCCACCTCTACGGCGACGAGCGGGTCTCGACGAGCACCCTGAAGTCGGAGGTCAGCCACCTGCGCTCGGCCCTCGGCGGCCGGCTCGCATCGCGCCCCTACCGGCTCGACCTGCCGGTGACGAGCGATGTCGACGCCGTCCGGGCCGCCGTGCGGCGCGGTGACGCCCGGGCCGCCGTCGACGCCTACGGCGGCGACCTCGTCCCCGGGACCAGCTCGCCGCTGCTCACCGAGACGGCCGACTACCTCGCCGTCGCCGTCCGCGAGTGCCTGCTCACCGACCCCGACCCCTCGGCGGTCCTCGCCTACAGCGAGGTCGTCGCCGACACCGAGGTGCTGCAGCGGGCGCTCGACGAGCTGGGCGATGGGCGCCACCCGGCCCGGGCACCGCTCACCGCGCGGTTGGCGGCGGTGCTGCGGTAGGGCGGTAGCGTCGCACCATGAGCGCAGCCGATCGCGCGGGCCAGCCCGCACTGCCCGAGGACCTCATCGACGTCAGCCACGTCGTCACCGCCTACTACGCGGTCCAGCCCGACCCCGAGGACGTCGACCAGCAGGTCGCCTTCGGCACGAGCGGGCACCGGGGCTCCTCGCTCACCGCGTCCTTCAACGAAGCCCACATCCTCGCCACGACCCAGGCGATCGTCGACCACCGCCGCGCGGCCGGCATCGACGGCCCGCTCTTCCTCGGCCGCGACACCCACGCCCTCTCCGAGCCGGCGTGGACCACCGCCCTCGAGGTCCTCGTCGCCGGCGGCGTCACCGTCCTCGTCGACTCCCGCGACGGCTACACCCCGACGCCCGCGATCTCGCACGCGATCCTCACGGCCAACCGGGGCAAGGACCTCACGGCGAAGGGGGGTGGCCTCGCCGACGGCATCGTCGTCACCCCGTCGCACAACCCCCCGAGCGACGGCGGCTTCAAGTACAACCCGCCCCACGGCGGCCCCGCCGACACCGACGTCACGAGCGCCATCGCGGACGCGGCCAATGCACACCTGCGCGATGGGCTGCGGCAGGTGCGGCGGACTTCCTTCGCCCGGGCCCGGGCCATCGCGACCGACCACGACTACCTCGACGCCTACGTCACCGACCTTCCCGATGTGGTCGACCTGCAACGGATCCGAGACGCCGGCGTGCGGATCGGTGCCGACCCGATGGGCGGCGCGGCCGTGCACTACTGGGGCGAGATCGGCGAGCGGCACGGCCTCGACCTCACGGTGGTCAACCCGCTCGTCGACCCGACGTGGCGCTTCATGACCCTCGACAAGGACGGCAGGATCCGGATGGACTGCAGCTCGCCGTCCGCGATGGCCAGCCTTGTCGCACAACGCGATCGGTACGACATCGCGACCGGCAACGACGCAGACTCCGACCGGCACGGCATCGTCACGCCCGACGCGGGGCTGATGAACCCCAACCACTACCTCGCCGTCGCGATCCAGTACCTGCACGGCGGCGCGCGTCCGGGATGGTCGAGCCGGCGCATCGGCAAGACGCTCGTGTCGAGCTCCATGATCGACCGCGTCGCGGCCGACCTCGGCATGGACCTGTGGGAGGTGCCGGTCGGCTTCAAGTGGTTCGTCCCCGGCCTGCTCGACGGCTCGGTCGGCTTCGGCGGCGAGGAGTCGGCCGGCGCCTCCTTCCTCCGCCACGACGGGTCGGTGTGGACCACTGACAAGGACGGCATCATCCTCGCGCTGCTCGCCTCCGAGATCCTCGCGACCACCGGTCGCTCTCCCAGCGAGCACTACGCCGACCTCGTCGCGCGGCACGGCGAGCCCGCCTACGCCCGCGTCGACGCGCCCGCGACCCGTGAGCAGAAGGCTGCCCTCAAGGCCCTCACCCCGGCCGCTGTCTCCGCGGACTCCCTTGCAGGAGAGGCGATCACGGCCAAGGTCACCGAGGCCCCCGGCAACGGCGCGGCCATCGGTGGGCTCAAGGTCACCACCGAGTCGGCGTGGTGCGCCGCCCGCCCGTCGGGCACCGAGGACGTCTACAAGATCTACGCCGAGTCCTTCCGCGGGCCCGAGCACCTGGCGCAGGTGCAGGCGGACGCCAAGGCCATCGTGGACGCGGCACTGGGCGGCGCCTGACCACCCGCCTGACCGACCCGGGCAGGCCACGGACTACCCGTTAGGGCAGTTACGGCCGTCCTCTCACGTCACTAACTTGGGCCGAACCAGACAGCGACGTCGGAAGGACGACACCATGGCAGACGAGCAGCACGACGGTCTCGAGCAAGACGCTCAGGTCGACGCAGTCGCCGATGACCTCGTGGAAGAGGTCTCCATCGACGGCATGTGCGGCGTCTACTGATCCGCGCCTCGACCAGAGATCGATGATCGCGATGAACGCGGAAACGCCACGGATGCTGATGCGGCCCTGGGAGCTGTCGGCATCCGTGGCGCTTCGCCCCGAACCCTTCGGGGCCCTGGCCTACAACTTCCACAACCGCAAGCTGTCCTTCCTCAAGCGACCGGAGCTCGTCCGCGTCGTGGAGCACCTCGCCGACCACCCGGACGTGCAGAGCACCCTGGTCGCCGAGGGCATCCCGCAGGAGCAGCACGACGGGTACCTGCGTGCGCTGCAGGGTCTTGCCGCCAACGGCATGATCCGCCCACGCACCGACTCCTGAGGAGCCAGCATGACCCTCACCACCGACCGACCCGCGGCCCGGCAGGCACCAGCCCGCCCCGAGGGCGGCACGCTCGTCGAGCAGTTCGAGTTCGGCCTCGACGCCCCGATCTGCCTGACCTGGGAGCTGACCTACGCCTGCAACCTCGAGTGCGCCCACTGCCTCTCCAGCTCGGGTCGGCGAGACCCGCGCGAGTTGAGCACCGAGCAGTGCAAGGCCGTCATCGACGAGTTGCAGCGGATGCAGGTCTTCTACGTCAACATCGGCGGTGGTGAGCCGACGATCCGCCCCGACTTCTGGGAGCTGCTCGAGTACGCGGTCGCCCACGACGTGGGCGTGAAGTTCTCGACGAACGGCGCCCGGATCACCCCCGAGCGCGCGGCCTTCCTCGCCGCGACCGACTACGTCGACGTACAGATCTCCCTCGACGGCGCGACCGCCGAGGTCAACGACTACGTCCGCGGCCCCGGCTCCTACGACATGGCGCTGCGTGCCCTCGACAACCTGCAGGCCGCCGGGTTCGGTGACGCCAAGATCTCCGTCGTCTGCACCCGACAGAACATCAGCCAGCTCGACGACTTCAAGGCCATCGCCGACCGCTACGGCGCCACGCTGCGCCTGACCCGGCTGCGTCCCTCGGGCCGCGGCGCCGACGTGTGGGACGAACTGCACCCGTTGCCGGAGCAGCAGCGGGTGCTCTACGACTGGCTCATGGCTCACGGAGAGGACGTGCTCACCGGCGACTCCTTCTTCCACCTTGCGGCCTTCGGCGAGTCCCTGCCCGGGCTCAACCTCTGCGGCGCCGGCCGCGTCGTCTGCCTCATCGACCCCGTCGGTGACGTCTACGCGTGCCCCTTCGCGATCCACGACCAGTTCCACGCCGGGAACCTGCTCACCGACGGCGGCTTCGGCGGGGTGTGGCGCGACTCCGAGCTCTTCCGCGAGCTGCGCTCCCCTCAGACCGGTGGCGCCTGCTCGAAGTGCGCCCACTTCGACAGCTGCCGCGGCGGCTGCATGGCCGCGAAGTTCTTCACCGGCCTGCCGCTCGACGGCCCCGACCCGGAGTGCGTCCAGGGCTACGGCGAGTCCGCCCTCTCGGGCGAGCGCACCGTGCCCGCCGCCAGCCAGGACCACTCCAAGGCCAACCCCACCCGCAACGAGCCCGTGATGCTCAAGCTCATGCGCCGCCGGCCCGAAGGGGAGACCGCTGCCCCGCCGCGTCCGGTCTCGCCGTGCGCCGAGAGCCCGCTCGCTGGCTTCGACCCTCGATGACGAGGACGAGACGATGAACAAGCCCGAGTGGCTCACCAACCCCTGGAAGCAGAACCCGTGGTTCGAGTCCGTCGCCGTCGCCCAGGAGCGCGCCCGCAAAAAGCTGCCCGCTCCCGTCTACGGCGCACTCGTCGCCGGGTCGGAGCGCGGCCAGAGTCGCGACGACAACCAGAGCGCCTTCGCCGAGATCGGCTTGGCTCCGCACGTCGTCGGCCAGCAGCCCGAGCGTGACCAGTCGACGACCGTCTTCGGCCAGCAGATCGGCTCGCCGGTCATCATCAGCCCCACCGGCGTCCAGGCGGTCCACCCCGACGGCGAGGTCGCCGTCGCCCGGGCCGCCGCGGCCCGCGGCACGATCATGGGCCTGTCCAACTTCGCCTCGAAGTCCGTCGAGGAGGTCTGCGACACCGGAGCGACGACCTTCTTCCAGATGTACTGGACCGGCGACCGCGACACGATGATCCAGCGGATGACCCGCGCCCACGAGGCCGGCGCCAAGGGCCTCATCGCCACCCTCGACTGGTCCTTCTCCATCGGCCGTGACTGGGGCAGCCCGGAGATCCCCGAGAAGGTCGACCTCAAGGCGATGATCCGGCTCGCCCCGCAGGTCGCGACGAAGCCTCGCTGGCTCGTCGACTTCGGCCGCCAGTTCATCGACACCGGCAAGCTGCCCGACCTCACCGCGCCCAACCTCACCCCGCCCGGAGGGGAGGCGCCGACCTTCTTCGGTGCCTACTACGAGTGGATGACCACGCCGCCGCCCTCCTGGCAGGACGTCGCGTGGATGCGGGAGCAGTGGTCGCAGATCAGCGGCACCCCCTTCGTCCTCAAGGGTGTCTCCCGCGTCGACGACGCGCTGCGCGCGGTCGACGTCGGCGTCGCCGGCATCTCGGTGTCCAACCACGGCGGCAACAACCTCGACGGTACCCCCGCCGCGATCCGCATGGTCCACCCGATCTCGCAGCGGGTCGGCCACCAGGTCGACGTCGTCATGGACGGCGGCATCCGCCGCGGCTCCGACGTCGTCAAGGCCCTCGCCCTCGGCGCCAAGGCCGTCCTCATCGGCCGGGCCTACCTCTGGGGGCTCGCCGCCAACGGCCAGGCCGGGGTGGAAAACGTCCTCGACCTGCTCAACGGCGGCGTCGACTCCGCCCTGCGCGGCCTCGCCCTCTCCTCCGTCGCCGAGCTGGGCCCCGAGCACCTGCTCGTCCCCGAGGGTTTCCACCGCGAGCTCGGTGTGCCCGCGGCCGCGACGACGCGCTGACGGGCATGCCCTCCCCCGACCGGCCGCGCGAGCTGGCCCACCTTGCCTCCGCGGAGGCCGAAGGGGTGGACCTCCTCGTCGTGCCGGTCGGGTCGCTCGAGCAGCACGGCCCGCACCTGCCGCTCGACACCGACGCGCTCATCGCCACCGCCGTCGCCCAGGGCGTGGCCGAGCGGCTCACCGCCGCGGGGACGACGGCGTGGGTCGCGCCCGTCGTCGCGCTCGGGTCGAGCGGCGAGCACCAGCACTTCCCCGGGACCATCTCGATCGGCACCGAAGTCCTGCGCCAGGTCGTCGTCGAGCTCGTCCGCTCGGCCCGCACCTGGGCCCCACGGGTGCTGCTCGTCAACGGGCACGGCGGCAACAGCCAGGCGCTGACCGCCGCCGTGGGGCAGCTCGTCGACGAGGGCCACGACGTCGGCTGGGCCGCGTGCGCCACCGAGAGCGTCGACCTGCACGCCGGGCGGACCGAGACCTCGCTGCTGCTCCACCTGCGCCCCGAGACCGTCCGCCTCGACCGCGCCGAACCCGGCGACACCCGGCCCCTCGCCGAGATCCTGCCCACGATGATGGCCGGCGGGGTCATCGCCGTCTCGCCCAACGGCGTGCTCGGCGACCCGACCGGAGCGAGCGCCGCCGAGGGTAATTCGGTCCTCACCGCGATGGTCGACGACGTCGTCGAGCAGGCCCTGGAGCCCACGGTGGAACCGTCGTCATGAACCGGGTCGCGCTCGTCACCGGGGCCGCCCGCGGGATGGGGGCGGCGACCGCCCTTCGTCTCGCGGAGGAGGGCTACGACGTCCTCGCGCTCGACGCGTGCGCCGGCCCCACCGCCCACCCCTACCCGATGCCGACGGTCGACGACCTCGAGTCGGTCGCCGCCGACCCGCGAGCCGGCGGCCGGGTCGTCACCCGGGTCGCCGACGTGCGCGACCCCGCGGCCGTGGCCGACGCGGTCGTCGACGCCGTCGAGCGGTGGGGGCGGCTCGACGCCGCGGTCGCCGCCGCCGGGATCGTCGCCGGAGGCCAACCCCTCTGGGAGACACCGACCGACCAGCTCGACCTGCTCTGGCAGGTCGACGCGCTCGGCGTCTGGCACACCGCGGCCGCCGCCGTCCCCGCGATGCTCGCTGGGCCGGACCCCTCGGGCGGCCGGTTCGTCGCCATCGCCTCCGCGGCCGGAGGGCGCGGCCTCTTCCACCTCGCCGCCTACAACGCCGCCAAGCACGCCGTCGTCGGCATGGTGCGCGGGCTCGCCGCCGACCTCGTCGGCACCGGCGTCACCGCCGTCGCCGTGAGCCCCGGCGGCACCGACACCCCGATGCTCGCGGCGACGGCCGCCCTCTACGGCACGACGAGCGAGCACCTCGCCGAGCACCAGCTGCTCCGCCGCCCCCTCGACCCCGACGAGATCGCCGCCACCGTGAGCCTGTGCTGCTCCCCCGCCGGAGCCGCGCTCAACGGCGGCGTCGTCGCCGCCGACGGGGGGTTCAGCGGATGACCACCCGGTTTGCCCCCGGCTACGAGGCCCGGATCCGCCACGACGTGCGGGCCTACGACGACGGCCTGCTCGTCGGCGGCTCCCCGCTGCGGGCCGTGCGCCTGGGCGCCGCCGCCCGCGAGCGCGTCGTCGACGGTCGCCTCGTCGTGCGCGGCCCCGCCGACGAGCCCCTCGTCGCCCGCCTCGTCGACGGCAACCTCGCCGACCCCGTGCTCCACGGCGCCGGCCCCGACCCGTCGGAGATCACCGTCGTCATCCCGATCCGCGACCGGCCCGAGCAGCTCGCACGAGCCCTCGACGCCCTCGACGGACTGCGCTGCATCGTCGTCGATGATGCGTCGCACGACCCCGACGCGGTCGCCCGGGTCGCCGCCGACCACGGCGCGCGGGTCATCTCCCTGCCCGTCAACCTCGGCCCCGCCGGGGCCCGCAACGCCGGCGTTCTCGCGGTGGAGACCCCCTTCGTCGCGCTCGTCGACTCCGACGTCCAGGCCGACGCTGCGATGCTGCGCCGGCTGGCCCGACACTTCGCCGACGACCAGGTAGCGCTCGTCGGGCCCCTCGTGCGCAGCCGGGCCCGCGCCGACGACCCCGCGTGGTTCGAGCGCTACGACGAGCAGGTCTCCTCGCTCGCCCTCGGGCGCCGCGCCTGCTCGGTGCGGCCGGGGGCCGCCGTCGGGTGGCTGCCCAGCGCCTGCCTCGTGGCCCGCGTCGACCGGCTGCGCGCCGCCGGCGGATTTGCCGAGGACATGCGCGTCGGCGAGGACGTCGACCTCGTCTGGCGGCTCGTCGACGCCGGCCAGACCGTGCGCTACGACCCCGACGAGATCGCCTGGCACGACACCCGCGCCACCGTCGGCGGCTGGCTCGGCCGCAAGTTCCTCTACGGCACCGGCGGCGCCGGCCTCGCCGCCCGCCACGGGCGCAAGGGCGCCCCCGCCGTCATGTCCGCGACGATGGCCGTCACCGCCGCGGCCGTGCTCGCCCGCCGCCGCTGGTCGCTGCCCGTGGCCGGCTTCGGCCTGCTCTGGGGCGTGCGCTCGCTCGACCGACGACTGCCCGAGGGGCCGCAGCGGCGCGAGCTCGCCGTGCGCCTCGGCGCCCAGGGCCTCGGCTGGGCCGTCCGGCAGGAGACCGCGCTGCTGCTGCGCCACTGGTGGCCGCTCGCCGCCGTCGCCGCGACCCGCAGCAGCACCGTGCGTCGAGCCCTCGTCACCTCGCTGCTCGTCGACGTCGTCGTCGCCCGGACCGACCACCCCGAGGCGACCTACGACCCGATCAGCCGCCGCCTCGACGACCTCGCCTACGGCGCCGGCCTCTGGGTCGGCGCCACGCGAGCCCGGTCCCTCGGAGCCCTCCTGCCCCGCCGTCCCGGCGGCTGACGGCGGCCCTCCCTTCGCCCCACGAGCCGAGCCGGCACCGCGGGGCGATGACCCACGTCCGGGCGCTCTGCAGGGCCCTGCCCGATCGGGCAGGTGGGCACCTGCCACGGGGGTGGGGATCTGGACTCTGGACTGTCCGGCCGGTGCACCGCCGCCCTAGGTTCCGAGAGCAACCCACCCCCGGTCAAAGGAGACCCGCCATGCAGGTTGATGAGCTGCTCAAGCCATTCCCGATCAAGGAGTTCCACCCCTTCCCGCGCGCCATGATGGGTCCCGGCGCCTGGGAGATGATCGGTCCGGAGGCCCTCAAGCTCGGCTTCCGCAAGACGCTCGTCATGACGACCGGCCTGCGCGGCACGGACATCGTCAAGAACATCGTCGAGTCGATGAGGTACCACGGCCTCGAGGTCGTCGTCTACGACAAGGTCGAGTCCAACCCCAAGGACTACAACGTCATGGACTCCGTGGCGCTCTATCAGGAGAACTCCTGCGACTCCTTCGTCTCCATCGGCGGCGGCTCCGCGCACGACGCCTGCAAGGGCGCGCGCATCTCCGTCGCGCACGACGGTCGCAATGTCAACGAGTTCGAGGGCTTCAACATGTCCGAGAACCCGAAGAACCCGCCGCACATCGCGGTCTCCACCACGGCCGGCACCGGCTCCGAGACCTCGTGGGCCTACGTCATCACCGACACGACGACCGACCCGGACAACCCCCACAAGTACGTCGCCTTCGACGACGCGTCCGTCGCCAGCCTCGCCGTCGACGACCCGGTGCTCTACTACGACTGCCCGATCGACTACACCGCCCAGTGTGGCTTCGACGTCCTCGCGCACGCCTCCGAGCCCTACGTCTCGCGGCTGAACTTCGAGCCCTCGCTCGGCAACGCGATCCGCGCCATCAAGCTCACCTCCGAGAACCTGCGCGAGGCGGTCTGGAACGGCCAGGACCTCAAGGGCCGCGAGGGCATGATGTACGCCCAGTACATCGCCGCCCAGGCCTTCAACTCCGGTGGCCTCGGCATCATCCACTCGATCAGCCACGCGGTGAGCGCCTTCTACGACACGCACCACGGGCTCAACAACGCCATCGCCCTGCCGCGCGTGTGGGCCTTCAACATGCCCGCCTGCTACGGCCGCTTCGCCGACATCGCGGAGGCCATGGGCGTCGACACCCACGGCATGACCAAGGTGCAGGCCGCCGACGCCGCGCTCGAGGCGTCGATCCGGCTGCTGCGCGACGTGGGCATCCCCGAGCGCTTCGTCGACGTCACCCAGGACAGCTACTCCAAGAACCGCCTGGGCACCGGGCCGACGGAGTACTACAAGAACTCCCCGGAGATCAAGGGTGACGCCGCGGACGTCGACCGCATCACCAACCACGTCCTCGGCGACGCCTGCACCCCGGGCAACGCCAAGGAGTGCACCTTCGAGACCGTGCGCCCCGTCGTCGAGCACTGCATGACCGGTGACCTCGACGACCTCATCAGCTGACGCACCTCACCAAGCCGCGGCGGTCCCCCTTCGTCCCCACCGGGTAGGAGGACGAAGGGGGACCGCCGCACCCCCGGACGAACCACCGACAGGAGCGCCATGTCCACCACCACGACGGACGCCGTGCCCGCCCTCGCGAGCGTCGAGGACACCATCGAGCAGTTCCGCGAGCACGGGTACCTCGCCGACCGCAAGCTCGCGACCACCGTCTTCCTCCAGACCCGCCTGGAGAAGCCGGTCCTCCTCGAGGGGCCGGCCGGCGTGGGCAAGACGCAGCTGGCCCAGAGCCTCGCCGAGGTGACCGGACGCCGCCTCATCCGCCTGCAGTGCTACGAGGGCCAGGACGAGTCGAAGGCCCTCTACGAGTGGGACTACGGCAAGCAGCTGCTCTACACGCAGATCCTGCGGGAGAAGATCGGGCAGATCGTCTCCGACGCCGCCGACCTCACCGAGGCCGTCGACCAGATCTCGGCGCACGACAGCATCTTCTTCTCCGAGCGCTTCCTCGCCGCCCGCCCGCTCCTCGAGGCGATCACGAGCGAGGAGCCCGTCGTGCTGCTCATCGACGAGGTCGACCGCGCCGACGAGGCCCTCGAGGCGGTCCTGCTCGAGCTGCTCTCCGAGTTCCAGATCTCCATCCCCGAGATCGGGACGATCGAGGCGACGCACCTGCCGCTCGTCGTGCTGACCTCCAACAACACCCGCGACCTGTCAGCCGCGCTCAAGCGCCGCTGCCTGCACCTCTTCCTCGACTACCCGAGCCCCGAGCGCGAGCTGGACATCCTGCGCTCCAAGGAGACCGGGCTGCAGGACGCGCTCGCCGCGCGCCTCGTCGAGATCGTCCGCGGCCTGCGCGAGCTCGAGCTGCGCAAGGCGCCGAGCATCTCCGAGACCATCGACTGGGCGCGCACGCTCGCCGTCCTCGGGGTCGACGAGCTCGACGCGACCCTGCTGTCGGACACGCTGAGCGTCGTCGTCAAGTACGACCGCGACCTGCGCCGTGCCGGCGAGGCGCTGCCCAAGCTCGTCGACCCCAATGCCGTCGTCCCCGAGGGGCACGACCACGGGCACGGGCACGACCACACGCACGACCACCCTCATCCCCACGGCTCCGACCACGGGGACGACGACGTCGACGGGCGCGAGGCCCGCAAGGCGAAGGACGCCCCCGGCCGCCACGACACCGACTACTACGGAGCACCCGGGGGTCTCGGGACCTCCCGCAAGGTGACACCGGGTCAGGGCGACCGCTCCTTCGCCGGTCGGGGCGCGCGCAAGCGCCCCCTGTGAGGAGGGAGCGACGATGGAGACCACCCTCCACCGCTTCGTGCGGATCCTGCGGCTGCGGGGTGTCCCGGCGAGCGTCGCCGAGGCCATCGACGGGCTGAAGGCCGCCGCGCAGCCGGGCGTCCTGGAGGACCGCGAGGTCCTCCGGGCCGCCCTCGCGGTCAGCCTCATCAAGGACCGCCGGGACATGCCGGTCTTCGACGAGACCTTCGACCGCTTCTTCTCGCTGCGGCCGGTGCTCACCCAGGACCCCGAGCACGGGCACAGCCACGACGACCTCTCCGACGACGGCGAGCTCACCGAGTTCTCCCTGTCAGAGGAGCCGGGTGACATGCCGCAGGACGGTCACTCGCACGGCAAGCCGGTCGACCTGCACGACTTCTTCCGGCCCGAGGACATGGCGCAGCAGTACAACCTGCACCAGGAGGCCAACCGCCTCGACATGGCCAACCTCACCGACGAGATCGTCCTGTCCGACGGGACCCAGGCCGGCCCTGACGAGGCCGCGCGCGTGCAGATCTCCACCTCGCGGCTGCACAACCCCGGGGCACCGGGCGACCTCGCCCGCCGACCGGGCATGCAGGTCGACGCCGAGCTGAGCGTCGCGCAGGAGATGGCCCTGCTCGCGTGGCTCGACGAGTCCTCCGACCTGCCCGAGGGCGACGAGGACGAGGGACCGGAGATGGCGGCGCTGCGCGAGGCGCTGCAGCCCTTCCTCGACGCGCTGCCCGAGCGGCTCAAGGGATTCCTCGAGGAGCTCATGGCCCGCGAGGCCGAGCTGGAGATGCGCGAGATCGAGGCGGCCCAGGCCGAGACCGTCGACGAGGCCGACCGGGCCGCGCTCGAGGACTCGATCCGCCGGCTGCTGCGCTCGCTGCACGGCGCGCCCCGCCCCCGGCGGCACACCGCGGCCCGCGGGACGATCGACGGCCGGCTGACGATGCGCCGCAACATGCGCTACGACGGCGTGCCCTTCCGCCCCGTCACGGTGAGCAAGGTCGAGGACCGGCCGCGGCTGCTCGTGCTGTGCGACGTCTCGCTGTCGGTGCGGCAGACCTCGCGCTTCATGCTCCACCTCGTCCACTCGCTGCAGTCCGTGGCGGCCAAGGTTCGCTCCTTCGCCTTCGTCCAGGACTGCGTCGAGATCACCGACCTCTTCGCCGACCACCCCGTCGAGGAGGCGCTGTCGCTCGTCATGTCCGGCCTGCCCGCGGGTGGGGTGCTCGACGTCGACGCCGACTCCGACTTCGGGTCCGCCTTCGAGGTCTTCCTCGAGCAGTACGGCGGCGCGCTCAACCGGCGCACGACGGTCATCGTCCTCGGCGACGGGCGCAACAACGGCAACGACCCGCGGATCGAGGTCTTCGAGGAGATCGCCCGGCGGGTGCGCTCGGTCATCTGGCTCACGCCCGAGCCGCGCTACTCGTGGGGCCTCGGCAGCTGCGACCTGCCTCTCTACGCCGAGTCGTGCGACCGCGTGCAGGTGGTGCGCAGCCTCGGCGGGCTCGAGCGCGTGTCCGCCGCGACCGTGGGGGCGGGGACGTGATCCCCGTCGTCGCGAGCGCCGAGCCGCGGCCCATCGACCCGCTCGCCCCCGGGCGGCCCGCCTACGTCGACGACCTCGTCCGGGTCGTGCGCACCGACGGCGAGCTGCCGCGGCGCACCCTGCGGACCGTGCGGACCGAGCACTTCGACATCAGCCACGAAGGGGGCCGGGTCGCCATCGCGCACCGCGTCCCCCTCGAGGAGGTGCACGCCGGTCTCGCGGAGCTGCTCTCCCGGGAGATCTTCGGCCCCGGGTGGCTGCGCGGCGCCGACGTCTTCGAGCGGATCATGACGGGCATCGTCCTGACGTCCGCCGACGACCCGCTGAGCGCGTGGGAGCACTTCTACCGCACGAGCCTGCGCACGATCGAGGCCGCGACCGACCTCGCCAACTCGCCCTCCGCGGGGATGCACGGCGCGGTCGCCGGGTACGCCCCCGTCTACGCGCGCGCCGAGGAGGTGCTCGTCGGCGACTCGGTCGTCGAGCTGGGCTCGTGCTTCGGCTTCTTCTCCCTGCGCCAGGCCGGGACCCGCGAGGTGACGGCCATCGACGTCTCCGCAGGGTCGATCCGCCTGCTCGAGCAGGTCTCGGCGCAACTCGGCACGCCGGTGGGGGCGCTCACCGCGGACGCCGCCCACGTGCCGCTGCCCGACGGGTGCGCCGACACCGTCGTCGCGCTCCACCTGCTCGAGCACCTCGAGCCGCAGCACGGCTGGCGGGTCGTCACCGAGGCGGTCCGCCTCGCCCGCCGCCGCGTCGTCATCGCCGTTCCCTACGAGGACGAGCCCGAGGAGCTGTGGGGTCACGTGCGCACCCTCACCCGCGAGGACCTGGCCGCCTACGGCCTGCGCACCGGCCTCCCCTTCGCCGTCGAGGAGCACCACGGGGGCTGGCTCGTGCTCGACCTCGCCTGAGCGAAGGGGGTCAGAGCAGGCCGGCCTTGGAGGCCGCGTACACGGCCTCGGCCCGGCGCGAGACGCCGAGCTTGCGCAGGATGTTGCCGACGTGGAACTTCGCGGTCGTCTCGGAGATGAAGAGCTCGGCGCCGATCTTGCTGTTGGACAGGCCCGACGCGAGCAGCCGCAGGACCTCGAGCTCGCGGCTCGTCAGCTCCTTGGGCTGCTCCTCCTCCGCCCCGTGCAGCCCGCGGACCATCGCGGCCGCCGACCGGGCATCGAAGGCGCTGCCCCCGCGGCTCACGTCACGGATCGCCCGGACGAGGCCCGAGGTGTCGACGTCCTTGACGACGTAGCCACGCGCGCCGGCCCGGATCGCCCGCAGCACGAGCCGCTCGTCGAGGAAGGTCGTCAGCACGAGCACCGCGATGTCGGGGTGGAGCGTCGTGAGCTCCTCGCACAGGGCGATGCCCTCGCTGTCGGAGGAGGTCGAGAGCTTGAGGTCGAGGCAGACCATCTGCGGGGAGAGCTCGGCCACGAGCTCCTTGGCCCGGGCCGCGTCCTCGGCCTCGCCGACGACCCGGATGCCCTCCTCGCGCTGGAGCACCGAGCGCAGGCCCTGGCGCACGATGGCGTGGTCGTCGACGAGGAGCAGCCGGATCTCGTCCTCGTCGGTGGTGCTCGTCGCTGTCGTCATGCTCGTCCCCTCTCACCGGTCCGGTCACCCTGCGCGAGCTGCTCGATGAGGCTGTGCCGCTCGCCGTCCGACGGGACGGGCACCCGGATCTCGACCCGCACTCCCCCGATGCGGGCGCGGCGGAACCGCACCCGCCCGCCGAGGTCGGCCACCCGCGCCTCGATGTTGGCCAGGCCGCGGTGGCTGCCGTCGGTGCTGCGACGCTCGACGCGCAGCAGCCGCCCGAGCACGACCGGGTCGCCGCAGCCGTCGTCGGCCACCGACGCGACGACCTCGTCGGGCCGGTAGTTCAGGCGCACCACCGCCCGCGTCGCCTGCGCGTGGAGCGCGACGTTGAACATCGCCTCGCCGACCGCCCGGGCGATGTCGTGCTCGGCGTCGACGCCCAGCGGCACGGCCTCGCCCGCGACGCGGACCTTGACCTGCAGGTGGCTGCGGTGGTGCTCGGCGACCTCGCGGACGAGGTCGGGCAGCGAGGCGAGGGTCTCGCCCTGGGAGCGGCTCAGCGCGTAGATCGCCCGGCGCAGCTGGCTCACGGCCTGCTGGGTGAGGTCCTTGGCGGTGACGAGCTGCTCGTGCATCGGGTCGGCGGTCCCCGACCGTGCCTCGACCTCGCCCCGCGCGATCTCGACCGCCATGCCGGCCGAGAGGACGTACTGCGTCACCGAGTCGTGCAGCTCGCGGGCGATCCGGCCGCGCTCGGTGTCGATGAGCTCGCGCTGCCGGGCCAGCTCGAGCCTCTTCTCGAGGCGGTGCAGCTCGTGGGTGCGCTGGTCGAGGTCGCGGGCCTGCGCCTGCACCTCGTCGTAGAGGCTCTGCGCCCGGCGGTGCTGGCGCTGGCCCTCGAGATACTGCTCCGACGTGTGCAGCGAGACGGCGGCCTGGTTGGCGAGGATCCGCAGCACCGCGAGGTCGCCGGGCTCGGGGTCCGCGGCCAGGCCGTGCAGCCCGGCGAGCGCGCCGACGGGGGTCCCGGCGAGCACGACCGGCACCCGCACCCACGGCCCCTCGTCGGCCGTGCGCACCGCGAGACCCGCACGGATCGCGCCCAGCTCGCGGCGCACCATCGGCGGCAGCTGCTCCTCGTCGTCGACGGGGGTGGTCTCCCCCTTCGCCAGGGCGAGGACGCGGGGCCGGGCCCCGATGAGCCGGCCGTCGGCGATCGTGAGGATCATCCACTGCGCCTCGAGGTGGGACGCCGCCGCGCGCACGACCTCTTCGAGGAGTCCTCGCGGACCCTCGTGGGTGCGCACGAGCGCCCGGGAGATCGAGTCCATCGCCCGCACGGCCCGCTGGGTGCGCTCGTCGGAGCGGACGTAGGCGCGGTAGTAGGACCCCTTGCCCGAGCGGACACCGGTGAGCGCCTCGAGGTCGGGGGCCGACCGCGGGGTGCTCACAGCGCGCCCCGGAAGAGCGCCCGGATGTCGTCCTGGTCGGCCGCCCGCGGGTTGGTTGTCAGGCAGGCGTCCTCCAGGGTGGTCGCCGAGAGGGAGTCGAGGTCCTCCTCCCGCACGCCGAGGTCGCGCAGGCCCCGCGGGACGCCGACGTCGTCGGCCAGCCGGCGCACGTGGTCGGCGAGCAGCTCGGCGGCCTCGTCGCCCGGCACGTCGCCGACGGTCAGCCCGGCCGAGCGCGCCAGCCTGACGAAGCGGTCGGGCGCCGCACGGGCGTTGTAGCGGATGACGTGCGGCAGCAGCACGCCGTTGATCACCCCGTGGGGTGCGTCGAGGAGGCCGCCGACCTGGTGGCTCATCGCGTGCGTCGCGCCGAGGATCGCGTTGGTGAAGGCCATGCCGGCCTGCAGGCTCGCCTGCGCCATCTTGCCCCGCGGCCCGAGGTCGAAGGGGTGGTCCATCGTCTCGCGCAGGTGGCCGCAGACGAGCCCCACGGCGCTCAGCGCCTGACCGTCGGCGATCGGGTTGTGCGCCCGGGAGACGTACGACTCGACGGCATGGGTCAGCGCGTCGAGACCGGTCGCGGCGTTGAGGTCCTCGGGCATCGTCGTGAGCAGCCGCGGGTCGGTGATCGAGATGTCCGGGACGAGGGCGCGGCCCATGATCGTCAGCTTTACCCGGCGCTCGGTGTCGGTGACGATGCAGAACTGCGAGACGTCGGCACCCGTGCCCGAGGTGCTCGGGATGATCAGGACCGGCGGGATCGGCGCGTCGACCTTGTCGATACCGGCGTAGTCGCGGATGTCGCCACCATTGCCCGCGAGGACCGCAACCCCCTTCGCCGCGTCGGCGCAGGAACCCCCTCCGATGGCGACGATGACGTCGCCACCCACCTCGAGGTAGCGCTCGTAGGCGGCGGCGATCTCGTGGTCCCTGGGGTTGGGCGTCACCGAGGTCCACACCGTCGGCTGGAGACCCTCGGCGGTCAACAGGGGGACGAGCTGGTCGACCCAGCCCGCCTCGACGAGGCCCGGGTCGGAGACGACAAAGGGACGCTGGGCGCCCAATCGCGCTGCGGCACGGCCGGATTCGTCGAGGGAGCCGGGACCGAAGAGGATCTCGGGGGCGTGGAACTTCAGGAGGAAGGGGCCGTCGGACGGACCGGTCACCTCGGACGCGGACTCCGGGTCCGCGTGTCGGTGTCGTTCCGTCGTCGTCGACGTGATCCCTCCCGGTGTCATCCGGTCACCGTAGCCCGACGTCGGGGCAGAAGGTAGGTCGACGGAGCAGCCCTACCCGATCGGGTAGGTGGGTGCGCACGCGACCAACCTTCGACCAACCTCCCCCGTCCTACGGTCGGCTCAGGACGACTTCGCAACGGTGCGTCGTCGATTGACCCCAGGAGGCAGACATGGCCGTCTACAGCCCGCCCGGCAGCTCGGACTCGACCATCGAGGTCAAGGAGCAGTACGACAACTTCATCGGTGGCGAGTGGGTCGCCCCGGTGAACGGCGAGTACTTCGACAACATCACCCCGGTGACCGGTCAGGTCTTCACCCGGGTCGCCCGTAGCACCGCCGAGGACATCGACAAGGCGCTGGACGCCGCGCACGCCGCCAAGGACGCGTGGGGCCGCACCTCGACCACCGACCGCTCCAACATCCTGCTCAAGATCGCCGACACCATCGAGGCCAACCTCGAGGACATCGCGGTCATCGAGACCTGGGACAACGGCAAGGCCGTGCGCGAGACGCTCGCCGCCGACATCCCGCTCGCGGTCGACCACTTCCGCTACTTCGCCGGCGCGATCCGTGCCCAGGAAGGCAGCATCTCGGAGATCGACCACAACACGATGGCGTACCACTTCCACGAGCCTCTCGGCGTCGTCGGCCAGATCATCCCGTGGAACTTCCCGATCCTCATGGGCGTGTGGAAGATCGCCCCGGCGCTGGCCGCCGGCAACTGCATCGTCCTCAAGCCGGCCGAGCAGACCCCGTGGTCGATCCTCAAGGTCGTCGAGCTCATCGCAGACCTGCTGCCCCCGGGCGTGCTCAACGTCGTCAACGGCTTCGGCGTCGAGGCCGGCAAGCCGCTCGCCTCCAGTCCCCGCATCGCCAAGATCGCCTTCACCGGCGAGACGACCACCGGCCGGCTGATCATGCAGTACGCCAGCCAGAACATCATCCCCGTCACCCTCGAGCTCGGCGGCAAGTCGCCCAACGTCTTCTTCGACGACGTCGCGGCCGAGCAGGACGCCTTCTACGACAAGGCGCTCGAGGGCTTCACGATGTTCGCCCTCAACCAGGGCGAGATCTGCACCTGCCCCTCCCGCGCGCTCGTGCAGCAGGGCATGTACGAGCAGTTCGTCGGCGACGCCGTCAAGCGCGTCGAGGCGATCACGCAGGGCAACCCGCTCGACACCGAGACGACGATGGGCGCCCAGGCGAGCAACGACCAGTTCGAGAAGATCAAGAGCTACCTGGCGATCGGCCGCGAAGAGGGCGCCAAGGTGCTCACCGGTGGCGAGTCCGTCGACCTCGGCGGTGACCTGTCCGGCGGCTACTACATCGCGCCGACGGTCTTCGAGGGCAAGAACTCGATGCGGATCTTCCAGGAGGAGATCTTCGGCCCGGTCGTCTCGCTGACCTCCTTCGCCGACGAGGACGAGGCACTGCACATCGCGAACGACACCCTCTACGGCCTCGGCGCCGGTGTCTGGTCGCGCAGCGCCCACACCACCTTCGCCATGGGGCGCGGGATCCAGGCCGGGCGCGTGTGGACCAACTGCTACCACCAGTACCCGGCCCACGCCGCCTTCGGTGGCTACAAGCAGTCCGGCATCGGCCGCGAGAACCACAAGATGATGCTCGAGCACTACCAGCAGACCAAGAACCTGCTCGTCAGCTACGACCAGAACAAGCTCGGCTTCTTCTGATCGAGCCGGAGCGAAGGGAGTCCCCCGCCATGGGTGCACGCGTCGACCTCACCGACGAGGCAGCAGCACTGCTCGCGAAGCTCGAGCAGCGCCACGGCCCGCTGATGTTCCACCAGAGCGGCGGCTGCTGCGACGGGTCGTCGCCGATGTGCTACCCGGCGGGGGACTTCATCACCAGCGAGGCCGACATCAACCTCGGCACGCTCACCGGCGAGGGCTTCACGCCGATCGAGTTCTGGATGAGCGTGTCGCAGTACGAGTACTGGAAGCACACCCACCTCACGGTCGACGTCGTCCCGGGGCGCGGTTCCGGCTTCTCGGTCGAGGCGCCAGAGGGCGTGCGCTTCCTCATCCGGTCGCGCCTGATGACCGAGGACGAGCTGCGGGAGTTCGACCTCCTCTGAGCGGGCTTCGCGGCTCGCCGGCGCTCGCACCTCAGCCACCGTGGGTCGAGGTGGCCGAGCGCCAGCGAGGCCCTCGAGACCGCGCACCAGGTCTCGAGGCTCGTCACAGAGCTCCTCACACCTCGACCACCGGTGTGGACGGGGCGGGTGAGACGGGCCGGGCCGGGGCGACCGGGCGCGACTACGGTGGGCAGGTGACCGCTCCCCTCCTCACCGCTGCCGCCGTCGACGAGGCGGCAGCCGTGCTCGCCGGTGTCCTGCCGCCGACCCCGCTGCACCGCAGCGAGCGCCTGTCGGCCGCGACCGGCGCCGACGTCTGGCTCAAGCGCGAGGACCTGCAGCCGGTGCGGTCCTACAAGTTGCGAGGCGCCTTCACCCTCATCGCCCACCTCAGCGAGGAGCAGCGCGCGAAGGGAGTCGTCGCCGCCTCCGCGGGCAACCACGCCCAGGGGGTCGCCTTCGCCGGCCAGCGCCTCGGCGTCAAGGCCCGGATCTACCTGCCGCGCAACACTCCTCGGCAGAAGCGCGACCGCGTCGCAGCCCTCGGCGGCGGCATGGTCGACGTCATCGTCACCGGTGAGGTCTACGACGACGCAGCACGCGCAGCCGCGGCAGACGCTGCGGAGTCCGGTGCTGTCGTCGTGCCGGCCTTCGACGCCCTCGACACCATGGCCGGTCAGGGCACGGTCGCCGTCGAGATCGCACGCCAGCTCGGCCGCACCCCCGACCTCGTCACCGTGCCCGTCGGCGGGGGCGGGCTGCTCGGCGGGATGGCGACGTGGATGGCGGCCCACTCCTCGAGCACCCGGCTCGTCGGGGTCGAGCCCGAGGACGCCGCCTCGATGGCCGCCGCCCTGGCCGCCGGGGCTCCGGTCGACCTCGAGACGGTCTCCCCCTTCGTCGACGGGGCCGCGGTGCGCCGCGCCGGTGACCTGACCCACGCGGCCGTCGCCGCCACCGGCACCGAGCTGACGTCGGTCGCCGAGGGCGCCATCTGCGTCGAGATGCTCGCGATGTACCAGACCGACGGGATCATCGCCGAGCCCGCCGGTGCCATGGCGACCACGGTCCTCGCCGACCTCGACATCACGCCCGGGTCGACCGTCGTCGCCGTCGTCTCGGGCGGCAACAACGACGTCTCGCGCTACGCCGAGATCGTCGAGCGGGCGCTCATCCACGAGGGCCGCAAGCACTACTTCCTCGTCGACTTCCCGCAGGAGCC
This sequence comes from Janibacter indicus, assembly GCF_900176385.1. Lineage (GTDB taxonomy): Bacteria > Actinomycetota > Actinomycetes > Actinomycetales > Dermatophilaceae > Janibacter > Janibacter indicus. The sequence continues at coordinate 232,135 of NZ_FWXN01000002.1, read as the reverse complement.
GGGCGCGCTGCGGCGCTTCCTCGACGAGGTGCTCGGGCCGGACGACGACATCGCCTACTTCGAGTACGTCAAGCGGAGCAACCGCGAGACCGGGCCAGCGCTCGTCGGCCTCGAGCTCGGCCACCCCCGCGACCTGCTGCCGCTGCTCGCCCGCATGGAGACCTCGCCGCTCACGATCGAGCGGGTCGACCCGGGCAGCCCGCTCTTCCGCTTCATCGGCTGAGGGCCTTCGGCGGAATACCCCCCGGGGGGTATCCTGTTGGCCAGTGCACGACCCCCAGGAGGATCACATGGCCGGCTACAGCGGCAGCAAGGACGACTACCTCAAGCGGCTGCGCCGCGTCGAGGGGCAGATCCGCGGCATCTCGCGGATGGTCGAGGAGGACACCTACTGCATCGACATCCTCACCCAGGTGTCGGCGGCGACCAAGGCGCTGCAGGCCGTGAGCCTGGGCCTGCTCGAGGACCACGTCGGGCACTGCGTCGTCGACGCCGCGAAGGAGTCCGACGAGGCCGCAGCCGAGAAGGTGGCCGAGGCCAGCGCCGCCATCGCCCGCCTCGTCCGCTCCTGAGCGGCGACGCGCCCCTTCGCCTCCCTGACCCGCCGCGCCCGAGCCGAGACAATGACCCCCATGAGCACCACCACCGCCCCCGATCCCGTCGCCGAGCCGGAGGCGACCTCGCGCAGCGTCGACCTGGCGATCACCGGCATGACGTGCGCGTCCTGCAGCGCCCGGATCGAGCGCAACCTCGGCAAGATCGACGGCGTCGAGGCCACGGTCAACCTCGCCTCCGAGCGGGCGACCGTCTCCCACCCGGCCGACCTCCCGGTGGACGAGCTCATCAAGACCGTCGAGGCCAGCGGCTACGGCGCCACGGTCATCGAAGGCGAGTCGCGCCTCACCCCGCCGACGCACACGCCGATCGCGCGTGCCGACCTCCAGCGGCGCGCGGCCGTCGCCGGTGGTCTCGCCTTCGTCGTCCTCGTCCTGGCGATGGGTCCGTGGGAGTCCGCGGCCAGTCCCTGGCTCCAGTGGCTGCTGACGACGCCGGTCGTCGGCTGGGCCGCGTGGCCCTTCCACAAGGCCGCCTACTCAGCCGCCCGCCACCTGCAGTCGACGATGGACACCCTCGTCAGCCTCGGCGTGAGCGCCGCCTACCTGTGGTCGACGGTGACCCTGCTCGCCGGGGCCGGGGTCGACGGGCACTACTACTTCGAGACGGCCGCGGTCATCACCGCCTTCCTCCTGATCGGGCGCTGGCTCGAGGCCCGGACCAAGGACGAGGGCCGCTCCGCCCTCACCGAGCTCATGGACCTCGGGTCGAAGGGAGTGGCCGTCCAGCGGATCGACTCCCGCAGCCGGGCGACGACCGAGGTCGTCCTGCCCCTCGAGGAGCTCCAGGTCGGCGACCACTTCATCGTGCGCCCCGGCGAAAAGGTCGCCACCGACGGTCGCGTCGTCGACGGCTCGAGCGCCATCGACACCTCCCTCGTCACGGGCGAGTCGGTGCCGGTCGACGTGCGCTCCGGTGACCGCCTCGACGCCGGCACGGTCAACACCTCGGGACGGCTCGTGGTGGAGGCGACCGCCGTCGGCGCCGACACGACCTATGCCCAGATCGTCCGGCTCGTCGAGCAGGCGCAGATCGGCAAGGCCGACGTCCAGCGGCTCGCCGACCGGGTCTCCTCCTACTTCGTCCCGGCCGTCCTGGGTCTGGCGCTGCTGACCTTCGTCGGCTGGTGGATCGGCTCGGGGTCGGCGACGACCGCGCTCGGGGTCGCCGTCACCGTCCTGATCATCGCCTGCCCGTGCGCGCTCGGCCTCGCGACGCCCATGGCGCTGCTCGTCGGCACCAGCCGCGGCGCCCAGCGGGGCGTGCTCATCAAGGGGGCACAGGTCCTCGAGGACACCCGTCGCGTCGACACCCTCGTCCTCGACAAGACCGGCACCATCACCACCGGCGTCGCCCAGGTCACCGACCTCGCGGCCTCGCCCGGCCTCCACCCGGCGGCCGTGCTCACCGCTGCGGCGGCCGTCGAGTCGGGCAGCGAGCACCCGATCGCGCGCGCCATCGTGCGCCGCGCGCAGGACAAGGGGATCAAGGTCCCGGCGATCCGCGACTTCGAGGCCCTCCCGGGCGCCGGAGCGGTCGCGACCATCAAGGACACGCGGGTCACGGTCGGGCGAGCCGACCTCTTCGACGAGGTGCCGGCCGAGCTGGCGACACTCGAGCGCCCGGGCACGACGGTCTTCGTCGGTTGGGACGGCGTCGCCCGGGGCGCGCTGACGGTGGCCGACGAGATCCGCGAGACCTCCGGCGATGCGATCCGCGCGCTGCGCGCCGAGGGGCTGCAGGTCTGGCTGCTCAGCGGCGACAACGAGCACAACGCCACGACGATCGCCGCCCAGGTCGGCATCGACCCCGAGCACGTCGTCGCCGACGTGCGTCCCCAGGACAAGCACGACGTCATCGCCGAGCTGCAGGAGCAGGGCCGGGTCGTCGCGATGGTCGGTGACGGGGTCAACGATGCCGCCGCGATCGTCAAGGCCGACCTCGGCATGGCCATGGGCACCGGCACCGACGTCGCCATGGAGTCGGCCGACATCGTCCTCGTGCACGCCGACCTCGAGTCGGTCCCGCGCGCGATCACGCTGTCTCGCGAGACCCTGCAGGTGATCAAGCAAAACCTCGGGTGGGCCTTCGGCTACAACATCCTGGCGATCCCGCTGGCGATGGCCGGACTGCTCAACCCGATGATCGCCGGCGCCGCGATGGCGCTGAGCTCGATCCTCGTCGTGCTCAACTCCCTTCGCCTGCGGCGGGCGATCACGGACTGAGCCGCGGGGCCGATCCGAGCCCTACGCCATTGCTCCACAGTACGGGTCGCCACACGACGGGCACCTGACAGCTTGACCGGAGCACTATGCCAACCCAACTCCGTCTCCTCCCCCGGACCGCATCCAGCCTGACCCACAGCACGGAGCAACGGCGTAGCCACCCAGCCGGCTCTTCCCCCTTCCCCCTTTCCGTTCGCCGTTCCCCCCAGCCAGCCAGGGCAGACGACCGGCCGGGCACCACCCCTGACAGGTGCCCGGCCGATCGAGTCCGTGGCCGCCGACGCCGCGGTACGGCGCCGGCGGCGAGTGCTCACAGCTCGGCGTTCCACGCCTCCTTGTAGGTGAGCTTGCCGCCCGTCTGCATCAGCGCCCGGCGGTAGATCCGCTCGGCGACGAGGATGACGCCGACGGTGACCGCCGCGAGGATCCCCAGGCTGATCAGGGCGTGCCACCACTGCGACTCGCCCGACACCAGGCGCATCGGCTGCAGCACCGCGGAGAAGGGCGGGATCCAGGCGAGGACCTCGGCGAGGCGGCCGGTGGCGAACATCGCGCCGAAGAACATGAACATCAGCAGCATCGTCACGGGCATCGACGTGGACTGGATGTCCTCCTGTCGCGAGGCGAGCGCGCCAGCCACCGCGTAGAGCGCCGCGATCAACGTGAAGCCCGCGATGAAGAAGACGACGAACCACGCCAGCCCACTCGTGAAGCTCGGCAGCATGTCACCCCAGTCGGTGAAGCTCACCCCGATGACCGCCACGGCCGCGTAGAGCAGCAGCTGGGCCACCGCGAGCACGACGGCCGCGATGAGCTTGCCGAAGAGCAGGTGTCGTAGCGGGATCGACGTCGCGATGATCTCGACGATGCGCGACTGCTTCTCCTCGGTGACGCTCATCGCGAGGTACATCCCGAAGATCACGGCCGACATGTAGAAGAGGATCGCCATGCCGAAGCCCACCGCCTTGGCGATGCCCTGCTGCTCCGCGTCCCCGTCGAGGATGTCGGTCGTGACGGCGGTCCCCTGCTGGAGGGTTGCGACATCGGTGCCTGCCTGCTGCGCGTTGGCCGCGAGCACCGTGCTGCTCACCGTCTCGGTGGCGATGTCCCGCAGCCCCGAGCTGACCTCCGAGCGGCCGACGAGCTCCCAGCCGTCGTCGGTGGGGTGCAGCCAGGCGTCGGCGGACTCGTCCATGACGGCGGCCTCGGCGGCCCGGGCGTCGTCGACCTCGACGAGCTCGATCGTCACCTTGTCGTCGATGTCCGGCGCGGCCGCGACGATCGACTCCCCCATCTGCTGCGACTGGGTGGTGACGGCGAGGTCGTAGGTGACCTCCTTGTTGGCATTCCACGCCTGGAAGCCGAAGACGGCCACGAGGATGACGAGCGACAGCAGGGTCGACCCGATGAAGGTCTTGTCCCGCAGCCGCACCGACAGCTCACGCTGGGCGACGAGGGCCCAGGCGCTGCGGGTGGAGGTGGACTCGGCGCCCGATCCGGTCGAGGTGGGCGAAGGGGAGGTCGTCGCGGTGCTCATGCCGTCACCTCCCGGTAGACCTCGGACAGCGGCGGCACGATCGGCGTCAGCTCGGTGACGCCACCACGGCGCAGCCCCTCGGCGAGGACCTCGCCGAGCACCCGCTGGCGCTCGGCCTCGGAGTCGCCGGTGAGGTCGAGGACGGCCGTGGGGCCGTCGACGTCGAGGGTCGTGACCCCCGACAGGTCACGGACCCAGCCGGCGTCACGGACCGCAACGAGCTTGTGCCGGCGCGGGGCGCCGCCCCGCAGCTGCGTCGGGGTGCCGGTCGCCCGCACCGTCCCCTTGGCGAGGATGACGAGCTGGTCGCACAGCCGGTCGACGAGGTCGAGCTGGTGGCTGGAGAAGAGCACCGGCACACCGCGTGCCGTGTGCTCGCGCAGCAGGTCGGCCATCGAGTCCACGGCGTCGGGGTCGAGGCCGGAGAAGGGCTCGTCGAGGATCAGCGCGGCCGGCTCGATCATCAGCGCGGCCGCGATCTGCACCCGCTGCTGGTTGCCGAGCGAGAGCGACTCGACCGTGTCGTCGGTGCGCTCCCCCAGGCCGAGGCGCTCGAGGAGGGTCATGACCGACTCCCGGGAGCGCCGGGCGCTCAGGCCGCGCAGCTGACCGAGGTAGATCAGCTGATCGGCGACCTTCTGCTTGGGGTAGAGCCCGCGCTCCTCCGGCATGTAGCCGATGGTGCGCTGGTCGGCGGCGGTGATCGGCCGGTCGCCCCAGAGGACCCGCCCCTCGGAGATCGTGAGGACGCCCATGATCATGCGCATCGTCGTCGTCTTGCCGGCGCCGTTGCCTCCGACGAAGCCGGTCATCTGTCCCTGCGGCACCGTGAAGTCGACGTGGTCGACGGCGGTGAAGTCACCGAACCGTCGCGTCAGCCCCTCCACGGTGATCGTCTGCGATGTCCTGTCCATGGCCCCAACGCTAGGGACGAAGGGAGTCCACGGGATCCGTCTCCGGGGTGGTCTTGGCCCTCCCCCTGCGGGGGGAGGAGCCTCAGCCCCCGCCGACGACGCCCGACTCGTGGGCGATGATCACCGCGCCCACCCGGTCTCGCACCTGGAGCTTGGCGAAGATGCTCGACACGTGCGTCTTGACCGTCGCCGCGCCGATGACGAGGTCGGCGGCGATCTCGGAGTTGGAGCGCCCGGCCCCGATGAGCCGCAGCACGTCGAGCTCCCGGTCGGTCAGGTGCGCCAGCAGCTCGGCGTGGGCACCACCGGTGGGTGCCCCGGTGCCTGTCGCACCCGCTCCCCCGCCGGCTCCCGGCGGTGACATCTGCTCGATGACCCGCTTGGTCACCTCGGGCGCGAGCAGCGCGTGACCGTGGCCGACGGCACGCAGTGCCTCGACGAGCTGCTCGGCCTCGGCGTTCTTGAGCAGGAACCCGCTGGCCCCGGCCCGCAGCGCGTCGAAGAGATAGCTGTCGGCGTCGAAGGTCGTCAGGATGATGACCCGACCGAGATCCTCGGCGACGATCTCGCGGGTCGCGGCGATGCCGTCCATGACGGGCATCTGCACGTCCATGACGATGACATCGGGGCGCTGCGCCCGGGCGAGCTCGATGGCCTCGCGCCCGTCGGCCGCCTCACCGACGACCTCAAGGTCGTCCTCGACCGAGAGCACCATCGCGAAGCCGGACCGGATGATCGGCTGGTCGTCGACGAGCAGCACGCGCAGCACCTCGCTCATCGCGCACCCCCGGAGCGCAGGGGGATCCGCGCCCGGACGCGATATCCGCCCAGCGGGCGCGGCCCGATCTCGACGCTCCCGTGGTGCGACTGGACCCGCTCGCGGATGCCGAGCTGGCCCATGCCGGTGCCGGAGGTCCCGGGGCGCGGCCGCCCGTCGTCGGTGACCTCGACCTCGGCGTGCTCGGCGTCGACGCGCACGGTCACGCGGGCGGTGCGGGCGGTCGAGTGCTTCGTGACATTGGTCAGCGCCTCCTGGGCGGTGCGGTAGAGCGAGTGCCCCACCGAGGCCGGCACGGCCTCGACGTCACCCTCACGAGCCTCGACGAGCTCGTGGACCACGGTCAGACCCGACCCGCTGCGGGCCCGCGCCATCTCGGCGATGTCCCCGAGGGTCGGCTCGGGCGCGTGATCGACTGCGCCGGTAGGCGACTCGCGCATCCGCAGGGTGCCGAGGAGCCCACGCATCTGGGTGACGGCGTCGCGGCTGCCACCCTCGATCCGGGCCAACGCCCCCTTCGCCGCCTCGGGGTCACGGTCCATGACGCGACGGGCCGCGGCCGCCTGCACCCCGATCCCGGAGACGTGGTGCGCGACGACGTCGTGCAGCTCACGGGCGATGCGCAGGCGCTCATCGATGACGGCGCTCTCGCGCAGGCGTTCGGTCTGCTCGCGGATCGTGACCGTCTGCTGCTCGAGGCGCGCGCGCTGGCGTGCGGAGCGCCAGGCGACCTGCCCGCCGAGGACGGCCCCGCCGAAGTAGAGGACGTTGATGACCCCGAGCATGAGCGGGGCGGCGATGGTGGCCGGCACCCACGCGTCGGGGTCGCTCGCCGCCACCATGTCGCTGAGAACCTGGCCGACGGCGATGCCCCACACCAGCCAGAGGAACATCAGGAAGAGGACCACCGCGTAGACCGCCGCCATCGCCCGGCGGCTGCGCGCCCAGGCGACCCCGCCGAGGATGACGAGGAAGTAGGCGATCTGGGTCGACAGCAGGCTGGCCATGAGCGGCTCGAGCGTCGAGATGGCCCAGTAGGCGATCGAGGCGCCGATGACCGTGGTGAGGGGGAGGCGGCGCCGGGTGAGCAGGAAGAGCGCGGGGACGGCGGTGTAGAGCCACTGCTGCCAGCGGGGGGCGTCGATCTCGACGAGCCCGCCGAGCGCGCGCATCAGCTCCAGGACGAAGAGCGAGGCGGCGACGACCGCGAGGGTGAAGAGGACGTCACCGCGACTGACGGTGCCGCCGGGGCGGACCCAGTCGTCGTCGAGGGCGAAGAACTCGCCGAGGCGATCGAGCCGGGCCATGGGAGGGCGGTCAGAGGGTGACCGGACCACCGGGGGTGTTGAAGGTGACCGACATCAGGCCGGGGGTGCCGTGCGGCGCGACGAAGTCGAAGGTGATGACCGAGGAGGTCTCCTCGGGCGGGAGCCCTCCGAGCCAGTCGGTGACCCGGGCCTGGTCGCCGGCGATCATCAGCGAGGAGATCGTCACCTCGGTCGAGGCCTCCTCGGAGGGGTGCGGCGAGCCCTCGCCCCACTTGACGAAGAAGGGCAGCTGCGGGTCGGCGAGTGTGCCCTTGATGCCGATCTGCTTCCACAGGAACTCGCGGCCGTCGGAGAGGCGCCGGTTGCCCGCGACCGCCTTGCGGTCGAGGCGCTCCTCGACGGCCTCGATCTCCTCGTCGACCCGGATGACCCAGCCCATCCAGCCGCCGCCGGCCTCGGAGCGGGCGCGCACGACCTGACCGAAGGGGGCCTTGTCGGAGCTCGGGTGGTCGAGGACCTCGACGATCTCGACGTAGCGCTCGTGGGCGAGCGGGAGGATCATGTTGCGCGTGCCGAAACGCGGGTGGATCCCGCCGTCGACGGGCGTGACGCCCAGGGCCTCGCCGAGGCGCTCGGCCGTGGCCTTGACACCGGACTGGTCTGCAGCATAGGAGACGTGGTCAACGCGCATGCAGGCATCGTGGCACAGGGCGGGGCCACCCCCGTAATCGGGGTGGTTCAGGACGTCCGGCGCTGACGCACGGCCTCGTAGACGACGATCGCGGCCGAGGTGGCGACGTTGAGCGAGTTCGCCTGTCCCACCATGGGGATCCGCACGCGGTGCTGGGCCCGGGCGAGGGCGGCATCGGTCAGTCCGTACTTCTCGGAGCCGACGGCGACGGCGACCGCGCCGGTGAGATCGGCGTCGGTGTGCTCGACGTCGGTGTCAGGGGTGGTCGCGACGACCTCGACCCCGTGCTCGGCGAGCCAGGCCCACGCCTCGTCGGTGCTCGCGGCCGCGACAGGCACCGAGAAGACCGTCCCCTTGCTCGAGCGGATGACGTTGGGGTTGCCCCAGTCGGTCACCGGGTCCGCCGAGAGGACGAGCGCGACGCCGGCGGCGTCAGCGGTGCGGAGCATGGCGCCGAGGTTGCCCGGCTTCTCCACGCCCTCGCACAGCAGGACGAGCGCGCCGTCGGGCAGCTCGACGTCCTCGAGGCGGCGGCCGGGAGCGGGCACCTTGGCGAGGATCCCGTCGGGCCCCTCGCGGTAGGCCACCTTGTCGAAGGCGGTGCGCCCCAGCTCGACGATCTCGGCCCCCAGGTTGCGGGCGCGCTCGACGAGCGCGGCACCGACCTGCGGGTCGAGCATGAGCTCGGGGCAGTGGAAGAGGGCGAGCGGCCGGACCCCGGCGTCGAGCGCGAGGGTGGTCTCCTCGAGACCCTCGACGAGGGTGGTCCCGGTGGCCTCACGGGCCCGGCGACGACGCAGGGTGACGAGGTCCTTGAGGCGTTGGTTGGCCGGTGAGGTGATGACGAGATCGGACATGGCGGGTCAAGCATGCCGCACAATCGGTGGATGCCGACCGACCGCCGCGTCTCCCCCCTTCGCGTCGTCGCTGCGGTGTCGGCCATGACCGCCGTCATGCTCCTCGTCGCGGCGCTGGGTGAGTGGGCGATCCTCCCCTCCGCGACGCTGCGCGAGCTCGACGAAGGGAGCGCCTCCCGGGCCACCGCGGTCCTCGCCGACCACGACCGGCTCGGCACGGCGGCGCACGTGTGGGCCGCGCTCAGCGGACCGTGGGTCGTGCACCCGCTCGTCGCGATCTGGGCCGGGGTGCTCGTCGCCCGGCGACGCCTCGCCCTCCGCGCCGCGGTCGTCACCGTCGCGGTGGGCGTGCTCGGGTGGGCGCTCGGTGCGGTGTGCAAGGAGATCGTCGACCGCCCCCGCCCCAGCGTCGCGCTCGCCGAGGTCGGCAGCTGGTCCTACCCGAGCGGGCACGCGACCAACATCGCCCTGGGCGCGGTCCTGCTCGTCTCCCTCGCGCGGCTGGCCGAGCGCGCCTGGGTCCGCTGGGGCACCACGCTGCTCGCGCTCGCGGCCGTCGCCCTGACGGCCGCCGACCGACTCCTCCTCGGGGTGCACTACGTGAGCGACGTCGTCATGGGACTGACCCTCGGCGCCGCCGCCGCGACCCTCGCCCTGGCGTGCCTCCCGCTTCGCCGCGACGCTGCATTGCCGTAGGGCAATGCGCGTCCTGCCCGCATTGCCCTACGGCAATGCGGGCACCGGGGTCTCGCCCAGCCGACCGTCGCGGATCTCCCAGCGGCGGGTGAGGCCCAGTCGGCCGAGGAAGTCCTCGTCGTGGCTGACGACGAGCAGGGCCCCCTCGTAGGCCGAGAGCGCGTCGACGAGCTGGTCGACGCTGTCGACGTCGAGGCTGTTGGTCGGCTCGTCGAGCACCACGAGCTGCGGCGCCGGGTCCGCGAGCAGCACCCTGGCCAGCGCCACGCGGAAGCGTTCGCCGCCGGACAGGCCCGCGACCCGCCGCTCCGCGAGCGCGCCCCGGAAGAGGAATCGCGCCAACGACGCCCGCACCTGCTGCGGCGGCACCGTCGGGGCCGCCGCCCGGACCGTCTCGAGGATCGTCAGGTCGCCGTCGAGCTCGATCCGCTGCGGCAGGTGGCCGATCTCGTCGATGCGCCCGACGAGTCGCGCCACCGGCTCCACGCGCGTCGGCAGCCCGAGGACCTCGCGCAGGAGCGTGGTCTTGCCGGCGCCATTGGGCCCGGTGAGCGCGATCCGCTCCGGCCCGCGCACGACGACATCGCGAAGGCGTCGTCCAGAGGTGTGACGGAGGAGCCTCGAAGGGGGGGCCGCGGTCACCTTGTCGGGACCGACCGGCCGCAGGGTCAGCACCGTGCGCCCTGCCGGCACGCGGGTCGCGGGTAGCTCGATGCGCACCGAACGGTCCTCGCGGACCCGCGCCTCGGCGTCGGCGAGCGAGGACTTGGCCCGCTGGAGCCGGTCGTCGTGGATGTCGCGGTGCTTGGCGGCGGACTTTTCCGCCTGCATGCCCCAGGTCTTCATGATGATCCTGGGCGCGCGCTTGCTCGCGGAGTCGCGGTCGGCAATCCGCTGCCGGCCGGCGAGCTTGAGCTCGGCCTCGATGCGGTCGCGCTTCTGCCGGCGCAGGTCCTGCTCCGCGGCCTGCACGGCGTCGGCGGCGGCCTGCTGCTCGGCGTCGATCGCCGCGCGGTAGACCGACCACGGCCCGTCGAAGCTGCGCAGCTCCCGCCCGTGCACCTCGACGATCCGGTCGACGTGCTCGAGCAACTCGGTGTCGTGGCTGACGACGACGAGCGAGCGCTGCGTCGGCCACGCGTCGACGGCGGCGACGAGCCGCTCCCGGGAGGCCCGGTCGAGGTTGTTGGTCGGCTCGTCGAGCAGCGCGACGTCGGCCCGCTGCAGCTGGAGTGCGGCGAGCCCGACGGTGACGACCTCACCCCCGGAGAGGGCGCCGAGCTGCCGGTCGAACAGCTCCGGCTCCGCGGGTAGACCGAGCATCGCGAGGGCACTGAGAGCCTCGGCCTCGATGCCCCAGCGGCCTTCTGCCGCATCGAAGTTCGCCCCATCGAGCGAGCCCGCCTCGATGGCGCTGATCGCGCTCAGGACGGGCGCGATGCCAAGCGCCTCGGCCACGGTGCGGGTGGTGTCGAGGCCGAGCTGCTGCGGCAGCGTGGCGACCGTGCCCGCGACGTGCACGGCGCCGGAGGTCGTCGTGAGCTCGCCGGCCATGAGGCGCAGCAGGGTCGTCTTGCCCGAGCCGTTGCGTCCGACGAGCCCGGTGCGGCCGTGGCCGAAGGACCCGCTGACGTCGTCGAGGGCACGGGTGCCGTCGGGCCAGTCGAGGGTGAGGTGGGTGAGGGTGACGAGGGCGTCGGCCCCCGGGGTGGGTGCTGACATGGGTGATCTCCTGCCGTGGCGGCGAGCGCACGCCGACGGGACTCGCGGTGCGTGGGCCGCGGTCGGTCGCGCTGGTCAGTCGCGGGAGATCTGGTGCCGCATCGGGCGGGTCATCACCTCTGGTCGGGGGGACCGGGCGCTGTCACCGACCGGTCGGACCCGACAAGGGTAGGGACTCCCCCTTCGTCATGGCAAAGGGTTTACGCCGAAGGGGAGGTCAGATCCGCTGGTGGCGTGCCCGGGAGAAGCAGTAGAGGCCGAAGGCCACGAGACCGGCCGCGACGACGGTGAGCAGCGCGGGGCCGAAGGGCTCGTCGCGCAGGGACTTCAGGGCACCGTCGAGGCCGTCGGCCTGCGAGGACTGGTGCCGGATCGCGGCGATGACGAAGAAGACGCCGACGAGGGCGAGGACGGCCCCCTTCGCCGGGTAGCCGACCATGCCGGCCACCGTCGCGAGGCGCCCGGGGTGCTCCTCGAGGTCGTCGAGGAACGTGCGGGTGACGCCCTTGTAGACGTGGTAACCACCGACGGCGATGATCGCGACGCCGACAGCACCGACGAGGACCTGGCCGGCCGGCGCCTGCATGAGGGTCGCGGTGACGTCCTGGGAGGACTGCTCGGAGGACGAGGACGACCCCGACCCGACGGCGAAGCGCCCCGCGGTCCAGGCGAGCGCGGCGTAGACCACGGCCTTGGCGAGCGCCTTGACCCGGTCGGTGGCACCGGAGTCGCCGCCGGTCGGCGCGACCGCCACGGTCAGCTGCCACAGCACGAGGCCGGCGAGGGTCACGGTGATGACCCACATGAGCACCGTGCCGGCGGGGTTGCTCGCGAGCGTCGCGAGGGCGCCGGACTGGTCGGCCTGCCCGCCTCCGCCCCAGCCCACGCGGCCGGCGGTGTAGCCGAGGACGATGTGCAGCAGGCCGGAGGCGGCGAAGCCGACGCGAGCGAGGGCTTCGAGCGCCGGGTGGTCGCCCACCGTGCGCACTGCGTCGCGCGCGTCGTCGATGTCAGGGGTGCGGGTCACGAGGACATGATGCCCCCGATGTGCCCCCGGTCAGCAGAGCGGGCGAAGGGCGTCTGCGAGACCGTCGTCGTCGACGGGCCCGGTGGTCTCGTCGGCGGCGGCGACCACCTCCGGCGGGGCGTCGCCCATGGCGACGCCCCGGGCCGCCCAGCGCAGCATCTCGAGGTCGTTGCGCTGGTCGCCGGCGGCGAAGGTGTGCGAGGGCTCGATCCCGAGCTTGCGGCGGACGAGCTCGAGGGCCGACCCCTTGGACACGCCCTCGGGCGCCAGGTCGAGCCACGCGGTGTAGCCGACGGCATAGCTCACGCCGTGCAGGCCGATCCGCTCGACGAGCTCGAGGAAGTCCTCGCTCTGCCCCTCGGGGTCGTGGAAGGTCACGCGGGTCGTCGGGCGGGAGACGAGCTCCTCGAAGGGGACGACGACCTGCTCGCCCTGCAGCACGCCCTCGGGGTAGGGCCGGGCCACCTTGAAGCCGACGCCGACCTCCTCGACCGCGACGAGGATGTGCGGCGCGTGCTCCATGACGAGGGTCAGCGCCTGCCGCGGGTCGAAGGTCACCGTCTCGTCGATGGTGTAGCCGTCGGGGGCGGTCGGGTCGAGGCGGATCGTCACGGCGCCGTTGGAGCACACGGCGAACCCGTGCTGCAGGTCGAGCAGGCGCAGGATCGGCAGCGTCGCGACGACCGATCGGCCCGTCGAGATGACGATCTCGTGGCCGGCGTCGGCGACGGCCCGGATCGCCTCTCGGGTGCGCTCCCCGAGCTCTCCGGCGTGGGTGACGATCGTGCCGTCGACATCGAGGGCGACGAGGTGCGGCTCCATGGGTGGAACGCTACCTGCCGACTCTGCGACACGTGGCGGCCGCCGAGCAGACCCGGCGCGCTGCCGAAGTCCCTCGTCGTCGCGTGGTTGCGTGGTCGTTCTCGACTTCGGCTTGATGCTGCGCCGGGCCTCCTCTGCGTCCGCGCCTGACTCAGCCCCGCGCCGAACCCAGCTTCCAGTAGCCGGAGAAGGTGATGGCCCGCTTGTCCATCCCGACCTCCTGCACGAGGTGACGCCGAAGGGAGGTCGCCAGCCCCGACTCCCCGCACAGCCACGCGTAGTCCAGGTCGGCAGTCAGGTCCGGGGCGGTCGCGAGCGCGGCGAGCACGGCGGTGCCCGGCGCGGCGTCGCCGCGCTCGTGGACGGTCACCGCAGCCGGGAGGTCGAGCCCGTCGAGCACCACGCGGGAGCCGACCTCGACGTGCGCCTCGATGCCCTCGCCGAGACCCGGCAGCCCCCGACGGAAGCGCTCCTCGAGGATCGCGAGAAGCGCGGGCACGGCCGTCTCGTCGGCCACGATCAGCTGGCGCGGCGCCTCCCAGGTCGAGTAGAGCGCGCCACCGGAGCGGAAGCCGGCGACGTCGCCGACGGCCGCGGTCGTCGCCCAGGCCGAGCCGGGACCGGAGTCGCCGTGGGTGACGATGTCGACGTCGAGCTCCCCTTCGTCCCGGCGCAGCGCGCGCACGGTGTACCAGCGCAGGCCCGGCTGCTCGCTCTCGGGCATGTCGGCGATGGCGGTGCGCACATTGGTCCGCTCGGGGTCGGGCAGGTGCAGCCGGCCGTCGGCTCCGGGCATGAGCAGGCCGAAGTACTCGTCGGGGCCGAGCAGCTCGTAGCGGGTCAGCTCCGGCGCGCTCAGGGTGATCCGACGCATGACGGGGTTGAGGTCGACGACCCGCGACACCGTGACGGTGAACTGCGACTCCTCCGGACGCTCCGCGTAGTCGGCCATCGTGCGCCGCGCGTAGGCGCGGGCGGCGCCGAGGACGACGCGGTCCTTGAGCTCGGCGATCTTCATGACTCTCCTGGTGCCGGAATCGACTGACTTAGGAGAGCCTAACCTCTAGCCCCGGCATTTCCCTAGGCCGGTACCCACCGCTCCCTGAGGAGGTCGCTCAGCGACCGTCTCGAAGGGCGCCCGCCTCGTGGACTCAGGCGAGCCCGAGCTCCTCGAGCCCGAAGACGTGGCGGTACTCCAGGCCGGCCTCGGCGAACTTCTCCGCGGCACCGGTCGCCCGGTCGGCGATCGTCGCGACGGCGACGACCTCGGCGCCCGCCTCGCGGGCGGCATTGGCGGCCTCGAGGGGCGAGCTGCCGGTCGTCGAGGTGTCCTCGACGATCAGGACGCGGCGACCGGAGATCGACGGGCCCTCGATGCGCTGCTGCAGGCCGTGCGCCTTGCCGGCCTTGCGCACCACGAAGGCGTCCAGCCGCTCCCCCTTCGCCGCGGTGGCGTGGAGCATCGACGTGGCGACCGGGTCGGCGCCGAGGGTCAGCCCACCGACGGCGTCGAAGTCCAGATCGGCGACGAGGTCGAGCATGACGCGACCGACGAGCGGGGAGGCCTCGCCGTCGAGGGTGATGCGGCGCAGGTCGACGTAGTAGTCGGCCTCCTTGCCGGAGGAGAGGGTCACGCGTCCGTGGACGATGGCCTTGTCCTTGACGATCTCGAGCAGGCGGGCGCGGTCGGCAGCGATGTCAGTCACGCCCGCAGTCTATGGACTCCGTCGCCGCCGGCGTCGCGTGCCGGTGGCAGACCGCGCCGGGCCCGCAGGCGCCGCCCCCGAAGGGGGATCCGCGAGCGCTCTGGCACCTCCCCTTCGCATTGCCCTACGGCAATGCAGTCACCTGCGCGCATTGCCGTAGGGCAATGCAGCCTCCCCTTCGCATTGCCGTAGGGCAATGCAGTCTCCGGCGAAGGGGAGGTCAGTCCGGCTTGCGGTGCAGCGCCGTGATGCGCGGGTTGCGCACGATGGCGCGCGGCAGGTGCCGGGCCACGGCGACGATCGCCTTGTACTGCGCGCTGGGCACGGAGACGACCCGCCCGCGCTCGGAGTCGGCGAGGGCCTGGCGCACGAGATCGCCCGCGTCGAGCCAGAAGGGCCCCGCGCGCTCGCCCTTGTCGATGCCCGCGCGCTCGTGGAACTCCGTGCGCACGTAGCCGGGCAGCAGCGCCATCACCTGCACGCCGGTCCCGGCGAGCTGCCCGGAGAGGGACTCGGTGAAGGTCGTGACATAGGACTTCGCCGCGGCATAGGTGCCGCTCGCGCTCAGGCCGGCGACGGACGAGACGTTGATGATCTGCCCACTCCCCCGCCCCACCATCGCGGTCGCCGCCGCGTGGCTGAGGACGAGCACGGCCCGCACGAGCACGTCGAGCAGCTGCTCCTCGGCCTCGACGGCACTGTCGACGAAGCGTGAGTTCAGCGAGTAGCCGGCGTTGTTGACGAGCAGGTCGACCGGCCGGGCCGCGTCACGCAGCCGCTCGGCGACCCGCTCAAGCTGCGCCCGGTCGGACAGGTCGGCCGGCAAGACCTCGACGGCCACGCCGTGCCGACCCGAGATCTCGCCGGCCACGGCCGCCAGCCGGGCCTCGTCGCGGGCGACGAGGACGAGATCGACCCCCTGGGTCGCGAGCTGCTCGGCGAACTCGCGCCCGATGCCGGCGGTCGCACCGGTGACCAGTGCCGTGCTCATGCGCCCAGGGTCCGGTCGAAGAGCTCGCGCAGCTCGCGCCAGTGCCGGTCCTCGCCCGCCTGCTGGTGGCTCGCGGTGTCGGTCATCGTGTAGCCGTGCGGGGCGTCGGGGTAGACGGCGGTCGTCGCGGTCAGCCCGTGCTCTGCGAGCGTGCGGTCGAGCAGCGCAACGCTCTCAGGCGGCATCGACTGGTCCTTGTCGGCGTGCCCGTAGACGAACTCCGCTGTGGCAGAGACGAGTCGCAGGTGCGGGCTGTCCGGCTCGTCGGTCGCCAGGCGGGCGCCGTGGAATCCGCCGCACGCCGCGACGCTCGGCTCGAGGCCGGCGACGCGGGTCGCGAACTTCGCCCCCATGCAGTAGCCGGTGACGCCGATCGGCCCGTCGGTCACGCCGTCGAGCGCCCGCAGCGCAGCGACGTAGTGCGGGGTGTCCCGCTCCATCGCCGGCCCGTCGAGCGCGGCGAGGTAGGGCGCGGCGACGGCCCCGTAGGCGGCCCGCTCCTCGGGGATCCGCAGGTCGGTGCGGGGCGTGGTCTCGGCCGCCGTGCCGGAGCGGTACATCGTGTTGGGCGCGAGGACGATGTAGCCCCACGACGCGATGCGGTCGGCCATCTCCTCTATGCGGGCCCGCAGCCCGAGCGCGTCGATGCACAGCAGGATGCCGGGGTGCGGCTGGTCGTCGGGCCGCGCGACGACGGCCTCGGCCGTCCCGTCCGCAGCCGGGATCTCGATGAAGGGGCGCATGCTCCGCACGCTAACGACCCCCCTTCCCCGTGGCCAGCCGCCGGTCCCGCGTCGTGAATGCGACGCGCAGCGCGGACCCGAGCATCACGGCGTGCAGCGCCGCGCCGCCCAGCCCCGGCCCGGGCCGACGCCCCAGCAGAGCGTGACGTCGGCGTCGATGCCGGCGGTGGCTAGGGTGGCGCCCGTGCGTATCGCGACCTGGAACGTCAACTCCATCCGCTCCCGCGTCGACCGCGTCGAGGCCTGGCTGCAGCGCAGCGACGTCGACGTGCTCGCCATCCAGGAGACCAAGGCCAAGGAGGAGCAGTTCCCCTTCGACCGCTTCCGCGACCTCGGCTACGAGGTGGCCCACCACGGCATCAACCAGTGGAACGGCGTGGCGATCCTCTCCCGAGTCGGCCTCGACGACGTGGCGATCGGCTTCGACGGCGACCCCGGCTTCGGCGACCCCGTGGCGCCCGAGGCGCGCTCGATCGGCGCGACCTGCGGTGGCGTGCGCGTGTGGTCGCTCTACGTGCCCAACGGCCGCACCCTCGACGACCCGCACATGGCCTACAAGCTGGAGTGGCTGGCCCGGCTGCGTGACCGCGCCGTCGAGTGGGCCGCCGACGGCACCCCGGTCGCCCTCTGCGGCGACTGGAACGTCGCGCCGCAGGACGAGGACGTGTGGTCGATGGAGTACTTCACCGACAAGACGCACGTCTCGCCGCCGGAGCGGGCGGCCTTCCACGCCTTCCTCGAGTCGGGCTTCACCGACGTCGTGCGCCCGCACGCCCCCGGGCCCGGCACCTACACCTACTGGGACTACCAGCAGCTCGCCTTCCCCAAGCGGCGCGGCATGCGTATCGACTTCGTCCTCGGGTCGGCGTCCTTCGCCGAGCGGGTGAGCGGCGCGGCGATCGACCGCGAGGAGCGCAAGGGCAAGGGCGCGAGCGACCACGCGCCGGTCATCGTGGGCCTCGACGGCGACGACGGCGCGGCGGTGGACAAGACGGCCGAAGGGGGTTCCGCCCGGTGAGCGCGGACCCTCACGTGACCACCTTGGTCGCCCCGGACGGGGCGCGCATCGCGGTCCGTGAGCACGCGGCCCCGGCCGATGCCGCGCAGGGCCCGACCCTCGTCCTCGCCCACGGCTGGTGCCTCGCGGCCGAGACGTGGGACCGCGTCGTCGCGGAGCTGCAGGCCCGCCGGCCGCACCTGCGCGTCATCACCTACGACCAGCCGGGGCACGGGCTCTCGACGCCGGGCCGCGACCGACGGGTCAGCCTCCTCGACCTCGGCGCGATCCTGCGCGGGGTCGTCGCCGAGACGGCTCCCGAGGGCGACGTGGTGCTCGGCGGGCACTCGATGGGCGGCATGACCGTCATGGCGCTGGCCCAGCTCGACCCCAGGTTCTTCGCCGAGCGGGTGCGCGGCGCCGCGCTCGTCGGCACGGCAGCCCACCTCGGCACCCGTCGTCCTGTCCCGGGCGAGGGCATCGCCATGGCCGTCCTCGGGCGTCTGCCGGCGACTGCCCGTGGCCTGCCGACGACGGCGCGCCTCACCGCGGCCAACCTTTTCGGGCCCGACCCTGACCGGGCGGCGGTGCGCGCCACGGGCCGGCTGACCAGCCGCACCCGGGCCAATGTCGTCGCCGACTGGCACCGCGCGATCGGCGAGCTCGACTTCCGGGAGCACCTCGCCCCCTTCGCCGGGGTCCGCACGGTCGTGCTCACCGGCGCCCGCGACCGGCTGACGCCGGTGTCGGCGGGCCGACGACTGGCCGCGGGCATCCCGGGCGCGCAATTCTGGTCGCTGCCCGGCGTCGGCCACATGATCACCTACGAAGCGCCGGCGATCGTCGCCGACAAGGTCGAGCTACTCCTCGACGCCCCAGCTGCGAGCGATCGAGCCTGAGCCCTCGCGGCGGCGGAGCCCGAGGCAGACGAGCGCGAGGACGGCGCCGAGCGCCGCGGCCCCGGCCGCCCCGAGGAAGACCGTGTGCACCTGCAGCAGGGCCGCGTCGAGCAGCGCCTGCGCGTCGGTCTGCTGCTCGCGCGGCAGCGCGTCGACCGCCTCGTAGTAGCGGTGCAGGCCGACGCCGGTGAGCAGAGCGAGGCCGACGACCATCCCGACCATCCGGCTGACGACGACGAGGCTGCTCGCCGTGCCGTGGGCGTGCTGCGGGGCGTCGGCGAGCGCGGCGTCGTTGACCGGCGCGAGCGCCATGCCCAGACCGAAGCCGACGACCGCGAGGGTCACGGTCGCCGAGACCCGGGCGAGCGAGCCGTCCTCCCAGCCGGACATGACGAGCAGCCCGACGGCGGCGAGCGCGAGGCCGACTCCGGCGGAGAGCCCGTCACCGACCCAGCGCAGCACCCAACCGCCGACGAGCGCGCCGACGGGGACGGCGACGAGGAACTTCACCAGCTCCATCGCGGCGTCCGTCTGGGAGCCGTCGGTCGTCAGCCGGGAGAAGAGCGGGACGTCGACGACGACCGCGACGAGCGCGACACCGACGAGCAGGGAGATGACGAGCGACCAGCCGGTCCGGCCGCGGACCGTGCCGCGGGGCACGAGCGGGGCCGCCGCGGTCCGGTGCCGCCACACGTAGAGCACCGTCGCGATGACCGCGACGGGGAGCAGGGCGTAGCCGAGCGGCCCGACGACCTCGGTCTCGGGGTCGGCGGAGCTGAAGGTCAGCACGACGCACCCGAGGGCGGTGCCGAGCAGCAGCGCCCCGGGCAGGTCACTCTCGCGCAGCGGTGGCCACCAGCGGCGCACGGTGAGCCCGGCGAGCAGCAGCGCGAGCAGGAGTGTCACCAGGCCGATCGGCGTCACGAGGCGGTTGTCGCCGGCGAAGGGGACGAAGGGCAGCCCGAGGTAGACATCGGTCGCCAGCGCCCGCGGTGCGGCGAGGGTGAGCCAGAGCAGGCCGACCGTGACGACACCCAGCCCCGCCGCAGGCCACGATCGGTCCCGGCCCTTCGACGGGCTTCGGCCGCGGGTGGCCTCGTTCCTCAGGGACCGGGAGGCCAAGGCGATGGCCACCCACAGCACGACGCCGAGCACGACGTTGAGCCAGAAGATCGCCCGCCAGTCGGCGACGAGGAGGACCGCGGCGCCGAGGAGCGGACCGAGGACCGAGCCGAGCTCCTGGACGGCGCCGACGACACCGAGGGGCATCCCCCTTCGGCCCGGCGGCCAGAGGTCGGCGACGAGCGCGAGGGTCGCGGGGACGAGCCCGCCACCCCCCACGCCCTGCACGACGCGGCCGGCGACGAGCACGTCGAGGCTCACCGCGAGGGCGGTGACGCCCGAGCCGATGACGAAGACGACGAGGCAGCCGAGGAGGATCCGCGAGCGCGGGACGAGGTCGGCGAGGCGGCCGATGAGCGGGAGGACCGCGATGTAGCCGAGAAGGAAGCCGGAGATGATCGGCGCGGCCCGCTGGAGGTTGTCCAGACCGAGGCCGACGCCGCTCATCATGTCGGTCAGGGCGAGGACGACGACGTAGGTGTCGGCCGCGGCGAGGGCCACGGCGGTCGAGGCGAGGGCGAGCAGGACCCGCGGGTCCCGCCCGGTGACGGCGGCAGTGACGGGCGTCGACACGTCAGGAGGAGGGCTTGGTGATCTCGACGTTCTTGCCGTAGTCCTTGAGCCGCAGCGTGTAGGTCGTCTCCGACTCCTTGTAGAAGTCACCGGTGATCTCGACCTGCCGCAGCTCACCGCTGTCGGGCTCGATGCCGTAGGTGACGTCGAAGGTGTCGCCGCCCTCCGCAAGGCCGAAGAGCCGCTCGATGTCGGCCTTGGGCACGGTGCCGGTGTACTCCTGGAGCACGGTGTCGCCGTCCCGGGTCTTCTCCCCCGCCTTGGCGTCCTCGGTGTTTTCGAGGATCTGGTCGACACCGCTGCCGGTGCGGAAGAACTCGGCGGGGTTGGGCGCGCCGAGGTCCTTCATGTCGACGGGGTTGAAGTCCTTGGTGAAGAAGGACATCCACGTCTTGTCGTCGATGGCGATGATCTCGACCCCGGCGGAGGCGCCGTCGATGACGCCGGTGACCTGACCCTGGAACTTCGGGGTCGTCTTGTCGACGATGCCGGAGCCGTTGGCCGCGGAGACACCGTTGCGGCCCTTGGGGATCGCCGAGGACTTCAGGTCGAAGGTGACCGTGCCCGAGTCGACGTAGATCGTGCGGGCCTTGTCGAGGGCCTCGGTGGGCGGGGTCGCCTCCTCGAAGGCCGAGCACCCCGCAGCCATGGTGAGCACGAGGGGCACGGCGGCCAGCACTGATCGACGTCGCATGGCCGCCAACCTAACCGCTGGGTCACCCCGGGGGCGAGAGCCTGCGGCCCCCCTCACACCGGCGTGGCGAAGGGGGCCGCAGGGATCGTCAGTCGATGTCGGGCGCCTCGCACTCCACGTCGTCGGGGTCGTCGGTGTACCCGCACAGGTTGAAGAGGACGTCGAACTCCTGGTGGTGACTGTCGCCGTCGATCTCGTAGGTGACCGTCACCGAGCGCACCGTCGTCGGGCCCTCGTTGTGGGTGACCACGGCACCGACGAGCGACCACGGGACCTTGGCCGGGACCGGCCCGCTGGGCAACCCCTGGTGGAAGTTGTCGCGGTCCTGCGGGTACTCCTTGAAGGACGGCTCCGGGGGGGAACTCGTCCACTGTGATGGCCCCGATCGACGCCTTGGAGTCCAAGAACCCGACGTCGACGAACTCGACACCGTCGTCGGCGTCCATCTCGACGTCGGTGATCCGCGGGTTCTTGCCCGGTGTGGTTGCCATCAGGGTGGTGAGCGAGTACGCCATCGGCTTCCCCCAACCTCGACGGACACGCCGGTGGCACTCCCGCTCACCGGGCCATCCCGCCCATCAGTGAGGTAGTCCCTCGCCCCACGACCCGACAGCCGAGCACGCTCCCGACAGACCGATGCCCAGTCCGACGGCCAGAACCGCGAATCGTCTCGTCATGCGGCCCCCCTTGTCCGGAGCCCTCAGTATCGCGCGCCCGACCAGAGCCGGCTCGTCGCCACCTTCAGCGCGGGCAAAGAAGCCGCCCGCAGCACCTGCCCGCGCAGGTGGCGACGCCGGGCGAAGGCGCGGGGAGCCCCCTTCGTCCCGTGGCGGTGGACCAGATCGGCGAGGACGGCCGCGTCGGCGAGTGCCTCGTTGGCCCCGCGCCCGAGGTTGGGGCCCATCGCGTGGGCCGCGTCGCCGATGAGGACGAGGCCGTCGTCGACCGGCGTGCGCAGGGGCGGGGCGAGGAGGACCCGCTGGGCATCGGCGGCGTCGCCGACCGCCGTCAGCACCTCGCCCACCCGGGGGTCCCAGTCGGCCAGGTGGCCACGGACCAGGGCGACGGCGTCGTCCCGGTCGACCTCCACACCCCGGTGGTCGCCGCGCACGGCGGCGAACCATGCCGCGCCCTGCGGCCCGGGCGTCACGCCGAAGAGCCCGCCGCGCCCCCACCACTCGGTCGCGGTCGTGACGGGCGGGCCGGGCAGGTGGCCGCGCAGCGCGATCCAGTCGGTGACGACGGGTGCCGCCCCCTCGAAGGCGTGCTGCCGCACCGCCGAGCGCACGCCGTCGGCGCCGACGACGAGGTCGGCCCCGACCTGACGGGCCAGTACCCGGGGGTCGGTGACGAGCTCGGTGAACCGAGTGACGGCCGGCGGCAGGGCGGCCTCGAGCGCCGCCACGAGGTCCGGGCGGGGGGCAAACCACAGGCGCGGCGCACCGTGCCCAGCCGGCCGCAGCTCGTGGATCGCCCGGCCATCGGCCCGCCGCAGGGCGCCGCCCGTCACGGGCAGCGATCGCGCGCGGACCCGGTCACCGACGCCGATCGCGTCGAGGGCGTCGCGCCCGCCGCGCCACAGGGCCAGGACCGTGCCGGCTCCGGCCCGCTCGGGCCGCTCCTCGACGAGGGTCACGCGGACCCGGCGGGGGTCGAGGGCGGCGGCGAGGGCCAGGCCGGCGATGCCGCCACCGACGACGAGGACGTGTTCGCGAGCTCGCACGCCCCCAGCCTGCCAGCCCCGGGACGAAAAGGAAGTCCCCGGTGCCGGCAGCCCCTCATGGGGACCTGCCGGCACCGGGGACTACCGGTTCAACGCACAACCATCCGGCGCCCCTCAGCGAAGGGCGAGCCCGCCGCCCTCCTCGTCGCGGTCGACGACGACGGTCGAGCCGTCGCGCACGTCTCCAGCAAGGAGCGCGGTGGCCAGCCGGTCACCGATCTCGCGCTGCACCAGGCGGCGCAGCGGGCGGGCGCCGTAGGCCGGGTCGTAGCCGGTCTCGGCGAGCCATTCGCGAGCCGCCGGAGTGACCTCGAGGTGGATCCGACGGTCGGCGAGCCGACTCGCGAGCTCGCGCACCTGCAGCTCGACGATGTGGCCGAGCTCGTCGCGGCTCAGCGCGTCGAAGATGACGATCTCGTCGAGCCGGTTGAGGAACTCCGGCTTGAAGGCCTGTCGCACGACGCCCATGACCGACTCGCGCCGGGCCTCCCCTTCGAGCAGCGGGTCGGTGAGGAACTGGCTGCCGAGGTTGGAGGTCATCACGAGGATGACATTGCGGAAGTCGACCGTGCGGCCCTGGCCATCGGTGAGGCGCCCGTCGTCGAGCACCTGCAGGAGGATGTCGAAGGTCTCGGGGTGGGCCTTCTCGACCTCGTCGAGCAGGACGACGGAGTAGGGACGCCGGCGCACGGCCTCGGTGAGCTGGCCACCCTCCTCGTAGCCGACATAGCCGGGGGGCGCACCGATGAGGCGCGCGACCGCGTGCCGCTCGGCGTACTCCGACATGTCGATGCGCACCATCGCGCGCTCGTCGTCGAAGAGGAAGTCGGCCAGCGACTTGGCCAGCTCGGTCTTGCCGACACCGGTCGGGCCGAGGAAGAGGAAGGACCCGGTCGGCCGGTCGGGGTCGGCGATGCCGGCCCGCGAGCGACGCACGGCGTCGGAGACCGCGCGCACGGCATCGGCCTGCCCGACGAGCCGGGAGCCGATGATCGACTCCATGTTCAGCAGCTTCTCCGTCTCGCCCTGCAGCAGGCGCCCGGCGGGGATGCCGGTCCACGCCGAGATGACCTCGGCGATGTCGTCGCTGCCGACCCGGTCCTTGACCATCGGCGAGCCTTCGCTCGCCTCGGCCTCGGACTCCTGGGCCTGCGCGGCCGCCAGCTCCTGCTCGGCGGCGGGGATGTCGCCGTAGAGCAGCCGGGATGCGCCTTCGTAGTCACCCTCGCGCTGCAGCCGCTCAGCCTGCGTGCGCAGCTCGTCGACCCGCGCCTTGAGGTCACCGACCCGGTTGAGGCCGGACTTCTCCGCCTCCCAGCGCGCGGTGAGCGCGGCGAGCTCCTCGGACTTGTCGGCGAGGTCAGCGCGCAGCCGCTCGAGCCGGTCGACGGAGGCCGCATCCGACTCCTTGGACAGGTGCAGCTCCTCCATCTTCAGCCGGTCGACAGCGCGGCGCAGCTCGTCGATCTCGACGGGGCTGGAGTCGATCTCCATCCGCAGGCGCGACGCGGCCTCGTCGACGAGGTCGATCGCCTTGTCGGGCAGCTGCCGGCCGGTGATGTAGCGGTCCGACAGCGTGGCCGCCGCGACGAGCGCGCTGTCCTCGATCTCGACCTTGTGGTGGGCCTCGTAGCGCTCCTTGAGCCCGCGCAGGATCGCGATGGTGTCCTCGACGCTCGGCTCACCGACGAAGACCTGCTGGAAGCGCCGCTCCAGGGCCGGGTCCTTTTCGATGTGCTCGCGGAACTCGTCGAGCGTCGTCGCGCCGACGAGTCGCAGCTCGCCGCGGGCGAGCATCGGCTTGAGCATGTTGCCCGCATCCATGGCGCCCTCGCCGGTCGCTCCGGCACCGACGACCGTGTGCAGCTCGTCGATGAAGGTGACGATCTGCCCGTCGCTGGCCTTGATCTCCTCGAGCACGTCCTTGAGCCGCTCCTCGAACTCGCCGCGGTACTTCGCGCCGGCGACCATCGCGCCGAGATCGAGGCTGACGAGCCGCTTGTCGCGCAGCGACTCGGGCACGTCACCGTCGACGATGCGCTGGGCCAGGCCCTCGACGACGGCGGTCTTGCCGACGCCGGGCTCGCCGATGAGCACGGGGTTGTTCTTCGTCCGGCGGGAGAGCACCTGGACGACGCGGCGGATCTCGGCGTCCCGCCCGATGACCGGGTCGAGCTTGCCGTCGCGGGCGGCTTGGGTCAGGTCGGTGCCGTACTGCTCGAGCGACTCGCCGCCCTCGGCGGGCGTCTCGGACGTCACCTTGCGCCCGGCGCGCAGCTCGTCGATCTTCGCCTCCATGTCGCGGGCGCCGCGGGACTCGACGGCCGCGAGGTGGCCCGTCTCGGCGAGCGCGAGCAGGAGCAGGTCGAGGGCGAGGTGCGTGTCCCCCTTCGCCCGCATGAGGGTGTCGGCGTGCTGGAGCACGGCGAGCAGGCTGCGCCCGAGCGTCGGGGAGGCCGCCGCACCGCTCGTGGTCGGCAACGAGCGCACGGCCGCATCGGCCTGCGCGAGGACGTGCCCGGCGCCGGTCCCGGCGGCCTGCAGGAGGGTGTCGCACTGCGGTGTGTCGAGCTGCACGAGGGCGCTCACGAGGTGGTCGGGCGTGACCTCGGGGTGCCCCTGGGTCTGGGCCGAACGCTGGGCCAAGGCGAGCGCCTCGGCCACCTTGGTGGTGGGCTGGAAGTCCATGGGGTCTCCTCTACGTCTGGCGGTGGTCTCTTCTTAGGTCAACCCTGCCAGACTTGAGTCTATTTCGCTCAACTCTGTACCGACCCCCTTCCGCCGCGTGCTCCCCTTCGGCCAGAGCCACCCCGCACGAGAACAGGCCACGAAGTCTTGACGTCGAGACTCTGCATTGCCGTTGGGCAATGCAGAGTCTCGAGGGTCAGCAGGTGGCGGTGATGTCGCTCAGCTCGTCGGTATCGGTCGTCGAGGAGGAGGACGGCTCGGTGGTGCTTGTCGAGCTGGGGGTCTTCTTCGGGGTCGATGTCTTGGGGGCCGGGGGCGGGGGGTTGATCGCCTCGTCGACCATCGCGTGGATCTTGGCGTAGTCGGGCTTGTTGACGTCGATGTTCTTGTTGGTCAGGGGCAGCGACTGGATCTTGCCCTTGTCCTGGATGCGCAGCACGAGCTCGGACCACGCCTTGAGGTCCTGCTGGGGGATGTCGACCTTGACGTTGTCCTCGAGCGTCTTCGCGAGCTTGGGGTAGCGCACGAGCATCGACGTCGGGTTGACCTGGTTGAGCAGCGCCCCGACCATGCAGCGCTGACGCCGCATGCGCGAGAAGTCACCATCGGTCGACTCGGCCCGGGAGCGGGAGTACCAGAGAGCTCGGTAGCCGTCGAGCTTTTGCACGCCCGGCTCGATGTAGCCGGTCGTGCCGACGACGACGCCACCCTCGATCTTGCAGCCGATACACACCCGCTCCTTGACATCGATCGTCACGCCGCCCATCGCGTCGACGAGCTGGGTGAAGCCCTGCAGGTCGATGACGGTGGTGTAGTCGATGTCGAGGCCGAGGATCTGCGACGCAGCGTCCTTGGTGACGGTCAGGCCGGGGTTGTCGTCGCCGGGGAAGAGCTCGGCGTTGTCCCGACCGAGGGTCCAGACGTACTCCATGAGGCACTGGTCGCCGCAGTTGAACCCCTTTGGGTACTGCTTCGACAGTGGGTTGTCCTTCGAGAAGGGGATGTTCTGCAAGTTGCGGGGGATGCCGAAGAGCACGGTCTCGCCGGTCTTGGTGTCGACGCTCGCGACCATGATCGAGTCGGGGCGGATGCCGTCGCGGTCCTCACCCGCGTCCGATCCGACGAGCATGACGTTGACTCGGCCGGTGCCGGCCCACGGGTCGTCACCATCGCCGGGCGCGGCCGCGCCCGCAGGGCGCAGCTGGTCGAAGACGGTGCCGATCAGCGAGCGCTGGATGACCGCGTAGCGCACCGACTGCGCAGCCGGCGCGAAGATCAGCAGCGCCGCCAGCGAGGCGAAGACCACCATGGCGATGCGCGGTCGTCCGCTCATGCCCGGTGGCATGTTGTCCCGAGCCGTGGTGACGATGCCCCAGATCCAGATGAGGGCGCCGACGGCGACCACGGGGATGAGGATCATCAAGGCCTGCCGGCTCACGCCGACGCCGATGACCGAGGAGGTCACTCCCTTCGCCAGACCCCACCCGCAGACGGCGAGGATCGTGAGGAAGAAGCCGGCCACCATGGCGATGCCGGTGCGGCGTCGGGTGTGGATCAGGCCGAGGCCGGGGATGACCGTGCTGGCTGCCGTCAGCGTGTAGAAGCGACGGGTCTGTCGGGCCTGTCGACGCGAGGCGATGCCGCGCTCGCCCAAGGCGCGATGGCGCCCCTCGGGCTCACTGCCAGTGTCCACGGGCGAAACCTCCGATGTCGGGACCCGTGGACGCGGGGTGAATGGGGACGGTCCGTGGGTAGTTCGTCACCATATCGTGACACAAGGGAGTGCCGAGGCCACAACATCGCGCGATCCCAGGGCACCCGCGGCGGGTCGCCGACGCTCAGGTCCGCGGCTCCGGGTCGTACCAGCCGTCGTGGTCCTCGGCGAGCTTGGCGAAGCGCTCACGCAGCCCCTTGGCGACGGCCCCGGACTCGTCGGCGACCATCTCCTCGGTCACGTGGACGGCCCACTCGTGGTCCTCGCTGTCGTCCTCACCGGCGAGTGCCTCACGCACGACGCGGACCTCGGTGAAGCCCTCGTCGCGCAGGTCCTCGGCGATGCGATCGGCGTCGTCACGGTCGGGGAAGACCATCAGGTGCTCGGACATGGCACCAGCCTGTCACGACCACGGGGGTGGACATCGGACGGCGCGCGTGGTGTCGTCGAAGGCATGGCCCAGGAGCAGAAGATCACTGTCCAGCGCACCATCGACGCCTCCGCCAAGGACGTCTTCGAGGTGCTCACCAACCCCGAGCGGCACGCCGAGCTCGACGGCTCCGGCTTCGTCCGCTCGGACGAGAAGACCGATCGGATCCAGGCCGTCGGCGACGTCTTCACGATGAACATGTCCGGCGACCACATGGGCGGCGAGTACCAGACGGACAACCACGTCACCGCCTACGACACCAACAAGATGGTCGGCTGGAAGACCGCGCCCGCCGGCACCGAGCCGCCCGGGTGGGAGTGGCTGTGGGAGCTGGAGCCGCAGGGCTCGGACAGCACCCTCGTCACCCACACCTACGACTGGAGCGGCGTCACCGACCAGGCCCTGCTGGACAAGATCGGCTTCCCGCTCGTCAAGGAGTCGCAGCTCGAGGACTCGCTGGCGCGACTCGCGGCCGCGGTGAGCTGACCCCCTTCCCCGGCGGCGACGTCGGTGGGCATGATCCCCACATGTCCGTCGACGTCGCCGCGCTTCGCGCCCGCTTCCCCTCCCTTCGCTCCGGCATCGCGCACTTCGACGGGCCGGGCGGCACCCAGACACCGGCCGAGGTCGGTGAGGCGATCGCCGCGACGCTCACCGGGCCGCTGTCCAACCGCGGCTCCTCGGTGGCGAGCGAGCGCAACGCCGAGGCAGCCATCGCCGGATTTCGCTCCGCGATGGCCGACCTGCTCGGGGCCTCCCCCGACGGGATCGTCTACGGCCGCAGCGCCACCCAGCTCACCTACGACATCTCGCGGGCGCTGGCGAAGGGGTGGGGGCCGGGTGACGAGGTCGTCGTCACCGAGCTCGACCACGACTGCAACGTGCGGCCGTGGGTCCAGGCCGCCGAGGCCGTCGGGGCGAGCGTGCGGCGGCTGCGGCTCGACCCCTCGACGGCCGAGCTGGACCTGACCGACCTCGACGAAATCGTCACCGAGCGCACCCGGCTCGTCGCGGTGACCGGTGCGTCCAACCTGCTCGGCAGCCGTCCGCCCGTGGCCCGGATCGCCGAGCGGGCCCACGCGGTCGGGGCGCTCGTGCACGTCGACGGCGTGCACCTGACGGCGCACGCGCACATCGACGTCGCGGCGCTCGGCGCCGACCTCTACGTGTGCTCGCCGTACAAGTTCTTCGGCCCGCACTGCGCGGCGCTGGCGGCGGATCCGACTCTCCTGCACGGCCTTCGGCCCGACAAGCTGCTGCCGTCGACCGATGCGGTGCCGGAGCGCTTCGAGCTGGGGACGCTGCCCTACGAGATCATGGCGGGCGCCACAGCGGCGGTCGACGTCATCGCGTCGCTGGCCCCGCAGGGCCCGTCGCGCCGGGAGCGGCTGGCGGCGGCGCACGATCTCGTCCACGCCCACGAGCTACGCCTGCGGCAGCGGATCGAGGCCGCGCTCGCCGACCTCGGCGACCGGGTCGTGCTCCACTCGCGGGCCGCCGACCGCACCCCGACGCTCTGCTTCACCCTGCCGGGCGGTGATGCCCGCGCGGTCTCCGCGAAGCTCGCCGCGGCGGACGTGCTCGCGCCGGCCGGGACCTTCTACGCGCACGAGCCCTTCCGCGCGCTCGGACTCGACGTCGTCGCCGGGATCCGCGTCGGTGTCGCTCCGTACACCGACGACTCCGACGTCGACCGGCTGCTCACCGGGTTGGGCGACGCGCTCGCCTGACCCGGGCACCCCCTTCGCCCGCCCGAGACCCCCGGCCGACAGCTTCGGCGCCACCCGGCGTCGTTGGTGTCACCTGGTTGCCCCTCTCCGGGGGACCAGATGACATCAACGCCGCCAGGCCGCCGCCCACGCGGCGACGGCCAGTCAGGCGCGCGGGTCGCGACCGGTGAAGGCGATGACCCGCTCCTGGCGGCTGGCATCGGGGCCGACCTCGACGGCCGGGCCGCAGACGCCCTCGCTGCGCACGGCGTCGCCGAATCCGGCCAGCGCCTCCTCGACCTGGTCGAGCTCGCGGTCGCTCAGCTCGACCGGGACGCCCGCGGCCGCACCGATGTCCCAGCGGTGGACGAGCAGGTCGAAGCCGTAGAAGCGGTCGAAGGCCGCGCCCACCGTCGTCGAGCCGAAGGGCGTCTCGTAGGGCCGCTCGGCCAGGGTGTCGTCGGCAAGCTGGCGGGCGACGCCCTCGGCGTGGGTGCGCCATGCGGTGGCCGGACCGAGCGCCGTGACCGTCGGCGCCGGGTCAGGCAGGTCGGCGCCCGCCTTGAGCAGGAAGTCGCGCTGGGTGTCGATGAGGTGCTGCACGACGTCGAGACCCGACCACCCGACGCACGGGCTCGGGCCCGCGAGCGCCTGCGGGTCGGTGGCGTCGACGAGACGCATGAGCGGGGTGTTCTTCCGGTCGAAGACCGAGGCGGCGTCCTGGGGAAGTGGCATGGAGCACAGCCTGCCAGCGCCCTCCGACAACGGCCACGGCCCTCCCTTCGTCCTGCGGGTGAACTCCCGGCGGCGAGATGGCGAAGGGAGCCCCGCTCCCCTTGATCAGGGGCGGACTGCCCCGCCAGCATGACCACGACATGAGTGGGCTCTTCGTCGCGGTCGGCGACTCCTTCACCGAGGGCGTGGGCGACCCGCACGTCCACTACCCCAACCAGGTGCGGGGCTGGGCGGACCGGCTCGCCCGCCAGCTCGGCCGCGCCGACCCCGCCTGGCGCTATGCCAACCTGGCGATCCGCAGCAAGTTCCTCGACCAGGTCGTCACCGACCAGCTCGACCTGGCGATCGCCATGCGCCCGACGCACATCTCCTTCGCCGCGGGCGGCAACGACCTGCTCTCGCTGCGTGCCGACGTCGACGGCATCGCGACCCGCTACGAGGCCGCGCTGCGGCGGCTCGTCGACACCGGCGCCGAGGTCGTCGTGTTCACGACCTTCGTCCCGCAGGCCTCCGGCCTGCTCAAGCCGCTCGTGCGGCGGGTCGAGGCCTTCAACTCCGCGATCCGCGACCTCGCGGCGACGCACGACGCGACGCTCGTCGACCAGGCGCGGATGGGTGAGTACGACCAGCGGGCGCTGTGGGCCATGGACCGGATCCACATGTCGCGGCCGGGGCACAAGCGCATGGCAGCGGCCGTCGCGGAGCGGATCGGGGTGCGGCACACGCTCAAGCTGAGCAACTTCGTGCCCAACGAGCCCTCGGGCTGGCGCGCGGCGATCGAGGCGGAGGCGAAGTTCGTCCGTGGCGAGGTCGTGCCGCTGGTACGCCGCCGCCTGCGCGGGGAGTACGAAGGGGACACCACGCGCCCCAAGTGGCCGGACCCGATCCACCCGGCCGACGGCCTCAAGCGACTGGCCGCCGAGCAGGCCGCCGTCGAGCGGCGCCTGCGGGAGTGGGGCGAGGTGCTCGAGCGGGTCTGATCCGGCCGGGATCAGGCGCGCCCGTACGGCTGCCACACGACGAGCGCCTGCCCGCCGGTCTGCTGCCGCGGGCGCTGCCCGTGACGCAGGGCGACGATGTCACCCTGCGAGCCGACCGCGAAGAAGCGCCGACCCTGCCCGAGCTGCTCGTGCGCGGCGTCGAGCTCGTCGTCGAGCTCGGCGACTCGCGCGCGCAGCGCCTCGACCTGGTGTTCGAGGTCGAAGATGCGCTGGATCGCGGCGAGCGAGACGCCCTCCTCCTGGGAAAGTCGCTGCACCTCGCGCAGCCGGGTGACGTCGGCGGCGCTGTAGCGTCGGCCGCCACCCCGGGTGCGCGAGGGCGTGACGAGCCCGATCCGGTCGTACTGGCGCAGCGTCTGCGCGTGCATGCCGGCGAGCTCGGCGGCGACGGAGATGACGTAGACAGGCGTGCGGTCGTCACCGCTCATGCCGGAGATCCGTGCCACCACGCCCACCTCCTGTCGTCATCGGTGCGTCACCAGTGTGTCGCGGTCAGGCGCTCGCGGCGGCGAACAGCGCGGCGCGCGGGTCGTCGGTGCGGGCATCGCGCAGGACCTCGACGGCCTCGCGCTCGGCCTCGCTGAGCTCGGTCGGCACGATGATCTGGACTTTGGCGAGGAGATCGCCGGTGGCCCCCTTCGTCGCGATGCCGCGTCCCTTGAGCCGCAGGACCCGGCCGCTCGGGGTCCCCGGCGCGATCCTGACCTTGACCTGCGACCCGTCGAGGGTCGGCACGGCGACCGTGGCACCGAGGGCGGCCTCGGCGAAGGTCACCGGCAGGTCGAGGGTCAGGTTGTCGCCGTCGCGGCCGTAGACCGGGTGCTTGCCCACCGACACGGTGAGGATGAGGTCACCGCGGGGCCCGCCCTGGTCGCCGTGACCTCCCTTGCCGCGCAGGCGGATCTTCTGGCCGTCCTTGACGCCGGCAGGGATCCTGGCGTTGACCTTCTCGCCGTTGACGGTGAGGGCGATGGTGCGCCCCTCGACCGCGTCGCGGAAGGACAGCTCGGTGCGGGCGGTGAGGTCCTGGCCCTTGACCGGGCCCCGCGGGGCGCGGAAGCCCGCACCCTGCCCGCCGAAGCCCGCGCCGCCGCCCCCGCCGAACATCGACAGGATGTCCTCGAGGTCGGGCTCGCCCGCCCCACCCCCGGCGAAGGGGGAGCCGCCGCCGGTGCTGTAGCGCACCCGCGAGCCGCCCCCACCCCCGCCGAAGGCGGAGAAGATGTCCTCGAAGCCTGCGCCCCCACCCGGGCCGCCGGCGGTGAATCGCGCACCGCCGCCGGCCATCGAGCGGATGGCGTCGTACTCACGACGCTGCTCCGGGTCGGAGAGCACGGCGTGCGCCTCGCCGACGTCCTTGAACTTCTGCTCGGCGGCGTCGTCCCCGGCATTGCGGTCGGGGTGGTACTGCTTGGCGAGCTTGCGGTAGGCCTTCTTGATCTCCGCGGTATCAGCGTCCTTGGCGACGCCCAGAACCGCGTAGAAGTCCTTGTCCAACCAGTCCTGACTGGCCATGTCTCCTCCTCTCGGTGGTAGTTACTGCGGGTCGGCGACCGCGACGCGGGCGGCGCGCAGGACGCGCTCGCCGGCGCGGTAGCCGGGCTGGAGCACGGTGACGACCGTCGTGGCCGTCGCGTCGCTCGGCAGCTCCGGGTCGGAGGCGTCCCACGAGCCGTGCATGAGGGCCTCGTGCACGTTGGGGTCGAAGGCCTCGCCCTTGACGCCCACGCGCTCCAGACCCTGCTTGGTGAGGACCTGCTCGAGCTTGTCGGCGATCGCCCGGAAGGGGCTGCCCTCCGGCAGGTCGCCGTGCTGCTCGGCGAGGTGGATCTCGTCGAGAACCGGCAGGAGCGACTCGAGCAGGTCGTGGACTGCGCGCTCCTTGTGCACCGGGAGGTCCCGGTCGACGCGCCGCTTGTAGTTGACGTACTCGGCCTGCAGGCGCAGGTAGTCGTCCTGGAGCTGGTCGGCGCGGGCGGTGTCGGGGTGGACCTCGGCGTCGCCGGTGGCCTCCCCTTCGCCCGGAGCGGCGGCCCCGCCGGCCGGGGTGGCCGACTCGGGCGCAGCGTCAGCTGCGGCCTCGTCGACCACCTCGGCCTCGACGACCTGCTCCTCGGCCTCCGGGTTCGCCGCGTCGGCGGTCACCTCGGGCTCGATCGGCTGGTTGGGGTCGGTCACTTCTTCTCCTCGTCGTCGTCGACGACCTCAGCGTCGACGATGTCGTCGTCACCCTCGGGAGCGGGCTGCTCGGCGCCGGCGTCGCCGCCGGGGGCCGCGCCCTCGCCCTGCTCCGCGGAGGCCGCGTAGAGGGCGGCGCCCATCTTCTGCGACTCCTCGTTGAGGGTGTCGACCTTCTTGGCCAGCTCCTCGACGCTCACGCCGGACTCCGGCTTGAGGGCCTCCTTGAGGTCGGCGAGCGCGTCGTCGACGGGCTTGCGCTGCTCGTCGGTCAGCTTGTCACCGGACTCACCGAGGAACTTCTCGGTGGAGTAGACGAGGTTCTCCGCGTTGTTGCGGGCCTCGGTCTCCTCGCGGCGGGCCTTGTCCTCGTCGGCGTGCGCCTCGGCCTCCTTGACCATGCGCTCGATCTCCTCCTTCGACAGCGCAGAGCCGCCGGAGATGGTGATCTTCTGCTCCTGGCCGGTGCCCCGGTCCTTGGCCGTCACGTGGACGATGCCGTTGGCGTCGATGTCGAAGGTGACCTCGATCTGCGGCACGCCGCGCGGCGCCGGCGCGATGCCGGAGAGCTCGAAGGTGCCGAGGTTCTTGTTCTCCCGCGCGATTTCGCGCTCACCCTGGAAGACCTGGATCAGCACGGAGGGCTGGTTGTCCTCGGCGGTGGAGAAGACCTCGGAGCGCTTCGTCGGGATGGCGGTGTTGCGCTCGATGAGCTTGGTGAAGAGGCCGCCCTTGGTCTCGATGCCGAGGGAGAGCGGCGTGACGTCGATGAGCAGGACGTCGTTGCGCTCGCCCTTGAGGACACCGGCCTGCAGGGCCGCGCCGAGCGCGACGACCTCGTCCGGGTTGACGCCCTTGTTGGGCTCCTTGCCGCCGGTCAGCTCCTTGACGAGCGAGCTGACGGCCGGCATGCGGGTGGAGCCACCGACGAGGACCACGTGGTCGATGTCGGAGACCTGGACGCCCGCGTCCTTGATGACGTTCTCGAAGGGGGTCCTGGTCCGGTCGAGCAGGTCCTTGGTCATCTGCTCGAAGTTCGCCCGCGAGAGCGACTCGTCGAGGTGGATGGGGCCGTTCTCGCCCATGGACAGGTACTGCAGGTTGATCGACGTGGTCGTCGAGGAGGAGAGCTCCTTCTTCGCCTGCTCGGCGGCGTCGCGCAGACGCTGCATGGCGATCTTGTCGCCGGAGAGGTCGACGCCGGTGTTGTTCTTCACCTGGGTCAGGAGGTGATCGACGATGCGCTCGTCCCAGTCGTCGCCACCGAGCTGGTTGTCACCGGAGGTCGCGCGGACCTGGATGGTGGAGAAGCCGTCCTCGGGGTCCTTGCCGACCTCGAGCAGGGAGACGTCGAAGGTGCCGCCACCGAGGTCGAAGACGAGGATGAGCTCGTCCTCCTTGCCCTTGTCGAGCCCGTAGGCCAGGGCGGCCGCCGTCGGCTCGTTGACGATGCGCAGGACCTTGAGGCCCGCGATCTCGCCGGCCTCCTTGGTGGCCTGGCGCTCGGCGTCGTCGAAGTAGGCGGGGACGGTGATGACCGCGTCGGTGACGTCCTCACCGAGGTAGGACTCGGCGTCGCGCTTGAGCTTCTGCAGCGTACGGGCGCTGATCTCCTGGGCGGTGTACTTCTTGCCGTCGATGTCGTCGGTCGTCCAGTCGGTGCCCATGTGGCGCTTGACCGAGCGGATGGTGCGGTCGGCGTTGGTCACCGCCTGACGCTTGGCGATGTCGCCGACGAGGACCTCGCCGCCCTTGGAGAAGGCGACGACGGAGGGGGTGGTGCGGCCACCCTCGGCGTTCGGGATGATCGTGGGCTCGCCACCCTCGAGGACGGCGACGGCAGAGTTGGTGGTTCCGAGGTCGATGCCAACGGCACGGGCCATGAGGCGCTCCTTTGTTCGGGTGGTCGAGGTGGTCACCCCGACGCGGGTTGAGTTGCTGTCGCTCAACTTAGGATCCCGTCCGCGGCTTGCGCAAATCCGTGACCCAAAAGTTGAGTTCACTTGGCTCAACTACGAGCGAAGGGAGTTCATTCCCGGCTGCCTGCATCGCCCTTCGTACCTGGGAGGGCCCGTCTGGCCGGGAAGTCCTGATCTGGCCGGGATATCCGCGCGTGGCCGGGAAAGCCGGACGTGCCCGCGCAATTGCGCGGCCACGTCCGCGCTTCCCGGTCATCCGCAACTTTCCCGGCCAGGCCCCATGCCCCGATCCCTGCCCTTCGAGACGTCGGCCGCGGGCGGCCTCCTCCTCAGGACCCGGAGGGCGCCCCGCGCCCGTCTCGAAGGGCGGCACACTCGGGCCATGATGAGCTACCTGTCGATCGGCAGCATCGGGTCCTTCGCCTCGGTGCTGTCCCTCGGCCCGTCGATGTCGCTCGGCTCCCTGCTGTCGTGGCAGAGCCTGGGGTCGGCGATGTCGGCGCAGAGCACCGCGTCGATGCTCTCGAGCCAGTCGACGCAGGCGATGCGCTCCAGCTGCGACGAGCGGCTCTCGGCCCGACGGGTGCCGGCCTTCGACGCCAGCGCCCGGCCCGAAGAGCCCCTGCCGCGCCTCGGGGTCGTCGGGGATCTGGGCGCAGAAGCCCTCGGCCGCATCCAGCGCCTCAGGGTCAGGATCGAAGCCTTGGCCCGTCCCCTTCGCCAGGTCCCAGGCGTGCAGGACGAGCTCGTCGAGCGCGACGGCACCGGCCGCCTCGGTGCTGCCCGAGGACTGGCGGGTGGCGATCCCCCTTCGTCTGGCGGAGCTGGTCCGGGCCTGGCAGGACCCGCCACCCCCGCCAGCTCAGAACGCGACGTAGACGGTGTTGCTCGACTGCCCGCCGGTGAGGAAGTTGTCGAAGGCGACGACGTGCGCCTCGACCTCGTCGAAGACCTGCTCGAGCAGCGCGCAGAAGTCGGCGTCCGGCGGGTCGTCGGACCACATGGCGAAGACGCCGCCCGGGCGCAGGTGCGCCCGCAGCCGCTGCAGACCCTCGACGGAGTAGAAGGGGGCGTGGTCGGGGTGGAGCAGGCGGTGCGGCGTGTGGTCGATGTCAAGGAGCACCGCGTCGTGCAGCCGGCCCGGCTCGTCCGGGTCGAAGCCCTCCTCGGACCCCGCGAGCTCGAAGAAGTTGCCGAGCAGCAGGCGAGTGCGCTCGTCGCGCACGACGGCGGGCGCGTCCGGCAGCAGCTCCCGCTCGTGCCAGTCGATGACCTCGGGCATGGCGTCGACGACGAGCATCGAGCTCACCCGCGGGTCCTCCAGCGCCGCCTTGGCGGTACACCCCAGGCCCAGGCCGCCGACGACGACGTCGAGCTGGTCCCCCTTCGCCCTGGTCAGACCGAGGCGAGCCAGCTCGATCTCGGCGACCGTGAAGAGGCTCGACATGAGGAACTCGTCGCCGAGCTTGACCTCGTAGACGTCGACCTTGAGCGTCGGCTCGATCCGCCGACGCAGGCTGATCTCACCTCTGGGGGTCTCGCTCCAGGCGAGCTCTTCGAAGCGGCGCATCCGCTCAGTCTGCCCTGCACGGGGCCTGGGGCGCCCAGTCCCACCGGATCCCGTGGACGCCGACCGCGGCCTCGGGCTGGGCCAGGTGCACCCGGTCGCCATGCTCGAGCGCGAGCTCGTGCGAGCGCAGGTCGGGGCCGTCGGCGTGGGCGCGGTGGAAGGCGTCGACCCGCGTCGGCAGCTGCGCCCGGTCGAAGGAGACCTCGGTGACCAGGAGCGCCGTCTCCTGGCCCGACCAGCGGTAGTAGCCCTCGGAGAGCACCGAGTTGGCGTCGTCGATCTGCGCGTCGTAGACGACGGTGTCGCCCACCGCGACTTCGCGGAGTACTGGTATCGCCGCATCACCGACGAGCACCGGCTCGTCTACAAGGTCATCGGCGACGAGGTGCGCATCGCCGCTTGCCGCTACCACTGCGGCTGAGTCCGGCACCGGCACCACCGCGAGAACCCTTAGACCGGCTACGCCCGCGACTGAGTCGCGCCTTCTCGACACTCCGGTGCCGGAATACCTCAAGGGGGTATACAGTTGACCTCACCAGATACCCCCCACAGGTATAGATCGAGAGGAACCCACGATGAGCGCGACCACCACCGAGTACCAGGTGACCGGCATGACCTGCGGCCACTGCGAGATGTCCGTCCGCGAGGAGGTCAGCGAGATCCCCGGCGCCGAGGTCGTCGAGGTGAGCTCCGCGACCGGCAAGCTCGTCGTCTCCGGTGACGTCGACGACGCGGCCGTCATCGCCGCAGTCACCGAGGCCGGCTACACGGCTGCCAAGGCCTGAGGATGAACGCCCCGACCCGTCTCGGTCTCTTCGGTCTCGCCCTCGCGGTCGTCTTCGCGCTCGCCGCGGTCACGGCCCGCGCGGTCGTGCCCGAGGAGACCGCGCGGGCCTGGGCGCAGGAGAGCACCACCCACGGCGGCGAGCACGCCTCCCCCACCGACGACGGCACCGGCGACGCCGCCGGTGACCACTCCGCCCACGACGACGCAGCCGCACCCGCGGGCCTGGCGCTCGAGCAGGACGGCTACCGCCTCACCGGCGTCTCCGCCCCGACCGAGGTCGACGAGCGCGGCCGCCTCGAGCTGACGGTCACCGACGCCGACGGCGACCCGGTCACCGACTACTCCGTCGAGCACGAGGAGGAGCTGCACCTGGTCGTCGTACGCAGCGACGGCCAGCACTTCCGTCACGTCCACCCGCAGCGCGCCGCCGACGGCACGTGGTCGCTGCCGTGGACCTGGCAGGCCGCCGGCACCTACCGCCTCTACGCCGACACCACCCCGGCCGACGCCGACGAAGGGGTGACCCTCACCTCCACCGTCGACGTCGCCGGTGTCCTCACCCCCACCGCGTCGCAACCGACCCGGACCACGAGCGTCGACGGCCTCGACGTCAGTGTCGAGGGCGACCTCGTGCCCGGCGAGGAGTCGCGCCTCACCCTGCGGGTCGAGCGCGACGGCGAGCCCGTGACGACGATCGAGCCCTACCTCGGCGCCGCCGGCCACCTCGTCGCCCTGCGCGAGGGCGACCTGGCCTACCTCCACGTCCACCCTGAGGGCGAGGCGCCCACGGCCGCCGAGCCCGGCGGTCCCGAGATCGACTTCGTCACCACGGCCCCGACGCCCGGGCGCTACCTGCTCTACCTCGACGTCAAGGTCGACGGGCAGGTGCACACGGCGCCGCTCGTCGTCGACACCGCGGGCAGCAGCCCCGCGGGCAGCACCGCAACCCCCAGCACCTCGCACGGAGACACCGACCATGACCACTGAGACCGACCCGGTCACCACCTCGACCGTCGAGCTGCAGATCGGCGGCATGACCTGCGCGTCGTGCGCCAACCGGATCGAGCGCAAGCTCAACAAGCTCGACGACGTCACCGCGAGCGTCAACTACGCGACCGAGAAGGCGACGGTCACCGCCCCCTTCGGCACCGACCCGCAGGACCTCATCACGGTCGTCGAGCAGACCGGCTACACCGCGACCCTGCCGGCGGCGGAACCCCCATCGTCCGAGGAGGATGCCCCGCAGGACCGAGAGCTGACCGCCCTGCGCCAGCGACTCATCGGCTCGGCTGTGCTCGCCGTCCCGGTCATCCTGCTGGCGATGGTCCCGGCCCTGCAGTTCGACTACTGGGGCTTCGCCTCGCTCGTGCTCGCGACGCCGGTCGTCTTCTGGGCCGGCTGGCCCTTCCACCGCGCGACGTGGACCAACCTGCGCCACGGCGCGGCGACGATGGACACGCTGATCTCCGTCGGCACGCTGTCGGCCTGGCTGTGGTCGGTCGTCGCCCTCTTCTTCGGCACCGCCGGCGACCGGGGGATGACGCACGCCTTCGAGCTGACGATCTCGCGCACCGACGGCCTCGGCAGCATCTACCTCGAGGTCGCCGCCGGCGTCATCACCTTCATCCTCATGGGGCGCTACTTCGAGAAGCGGTCCAAGCGCCGCGCCGGCGACGCCCTGCGCGCCCTGCTAGAGCTCGGCGCCAAGGAGGTCGCCGTCCTGCGCGGCGGCACCGAGGTGCGGATCCCGGTCGAGGAGCTGACGGTCGGTGACGAGTTCGTCGTGCGGCCGGGTGAAAAGGTCGCGACCGACGGCGTCATCACCTCGGGGACGAGCGCCATCGACGCCTCGATGCTCACCGGCGAGTCCGTCCCGGTCGAGGTCGGCGAGGGTGATGCCGTGACCGGCGCGACGGTCAACGAGGGGGGCCGGCTGGTCGTGCGCGCCACCCGGGTCGGCTCCGACACCCAGCTGGCGCAGATGGCCCAGCTCGTCGAGGACGCGCAGTCCGGCAAGGCCGAGGTCCAGCGCCTCGCCGACACGGTCTCGGGGGTCTTCGTCCCCGTCGCCATCGCGATCGCCGTCGCCACTCTCGGTGCTTGGCTCGGCGCGGGCTTCCCCGTGAGCGCCGCCTTCACCGCGGCCGTCGCGGTCCTCATCATCGCCTGCCCGTGCGCGCTCGGTCTGGCGACGCCCACCGCCCTGCTCGTCGGCACGGGTCGCGGCGCGCAGATGGGCGTGCTCATCAAGGGCCCCGAGGTCCTGGAGTCCACGCGCACGGTCGACACGATCGTCCTCGACAAGACCGGCACGGTCACGTCCGGCGCCATGACCCTCGTCGACTCCGTCCCGGCGAAGGGGGTGGACCGCACCGAACTCCTCCGGCTGGCCGGGGCCCTCGAGCACGCGTCGGAGCACCCCATCGCCCAGGCCATCGCGAAGGGAGCCGCTGCCGAGGTCGGCGACCTGCCGGGCGTCGAGGGCTTCGACAACGTGCAGGGCCAGGGCGTCACCGGCGTCGTCGACGGACACGCGGTCGTCGCCGGCCGCGAGACGCTGCTCGCGGACTGGTCGATGACGCTCGACGACGAGCTGGCCGCGGCCAAGGCGGCCGCCGAGGCCGAGGGTCGCACGGCGATCGCCGTCGGCTGGGACGGGCAGGCGCGTGGCGTGCTCGTCGTCTCCGACACGGTCAAGCCGACGAGCGCCGAGGCGATCGCCGGGCTGAAGAAACTTGGCCTCACCCCCGTGCTGCTCACCGGTGACAACCGCGCCGTGGCGCAGCAGGTCGCTGCCGAGGTCGGGATCGACGAGGTCATCGCCGAGGTCATGCCCTCCGACAAGGTCGACGTCGTCAAGCGCCTGCAGGGCGAGGGCAAGGTCGTCGCCATGGTCGGCGACGGCGTCAATGACGCTCCCGCGCTCGCCCAGGCCGACCTCGGTCTGGCGATGGGCACCGGCACCGACGTGGCGATCGAGGCCTCGGACATCACCCTCGTGCGGGGTGACCTGCGCGCCGCGGTCGACGCGATCCGCCTCTCCCGCAAGACGCTAGGGACGATCAAGGCCAACCTCTTCTGGGCCTTCGCCTACAACACCGCGGCGATCCCGCTCGCGGCGCTCGGGCTGCTCAACCCGATGCTCGCCGGTGCCGCGATGGCCCTGTCCAGCGTCTTCGTCGTGAGCAACAGCCTGCGCCTGCGGGCCTTCCGCGCCAGCGCCTGAGCCGGGTCCCACGTCGCCCTACGTCCTGGGTAGAGGTATCTGCGTCCGACTATCCGGTTGTCATATCCGACTATCCGGTCGCGCCCACCTCCACCCAGAGGCCGATCTAGGGTGACGGACATGCCGAGTGCCCGCCCCAGCTTCACTCGTGCCGAGCTGGAGTCCTACCGCGACGCCGAGGTGCCCGATCTGCTGCCGGGCCCCGGCCAGGAGTTGCACCTGCTCTTCGTCGGGATCAACCCCGGGCTGTGGACCGCGGCGACGCAGACCCACTTCGCGCACCCGGGCAACCGCTTCTACCCGGCGCTGCTGCGGGCGGGCGTCCTCACGCAGGCCGTCGACCCCGCCGCCGGCATGACCGACGAGGACCGCGAGCACCTCCGTGAGCGCGGCATCGGCATCACCAACCTCGTGCGCCGGGCCACCGCCCGCGCCGACGAGCTCACGGCCGACGAGCTGCGCGAGGGCGGCGAGCGCCTGCTGGCCACCATCGCCCGCACCCGGCCGGCAGTCGTCGCCGTCGCGGGGATCACCGCCTACCGCCAGGCATTCGGGGTGCGCAAGGCGCAGACGGGCGAGCAGCCCGAGCCCGTCGAGGGCGCCCGGCTGTGGGTCGTGCCCAACCCGAGCGGGCTCAACGCCCACGAGACGGTCGAGTCGCTGGCGGTCGCCTATGCCGAACCCGCCGGCGCCGCCGGCCTCCTCGATTGAGCAGCCCACAGCGTGTCGCGCGGCAGTTCAGGCACCGCGCGCGCCTCTCCCCCGGATCCTCGGGGTCTCCCATCGCCCTGCCTGACGAACTGCAGGACGACACGCTGCCGGTCAGCCCTGGACCATCCCGGCGGGCATGAGCACGGCGACGACCTTCCCCTTCGCCACGAGCGTCTCGCCGGCGTGCACGGTCTCGGCGACGACGACCTTGCGCTCGGTGACCTCCTCGATGACTCCGCGCAGCTCGAGCTCGACACCCATCGGCGTCGGCGCGAGGTAGTCGACGTGCAGGGAGGCGGTGACATAGCGCAGCGCCGGCTCGCTGCCCATCTCGCGCCCCTGCGCGCGGTGCCCGGCGGCGGCCGCGCTGCCCGTGCCGTGGCAGTCGACGAGCGAGGCGATGAGCCCGCCGTAGACGTAGCCGGGCATCGCGGTGTGCTCGGGCCGCGGGGTGAAGCGCGCGACGGTCTCCTCGCCGTCCCAGTGCGACTTCAGCTGGTGACCGGCGGGGTTCTGCGTCCCGCAGCCGTAGCAGTGCGCGACGTCGTCGGGGTAGGTGTCCTGGAAGGCAGCGCTCATCCCCCGACGCTAGCCCCACCCCTGCGCGTCGGTCAGCCGACGGCCACCCGCTCCGACTCCGGCTCGAGCACCGGCTCACGCCGCACGGCGAAGGACAGCACGGAGGCGATGACACAGAGCATCGCGCCGCCCCACCACGCCCACGTGTAGGCGCCGAAGGTGTCGCGGATGACCCCGGCACCGAAGGCCGCGAGCGCCGCACCGATCTGGTGCGCGGCGAAGACCCAGCCGAAGACGATCGTCCCCTGCTCGCCGAAGATCTCCCGGCACAGCGCGGCGGTCGGCGGCACGGTCGCCACCCAGTCCAGGCCGTAGACGATGATGAAGAGCAGCATGCTCGGGTGCACCGCGTCGGACAGCAGCAGCGGCAGCACGAGCAGCCCCACCCCGCGGAAGAAGTAGTAGGCGACGAGCAGCCACCGCGGGTCGAAGACGTCGGTGAGCCAGCCGGACGCGATCGTCCCGACGATGTCGAAGATGCCGACGAGTGCGAGCAGCCCGGCGGCCGTCGTCTGCGACATGCCGTGGTCGTGCGCCGACGGGATGAAGTGGATGCCGATGAGCCCGTTGGTCGTCGCGCCGCAGATGGCGAAGGCGAGCGCGAGCGCCCAAAAAGCCTTGTGCCGCACCGCGAAACGCAGCCCGTCAATCGCCCGGCCCATGGCCCCGCCGGTCACCTCTGCCGGAGGCACCCAGGTCTGCGGATCAGCGCCGAAGGGGAGGACCCCCCGGTCGTGCGGGTGGTCCCGCATGACGAGCCAGGCGATGGGCGCGACGGCGAGCGCGGCGACCGCGATGACGAGGGAGGCGGGGCGCCAGCCGACGTCCTCCGCCAGCGCCGCGACGGGCGGCAGGAAGATCAGCTGCCCCGTGGCGGAGCCGGCGGTGAGGACGCCCATGACCAACCCCCTTCGCGCCACGAACCACCGGTTGGCGACGGTCGCGGCGAGCACGAGGGCCATCGATCCGGTGCCGGTCCCGATGAGCACGCCCCAGAAGATGTGCAGCTGCCATGACGCCGTCATGAGCGTGCTGCCGCCGGCGCCGAGCGCGACGAGCGTGAGCGCGCCGGCGATGATCTGCCGCATGCCGAAGCGGTCCATCAGGGCCGCGGCGAAGGGGGCGACGAGACCGTAGAGCAGGAGGTTGATCCCGACCGAGAGCGACATCGTGCTCATCGACCAGCCGAACTCCTCGTGGAGCGGCACCATGAGCGCACCGGGCGCGGCGCGGAAGCCGGCGGCCCCGAGCAGCGCGAGGAAGGCGACGGCCGCGACCCACCACGCGGG
Source organism: Janibacter indicus (assembly GCF_900176385.1). Taxonomy (GTDB): domain Bacteria; phylum Actinomycetota; class Actinomycetes; order Actinomycetales; family Dermatophilaceae; genus Janibacter; species Janibacter indicus. The sequence goes on along the minus strand of NZ_FWXN01000002.1, from coordinate 188,999 downwards.
GTGGATGCGGGGACGCATCGACGTGGCCGTCCGGGTCATCGAGACCTCACTCCGCTCAAGAAAGTTTGCTCGAGCAGCCTAGCCCGCGCCACGGACCCCGGGCAGCGCCGGTCAGGCCCCCCAGAAGTCCACCGACCTCTCCCATCCCTCGCGCGGGACATCGATGAAGAGCTGAATCCAAGGACCGTCGAAGACCAAGGGCCCGGCGTGCCGCAAGATGGGCCCGTGCCCCTCGTCATCCGCCCCCGCACCGACGCCGACCTCCCCGCTCTCGGCGCCGTCCTCGTCGAGCAGCAGGCGGCCTCGGGGTACCCGCACCGCGAGCCGCTGCCGATGTCCCCGGAGGACTTCGTCGCGCGGGAGGGCACGCTCGCGACCTGGACCGCCCTCCTCGACGACGAACCCGTCGGCCACATCGCGGTGCTGCCGGTCCTTGACCCAGCGGTGAGCCGGGAGCCGGACCTCTCCCGCCTGTGGATGGCCGGCCACGGCCTCCCGGCCGAGCGCCTCGCCGAGATCGGCGTGTACTTCACGGCGACGCGCGTGCGCGGCCAGGGCATCGGTGCCGCCCTCATGCGCACCGCCCTCGACCACGTCGCCGCGCTCGGGCTCGCCCCGTGCCTCGACGTCATCCCCACCGGCTCGGCGGTCGAGCTCTACCGCCGCACCGGCTGGCGCGAGGTGGGCTCGACCCGCCCCGCGTGGCTCGAGGCCGATGCCCCGGACGTCGTCGCGATGGTCCTGCCGACCGGCTCCTGAGCGGGGGCAGACCCCCCTTCGTCGCGGCCGGTGGCTGCATGGTGGGTGCCGACCGCCACCACGAGGCTGGAGCCATGACACAGGGATGGCAGGGACGGGAACCGCAGCCGTGGGCACGAGCAGCGGCGTGGGGGGTGCTCGCGTGCGCGCTGCCGTCGGCAGTGTGGCGGCTGCTGATGATCGCCGGCTGGATGCCGGGGACGGAGCCGCTCCGTGTGCTCCACGAGGGCGAAGGGGGCTACGTCCTCGGTCTGTCGATCGCCCAGCTCTTCGCGGCCGTGCTCGTCGTCGGGCTGGTGCGCCCTTGGGGCGAGCGCTTCGCCGGCATCAGGATCAACCGCTGGGTGCCCGTGGTGCTCGGCACGTTGGGCGGCACGGTGATGACGTGGCTCTTCACGGTCGGGCTGTGGCTCGGCATCATGGCCGGGCGGCGCCCCGACCAGGGTGCCCTCGACGGCGGCCCCATGTGGGTCATGGTCGCCGCCTACCTGCCCATGAACTTCTTCGGCCCGCTGACGATCATCGCCGTCATCGGCTACGCACGACGCCGCGCCGCCCGGCCCAGCACGACGACAGCCGCAGGGAGCAGACTGTCGGCATGAGCGAGCCCCGAGCCGTCCTCGTCACCGGAGCCTCCCGCGGCATCGGTCGCGCCATCGCCACCGCCTTCGCCCATCAAGGTGATCGGGTCGCGGTGCACGTCCGCTCCGTGGTCGACGAAGGCGGTGTCCTGAGGCGCGACGAAGGAGCCTCGAAGGGGGAGGCGATGCGCGACTCCCTCCCCGGCGAGGGGCACGCCCTCGTCGTCGGCGACCTGGGCGACGCGGACCAGGCCGCGGGCCTGCCGGCGGCAGCCGAGGAGGCCCTCGGCGCACCGGTCACGGTGCTCGTCAACAACGCGGGCATCGCGACGACACCCGCACTCGCTCACCCACCCGCGACGACGGATCCCCTTGAGTGGCAACGCAGCTGGGAGGACTACCTGCGGATCAACACCCTCGGGACGGCGATGGTCACGCACGCGATGACCCGCCGGCTCGTCGAGCTCGGGCTCCCGGGGCGGGTCATCACCATCGGCACCCGCGGGGTCCACCGCGGCGAGCCCGAGTACCCGGCCTACGCGGCCTCCAAGGCGGCACTGCACTCGATGGACGCCTCGCTCGCCGTCGCGCTCGCCCCGCGCGGCATCGCGGTCGCGACCGTGGCGCCCGGCTTCGTCGACACCGAGAGGGTGGCGGACCGGTTGGATTCCCCTGCGGGAGACGCGATCCGGGCGGACTCCCCCTTCGGCCGGGTGGGGCGACCGGAGGAGGTGGCCTCGGCCGTGCTCTGGCTCGCCTCGTCCGACGCGCAGTGGGCGTCCGGGGCGACGATCGACCTCAACGGCGCCTCGCACCTGCGGCCATGACGCGCTACGTCGCCCTGCTGCGCGGGATCGCGCCCACGCTGCCCCACAACTCGAATGCCGAGCTGCGGGCGGTCCACGAAGGGCTCGGCCTGGCGCGGGTCGGGTCGGTGCTCGCGAGCGGCAACATCGTCTTCGAGACCGACGAGACCGACGTGCCGGAGCTGGAGCGGCGGATCCAAGAGGCGCTCGTCGCGGAGCTGGGCATCGGGGGCGGCACGATCATCCGCTCCTTGGATGAGCTGCGGGGCCTGCTCGAGCGTGACCCCTTCGACGGTCTGACGCACGGGCGCGGGACCTATCTCGTCGCGACCTTCCTCAAGGACGGCGTCACCCCCGGGGAGGTGCCCGACGACCCCGACCCGCTCGTGCGGGTCGTCGGCTTCGACGAGGAGGCGCAGGCCTATCTCGCCGTCATCGACAACGGCGACCCGGGCAGGACGCCGGACTTCATGCGGTGGCTCGACCGCACCCACGGCAAGGACATCACCACGAGGACCTGGCTCACCGTGCAGCGGATCGTGCGCAAGCTCGAGTCGCTCTGACAGCAGGGGCGAGCGCGGGGCGCCGCCCGGTGCGAGGATCGAGGCGTGCCCGAGACGCTGACGACCGACCGGCTGACCTTGCGGACCTTCCGCGACGACGACGCGGACGCGCTCTTCGACCTGCACTCGCGGCCCGAGGTGCAGCGGTGGATCGGCGACGGGCAGCCGATGACCGACGTCGCCGAGGCACGCGCTTCGATCCCCCGCCGCCGCGACGTGCCCTACCCGCCGCCCCAGGGCATCTGGGCGATCGACCTCGCCGACCGCTTCGTCGGGACACTGCTGCTCAAGCCGATCCCGATCACCGGCTCGGCCCTCGCGGCGGACCCGCGCAACCCGGAGCTGGCCCTCGACAGTCCCGAGGTCGAGATCGGCTGGCACCTGCACCCCGACGTGTGGGGCCGCGGCATCGCGACCGAAGCCGCCACCCGCGTGCTCGACCACGCCTCCGGCCTCCCCCGCGTCGTCGCCGTCACACACTCGGACAACGAGCCCTCGCAGCGGGTCTCCCGGCGCCTGGGCATGCGCGACGAGGTGCTCACGGACCGCTACTACGACACGACGACGCGACTCTTCGTCCTCGAGCGCTGACCCCGGCGCTGCTCGTGCGAGGCTCGACGCCATGACCGACCTGGACCTGCGCGCGATCGGTGAGGGACTCCCCTTCGCCGAGACGCTCGACGACCTGCGGGCGGCGGTCACGACCCGGGGTGTCGCGGTCGTCCAGGCCCCGCCGGGGTCCGGCAAGACGACACTGGCGCCCCCGCTCGTCGCCGACTGCGTCGACGGAAGGGTCGTCGTCACCGGCCCCCGGCGGGTCACGGTGCGTGCGGCGGCGCGACGGCTGGCCCACCTGACCGGCACGCAGGTCGGTGACCTCGTCGGCCACACCGTCCGCGGCGAGCGCCGCGTCGGGCCGCGCACGCGGGTGGAGTTCGTGACTCCGGGGGTGCTCGTGCGCCGCCTCCTCGCCGACCCCGAGCTGACCGGCACCGCAGCCGTCGTCCTCGACGAGGTCCACGAGCGAGCCCTCGACACCGACCTGCTGCTCGGGATGCTCGCCGAGGTGCGCCAGCTCCGGGAGTTGCAGCTCGTCGCGATGTCGGCCACCCTCGACGCCCGGGGCATCGCCGCGCTGCTCGGCGACGACGACGGTCCGGCCCCACTCGTCGACAGCGAGGGCGCGCTGCACCCGCTCGAGGTCCTCTGGGAGCCGAGCCCGGGCCCGCGGACCGACGCGCGGGGTGTCACCCGGGACTTCCTCGAGCACGTCGCGCGGGTGACCGCACGGCACCACGAGCCCGACCATCACACCCTCGTCTTCGTCCCCGGAGCCCGGGAGGTCGACCGGGTCGTCGAGCTGCTCGACCGTCTCGTCCCCGGCGCTGAGGTCCTCCCGCTCCACGGCCGCCTTGCCCCGCGCGAGCAGGACCGCGCGATCGGCGGCGAGCCCACCACGAGCGGTGGCCGCATCGTCGTCTCCACCGACCTGGCCGAGTCCTCGCTCACCGTTCCCGGCGTGCGGCTGGTCGTCGACGCGGCCCTCTCCCGCGAGCCCCGTCGCGACGCCGCCCGTGACATGTCCGGGCTGGTCACCGTGCAGGCCTCCCGGGCCTCGATGACCCAGCGCGCCGGCCGGGCCGCGCGCCTGGGCCCCGGCCGCGCCGTGCGGCTCGTCGAGGAGTCCGTCTGGTCCCGCGCTGCCGAGCACGTCACCCCGCAGATCACCACGGCCGATCTCACCGAGACCGCCCTGACCCTGGCCGCCTGGGGGTCGCCGCGTGGTGAGGGTCTGCCGCTGCTGACACCGCCCCCGTCGCCCGCCATCGGTGCGGCCGAGGCCACGCTGCACGGCCTCGGGCTCGTCGATGCGGAGGGCCGGGTCACCGACGAGGGTCTGGCCGCGGTGCGCGTCCCCGCCGACCCCAGGCTCGCCCGCGCCCTGCTCGACGGCGCCGGCCTCGTGGGGACCACGGCAGCGGCCGAGGCCGTCGCGGCCCTCGCCGACGACCTGCGCAGCGACGACGGCGACCTCGACCGGCTGCTCGCCGACCTGCGCTCCGGGCGCTCCCGCGACGCCGGCCGGTGGCGCCGCGAGGCCGACCGCCTCGCCCGTCTCGTCCCCGCCGGCGGGGACGAGCGCCCCGGTCGCGCCGGCCTGGTGACCGCACTCGTCCACCCCGGCCGGATCGCCCGGCGCCTCGGCGAAGGCCCCACCTATCTCCTCGCGTCCGGCACCCGCGCGGCCCTGCCCGCCGGCAGCCCGATGCGCCACCACGAGTGGCTCGTCGTCGCCGACGTCGCCCGCGCCGACGGCCGCGTCGCGGCCGGAACCGGTGCCGTGATCCGGCTTGCCGCGGCCCTGACCCGGGACGAGGCGGAGACCGCCGGCGCCGGGCTGCGGGTCCGCGAGGTCCGCGCCGACCTGGGCGAAGGAAGGGTCACTGCCCGCGAGGTCGACGCCCTCGGCGCCATCGAGCTCAGCTCGACCCCGGTCCGGGCCGACCCGGCGACCGCGGCCGACGCGGTACGGCGCGCGCTCGCCGTCCGCGGCCTCGACCTGCTCACCTGGTCGCCCGCGGCCGACACCCTGCGTCGACGCCTCGCCGTGCTCCACCACCACCTCGGCGACCCGTGGCCCGACGTGTCCGACCCGGCGCTGGCCGCTCGGCTCGACGAGTGGCTCGGCCCCGAGCTGCAGCGCGTGGCGACGGGCACCCCCTTCGCCCGCCTCGACCTGACGGACCCGCTCCGTCGCCTGCTCCCCTGGCCCGAGGCGACCCGGCTCGACGAGCTCGCCCCCGAGCGCCTGCCGGTCCCGAGCGGGTCGACGGCCGCGATCACCTGGCCGCCGCACGACGAGCCTTCTGCCGCACCGGTGCTCGCGGTCAAGCTGCAGGAGTGCTTCGGCCTCGCCGAGACGCCGCGGCTCCTCGACGGCCGCGTGCCGGTGCTCTTCCACCTGCTCTCCCCCGCCCGTCGCCCCCTGGCCGTGACCGACGACCTCGCATCCTTCTGGTCCGGGCCCTACGCCCAGGTGCGGGCTGAGATGCGCGGCCGCTATCCCAAGCACCCGTGGCCGGAGGACCCGTGGACCGCCCCGGCGACGGCCCGCACGAAGCGCCGAGCCTGAGCGGGCGTCAGCGACGGTCGGTGATCCGCAGGTCGTACCCGTCAGGGTCGTGCACCCGGACGTCGGTCAGCCCCCACGGGCGGTCCCAGAGAGACCGTGCACAACCGGTAGCGGATGGGGCCTCCACGCCCCGGCGAACGGCACGACATGCACCAGGACGACCTGTTGTGCTCGCCGCCGGCCCCATCGGCTCACGCCAGCAGGGTCCGGATCACCTGCCGATAGCCGGGCGCCATGACCCGGGCGGCGAGCGCCTCGACCCACCGCAGTCGCGCCGGCAGCCACGGCAGCTGCACCGTCTGGCGCCAGACGACGCGCGAGCCGTGACGAAGGGGGGCCACCGTCACCTCGATCCGCCCGCCGACGACCCGGCCGACCTTGACCACGGTCGCGGACTCCGGCGGGGCCCACGTCTCGACCCGCATGACGTCGTCGAAGCCGAGCGGCCCCAGCGCGGTCCTGCCGGTGAAGCCGGCCCCCGCCCCCAGCCGGGTCGCCGGCGGGTGGGGCGTCACCGTCGTCAGCGGGATGACAACCGTGTGCCGATCGAGGTCCCACAGCCGCGCCCACGTCTCGGCGGGGGCGTGCCCGGTCTCGGCGGACACGACGAAGCTCGACCTCATGCGGTGAGCAGCCCCCGGAGGTACGCCGCCTGCCCGACGTGCTGGGTGTCGTCGTTGACGACGCTCACCAGCCGCGCCCCGAGCGTGACCGGCGGATCCCACGAGGTGTCGACGACGCGGTCGAGGTCGTCCTCGTCCAGCCCGGCGACCCACGTCACCGTCTGGTCGTGCACGGCCTCGACGTAGCGGGCGAGCAGCTCGGCACTCGCCACGACCTTGCCCACCTGCGCACTCGTGTGTCCGTAGCCGGTGTCGTCCTCGTCCAGGTCGAGGTCGAAGAACTCGATGAATCCCCGTGCGGCCCAGACCTGCTGAAGACCGGCGACGTCGGCCACGTGGTCGTCCTGGACGCGATAGGCGTGCCAGACCAGCCACGCGATCGGGTTGGCGTCGGGCGTGACGCGGTGCGTCAGCTGTTCCTCAGTGAGACCGTCGATGGCGGCCAGCGCGCTCTCGCGCACCCGGCCGAAGCAGTCGATGAGCAGTTGTGCAGGAGTCATGCCCCCGACGCTACGCCCCGGTCGCGGCGCTCAGCAGCCGTCGGGCCCGCAGACGTCGCCGGACTGCACGACCTGCACGGCCGGGGTCCGCTCGGCGAGCGCCTTGTCGACGACCTCGCGGAAGAGCTCTGGCGGCTGGGCGCCGGAGACGGCGTACTTCATGTCGACGACGACGAAGGGGACGCCCGTCACCCCGATCTGGCGAGCCATGTCGATGTCGGAGGCGACGGCGGCCTTGTAGCGGCCGTCCGCGAGGGCCGCGCGGACCTCCCCTTCGTCCAGACCGGCGTCGGCACCGACCCGTGCGAGCGCGTCGACGTCACCGATGTCGAGGCCGTGCTCGAAGTGACCGGAGAGCAGTGCCTCCTTGACCTCGTCACCCAGACCACGCTCCTTGGCCAGGTGGAGCAGCTCGTGGGCGCGGGCGGAGTTGGCGACGACGAGGCGGTCGAAGTCGTAGGCCAGGCCCTCGCCTGCGGCCTGCTCGGCGACGTGACCGAACATCTCGCGCACCTGCTCGACCGGCATCCCCTTGCGCGAGGCGAGGTAGTCGGCCTCGGTGCCCTCGTAGTGCTTCGGCAGCGACGGGTCGAGCTGGTAGCTGTGCCAGGTGACCTGGATGTCGTCGCGGTGCGGGTGGTCGGCGAGGGCGGTCTCGAGACGCCGCTTGCCGATGTAGCACCAGGGGCAGGCGATGTCGGACCAGATGTCGATCTGCATGCTGGCCGCAACGTCGGGGCGCCCGCGGATCATCCCGCGTGGACGACGAGGGTCTCGCGGGCCCGCAGCCACGGCAGGATCGCGAGCGCCGACACCAGCCCGCTCAGGGCGAAGGCCCACTGCCAACCCCAGAGGTCGGCGACCGCCCCGATGACGACCGGACCACCGATGCCGCCCGCGTCCTGGCACATCTGGAAGGCCGCGAGCACCTTGCCCCCGGACCGGCCGTTGCCGACGACGTCGGCGACGGTCGCCTGCTGGGCGGGGTTGAGCAGGCCGGCCCCGACGGCGAGCACGGTCGTCAGGACGAGGATCGGCACGAGGTCGCCGGACAGCCCCATCGCCCCCATGCCGACGGCGCTGAGGCCGAGGCCGACGAGGATCGGGCGCCGTCGGCCGAGGGTGTCGGCGACCCGACCGGAGAACTGCAGCGTCAGCGCGGTGGCCGCGGCCCCGACGGCGAGCGCGACGGCCGCGGCCCACGTCTCGCCGACGACCGCGACGGCGAAGAGCGGCAGGATCGCCACGCGCACACCGAAGTTGGTCCAGCCGTTGGCGAAGGCCGAGACCATCGCCGCCCGGTAGGCGCTGTCCCCGAGGGCCTCGCGGACGGTCATCGGTGGCAGCGCCCCCTGGAGCGGATCGGCGCGAAGGGGGGTCCCCCGCAGCATGATCGCGACGAGGGCCGCGGCGATGAGGAGCGCGACGCCGTAGACGACGAAGGGCACGCGCATGCCGAGCTCGCCGAGCGCGCCGCCGATGACGGGGCCGATGACGCCACCGATGAGGAAGGCGCTGCCGTACATCGACGAGACCCGCCCGCGAATGCTCGGCGGGGCCAGCCGCACGAGCAGCGCCATCGCCGAGACGGTGAACATCGTCGAGCCGATGCCGCCGAGCGAGCGGAAGATGAGCAGCTGCCAGTAGGTCTGGGCGAAGGCCGAGGCTCCCGTCGACAGCGCGACGATGACCAGCCCGACGATGTAGACCGGCCGCTCACCCAGGCGGGCGACGAGCGAGCCGCCCGCGGGGGCGAAGAGGAGCCGGAAGAAGGCGAAGGCCGAGACGATGACCGACGCGGCGGTCACGCCGACGTCGAAGCTCTGGGCGAACTGCGGCAGGACCGGGGTGATCAGGCCGAAGCCGACGGCGATGACGAAGGCCGCGGCGACGAGGACCTTGATCTCGACGGGTACGGCGGGCCGCTCCTGCGCGGGGAGGGCGGGGGTGCTCACCCGCCGTACTGTGCCACCCCGGTCCGGCGACCACCCGCGAGGGCCCGGCTCAGGCCCCACGTCACGAGGTAGGAGGCGACGAGCCCACCGGTCATCAGCACGGCGAACTGAAGGAGGAAGGGGTTGCCGAGGGGATCGGCGAGCCGGGAGGTGATGACCTCGACGAGTCCGTGCGGGTTGGTGACCACGTCCCAGGAGTTGAAGCGCGGGAAGCGCCCGAGGTAGATCCCGACGGACGACAGCGCGAGCGACCCGATCGCGACGACCCAGCCCGTCACCTTGCCGACCCGAGCGGCGACGAGGTGGTGCACGAGCAGCAGCGAGGCCAGGCCCAGGGCGAGCCCGGTCGCGGCGAAGGAGCCGATGAGCAGCGCGTCGAACCACCGTGGCGCCCCCGGGATCGCCCCGAGGTGGATGAAGTCGGTGAGGATGTAGGGCGCATTGGGCAGGAAGAGCAACCACACGACGCCGACGCCCGCGAGCAGCCAGCCGGGAGCCCGCAGTCGGTCGAGCCCCACGAGGGCGAGGGCGAGGAGATAGGGCACCCACGCGAGGAAGAGGTTCCAGAAGAGGAAGGCGAAGACGGGGGCACCGGTGCGGTCGGCGCGCACGTTCTGCAGCCCGGCCGCCGCAACGGTGCCGGCGAGAAGGAGCAGGGTCAACCCCGTCAGCCAGCGCGCGGGGTGCGAGATGTGTGCCATTCGATGCACCGTAGGCCCGCCACCTTGGAGCACGCTGAAGGCCGCCCGCCCGCTGGCTGAGGCCGTCCCCGTCGGCTGAGAAGGGGTTGCCACCGCTCCCGGCGGAGAGGTCCGGCGCGCTGCCGAAGTCCTTCGTCATCGCGTGGTCGCCTGGTCGTTCTCGACTTCGACTTGACGCTGCGCCGGACCTCCCCGTCGTCCGCTCCGTCCCCCTTCGTCCGCCCCCGGTGGCAGGCTGGTCGCATGGCGGACCTCAAGACCCAGCTCCACGCCATGCTCCGCGTGCAGCGGGCGGCGCTGCTGCTCAAGCTCGAGGGGCTCGACGAGTACGAGGCACGCCGGCCGCGCACGCCGACGGGCACCAACCTGCTCGGCCTCGTCAAGCACTCCGCGGCGTGCGAGCTGGGCTACTTCGGGGAGACCTTCTCTCGCCCCAGCGAGCTGCAGCTGCCGTGGGAGGTCGAGGGGGTGGGCCCTGAGGACAACGAGGACATGTTCGCCACCGAGGTCGAGTCGATGGCCGACGTGCTCGCCTGGAGCCGGGCCTGCTTCGACCACGCCGACGCGACGATCGAGGCGCTGCCCCTCGAGGCCGAGGGCCGGGTGGCGTGGTGGCCCGAGGACCGCAACACCGTGACGCTCGGGCAGATCATCGTCCACATGGCCCTCGACGAGGCCAGGCACGCCGGGCACGCCGACATCCTCCGCGAGCAGCTCGACGGCGCGGTGGGCCTGCGCTCCGAGGGCAACAACCTGCCCGAGTGGGACGAGCAGGGCTGGGCCGACTACGTCGCGCGCCTCACCCGCATCGCCGAGGCGCACGCCCCGTGAGACTCGAGGACGCCGTCGACGAGCTCTACGCAGCCGCCCCCGCGGACTTCGTCGCCACCCGCACCCGCCTGGCCCGCGAGGCGAAGGGGGATGACCCCGACCTCGCCGCCGCGATCACCGCCCTGCGCAAGCCGACGCGGACCGCGTGGCTGCTCAACCGCGTCGCCCGCGACGAGCCGCAGGTGGTCGCCGACCTCATCGCCCTCGGCGAGCGGATGCGCGCCGCCCAGGCGAAGGGGGACGGCGCCACCCTCGCGCAGGCCAGACCGGAGCGCCGGGCCGCGATCGACGCCCTCGTCGCCGCGGCCGGTCGGTGCGCCGAGGCGACGGGATCTCCCTTCGGTGCTGCCGCCAGGGGTGAGGTCGACGCCACGGCAGTCGCGGTGCTCGCCGACGAGCAGAGCGGCCGCGCCATCGCCTCCGGCACGCTGCTGCGGGCCCTGACCTACGCGGGCTTCGGCGAGGTGGAGCTCGACGACGCCGTGGCGACCCCCCTTCGGCTGCTGCCGCCGCTGCCCGACGACGCCGGTGACGGGGCGGCCGACCCCGAGGTCGACGCGCAGGAGCGCGCTCGGCAGGAGGCCCTCGACTCCGCCCGCGACGAGCTGCGCGAGGCCGAGCGCGAGCTCTCCGCGGCCCGGCTCGAGGAGTCGCAGGTGCGGGCCGCGCTCGTCGTCGCGCGTGACCGGGTCAACACGGCTGAGGCACGTGTGACTCGTGTGACGCAGGACATCGCCGACCTCGAGACACGCCCGGTGCGGTGAGTTTGCGCAAGATCCCTGCAGCAGCGCGGGATCATGGTCCCCATGAGCACGGCGCGCACGACTTCTGACCGCACAGCACCCACCGACCTGCCGACCTGGGCCATCCAGGCGGAGGACCTCGAGGCCATGCTCGCGACCAACGACGACGAGGTGGACACCGCCGCCATCCCGCGTCTGGCCTTCCGCGACGCCGTCGAGGAGGCTGCCGCCCCCGGCGCCGCCACCGTGACCGTCGTCGAGGGCCGCACCACCGAGACCGACACCGAGGCCGCCCCTGCTGCGCCGACCCCCGAGGTCGAGCCGGTCGCGACGCCGGTCGGCCACAACCTGCGCCACCGCCACGCCAGCCCCGAGTCGGTCGCGGCCATCCGCCGCAACCTCATCGCCGTCGCCTGCGTCCTCGCCGCGGTCGTCCTCGTCGGTGCGGCCGCCACGTGGCTGGCCGGCTGGATCGCCCTCGGCGTCTGGACCCTGTGCGTGGTCGCCGGTGCCGTCGCCCTGCGTCGCGCCAACTCCCGCTACACCGCGCGCCACAGCCGCTACACCGCGCGCCACGCCTGATCGCCCGGCAGCGACGAGGGGCCCCGCGAGTTCGGCGGGGCCCCTCGTCGTGGTGCCGGCAGCGTCGTGACGCAGCCGGGGTCAGGGACGCACGGTCAGCCCCTGCGCGAGCGTGCCGACCGGTCCCTGCTCGTCGTGCACGATGCTCGAGGTCAACCCGTGACCGTCAGGGCCGAAGGAGACGGTCGTGTCGAGGCCGAGCCACCCCTCGCCCGGGGTGCGGAAGAAGTGCGCCGTGAGGTCGAGGTTGGGGAAGAGGACCTCCCGCGGGGAGGCGAGGACGTTCATCCCGTTGGCGATGTCGAGCAGCCCGACGGCCGCGGCGAGCCGGCTGTGGGGTTCGTCGACCAGCGGCACGTCGGTGCGCACCCACACCTGACCGCGCCCTGGGGCCGCGGCCCGACGTCGCACCTCGGTCGAGGCGATGAAGCCACCGGGCCAGACGCTCCCGGCGTCCCAGGGCTCGACCTCGTCGGGCCCGGGGATCCGGGGCAGGTCGCTGTGCTCGAGGGCGGTCGTGTCCCCGGTGGCGATGAGCCAGGCGCGGGCGACGACGACCGCACGGCCGCCGTGGCTGAGGGTCGCCTCGACGAGCTCGACCGTCCTCCCGGGGCGCAGCACCCGCACCTCGTGGGTGCACGGCTCGAGCGGCACTGTCCCGAGGATGTCGCAGGAGATCCGGGCGAGCGGCAGCCCGTCGTCCCGCCGGGCATCCCGGTCGACCTCGACGACATGGGCGAGCAGACCGATCGCCGGGGCGATGTGCTGCTCGTGCTCGGCCCAGGCACCTCCGGTGTGGGGGGTGGGGCGGACGGTGGATGCGTCGATGCGTTCGAAGTAGGCCACGGCCCCATTGCAGCAGCAGCCCGGTGGTCGCGATCACCGACCCCGGGTCTGCGACCTCGGCTCAGCGATCTCGGTCGGTCAGTGCGTTTGCTCCCACAGCGCCGCCCCGTGCCGCGCTCCCCCGTACCCGAAGGCCCCCAGCGTCTGCCCGGCCCCCTCCGGCGAGGTCACCGACAGGTTGAGCCCGACTCCCTTCGACTCGGGGCCGAGCACCTCGCTCAGGCGAAGCAGCGCGTCGTCGACGACCGCCTGCGCGTCCCCGCTCACGGTGAACTTGCCATAGACGACCGGGCCCGTGGAGCCGCCGCCGTCGTCGACGTCGTTGACCGTCACCTCGGCCGCGGTGACCCCGGGCGTCTCACGGATGGCCGCCACCGCGTCCTCGCGCCAGGTCGGGCTCTCCGGCACCTGCGCCGACCCACCCCGACCGAAGAGGCCGCAGCCGGTGAGGACACCGACGAGGACCAGCCCCAGGCTCACGCTCATCACCGCTCGCATGACCCCAGTCAACCGCAGATCACTCGCGCCCGGTGCCGTACTCGGTGATCGTCACCGCACCCTCGTCGCCGGTGAGGAAGACGTCGATCCCGGGGCTGTCGGCGTAGTCGATGATGCCGGGGTTGCCCGCGGCGATCTCGCGCTCCACCGAGTCGGAGTAGTTGCGGTAGTGGTGCGCGCTGTCGTTGCCGCCGCCGAACATCGACACCCCGGGACCCGGCTCCATCCGCACCTGCGTCACGTGGTCGCCGGAGCCGGCGAGCGCCGGGTCGAAGTTGGGGATCGGCGTCATCGGGGCGACGACCGTCGGCAGCGGCCCCGGCAGCGGGATCGGCATCGGCGGCCCGGCCAGGCTGTCGCCGAAGTCGACCTTGGGCACCGGGTCGTTGGTGTGCTCGAGCGCGAGGGTCTGCACGCCGGGCGGGATCGAGCGACTGTCGTTGGGCGAGCCCTGGGTGATCATGTGCGTGACGTTGTAGCGCTCCATGAAGGCCGGGTCCTGGACGAGCTCGCCCGTCACCATGCCGCCCTGGCTGTGCCCCTGGAGCATGACCGGGGCCCCGGGCGGGATGCCGGCCTCCTCCATCGCCGCCTCGACGGCCTCCATCGAGGCGCTGCGCTGGCCGGCCTGCAGCTCGAGGTTGGAGGTGTTGTCGAAGGCCTCGTCGCCGCCGGTCACCGACCCGGGGAAGTCGAAGAGGCCGTTGGTCCCCGGCACCGTGACGATGTAGGCCGAGCTGCCGTCGGGCTGGCGCACCTCGGTGACGCGCACGTGCCGGTTGTCGCTCTCGCGCCCCTCGGTGTTGTCGTAGGTGTCGTTCTGGATCTGCATGAGCGCGTTGAGATCGGTGGGGATGCGACCGGCGACCTCGGGGTCGGCCTCGACGGAGTTGGTCGAGGTCACCACGCCGTCGCCGCTGTCGAAGATCTGGTGGTCCTCACCGGTGGCGATGTTGGCGAAGAGCCCACCGGTGCGGCCCAGGAGCAGGATCGCGCTCGCGGCCACCTCGTGGAAGCGCGGCCACCGGCCCTCGGTGAAGATCTGGGTGAACTGCTCGCCGAAGTTGACGATCGACGGCCCCAGCCGGGCGAGCGCCGCCATCCCGGCGTCCCACCGGGTGACGACCTGCTCGTCCCAGAAGTTGCGCCCCGCGTCGACCAGGTCGCGGCCCCGGTCACCGAGCCAGTCCAGCCCGTCACGCCCCCACTCGACGAGGTCCCGCCCCCGGTCGCCGGCCCAGTCCCAGGCGTCCTCGACCGCCTCGGTGCCCCGGTCCCAGGCGTCTCGGAGGCCGTCGACCGGGTTGGGCAGGCTCCACCCGCCGCCGTCGTCGCCGTCCCCGTCGAAGAGGTCGTCGAAGAAGTCCTCGATGACCTCCCGCGGGTCGCGGCCGCGGTCGTCGGCGGGGTCGCCACCGGAGCCACCCCCGCCGGACCCGTCGCCGGAGGCGCTGTCCTGGTCCTGCGCCTGCCGCAGCAGGTCGCGCTGCAGGTCGGCGAGCGCGGCGGCCGCCGACTCGAGCGAGCTCGCCCCGGCGTCCCAGCCGCGGCTGAAGGTCTCGAGGTCGGGTCCGGCCCACACCCCGTCGAGCACCCGCATGCTGCCGTTGCCGTCGCCGTGGACGCCCCGGATGCGTTCGCTGGAGCGGCCGAGCTGTGCGGCGATCGAGCGGACCCGCTCGACGTCCATCCCCTCGCTGACGCTCATCACGCCACCGTCCGGGCGCGCGAGCGCAGGTCGAAGGCCCCGACCGTCAGCCAGGCGATCTCTGCCGCGACGGTCCCGGTCGGCACCTCGACGACCTCGACCTCGTCCTCGAGCAGGCGGACCTCGAGCAGGCGACCGTCGTCCCCTTCGAGCCAGTGCCGCGCCGTGACGAAGGGGGTCTCGCTCCCGTTGTCGACCTGCAGCACCAGGCCCACCTCGACGTCGGCACCGGCGAGCCGCGCGAGCACCTCGTCGGGCAGGGCCGAGCGTTCGGGCACGTCACGGATGACGCCGACGGTGCGCTCGAGGCGCGGGTCGGCGCCGCCCTCCGCCCGGACGGCCGGGCTCGGGGGCAGGGTCCGCTGCACGGCCGGCCAGATGATCCGCGGCTCGAAGAACGCGATCTCGACGGCGTCCTCGACCGCCTCGACGGCGATCTCGTCGTCGGTGACCGTGAGCCTGCGGCGCTCGGTGATCGACAGGCCGATCCGCGGGGTGAGCGAGATCCGGCTGCGCATCCCCGCCCGGCCCATCCGCGAGTCGACCTCGAAGCGCACCGGCGCCGTGGCCGCCTCGGTGAGCACCTCGTGCCACCGCGGGAGCAGCTCACGCCGGGGCGAGGCGATGCCGGCGTCGACGAGCTCGGCCCACTGCTCGGCGTGACCCGCCGGCGGCTCCCCCCGGACGGCCCGGGTGAGGACGTCGAGCGTCCGTGCCCCGATCGTGCGTGCTCTGAACCTCGTCTGCTGCGCCATGACTCTCCCTCGATGCCGCCGGTGGTGACGACGCTAGGGACAAGCGGGCGAAGGGGGAATGGGGAGTTCTCCCCTCCGCGGACGAAGGGGTGGCCGCAGGTCAGGTGAGGAGGGCTGCGAGCGTGCCGCCGAGCTCGGTCGCCGACTCGAGGGCGGCGTCGTCGACGTCGCCGACGACCTCGAGGATCTCGGCGGCCTGCCGCCAGTCGAGGGCCTGGACGATCGAGCCGACGGCGCGCACGGCGCCGGTGACGTCATAGCGGCCGTGGACCCACAGCCCGTAGGGCCGTTTGGCGGTGGACCCGCCCCCCGAGCCGTCGCCGGCGCCGCCGGAGTCGTCGAGGGCACCGCCGACCTGGAGGAAGGTCGAGTCGAAGAAGTGCTTGAGGGCCCCCGACATGTAGCCGAAGTTGGCCGGGGTGCCCAGGAGATAGCCGTCAGCGGCAAGGACGTCATCGGCCGTGGCCTCGAGGGCCGGGACGACCTGCACCTCGACCCCCTCGATGTCGGGGTGGCGGGCCCCGGCGAGCGCCGCGTCGAGCAGCGCCTGCGTGGAGCGCGTGGGGCTGTGGTGGACGACGAGGAGACGGGCCATGTCTCCCATCGTGCCCGCTGGTGGGCCGCCGCGTGCCGGAGGGGCCCGCCGTGCCTTAGCCTGATCCCCGGACATCGGGGAGCCGTCACGTACGACCGCACCCCTCGGGCACGACGCACAGGGAGTTGCACCCATGACCGCCCCCACCGCTGAGCCGCCACCGGCGGAGCAGGCCACCCGCCGCAACCGCAACGGCGACGGCAACACCGCCGAGGGGGCCGCCGCCCCCGAGCCGCCCAAGTTGCGTCGCCGCCCCATGCTCATCGCGGTCTCGGTCCTGCTCACCGCGCTCGGTGCCCTGCTCGGTGCCTTCCTGCTGAGCACCCTGTCCGGCACCGACGACTACGTCGCCGTGCGGGCCGACATCGAGCGCGGCGACGTCATCAAGGAGACCGACCTCGTGCGCACCCAGCTGCGCCGCGACAACTCCATCTCGCCGCTGTCGTGGGACGAGCAGCGCAGCCTCATCGGCATGTACGCCAACGTCGACATGGCCAAGGGCTCGCTCGTGACCCGAGAGTCGGTCTCGGCCGAGATCGCCCCGGCCGACGGTTGGTCGATCGTCGGTCTGGCGCTCACCCCGGGTCAGGGCGTCACCGGCGACCTGCGGGTCGGTCAGCCGATCGAGGCCGTCGTCGTGCCGGCGAGCGCCGAGGCGATCACCGGCCGCCCGACGACTTACGAGGGCATCGTCTCGAGCGTCGACATGTCCGACGACGGCCAGACCAAGCTCGTCGACGTGCAGGTCCGCACCGACGACGCCTCCCCGTTGGCCGCCGCCGCGGCCCGCCAGGAGGTCGCGATCGTCGTGAAGTCCAAGGGCAACGGCTCCGGGGACACCGCGGCCGAGCCGTCCGACTCGACCTCGGACACCACCCCGAGCGCCTCGCCGACCAGCTGATGGCCGTCGTCACGCTCTTCTCCGCCTCGGGCTCCCCCGGGGTGACCGTCTCCGCGCTCGGCATGGCCCTCGCCTGGCAGCGACACGTCATGCTCGTCGACGCCGACCCGACCGGGTCCTCGGCGGTCCTCGCCGGCTACCTGCAGGGCCAGACCGTCCACGACCGGGGTCTCCTCGACCTCGCGGTGGCCAACCGCGTGGGCAACCTCGGCGCGGCCATCGCGACGGTGTCGATGACCCTGCCCGGCTCCAACGTCGAGTTCGTGCCCGGCATCCGCTCGCACCAGCAGGCCGCGTCGATGACCAACCTCTGGGAGCCACTGTCCGGTGTGCTGCGCGGCATGGAGCAGCGCGGCGTCGACGTCGTCGTCGACGCCGGCCGCCTCGGCCTGGAGCACTCCCCGATGCCGCTCGTGCGCGGCTCCGACCTCTCCCTGCTCGTGCTGCACAGCGACCTGCCGGCCGTGTCCGGCGCCCGCGGGTGGGCCCGCGCGCTGCGCGAGCAGCTCGCCGGCATGGGTGCCGCGCACCAGCTCGGCGTCCTGCTCGTCGGCCCCGGTCGGCCCTACTCCGCCCGCGAGATCCGCGCGGTCCTCGGCCTGCCGGTCGTCGCCGAGATCCCGTGGGACCCCGAGTCCGCCGAGGTCTACCACTCGGGCCAACGCCCGAAGAAGGGCTTCGCCTCCGGGCCGCTCAACCGCGCCCTGCGGGCGACCGTGAGCTCCTCGCAGGGACTCATCGCCAACAACCGAGAGCGTCTGGGCACCCAGCGCGTCCAGGAGGCAGGTCAGGCATGAGCCAGCCCCCCTTCGACCCCACCTCCCTGCCGCTCTTCGCGCAGGAGACCGACCCGCCGGAGGAGACCCGCCCGCGCGACGACATCTCCCAGCGCCTGGCTGCCGGCGCCGGCAGCGTCTCGCCGCACGACCGGCACGCGGTGCCGACGCAGACCCCGCCCCCGCCGACGTGGGGCATGGGTCAGGCCGCGGCCACCCCGCCCCAGGGACAGCCGGCGGCTCCGCCCCCTTCGTCCGGGGGCGCGCAGCGCGTCTCGACGGTGCCCGCGCAGCGGCTGAGCACCGACACCGTCCACGACACCGAGATCGACTGGAGCCAGGTCGCCGAGCTGCGGACCCAGGCCTCCGAGATGCTCACCGGGGCCCTCCAGGACCGCCAGCACCTCGACCAGCAGGCGCAGCGCGAGCTGGGCCGTTCGATCATCGTCGAGCTGCTCCAGACGACCGCCGCCAACAACCTCGCCGTCGGCCGGCGCGCCTGGTCGATGGACGAGCAGGACCGCATCGGTCAGGCCGTCTTCGACGCGCTCTTCGGTCTCGGCCGGCTGCAGCCCCTCGTCGACGACGAGCACGTCGAGAACATCGAGATCACCGGCTGCGACCAGGTGCTCCTCGAGTACACCGACGGCACGCTGCGCCCGGGCCCGCCGGTTGCCGAGAACGACCAGGAGCTCATCGACTTCCTCGTCTTCCTCGCCAGCCGCTCCGAGGTCAACGCCCGCCCCTTCTCCGAGGCCCAGCCGCGCCTGCACATGCGCCTCGACGGCGGCGCCCGGCTCGCCGCGACGGCCTGGGTCACCCCTCGGCCGTCGATGGTCATCCGACGCCACCGGCTGCGCGAGATCACCCTCGAGGAGCTGTCCGAGCGCGGCATGCTCGACGCGGTCGCCGTCTCCTTCCTGCGGGCCGCAGTCAAGGCGAAGAAGAGCATCGTCGTCGCCGGCGCCCAGGGCGCGGGCAAGACGACGATGGTCCGGGCCCTGTGCGCCGAGCTCGACCCGTGGGAGCGCATCGGCACCTTCGAGACCGAGTACGAGCTGCACCTGCACGAGCTGCCGGAGAAGCACCGCCGCATCGTCGCCTGGGAGTCGCGTCCCGGTTCCGGCGAGGTCGGGGCCGACGGCCGTCAGGCCGGCGAGATCCCGCTCGACGACCTGCTCTACGACTCCTTCCGCTTCAACCTCTCGCGCCAGATCGTCGGTGAGGTCCGCGGTCGCGAGGTGCTGGCGATGATCAAGGCGATGCAGTCCGGCTCCGGCTCGATCAGCACGACCCACTCGGCCAATGCCGTCGGCGCGATCCGCAAGCTCATCACCTGTGCCATGGAGGCCGGTTCGCACGTCACCGAGGCCTACGCCGAGCGCGCGGTCGCCGAGCACATCGACGTCATCGTCCAGCTGCAGCTCGACACCGCGCCCACCGCCGACGGCGAGGCCCGCCGCGAGCGCTACGTCAGCGAGATCATCGCGATCCACCCGGGCGAGGACGGGCCGGCGACGACCCACGTCTTCCAGCCCAACCCGCAGGGCGGGGCGCCGATCCCGGGGATCCTGCCCGACGACTACCGCTCGCTCGCCCGGTGGGGGTTCGACCTCGACGGCTACTTCGCCCGGGCACCGCAGTGAGCCCCTGGCTGACCGGCGCCCTCATGGGCGGCCTGCTCGTCCTCGCGGGCATCACCTTCGTCGAGGGCATGCGCAAGGTCCCGCCGCGCCCCAAGAAGGTCAAGCTCGCCGCCGCCGACCGTGACGGCTGGTGGGACAAGCTGCCGCGCCGGACCCGGCAGATCATCATCATCGGGGTCGTCGCGGGGGTGATCTTCGCGCTCTTCACCGGCTGGGTCATCGCCATCGTCCTCATCCCGGCGACGATCATCGGCCTGCCGTGGCTGCTCAGCTCCGGCGATGCCGAGGCGAGCATCGACCGGCTCGAGGCGATGGAGGAGTGGACCCGCTCCCTCGCCGGGGTGCTCACCGTCGGTGTCGGCCTCGAGCAGGCCATCGTCGCGACGCTGCGCTCGGCGCCCAAGGAGATCGAGCCCGAGGTCAACCTCCTGGCGGCCCGCCTGCGGGCGCGCTGGCCCACCGACGACGCCCTGCGCGCCTTCGCCGACGACCTCGACGACTCCACGGGCGACCTGCTCGCCGCCAACCTCCTGCTCGGCGCACAGCGTCGCGGCGCCGGCCTGGCGAGCGTCCTCGAGTCCGTCGCCGTCGCCGTCGGCGAGGACGTGCGCTCGCGGCGCATGGTCGAGGCCGACCGGGCCAAGCCCCGGGCCACCGCCCGCTGGGTCACGATCATCACCCTCGCGGTGCTGGTCATCATGTTCTTCTTCACGACGATGTTCGAGCCCTACCGCAGCGGCATCGGCCAGGTCATCCTCACGGTGCTGCTCGCCGCCTACGTCGGGGCACTCGTCTGGATGAAGTCGATGGCCAAGGGCAAGAAGCTGCCCCGCTTCATCGGCAACGAGGTCGCCGAGGAGGCGCGTCGATGACCACCACCCTGCAGATCGCGATGATTGCCGGCGCCCTCGTCGGGCTCGGCCTGTCGATGCTCGTCTGGCGCTTCCGGCCCGCCCAGGTCGACCTCGCCACCGCCCTCGACCGACTCTCCCCGGACCGCTCCTTGTCCGCGCACGACGAGGGTGCGGTCGAGGCGGGTACAGCCGAGGGCGACGCCCGCGACAAGCTCGGCCGCTGGGCCATGCGCACCCTGCCCCTCGACTCCCTCGGTGCGCCGCCCTACCGCGAGCTGGCGCTCATGCGCATCCCGGTGCACCGCTTCTACGGCGAAAAGGTCGTCTTCGCGATCTTGGGCGCCTTCATCCCGGTCATGTTGCTCACCGTCCTCTCCTTCTTTGGGTTCGGCCTGCCCTGGATCATCACCCTCCTCGCCTCCGCGGGCGGCGCAGTCGGCTTGTTCTTCCTGCCGGACTACAACGTCAAGGACGACGCCAAGGCTGCCCGCAAGGAGTTCGGCCGCGCCCTGGCCTCCTACATCGACCTCGTGGCGCTCGAGCGCAACAGCGGCTCCGGGCCCCGCCAGGCGATGGAGATCGCGGCCAACATCGGCGACTCCTGGGTCTTCCGCCGGCTCGCCGAGGAGCTGTCCCGCTCCCGCTGGTCCGGCCTGCCGCCCTGGGACGCTCTGCGCAAGCTCTCCGACGAGCTCGGCCTGCCGGAGCTCGCCGACCTCGCCGACATCATGCGCCTGTCCGGCGAGGAGGGCGCGCAGGTCTACCAGACCCTGCGCTCGCGCTCGCAGAGCATGCGCACCGCCGAGCTCAACTCCGCCCTCGCCGAGGCCAACGCCACGGGTGAGCGGATGTCGATCCCGATGTCCACACTCGGGCTGATCTTCATGGCCATCCTCGTGACTCCCTCCCTGCTGCGGATCATCGGCGCCTGATCCGCAATCTCATGTTGCGACAGATTCCCCACGTCCTAGCTTGAGGTGGTCACCGGATGACCAGACAAGGGGAAGCAATGAAAGCTCGAACGACGAACCAACGGCCTACGGCACGCACTGCGGCTGCCTCAGTCGGCGCGGCCGCCCTTCTGACGGTTCTGGGCGTCAGCACCAAGTTCGACTGCTAAGCAGCCAGCGGAGTCATCCGTTCAACCCCACAGGCGTGGACCACCTATGCCATCCCTCCGGGTGGCCGGATCACCTCGACCAAGGTGTGGGTTTCGTCGAAGTGCCTGCCTGCTGTCGCGGGCTGGGAAACTTCTCCCGGGCACAACGCAGTGTTCGAGACACATCAAAGGTCGGCTCCTACAATGGTGCGTTTGTGGAACCCAAACGAGTCGTCTACTGACCTCGCTCAGTTGACGGGGTGAACGCCGGATGGCGGGGAGTTCTCTTCTTGGGGTCCGAGGCCACCCTCCGATAGCCTGTGACACGTCCGGGGGGACAGCAGCCTCCCGGGCCACCCCTCACTTTGTCCCGGGAGAGACCCACATGATCCAGTTCTTCGCCGCCCTCCAGGTCTTGGGCGCACAGGTCCTTGACTACTTCGGCGACCAGACGGATGTCATCAACCGCGCCCGCGACGAGCGCGGCTCGGTCACCATCGAGCAGGTGCTGTGGGCCGTCGCGGTCATCACCATCTCGGTCATCGTCATCGGCGCCATCACGACCTTCGTTCGCAGCAAGAGCCAGGAGATCAAGGCACCTTGATCACCCGGAGGGCACAGCACGGTAGGCCGGAGCGGTGGCGCTCCGACCGCGGTGCGCTGTCCCTCGAGATGGTCGTCCTGCTCCCCCTCGCCCTGAGCCTGCTCTTCCTCGCCGTGCAGGGCGCCGTCTACTACCAGGGCCGCACCGTCGCCTTGGCCTCCGCTCAGGAGGGCGCCCGAGGGGCCGCCGGCTACGAGCAGACCGACGAGCACGGGCGCAGCGCAGCCCTCGACTTCGCCGCTCGCGCAGGTGGTGACGGCCTGCTCGAGAGCCCCGACGTCGAGGTGACCCGCGACCGCGGCAACGGCACCGTCACCGTCCGGGTCACCGGCACGACGATGTCGATCATCCCCGGGTGGGACCCTCAGGTCTCGCAGTCCTCGACCCGCGCGATCGAGGAGTTCACCCGGGTGGAGGACTTCGAGGGCAGCGGCATCGACCGCACCGAGAGGCCGTCGTGGTGAGCCACCGGCGACGGCTGCGGAGCGAGAGTGGCTCGGCCAGCATCGAGATGGTCATCCTCGCCCCCGCCTTCGGCCTGCTCATCGCCATGCTCGTCATGGGCGGCCGACTCGCCATCGCGCAGCAGTCGATCCAGTCCGCCGCCGGCGAGGCCGCCCGCGCAGCGTCGATCGAGCGCGGCAGCGACGCCGAGGAGCGCGGACTCGAGGCAGCCGAGGCCTTCCTCGCCGAGCAGGACCTGACGTGCGACTCGATGGACATCCAGCTCGACACCTCGGGCAAGGACACCGACCCCGGTGTGACCGGGCTCGTCGTGACCGCCACGGTGACGTGCGACGTCGCCCTGGCCGACTTGGCCCTGCCCGGCGTGGGTGGCAGCCACCAGGTCTCGGCGACCGCGAGCAGCCCCATCGACGCCTACCGGGAGCGCTGATGCACCGACCGGCCCCCCGCATCCTCGCCCGGTTGCGCGACGAGCGCGGCTCGCTGAGCACCTACTTCGTCTCCGCGGTCTTCGCGACGATCCCGCTCGTCGGCCTCGTCGTCGACGGCGGCGGTCAGGTCCGCGCGATGCAGCAGGCCAACGACGTCGCCGCCGAGACGGCGCGCTACGCCGGGCAGTCGATCAACAAGGGGTGCGCCATCTGGGGTGCCGAGATCACCGTCCCGCAGCACCAGGCCCAGACCGCGGCCGAGGAGTTCGTGGCCACCCACACCACCGACGTCACGCTCACCGACGTCCGGGTCACCGAGGGCGGGCACACCGTCACGGTCGAGGCCACCCGCACCTGGGAGCCGATCTTCCTGGGCATCCTCGGCGTCGGCCCGCGTGAGGTCGAGGGCACCGGCAGCGCCTACCAGTACCGCACGGACGGCAAGGGAGAGGAGTACGACCCCGATGTCAACGCCTTCGGCGCCTGCCAGTAGGGCCAAGGGGCTGCTCGCCCTCGTCGGGGTCGTCCTCCTCCTCGTCGGCGTCCCGTGGCTGCTGCTCCAGATCGGCGCGGGCCCGGTCCCTGACCGGTGGGCCTCCCCAGCCGAGATCTGGGAGGCCGTCACCTCCCCCGACGACGGGTCCGTGCTGCTCGTCATCTTCCGCTACGCCGCCTGGCTCGCGTGGCTCTTCATCACGCTGTCGATCGTCCTCGAGATCGGGGCGCGACTCCTCGGCGTCGACGTGCCACGGCTGCCGGGGCTCTCGCTGCCCCAGGGCATCGCCCGCTACATCGTCGGCACCGCTGCCCTGCTCTTCATCACCATCCCGACCGTGGGCACCTGGGCCGGCACCGCGCACGCCGCTCCCGCGCCGGGCTCCGGCGACGCGACGACCGCGAGCACCACCCTTGCCGGCGGGGCCGTCGCCGCCGTCGCCGCCGATGCTGCGGCCACGGCCGAGACCGACTCCGTAGCCCCGACGAGCGAGCGCGCGACGATCACCCACGAGGTCGCCCAGGGCGAGAGCCTGTGGTCCATCGCCGAGTCCCAGCTCGGCGACGGCGCCCGTTACACCGAGATCCTCGAGCTCAACCGCGACACGATCCCGGCCTCCAACTGGATCTCGCCCGGCCAGCAGCTCCAGCTGCCCGACGAGTCGCCAGCGCCTGCTGCTGACGGCGACACCCACACGGTCGAGCAGGGCGACACCCTCTGGGAGATCGCCGAGGACGAGCTCGGCGACGGCAGCCGCTACACCGAGATCGTCGAGGCGACCGGAACCGAGCAGCAGCCCGACGGCGGACGACTCACCGACCCCGATCTCATCCAGCCCGGCTGGGAGCTGCAGGTCCCGGGCGGCACCAACGCCGCAGCGGCGAGCGCCGATGCCGCCCCGTCGACGCCCTCCCATGCCTCCACGACGCCCAGCACTCCCGACGCGGACGCCGCCGGTGGGGCGGACTCCGACGCGGCGGACCGCGCCGAGGCCGTCTCGGTGACTGGCGCCGCGTCCGGGGCTGCGGGGGTCGGCTCCTCGGCCACTGTGGCGCCCGTCGGTGACACCGACGAGGGCGCGACCGACCCGGTCGTCCTCGGTGACCCGGCCGACGAGTGGGGCAGCACCGTCCTGGGCCTGTCCGGACTCACCGCGGCCGGCCTGCTCTCCCTCCTCGACCTCGCTCGCCGCCGTCGGGCCGGCCGGCTCACCCGCCCCGACGAGGCCGACGCGACCGACCTCGAGCGAGAGCTCGCGCTCGTCGCCGACGTCCACACGATCGACACGGTCGACATCGCGCTGCGGCACATCGCGGTGGCCGCCCGCGAGGCCGGCCGCGCCCTGCCGGGGCTGCGCTCGGTGCGCGTCGGTCGCTCGCAGCTCGACGTGCAGCTCGCCGACCCGATGCGCCTGCCCGCCCCGTGGACCTCGACCGCCGACCCGCGCCTGTGGACCCTCGCGGTCGACCGGGCGATGACCCTCGACCCCGGCATGCTCGTCACCGAGCCGGCCCCCTTCCCCGCGCTCGTGGCCGTCGGGCAGGACGACGAGGAGGCCCACGTCCTGGTCAACCTCGCCGATGCGCGCACTTTCGCCGTCGTCGGCGACGGCTCCCGCACCCGCGACACCCTCGCGGCCATGACGCTCTCGCTCGCCACCTCGCCGTGGGCCGATGCCACGACCGTCACGGTCATCGGCGGCCACCCCGAGCTCGAGCAGGTCATCGGCTCGTCGCGGGTGCGCTTCGTCCCCGACATGGCCACCTACACCCTCTCGGTGCAGGTGCAGATCGACCCGACCGCCCGCGAGGTGATCGTCGTCAGCGGCGACCTCGACGCGCGCGACCGTCGTCGCCTCGACAAGGCCGTCGCGTCCTCGCCCCGCGTGGCCCTGGCGCACTCCGCGAGCACCATCGCCGACGGCGCCGACGCCCTGCTCATCGGCGACGACCCCGACGCGGCTGTCCTCTCCCCCGCCTACCTGCAGGTGCGGCCCGAGCGGCTGAGTGCGCAGGACGCCGCCCGCATCGGCTTCCTCTTCGACCTCGTGGCCCCCTCCGACGACGTCTGGGCGCCCGCCGAGGGCGAGCCGACGCTCGCCTCCGTCGCGGCCGCCACGCCCGAGGTCACCGTCGACCCCGGCGACGACCTGCTCGACGACGCACCGACCGTGCGCCGCTCCCAGATCGACGACGAGAGCGGCAGCCGCACCCAGGTCCGGTGGAACACCCCGGTCAACACCCCGTCCGGGGACACCCCCTTCGCCCCGGGTGAGGACGTCGCGACGGTGAGCCGGACCGCCGGCCTCGAGATCACCGCCCAGGGGACCACCCCGGGGTGGCTGTCCAACCAGATCACGCCGACCCCGGGCACCCCGCTGCCCCCGGTCATCGCCTTCCCCGAGCGGGTCCGCGAGCTCGCCGCGCCCACCGACGAGCCGGTGCTGCGACTGCTCGGCCCGGTCGACATCGACAACGTCGGCGACGTCACCCCCGCCCACCGCATGCGCCTCACCGAGCTCGCGGCCTACCTCAGCACGCATCCCGAGGCGACGGGCACCGAGATCGACGACGCCATGTGGCCCAACCGCGCCGTGCACGACCACTCGCGCGTGCGCGACAGCTCGCTCGCCGGGCTCGGCTCCTGGCTGGGTCCCGACGAGACCCCGCAGGGCGGTCTGGTCGCGGCCCGCACGATCGCGAGCGACTGGTCGCTGTGGCAGGGACTCGTGCCCGCCGACCCCTCGACCGCCGGCACCGAGCACCTCGAGCAGGCCCTCGGTCTGGTTCGCGGACGCCCCTTCGCCGGGGTGCACCCGCGGCACTACGTCTGGGCGCAGGCGCTGCGTTCGCAGATGATCTTCGCCATCACCACTGCGGCGACCGAGCTGGCCCGCCGCCGGCTCATGGAGGGGCGTTGGGCGGCCGCGCACGACGCGACCGTGGTCGGCCTGACGGTCGAGCCCGGCGTCGAGGCCCTGTGGCGCCTGCAGCTGCTGGCCACCCACGAGCTCGGCGACCCGGTCGCCCGCGATGCCGCGGCCTTCGGCCTGGCCGACTGCGGCCGGCTGGCCGATGGCGTCCTCGAGCCCGCGTCGCGCGAGCTGCTCGCCACCCTCCCCGAGCTCACCGCCTCGCAGACCCCCACGACCACCCATCACGCGGTCTGAGGAGGCCACAGCGATGACGACCCTGACCCGCGTCCTGACCCGGGAGCGCCTCTTCGCCACCTTCGGCGTGACACTGCTCTTCCTCGCCCTCTCCCTGTCGGCCGCGCCCGACAGCGACGCCAACATCTGCCGCAACTTCGGCCTGCGGGCCAACTGCCGGATCGTCTTCGGCGGGGAGAAGTCCGACGGCACCGGCGGCGGCAAGGGTGGCGGGCGACCGGCCTGCCACCGTGGGGCGCCGGAGTACAAGAGCGTGCCCTGCGAGGACGCCGTCGCCGGCTCGTGGAGCAACGCTCGGCAGTGCTACGTCATCGAGGCGACCGACCAGCCGGGTCCCGACCACCCGGGCTACCGCGAGGGCGCAAAGCTCTACACGTGCACCGGCCTCAACGACGAGGGCAATGTCCTCATCCCCCGGGACTCCTTCTGGTCGGAGGAGCCGCCGGAGACCAACAACCCCCAGGACCTCCAGGAGGACCTCGAGACGGCCGTCGGCACGCGCTTCCGGGCGATGTACCCCGGTCTGGCGCCCAGCCCCGTCCCCATGCACGCCCGCTTCGACGGGTACCGCATGGCGCCGGTCGGCCTCAACGTGTGGATGTGGCCCCGCGCCCTGTTCGACTCGCAGTGGGACCCGCCGCTCGTCGAGGACCCCGACACCGGCTACTACGTCGACGCCGGCGTGACCCACGTCAAGTGGGAGATGGGCGACGGGACGTCGATCACCTGCGGCAAGAGCGAGCCCTTCGCCCGGCGCAAGGCCGAGCAGACGCCCGACTGCGGTCACAAGTACAAGAAGCCCGGTAACTACCTCGTGCGCATCACGACCTACTGGAACATCAACTACCGGGATGCCAACGGCGAAGGCCGCATGCAGACCGAGTTCAAGCAGTCGCTGTGGATCCGTATCGGCGAGAACCAGGTGGTCAACAAGTGACCCGACCCCGTCGCGGAGGGCACCTGGCCGTGGTGCTGGCCATCGGGGTGGTCCTCGCCGGCTGCGGTGACGGTGATCGTGAGGACGAGCACCTGCCACCCGACCTCGTCGACCAGAGCCAGACGACGTCGGTGGACGCCGACGACGTCGCCTCCGACCGCGCGCGTCAGCGCGTCTACCAGTGGGTGAGCGGCCGCAACACCATCCTCGCCCAGCCCGACCACTACACCACCGAGGCCTCCATCGGCTTCGCCGAGGGCACCGAGGCGACGGCCATCCTCGCCGACGCGGCCGAGCTGACCGTCGACAAGCAGACCCGCCAGGGCGAGACGAAGCTCGTGGGTGACCCGACCGCGACGAAGATCGACCTCGACCCGGCCCCGATCAAGGGCACGGCCATCCCTCCCTTCGTCAAGGTCAGGGCCTGCATCGACGAGAGCGGCACCCACCTCGTCAACGCCTCCGGGACCAAGGTCAAGGGCTCGGAGGGCAAGGGGCCACGACCGGTGAGCTTCCACGTGCTCAACCGCAGCTGGCCCAACGCCGACGCCTGGCGGATCGCTTGGCAGGAGGACATCAAGGGCTCCTGCTGAGCGGTCAGCGGGCGAGCAGCGCGACGACGACCGTCACGAGCGAGGCGAGCACGACCACCGTGTCGGCCGCGCGCCACGGGGCCCGGGTGGCCCAGGTGCGCCGACCGGCGCCGGCGAAGCCACGAGCGTCCATCGCCACGGCGAGCGTGGCCGCGGAACCGAGCGAGCGC
The DNA here is from genome assembly GCF_900176385.1 of Janibacter indicus. Classification (GTDB taxonomy): domain Bacteria; phylum Actinomycetota; class Actinomycetes; order Actinomycetales; family Dermatophilaceae; genus Janibacter; species Janibacter indicus. The sequence continues at coordinate 160,679 of NZ_FWXN01000002.1, read as the reverse complement.
AGCAGCATCCCGAAGGTCGAGGCCCACAGGTGCGCCACGACACTGCGCGGCGAGCGCCAGGTCACGCCCTGGCCCCGCAACCGTCGCGCCCAGCCGACCTCGGTCCACGCCGCACCGAAGGTCTGCACCCGCTGCAACGCCGCGCCCAGCGCGACGACCGGGCGGGCCGGCAGCCGGAGCCGCTGGCCCAGGTGGTCGGCGAGGTCGTCGGGGTCGACGAAGGCGAGGAGAATCGCCGAGGGCACGACGATGACGAGGAGTCGCAGCGCCGCCGAGAGCGCGACCTCGACGTCACGTGACCCGAGCAACCAGGTCGACCAGCCGACGCCGAGACCGCCGACGAGGGCGGGGACGAGTCGGATCGCCAGACCGCGCCACCGGCCCTGGACGGTCCAGCCGGCGCCGCGGCCGGGCAGGTTGCTCAGGCCCACGACGGCGCCTAGTACGAGGAGGCCCAGGATGACGAGCGAGACCCGCCACCCGGGTGAGAGGACGGCGGCCGCCATGGGGATCGCGGCCGCGGCGAAGAGCGCGAGCGGCCCGCACGCGGACAGCACGGCCCGTGGCGTCTCCCGGGACGGCTCGGTCTCCGGCGGACGCACCTGCCGCACCTCGTCGACGAGTGAGACGAGGTCGGGGTCGTGCGTGGCGGCGACGACAGCACCGCCGCGGTCACGGTGGGCGGTGAGCAGGCCGACGACGGCCGCCCACGTGCCACGGTCCTGACCGACCGTCGGCTCGTCCGCGAGGGCCACGGCCGGGCCGTGGGCCAGCGCGGCCGCGACGGCCAGCCGACGCTGCTCGCCACCGGAGAGAGTCTGCGGGTCGGCCCGCTCGAGGTGCTCCAGCCCGAGGACCTCGAGGAGGCGACGGGCCTCCCCTTCGTCAGCGGTGCCGAGGGTGCGGCCGGTGAGCAGCACCTCGTCGAGCACGGTGCGGGCGAGCAGCGCGCTGGAGCTCCACTGCGGCACCCACCCGACGAGGTGGGCGATCTCGGTGGCGGGCAGGTCCCCGACCGACCGTCCGTCGGCGAGCACCCGTCCCGACGACGGCGCCACCAGCCCGCCGAGCGCCGCCAGCCACGTCGACTTGCCCCCACCGCTGGGTCCGACGAGCGCGGTGGCCCGGCCCGCGGCCGGGGAGAGCGGCGCGTCGGTGACGAGCGCGGTCGTCACCTCGCTGCTGCCATCGAGGTGGTTGCGCGCTCGCTCGACAACGAGCGGTTGGCTCGTGAGCAGCGTCGCCCGGGGCTCGACCGCACGGGCGAGGGGGCCGAGGTCGATCGTCAGCGGCTCAGGAGCCGGCACACCCGGCACCCAGATGCCGTCGGCGGCCAGCGTCTCACCGTGCTCGGCCAGCACCTCGGCGGCCGACCCGTCGTGGTGGATCCGCCCGTCGCGGCCGAGGACGAGCACCCGGTCGACGTGCTCGAGCCAGGGCTCGATCCGGTGCTCGACGACGACCGTCGTCAGACCGGCCGCGCCGGTGACGACGGCGTCGCGGACCCGGGCGGCCGAGTCTGCGTCGAGCATTGCGGTCGGCTCGTCGAGCAGGAGGAGGGCGGGCTGGAGGGCGAGGGCACCGGCGAGCGCGAGCCGCTGGGTCTGGCCGCCGGAGAGGGCGCCGGTCGGGGTCGAGCGCGGCAGGTCCCCCAGCCCCACAGCGGCCAGGCAGCGGTCGACGACAGCCGGCATGTCGCCGGCGGGCACGCCGACGTTTTCCAACCCGAAGGCGACATCGCGCCCCACGGTCGCCGCGACCGTGCCGGAGCCGGGCTCCTGGAGCACGAGCCCGACCGCACCGGGACGCTCGCCGGGCGCGGCCCCGTCGACCCGTACCTCGCCGACGAGGTCACCGGAGTCGACGGTGAGCAGCAGACCGGCGAGGGCCCGGAGCAGGGTCGACTTGCCGGACCCGCTCGGCCCGACGAGCAGGACCCGCTCGCCAGGGCGCAGCGTGAGGTCGAGCTCGCGCAGCACGGGCTCGCGTCGGCCGACGGGCCGCCACGTGAGGTCGCGGACGACGACCTCGCCCCGACCGGTGACGTCGACGCCCACGGGGGCTGCCCCCTTCGTCCGATCGTGGATCAGACGGCCCTCCGCTCGAGGACCTCCTGGCCGGGCGGGAAGGGGTTGAGCGCACCGGCCTGCGCCAGCGCGCGGGTGAGCAGCCAGCCGCCGAGCCCGGCGACGACGACCCCGGAGACGACCATGAGGGGCAGGTAGGCGAGCTTCCACGCCCAGGTCCAGTCGACGAAGTACCAGTAGATCTCGTAGATCCACTCCAGCGGCGCCGACAGCGCACCGGAGAGCAGCGCGACGGCCGGGCCGAAGGCCTTGTAGGCGAAGATCGCGAAGGCCAGCTCGGCGCCGATCCCCTGGGCCAGGCCGGAGACGACCGTCGTGACCCCCCACTGGTTGCCGAAGAGCGCGGATACGGTCGCGGCGATGAGCTCGCAGGCGATGGCGGCGCCGGGCCGGCGCACGACCAGTCCGCCGACGACGCCGGCGATGAACCAGAACCCGACGAAGAGCCCGAAGAGCGGCTGGAAGGCCAGGCCGAGGGCGGAGATGGGTCCGTTGTAGAGCAGTCCGTAGCCCCAGTAGGCGACGCCGAAGGCCACGCCGAGGAAGGCGACGGTCAGCAGGTCGACGGTGCGCCAGCCCATGAGGGGGCGGGTGGCGAGGACGGTGCCGGCGCGGGACGCGGCCGGCGTCTTGGTGGTGGTCATGCTGATGCTTCTCCTGTGTGGGTTCCACAGGGAGGGATCTGCGCCGACACCCGGCCACGGGCCGTGCGCCGACGAGGTCCCTGAGACTCGACTCCCTACGCCGGTGCTAGCCGGATCAGGTACGAGGGTCTGCGGTCGCCCGCACTCTCAGCGCTGATGCGCTCCCCTGTCGTGCCCGGCCAGCATAGCCAAGTGGACCGACGGGCGGTCCGGTGTGCCCGTCCTGTGGCAGGGTTGGAGACGTAACGGGTGGCGGCGACCGCCGCCACCTCCGCAGCGTGTGTGTACGAAAGGACGTCTCGTGGGCAACATGATCTGGAAGGTGCTGGGCACCGGCTCGGCGATCATCGCCGGCATCGTCGCCAACAAGGTCATCTCCGTCGCGTGGTCGCGCTTGGGCAAGGGCGAGACGATCGACCCCAACAACCCGGAGAACCCCATCGGCGAGGCCATTGCCTTCGCCGCCCTCGCCGGCCTCGCGATGGGTCTGGCCCGCACCATGGCCACCCGCCAGGCGGCGAGCTTCTACAAGAAGTCCGCGGGTCACCTCCCCGAGGCCATGCAGTCCGTCGAGGGAGAGCTGGACAAGGTCTCCTGATGCGCGGCATCTCCATCACCGAGCCCGGTGACGCCGACGTCCTGCAGGTCACCGAGGTCGAGGCGCCGTCCGCGGGCCCCGGCGAGGTGGTCGTCGACATGGTCGCCGCGGGCGTCAACCGCGCCGACGTCATGCAGCGTCTGGGGCACTACCCGCCGCCCGCGGGCGCCTCGCCGCTGCCGGGCCTCGAGGTATCGGGCACGATCCGCGAGATCGGTCCCGAGGTCGAGGGCTGGTCCGTCGGCGACGAGGTCTGCGCCCTCGTCGACGGTGGCGGCTATGCGGAGCAGGTCCGGGTCCCGGCCGCGCAGCTCCTTCCCGTGCCGAAGGGAGTGAGCCTCACCGAGGCCGCGGGGTTGCCCGAGGTCGCGTGCACGGTCTGGTCCAACGTCTTCATGACGGCCAACCTCCAGCCCGGCGAGGTCTTCCTCGTCCACGGCGGGTCGTCGGGCATCGGCACGATGGCGATCCAGCTCGCGACGGCCGCCGGTGCGCGGGTGGCGGTGACGGCCGGCTCGCAGGACAAGCTCGACGTCTGCCGCGACCTCGGCGCGCAGATCCTCGTCAACTACCGAGAGCAGGACTTCGTCGAGGAGGTGCGCGCGGCGACCGACGGTCACGGGGCCGACGTCGTCCTCGACCTCATGGGCGCCAAGTACCTGCCCCGCAATGTCGACCTGCTCGCGACGTCGGGCCGGCTCGTCGTCATCGGCCTCATGGGCGGCCGCAAGGGCGAGCTCGACCTCGGCAAGCTGCTGAGCAAGCGCGCCGCGGTCATCGCGACCTCGCTGCGGGCCCGCCCCGCTGCGGAGAAGGCGGCGATCGTCGCCGCGGTCCGCGAGCACGTGTGGCCGCTGGTCGAGGACGGTGCCGTGCGCCCGATCGTCCAGGGCACCCACCCGCTCGAGCGCGCCGCCGACGCCCACCGCGAGCTCGAGGCGAGCGGCCACATCGGCAAGATCCTGCTCACCGCCTGACACCGTTCGCATTTCCTGAGGGACATGCGGCCCGCGACCCTCCCCTCTCGCATTGCCCTACGGCAATGCCGTCTGGATCCCGCATTGCCCTACGGCAATGCAGACCGGATCCCGCATTGCCCTACGGCAATGCAGTCTGGAGACGCCCGTCGTCGAGGTGCCAGCGGGCGGCCGCGACCTCGGCGACCTCGGGGTCGTGCGTGGCGAGCAGGACGATCCCGCCCCGGCGGGCGATGTCCTGCAGCAGCACGACGACCCGCTCACGGGTGTCGTGGTCGAGCTCCGAGGTGGGTTCGTCGGCGAGCAGCACCAGGCTCCCCGCCGCCAGGCGAAGGGAGGACAGCGCCAGTCCCCGGGCGACGGCCACGCGCTGCCGCTGACCGCCGGAGAGCTCCTCCGCGAGGTGGCCCGCGTGCTCGTGGAGCCCGACCGAGGCGAGCGCCCGGTCAGCGGCCGCGCCGGCGTCGCCACCGGACATGCCCGCCGCGACGAGCGGCACCGCGATGTTGTCGCGGGCGGTGAGCACCTCGGCCAGGGCGCTGCCCTGGGGGATGAGCACGGCACCGGCATCGCGTGAGCCGGCTTCGTCACCGATCTGCCTCTCCCCCAGTCGGATCCGCCCGCTCGAGCCTGACTCGAGCAGTCCACCGACCGCCCACAGCAACGAGGTCTTGCCGGCGCCGGAGTGCCCGGTGACGGCAGTGATCTCTCCGGGGTGCGCGACCGCACGGACCCCTTCGACCGCCACGACGTCGCCGTAGCGCACCGCGACGTCCTCGAGCACGAGGTCCTCGCTCATCGCTCCTCCTCCTCGTCGACGAGGAGCTGCCAGGCCCCGTCGTCGGTGCGGTGCACGCGCACGAGGGTCCCCGGGGGGAAGGCCTCGAGTGCCGGCGGCGGCAGCGGCAACGACCCGTCGGCGGCCACGACGGAGTACTCCTCGCCGCTGCGTCCCTCACCGCCGACCCGGCCGTCGCGGATGGTCACGGTGCGGGGGAAGGCCTTGGCGACGTCGGGGTCGTGGGTGACGACGACGATCGTCGTGCCGAGCGTGCGCCCGACCTCGGCCATCGCCTCGAGGACGACGTCGCGGGCGTCGTGGTCGAGCTGGCTCGTCGGCTCGTCGCCGAGGAGGAGCCCCGGCCCGCAGGCGAGGGCGACGGCCAGGGCCGCGAGCTGGAGCTGACCGGGGGTGAGCGACTCCAGCGGCTGGTCGGCCACCTCGTCGAGCCGGAGCAGGCCGAGCAGCTCGTCGACGGCAGGGACGCTGCGCCCGGTGCGCCGCGCTGCCCCTTGGGCGAACTCGACATTGCCCCGAGCCGTGAGCCATGGCAGGTGGTTGCGAGCCGCGCCCTGCAGGACGATGCCGACCTCGCCCGAGCGGAAGGCGTCGATCTGCGCCTCGCTCATCACCGACAGCTCGTGGTCGCCGACGTGGATCCGGCCGGCGCTCGGTCGCAGCAGCCCACCGAAGAGCGCGAGCAACGTCGACTTGCCCGCCCCGCTGGGGCCGAGCAGGGCGATCCGCTCGCCCGCGGCGACGGTGAGGTCGACCCCGGAGAGCGCGGCGACGTCGTGGCCCTCGGCACGGTAGATGTGCACCAGTCCGTGGGTGCGCACGGGCAGCCCGCTCATGTCGGCTCCCCCTGGGCCGCGCCGAGTCGCACCCGGCTCCCGATCGCCCCGGCGATGAGGCGGGCGACGACGAGCAGGACGATCGCGACGACGAGCGTGGCGGCGACGACCGCGAGCCACGCCGGCGCGAGATCGGCCACGGGCACCGCGGCCGGGGTGGTGAAGAGCGGCAGCTCGGGCAGCGCGATCCACGACCCGGCGAGTGCGCAGAGCGCGCCGAGGACCACACCGACGGCGACGCTCGTCAGGTGCTCGGTGCGCAGGGCCCGCGCGGCCGCTCGGGAGCTCACGCCGCTCACCCGCAGCGCGGCGAGGTCGCGGGCGCTGGAGCGCCACCCGGTGATCGCGAGGACGACGAGGACGAGCGCGGCGAGGACGACCGCGAGCACACCGCCGAGCAGCGCGAGCTGCAGCCCCCAGGCCGACGCCGACTGGTCGTAGACCCGGTCGGCCTCGGCCGTCGTCCTCACCGATCGGACGGGCACGTCGGCGTCGCCGAGCAGGTCGCGCGCCCGCTCGATCGTCGCCGGCGAGGCGTCGCCGAGCCAGATCTGGCGCTGCGTGCGGGTGGTGTCGAGCTCGCCGCTCGTGCGCGCGAGCGCCGGAAGGGAGACGAGCACCCCGTGGTCGGTCGCCGCGGGCAGCGCGTCGACGACCTGCGCGACCTCGATCTCGGTCTGGCCGCCGGCGACGTCGGTCACCGAGCGGACATCGTCGACCTCGGCGTCCGGACCGGCGGCAATCGCCGGGAGCGGCCGGGGCACGTCGGCGACGTGGGCGGTCACGTCCGCGCCGTCGAGCGCTGCGACCTCGAGGTGGAGGTCGTCCCCCTTCGGCGTGACGGTCAGCGAGGATCTGCCCGCGGCGGCCGCGTCGGAGTCCCACGTCCGCGGCCCCGTGACGGGCAACGGCTTGCCGTCGACGGCGAGACCGAAGATCTCGACGGTCCCGTCGACGGAGCTGCCGGGGAAGCCCGAGGTGGCGACCCGGATGCCCGCGACCCGGCAGTCGTCGGTGCAGAAGAGGTCGGCGTCGACCCGGGCGCTGCCGCGGGCCTTCGGCCCAAGCGTGGTCAGCCGTGCCGACCGCTTGTCACCGGTGCCCGTCGTCAGGTCGAGGACCAGCTCGGGTGGGTCCTCGCTGCCTTCGCTCGCCAGGTCCCACGAGACGCGCGCGGTCGCGGTGCGGCCGGGGACCTCGATCGGCTCCTGGTCGGGCAGGGCGAGGGGTCGGGGGTCGAGGTCGGCGACGGCATCGGGGTTGGCCGCCCGGAACAGCCACTGGGGGTCGGTCGCCAGGGTCGCCTCGGCGTCCTCGTCGCGCGGCTGGATGATGGCGACCGGGGCGGCCGCGATGTCCGACTCCTGGAGGGTGCCCGCGGCGGACAGCAGCTCCGGCGCGGTGGCGACGTCGACGGACACGACGGCCGGGGCGCCGGTCTCGAGCTCGGCCCGCGCGAGCCGGTTGCGATCGGCCACGACGACGGCATTGGCCCCGAAGACCGCCAGCGCGGTGGCCACCGTCGTCACGACGAGGACCCGGCGGGCGGCCGGGCGGCGGGCCACGGCGTGACCCGCGACCGCGGCCGCGACCCTCCCCCGACGCATGGCGGAGCGGGCACGGCGGGCGGCGAGTCGGGGCACGATGCGGGCAGCGAGCACACCGACGGCGATGGCGAGCAGGGTCGGCGTCGCCAGGGCGGCCGGCCCGCTGAGGGCACCCGTTGCGAGCCCGACCACGCCGATGACGGCGAGGACGACGACCACGACCTCGACGACGACCGACCCGCTGGCCGACGAGGGCCGCACCGAGCGCAGCAGGTCGTTGACCGGCTCGCGCAGCACCGGCCGCGCCGCGAGGGCGACGGCGAGCACGGAGACGACGAGGGACCCGAGGAGCCACGGCAGGACCGCGATCGGGATCTCGAAGGGGATGCCGCGCGGCAGCATGGACCGGCGCACGAGCACCGCGAGCAGCACCGCGCAGACGAAGCCCACCGGCAGGCCGAGGACGACGGGGACGACGAGCTCGGTGAGCAGCAGTCGGCGGGCCCCGGCACGGGAGCGGCCGCGCAGCCGGGCGAGGGCCACGTCGTGGCGCCGCTGGTCGACGCCGGACTGGGCCACGAGGAAGAGGACGAGCACGGACAGCAGCACCAGCTGCACCGTGACGAAGGGGACGATGATCGCCGTCTGCGATCGCCCGGTGGTCACCCCGTCGACGAGCGTTGCGGCGGAGTCGTCGATGTCGAGCTCCGGGTGCTCCTCACGCATCCGCTCCACGGCCTGCGCAGCCAGAGGGAGGGAGTCGAGCGTCGCGGCCTGCGGGTCGAGCGGCAGCACGACGAGCACCGTCGCCTTGGGCAGCACCCCCTCGAAGGTCGCCTCGGTGGTGATGAGGTCGTCGACCAGGGACAGGTTGTCCAGGTCAGGGGTCGTCACCCCGGATTTGCCGTCGGGACGGTCGCCGAGCCAGTACTCGGGGTCCTCGCGCACCGTGTAGGTGCCGACGACGGTGAGGTCGATCGGGGGCGGCTCCGCGTCGACGTTGGGGTAGCGGCCGGGGTACTTGTCGTCGGGGATCTCCAGCTCGGTACCGGCCTTCCAGCCCCAGGCATTGGCGTCGGCCGCTGACACGAGGATCTCGCCGGCCGCCTGCGGGCAGCGTCCGGCGACCTCGAGGTGGTCGCACGCCCCGGTGCGCGATCGCAGCACGACGGGCGAGGCCTGCTTGCCGGCCTCGGGCACCACCCGGGTGGACTGGCGCACCACCTCGACCGGCTCGCCGGAGACCGCCGCCAACTCTGTGGGCACCTGCTCGGCCACCTCGGCCGGCAGCACGTCACGCGCGTCGGCGGTGCGGGGCCAGGCGATCGCCGTCGCCGTCTGCTCGGCGTCGGCCTGGGTCACGTGCGTCCGCAGCAGACCCTGGTCGATGCTGCGGGCGAAGATCGGGGCGAAGGCAGCACACGTCGCGACGAGCGCGGAGACGAGGGCGAGCGCGATGACCTGCCCCCTGCGGTGACGCAGCGCTGCCCACATGCAGCGGTTCCCCCTTCGGTCGTGACCGGGCCACCCTACGCCCGGGTCACCTCCGAGGACGGCTCAGTCGCCGAGGTCCTGCGCCATGGTCCGGCCGGCCGATCGGCCGGAGAAGATGCAGCCGCCGAGGAAGGTGCCCTCGAGGGCCCGGTAGCCGTGGACCCCGCCGCCACCGAAGCCGGCCGCCTCGCCGGCCGCGTAGAGCCCGCGGATCACCTCGCCGTCGCGCCCCAGGACCCGTGCGCCGAGGTCGGTCTCGAAGCCCCCGAGGGTCTTGCGGGAGAGGACGTGCAGCTTGACCCCGACGAGCGGGCCCTTCTTCGGGTCCTGCAGCTTGTGCGGCGGGTAGGCGCGCTTGGAGATCTTGTCGCCGATGTAGGAGCGGGCGACCCGCATCGCGGCGATCTGCGCGTCCTTGGCGTAGGGGTTGTCCAGCTGCGCATCGCGCTCGTCGACCTGCTTCTTCACGAGGGCGGGGTCGAGTCGCGGCTCGCCGTCCTCGACGAGCTCGTTCATCTTCGCGACGAGCTGCTCGACCGTGTCGGCCTGGACGAAGTCAGCGCCGTGGTCGAGGAAGGCCTGCATCGACGGGGTGACGTCGGCCAGCGAGCGCTTGCGGATGACGCCGGAGACCTCCTTGCCGGTGAGGTCCTGGTTCTGCTCCGAGCCGGAGAGGGCGAACTCCTTGCCGGCGACCGACCGGTTGGTGATGAACCACGAGTGGTCGTGCCCGGTGGCCCGCAGGTGCGCCAGCGTGCCGAGCGTGTCGTAGCCGGGCAGGAGCGGCGCCGGCAGGCGGGTGCCCTCGGCGTCGAGCCACATCGAGCTCGGCCCGGGCAGGATCCGGATGCCGTGCTGCGCCCAGATGGGGTCCCAGTTGCGGATCCCCTCGACGTAGTGCCACATGCGGTCGCGGTTGATGAGGTTGCCGCCGGCTGCCTCGGTGATCCCGATCATCCGGCCGTCGACGTGCGCCGGCACCCCGGTCACCATGTGCTTCGGCGGCGTGCCGAGCCGCTCCGGCCAGTTGGCGCGCACGAGGTCGTGGTTGCCACCGATGCCTCCCGAGGCGACGAGGACGACGGGGGCCCGCAGCTCGAAGCCCCCGATGCTGTCGCGGTTGGTCGCCACGCCCCGTTCGGCGCCGTCAGGCGCCAGCTCGACCCCGCGCACACCGACGGCGGCACCCCCTTCGACGATGATCTCGTCCACGCGGTGCCGGTGGGCGTAGGTCACCAGGCCCCGCTCCCGGGCCTGCTCCACACGACGGACGAAGGGGGCGACGACCCCCGGTCCGGTCCCCCACGTGATGTGGAAGCGGGGCACGGAGTTGCCGTGCCCGTGCGCCGATCCGTCGCCGCGCTCGGCCCAGCCGACGATGGGGAACCAGCGCATCCCCTGCTCGTGCAGCCACGACCTCTTCTCACCGCCGGCGAAGTCGAGGTAGGCCTGCGCCCACTGCCGCGGCCAGTGGTCCTCGTCGCGGTCGAAGCCCGCGGTGTTCATCCAGTCGGAGTGGGCCAGTTCGGCAGAGTCCTTGATGCCCAGGCGTCGCTGCTCGGGGCTGTCGACGAAGAAGAGGCCACCGAAGGACCAGTGCGCCTGACCGCCGAGGTTGGCCTCGCTCTCCTGGTCGACGAGGAGGACCTTGCGGCCGGCGTCGGCCAACTCCGCGGTCGCGACGAGTCCGGCGAGGCCGTGGCCCACGACGATGGCATCAGCATTCATGACCTGACCCTAAACTGCATTACTGGCCAGTAGCAACTGGGGTTCAGGTGGCCTCTGCCTACAGTGGGCGCCATGTCCTGGACCGCCCGTCTGCGCCTCGTCGCCGCGACCCTGGCCCTCGTGGCCGCAGTCGTCACCGGCGGGCTCGTCACCGCCTCGCTGTGGCCCGTGACCGTCGAGACCGACTACTACGCAGCCGACGTGCGCCTGTCGCCGAGCTGGACGGACCGGTCCCACATCGGCACCGACACGGTCGTCGGGAGCGTGTCCGCGCAGTTCGCCGGCATCGCCCCGGGCGTGCAGGTCTCGCCGCGGGTCAAGCCCTCGATCACCGACCTCGTCGCCTCGGGCAACCTCGATGCCGCGAGCCTCGACGTCAGCTCCCAGGAGCGCACCCGGGTGATCACCGAGGCCGCGGTCGGGGTCGGGCTGCGCTTCGCGGCCGGCGGTGTGCTGGGCCTGCTCCTGTGCCTCGGCGTCGTCCGGCTGCGCCGCCGCACACTCCCGCACCGGCGGACCGTCCTGGGCGCGAGCCTCGTCACCGCGGTCACCCTGTCGACCCTGGGCCTGTCGGCGTGGCGCACCTACGACCCCGACCGGCTCGTCGAGCTGCGCTCGAGCGGGCTGCTCCAGCTGGCGATCGCCAACCGCGACCTGCTCGACGACGTCGAGCAGCGGGCCGACCAGGCCACGCCCTACCTGCGCAACCTCCTCGCGCTGTCGACGGCCATGCAGCAGGAGTACGCGCCGGAGGCGGAGGACGACACCGCCGCGCTCAAGGTGCTGCTCGTCTCCGACGTGCACGCCTCCAACCAGTACGCCCTGATGCGCACGATCGTGCGCGAGCAGGACATCGACGTCGTCATCGACTCCGGCGACCTCATCAACTTCGGGCGGGTCCAGGAGGCCGGGCTGAGCAACCTCTACCGGTCGATCTCCTCGCTCGGGGTGCCCTATGTCTTCGTCTCCGGCAACCACGACCGCAGCGCCGTCGACGACACCCAGCTCCTCGACGACCTCGCCGGCACCGACGGCGTGACGCTCCTCGAGCCCGGCTCGGGCGAGTACCAGCAGATCGAGGTGGGCGGCCTGCGGATCGCCGGGTTCAACGACCCGCGCTACTACGGCGACGCCGACGACGGCAGCACCGACGAGCAGGTCGCGGCCCGTGAACGCTGGGTCGAGGCCCTCGGCGATGCCGAACCGCCGGACATCACCGTCTCCCACGAGGAGCCCGCGCTCGAGGACGCCCCCGGGCGGCTGCGCGTCCACGGCCACGGGCACGTGCCGCAGGTGAGCGGCAACCGCCTGCAGGTCGGCACCTTCACCGGCGGCGGCACGCTCTCTCACTTCGTCGGCGGGCCCGACGCCGAGCTCGTCGGCCAGCCGAGCTCCTTCGACGTGCTGACCTTCGACGAGCAGTGCCGGGCCCAGCGCCTGACCCGCTACGAGTACCGCTCGGTCATCGAGGGGCGCCCGAGCTTCGACTCGCTCTCCGTGCTCAACGCCGCCCGGATCGTCGACGCCCCCGAGGAGGGGCGCACCTGCGGCGGCCACAAGGCGACGGTCCGCCCCCTTCGCTAGGCACGGGGGCTGGGCCCTCACCCCACTGGCCCCACGAACATCGGGTCACCCGAGAAACCGCCGCTTCGCAAGGGTTTGAAACCCGTGCGAAGCGGGGGTTTCCCGGGTGACCCGGAAAACGTGTGGCGGGGGTGCGACGACCCGCGGCTCAGACCGCCGGGAAGGCCGGCGGGTGGACCTGGGCCATCTCCTCGAGGACGCGCACGACCTGGCAGGAGTAGCCGAACTCGTTGTCGTACCAGACGTAGAGGACGACCCGGTCGCCCGAGGTGATCGTCGCACGGCCGTCGACGATGCCCGCGTGGCGGTTGCCGACGAAGTCGGTCGAGACGACCTCGGGGCTGTCGATGTAGTCGAGCTGCTTGTGCAGGTCGCCGTAGAGCGAGGCCTCGCGCAGGAAGTCGTTGAGCTCCTCGCGCTCGACGCCCCGCTCCAGCGTGAGGTTGAGGATCGCCATCGACACGTCGGGGGTCGGCACGCGCACCGAGTTGCCGGTGAGCTTGCCCTCGAGCTCGGGCAGCGCCTTGGAGACGGCCTTGGCGGCACCGGTCTCGGTGAGCACCATGTTGAGCGCCGCGGAGCGGCCGCGACGCTCGCCCTTGTGGAAGTTGTCGATGAGGTTCTGGTCGTTGGTGAAGGCGTGGACGGTCTCGATGTGACCGCCGACGATGCCGTACTCGTCGCTGACCGCCTTGAGCGCGGGGACGATCGCGTTGGTCGTGCAGGACGCGGCCGTGACGACCTTGGCGTCGCCGATCATCGCGTCGTTGATGCCGCTGACGATGTTGGGCAGGCCGCCCTTGCCGGGAGCCGTGAGCAGCACACGCGAGACGCCGGGGCACTGCAGGTGCTTGGACAGGCCCTCCTCGTCGCGCCACTTGCCGGTGTTGTCGACGACGATCGCGTCGTCGATGCCGTACTGCGTGTAGTCGACGCTCGACGGGTCGTCGGAGTAGATGACCTGGATGAGGGTGCCGTTGGCGAGGATCGTGTTGGCCTCCTCGTCGACGGTGATGGTGCCGGCGAAGGACCCGTGGACCGAGTCGCGACGCAGCAGGCTGGCCCGCTTGGACAGGTCGTTGTCGGCGCCCTTGCGCACGACGACGGCGCGCAGCCGCAGGCCGTGGCCGGTGCCGGCGTGCTCGATGAGGATGCGGGCCAGCAGGCGGCCGATGCGGCCGAAGCCGTAGAGGACGACGTCGGTGCTCGGCAGCTCGCCCTGGCCGTGCTTGCCGACGACGTCGGCGAGCTCGGAGCGCAGGAAGTCCTCGAGGGAGACGCCCTCGCCGGCCTCGAGGCGGCGGCGGTGCAGGCGGGCCACGTCGATGGAGGCCGGGCCGGGCTGCAGGGCGGTGAGCGCCTCGAGCATCGGCAGGGTGTCGTCGACGGTCAACGCGATGTCGACGCGACGGGCGAAGCGGTGCGCCTTGAGCACATCGGTCGAGGACTGCCCCAGCAGGGTGCGGCCGTGGATCGAGGTCACGACCCCGAACTCACGGTAGAGGCGGCCCACGACGGGGATCATCGCCTCCGCCTTGGCCTGGCGGTCCGCCCACTCGGTGAGGTGGTCGTCGGCTGCGTTGCTCGTCTGCGGCGTCGTCGTCATGGGCCCAGATCGTAGCCGCTGACGGCCCACGATCCGCCCTCGGTCCGGGGCGGCAGGAGCGATCTCACACCGGCCGTCAGGCGGGTGCCGTCACCTCGAAGAGCGCCTGCACCTTGGCAGCCCCTCCGCAGGTCAGCTGGTGGGGTGCGCTCATGGTCCGCACCACGTGACGAAGGGAGGTCTCCCCACCGTGGTCGAGGTGCACCAGCCAGGCCTCGTCGCCCCTCTCCTCGAGCCGTGGCCGGGCCAGGTCACGCAGCAGCACGGTCGGGTCGGCGCGCATGAGGTCGTGGGCGGCTATCTGCGCCGCCGGGTGCCACGAGCAGCGGCCGCGCCAGCGGTCGAGGTCGACGCGTCCGTCGAGGTGATCGAGGATCACCTGCGGGGCGGTGTCCCCGGTGAGCCGGCCGTACATCGAGCCCTCGGGCAGGACGGCGACGTTGCCGGCGAAGCGGTCGCCGCCCAGGTGGGTGGTCTCCCACACGGCACCGGGCAGCGCGTCGTCGAGCACGGCCGCGACGACCCGCCCCTCGACGGCGCAGCAGACGTCCTTGCGGCCGTGGGTGCACACGAGGAAGAGCGGTTCGCTCGTCGGGTCGGGCAGGTCGTCGAAGCGCCCGGCGAGCTCGACGAGGTCCTCGGGTCGCTCCCAGTGGGCCCGGCCGACGAGCCCGCGGTGCACATCGACGAGGAAGACCTGTCGCAGGCCCTCGGCCTCGATCTGGTCGCCGTCGAGCCGGCCGTGCCGGCGGATGAGATGCAGCCGGGCACCGAAGCGCCCCAGGACCGCCTCGAGGTCGTCGCGGACGTCGACGATGCCGGGCGCCGCGATCGGCTTGGCCGGCCACGGGCCGGGGTGACCGACGAGCATCCAGTAGCGCGCGGGCACGGCGGTGCCGACCGGCACGTCGCCGCGCTCGAGGGCGGCGAGCGAGCACCGGGAGGGACTCGCGGAGGGGGTCGTGCTCACGCTCGCGAGCCTACGCGGGGCGCTCGGCGGCGGGCACCGCCACCCCGGCGACGACGAGCCGCCGGGCGAGGTCGGGGTCGAGCACGGCGGGTGCCTCGGCCGCGAGCCACGCCGTCACCGCCGCCGCGTCGTCGTCGGTGAGGGGCAGCCTCCCGGCCCGGCTGACGAGGACCGCACCCTCGGTACCGGTCGCGATGGAGGCCTGCAGGTGGGCGCGGGGCGCGACGGCGAGGTCGTCGAACCCGTCGGCGAGGGCCTCGACGGTCCCGACCGGGTCGACCGGCGCCGGCCGCTGGGCCGCGCGCTGGCGAGCGGCGAGGCGGGCGGCGACGGCGCTCGCGTCGACGTCGGCGACGGCCCGCAGCAGGGCCTCGCGGACGGCGGCGAGGTCGTCGGCGATGGCCTCGGGGTCTGCGACGTCCACCCCGGGACGAAGGGAGGTGCGCTGCGGCTCCTGCGCAGCCAGCCCCCTTCGCGCGGCGTCGAGGACGGCCTCGGCGAGGTGTCCGCGGTGCCACACGTGGATGCCGACGGTCAGGTGCGTGCTCACGCCGCCGAGGGCGGTCGCGGAGTGCAGCCAGCCGCGGGGCACGTAGAGCACGTCGCCGGGCCGCAGCGTGACCTCGAGGTGCGGCTCGCCGGCGGCCGCCTGCTCGACGGCCGGGCGCCGGTCCTGCCATGGCTGGTCACGCAGCGGGTGCGGCTGGACCGGCGCGTGCAGGCTCCAGCGCTTCTCGCCCGCGGTCTGCAGGACGAAGACGTCGTGGACGTCGTAGTGCGCGGCGAAGCCCCGGCTGCTCGGCGGGGTGACATAGGCGTTGACCTGCACGGGGTGGCCGAGGTCGGCGGCGAGGTCTTGGGCGAGCTCGAGCACCGGCGGGTGGGTGCGGTGCAGGCCCTGCAGGACGAGGGTGTGCCCCTCGGCGAAGAGGCGCAGCAGCGCGGTGTCGTCGAGCTGGTCGGTCACGCCCGCGCCGACGCCACCGCCGCGGGTGAAGTCGGCGTCGGCGAGCGTGTGCCCGTCACGGGCCACGCGCAGGAAGGGGGTGCGCAGGCCGCGCCGCGAGAGCAGGTCGTCGACGTCGCGGGTCGTCAGGAGGTCGTCGAAGGGGGTCGGCAGCGCCGCCGCGGGCACGTGCCGGGGCTCTCGTCCCCAGGAGCGCTCGAGCTCCTCGGGGCCGAGGTCGGTGACACGGGCGAGGCCGGTGCACCGCGCGGGTGCACCGGCCTCGTGGGCGTCGCTCACTCAGGCTCCGCCGTCGGCGCCACCGTCACCGGCAGCACCGTCGCCGGCAGCACCATCGGCGCCACCGTCACCAGCGGCACCGTCCGCGCCACCGTCACCGGCAGCACCGTCCGCGCCACCGTCACCGGCAGCACCGTCCGCGCCACCGTCACCGGCAGCACCGTCCGCGCCACCGTCACCGGCAGCACCGTCCGCGCCACCGTCACCGGCAGCACCGTCCGCGCCACCGTCACCGGCAGCACCGTCCGCGCCACCGTCACCGGCAGCACCGTCCGCGCCACCGTCACCGGCTGCGCCATCGGCACCGCCGTCACCGGCGGTCGGGGCCTCGACGGGCACGCCGCCGATGGCCTCCTCGGGCAGGTCAGGGGTGTCGTTCGGAGGCTGCGTCATGGTGCTTCTCCTTCACTGTCGAGAGGAGGGACGACATCGTCCCCGGGCTCCCTGTCTATCGGAGAGTGCCCCGCAAGGGAAGGGTGCGAGTCGGTTGAAGATGAAACAGGTTGGGGCACAACGGGTTAGTGTCGATTCATGACTGCACCCACCGCTGCCCGCGACCTCGACGTCGTGCTCGTCGGAGCCACCGGCTTCGTCGGCCGGCTCACCGCGGCGCACCTGCGCGACCACGCCCCCGAAGGCCTGCGCGTCGCGCTCGCCGGACGCTCGCGGGACAAGCTCGACGCCCTCGCCGCCGAGCTCGGGGGCGTCGCCGCCACCTGGCCGCGGGTCGTCGTCGACGTCTCCGACCCCGCCGCCTGCGCGGACCTCGCCGCCCGCACGCGCGTCCTCGTGACCACGGTCGGCCCCTATGCCGCCTACGGGCGCGAGCTCGTCAAGGCCTGCGCCGTCGCCGGCACGCACTACGCCGACCTCACCGGCGAGGTGCTCTTCGTCCGTGACTCCGCCGAGGCCTTCCACGAGGTGGCCCAGCGCTCCGGCGCCCGGGTCGTCCACTCGTGCGGCTTCGACTCGATCCCCTCCGACATCGGCGTCTGGGAGACCGCCCGGGTCGCCCGCGAGGAGGGCGCCGGCGAGCTGACCGACACGGTGCTCTTCGTGCGCCGCCTGCGCGGCGGCCTCTCCGGCGGCACGATTGACTCGATGCGCCGCCAGACGATCGCCGCCCGCGAGTCCGTCGAGGACCGGCGGGTCATCAACGACCCCTACGGCCTGAGCCCCGACCGCGCCGCCGAGCCGACGAGCGCCGACCGGGCCGAGGTCGCGCCGTCGACCACCGAGCACTCGCGGGTGCGCTCGACCCTCGGCAAGGTCGGCTCCCGGCTGCCGGTGCGCCGCACGGCCGATGGCCACTGGACCGGCCCCTTCATCATGGCGTCGTACAACACGCGCATCGTGCGCCGGAGCAATGCCCTGCTCGGCTGGGCCTACGGCCGTGCCTTCCGCTACCACGAGGTGACCGACTTCGGCAGCCGAGCGAAGTCCCCCTTCGCCGCTACCGGCATGACCGCCGGCCTGCTCGGTCTCGTCGCCGGCCTGTCCTTCGCGCCGACCCGTCGGGTCGTCGACCGGTTCCTGCCCGAGCCGGGCGAGGGTCCGGACGAGCAGACGCGGGTCAACGGCCGCTTCACGATGGAGGTCGTCGCCTCCACCACCGGTGGCGCGCAGTACGCGACGACCGTCGCGGCCAAGGCCGACCCCGGCTACAACGGCACGGCGATCATGCTCGGCCAGGCCGCGCTGTGCCTCGCCCAGGACGACCTGACGAGCGAAGGGGGCGTGCTCACCCCCGCAGTCGCGATGGCCGCCCCGCTCATCGAGCGCCTGCGGGCACAGGACTTCACCATCGAGACCCGGCGCATCGACGCCTGACCTGCGATCTCCGCATTGCCCTACGGCAATGCGGGAGGGCGGCGCCATGAAGCTGCATTGCCGTAGGGCAATGCAGCTTCATGGCGTGCGAAGGGGGAGCTCAGGACTCGTCGAGGCGCGCCTGCGGCACCGGGGCGTCGGTGCCCTCGACGCGCACGTCGCGGTGCCACGACTCGGTGCGATAGCGGGTGACCCAGCCCATCGACGCATAGATCCCGTCGGCTCCCGTCGGGCTGTCGGCGTCGACCTCGAGCGAGACGCGGTTGCGGCCGCGGCGGGCAGCGTCGGCGATGACGGCGTGGAGCAGCGACTTGGCGACCCCGCGGCCCCGAGCCAACCGGTGGACGCCGATGTAGTCGATGTAGGTGCCCTCGTGGCCGTCGGCGTCCTCGGGCAGCACCGCCGCGGCGACGGCGCCCCCGGGCACCCACTGGCCTTCGATCTCGATGTCGGCGATCCACCAGTGGTCCCACCGGTGGCCGGGCGCCTCGCGCAGCCGCGAGAGGAACTCCGGGAAGGACTCGCGATAGGAGTTGAAGTGGTCGGCGAAGGACTCCTCGATCATCCGGTAGACCGCCTGCAGGTCCGCCGCGACCGGGGTGCCGTCCTCGCGGCGCGCGACCTGGCGCACGACGACGCCCTCGCGGGTCTCGGCGAGCTCGGCGTCGCCGGGACCGATCGGCCGACTCATCTGCAGCCACCGACGGGCGCGGGTGAAGCCGGCCGCCTCGAGCATGCTGCGCAGGCGGTCATCGTCCTCGTGCACCGACACGTCGAGCCGGGTACCCCCGAGCCCGCGCCCGCGAGCGATGCGCAGCGCGACCGCCTCGGCCCAGGCGAGGAGCGAGACGGCGAGCTCCTGCTCGACCTCGCGGCCCAGCGCCGGGTCGGCGGTCAGGTCGACGTTGGACCGTCCGGCCGCCCGATCGTGCACCCTGGCCCAAACCCTGATCACGCCCTGCGGGTCCGCGACGACGACCTGCCGGCGGGTCCACGACCCCTCGCCGACGGCCTCGCCGGCGACGAGCTCGGCCTCGACGGCACCGGAACCGTCGACCGCCCGCTTGGCCGACGAGACGAGCGCGATGAGCTCGTCGACGTCGGTCTCGTCGGGCACCCGGGTCGTCCAGCCCTCGGGCAGGTCCTCCGGAACAATCGGGAGGAAGCCGGTCTGGGTGCGGGGGCCGCCGCTCACGGGACCATCCGCCGTTGACGGGGCAGGAAGTCGGGGGACTCCTTGCGGGAGTTGGCCACCCGCGCCCGCGCGGCGTTGGGCCCGAGCAGCAGCGGCAGCTGCTCACGCCGCTCGCGGGCGAAGGTGCGGCGCGGGCTGCGGTGCCACGTGCCGTCGAAGAGCCGCTTGGTCGCCGCGAGCGCGTCGGGCGAGCGGGTCGCCAGCTGCTGGGCGAGCTCGGTGGCAGCCGCGACCGGGTCGGCGGCGACCTCGGTCGCCAGGCCGAGCTCCTGGGCGCGCGTGCCCGAGATCTTGTCAGCGGTCATCGTCAGCTTCTTCGCCACGTCGATCCCGACGAGCTCCGACAGCGCCTGCACCCCGGACATGTCGGGGATGATCCCCCAGCGCCCCTCGAGCACCGACCATGTCGCGTCAGGATGGGTGATCCGGAAGTCGGCGGCGAGGGCGATCTGAAGACCGCCACCGAGGCAGTGCCCGCTCACGGCGGCGATGACCGGGACCGGCAGCCGACGGAAGGCCCAGGGCGCCTCCTGGAAGGTGTTGGTCCCCCGCCACGGTCGCGGGAGGAAGCGGGTGGCGATGCCCGACGGCTTCTTCATCGCCGAGCCGAAGTCGAGACCGGCGCAGAAGGAGTCACCCTCACCGGAGATGACAACGGCGCGCAGCCGTCGGTCGGCGCGCAGCCCGTGGGCGGCGGCGACGAGGTCGTCGAGCATGTCGAGCGTCAGCGCGTTGAGCTTGTCAGGGCGGGCCAGGCGCACGTGCCCGATCCCGTCCTGAATGGTCGTCGTGATGTGCCGGGGCATGCCTCCACCCTAGGCGGGGCGAGGACGACGGAAGGGCCTCGTCCGAGGACGAGACCCTTCCGGTGGGTGGTGGGTTGGCTCACACGGCCTTGAGGAACTCGCCGAGGATCTTGGAGACCTCAGACGCGGACGAGCCGGACGCCGAGGTGATGAGGTAGGTCGTGCCGCCGGTCTCGCCAGCGCACTGCGTGGTGGAGGACAGCTCGCCGCAGTTGTAGTCGCCGACCTTCTTGGGGTTGTCCCAGATCGCCTCGAAGTCGGCCGGCTTGACGCCCTCGCCGACGACGACCGAGATCGTGTCGGAGCCCTTGCGGTAGACGGCCGTGTCCTGGCCACCGCTGGAGCTGGTCGTCCCGCGCTGCCACCCGTCGAACTCCTCCGGGAGGCTGCCGGCGGCGGCCGAGCTGGACGAGGAGGTCTCGGAGGTCGGCTCCGAGGTCTCGGTCGTCGACTCCGTGGTCGTCTCGGACGTCGGCTCGGAGGTCTCGGTGGTCGACTCGGTCGTCGACTCCGTGGTCGTCTCGCTCGTCGTCGTCGAGGAGGTCGGGTCGTCGTCATCACGGTTGGCGATGAAGAAGCCGCCGATGCAGCAGACCAGGAGCACGAGGGCGACGACGCCGACGATCGCGGCGATGACTCCCTTGCCCATGCCCTTCTTCGGCGGCTGGCCACCGGGCCCACCGCCGTAGGGCTGCCCCGGACCTCCGGGGCCGGCCGGTCCTCCCGGACCGCCGTAGCCGCCGGTCTGACCCGGCTGACCCGGTGCGCCGTAGGCGGGCCCGGAGGAGGGTGGCGTCTGGCCGAACTGACCGGACGGCGGTTGCGTGTTGCCGAAGGAGCCGCCCGGAGGCGGCGGGACGCTCGGGCCCCCTGCTGGTGTGGACATGCGCTCATCGTCCCACGGCGGGGCCGGTTGCGATACGGGCACGACGAAGGGCGGGACTCCCCCTGCGGAGTCCCGCCCTGCGCTGTGGTCCGGAACCCCCCTGCAGGCTCCGGGCCGGTGTCAGGAGGAGCGTCCCCGTGCCCTGCTGACACCCACAAACCTATGGATGCCGCAGTGACGGGTCGATGGGGAGAAGTACCCATCCCTCCCGGGGGTTGTCCCCCGCTCCTCGATGGCGGCGGGAGAGCCGCAGGACGACGGGAGGCCACCTCGAGTGAAATACACAGCGCGTGAGCGAACACGCGCTCTGTCTTTCACTCGAGGAGAGCGTCACAGGACGAAGGGGGAGCCGCAGGACGAAGGGGGATGGCTGCGCACATCAAGCCGAAGTCGAGAACGACCCGGTGACCACGCGACGACGAAGGACTTCGGCAGCGCGCCAACCCTCCTCGCCGGGAGCATCCCCCTTCGTCCGTGGCTTCGAGACACTCGTTCCTCGCTCCTCAGCCACCGGGAGGAGCGGTGCCCCTCAGCGCTCGAGCAGGGCCTTGAGCCGGCGCAGGGTGGTGGCCATGCCGGCCTCCATCTCGCGGTCGAAGTCGGGCACGCCACCGAGCACCTTGTCCTGCAGCGTGCGCGAGATCTGCGTCGTGCCCTGCGGTGCCTCGCGTCGGTGGGTCACCGTCGTGCCACCCGTCGCAGAGGGCGCCAGCTCGAAGGACCAGATCGTCGCGTTGTCCTTGACCCGGAAGGCGTAGTCGCGCGCGGGCTCGAAGCGCACGACCTTGGCGCGGGTCGGCCAGAGCAGCGGACCACGACGATTGATGTTGATCGTGCGCGTGCCGAGCCCGACGGGGGCCGTGCCCACGACGTGGGTGCGCACCACCTGGTCGGACAGTCCGCCGAGGGCTCGCGGATCGGTGATGACCGCCCAGACCTGCTCGGGCGTGGCATCGATGTCGGTCGTGGACTCCAGGAGCGGGGCGTTCTGCGTCGTCGTCATGCGACCCGACCCTATGAGCCGCTGACGGGCTCCGCTGTGGCCGAGGTCTCCCCCTTCGTCACCGGACCCTGCTCCAGGGCGGTGCCCTCGACGTCGAGGTCCGGCAGGATCCGGTCGAGCCAGCGGGGCATCCACCAGGCGCCCTCACCGAGCAGGTGCATCACCGCAGGAGTGAGGGTCATCCGCACGAGGAGCGCGTCGACGAGGACTCCGACGGCGAGCGCAAAGCCGATCGGCCGGATCATCGTCAGGTGGGCGAAGATGAAGCCCGCGAAGACCGCCGCCATGATCAGGGCCGCGGCGAGCACGACCTTGGCGCCGTGGGTGAAGCCGTGCCGCACCGCAGAGCGGGCGTCGGCACCGTGGGCGTGCGCCTCCTTCATCCCGGACACGAGGAACATCTGGTAGTCCATCGCCAGGCCGAAGAGGACGCCGATGAGCATGATCGGCATGAAGCTGAGCATCGGCCCGGGGGTGTCGACACCGAGGATCGAGCCGAGCCAGCCCCACTGGTAGACCGCGACGGCGGCACCGAAGGACGCGGCGACGGACAGCAGGAAGCCGGCGGTCGCGACGAGCGGCACGAGGATGCTGCGGAAGACGATGGTGAGCAGGACGAGCGAGAGCCCGATGACGATCGCCAGGTAGGGAGGAAGCGCGGCGGCGAGCTGCTCGGAGATCTCGATGTTGGCGACGGTCTGGCCGGTGAGGCCGATCTCGGAGTGCGTCGCCGTGCCGATCGGTCCGGCGCTCGCCTTGAGGAGGCGGACGGTGTCGCTCGTCTCCTTGTCCGCCGGGCCGCCTACGGTGACGACCTGGAAGGCGAGCGTGGTCCGGTCGTCACTGACCCCGAAGGGGATGACCGCCTTGACGCCGTCGACGCTGCGCAGCTCCTTGACGAGGTGGCTCTGCTCGACGAGGACCGCGTCCGTGTCCTTCGCCGGCTCGTCGAGGGTTGCGACGGCGATGATCGGACCGTTGGCCCCGGCGCCGAAGTTGTCCTCGACCTCGACGTAGGTCTGGTGGGCGGTGGACTCGAGCGGCTCACTCGACCCGTCCGGCAGCCCGAGGCGAAGGGAGAGCGCCGGCACCGCGATGATCCCGCACAGGGCGATGACAGCGAGCACGACGAGCGCGGGGCGCTTCGTCACGCCGTCGACGTAGCGCGACCCGAAGACCTGGTCGGTGTCGGGCCGGGCGGCATGCTTGGCCCACGCGCGCTTCGAGATGACCCGGCGGCCGACGACGTGGAGCAGGGCCGGGGTGAGCGTCAGGGCGACGCACACGGCGACGACGACGGTCGCGGCGGCGACGAGTCCCATCTGGCCGAGGAGCGGCACGGGGGTGATGACGAGTGCGGTGAGCGCGATGGAGACGGTCGTGCCGGCGACGACGACGGCGCTGCCCGCGGTGCCGACGGCGTGCGCGATGGAGTCGGTCATCTCGCGCCCGTCGAGCAGCTGGATGCGGTGCCGGTTGACGATGAAGAGCGCGTAGTCGATGCCGACGGCGAGGCCGAGCATGAGCGCGAGCGCCGGGGTCATCGCGTGCATGTCGAAGAAGTGCGTCGCGGTCATGGCCCCGGCGAGGCCGACGCCGACGCCGAGGAGGGCACCGGAGATCGGCAGTCCGGCAGCGATGAGCGAGCCGAGGGCGAGGGTGAGCACGATGGCAGCGATGACCAGGCCGACGACCTCACCGGGGCCGACGAGGGTGTTCTCCTGGGTGATCTCGACGCTGTACTGCGTCTGGATCCCGACGTCGTCGAGCTGCTTCCCGATCTCGACGATCGCCTCCTTGACCTCGGGGTCGACGGAGTTGGTGTTGGTGTCGAACTGGATCTGGGTCAGCGCGTAGCCGTCATCGGTGACAAATCGTGTGTCCGCGGCCCCGTGGGCGACGATCGTGCCGGCGTCGTACTGGGTCCGGCCGGTCTTGAGCTTGCGCTCCCCCTTGGCGTAGTCCTTCTTGGCCTTGGCCATCTTCTTCTCGCCGTCCTTGACCTGCTGGCGGATCTCGGCGAGGTGCGGGCTGTCAGGGTCGTTCTTCTCGAAGTAGTCGATCCACGCGTTGCCGTAGTCGAGCTGGCCCTGGGCCTTGGAGATCTTGACCCAGGCCTGGTCGAGGTCCTTCTGGCCCTTGTCGAGGTCCTTCTTCGCGTCCGTCAGGTCGATGCGCGAGTCGTCGAGGGTCCGCTGGTTGTCGAAGGGGTTGATGACCCGCTTGACGCTCGGCTGGTCCTCCCACTCGCCGTAGACCTTGTCGATCGCCTTGCGCTGCTCGGAGGTGAATGCGCCGTCCTCGGTGTGGAGCACCACCGTGCCGAAGCCGCCTGCTGCGTCGGGGATCTCTGTCTGCAGGTTGTCCAGCACCTCCTCGAACTCGCTCCCGGGCACCGACACCTCGTTGGTCAGGGGGCGACCGAAGGCGGCGGCGCCGGATCCGGCCAGCACGAGGACGACGAGCCAGGCCGCGAGCACGCTCTTGGCGTGGGTGGCGCACCAGCGGCCGAGGCGGTAGAGGCGAAGTGCCATGCGAGTGATCTCCTGATCGAGTCTTCTACTTCCGTAGAACAGTCATCTACAAATGTAGAGGCAATGTCGTTGAGAGGTCAAACGGTGGGAGAGAATGGATCGGTGAATCCCCCTTCGCCCCCCACGGTTGCACGATCGTCCACCGATGGTCGGGTGGGGACAGCCCTCGCCGCCCTGGTGCTCGGGGGCGTCGGCATCGGCGTCACCGAGTTCGTGACGATGGGACTGCTCCCGGAGATCGCCGGGGGCATCGGGACCACGATCCCACAGGCCGGGCACACGATCTCGGCGTACGCGCTCGGCGTCGTCGTCGGCGCACCGACGATCGCGATCTTCGGCAACCGACTCCCCCGCCGTGAGCTGCTCGTCGCGCTCATGGTCCTCTTCGCCGTGGGCAACGCCCTGAGCGCGGTCGCCACGAGCTACCCGCTGCTCATGCTCGCCCGGCTCGTCGCCGGCATCCCGCACGGCGCCTTCTTCGGCATCGCCTCGATCGTCGCCTTCGACATCGTCGCGCCGGGGCGGGGCGGCTGGGCGGTCAGCCGGATCATGCTCGGCATCCCCATCGCCAACGTCGCCGGCGTCCCACTCGCGACCTGGCTGGGCCAGCAGGCCGGCTGGCGCTCCGCGTACTGGCTCGTCGCCGCGATCGGTGTCCTCACCGCCGCCCTGGTCAGCATCGTCGTCCCGCACCAGCCCGCCGACACAGAGGCCGACGTGCGCAGCGAGCTGTCCGCCTTCGCCGACTCGCAGGTCTGGCTCACGCTGCTCATCGGGTCGGTGGGCTTCGGCGGCGTCTTTGCGATGTACTCCTACATCTCGCCGATCCTGCGCAACCAGACCGGTCTGCCCGCCGACGCGGTGCCGATCTACCTCTTCATCTACGGCGTCGGTGGCCTGCTCGGCACGATGATCGCCGGGCGGCTCGTCGACCGGTCGGTGCTGCGCACGCTCGTCGGGTCGACGATCGCGACCGGGGCCAGCCTCGCCCTCTTCGCCTGGGCCGCCAACTGGGCGATCCCGGCCGGCGTCGTCCTGCTCCTCGTGTGCATCTCCGTCTCGGCCTTCGTCCTCGCCCTCCAGCTGCGGCTCATGGAGGTCGCCGGACGCGCCCGCACCCTCGGCGCCGCCGGCAATCACGCCGCCCTCAACGTCGCCAACGCCCTCGGCGCCTGGCTCGGTGGCCTCGTCCTCGCCGCTGGATGGGGGTGGCAGGCGCCCTCGCTCGTCGGCGCCGGCCTGTCCGCGGCGGGCCTGGTCGTCCTCTTCGTCTCGCTGCGGATCCACCGTGGGCGCACGACGCTCGACTGACACAATCGCCCCATGACGCACCCCGACATCCGCCCGGCCACGCCGGAGGACCTGCCCGACCTGATCCGTCTGGTCAAGGACCTGGCGACGTACGAGAAGGAGCCGGACGCGGCCGTCGCCACGGAGGACGACTTCCGCGCCGCGCTCTTCCCCACGGGCAAGGGCGCGACGCCGATGGCCTGGTGCCACGTCGCCGAGGCGGGCGAAGGCGATGTCC
Source organism: Janibacter indicus (assembly GCF_900176385.1). GTDB lineage: Bacteria > Actinomycetota > Actinomycetes > Actinomycetales > Dermatophilaceae > Janibacter > Janibacter indicus. The sequence goes on along the minus strand of NZ_FWXN01000002.1, from coordinate 134,781 downwards.
TGAGGCGCGACGCAGGAGCCTCGAAGGGGAGGGACCGCCAGGTCGTCGGGATGGCGCTGTGGTTCCTCACCTTCTCCACCTGGACCGGCCGGCACGGCATCCACCTCGAGGACCTCTACGTCGAGCCGCGGCACCGCGGGTCGGGCCTGGGCAAGGCGCTGCTCGAGACCCTCGCGCAGGAGTGCCGCGAGCGCGGGTACAAGCGGCTGGAGTGGTCCGTGCTGCGGTGGAATGCACCGTCGATCGCCTTCTACGACTCGCTCGACGCGACGCCGCAGGACGAGTGGCTGACCTACCGGCTCGACGGAGACGCGCTCGAGGCGCTCGGCCGCGACGACGACTGAGCGGACTCCCCCCTTCGTCCCCGCCCGTCCGGACACGCGGAACCGGACGTGGAGATCCGCGTGACGCCTGCCATAGTGGGCGGGTTCCGCGCACGCATTTGGGAGGCACCCGGTGATTCAGTACGTCCACATGTTCAGCGAGGGCGATCGCGACCAGAAGGATCTGCTCGGCGGCAAGGGGGCCAACCTCGCCGAGATGGTCAAGCTGGGCCTGCCCGTCCCGCCGGGCTTCACGATCACCACCGAGGCCTGCCGCGCCTACCTCACCGAGGGGCGGGTGCCCCCGGAGGTGCGCGTCGAGGTGACCCAGCGCCTGCGTGACGTCGAGGACCTCATCGGCCGCACCCTCGGCGACTCCGAGGAGCCGCTGTTGCTCTCCGTGCGTTCCGGGGCGAAGTTCTCCATGCCCGGCATGATGGAGACGGTGCTCAACGTCGGGCTCAACGACGACACCGTGCACTCGCTGGCCTCCTTCGCCGGCGACGAGCGCTTCGCGTGGGACTCCTACCGGCGCCTGATCCAGATGTTCGGCAAGACGGTGCTCGACATCGACTCCGAGCGCTTCTCCGACGTGCTCGACGCGCACAAGGAGGAGGCCGGGGTCCAGGCAGACGTCGACCTGACCGCCGACCACCTCAAGGCGATCGTCGCCGAGTTCAAGCAGATCGTGCTCGACGAGACGGGCAACCCCTTCCCGCAGACCCCGCGTCGCCAGGTCGACATGGCGATCGAGGCGGTCTTCCGCAGCTGGAACACCGAGCGCGCCCAGCTCTACCGCCGCCGCGAGCGCATCGCCGACGACCTCGGCACCGCGGTCAACGTGCAGGCGATGGTCTTCGGCAACCTCGGCGAGACCTCCGGCACCGGCGTGTGCTTCACCCGCGACCCCTCCTCCGGCCACTCGGGGGTCTACGGCGACTACCTGCCCAATGCCCAGGGCGAGGACGTCGTCGCCGGCATCCGCAACACGCTCGCGCTCACCGACCTCGAGGAGCGCGACGCGGGCGCCTACAAGGAGCTGCGTGCGGCGATGCGCCGCCTCGAGACGCACTACCGCGACCTGTGCGACATCGAGTTCACCATCGAGCGCGGCAAGCTGTGGATGCTGCAGACCCGCGTCGGCAAGCGCACCGCCGGCGCCGCCTTCCGCATCGCGACCCAGCTCGTCGACGAGGCCCTGATCACCATGGACGAGGCGCTCGAGCGGGTGACCGGCGAGCAGCTGAGCCAGCTGCTCTTCCCGCAGTTCGACCGCGAGGCCGAGCGCACCCTCATCGCCACGGGCATGGGTGCCTCGCCGGGCGCGGCCGTGGGCGCCGTCGCCTTCGACAACGCCAGCGCCGAGGCCAAGCAGGCCGAGGGCAGCTCGGTGATCCTCGTGCGTCGCGAGACCTCCCCCGAGGACCTGCCCGGCATGATCGCCGCGGCCGGCATCCTCACCGCGCGCGGCGGCAAGACCTCGCACGCGGCCGTCGTCGCCCGAGGCATGGGCAAGTGCGCCGTCGTCGGCGCCGAGGACCTCGTCGTCGACGTGGCGAGCAAGGAAATCCGGGTCGGCGAGCACGTCGTGCGCGAGGGCGACACCCTGGCCATCGACGGCAAGACCGGCGAGGTCTTCCTCGGCGACGTCCACGTCGTCGACTCGCCCGTCATGACCTACATCTCCGAGGGCATCGAGGCCGCCCGGGCGATCTCCGACGGCGAGGAGACGACCGAGCTCATCGAGGCCGTCGACCGGCTGCTCACCCACGCCGACGCCCGACGTCGGCTCAAGGTGCGGGCCAACGCCGACACGGGCGAGGACGCCCAGCGGGCGCGCGACCGCGGCGCCGAGGGCATCGGCCTGTGCCGCACCGAGCACCAGTTCCTCGGTGAGCGACGCCAGCAGATCGAGCGGGTCGTCCTCGCCGAGACCGACGAGGAGCGCGAGGCCGCCCTGGCCGAGCTGCTCCCGGCCCAGGTCGAGGACTTCGCGCAGCTGCTCGCCGCGATGGACGGGCTGCCGACGACGATCCGGCTCATCGACCCGCCGCTCCACGAGTTCCTGCCGGACCTCACCGACCTCACCGTCGAGGTGGCCCTGGCGGAGGAGCGCGGCGAGAGCGGTGCCGAGGTCGAGCGGGCCCGGGCGCTGCGTGACGCGGTGCGCTCAATCCACGAGTCCAACCCGATGCTCGGCCTGCGCGGCGTGCGCCTCGGGCTGAAGATCCCCGGCCTCTTCGGCCTGCAGATCCGCGCGATCGCCGAGGCCGTCGTGCGCCTGCGCGAGGAGGGCAAGGACCCGCAGCCGGAGATCATGGTCCCGCTCATCGGGTCCAACCGTGAGCTCGTCATCGTCCGCGCCCAGGCGGAGGAGATCATCGCCGAGGTCGCCGAGGCCCACAACCAGGCGATCGACCTGCCGATCGGCTGCATGATCGAGCTGCCGCGTGCGGCCCTCACGGCCAACCGCATCGCCCAGACCGCCGACTTCTTCTCCTTCGGCACCAACGACCTGACCCAGACGACGTGGGGCTTCTCCCGCGACGACGTGGAGACGGCCTTCTTCCCGAAGTACCTGGAAAACGGCGTGCTGACGATCTCCCCCTTCGAGACCCTCGACGCGCTCGGTGTCGGTGAGCTCGTGCGGATCGGTGTCGACAAGGGCCGCGAGACCCAGCCCGGCCTCAAGACCGGTGTCTGCGGCGAGCACGGCGGCGACCCGGAGTCGATCCACTTCTTCAACGACGCCGGACTCGACTACGTGAGCTGCTCCCCCTTCCGCGTCCCGGTGGCGCGCCTGGAGGCCGGCCGCGCGGTCGTGCTCACCGACGACGTCGGCACCCGCTGACCGGACCTCGTCCGGGCACGACGAAGGCCCCGAGACCGCACAGGGCGGGACTCCCGACGAGGGGGTCCCGCCCTTCGTCATGCTGGCCCGGTATTGAACCGGTAGCCCCGGGAGCCGGCGGGCCCCTTGGACTGCTGCCGGCTTCCAGGGCTACCGGTTCAACACACAACCTTCATGACGCATGGGCGTCAGTACCTCGTCCGGGCACGACGAAGGCCCCGCACCACATGGTGCGGGGCCTTCGTCACGTCCGGGCTGGATTCGCCCCCGGACGGTCGCGCTCAGCGCGTGGAGAGGACCGGGTGGAAGCGGTCGCTCATCCGGTTGTCGTAGGGCGCGTTGTAGCGCGGCGCCGACTCGGCGGAGACGATGAGGTCCTGCTTGGACGTGCGGGTCTCGTCCTGGGACATGGCGGCCAGCTCGGCGGCCATGCGGGTGTGGTCGGAGTCCGGGCCGGCACCCCAGTGGCGGTTGGCGGCGGGACGAAGGGCGTTGATGTAGGTCATCCAGAGCTTCTCCATGTCCACAATGATGTCAGCGTCAACTATCCGTGACCAATGCAGTTTTGTGTCAGTTGATGCAGGTTTGCTTCATTGTCGGGTAGTCTGCCGGTCATGGTCGACGCCCACCGACTCCGGACCTTCTTGTCCGTCATGGCTTCCGGCTCGGTCAACGCGGCCGCCGGGCACCTCGGCTACTCACCGTCGGCGGTGAGCCAGCAGATCGCCGCGCTGCAGAAGGAGACCGGGCTCACACTCTTCACCCGCCAGGGGCGCGGGATCGAGCCCACACCGGCGGCTCACACGCTCGCGGCGGAGTCCGAGCAGCTCATGACGGAGCTCAAGCGGGTCGACGCCGTCGTCGACGACCTGCGCGAAGGGAGCACCGGCTCGCTGGCGATCGGGTACTTCGCGTCGGCGGGCTATCGGTGGATGCCGCAGCTGGCCAAACGGCTGCAGGCGAAGATGCCCGAGCTGACCCTGCAGATGGTCCTCACCGAGGGCTACCCGCGCGGCGAGGCGCCGATCGTCGACATCGACGTCGTGCCCGCCGACCCCACCACCTCGGTCCGTGCCGGCCACCTCGTCACTCCCCTGATGACCGACCACTTCGTCGCGCTCGTGCCGGCCGACCACAAGCTCGCCGGGCGGCGCCGGGTCGAGATGGCCGAGCTCGCCGACAGCTCGTGGATCAGCAACGACATCTCCGCCGGCATCACCCAGGACATGGTCGACCGCGCCTGCCGCGCAGCGGGGTTCCGACCCCGATACACGGTCGAGGCGCAGGACCACTACACGGCCACGGCCTTCGTCGCGGCGGGTGTGGGCATCACGGTCCTGCCCGACCTCGCCAGCCGCTCGATCCCCAAGTCGGTGCGCCGCCTGCGCCTGACCAACCCCAACCCGGTGCGTGACATCGTCGCGCTCACCGCGCCCGTGGCCCGGTCCAACGAGGCGGCGAAGCTCGCCGTCGACCTGCTGCAACAGATCGCTGCCGCCTCTGCCCGGCGCCGGTGACGCCCCCTTCGGCTCAGGGCCACTCCTCGCGCAGGATCCCGTAGGTGTAGCCGTCGACCCAGCCGAGCTCGGCGTGCCACGAGTCCCGGACTCCGTGCTGCTCCCTGCGCATGCCGATGCGCTCCATGACCCGCCACGACGGGGTGTTGTCGGCGAAGCAGCCGGCCGTCACCCGGTGCAGCCCGAGCTCGTCGAAGGCGATCGACAGCAGGCCGCGCGCCAGGTGCGTGCCGTGGCCGCGACCGGCGTGCGCGGGGTCGATGGTGTAGCCGAGACTGCCCTGGGCCCAGCTCCAGATGTCCTGACCGGCGTGGACCTGACCCATGGCGTCCCCGATGGACAGCGAGCCGGTCCCCACGAGCTGACCGTCGACGTGTGCGGCCACGCCGAGGCTGTCGGGGTCGTCCTCGAGCCAGCTGCGCGTGTACGTCTGCGGGTCGACGGCCGTCAGCAGCAGCCACCGCGTGACCTCGGGGCTGTTGCGCCAGGTGAGTGCCTGCGCGATGTCGTCCGGTGTCGGCGGGCGAAGGGAGAGTGGCCCGGCCTGTCGTGGCCAGGCAAGGTCGGCGACCTTCACTCGCCGGACCCCGCCCAGGAGCGCTCGACGAGCTCGCGCAGGACGTCGGCGTCGACGTCCTCCAATCGCTTGATGTAGACGCAGCCCTTGCCGGTGGTGTGCTTCCCGAGGCGGTCGAGCAGGTCCTCGTTGGACCCGTGGAAGGTCAGTCCGTAGAGCGTCAGCGCTGCCTTGCGCGGGGCGAGACCGATGCGGAACCACTCGCGCTCCTTGCCGTCGGCCGTCGTGTAGGGCTGGGCACCGAAGCCGATCATCGACGGACCCCCACACGACCGGCTCGACCCCGGAGACCTCGCGCATGAGGTCGAGCACGGCCTGCGCGTCCGTGCGGCGGCGCTCGTCGGCCACGGTGCCGAGCACCTCGTCGGGGGAGGTGTCGGTGGGCTTGGTCTTGCGGTCGCTGGCCATGGACCGAGGCTAGTCCGGTTGCGGGGTCCGCCCGGGGCAGATGTGCTGGTCGCATGATCATCGAGCGCACCGGCCCCATCCGCACGCCGTCGAACCGAGGGGTGGGACGCCGGCGACTGCTCGCGGCCGGCCTCGGGGTGGGCGGCTCCCTCCTCGGCGCACCCACGATCGCCGGGGCGGTGCCCTCTTCGTCATCATCGCGATCGGCCACCTCGGACCCCGTTGCCGCACTGGAGGACAAGCTCGACAGCCGGATCGGTCTCTACGCCCGCAACCTGGGCACCGACGCCACCCTGGCGCACCGGGCCGACGACCGAGAGGCGATGTGCTCGACCTTCAAGACGCTGGCTGCGGCCACCGCCCTGCGGCGTGGAATCGACCTCGACCGGGTCATCCGCTATGCCACGAGCGATCTCGTCGACTACTCGCCGATCACCGGTGAGCGCCGCCGCATGACGGTCGGCGAGCTCTGCGACGCCGCGATCCGTTACTCCGACAACGCCGCCGCCAACCTCCTCCTCGAGCGCATCGGCGGGCCGCGGGGGCTGACCCGCGAGATGCGTCGCCTCGGGGACCGCGTGACCCGCCTCGACCGGTGGGAGACCGAGCTCAACACCGCCATACCCGGGGACCCGCGCGACACGAGCACGCCTCGTGCGCTGGCGACGACGTATCGCCGGCTGACCCTCGGCGACGGGCTGACGGGCAGCGACCGGTGGGCGCTGCGCGGGTGGCTCGAGGCGAACACGACGAGCGTCAAGACCTTCCGTGCCGGCCTCCCGCAGGGGTGGTGGAGCGCCGACAAGACCGGCTCCGGCAGTTACGGCGTGACGAACTGCGCGGGACTGGTCTCGGCGCCGGACGGCACCCAGATCGTCTTCGCCGCACTGACCCGACGGTCCACCACCGACCCCGAGGCCACCGGGCACCCCGACCTGATGCGCTCGATCGCGGAGCTCATCGTCGCCGAGGTCGGCTGACCTCGGCGGCGAACACTCACCGACCACCTTCGCCCTGCTCGCTGAGCAACAGCGTGAGGAACTCGCGGTTGATGAAAAGCCGGTCGCGCCCGACCTTGTGGTCGTCAAGAAGTCCAGCGGAAGCCAGCTCGGACAACCAGCGGGTGGCAGTAGGTCTGGACACGCCGCATCGATCAATCACGGTCGCTATGCGGCAGTAAGGCTGCTCGAAGAGGACCGCGAGGAACTCCGCGTCGGCACCCCCCTTGGACACAGCGCGAGCCCTGCGGGCGAAGTCCGCCTGGAGCTCTCGGGTCGCGCTGATCTTGGCGACCGTCGCCGTGGATGTTCGCTCGACTCCGGCCAAGACATAGCGGATCCACTCCTCCCAGTTGCCCGCGCTGGTGACCTCCCGCAGGAGGCGGTAGTAATCGTCCTTGGTCCGGATGATGTAGCGGGAGAGGTAGAGGACCGGCATGTGCAGGAGACCGGCCTCGACGAGCATGAGGACGTTGAGGATGCGGCCAGTACGTCCGTTGCCGTCCGAGAAGGGGTGGATCGCCTCGAACTGGTAATGGGCTGCGGCCATGCGCACCAGCGGGTCGAGACCGTCGTCCGCATGGACGAAGCGCTCCCACTCGGTGAGCTTGTCACGAATGACGTCCGCCCCTTCGGGCGGGCTGTAGACGATCGCTCCGGTCGCAGGGTTGGCGATGCGCGTCCCAGGGAGGGACCGTACGCTCATCTCCCGTGCATGGATGGTGCTGCACACACGCTCGGCCGTCCCCATGGTGAGGCCCCGGTCCCGCACCATCCGAAACCCGGCGTGCAAGGCGGTCCGGTATCGCAGGGTCTCCCGCACCGCAGGGTCCGTCGACGAGTCGTCATCGTCCATGTGTCGAAAGAGGTCGTCGGACGTCGTGACGACGTTTTCGATCTCCGAGCTGGCTTGTGCCTCGAGGAGCGGGATCGTGTTGATGAGCACGCCGGGGTTGGGCATGGCTCGGCTTGCCTGGTCGAGGCGAGCAACCGCCTCACGAGCACCGATCGCTGCCTTGAGGACAGCCTTGGTCTCCAAGGTGTCGGCAGGCGGGGGTGCCGGCAACTCGTTGAAGGGCCGATCTGCCCGCCATTTCCTCATGTCACATAACCTGACACGTTGCTCTGGATATGTAAACATTTGCGCCGATTTTTTACATGATTCACCCCGGGGCTTGAGGACTCCAGCGAGCGGAGTCGCGCCAGTTCGCTGTCGGTAGACGGTCATACGTTGACTCGAAGCGCTGCACGGGCCGCGCTTCGAACCCGCAGGGGATGTGACATGAACGTTGAAATCATCGCCACGGTGGCCGCCACTGTCGTGACGGTCGGAACTGCCGGCACCCGCGTGCTCGGACGGATGACACTCAACGCACGAGCAGAGGGACAGCTCCGCCAGGCTGAACTCTTACGACGGGCTGGCATCGCCGACGAGGCCAGGTACCACGACCGACAGGCCAAGGTCTTCCTGGTGAGGCCTGCCGTCATGCAGGAGCGGGGCATCATCGGCCCGATCGGCTTTGCCGACCTCGCGGCCTACGGACTTCTCCTGGGCGCCGGAGTCGTCGCCTTGTGGGCAGACCTGGCCCTGCCGGCCGTCATCATCGCGTTCGGGCTGACTCTGGGGGCGATGGCCCTCATCATCCTCGACAGCGCGGCGGTCGATCGCGCATGCAAGACGAAGGCCGCAGCCTACGACGACCGGCGCCTTTCGCGTTCGAGCTCACGGCTTCGCCCCTGGCTCGCCTTGTCGGCCCTGCTGGGGGTTGCCCTCCTCACCTTCAGGCGATAGGCGGTTTCGAGGCTCGGCCGCGGGCGACCTCGCACCTCAACCACCGGGGCAGCTCGCTGGCGCTCGCACCTCAACCACCAGGGCAGCTCCCTTCGAGACGGTCGCTGCGCGACCTCCTCAGGGACCGGCGGGGGCGGCGCGCAGGTCGTGGCGCACCCAGACATTCGGCTCGACGTAGACCGCGTGGTCGTTGGCGAGGTCGACGTGGACGGGGGCGAGGCCCCCTTCGACCTCGACGGACCCGTCCGTGTCGAAGGACAGGCCCGTCCACTCCCGCCACTGGGCCAGCGTCCCGGGGATCGTCATCGACAGCGGCGCCACCTGAACGATCCGGCCACCGAGCCGCACGTGGGCCCGCAGCCACGGGTCGACCGGCAGCCCGTCCTCGCGGACCCGACGCGCGTACTCGTCTGCGGCGGTGCGGGGTTCAAGCCACTTGCGGGTCGGGCGCACCGGGCCGAAGAGGTCGCGGCACCCCAGCGCCGCGTAGCGCCGACGCGCCTCGGCGAGGAGTGCACCGCTCAGGCCCTCGCCCCGCCGGTCCACCGCGACCCGCGCCTCGATGAGGCTGACCGTCGACAGGTCCGGGGCCTCCCCCTTCGCCGCCAGCCACTCGGCCTCCTGCATCGCGGCGTCCCAGCCCCGCGCCGGCAGGTCCGCCAGACCGTGGCCGAAGGGCACCGCGTGCAGCCGCGCGACCGCCGCCTCACCCTCCATGACGACGAGGTGCAGCTGCGGGAAGGCGTCGACCGCCGCCTCGTAGGCCCGGTCCGAGGTCGGGTCCTGGAGCATGAAGGTCGGCCAGTCCCCCGCGATCGACCAGAAGGCGTCGACGAGGTCCGGCCGCTCGGCGAGTGAGTGCGTCTGCATCGCCCCATCCAAGACGAAGGGAGCCGCCCCGACCAGTGGGTTTCGCCCGCGGCCCTTCCCCCGCTGGTGGAGGTGCGACGAAGGAGCCTCGACACCAGAGCCACGCAGGGTCTCGAGGGCCTCGCTGGCGCTCGGCCACCTCGACCAACGGGGGTGTGGTGGAGCAGGGCCATAGGCTGGCGACCATGACGGGCAGCGATCCTCGAGACTTCCGCAACCTCTACCGCCACGGCTTCGCGCGCGTCGCCGCGTGCACGCTGCCGGTGACGATGGGCGACCCGCAGGCCAATGCCGCGGCGACCCTCGAGCGGGCCCGCCACGTCGGTGGGCAAGGGGCGGCGATCGCGCTCTTCCCCGAGCTCGGCATCACCGGCTACGCCATCGACGACCTGCTCCTGCAGGACGTGCTGCTGCGCGAGGTCGAGGCGGCCCTCGTCGAGCTCGCCCGAGGCACCGCCGACCTGCTGCCGCTCGTCGTCGTGGGCGCCCCCCTTCGCCACCGCAATCGCCTCTACAACTGCGCCGTCCTGATCCACCGCGGCGAGATCATCGGCATCGCCCCGAAGTCCTACCTGCCCAACTACCGCGAGTTCTACGAGAAGCGGCACTTCGCCGCCGGCGCGGGCATCGTCGACGAGTGGTTCCGGCCGACCTTCGCCCAGGGCGAGGACGCCGCGGTGCTCGACGGCGTCCCCTTCGGCACCGACCTGCTCGTCCACGTCGACGACGTGCCGGGCCTGGTCATCCATGCCGAGGTCTGCGAGGACATGTGGGTGCCGGTGCCACCGAGCGCCGAGGCCGCCTTGGCAGGCGCGACCGTCCTGCTCAACCTGTCGGCCTCCCCCATCACCGTCGCCCGCGCGGAGGACCGGCACCTGCTCGCCCGCTCCGCCTCGGCGCGCTGCAATGCCGCCTACCTCTACGCCGCCGCGAGCGAAGGGGAGTCCACCACCGACCTGTCGTGGGACGGCCAGACGATGATCTACGAAGGGGGCGACCTCCTCGGCGAGTCCGAGCGCTTCCCTTCGGGTCCCCGCGAGACGCTCGTCGACGTCGACGTCGACCGGCTGCGCCAGGAGCGTATGCGGCAGGGCAGCTTCGACGACAACGGCGTGGCCCTGGGCATCGCCCGCGCCGACGGCGGCCCGACCACCGGCTACCGCGACCTGCACCTCGAGCTCGAGGCGCCCACCGGTGACCTCGGGCTGCTCCGCCCGCTCGACCGATTCCCCTTCGTCCCCGACGACGAGGCCCGCCTCGCGCAGGACTGCTACGAGGCCTACAACATCCAGGTCTCCGCGGTGGAGCAGCGGCTGCGCGCCATCGGCGGCGCCGACTGGCAGCCCAAGATCGTCATCGGCGTGAGCGGCGGGCTCGACTCGACCCACGCGCTGCTCGTCGCGGCCAAGGCGATGGACCGGCTGGAGCGTCCGCGCACCGACATCATCGGCATCACGATGCCCGGCTTCGCCACGAGCGACCACACCAAGACCAATGCCGTCGCCCTGATGGAGTCGCTCGGCATCACGTGGGAGGAGCTCGACATCCGGCCCACCGCGACGCAGATGCTGCGCGACATGGGCCATCCCTACGGGCTCGACCCCGACGCCGACCACCCCGACGAGGTCTACGACGTCACCTTCGAAAACGTGCAGGCCGGGCTGCGCACCGACTATCTCTTCCGCATCGCCAACCAGCGCGGCGGCATCGTCTTGGGCACCGGCGACCTGTCGGAGCTGGCCCTCGGCTGGTGCACCTACGGCGTCGGCGACCAGATGAGCCACTACGGGGTCAACGCCGGCGTGCCCAAGACGCTCATGCAGCACCTCGTGCACTGGGTCGCCGACACCGGCCAGCTGCCGGAGGTCTCCGAGACCCTGCGCTCGGTGCTCGCGACCGAGATCTCCCCCGAGCTCGTCCCGAGCAAGGACGCCGACCGGCCGCAGTCGACGCAGGACAAGATCGGCCCCTACGCGCTGCAGGACTTCACGCTCTTCCACGTGCTCCGGCGCGGGGACCGGCCGAGCAAGATCGCCTTCCTCGCGGAGCAGACGTGGTCGGACGCGGCGAAGGGAGAGTGGCCCAGCTCCGTCGCCGAGGAGGACCGCGGCGCCTACGACCTCGCCGAGATCCGGACGTGGCTCGTCGTCTTCGTGCAGCGCTTCTTCGACAACCAGTTCAAGCGGTCGGCGCTGCCCAACGGGCCCAAGGTGCTGCCAGGCGGCGCGGTCTCACCGCGAGGCGACTGGCGGATGCCCAGCGACGCCGCCGCCACCCGCTGGCTCGCCGACATCGAGGACAACGTCCCGGGGTGAGGGCTTCGAGGCTCGCTGGCGCTCGCACCTCAGCCAGCGGGGTGCAGGCCGCTCGCACCTCAGCCAGCGGGGTGGGGTTACTTGATGCCGATGGAGGCGCTGTCGGTCGCCGTGTCGCCCTTGCCGTAGGTGTAGGAGCCCAGACCCATCTTCGACATGACGACACCGACGACGATCGTCAGGACGGTGAGCACCGCGGCGATGATGCCGAGCAACGGGCTGAGGACGAAGACCGCCCACGTGCCGACCGCGCCAGCGATGATCCCGAGGGTCATGACGGTCCACCACGCGGGGTTCTGAGCCTCCCCGAGGTCCTCGACGGCGTGCGGCCCGGTCGGCGGGTGCGAGAGACGCTGGTGCTTGTGCTTGCTCATGGCGCACATCATCCCATGAGGCCGCCGACGATCGGCAAGGGCTGGCGCCTCCCGAGCGCACCCTGTCGGGGCTACGGTGGTGCGCGTCACTACACCTGACGAAAGGAGCGGCAGCGTGGCCGCGACCGACACCCTCGTGGAGTACCCACCCAACGACGGGATGGGCTGGGCCGAGCACGACTTCCCCCACCCCTCGGGGCGGCGCCGCATCCTCGGTGACGCCTTCCGCAAGGGCATGGACCCGACCACGCCGGTCCAGAACATGCTGCGCCTCGGCGCCGACCTCGGGCCGATCTTCGAGATGCTCGCGATGGGCCGCAAGTTCGTCTTCGCCCGCGGCGTCGACCTCGTCGGTGAGCTGTGCGACGACAAGCGCTTCACCAAGGCCCTGGCGCCCGGCGTGGCGGACCTGCGGATGTTCGTCGCCGACGGCCTCTTCACCGCGGAGACCGACGAACCCAACTGGCGGCTGGCCCACGACCTGCTCATGCCGGCCTTCAGCAAGTCGGCGATGCGCGGCTACCACGACGTCATGGTGGAGGCGACCGACGAGCTGATCTCGGTGTGGGACAAGGCCGCCGGCGAAGGGAGGACCGTCGACGTCTCCCCGTGGCTCACCAAGCTCACCCTCGAGACGATCGGGCGGGCCGCCTTCAGCCACACCTTCCACAGCTTCGAGACCGCCGAGGTCGACCCCTTCGTCACGACCTTCGTCGCGGACATGTCCCACGCGGCTGCCCGCTCCAACGTGGCGGCCCTCCCCTTCGTCGGGCGGCGCATGGTGCGCACCAGGGACCGCGAGGCACTCGCGCGGCACGAGTACATCGACCGCCTGCTGCGCGACATCGTCGCCGAGCGGGAGGCGAGCGGCGTCGAGCACGACGACCTGCTCGGCCGGATGATGCACGTCCCCGTCGACGAGTCGGGCTCCCTGCTCGACGCCGCCAACGTGCGCCACCAGATCCTCACCCTCCTCGTCGCCGGCCACGAGACGACCTCGGGGGCGGTCTCCTTCGCGCTCTACCACCTGACGCGCGAGCCCGAGGTGCTCGCGCGGGTGCGGGCCGAGCTCGACGAGGTGCTCGGCACCGCCCCGTCCGCGACCCCGAGCTTCGAGCAGGTGCCCAAGCTGCGCTACCTGCGCCGGGTCGTCGACGAGACCCTGCGGCTGTGGCCGACGGCGCCCGGCTTCGCCCGGTCGCCGAGGGAGACGACGACCATCGGGGCCGACGGATCGGCGGGGGTCCCGGGCGGCCTGCGCATGACGCCGGACGACAAGGTGCTCGTCTTCATCCCGCTGCTGCACCGCGACCCCGAGGTGTGGCCGGACCCGGAGCGCTTCGACCCCGACAGGTTCCTGCCGGAGCACATCCGGGCCCGGCCGGCCCACGCCTACAAGCCCTTCGGCACGGGTGAGCGAGCCTGCATCGGGCGCCAGTTCGCGCTGCACGAGTCGGCCATCGTCCTGGCCAAGCTGCTGCACCGCTTCGACCTGACGCCCGAGCCGGGCTACGAGCTGACGATCACGGAGCGGCTGACCCTCATGCCGGTGGGGTTCCGCGTGGGCCTGACCCGCCGCTGAGCGTCAGCCGAGCGTACCGTCGATCTCGTTGGGCACGACGGGCAGCTCGCCGCTGCTCACGACCTCACCGGAGTGCAGGTCGACCATGTGCAGGGCCTTGCTGCCCGGCTCGGTGACATAGGCCGTGCCGTCCTGGACGTGCACGGTGGGCCGGGACTGCTGCCAGTCGGTCGGCTCGGTCCACTCCTCGACCACGTCGATGGAGCGGCTCACCTCTCCCTTCGCCATGTCGATGACGTGCAGCTTGCCGTCGGTGCCGAGCACGACGCCCTCGCCGTCGGGCCCCCGCTCGAGCGAGCGGAAGGAGTAGCTCGCGGGCAGGTCGACGAGCCGCAGCGACCCGTCGCGGGTGTCCGTGGTGCTCACCTGCTTCGGGCGCTCGAGCTCGGCGTCGGGGTCGGTCTTGTAGTCACCGAGCACGAAGGGCGACTCCTCGCTGCCGGCCTGGTTGCCGATGCGGCCGTAGTCGTCCGGTGCGTCGACCTTGGTGATCTGCTCCCCCTTGACGAGCAGCAGACCGTCCTCGCAGCCGAAGACCAGGGCGCCGCCCCGCGCGGCCGCCTCGCCGTGGACACCGGGGCACTCGTCGGAGGAGGCGAGCGTCTTCCCCTTCGCATCGCGGATGACGATGCCGGAGCGCTCGTCCTCCGTCCCGACCGTCGTGACGACTGAGCCGTCCTCCCGCTCGACGGCCACCCCGTGGTGCGGCGTGCGCTCGGTACGGGTCGTCACCTCGGGCTTGTCGGTCGCGCCGTCACGCAGCGCATCGGAGTCGAAGGACCGGATCGAGCCGTCCCCGTCGCCGTAGAGCACCGTGCGACCGTCGTGGACGACGACGTGGCCGGGGTGCTTCGCGGCGAAGGTCATCTCGGTGAGCGTCGGCCGGGTGGAGTGGTGGTGGTCGTGGTCTCCGTGGGGCACGGAGTAGCCACCGAGGTCGAGGACGCGGAAGCCCTCGCCCTCGGTGACCATCAGGTGCCGGTCGTCGCCGACGGGGTTGAGCCGGGTGAAGCCCTCGAGGGGGAACTCACCGAGCAGCTCGAGCGTGACCGCGTCGAGGACGATGACGCCCTCGTCGTGGGTGATCGCCAGGCGCGGGGTACGGCTGCCCTCCTCGACCACCTTGCCGGACGGCTGGCCCACGGCGGTCGTGACGTCGTCGGCCCGCGCGATCGGCGAGGGCGTCGGCGCCGGGTCCGCCGACGAGTCGGCGGTCGTCCCGGTGCCGCAGGCGGTCAGGCCGAGAGCGAGCAGGGTTGCGACGGAGAGGATCTGGGTGTGGCGTCGTGATGTCATCCCGACCTGAGAACGATTATCATTTTTGAACCAGAGGTCAAGTCGACCAAATGCCTTGACAGGCATATGAATATTGCGGAATATGAATGCCATGCCCACGCGCGACGTCTTCGCCCTCCTCGCCGACCCGACCCGGCGTCGGATCCTCGAGGAGCTGAGCACCGGCGAGCGCACCGTGGGCGAGCTGGTCACCGCGCTCGGCACCTCCCAACCCAGCGTGTCCAAGCACCTCAAGCAGCTCGGCGAGGCCGACCTCGTCCGGGCTCGCGTCGACGGACCACGTCGGCACTACGCCGTGCAGCCCGACCAGCTGCTGGTCCTCGATCTCTGGCTCGCGCCCTTCCGCAGGGCGTGGGCCGATCGGCTCGACGACCTCGAGCGCCACCTCGACACCATGGACGACCCCCAGGAGCAGTCATGACCACATCCACGAGCAACCCCCTCGGCACCGTGACCCACGACGGCGCGACCGTCGTCCTCACCTACGACCGGCCCCTCGCGCACCCGCCGGAGCGGGTCTGGCGCGCCCTCACCGAGTCCGAGCACCTGCACGACTGGTTTCCCGCCGACATCGTCGGCGAGCGGGCGAAGGGAGCCCACGTCACCCTGCCCTTCTGGCCGGAGGCCGACCAGCAGCCCGAGGACACCCCCACCCTCGAGGGCGAGATCCTCGAGTGGGACCCGCCGCGCACCTTCGCCTTCATGTGGGACAGCGAGCGGATCCACTTCGAGCTCACGCCCACCGACGAGGGCACCCGGCTGGTGACGACCGTCCATGTCGTCGACCCGGCCGAGCGCGGGTGGCCGAGCAATGCCGCGGGCTACCACATGTGCCTCGACGCCCTCGCGGCGTCGCTCGACGGACGGCGGATCGAGATCTTCGAGCAGGTCGGCATCCCCGAGCTCGAGGCGGCCTACACCGAGCGCTGCTGAGCCTCACCGCAGGTCGCGGCGCACCACCTTGCCGTTGGCCGTGCGCGGCAGGGCGTCGACCAGGCGCACCTCCCGGGGGCGCTTGTAGGCCGCGAGCCGCTGCCCCGCCTGCTCGATCACCCTGTCGCGCAAGGCCTCCGGGTCCGTCGCGTCGGGCGTCGGCACGACCCAGGCACACACGATGCTGACCCCGTCGCCCACGTCGAGGGCCGTCACGGCGACGTCGGCGACGCCGGCCACCCCGGCGAGTGCGTCCTCGACCTCGACCGGGGAGACGCGGTACCCCATGGCGTTCATGACGTCGTCCGCGCGGCCGTGGTAGGTCAGGTAGCCGTCGGCGTCCAGCTCGGCGAGGTCACCGGTGACGAACCACTCGCCCCGCAGGACCTCCGCTGTCTCCTCCGGCCGCTGCCAGTAGCCGAGCATCAGACCGGGGTCGCTGCGGTGCACGGCCAGGCGCCCCACCTCACCCGCGGGCAGCTCGCGGGGTGCGTCGAGCTCGTCAGGGTCGAGCACGGCGATCCGCCGACCGGGCTGGGCCCGCCCCGGGCTGCCGGGCCGCACGGGCACGTCCGGCCCGGTCGAGACGAAGGTCGAGATCTCGCTCATGCCGAGCGACTCGTGCAGCGGCACCCCGGTCGCGGCGCTCCACTCCTCGAGCAGTGCCGTGGGCAGCGCCTCACCGGCGACGAGCGCGGTCCGCAGGGAGCTCAGGTCCCACTCCCCCGGGTCACCGTGACGCAGCAGGTGACGGTAGACCCCGGGCACGGCCGCGAGATGGGTCGCCTTGTGCGAGTGGACGATTCGCGGCCAGACGAGCCCGTCACGGGGGCCGTCGTAGACGATGGCGGTCGCGGCGTTGGCCCACGGGTCAGTGAGTCCGACGCCGAGCGTGTAGGTCCAGTTGAGTGCCCCCGCGTGGAGCATGACGTCACCCTCGCCGAGGCCGTACCAGCCGCGGTACATGGGGCGCCTCCCCCAGGCACTGCGGTGGGCGTGGACGACCCCCTTCGGCCGTCCGGTGGTGCCGGAGGTGTAGGTGATGAAGGCTGGCCGATCAGGGTCGCCGAGGTCGTGCTCGGCCCGCTCAACGCCAGCTACCCAGCGGTCGACGTCCTCGGTGGTGACGACCGAGACCCCCTGCGGCACAGCGAGATCGAGGTCGTGGTCGAGGGCGACCGCCCGGGCGCCGCTGTCGTCGAGCAGCCCGGCGGCCTCGTCGGCGGTCAGCTGGGCACTCGTCGGCACAGCGACGAGACCGGCCGCGATCGCCCCGAAGAAGACGAAGGGGAAGTCCGCCCGGTTGCCCATGCGCAGCAGCACCCGGTCGCCCGACTGCAACCCCAGCCCGAGCAGCCCGGCCGCGACGGCCCGGACGACGTCGTCGACCTCGGCGAAGGTCCAGCGCGAGTCGTCACCCGGCCCGTGGACGACGACGAGGGCGTCCCGGTCGGGGGCGTGCGCAGCGGGGTCACCGACGCAGTAGGCCGACATGCCGAAGGGGGTCGGCACTGCCTCGCCCGGCTCGGGGCGTACCGGCCAACGATCACCGCCCGTCACGCGGTGCGGGCGTCGGCGACGGCCAGCGCTTCGTCGAGGATCGCCAAACCCTCGCGGACCTCGTCGGCGGTCGTCGTGCACGGCGGGACGACGTGGACGCGGTTGCCGGCGATCATCGGCCACAGCCCGGCGGCCTTGCACGCCGCAGCAACCTCGGACATCGGGGAGGCCGCGTCGCCCGAGGCGTTGAAGGGCACGAGCGGCTCTCGGGTCTCGCGGTCTCGGACCAGCTCGACCGCCCACATGACGCCGAGCCCGCGGACCTCGCCGACACTCGGGTGGCGCTGCGCGATCTCGCGCAAGCCCGGCCCGATGACGTCCTCGCCGAGCGCGCGGGCGTGCTCGACGACCCCGTCCCGCTCGAAGATCCTCATCGACGCCACCGCGGAGGCGCAGGCGAGCGGGTGCCCCTGGTAGGTCAGCCCGCCCGGATAGGGCCGGCGGCCGAAGGTCTCGCGGATCGCGGCGCTGACGACGACCCCGCCGAGGGGGACGTAGCCGGAGTTGACCCCCTTCGCGAAGGTGATGAGGTCGGGCGTGATGCCCCACCGGTCCACGGCGAACCACTCGCCGACCCGGCCGAAGCCGGCCATGACCTCGTCGGCGATCATGACGATCCCGTGCTCGTCGCACAGGGTGCGCACCCCGGCGAGGTAGCCGTCGGGCGGCACGAGCACGCCGTTGGTCCCGACGACCGTCTCGAGGACGATCGCGGCGACGTGCTGCGGACCCTCGACCTCGACGACCTCGCGCAGGTGGGCCAGCGCCCGCTCGCACTCCTGCTCGGGGCTGTCGGAGTGGAAGGGCGAGCGGTAGGGGTAGGGACCCCAGTGGTGGACGATGCCGGGCAGGGACGGCTCGCTCCCCCATCGCCGCGGCTCGCCGGTGAGGGCCATCGCGCCCGCCGTGCCGCCGTGGTAGCTGCGGTACGCGGCCAGCACCTTGTGTCGGCCGGTGTGCAGCCGCGCCATGCGGATCGCGTGCTCGTTGGCGTCGGCGCCACCATTGGTGAAGAAGACCGCGTCGAGGTCGCCCGGCGCCCGGTCGGCAATCATCGCGGCCGCCTGCGAGCGGGTCTCGACGGCGAAGCTCGGCGCCATCGTCGTCATCCGACCGGCGGCCTCGGCAATCGCCGCGACGAGGTCTGGGTGCTGGTGCCCGAGGTTGACGTTGACCAGCTGGCTCGAGAAGTCGAGGTACTCGCGACCGGTGTGGTCGGTGAACCTGCTGCCCCGTGCCGCCACGACCCCCGCAGGGTCGATGAGGTCCTGCGCGCTCCACGAGTGCATGACGTGCGCACGGTCGAGTCGGCGCACCTCCGCGGCGTCGAGGCGGGGCAGCAGTTCCATCACATCTCCTCGTGGTACGTCGGGTCGGCGTCGAAGAGGCGCCCGTCGGGACGGCCGAGCGCGGTGATCGCCTCGGTCTCGGCCTCGGAGAGGTCGAAGCCGAGGATCTCGAGGTTGGCCCGCTGCCGCTCCGGGTCACCGGACTTCGGCAGCGGGAGCGACCCGAGGTGCAGGTGCCAACGCAGGACGACCTGGGCGGGCGTGACGTCGTGGGCCCGCGCGGCGGCGACAACCGGCTCGGCGTCGAGGATCTCGCCCCGGCCGATCGGGCTCCACGCCTGCGTCGTGATGCCCCGCTCGGCGTCGGCGGCACGCTGGTCCGCCTGTGGGAAGGCGGGGTGCATCTCGACCTGGTTGCTCGCCGGAGCCACGCCGGTCGCCTCGATGATCTCGTCGAGGTGGGCGGGCGTGAAGTTGCTGACGCCGATCGAGCGGACCAGCCCCGCCTCGCGCGCGTCGACGAGCCCCTGCCAAGCCTTCACGTAGTGGCCCTGCGAGGGATTGGGCCAGTGGATGAGCACGCTGTCGAGGTACTCGAGGTCCATGACCTGCAGCGAGGTCTCGATGCTCGTACGGGCGTTCTCGTGGTCACGGCCGGGGACTTTGGTCTGGACGAAGACATCGCCGCGGTCGATGCCGCTCGCCCGGATCGCCTCGGTCACCTCTCGCTCGTTGCGGTAGTTGACCGCCGTGTCGATGAGCCGGTAGCCCACCTCGAGAGCCGATGCGATGGCGCGCACGCCGTCGTCCCCGCGCAGCGGGTAGGTGCCGAATCCGAGGACCGGCACCGACGTGCCGTCCCCGAGGACGCGAGTGGGGGTTTCAGCCATGCACCCCACGCTAGCTCCGCGGTCCATCCGCGCAAGGGGGGGTTCGCGCCCACGGACGCCGGCTCACCTACTCGCCGAGGACCGCGAGCAGCTCCCCCTTCGCCTGGGTGTACTCGGCCTCGAGCTGGTCGACGAGCTCGGCCACGGGGACGACGGAGGAGATGCCGGCGACGGACTGGCCGGCGCTCCAGATCTCCTTCCACGCCTTGGGGGCGGTCGTCGAGGTCGTGCTCTGCGGCTCCTCGGCGTGCGGGTTGGTGACGTGGCCGAGGTCGACCCGCTCGGGCACCGGCAGGTGGTCGGGGTCGAGGCCGGCGGCGGCGATGCTCTCGCGCAGGAAGTTGGCCGGGATGGTGCTGATCGACGGGGTGTAGACGATCTGCTCGGCGCTGTGCCCGACGAGCATGTCGCCGTACTCCTGCGACACGAGCGACTCGCTCGTCGCGAGGAACCGCGTGCCCATGTAGGCCAGGTCGGCACCGGCGGCCTGGGCGGCGAGCACGTCGCGACCGGTCGACAGGGCACCGCCGAGGACGAGCGGGCCGTCCCACACGGTGCGCACCTCGGTGATCAGGGCGAAGGGGTTGAGCCCGCCGGCGTGCCCACCGGCACCGGCCGAGACGAGAATGAGCCCGTCCACCCCCGCGGCCGCCGCCTTGGCCGCGTGCTTGGCATTGGTGACGTCGTGGAAGACGAGGCCGCCGTAGGAGTGGACCGCGTCGACGACCTCCTTGGCAGCGCCGAGGCTGGTGATGACGAGCGGCACCTCGTGCGCGACGATCTGCTCGAGGTCGGCCTCGATGCGCTTGTTGGTGTGGTGGACGATGAAGTTGACGCCGAAGGGCGCGGGCCGGCGACCGCTCGCGTCGGGCTCGGCCAGGGCCGTCTCGATCTGCGTCAGCCACCCGTCGAAGTCCTCGGTGGTGCGCAGGTTGAGCGCCGGGAAGGTCCCGACGACCCCGGCGCGGCAGGCACCGACGACGAGGTCGACGCCCGAGCCGAGGAACATCGGCGCAGAGATGATCGGCAGGCGCAGTCGGCCCTGGAGCTGCTGGGGCATCGTCATGGCCCCATGATGGCAGTCGCTACTGGCGCTTCGCCGCGAGGGCCATCCCTCGACCCATGAGCGACCAGTAGCGCGCGGGCAGCAGCCGGGCGACGGCGTCGAGGGCGCGGGCGTCGTTGCCGATGAGCAGCCGGGGGCGCCGGGCGACGGCGGCCTCGATGATCTCCTCGGCGGCCCGGTCGGCCGGGTAGCGCAGCACCTTGTCGAAGGCCGCGCGTCCACGCTCTTCCTCGTCGGGGTCGGTGCCCGCGGCGATCCGGGCGTTCCGGGCGATGCCGGTGCGGATGCCGCCCGGGTGCACGCTCGTGACCCCCACCGGCTGGTCCTCCGCCTCGAGCTCGCTGCGCAGCGACTCGCTGAACCCGCGCAGCCCGAACTTGCTCGTCGAGTATGCCGACTGCCCCGGCGGGCCGATGAGCCCGAAGAGGCTCGAGGTGTTGACCACCTGCCCCTGACCGTTGGCGAGCATGAGCGGCAGCAGCGCCCGGGTGAGCCGGATCGGCACGAGCAGGTTGATCTCGAGCAGCCAGTCGAAGTCTTGTGCCGAGACGTCGACGAACCGGCCACCGACCGCGACGCCGGCGTTGTTGAACAGCATCGTCACGCCGGCGTGCTCGTCGCGGATGCGCGCGATCGCCGCGTCGACAGCGGCCCGGTCCGACAGGTCGACGACGAAGGGGGTGACCCTCGCCCCGGGCGTCTCCCGGCCGATCTCCGCGACGACCCGCTCGAGGCCGGCGGCGTCGCGGTCGAGGACGACGAGGTCGGCACCGCGACGCGCCAGGCCCTTGGCCAGGTGCTCGCCCATGCCACCGGCGGCCCCGGTGACGACCGCGGTGCCGCCGGCGACGACAAGATCGGGGCGCTTCACCACGAGGTCTCCGCGACGGCCTCCACGGTGACCGGTGACTCGGCGGCCTCCGTCGCCGGCACCTCGACGACATCGCCCACGGCGCCGTCGACATTGCTCGACGACCCGGGCAGCGGCAGCTGCGCCGGTGCCTCCGCACCCGACGGGAGGGCGACCCCCTTCGCCCCGAGCGGAGCGAAGAACATGTCCTCGGTGACATCGGCCCGGCGGAAGGCGATCTTGTCCTTGAGGTAGTTCTGCGGCATCGTCCACGGCGCGCGGTCACCGACCTTGGGGAAGATCGAGACGATGCGCTGCACGTAGCCCGAGGTCAGGTCCATGATCGGGCCGGCCGTCATGCCGTCGGGCGCGACCGGGACCGCGGTGCCCAGGCCACGGTCGCGCAGGTGCCCGAGCAGCCGCGCGACGTAGCGGCTCACCAGGTCGGCCCGCAGCGTCCACGAGGCGTTGACGTAGCCGACGGTCATCGTGACGTTGGGGACGCCGGCGAGCATCAGGCCGCGGTAGGCGAAGCGGCGGGCCATGTCGACCGGCGCGCCGTTGACCGAGACCTGCGCCCCGCCGAAGAGCTGCAGCCGCAGGCCGGTCGCGGTGACGACGATGTCGGCCTCGAGGACCCGACCGTCGGTCAGGCGCACGCCCTCGGGCACGAAGCGGTCGATGTGGCCGGTGACGACGTCGGCGGCACCGCGCCGGATCGCCGCGTAGAGGTCGCCGTCGGGCACCGCGCACAGGCGCTGGTCCCACACGTCGTAGGGCGGGGTGAAGTGCTCGGCGACGACCTCCTTGGGCAGGAAGGCGCGCACCTGGCCGAGGACGATCGCGTTGGCCGCCCGCGGACGCTTGCGCGAGAGCTCGTAGAGGAAGGACTGCAGGCCGAGGTTCTTGACCCGGGTGAGCGACTGCACCCGCTGCGGGCTCAGCCGGTTGCGCAGCAGCTGGACGAAGGGGTCGACCCCCGGCTGGGAGAAGACATAGCTCGGCGTGCGCTGGAGCATCGTCACGTGGGCCGCCGTCTGTGCCATCGCCGGGACGACGGTCACGGCCGTCGCACCCGAGCCGATGACGACGACGCGCTTGCGGGCGTGGTCGAGGTCCTGCGGCCAGAACTGCGGGTGCACCACGGTCCCGGAGAAGTCCTCGACCCCCGCGAAGCCCGGGTCGTGGGCCTCCTCGTAGTTGTAGTAGCCGCTGCCGAAGTGGACCCACCCGGCGCGCACCTCGCGCCGGCCCCCGTCCGTGTCCACCTGCACGGTCCACTCCTGGGCGTCGCTCGACCAGTCGAGCGCGACGACCCGGCACCCGGTGTGGGTCCACTCGTCGAGCCCTCCCTCGCGCGCCGTCTCGCGGATGTAGTCCCGGATGTCACCACCGTCGGCGATCGCCTTGCGCCCCTGCCACGGCCGGAAGGGGAAGGAGAGGGTGAACATGTCGGAGTCCGAGCGCACCCCCGGGTAGCGGAAGAGGTCCCAGGTGCCACCGGTCGCTGCGCGGGCCTCGACGATCGCGAGGTCGACGTCGGGCGTGGCCTCGAGGATGCGGTGTGCGGCACCGATGCCGGAGATGCCGGCGCCGACGACGAGGACGTCGACACGCTCCGGCAGCTCGCGGCGGCTGGTGCCCTGCGGTTGGCTGGGCGCGGCAGTCATCGGTGACCTTCCATCCATTGGCTTGTTTCTCACCGGTAACCTACGCCTCGCCGCGAAGCCGCGCACCCCTGCTCAGCCGACGAGCACATCGCTGAGCGCCTCGGTCGTCGACGGATGGGTCCAGATGCCGTCGCCCGTGCGCCCGCATGAAGGAGCACGGGTGAGGTGCTCATCCGCAGGTCGGTTGTTGAGTAGCCGTCCCCCTCCCGGTTCTACTGAACGGCCCCCTGGCGGGAGCTCGCTCGCTCGATCGTCGCGACGACGGTGTCGACGACGAGCTCGGGGTGGTCGATCTGAGGACAGTGCCCGCAGTCCTCGAGCGAGACGTGGGTCGCCTCGGGGAAGCGGGCTCGGGCGGTGTCTGCCTCGGAGGGCAGGAGCAGGCGGTCGGTGTCGCCCCAGGCGATGGTCGTCGGGACGGCGAGCGGCTCGGCGACGCGCAGGAAGGTCGCCCGGACGAAGTGCGGCCAGAAGCCCGGTGACCGGCGCAGGTTGAGGGTGTCCCCCACCGCCGCCTCGACGGTGACCTTCTCCGGGTGCGTGTAGAGGGCACGGAAGGCCGCCTTGCGAAACCACACGTGGGCGGTGAGGCGGCGGTGCAGCGCCTCGGGGAGGTGGCTGCCGGCCTTCATCAAGAGCAGGTTGGCTGCGACATTGGCCAGGTGCCACGGCGGGAAGAACCCGGCCGGCGACAGGGCGGTCACGCTGCTGACGACGCCCTCGCGGGCGGCCAGCTCGAGGGCCATCGCGCCGCCGAGTGAGTTGCCGACGACGTGCGGCCGCTCGATGTCCAGCTCGCGGAAGAGCCGCTCGAACTGCTCGGCATGACTGCGCATCGACCAGCCGTCCGGGCGGGTGGGCTTCGGCGACTCCCCGTGGCCGGGCAGGTCGACGACGTAGACGTCGTGACCGCGCGCCGCGAGCAGCTCCGGAACCTCACCCCACGCCTGCCGCCGGTGGCCGATGCCGTGGATGAGGACGACCGGCTCGCCGGTTCCCGCGTGTCGCGTGTACTCGATGCTGCTGCGCATGGCCCGAGGTTACCGGCGGGTCACCACGGTGGCCAGCACATGACGAAGGGCGGTCCCTGAGGAGGTCGCCCCGCGACCGTCTCGAAGGGTGGGACCCGCCAGCTGGCAGGTCCCACCCTTCGTCGGTGGTGGAGCGGTCGCTCAGTGCTCGTTGGGGTCGGCGTCCTGGTCGGCCTTGGTCGCGTGGACCGTGCCGTGCACGTGCTCCGGCGGGCCGTAGAGGGAGTAGACCTTGAGCGGCACGTCGCCGATGTTGGTGACGTTGTGCCACTGACCGGCTGGCACCATGATGATGTCGTCGTCGCCGACCTCGCGGTCGAAGCTCAGGTCGTCCTCGGCCGGCCCCATCTGGGCGCGGCCACGACCCTCCTCGACCCGGATGAACTGGTCGTGGTCCTCGTGGACCTCCAGCCCGATGTCGTCGCCGGGCGCGATGGCCATGACGGTCAGCTGCAGGTTGGTACCGGTCCACAGCGTGGAGCGGTAGTTGGAGTTCTGCAGCGTGGCCGACTCGATGTCGACGGCGTAGGGGGCGGGACCGTGGTCGGAGAGGTCGATCTGCTCGCTCATGCGCACTCCTGGTGTGGTCGAGGGGGGTTGAAGACGACGGTAGCGACCGGTCAGGCCGAGACGCCCACCGAGTCGGGCACGTCGATCTGGTCGCCGGCCTCGAGCGGACCGTCGGCAGCCTTGGTGGCGGCGATCGCGGCGTCCTCGTCGGGCGCGCTCGTGCGGATCAGGTGGTCGAAGGCGCTCAGGGACGCGGTCGACCCGGCACCCAGGGCCGTGACGATCTGCTTGTAGGGCTCGACCGTGCAGTCGCCGGCGGCGAAGACGCCCGGCAGGTTGGTCCGGCCGACACCGTCGATGACGATCTCGCCGCGCTCGGAGAGCTCGACCGCGTCACCGAGCCACTCGGTGTTGGGCAGCAGGCCGATCTGGACGAAGACACCCTCCAGGGCGAGGGTCTCGCCCTCGCCGCCGTCACGGGGCTCGACGACGATGCCGGTGACCTTGCCGCCGTCGCCGACGACCTCGGTCGTCTTGGTGCCGAGGCGGATGTCGACATTGGGCAGCGAGCGCAGCTTGCGCTGGAGCACCTCGTCGGCGCGCATCTCGTCCATGAACTCGACGAGGGTGACGTGCCCGACGATGCCCGCCAGGTCGATCGCGGCCTCGACGCCGGAGTTGCCGCCGCCGATGACGGCGATGCGCTTGCCCTTGAAGAGCGGGCCGTCGCAGTGCGGGCAGAAGGTGACGCCCTTGTTGCGGTAGTCCTCCTCGCCGGGGACGCCCATGGTGCGCCAGCGGGCGCCCGTCGCGAGGACGACGGTCTTGCCCTTGAGCGCGGCGCCGCCCACGAGGTCGACGACCGTCAGCCCGTCGTCGCCGGCGGAGAGGCCGGCGGCGGCCTGGCTGCGGATCATGTCGACGTCGTACTCGCCGACGTGGCGCTCGAGGTCGGCCGCGAGCTTCGGGCCCTCGGTGTGCGGGACGGAGACGAGGTTCTCGATCGCCATGGTGTCGAGCACCTGACCGCCGAAGCGCTCGGCGACGAGACCGGTGCGGATGCCCTTGCGCGCGGCGTAGATCGCAGCGGAGGCACCGGCGGGTCCGCCACCGACGACGAGGACGTCGTAGGGCTCGCGCGCGGAGAGCTCCTCGGCCGCCTTGGCGGCGGAGTCACCACCGGAGAGCTCGTCGACCTTGCCGACGATCTCGGCCAGCTCCATGCGGCCGGAGCCGAAGGACTCGCCGTTGCGGAAGACGGTGGGCACCGCGAGCACGCCACGCTGCTCGGCCTCGGTCGGGAAGACCGCGCCGTCGATGGCGGTGTGCGTGATGCCGGGGTTGAGCACGCTCATGAGGTTGAGCGCCTGAACGACGTCGGGGCAGTTCTGGCAGCTGAGCGAGAAGAAGGTCTCGAAGTGGTGCTGCCCGGTGAGGCCCTTGACCTGCTCGATGAGGTCCTGCGACGCCTTGCTGGGGTGGCCGCCGACCTGCAGCAGGGCCAGGACGAGGGAGGTGAACTCGTGGCCCATCGGGATGCCGGCGAAGCGCACCGACACCTGCGGGTCGGAGGTCCGGGTGATCGCAAAGGAGGGCACCCGCTCGTCGAGCTCTGCACCCTCGACGACGCGTCGGGTGATCTGCTCGCTCATGCCCTCGATCTCGACGAGCAGCTCGTCGAGCTCACGGGACTTGGGGCCCTCGTCGAGGCTCGCGACGAGCTCGATCGGCTCGCGGAGGTTGTCGAGGTAGGCCTTGAGCTGGGTGGCGAGGTTCGGATCGAGGGCCATGGTGCGAGCGACTCCTGCAGGACGAAGGGGGATGACAGTTGCGGGGTGTGGGTGGGGGCGGCGGGTCGCGCCGCCCCCACCAGAGATGCACCGTGCGTGACGGCGATCAGATCGAGCGGAGAGGCTCGATCAGATCTTGCCGACGAGGTCCAGGCTCGGGGCGAGGGTCTCGGCGCCCTCTTCCCACTTGGCCGGGCAGACCTCACCGGGGTTGTTGCGGACGTACTGGGCGGCCTTGACCTTGCGGACGAGCTCCTTGGCGTTGCGGCCGATGCCCTCGGCCGTGATCTCGAGGAACTGGATGACGCCGTCGGGGTCGACGAGGAAGGTGCCACGGTTGGCCAGGCCCTCGTCCTCGCGCAGGATGTCGAAGTTGCGCGAGATGGTGGCGGTCGGGTCGCCGAGCATCGGGTAGGTGACCTTGCCGACCGCGTCGGAGGTCTCGTGCCACGCCTTGTGGGTGAAGTGCGTGTCGGTCGAGACCGAGAAGACCTCGACGCCCAGGCCCTTGAGCTCCGCGTCGTACTCGGCCGCGAGGTCCTCGAGCTCCGTCGGGCAGACGAAGGTGAAGTCAGCCGGGTAGAAGAAGAAGATCGCCCACTTGCCGGCGATGTCCGCCTCGGAGAAGTCCTTGAACTCACCGTCGATGTAGCCGGTGGCCTGGAAGGGCTTGATCTGGGTGTTGATGAGGGACATGCGTTGGTCTCCTGTGCATCTCTCGGGGTCAGGTCGCTCCATCCGGCGCGGACTTGACCGCCCCGTTGATTGGAACTACTCCAGATTAGCCAAGGCCCCCCCTTCGATGCAACCCGGGGCGGTGACATCGACGTGAACCCTGCGTGTGAAGGGCGCGAACTCACCCGGCAAGAGGCCACTCGGGCTACTACCCGGTCGAGGGCGCGAGCAAGAACGCCGTCGGCTCCGAGATCTGCAAGGCCGGCAACACGACCGGCTGGACCTGCGGGACGATCAAGGCCTACAACCGCACCGTCAACTACGGCGGCACGGTCGTCTCCGGTCTCGCCGAGGCGAGCGTCTGCACGGAGGGCGGCGACTCCGGGGGCGCGTACATCGGTGTCGGCAACCTCGCCCAGGGCATGACCTCCGGCGGTCCGGTCGGTGTCGAGTGCGGTTGGAACCGCGGCTACGCGGCCGGCTCGTACAGCTTCTACCAGCCGGCCGTCGACGCGGCGAACTACTACGGCGTCACGATCGACACCGCCAACTGACCCCTGGCCAGCATCACCGGATGGGCGGGGCCTCACGGCCTCGCCCATCCGATGGTGGAGGCGGGAGGCCGCCCGCGGCCGAACCCACCCGCTGGTGGAGGCGCGAGGCCGCCCGCGGCCGAACCCACCCGCTGGTGGAGGCGCGAGGCCGCCCGCGGCCGAACCCACCCGCTGGTGGAGGCGCGAGGCCGCCCGCGGCCGAACCCACCCGCTGGTGGAGGCGCGAGGCCGCCCGCGGCCGAACCCACCCGCTGGTGGAGGCGCGAGGCCGCCCGCGGCCGAGCCTCGACACCACGGAACTTTCCGCCGACGCACCACGTCACAGGTGCATGAAGCCGCTCGCCCTCGCCGCCGCGCTCCTGCTGACCTCCGCCTGCGGGCTCGTCGGCGGGGGCGACGAGCCGCAGCTCGACCCGGCCACGGTCGTGGTGGAGGTCAGCTGGATCCCGCCCTCGACCCCCGACCGCTACCAGGACACCCGCTCGCTCCGGCTCTCCCAGGACGAGGTCGTCGAGGAGGTCAAGGGAGACGAGACGACACGGCCGATGGACGCCGACCAGTGGGAGGATTTCGTCGCCGAGCTGCCCGCCCGCCTCGACGAGATCGAGGGTCAGGACAGCCCGTGCGTCGGAGCGGGCGGCACCAACCTCACCGTGACCGGCGCCGGCAGCGCCGACCGAGAGATCGTCACGACCGTCTGCGGCGGCGAGCCGCACCCCTCCGCCGCGAAGATCGACTCGCTCGTCGAGGGCTTCTGAACCCGCATTGCCCTACGGCAATGCGACGTCGAACCAGCATTGCCGTAGGGCAATGCGGGTTCAGGTCAGGCGGAGTGGGTCAGTCGACCGCCGACGAAGGTCGCCAGCACCTGCGTCTCCCGCAGGTGAGCTGCCTGGGCTGCGGTACCGGGCAGGCCTGCGGGGCAGGGGTCCTCGACGAGGAGGGCGACGTCGCCTGGGCCCCCGAGCGCGAGCTCGGTGACCCCATCGGTCGAGGCGAGCAGCGCCTCGCGCGGCGTGATCGCCTGCTCCGGCGCCCAGGGCTCGCGCTCGTCGGCACTGCGGTGGACCGCCGCCGCCATGGCCAGCCACGGGTCGAGCGGGGAGACGGGAGCGTCCGACCCCAGGCGAAGGGGGATCCCCGCCGTCGTCATCGAGCGCAGGGCGAAGCACCGGTCGAGCCGGTCGGGCCACAGGGCCTCGGTCGAGTCGCGGTCGTCGAGCAGGTGCGCCGGCTGGACGCTCGCGATGAGCCCGAGGTCGGCGAAGCGACCCAGCGCCTCCATCCGCACCAGCTGTGCGTGCTCGATCGTGCCGCGTGCGCCGCTCTCGGTGTAGGCGTCGAGGGCGTCGAGCAGCGCCTGGTCGCCGATCGCGTGGACCGCGCCGTCGAGGCCGTGCGCGTGGGCGCGCCGCAGCAGCCCGGTGAGCTCCTCGGGACCGACAGTGCTCTTGCCGTGCGGGTCGCCGAGGTCGTCGTCGGTGACGAAGGGCTCGCAGCACCAGGCGGTGCGGGTGTTGAGCGAGCCGTCGGTGATGACCTTGAGCGGGCCCATCGTCACCAGGCCGGTCCCGTCGAGCACGTCGCCGGTCCGCACACCCGCGGCGATGGTCTCCTCGAGCCCCTCGGGGTAGGTCGCCGGACGCACCCGTAGCAGGTCGAGGCCGTCGGCGGTGCGCTGAGGCCACTCGAGGCGCCCCGCCTCGAATTCCATGTCGGCGATGCCGACGACCCCCTTCGCCGCGGCGGCACGCATCGCCGAGTCGAGGCTGGCGCGGACGACGGCCGGGTCCTCCGGCAGGTCGGCCAGGCGCTGGTAGATGGGGAACCACTCGTCCTCGTCGAGGTGTCCCTCGTGGACGGGCAGACCGAGGGCTCGGAAGGCCGAGCTGCTCAGCCACCCGGCGTGGCAGTCCCCGCTGATGAGGATGACCGGCCGGTCGCCGGCGACGGCGTCGAGCTCGGCGGTGCTCGGCAGGCGGTCCCAGCCGGCCACGCGCCAGCCGAAGCCCTGCACGACGGTCCCGGGCGCTGGTCGCTCCGCAGCGAGGTGGCGCGCGACCCGGGCCGTGACCTCCTCGGGGCTCGCGGTGTCCGCGACGTCGACCCGGCGGGACATCGCCGCCCACTGGCCGAAGTGCACGTGTGCGTCCCACAGCCCCGGGAGCGCGAGCGCTCCGCCGGCGTCATGGACCTCGGCCCCCGCGGTGGTGAGGTGCTCGCCGATCTCGGCGATCCTCCCTTCGCGCAGCCGGATGTCCACGGGTGCGGCGCCGGGTCGCAGGCGGGTGCCACGGATCAGCGCGTGCGGGACGAAGGGGGCCATGCTCGGCACGATACGACGGATACGGTGGCGCCATGCACCTGCTCGTCGTCGCCGCGATCCGGGCCGAGGCCGCCCACGTCCCCGAAGACCTCGAGGTCCTCGTCACCGGGGTCGGCAAGACCCTCGCGGCCGTGCAGGTCACCCGCGCGATCTGCGAGCACCCGCGCCGCGACGAGCTCGTCGTCGTCAACATCGGCACGGCCGGCGCCCTGCGCCCCGACGTCGCCGGACTGCACGAGATCGGGACCGTGCTCAACCACGACCTGTCGGCCGAGGCGATCCGGCAGCTCGGCCTCGACCCTCGCGAGCGGATCGAGCTGGACGCCGGCCGACCAACGGCGCTGGCGAGCGGCGACCTCTTCGTCACCAACCCGGCCGTGCGCGACGAGCTCGCCGCACGCGCCGACCTCGTCGACATGGAGGGCTACGCCATCGCTCTCGCGTGCACCGAGCTCGGCGTGCCCGTCCACCTGGTCAAGGTCGTGAGCGACAACGCCGACGAGACCGCGCACGACTGGTCCGCGGCCGTCGACGGTTGCGCCCGCGAGCTGGGCGCGTGGCTGGCGGACTTCGTCCGGCTCGATCGCGTGCGCTGAGCGTGCGACGGCCTGATGGGAATGGTTCTCACCCCGGCGGGGTTGAGGACGACATGACCACGACGACGCGCGAGCTGTACGGCTTCGAGCGCTACGAGCGCGCGAAGCACGCCTTCGACGATGCCCGCTACACCGATGCGGCGAGCGACCTCGAGGACTTCTTCACGGACCTCGCGGCCGCCCGCGCGGAGGGCGACGCCGACCCCGTCGGGCACGGCACCGCCGAGATCCACCTGCTGCTGGCGCGCTGCTACTTCCACTCCGCGCAGCTCGGGCGGGCCGAGGCCGCGGCCCGCGAGGTCATCGCCGAGGCTCCCGACGACGCCTACGCGCACCTGCTCCTCGGCCGCACCCTGCAGCGGGCCGGCCGGGCCGACGAGGCGCGCGGCCCCCTTCGCCTGGCGGAGCTGCTCGGAGGCTACGGCATCGCTGCCGGCCCGGCGGCCAAGGTCGCCGACGAGGGTTTCTGACCGGCCCGACGACTCCCGCCGCTGCTCAGCAAGAGAAACCTCCCCTTCGCAAGAGTTTGAAACCCTTGCGAAGGGGAGGTTTCTCGGGTGACCCGGAAATCCCGGGGCGGGTGAGGCGTCGTCAGGCGCTCGGGTGCGTCATGTCGGCCGGGACGACCCAGGCGTCGAAGTCCTCGCCGGAGATGTCACCGGAGGCGACGGCGGCCTCGCGCAGGCTCGTGCCCTCCTTGTGCGCCTTCTTGGCGATCGCCGCGGCCTTGTCGTAACCGATGTGGCGGTTGAGCGCGGTGACGAGCATGAGGTTGCGCGAGAGGTTCTCGTCGATCTTCTCGCGGACCGGCTCGATGCCGACGGCGCAGTTGGTGTCGAAGGAGACACAGGCGTCGGAGATCAGGCGGATCGACTCGATGACCGCGTGCGCCATGACCGGCTTGTAGACGTTCAGCTGGAAGTTGCCCTGGCTGCCGGCGAAACCGACCGTCGCGTCGTTGCCGAAGACCCGGGTGGCGACCATCGTCATCGCCTCGGCCTGGGTGGGGTTGACCTTGCCCGGCATGATCGACGAGCCCGGCTCGTTTTCCGGGATCGCCAGCTCGCCGATGCCGTTGCGCGGGCCGGAGGCGTACCAGCGCACGTCGTTGGCGATCTTCATCAGGGCGCCGGCGAGGGTCCGAAGGGAGCCGCTCACCTCGACGAGCGCGTCGTGCGCCGAGAGGCTGGCGAAGAGGTTGGGGGCCTGGACGAAGTCGTAGCCGGCCTCGTCGCTGATCTTGGCCGCGCAGAGCTTGCCGAAGTCGGGGTGGGCGTTGAGGCCCGTGCCGACCGCGGTGCCACCGATGGCCAGCTCGCGGGCGCGCTCGTCGGCGTGCTTGACCGCGTCCAGGGCGAAGTCGATCTGGGCGACCCAGCCGTCGATGACCTGGCCGAGGGTCACCGGGGTGGCGTCCTGCAGGTGAGTGCGGCCGACCATGACGATGTCGGCGAACTCCTTGGCCTTGGCGGCCAGGGTCTCGCGCAGCTGCGTGACGGACGGGTAGAGACGCTCGTTGAGGTCGAGGACGATCGCGATGTGCATCGCCGTGGGGAAGGTGTCGTTGCTCGACTGGCCGCGGTTGACGTGGTCGTTGGGGTGGACCGGGGTCTTGGAGCCCATCTCGCCGCCGGCGATCTCGATGCCGCGGTTGGAGATGACCTCGTTGGAGTTCATGTTGGACTGCGTGCCCGAGCCGGTCTGGAAGACGACGAGCGGGAAGTGCTCGTCGAGGTCGCCCGCGATGACCTCGTCGGCCGCCTGCGCCACGAGGTCGGCGACGTCCTGCGGCAGCTCGCCGAGCTCGGCGTTGGCCAGGGCGGCGGACTTCTTGAGGATGCCGAGGGCGCGGATCATCGAGCGGCCCCAGACGAAGGTGTCGCGACCGATGTCGAAGTTGCCGAGCGAGCGCTGCGTCTGCGCGCCCCAGTACTTGTCCGCGGCCACCTCGATGGTGCCCATGCTGTCCTTCTCCGCACGCGTCTGAGTCATGGGGACAACGCTACTCGGCGGCGGACGACGGCCCGTGCAATACCCCGGAAACATCCGCGCAGCAGGCTGGAAATCCTTGCGGCGCACCATCTCTCGCATGCAGCGCCACACCCGCACCGTCCGCCGCCTGACCGCCCCCGAGCTCACCCGCCCCGCGCAGGGTCCGCGCATCGTCGCCTACCGGTGCGGTGTGCACGAGACCTTCCGGATCCTGTGGCCGGAGGTGGACGCACCCCTGGTCCACCCGTGCCCCGAGTGCGCGGGATCCTCCCTTCGCCTCATCGGGATCCGCCCCGACGCCGCCTGACGAAGGGGGTCAGGTCACCGGCCGCAGCATCCGGTTGCCGGTGCCGCGCGCCTCGAGGCCGGCGAGCGCTGCATCGAGGTCGGGCGCGACGACGACGTCGTCGAGGCTCGCCTGCGACATGAAGCCGGCCTGCGAGATGCCGCGAAGGGAGTCGAGCAGCGGGGTCCAGAAGCCGTCGGCGTCGAGGAAGCCGACCGGCTTGTCGAGCAGGCCGATCTGCCGCCAGGTCCACACCTCGAAGACCTCCTCGAGCGTGCCCATGCCGCCGGGCAGCGCGAGGAAGGCGCTCGTCAGGTCCGCCATGAGCGCCTTGCGCTCGTGCATCGTCTCGACGACGTGGACCTCGGTGAGGTCCTCGCGACCCCACTCCCGCTCGATCATGAAGGAGGGGATGACGCCGACGACCTCGCCCCCTTCGTCGAGCGCGCCCTGGGCCACGGCGCCCATGAGGCCACCGCCGCCCGCGCCGTAGACCACGCCGATGCCGCGCCCCGCGAGGTCGGACCCGACCGCGTGCGCCAGCTCGACCCACCTGGGGTCGTTGCCGGGGGTGGAGCCGCAGAAGCAGGTCAGTCGCTCGATCACCCGTCGACCCTATGCGCGTCCGGACGGCAGGGGCCCACCCGCGACGAGGCGTCGCAGCGCCATCCGCGCGATCGGCGCGTAGGCGAGCGCGAGCGGTTGCGGCGCCGCGATCTCGACCCACGCGCTGCTCCCCCTTCGCCCCGGGTCGACGCCGTGCCGCATCCGGACCCGGACCGGGTCCACCCCGGGCATCCAGGCCCAGCGCAGGGCCTCGTCGTCGACGACCTCCACGACGAAGGGGACACGGAGCCCGAGTGGGCCGCGCACGACGCCGGCGCCACCGGCGACGACCCGACCCGGCGGGTGGTCGACCCCCCGGATCTGCGGCGCCCAGGCGGACCACAGCGAGGGCGTCGTGTACCGGCGCCAGACCTCGTCGACGGGCGCTGACCCGTCCGCGCTGACGCGAAGGGGACCGCCCCTCCCGCTCATCGTCCGCCGCCCGTGCGAGTGCCCATGCGCCGACCCTACGGCCGACCACGGCGACCTTAGACTGGTCTGGTGGCCCCGGATCCCCGTACCCTCGCCGCGCGGACGCTCGGCACCGCGCAGCGGCGCTTGGCGACGGCCCTGCGCAGTCGCGTCGCGGGCCCCGACGCGCACGAGGCCGCGACGCGCATCTGGGAGACCCCGGGGCCGCGCTGGTTCGTGCGCGAGGACCCGATCTGGCGGGTCCACGAGGACGCGTCCATGTTCACCGGCGGGGTCGCCGCCCTGCTCCTGCAGTCGCTGCACCCCTCGGCGATGGCGGGGGTCGCCGGGCACAGCGGCTTCCGCGGCGACCCGTGGGGCCGACTGCAGCGCACGAGCCACTACATCGCGACGACCACCTACGGCACGATCGAGCACGCCGAGGAGGCCGTCGACGTGGTGCGGGCGGTGCACGCGCGGGTGCGCGGCACGAGCGACCTGGGCGTATCGTACGCCGCGGACGACCCGCACCTGCTGCGCTGGGTGCACGTGGCCGAGGTGTGGTGCTTCCTGCGCGCCCACCAGCTCTTCGGCCAGCGGCCGCTGACGCCCGACGAGGCCGACACCTACGTCGCCCAGACCGCGGTCCCGGCGCAGCGCCTCGGCGCGCGTGACCTGCCGATGACGGTCGCGCAGCTCGAGGCCGCCCTCGCGGAGCACCGCGCCGAGCTCGTCGTGACCGAGGCGGCCAGGGACGCGGCGACCTTCCTGCTGCGCGAGCCCCCGCTCCCCGCCGCCGCACGACCCGGCTACGCCCTCATCGCGGCCGGCGCGCTCTCCGTCCTGCCGCCCTGGGCGGGCGAGATGCTCGACCTGCCGGCCACGAGCGGCGTCGGACGCGTCCTCGCCCGCGCGGTCGGCCACACCTCCACCCGGCTCGTCCGGTGGGGCATGGCCGGGAGCTGACCGGGGCTCACCCCCGCAGCGTGACCACGGCCAGCAGGCGGGTGAGCCGCTGCGCCATCTGCTCCGCGGTGTGGTCCTCGTGCTCCTGCCACCAGGCGACCGCGGCCTCGACGATCGACTCCCAGATGTGGTCGAGCAGGTCGTGGTCGAGCGGGTCGGCGAGCCCGGCCGCCTCGAGGACGTCGCGGGTGCCGACGGTCCCCATCGAGTGCAGCTGTGCGCGGTAGCCCTGTGCCAGCTCGGCAGCCGCCGACCCCTCGGGCAGGGTCTCGTCCTTGACGAGCGCCCACGCATAGCGGTGCTCGGCCATCGCCGAGAAGATCGCGGTGAAGGTGTCGAGGGCGCGCTCACCGGGATCGGTCGCCGTCTGGGCCTGGGCGATCGTGGCGACGAGGCGCGGTCCGACCTCCTCGAGGCAGGCCTGCGCGAGGTCGGCCTTGGACCCGAAGACGTTGTGCACCATGGCCTTCGAGACACCGGCGCGCGCGGCGACGTCGGCCATCGAGGCGCGGGCATAGCCCTGGCTTCCCAGCTCCTCGACGGCCTCGTGCACGAGCTGCTGCCTGCGCTCGGCGCGGGCCACGCCCTTCGTCCCGATGCCACTCACGGGTGCCTCCTCTGTGACGGGCCACATCTTGTCAGGCACGACAACTGACTCTATGGTCAGTTGAGCTCGTCCCCGGCAAAGGAGCCCCCATGGCACGCCCTGACCTGACCGTCCTCGCGATCCCTGCCTTCGTGGGCGCCATGGGTGCGGAGTACTGGTGGATGCACCACAAGCGCCCGGCCGCACCCGACGAGGACCGGCCAGGGGACTACGAGCTCAACGACACCATCGCCAGCCTCAGCATGGGGATCGGCAGTCTCATCGCCCCCTTCGTCACGGGACCGCTCGTGCGTCGTCTGGCGCCCGGGACCACGCGGGCGGGCACCGCGCTCATGGCCGTCGGCGCCGCGGCGGCCGTCGTGACGACCGTCGGCGACGTGCTGCGCCAGCGCCGCGCCCACGGGGGCGAGCTGCCCGAGGCCGGAACCCTCCCCTCGGACGCCCCGCAGCCGACGACCGTCCGCTCGCGCGTCGACGCCCTCGGCCTGCTCACCTCGGGCTCCGCCGTCGCCGCCGTCGGCTCGACCGCGGTCGCCGCGGCCTCGGTGTGGGCGCTGCAGACCTCCGCGACGCGGCTCGCCGCGATCAGTCCCTTCCGCCAGCGCACGGGGGCCGTCCCCTACCTGCTCGCCATCGCCGGCTGGGACTTCATCTACTACTGGAACCACCGCACGGCCCACGAGTCGCGCTGGATGTGGGCTGTGCACGTCGTCCACCACAGCAGCGAGCGCTACAACCTCTCGACGGCGCTGAGGCAGCCGGTCGCCGACGGCTTCACCCTGTCGGCGCCCTATGGGGTGCTCGCGCTCCTCGGGATCCCGCCGCGCTACATCGAGGACGCACGGGCGCTCAACCTCATCTACCAGTTCTGGATCCACACCGAGGCGGTCCGCTCGATCGGGTGGCTCGAGAAGGTGCTCAACACCCCCAGCCACCACCGCGCCCACCACGGCAGCCAGCGGCAGTACCTCGACATCAACCACGGCTCGATCCTCATCCTCTGGGACAAGCTCTTCGGCACCTTCGAGCCGGAGGACGAGCGGGTGCGCTACGGCCTGACCCGCAACATCGACACCTTCAACCCCGCCGTCATCGCCACCCACGAGTGGCGCGACATCGCCAAGGACATCGCGACGGCGCCGACCTGGTCGGACCGCTTCGGCTTCCTCCTGCACGGTCCCGGGTGGGCCTACGAGCGAAGGGAGCAGCTCGCCCCGCCGTCGGGTGCCCCGGTCGCCGCCGAGCACGTCTCGGAGCCGGTCGCGGGCTGAGTCCGGCGGGCCGGGCCTCGAGGCTCGGCGCTCGCACCTCCACCGACGGTCAGTAGTACACGGCGAGCGGGCCGCGGGGTCCGTCGACCACCTGCACCTCGGTCTCGAAGACCCTGGTGAGCACCTCGTCGGTCATGATCTGCTCCGGCGGGCCGAACTCGACGACCCGCCCGTCCTTGACCGCGCAGATCCGGTCGGCGTAGTGGCCGGCGAAGTTGATGTCGTGGAGCACGACGATGATCGTGCGGCCGAGCTCGGTGGCTGCCCGGCGCAGGTGCCGCATCATGTGCACCGAGTGCTGCATGTCGAGGTTGTTGAGCGGCTCGTCGAGCAGCAGGTAGTCCGTGTCCTGGGCGAGCACCATGGCGACGTAGGCCCGCTGGCGCTGCCCACCGGACAGCTGGTCGAGGTAGCGCCCCTCGAGCGCGGTGAGGTCGAGGAAGTCGATCGACCGGGAGATGACCTCCTCGTCCTCGACGGTCAGCCGACCCTGCGAGTACGGGAAGCGCCCGAAGCCGACGAGCTGGCGGACGGTGAGCCGGGTGATGAAGTGGTTTTCCTGCCGCAGGATCGAGACGATCTTCGCCAGGTCCTTCGACTTCGTGCTGGCGACGTCGTAGCCCGCGATCTCGATGGCACCCTCGTCGATGTCGAGGAGCCGTCCGATCATCGTCAGCAGCGTCGACTTGCCGGCCCCGTTGGGCCCGACGAGTGCCGTGACACCGCCGGCCGGGATCTCGAGGTCGACCGGCCCGATCGTCACCTCGTCGCCGTAGCTCTT
Source organism: Janibacter indicus (assembly GCF_900176385.1). Lineage (GTDB taxonomy): Bacteria > Actinomycetota > Actinomycetes > Actinomycetales > Dermatophilaceae > Janibacter > Janibacter indicus. The sequence continues at coordinate 97,218 of NZ_FWXN01000002.1, read as the reverse complement.
ACCGACGTCGGTCAGGGTGATCACAGGCGCCCCTTCTTGAGGATGACGAGGAGGAAGACCGAGCCGCCCACGAGCTCGATGATGATCGACACCACGCCCTGTGCGTAGAAGACGTGCTTCATCACGACGTAGGCGCCGCAGAGCACGACGAAGCCGGTGAGCACCGCGACCGGGAAGACCCGCCGGTGGTCGTGGGTGTCGGCGAACTGGTAGGCGAGCGTCGCGACGAGGAACCCGAGGAAGGTCATCGGCCCGACGAGCGCGGTCGAGACGGCCATGAGCACCGAGACGAGGAAGAGCGTCGCCATGAGCTCGCGCCGGTGGTCGAGGCCGAGGTTGGTCGCCGCGTCGCGGCCGAGGGCGACGACGTTGAGACGCCGAGAGCGCCACCACAGCAGCCCGGCCGCAGCCAGGCACAGCGGGATCGCGATGGGGAAGTACATCGGGTCGGCGTTGGTCATGGAGCCGAACATCCGTGCGGTGAGCACGTCGAACTCGCTCGGCGTGAGCATCCGCCGCATGAAGGAGGAGACCGACGCGAGCCCACCGCCGATGACGATGCCGATGAGCAGCATGATCTGCACGTTGGCGTAGCGCCCCGACAGCAGCCACCCGTAGAGCGCCAGCGAGAGCCCGACCATGAGCGCGATCTGCAGGACGAACTGCGGCAGCCCGGTGAGCATGCCGAGCCCGGACACGCCGAGGAAGTACACGGCCGCGGTCTGCACGGCGACGTAGAGCGACTCGAAGCCCATGATCGACGGCGTGATGATCCGGTTGTTGGTCACCGTCTGGAAGCTCACCGTCGCCATCGCCTGGCAGACCGCGACGACCGCCATCGCGACGAGCGAGCTGCCCCGCATCTGCGCGACGAGCCAGAACCCTTCGCTGCCGACCGGCATCGGGTTGTCCACCGCGAGGTGGGCGAAGCCCAGGCCGACGGTCAGCACGAGCAGGCCGACGAGCACGACCCGGTAGCGCCGGCGGGAGCGGGCGGTGGGAAGGGGGCCGGACTCGCGTGCTCCGCCGGTCGCCACGGGGGCGGTGACCGGCGGGGTGGTGCGCGGCTGCGCGGGTGCCTCAGCCACGACGACGCTGCCGCAGGAGGAGGGCGATGAAGACGACTGCGCCGACGACGCCGAGGATGAGCGAGACGGGCACCTCGAAGGGGGCGATGATCGTGCGCCCGACGAGGTCGCAGACGGTGACGATGGCGATGCCGAGCAGGCAGACCCACGGCAGGTTGCTGCGCAGGTCGTCGCCGCGCCACATCGAGATGATGTTGGGGACGACGAGCCCGAGGAAGGGCAGGTTGCCGACGACGACCGTGACGACCCCGGTCGCGACGGCGACGAGGACTGTGCCGATGAGGACGACCTGGTTGTAGTTGAGCCCGACATTCGTCGAGATCTCCTCGCCGAGGCCGGCGACGGTGAAGCGGTCCGCGACGACGAAGATCGCGATCGCGACGAGGGCGACGATCCACAGCACCTCGTACTGGCCGCGCAGGACCGAGGTGAAGCTGCCGGCGAACCAGATCCCGAGGTTCTGCAGCATGTCGGTCTGCAGCGCGATGAAGGTCGAGACGGACCCGACGACGGCGCCGAGCATGATCCCCACGATCGGGACGATGAGCGAGGACCGGAGGGTCACCCTTCGCAGGAAGAGGAAGAAGACCATCGTGCCGATGAAGGCCGCGATGATCGCCCCGATCATCCGCTCGAGGAGGCTGGCCCCGGGGAAGAGGATCATCACGGCGAGCAGGCCCAGGCCCGCCCACTCGGTCGTGCCGGTCGTCGTCGGCTCGACGAAGCGGTTCTGCGTCAGCAGCTGCATGACCAGGCCCGACATCGCCATCGCGGCGCCGGCGAGGACGAGGGCGACGGTCCGCGGGATGCGGGTGATGGCGAACATCTCGCCGCCCCGGTCGCCGTCGAAGATGTCGTACACCCCGGTGAGCAGCGACACGACGAGGAGCCCGCCCACGGCGAGGATGCCGAGGACGAGCTTCGCGTCGAGGAGGCGCCCCTTGGAGGCGACGCGTTCAGCCGTGGTCGTGCTCAGCTCTGCTCCTCCAGCGCATCAGCGAAGGCCGAGAAGATCTCGGTGTAGGTCTGGATGCCCTCGTTGGTGTAGGTGTCCGCAGGGGCGAAGACGACCTGCCCCTCCTTGACCGCGGTGACGTCCTGGAGCGCCTCGGAGTCCTCGATGAGCTGCTTGGCGGGCGTGTAGCCCTCCTCGTCGGCGGCGACGGCCGCGTCCCGGTCGAGGACGAGGATCCAGTCGGGGTCGGCCTTGGCGATCGCCTCGACGGACACCTCGTCACCCTGGTGGTCGTCGCTCGCGCCCTCGACCTCGAGGGCCGGCTCGAGATCGAAGAGGTCGAAGACCGGGCCGAAGGTCTGGCCGACGGTCGGCGCGATGTAGCCGAGCTCTCCGCCGGAGGTGTTGATCGCCATGACCGTGTCGCCGGGCTCGTAGGCCTGCTTCACGCGGGCGACCTGCGCGTCGAGGTCCTCGCCGAGGGTCTTGGCCTCGTCCTGCTTGCCGAAGACCTCGCCGAGCACCTCGGTCTGCCGCTTGAGCTCGGTGTCGAGCGGCTCGCCCTCGCGCGGGTCGAGGTTGAGGAAGGCTGCGTCCGGGGCGAGCTCCTTGAGCTTGTCCTCGTGCTGGGTGAAGCGCTGGCCGTTGATGACGAGGTCGGGCTTCGCGGCGACGATGGCCTCGAGGTCGGGCTCGCGGTGGGTGCCGAGGTCGACGAGATCCTTGTCCTTGGTGTAGGAGATCGTCTCGGGCATCAGGCTCACCGCGGCGGCGGAGAGCTCGACGTCCCAGTCGGCGAGGGTCTCGAAGGTCCGGTTGTCGGTCGCGACGACGGAGCTCGGCTCCTGCGGCACCTGCTGGGTGCCGTTGTTGTCCTCGACCGCGACGGTCGGGCCTGACGCGGAGTCGGAGTCGGACGATCCGCCGCAGGCGGACAGGGCGAGGGCGAGACCGCTGGCGAGAGCCAGCGAACGGGTGCGGCTGAGCACGATGAGGTCCTTTGCGAAGGGAGGGACCGCGCCGGGTGGGCACCTCGCCGCGGGTTGCCTAAGGATAGCCTCACCAACCTTGGTCACCGCAAGCGGGTCCCGTCCTGCGGAACGGCGGGCCGGCCCCCTTTGCCCTCGCCGGACGGCGGAGCCGGTGCGGCCGACCCGGGAATCAGTCGATCGACTGGCCGAGCACGCCGAGCAGCCGGTCGAGCAGAGCCTTGTCCCCCTCCATCTCGACCGGGTGGGCCGGCCCGCGGTGCCACAGCCACAGGTCGAGAGCCGCGGCGTCGGCGGTGATCGTCACGTCGGCCTCGGCATGCCCGTGGACGGAGCGGTCGAGCACCTGCAGCTCGGTCTGGTCGATCTCGTCACCGGTGCGCGGGTTGCGGCCAGTCACCCGGCCGAGGCCGACAAGGACGCGGTGGCCGGTGTCGGCCGCGTGGACGAGGACCCGCGACCCATCGTGCTCCCAGCCGGCCCAGCCGGGGAGGTTGCCGTACATCCACTCGAGGCACTCGAGCACGCCGTCGCTCGCGAGCTGCGGGTCGAGCGGTGTGACCGCCCCGACGGTCAGCTCGGCGTCGACGCGGTGGATCAGCGCCTCGTGCGCCTGACGCCGGACGGTGAAGCCGACCGTGTGCAGCGCCGGGTCACCGATCCACGACCACGCGGCGTCGGCCGGGTCGGCATTGCGCAGGCCGAGCATGAGCTGCTCGTGGGCGTGGTCGAGGTGCCGGATCAGACCGGCCCGGTCGGCGGGCCGCTCCGGCTCCTCGTAGACCTCCGGCACCTCGGGCCGGCGGGCGATGACCCAGGCCCAGAAGTCCTGCACCTCTCCCCCGACATGCCACAGCAGGTCGTCGGCGCTCCAGTCGGGGCAGGTCGGCACCCGCAGCCCCGGGTCGGCGTCGGCGAGGCACTCGCGGAAGCGGCGGGTCTCGCGCTCGATCGCGGCGAGGTAGGTGTCCACGGGGAGCCATGCGGCCGGCGGGTGAGGGGTCATGGGTGGAGACTTCCCCCCTTCGCCCGCCTCGGCAACCGAGTTGTCGGTGCGCCGGTGCACGATGTCCTCGTGACGACCACCGTCTTCTTCCACGCCCATCCCGACGACGAGGCCAGCGGGACCTCCGGGTCGATGGCCCTCACCTCCCGCGCCGGCGGCCGGGTGGTCGTCGTCTACGCGACCGGCGGCGAGCACGGGACCGTCCCCGACGACCTGGGCGAAGGGAGGACCCTCGCCGACCACCGTCGGCAGGAGGCCGAGGCCTCGGCCGCCGTCACGGGTACCGCCCGCGTCGCCTGGCTCGGCTACGTCGACTCCGGCATGACCGGCTGGGAGCACAACGCCTGGGACGGGTCCTTCCACGGTGCCGAGCTCGACGAGGCCGCCGGCCGCCTGGCCGCGATCCTCGACGAGGAGGACGCGGACGTCCTCGTCGGCTACGACTGGCACGGCGGCTACGGCCACCCCGACCACGTCAAGGTGCACCACGTCGCCCACCGCGCGGCCGAGCTGGCGGCCCGCCGTCCCCGCGTGCTCGAGAACACGATAAACCGCGACCGGATGCGCGAGCAGATCGAGGCGGCCAAGGCGGTGGGCATCGACCCAGGCTTCTCCCCCGACGACCCGATGGACGACGGCAACCCGATGGGCCTGCCGCAGAGCGAGATCCACCACGCCGTCGATGTCACCGAGGTCATCGACGTCAAGCGCGCGGCCCTCGCCTGCCACGCCTCGCAGGGTGACGTGCAGGAGATGCTGCAGATGCCGCGCGAGATCTTCGCCGCGGCCTTCGGCGTCGAGTACTACGCCGAGCCGGGCCGCCCCGAGGGGATGGTCAGCGCGCTCCCCTTCGTCTGAGCGGGCACCATGGAGAGACCGGGAGGTGTTGTCGTGATGACTGGTCGTGGACTCGTCGGTCCGCCACGCGCGGGCCGGGCGCTGGCCGGCGCCGCCCTCCTCCTCACACTGGGGGCCTGCGCGCAGGACCCGACCGACCCCGCATCGTCCACCCCGACCTCGAACCCGACCACGGAGACCTCGATGACGAGCACGACGCCCCCTTCGGACCGGCAGGATGCGGCGGCCGCAGACCTGGCGAAGCGTCTGGCCATCGACCCGGCCGACGTCGAGCTGGTGTCACAGGACGTGGTGACCTGGCGCGACAGCAGCCTCGGCTGCCCGGAGCCAGGGCGGGTCTACGGCCAGACCCTCGTCGAGGGACACCGGATGGTGCTGCGAGCGCAGGCCCGCGAGTACACGTACCACTCGGGTGGGAGCACGGCGCCCTTACTCTGCGAGGACCCGCAGGAGCCCGCCACCTCCTAGCCCCGGGGGGAAGGGGGATCCGCCGGCGGTTCCCGAGGAGCGAACGGAGGGTAGGCGAGCCTCACCTGCATGGCCTAGCGTGCCGCCATGGGCAAGAAGGTCAAGATCGGGAAGATCAAGGTCAAGGAGAAGTGCTGCGTCAGCGAGAAGCGCTGCAGCTCCTGCCCGATCCGCCTGCTCAAGGAGGGTCGCCTGCCCGACGGCTATGCGGTCCACAAGCGCCGGCTCGTCACCGCCAAGGCCAAGGACAAGCTGCGCAAGGCCGCCTGAGCGGCACGCAGACGGACACGAAGGGTCGGCTGTCCTTGCTGGCGGCGGCCCCGACGGGCCGCCTATTTTTCGGGCATGACCGCCTCGCCCTTCGCCGCCCAGCTCACCACCCAGATCGGTGAGGAGTTCGCCGCCCACCAGCAGTACCTGGCCGTCGCGGCCCACTACGAGTCGCTGACCCTGCCCCAGCTCGCGGGATTCTTCTACCGGCAGGCGGCCGAGGAGAGCGGCCACGCGAAGATGATGATCCAGTACCTGCTCGACACCGACCAGCCGGTGCACCTGCCGGCGATCGCCGCACCGGTCAGCGCCTTCGAGGGGATCGTCCCGCCGGTCGAGCTGGCCGTCGAGCAGGAGAAGCGGGTCACCGAGCAGATCCACGCGCTGACGCGCACTGCCCGCGAGGACAACGACTTCGCGGCCGAGCAGTTCATGCAGTGGTTCATCAAGGAGCAGGTCGAGGAGGTCGCCACGATGCAGGACCTGCTCGCCGTGGTCCGCCGCAGCGAGGACGACCTCAACGCCATCGAGGCCTACGTCGAGCGCGACCTCGCCGCGACCGGCCCCGACGCGGCCGCTCCCAAGCAGGCCGGCGCCTGATCCCCCTTCGCCCCGGTCAGGGCTGACGCGGGCGCACCCGCACCCGCCCGTCGACCACCTCGAAGACCACGGCGGCGAGCGACGACACGACGAGGTCGGCGTCGCAGAGCTCCTCGGCGGTGCTCGTCGTCGTCACCGCGAGCACCGCGCAGCCCGCGGCCCGCGCCGCGACGATCCCGCTCGGGGCGTCCTCGCAGACCAGGCAGTCCGTCGGGTCGACGCCGAGCCGCTGGGCGGCGAGGAGGAAGGGGTCGGGGTGGGGCTTGCCCCGCTCGACGTCGTCGAAGGTCACGACCTGCGCGATGCCGATGCCCGCTGCCGCCAGCCGGACCCGGGCCAGCTCACGCGTGGCCGAGGTGACGACCGCGGCGGGTGCGTCGCCGATCGCCGCGATGGCGTCGAGCACGCCGGGCAGGGCGACGACGTCCTCGACGTCGTCGACCTCGAGCTGCTCGATCCGCGCGAAGGCCTGCTGCGGGTCCAGGTGCGGCGCGACCGACGCGATGATCGCCGGTGCCGGCATCCCGTGGTGGCCGACGAGCGTCCGCGGGTCGATGTCGTGCTCCTGCGCCCAAGTCACCCACGAGCGGGTGACCGAACCCGTCGAGTCGACGAGGGTGCCGTCGTTGTCGAAGAGGACGGCGGCGAAGGTGCGATCGGCCAGGCTCATGCCCCGACCATAGGGCGCGTCACCCCCGTCCCCGCTCCGCCTCCGGACGAAGGGAGACGCCCGCGGTGGCCAGTCCCGGGCGACGTATCCTCGGGGCTCGTGACTGATCTCCCCGACCCGCCCGGCACCGAAGGCGTCGACCCCGATGACCTGGCGACCACCCTGCGGGTCCTCGGGATGCTCCATGAGCTGCCGGCCGGCCACGAGGACATCGCGACGGTCAAGCGGGCCGCGGGCACGATGTACAACCGGGTCAAGAAGGCCCGCCGCCGCGAGGCCCGGCAGGCCGAGCGCGGGCCCAAGGTGGCACACGACCAGGCGATCCTCGACCAGACCGCGACCGGGTCGCCGATGCGCATCGACGACGAGACGAAGGGGATCCCCCTCGCCGCGTCGAGCGAGAGCCGGTTCGTCGGCGAGCTGCCGATCCCCCGCGGCTGCTACATCTGCCACGCCGACTACACGCTCGTCGACGCCTTTTACCACTGGCTGTGCCCGGACTGCGCGGCGATGAGCCACGCGCGGCGCGACCAGGGCACCGACCTGCGCGGGCGCCGGGCGCTGCTCACCGGCGGCCGGGCCAAGATCGGCATGTACATCGCGCTGCGGCTGCTGCGCGACGGCGCCGACCTGACGATCACCACGCGCTTCCCCCGTGACGCCGCGCGGCGCTTCGCCGAGCTCGCCGACTCGCCCGAGTGGATCGACCGGCTGACGATCGTCGGCATCGACCTGCGCGACCCGACCCAGGTCGTCGCGCTCACCGACGAGGTGGCGGCCGCCGGGCCGCTCGACATCCTCGTCAACAACGCCTGCCAGACGGTGCGGCGCTCCCCGGGCGCCTACAGCCAGCTCGTCGACGGCGAGTCGCGGCCCCTCGAGATCGACGGGCCGACGCCGACGATGATCTCCTTCGACCGGGTGAGCGAGGCGCACCCCGCGGCGCTGGTCAGCTCGCTCGGCGAGCACCCGGTGCCGCACGCGGACGCCGCGGCCGTGCGGTCGGCCGCCGACCTCACCCGCCTCGCCCTCACCGCCGGCAGCGCCAGCCTCGAGGCACACCTTGCCGGCACGGCCGTCGACGCCGGAGGGCTGCTGCCCGACGTCGTGACGACCAACTCGTGGAAGCAGACCGTCGACGAGGTCGACCCGCTCGAGCTGCTCGAGGTGCAGATGTGCAACTCGGTCGCGCCCTTCCTCCTCGTATCGCGGCTGCGGCCGGTCATGCGGGCCGCGGTCGAGCGACACCGCGAGGTCGTCGGGGACCGCGCCCGCGCCTACGTCGTCAACGTCTCGGCGATGGAGGGCCAGTTCTCGCGCCGCTACAAGGGCGCCGGCCACCCGCACACCAACATGGCCAAGGCCGCGCTCAACATGCTCACCCGCACCTCGTCGGGCGAGATGTTCGACACCGACCGGATCCTCATGACGGCCGTCGACACCGGCTGGATCACCGACGAGCGCCCGCACCACGAAAAGCTCGACATCGCCGCCCAGGGCTGGCACGCCCCGCTCGACCTCGTCGACGGCGCCGCCCGCGTCTACGACCCGATCGTGCGCGGCGAGCGCGGCGAGGACCTCTACGGCGTCTTCCTGAAGAACTTCGAGCCCTACGCCTGGTGAGCCCACGCTCGTCGAGGTGCGACGAGCGCAGCGAGGAGCCTCGAGACGCTGGCGAAGGAGAAGAGGTTTCGAGGCTCGCTGGCGCTCGCACCTCGACCAGCGGGGGCAGCTGGCAGCGGAGCGGACGGCGAGGAGGGTTGGCGTGGCGTCAAGCCGAAGTCGCGAACGACAAGGCGACCACACGACGACGAAGGACTTCGGCAGCGCGCCAACCCTCCTCGCCGGGAGCGGCCCTTCGGCGGGCGCAGGCGTCTCCCCTTCGTCCGGAGGCGGGGTCTCGAGGCTCGTCGCAGAGCTCCTCACACCTCGACCAACGTGTGGGGAGTCCCGGGTCTCGAGGCTCGTCGCAGAACTCCTCACACCTCGACCAACGTGTGGGGAGCCCCGGGTCTCGGGGCTCGTCGCAGAGCTCCTCACACCTCGACCAACGTGTGGGGAGCCCCGGGTCTCGAGGCGCCCACGTGGAACGTGGGACCCAGACCACCGGGGACAGGCCGAGGGGGGGATACGGTGATCCAGAGCACGTCTTCTCGCGGAGGGAGTGGCAGCGATGGCACCGAAGGACTCGACCTTCCTCGGCTGGCCGGTGCTGCGGCAGCTGGCCTCTGGAGACTTCCTGGGGCGCGGCAACGCCGTCACCTCGCGCCGCACCCGTGAGACCGAGCCGCGCACCTCGAGCGCCGACCGCGTCGTGCAGAGTGTCTGCCCGTACTGCGCCGTCGGCTGCGGCCAGCGGGTCTTCGTCAAGGACGAGCAGGTCGTCCAGATCGAGGGTGACCCGGACTCGCCGGTGAGCCGAGGGCGCCTGTGCCCCAAGGGCGCTGCGAGCGAGCAGCTGGTCAACTCCCCGACCCGGCAGACGCACGTGCTCTACCGCGCGCCGGGGGCCACGGACTTCGAGCGGATCGAGCTCGACCGGGCCATCGACATGGTCGCCGACCGCTTCCTCGCCTCGCGCCGCGCGAAGTGGCAGGACCACGACGAGCACGGCCGCCCCCTTCGTCGCACGATGGGCATCGCCTCGCTCGGGGGAGCCACCCTCGACAACGAGGAGAACTATCTGATCAAGAAGCTCTTCACGGCGGCCGGCGCGATCCAGATCGAGAACCAGGCGCGTATTTGACACTCCGCCACGGTTCCCAGTCTGGGAGCCTCCTTCGGGCGCGGCGGCGCCACCCAGTCCCTGCAGGACATGGCCAACGCGGACTGCATCATCATCCAGGGCTCCAACATGGCCGAGTGCCACCCCGTGGGCTTCCAGTGGGTCTCCGAGGCCAAGGCGCGGGGTGCGCGGATCATCCACATCGACCCGCGCTTCACCCGCACCTCCGCGATCGCTGACACGCACGTCGCGATCCGGGCGGGCAGCGACGTCGTGCTGCTCGGGGCGCTCATCAAGCACGTCATCGACAACGACCTCTTCTTCCGTGACTACGTCGTCGCGTACACCAACGCGGCGACGCTGGTCAGCGAGGACTTCGTCGACACCGAGGACCTGGACGGCGTCTTCTCCGGCTACGACGAGCAGTCCGGCACCTACGACATGAGCTCGTGGGCCTATGCCGAGCGCGAGGACGGCGAAGGGGGTGCCTCGGGTGACGACGAGGTCGGCGGCCCGAGCGGTGGTCACGAGCACGGAGCGCACAAGAGCGCCCGCGCCGGGGGCGACCAGCACGGCGCTGCCGGTCCGGCCCTCGAGCACGCCCGGGTGATTCGCGACGAATCCCTGCAGCACCCGCGCTCGGTCTTCCAGGTGCTCAAGCGGCACTACGCGCGCTACACGCCCGAGATGGTCGAGGAGGTGTGCGGCATCCCGCAGTGGCAGTTCCGGGAGATCGCCGACGCACTGACCAGCAACTCCGGCCGCGAGCGCACGACCTGCTTCGCGTATGCCTTGGGGTGGACCCAGCACAGCCTCGGCGCGCAGTTCATCCGCACCGCCGCGATCCTCCAGCTGCTCATGGGCAATGTCGGCCGACCGGGCAGCGGCATCATGGCGCTGCGCGGGCACGCGAGCATCCAGGGCTCGACCGACATCCCGACCCTCTTCAACCTCCTGCCCGGCTACCTGCCGATGCCGGTGGCCGGCACGCACGACACCCTCGAGCAGTACCTCGAGACGATCTCCTCGCCGCTGCAGAAGGGCTTCTGGACCGAGGCTCCGGCCTACACCGCAAGCCTGCTCAAGGCGTGGTTCGGCGAGGCGGCGACCCAGGACAACGACTTCTGCTTCGACTACCTGCCGCGTCTGACGGGTGCCCACGGCACCTACCAGACGGTGATGTCGATGCTCGAGGACGAGGTCGAGGGCTACTTCGTCCTCGGGCAGAATCCCGCGGTCGGCTCCGCCCACGGCAAGATGCAGCGCTTGGCGATGACGCACCTCAAGTGGGTCGTCGTCCGCGACTTCCAGCTCATCGAGTCGGCGACCTTCTGGAAGGACTCCCCCGAGATCGCCAGCGGCGAGCTGCGGACCGAGGACATCGACACCGAGGTCTTCTTCTTCCCCGCGGCCAACCACGTCGAGAAGTCGGGCACCTTCACCCAGACCCAGCGGATGCTCCAGTGGCGCCACCAGGCCGTGCAGCCCCCGAACGACGCCCAGAGCGAGCTCGAGTTCTTCCACGAGCTCGGCGTGCGCATCCGCGAGCGCCTCGCCGACTCGACCGACGAGCGTGACCGCCCGCTGCTCGACCTCACGTGGGACTACCCCAAGGACGAGCACGGCGAGACCGACGCCGAGGCGGTCCTGCGCGAGATCAACGGCTACCACGTCTCCGGCGAGCGGGCCGGGCAGCTGCTCGACAAGTTCGCCGACATGAAGGCCGACGGCTCGACCTCGGGCGGCTGCTGGATCTACACCGGCGTCTACGCCGGCGGGGTCAACAGGTCGGCCAACCGCGTGCCCGGTCAGGAGCAGGACGAGACCGCCGCCGAGTGGGGCTGGGCCTGGCCGATGAACCGGCGCATCCTCTACAACCGCGCCTCCGCCGACCCGCAGGGCCGGCCGTGGAGCGAGCGCAAGAAGTACGTCTGGTGGGACGAGGAGGCGAAGAAGTGGACGGGCAAGGACGTCCCCGACTTCCCCGTGGACCGCGACCCCTCCTTCCGACCCGACCCTGACGTCGGCGGGCCGGCAGCCATCGCCGGCGACGACCCCTTCATCATGCAGGCCGACGGCAAGGGCTGGCTCTTCGCGCCCAAGGGCATGGTGGACGGTCCGCTCCCTTCGCACTACGAGGCGCAGGAGTCGCCCGTCGCCAACCCGGTCTACGGGCAGCAGCGCAACCCGGCCCGACTGGTCTACCCGCGCAAGGACAACCTGTGGAGCCCGTCCGGCGACGAGCCGGGGTCGGACGTCTACCCCTTCGTCTTCACGACCTACCGGCTCACCGAGCACCACACGGCCGGCGGCATGAGCCGGTGGCTGCCCTACCTGTCGGAGCTGCAGCCCGAGATGTTCTGCGAGGTCTCCCCCGAGCTCGCCGAGCAGCAGGGCCTGGTCAACGGCGAGTGGGCGACGCTCATCTCGGCCCGCAGCGCCATCGAGGCGCGCGTGCTCGTCACCGAGCGGATGACCCCGCTGACGATCAAGGGCCGCACGATCCACCAGATCGGCCTGCCCTACCACTGGGGCGTCGGCCGCGATGCCGTCGTCGAGGGCGACGGGGCCAACGACCTGCTCGGCGTGGCGCTCGACCCCAACGTCCAGATCCAGGAGTCCAAGGTCGGCTCCTGCGACATCCGCCCCGGTCGCCGGCCGCGGGGCGAGGAGCTGCTGCGCCTCGTTGCGGAGTACCAGTCCCGCTCGGGCACCACCGTCGAGACGGGCAACACCCACCGCGACCAACCCCACGACGAAGGGAGACCGTGATGGGCTACCTCGCCCGCCAGCTCTCCGGGGCCACCGACCCCGCCCGCGACGCCGGGTGGCGGGAGGCGCCCGAGCGCAAGGGATTCTTCACCGACACCTCGATCTGCATCGGCTGCAAGGCCTGCGAGGTCGCGTGCAAGGAGTGGAACGGCATCCCCCTCGACGGCCTCGCCATCACCGGCAACAGCTACGACAACACCGGTGACCTCGGCGCGAGCACGTGGCGGCACGTCGCCTTCGTCGAGCAGAGCCGCGAGCGCATCGAGGCCGCCCGCGAGTCCGGGCAGCGGCTCGTCGACCTGGGCATGCCGGCCGTCGGTGAGCCGACCTCCCCGGTGGTTGAGGAGCGAGCGCCAGCGAGCCTCGAAACCACGGCCCCTCCCCCCGCCGGCTACGGCACCCTCCCCGCGCCGATCGAGGGGCACGGCCCGGCGCTGACCGACATGCTCGCGACCCTTCGAGAGGGCGCTGGCGCGCCTCCTCAGGGACCGGGAGGGGTCGAGGGTGGTGGCGGCCCGGGGTCTCGAGGCTCGGGCCCGGGAGGCCCTCGCACCTCGACCAACGGGGGAATGGTCGGGGCGATGCCGGACTTCCGCTGGTTGATGTCCTCCGACGTGTGCAAGCACTGCACCCACGCCGGCTGCCTCGATGTCTGCCCGACGGGTGCGCTCTTCCGTAGCGAGCACGGCACGGTCGTCGTTCAGGCCGACATCTGCAACGGCTGCGGCTACTGCGTCGGCGCCTGCCCCTTCGGCGTCATCGAGCGACGCACCGACGCGAGCGTCTCGGTCCGGGCCGACGACCACGTGCCCAATGTCGGCGTGGCGCAGAAGTGCACGCTCTGCTACGACCGCCTCTCCCACGACCAGACCCCCGCGTGCGCGCAGACCTGCCCGACGACGTCGATCAAGTTCGGCACCCACGACGACATGGTCGCCACCGCCCGGGACCGAGTCGCCCAGCTGCACGAGCAGGGCTTCACCGAGGCGCGCCTCTACGGGGCCAACGAGCACGACGGGGTCGGCGGCACCGGCTCGGTCTTCCTCCTGCTCGACGAGCCCGAGGTCTACGGCCTGCCGCCGGACCCCGAGGCCCCGACCAAGCGGCTGCCCGAGATGTTCCGCGCGGCGGGTGTCGCGGGGCTCGGCCTGCTCGGGGCGGTGGCGATCTCCTTCGTCGGGAGCCGGACGTGACGACCTCTCCCTTCGACAGCTACCGACCCCCCGAGGAGGGTGGCCGCAGACGCCGCCGTGACCGCGCGTCCCTTCGAGGCGCCCACGCGGAACGTGGGACCCACTCCGTCGCACCTCAGGGACCGAGGAGGGCCGGCACCGCCCGCAGCTGGCTCACCCGCGAGGGCGGCGGCCGACGCGAGGCGCCCGCGGTGCCGGACGCGGAGTTCAGCAGCTACTACGGCCAGCCCATCGTCAAGCCGGTGCCGTGGGACCACAAGATCTCGGCCTATCTCTTCGTCGGCGGCATCGCCGGAGTCTCGGGCATCGTCCAGGCGGGCGCGGCGGCCACGGGCAACTCCGTGCTGCAACGCAACTCGCGCCTGACGGCGATGGCCGCCGTAGGCCTCAGCGGCATCGCACTCGTCGCCGACCTCGGCCGGCCCGAGCGATTCCTCAACATGATGCGCACGGTCAAACTCACCTCGCCGATGTCGGTCGGCACGTGGATCCTGTCCGCCTACGCGGGCTTCGCCGGGATCACCACGGGGGCCGAGGTGCTGCGCCTGCTGCCCGCCCGAGGTCCGGTCACCGCACTCATCCGCGTCACCGACGCCGTCGGCACGCCCTCGACCATCGGCCAGGCGGCCTTCGGCGCGCCGCTCGCGGCCTACACGGCGGTGCTGCTCGCCGACACCGCGCACCCGGTGTGGCATGAGAGCCGGCGGGATCTCCCCTTCGTCTTCGTCGGCTCGGCCGCGCTGGCCGCCGGCGGCGTGCAGATGGTGCTCACGCCCACGGCCCTCGCCGGACCGGTGCGACGACTGGCGCTGCTCGGTGTCGGCGCCGAGCTGCTCGCGATGCACCGCCTCGAGGAGCACCTCACCGGCCTGGGCATCGACGAGCCGGTGCGCACGGGCACTGCAGGCGGCCGCCTGCGCCTGGCCCGCGCCCTCGCCATCGGTGGCGGTCTCGGCACCCTGCTCGCCGGACGCAGCCGGATCGTCGCGGTCGCCTCGGGCGCCGCCCTCGCCGCCGCCTCGGCACTGACCCGCATGGGCATCGTCGAGGCGGGCATCGAGTCCGCCAAGGACCCGCGCTACACCGTCCGGGTGCAGCGCGACCGCCTCGAGCGTCGGCGCGGGGACGGCGTCGTCGACGACAGCATCGTCACCGTCAGGTAGCACCCCGTCACCATCCGATGGCACCCGACCAGTGGGAGGTTCCATGAGCACGGCACCCGAGCAGGCCCCGACGTCCGCCGGCGGCAACCGCTGGCTCATCCTCGCGGGCGGTGTCCTCGTCCAGCTGGCGATCGGCGCCGTCTACGCGTGGAGCACCTTCAGCAAGGCGATCCAGGCCGACCCGTCGGCGCTCGAGCTGACCAAGGTGCAGGCGACGATCCCCTTCGAGGTCGCCATCGGCATGATCTTCGTCGGGACCTTCCTCGGTGGACGGATCCAGGACAAGCAGGGGCCACGCCTCGTCGCGCTCGTCGGCGTGACGATCTACTCGATCGGCATCATCCTCGCGAGCTTCGCCCGTGATGCCTCCGACCTGTGGCTGCTCATCCTCGGCTACGGCGTGCTCGGCGGCTTCGGCCTCGGTCTGGCCTACATCGTGCCGATCGCCATGCTGCAGAAGTGGTTCCCTGACAAGCGCGGTCTGATCACCGGCATCGCGGTGGGCGGCTTCGGCTTCGGTGCGGTCATCACCTCGCCGCTCGCGCAGCGGATGATCGACTCGAGCGAGGACTTCCAGCAGTACCCGACGAAGGTCTTCCTCTACCTCGGCATCGCCTACCTCGTCATGGGCCTCATCGGCGCCTCGGTCTTCAAGAACCCCCCGGCCAGCTACACCGTCGGCGGTGCCCCGGCTGCTGCGAAGGGGGATACCCCCGCCAAGAACGTCGCCGGCAAAGACTTCACCCAGCAGGAGGCCATGCGCACGCCCCAGTGGTACCTGCTGACGCTCATCCTGACGATCTCGGTGACCGCGGGCATCTCGCTCATCTCGGTGGCCGCGGGCACCGCGACCGACGTCGCCGGCATGAGTGCCGCGGCGGCCGCGACCCTCGTCGGCGTCATGGGCCTCTTCAACGGCGGCGGCCGCATCCTGTGGGCGGCGGTCTCGGACAAGATCGGGCGCATGCCGGCCTTCCTCGGCATCCTCGGCCTGCAGGGACTGGCCCTGCTCGCGATCCCGCACGCGGGCTCGGCAGTCGTCTTCTACGTCCTGTGCGCCATCGTCTACACCTGCTACGGCGGCGCCTTCGGCACCCTGCCCTCGACGGCCGGCGACTTCTTCGGCGTGAAGAACTCCGGCGCGATCTACGGCCTGATGCTCATCGGCTGGTCCATCGGTGGCATCGTCGGCCCGCTGCTCATCTCTTGGCTCATCGGCGAGGACCAGCAGTACACGATGGCCTTCACCGTCGTCGGCGTCATCGCCCTCGTCGGCGCGGTCATCCCCTTCATCACCAAGAAGCCGCAGCACGCCTGAGGCAACCGCCCCCCTTCGCATTTCCTTGAGGTCGTCGGACCCCGGGTCGTATTTCCTGAAGGAAATGCGAAAGGGGGCGCATTGCCGTTGGGCAATGCGGGCGTGAGGGCGCATTGCCGTTGGGCAATGCGGAAGGGGGGCTACTCGCGGACGTCGGCGGGCCCGGTGTGCAGGGGCAGGCCGGCGGCGGCCCAGGCCTCGACCCCACCGATGACGTCGGTCGCGTCCACCCCGAGCGAGCGAAGGGAGACCGCCGCCAGCGACGAGCTGTAGCCCTGTCGGCACAGCACGACGACCCGGGTCCCGGGCAGCGCCTCGGGGATGCGGTGCGGGCAGGTCGGGTCGAGGCGCCACTCGAGCACGGTCCGGTCGACGACGAGCGCCCCGGGCAGCTCGCCCTGCCGGGCCCGCTGCGCGGCGGTGCGGGTGTCGACGAGGAGGGCTCCCCCCTTCGCCGCGTCGTGGGCCTGCTGCGGGGTGAACCGAGTCAGGCTGGCCCGAGCCGCCTCGAGGACCCGGTCGACCTCGCTCACGAGACCTGCACGAGCACGCCGTCACCGAGGGAGCCGGCCGCGACGGTCTCGCCGACGACGGGCGCGCCGGGGACCTCGCCGACCACGAGCAGACCGCCGGAGGTCTGCGCGTCGGCGAGCAGGATCAGCTCCTCCTCGGCGATGCCGTCGGCCGCGAGGTGCGGACGCACCCAGTCAAGGTTGCGACGAGAGCCGCCAGGGACGTGACCGGCGGCGAGGGCCTCGCGGGCGCCAGCGACATAGGGCACGGCCGCCGCGTCGACGCGGGCGGCGACGCCCGAGGCGCGAGTCATCTTGTAGAGGTGGCCGAGCAGGCCGAAGCCGGTGACATCGGTCGCCGCGCGGATGCCCGCCGCGACGGCCGCCCGGGAGGAGTCGCGGTTGAGGGTGACCATCGAGGCGATCGCCTCTTCGCTCCGCTCGCCGGTCGCCTTGTGCCGGTTGTTGAGCACCCCGACGCCGAGGGGCTTGGTCAGGCTAATCGGCAGTCCAGCTTCCGCCGCGTCGTTGCGCATGATCCGGTCGGGGTCGGCGGTGCCGGTGACCGCCATGCCGTAGATCGGCTCGGGGGCGTCGATGCTGTGCCCGCCGAGCACGGGGAAGCCGGCCTCGGTCGCGAGGTCGAGCCCACCGCGCAGGACCTCGCGCAGCAGGTCTGTCGGCAGCAGCTCGCGCGGCCACGCGACGAGGTTGATTGCCATGACCGGGTCGCCACCCATGGCATAGACGTCCGAGACCGCATTCGCCGCGGCGATCCGCCCCCAGTCGTAGGGGTCGTCGACGACGGGGGTGAAGAAGTCGGTCGTGGAGAGGACAGCCTGGCCTCCCGTGAGTCGCACGGCGGCCGCGTCGTCACCGTCGTCGAGCCCGACGAGGACGTCCGACCCCGGCGGTGCGGTGGCGTGCAGACCGGCGACGATCTGCTCGAGCTCGCCGGCCGGGATCTTGCAGGCGCAGCCTCCGCCGCGCGCGTACTGGGTCAGACGGATCGGCTCCATGACGACACCGTAGGGCCCACGGCCGGTGTCGGGCCCGGCGAGGTCCTAGGGTGGCCCGTGGAGGCGTCTGGGTTCCTGGTGGTCCCCCCGGTCTTCAACACCGGTGAGGCCGAGCATCTCGGTCTGGCGGGTTCGATTCCCGTCCGCCTCCGCCAGATCTTCACGACCACCACCACGCCCGACGAAGGGAGCAGCGCCGTGAGCGAGGACCCCCGCCGGTCGATCCCGCGCACCGACACGCTGCTGGCGGATCCCCCCTTCGTCGCGGCGACGGAGCGTCTCGGTCGGCCGGTGGTGCGCTCGGCGATCGTCGCGGCCCAGCAGCGGGCGAGGGCCGGCGAGATCCCGCCGGAGGACGTGGCCGGCGCGGCGCTGGCATCGCTCCCGGCCCGGGCCTCCTCACTGACGCCGGTGCTCAACGCGACGGGCGTCGTGGTGCACACCAATGTCGGGCGAGCGCCCCTCTCCCCCAGCGCGATCGAGGCCGTCGTCGATGCGGCCGGCTATGTCGACGTCGAGATGGACCTGACGACCGGGGCGCGCAGCCGACGGGGTGCCGGCGCGCTGGCCGCACTGCTCGAGGCCGTGCCCGACGCGGCTGGTGCGCTGGCGGTCAACAACGGCGCAGCCGCCCTCGTGCTCGCGACGACCGCCTTGGCCGCCGGCCGCGAGGTCGTCGTCTCGCGCGGCGAGATGGTCGAGATCGGCGACGGATTCCGCCTGCCCGACCTCATCGCCTCGACCGGAGCCCGCCTGCGCGAGGTCGGCACGACCAACCGCACGCACCTGCGCGACTACGCCGACGCCATCGGCCCCGAGACCGGGTGCGTGCTCAAGGTGCACCCGAGCAACTTCCGGGTCGACGGCTTCACCACGGCCGTCGGGCTGGAGGAGCTGCGCGGGCTGACCCGGCCCGACGGCTCGCGCGTGCCGGTCGTCGCCGACATCGGCTCCGGGCTGCTGACGCCCGACCCGTTGCTGCCCGACGAGCCCGACGCGACGACCTGGCTGCGCGCCGGCGCGACGATCGTGACCGCCAGCGGCGACAAGCTGCTCGGCGGACCCCAGGCCGGCCTCGTCCTCGGTGATGCCGAGGTCGTCGAGCGGCTGCGGCGCCACCCGCTCGCCCGGGCGCTGCGGGTCGACAAGCTCACCCTCGCCGCGCTCGAGGCGACCGTGCGCGGCCCGGTCCCGCCGGTCGCCATGTCGCTCCACGCCACCGCTGACGAGCTGCGGCCACGGGTCGACGTCCTCGCGACCGCACTGGGCCGGGAGGTGGTCGCCGTCGACGGTCGCGTCGGTGGCGGCGGCGCCCCCGGGGTTCCGCTGCCCGGCTGGGCGGTCGAGGTGCCCGTCGAGGCGGTCGAGCGGCTGCGTCGACCCACCGCTGGCGTGCCCGTCGTGCTGGCTCGTGTCGAGGGCGGCTGCGGCTTGGTCGACCTGCGCTGCATCCCGGCCGACCGTGACTCCGACGTGGAGCGGGCGCTGCGAGCAGCCTTGGACGACAACGCCGCCCACCGCGGGACCGGGGCGGAGCCCCCTTCGCCATGAGGCGGGTGCTGGCGACCGCAGGCCACGTCGACCACGGCAAGTCCACGCTCGTCCGGGCGCTGACGGGGCGCGACCCGGACCGCCTGTCGGAGGAGCGGGACCGGGGGCTGACCATCGAGCTCGGCTACGCGTGGACGCGCCTGCCGGGTGGGGTCGAGATCGCCTTTGTCGACGTGCCGGGGCACCAGAGGTTCGTCGGGACGATGCTGTCGGGGCTGGGACCGGCGCCGGCTGTGGTCTTCGTCGTCGCGGCGGATCAGGGCTGGCAGGCGCAGAGCAGCGAACACCTCGCGGCCGTGCAGGCGCTGGGCATCACCGACGGGCTGCTCGTCATCACCCGCTGTGACCTCGCCGACGACGACCGCATCGCGACCGTGCAGGCCGACGCCGGACGGCGGCTTGCTGCGGCTGGGCTCGACGTGCCGGCGGTCGAGGTCTCCGCGACGAAGGGCGCCGGTCTCGACGACCTGCGCACCGCCCTCGCCGACCTCGCCGCTCGGCTGCCCGAGCCGGATGTCGTTGCGGCAGTGCGGCTCTGGTGCGACCGCGCCTTTTCGGTGCCGGGTGCGGGCACCGTCGTCACGGGCACGCTCGGCACCGGCACTGTCCGCACCGGCGACCGACTGCTGCTGCTCGACCGCGGCACCACCCGCGAGGTGACGGTCCGCGGCCTGCACAGCCAGGACGCAGCGCGTGAGTCCGTCGGCCCGGTCTCGCGGACCGCGGTCAACCTGCGCCGCGTCGACGACGTGAGCCGCTCGGCCGTGCTGCTCACCACCGATGCCTGGGAACTCGCCCCGACCGTCGACGTGCGGCTCACCGAGGTGGGTGGCTCGCACGCGACCGGTTCGCACGACCTCAAGGAAATGCGGACTCCCGAGCAGGCGACGCTGCACGTGGGGTCGGTCGACGTGCCGGTGCACGTGCGACCGCTCGGTGACGACTTCGCCCGGCTGTCGGCGGGCGTCGACCTGCCGTGGCGGGTCGGCGACCGGGCGATCCTGCGCGACCCGGGCAGTCGTCGACTGTGGGCCGTTCGGGTCCTTGACGTCGACCCCCTGCGGCTCACCCGCCGCGGCGCCGCCTCTCGTCGGGCCAAGGCCCTGTCAGCCGGCGACCTCGCGGCGACGCGCCTGCGGTCGCGGTCGGCGGAGCGCCTCGACACCTTCGAGCGACTGGGGCTTCTGGTGCCGAGCACCGCTGTGCGGCAGGGCGACTGGCGCATCGACCCCGCAGCCATGGAGGCGTGGCGAGGCCGGTTGGTCGAAGCCGTCCGCGCCCACCATTCCGCCGATCGCCTGAGCGCCGGGATGCCCGTGGCCGAGGCCGCACGGGCCCTCGCCCTGCCGGACCACCTGCCCGCGGACCTGGGCCCCGACCTCGTCCGCGGCCTCGTCGCAGGCTCCGACCTGACGATCACCGACGGCCGGGTCCTGGACCCGAAAGCCTCCGGCCTCGGTCCCGCCGAGGCGGGGGTCGCGGCTCTCGAGGAGAGGCTGCGGGAGGCTCCCTTCATCGCGCCGGAGAGGGGTGACCTCGACGACCTCGGGCTGGGCCCCGCGGAGCTCGCCGCTGCCGCGCGCCTCGGGCGGCTGCTGCGACTGCCCGACGACGTCGTCCTGCTGCCGAGCGGACCGGCACGGGCGATGCGACTGCTCTCGGGGCTGGAGCAGCCCTTCACCCTGAGCGCTGCGCGTCAGGCGCTGGGCACGACTCGCCGGGTCGCCGTGCCGCTGCTCGAGCACCTCGACTCACGTGGCTGGACCCGCCGGGTCGACGGGAGCCTGCGGGAGGTCGTGCGCTAGGCGGTGGCCCCCGGGCGGAGCAGGCGAAGACCGGCCGACTCCCCCGCGGCGCACAGCTCTCGGTCGTACGCGGCCAGCACTTCCGACTGCATCCGCAGGGCCGTGGCAAGGTGGATCGCGTCGGCGCTGCGCAGCCCCCATCCGCTCGTCGCTGCTCGGTCGAGGTCCTCACGGGTGACGTCGGCCAGGGTGATCATCTCCAGCACGGCGTTGACCGCGGTGACGTCCCACACCGATCGGCGCTGGGCTGCGCAGTGCAGCTCGGTGAAGAGCAGCCTGGAGGAGAGCAGGACGTCGGCGGGATCCAGTGCGGTGAGCGCGGCCGCCAGGGGTTCCGGCTCCGCCTCGGCCGCCAGCAGCTTGAAGGCCGCGGACGTGTCGAGGTAGACGATCATCGATCGCCTCGGAGGTCCTCGAGCACCTCGGCCGTGTCCACGCCTTCGACTCGGTGGATGCTCGAGAAGTCCCGTGCCGCACGCGCCGGCTGCACCTGCCCCGACGCGACCGCCTCCTCGAATGCAGAACCCCCCAGGGGCACCATTCGCGCAACCGGCTCGCCTCGGTTGGTCACGGTCAGGCTCTCACCCGCCGCCACCCGACGCAGCACCTCGGCGCTGTCGTTGCGGAGCTCCCGATGCGAGATGGTTGCCATGTAGCAAGCGTAGCAACCGGCGTCAGGCGGCGGTAGTCGGCCTCGCTCCCGGGGCCGGCGACTGTCGGCCCAGACCTGATAGCTGATGACGGTGCACGAGGCGCGGGCCGCGAGCAGGTGCTCGATGGGGTTGGCGCCCTTGTCTGCGCCGCCGAGGCTCTGCGGCTCGTCGATGGTGAACTCGTGCTGGCGGGCGGTGATCGCAACCTCGGTGCCGGTGACGAGGCGGCCCCGCACGCTCGAGGTGAGGACGGTCGAAGCGGCTGCGGGGGCGGACATGGGTGCTCCTGTGTGGGTCACGGGGGCGACGACGCCCCTCGCTTGGCCCGGTCGGCCGACCGCGCCCACATGGGCCAATTCATAATGACCAGTTATGTATCGGTGGGTGGGATCGGGCGCCCGAGGTCGACGGTGAAGAGCGGCAGGAAGAGCTGGGCCAACGGCCCGATGGCCACGGCGTAGAGCACCGTGCCGACGCCGACGGTGCCACCCAGCAGCCAGCCGACGGCGACCACAGCGACCTCGATCCCGGTGCGCACGAGCCGGATCGAGCCACCGGTGATGCGGGCCAGCCCGGTCATCAGACCGTCGCGCGGGCCGGGGCCGAACTGTGAGCCGATGTACATGCCGGTCGCGACACCGTTGAGGACCACGCCGCCGAGGAGCAGGACGATGCGCCAGATCATCCCGGCCGGCTCGTCGAGGACCGACAGCACGAGGTCGGCGGACGGGCCGATGAGCAGGGCATTGCCGATCGTGCCCAGACCGGGCTTCTGCCGCAGGGGGATCCAGCCGAGCAGCACGAGCAGCGAGACGCCGATGACGATCGTGCCGAAGCTCAGTGGGATGTGGTGCGAGACGCCGACGTGCAGCACGTCCCACGGGATCTGACCGAGGGTCGCGCGCAGGACCATCGCCATGGATGCGCCGTAGAGGAAGAGCCCGGCGAGCAGGAGCGGCAGGCGGACTCCGAGGCGGCCGGCGCGCAGTTGCTCGATCGGGCCGATGTCAGCGAGGGCCCGGCCGCGCGGGGCGCGCGTCGGGACGGGGTCGTGGGTCACGAGGTCACCCTGCACCGGCGAGGCCGAGGGTGTCGACCTGTCGCTGGAGCAGGGCGCGGAAGAACGGATCGGCCGGCTCAGCACTGCCGACGAGATGGCCACCGAGCTCGAGCGTGACGGCGCCGATGAGGGCGGCGAGCTCGGCGAGGACGGCGCCTCCCCCTTCGCGCGTCACGCCCTCGGCGACCTCCGTGAGGACCTCCATCTGCCGGGCCACCCGCGGGGCTGCGAAGGGGGCGACCTCCACCCCTCCCGCCACCGCAAGGAAGGGGCGGGCCACCGCGGCCGCGGCCGGCACTGTCTCGGGAGGGGCGACGTACCCGGGCACCGGGGTGCCGTAGATCAGCTGGAACTCGTGCGGACGCTCGACGGCCCACCCACGCATGGCCTCCCCGAGGGCGATCCACCGGCGGCCAGGACGGCGGGCCCGCACCGACTCGAGCGCGGCGGCCAGGCTCTCGTAGCTCTCGAGGATCATCGCCGTGAGCAGCGCCTCGCGGGTCGGGAAGTAGCGGTAGACGGCCGAGCTGACCATGCCGACCTCACGGGCCACGGCACGCATCGACAGGCCTCCCCCACCGTGGGCCGCGATCTCCTCGCGCGCCGCCCGCAGGATCGCCGCCGTCGTGCGCGCCCTGGACTCTTCCCTCGCACCCGCCATGGCGACATCCTGCCATGACCGAGAGCACCGCTCTTGTTTTACCCCGGCGAGAGGGTCTACCGTCATCGACAACCGAGAGCACCGCTCTCACTTTAGGGAAGGGCCCACGATGCGCGACCACACGACACGGCACCTGGTGATGCCGACCATCTCGTCCGGCCTGCTCATGGCGGGCTACCTGCTGCTCCGGCCCTACGGCGACGCCGCGTCGTCGACCTCACCGGAGGCCGCGGCGGCCTTCGCCAGCCCGTGGTGGGTCGTCGCTCACCTCGCGGGAGCCCTCGCCCTCGTCCAGCTGGCCCGCGTCGGCCTGCGGATCGACGACCTGCGCGGGACCCCGACGACGATGCTCGCCCGCTGGAGCGGGCTCGCCGGGGTCGCACTCGTCCTGCCCTACTTCGGGGCCGAGACCTTCGGCCTGCACGCGATCGGGCGGGCCGGCCTCGACGACCCGGCCGTGCTCCAGCTCGTCGACGAGGTGCGGGGGCACCCCGCGGCCCTGACGACCTTCGGCCTCGGGCTGCTGCTCCTCGCGGTGAGCGGGGTCTGCACGGCCCTGGCCTGGCAGCGGGCTGTCCGGTCAGGCCGCTGGACGGCGCCCGCGTGGGCAGCCTGGCCGCTCGGCGTCGGCGCCGCCCTCGTGCTGCCGCAGTTCTACCTGCCGCCGACGGGGCGGGTGGGATTCGGGGTGGCCTTCGCCGTCGCGGCGGTGGTGCTGGCCGTCTCGGCCCTTCGAGACGGCCGCGGACGGCCTCCTCAGGGACCGGGCGTGCGTCAGTCTCCCTCGGTCTTGCGTCCGCGGGAGACGACCTTGCGGTCCGGCGTGAAGACGACCTCAGGGTCCTTGCCCTCATAGTCGAACTGGTTGAGGAAGAAGCGGATCGCATTGATCCGGCCGCGCTTCTTGTCGTTGGACTTGATGACCGTCCACGGCGCGTGCCGGGTGTCCGTGCGGCGGAACATCTCCTCCTTGG
The DNA here is from genome assembly GCF_900176385.1 of Janibacter indicus. Classification (GTDB taxonomy): domain Bacteria; phylum Actinomycetota; class Actinomycetes; order Actinomycetales; family Dermatophilaceae; genus Janibacter; species Janibacter indicus. The sequence continues at coordinate 72,908 of NZ_FWXN01000002.1, read as the reverse complement.
CCTCGGTGTAGGCCTCCCACTTGTCGAGGCTCTCGAGGTCCATCGGGGAGAGCTTCCACCGGCGCACCGGGTCGATCTGGCGGATGGCGAAGCGGGTGCGCTGCTCCTGCTGGGTCACCGAGAACCACAGCTTGGTGACGTGCACCCCGGCGTCGGCGAGCATCCGCTCGATCTTCGGCGCCTGGTCCATGAAGCCCTCGTACTGCTCGTCGCTGCAGAAGCCCATGACCCGCTCGACGCCGGCCCGGTTGTACCAGGAGCGGTCGAAGAGGACGATCTCGCCGCTCGTCGGCAGGTGCTGGATGTAGCGCTGGAAGTACCACTGCCCGAGCTCTCGTTCCGAGGGCTTGGTCAGGGCGACGACGCGGGCGCCTCGCGGGTTGAGGTGCTCGGTGAAGCGCTTGATCGTCCCGCCCTTGCCCGCGGCGTCGCGGCCCTCGAAGAGCACGACGAACTTGCGCCCCGTGTCCTGCGCCCAGTACTGGAACTTCAGCAACTCGATCTGCAGCAGGTACTTCTGGACGTCGTACTCCTCGCGCTCCATGAGTTCGTCGTACGGGTAGTTCTCCCGCCAGGTCTCGACGGCCTTGCCGTCGGGGGCGATGAGCATCGGGTCGTCGCCCTGGTCATCACGCACGGTGTAGCCCTCGACCATGAGCCGGTCGATGTACTCGCGGAGGTTCTGCTGCATGCGTGATGGATACCAAGGTCAGGTTGACGGGAGGTGGACGTCAGGCGAAGGGAGGAGCGTGCGCGGCTGCTTCAATGGCGGCATGGAGCAGCGCCGCACGTACTGGGACGACACCCACCTCTACGAGGTCGACACCGAGGTCATCGCGGTGTGTGACGAGCCGACTCCCGGCATCGCCGTGCGCGAGGGCATCGTCCACCCGAAGGGGGGGCGACCTGCCCGCCGTCGGCGAGAGCGTGCACGTCGCGATCGACCCGGAGGTGCGCCGCCGGCACGCGGCGCTCCACTCCGCGGGACACCTGCTCGACGCGTGCGTCGTGCCGTTGGGTTTCGTCAACGTCGGCCTGAGCCACGCGCCGGGCCAGGCCTTCCTCCTCTACGACGTCGACGGAGGCACCCTGCCCGACGGCGAGGAGGCGAAGGCCGCGCTCGTCGAGACGGTCCTCGACCGGGCTCGTGAGCACGTCGCGGCCGCCCTCCCCTTCGGCGCCGAGGTCGACGCCGAAGGAGTGCGCCGGGTGACGATCGAGGGCCTGCAGACCGACCCGTGTGGTGGGACGCACGTGCGCACGACGGCCGACCTCACCGGCCTCCAGATCACCCGCGTGCGCACCAAGAAGGGGCAGCTCAAGCTGAGCTACACGGCCGAGCACGCGTGAGCGTCTGCGATGGTGGGGGCATGAGGTGGCCCTGCGACAACACCTTCGTCCGTGATCTCGGCTGGCTCGGGGCGCGGGTCGACCCGGTCCCCGTGCGCGCCCCCGAGCTGCTGGCGCTCGACGACGACCTCGCCGTCGAGCTCGGCCTCGACCCGGACGCCCTGCGCTCCCCGGACGGCGTCGCGGTCCTCGCGGGCAATGCCGTCGCCGAGGGATCGGAGCCGATCGCCCAGGCCTACGCCGGCCACCAGTTCGGTCACCTCTCCCCGATGCTCGGCGACGGTCGGGCCCACCTGCTCGGGGAGGTCGTCGACACCCGCGGCCGACGCCGCGACATCGCGCTCAAGGGGTCCGGGCGCACCCCCTTCTCCCGGGGCGGTGACGGCCGCGCGGTCATGGGGCCCGTGCTGCGCGAGGTCCTCGTCTCCGAGTTCATGCACGCGGTCGGCGTGCCGACGACGCGGGCCCTGGCTGCCGTCGCGACCGGCGAGCCGGTGCTGCGCGAGCGGCCCCTGCCGGGCGCCGTCCTCACCCGGGTCGCCGCCTCGCACCTGCGCATCGGCACCCTCGTCCTCGTCGCCACGCAGGGCAGCCTCGAGCAGCTCGCCGCCGTCGTCGAGCACGCCCGCGCCCGGCACCACCCCGACATCCCGAAGAACGACCCGATGGCTCTGCTCACCGCGGTCGTCGAGCGACAGGCCGAGCTCATCGCGCAGTGGATGTCCCTCGGCTTCATCCACGGGGTGATGAACACCGACAACATGACCCTCTCCGGCGAGACGATCGACTACGGCCCGTGCGCCTTCCTCGACGCCTACGACCCGGAGACCTTCTTCAGCAGCGTCGACACCGGCGGCCGCTACCGCTACTCCGCGCAGCCGACGATGGCGCTGTGGGGCCTCGCGCGGCTGGCCGAGTGCCTCATCCCGCTCGCCGACGGCGAGGCCGACGACCTCGTGACGCAGGCGCAGGAGCGACTCGAGGCTTTCACCCCGGCCTACGAGCAGCACGTGCTCGACAACTTCCGCATCAAGCTCGGCCTCGTCCGCGACGTCGCCGGGGACAACGCGCTCGTCGAGGACCTGCTGCAGATCGCCGCGGACGAGTCGCTGGACTTCACCGGCCTCTTCCGCGACCTCGCCCGGGTGCTGCGCGACGAGCCGACGCCGACCCTGGACCGCGTCCGGGACGTGGCGCGGTGGCAGGCCTGGCGGGACCGGTGGCTGACCCGCCTGGAGGGCGAAGGGAGGGACCCTGCGGTCATCGCCGGGCTCATGGACGAGGTCAACCCGATCCACATCCCCCGCAACCACCTCGTCGAGGAGGCCCTCGCCGCGGCGCACGCGGGCAACCTCGCTCCCTTCGAGCAGCTGCTCGAGGTGCTGCGCTCCCCCTTCGTCGAGACGCCGGGGCGGGAGCGCTACGCCGAGCCGGCCGACCCGGACTTCACGCGCGGCTACGTGACCTACTGCGGGACCTAGCCGGTCGAGCCGTCGGCCCACGCGTCGAGGGCGCCCCGCACCGCGTCCTCGCTCATCGCGATGGGGGTGCCGATGATCCACTGGTGACCGAAGGGGTCCCGGAAGCGGCCCTGCCGGGACCCGTACGGCTGGTCGTCCACCGCGAAGACCACCTCGGCGCCGTGGTCGACCGCTCGGGCGACGACGGCGTCCGGGTCGTCGCAGACGATGTCGAGGATGTGCCCGCCACCACCGGCCGGCGGGCCGGGGTCGACGTCGTCGGCGTCCTTGACGTGCAGCTCCCCACCGCCGGGGAGCAGGAGTCGCGCGAAGACGACGGCGTCACCCATGGAGTGGCGGACGTCCAGCTCCGCGCCGAGGGCGTCGCGGTAGAAGTCGATCGCCCGGTCGGCGCCACCGGGACCGTCGCCGATGACGAGCTTGGGGGACAGTCGCATCTGGTCCATGGCAGTCAGTCTCGTGGCTCATCGCTCACGTGGACTTGGACATTTCGGCGCTCCTCAGCCAACCACGCGGTGGGACTGCACCCGATGAGCTCGCGCCAGTCCCGGACGAGGTGACTGTGATCGGCATATCCACACTCCGCCGCGGTGTCGGCGATGGTCGCATCGAGCCCGGCGACGATGCGCGCCCGGGACCGCTCGAACCGCGCCAGACGCAGGACCTGACCGGGACCGACGCCGAGCTCACGGTGGAACAGGGTGCGCAGCTGACGCTCGCTGAGCAGGACCTCTCGGGCGAGCGCGGTCACGCGCATCCGTCCCCCGGAGGCGTGCGCACGGCGCCACGCGTGGGCGACCTCGGGGCGAGGGTCCCGGCCCCTGTCGGTACAGCGACTGCGCACCCACTGCCGCAAGACCTGCGCCTGCTGGGCGTCGTCGACCTCGGCCAGCTCCTCGCGCAGGTCCTCCGCCGACCGGCCGAGGAGCACATCGAGCCCGACCGTCGTGTGGCCGTCCGTGCCGGGAGCCAGAGCGGCTGCCGGGCAGCCCAAGAGTCGCCGCGCTGCCAGCGGGGAGAGGGACAGATGAACCCCGCTGGATCGGCCCTCCTCCCACGTCCACGCGGCGTGGTGCTGAAGTCCTCCGACGAGGCTCGTCAGACGCTGGCGAACATCCGGTGCCGTCGCGGTACCGCCGCCGATCGACACTGGTCCAGCGGTCGCGATGACCACTGTGAGCGAGGTGCTGGGCACACCGCGATGCCAACGTCCGCGCGGGAGCTCGCCGTCGTACGCGACCGCGGACGTGATGCCGTCCGCGGTCATCTCCGGCCACCGCAGGGGTGTCATCGTCGGCCCGGGCATGATCCCAGTCTGGCGTTGTGCGCTGGGGTGGGCCACCCGTTCGCCCGTCGGCGGGAGCCGTCGCTGGCAGGCTGACCCCATGAGCAAGCGAGCGAAGGGGGCCGGGGCCACCCCGGCGACGCGGGCGCTGACGGCCGCGGGCATCGGGTTCACCGAGCGCCCGTACGAGCACGACCCGCGGGCGGATTCCTACGGGCTCGAGGCGGCGGAGGCACTCGGCGTCGAGCCAGAGCGGGTCTTCAAGACCCTCCTCGCCCAGACCGACCTGCCGCGGGACCACGGCCTCGTCGTCGGGATCGTGCCCGTGACCGGGCAGCTCGACCTCAAGGCACTCGCGGCCGCGGTCGGCGCGAAGATGGCGACCATGGCCGACGCCGCGCTCGCCGAGCGCACCACCGGGTACGTCGTCGGCGGGATCAGCCCGATCGGGCAGAAGCGCTCCCTTCGCACGGTCGTGGACGACTCTGCCCTCGAGCACGGGAGCATCCTCGTCAGCGGGGGGCGCCGTGGTCTGGACCTGGAGCTCGCACCGGCCGACCTGATCGCGGCGACCGAGGCGACCACCGCGCCCATCGTTCGCGCTTGAGGCGGGCGTGTCGCGCGGCAGGTCGCGTCCGCGGCAACGAGTTCATGGGCATTGCGGCCCAACCGAGCGGTGAACTGCCGCGCGACACACCCCCTTCGTCACCACCCCACGGCAACGACCCCGCGAGACACACGCGGCTGCTCGATCTCGTCGCATACCGCCAGGGCGAAGTCCTCCATCGCGATCCGGGAGGTGCCATCAGCAGCCACGACGAGGTCCGCCTCGCAGCGGCTCCCCACGTGTTGGCGGTACGTGCCGCGGGCACCGCCGGGTCGGAAGTCCGCCGCCGGAGCGAGGTAGGTCCATTCCGGCTCGGGGTCGGCCGTTCCGAGCAGGTCGAGTTGTTGCGCGCTGGCCTCTGCGATCCGGCGGAACTCCGCCGGAACCCACCGAGGGTCGTCCATGGCTCGCCGCCTCGTCCCCGGCACCCGCAGTGGGGCGGCGCCCCCGATGACGACCAGACGCGCATCAGCACGGGCCGCTGCCTCGGCGAGCGAGATCGTCATTTCCACGACGGCACCCTCGCCACCCGGTGCCGGTCGGGTGGCGCCGACGATGACGTCGACGCCCTGCGCGGCCGCCACGACGGCCGCGGTGTCGGTGACGTCGAGACGAACGATCCGAGCCGGTCCAACCCCGGGTCTGGGTGAGCGGGCTGCGGCAACCACGTCATGTCCGCGCCGCACCGCCTCAGCAACGACACACGACCCTGCCGCACCCGACCCACCGATGACCAGGACCCTCATGCCGCGACCACCCGCGGGGGACGCGCAGCACGGGGCCGCCACTGAGCCGCGACCACCGCCACGAGTGCGAGGGCGAAGCCCACGGCCTGCACCGGGGTGAGGCCTTCACCCAGCACCGCCCAGCCGAGTGCGGCGGCGACGAGCGGCGAGAGGATCGGCAGGAACGAGGCCACGCCCGCTGGCATCCGCCCGATCCCGCGGAACCACAGTACGTAGGCCAGCAGACCGCCGACCAGGGCCAGCCAGCCGTAGCCGAGGAGCGCCATGGCGTCGAGCGGCGGGGGTGCCCCTTCGACCCCGAGCGTGAGCGGCAGCATCACCAGCCCCCCGCCCGTCAGCTGCCACCCGGTGAAGGCGACGGCCCCGACCGGCGGCGCCCACCGCTTGGAAAGCACGGTGCCCAGCGCCATCGACGCCGCACTCCCGGCACCCGCTGCGACGCCCACCGGGTCGAGTCCTCGCTCGGGACCGAGCACCATGGCGGTCACGCCGAGGACCGCGAGCAGACCCCAGACGATCCGCCGCGCCGTGACCCGCTCACCGAGCAGGGCCAGGGCGAGGAGGGCGACGATGAGGGGACCGGCCGCCCCGAAGATGCCAGCCACCCCGCCAGGGAGGGTGTAGGCCGCGAGGAAGAGCAGCGGGAAGAAGGCACCGATGTTCAGCGTGCCGAGCACGACCGACCGCCACCACCACGCCCCGGTCGGCAGCGTCCGCCCGAGCGCGAGCGCGATGAGGCCGGCAGGGAGGGCTCGTAGCTCTCCCGACCACAGGGGGTGGCCCGACGGCAGCAGTTCGGTGGTCACGAGGTAGGTCGTCCCCCACGTGACGGGCGCGATGGCCGTCACGTGGGGTCTGTTAATGTTTCGACATCTAATTGTTTCATGCGTTAAGAGAATCATGGCCTAAGGTTGGCGTCAAACACTTAGACGTCGAAGGAAGTGTCCTATGGCCGACCGCGTCAGCGACTACTTGGCTCAGTGGGCCGCCGTGCGGCCCGATCTGGATGTCTCGTCCATGGGCGTCGTCGGGCGCATCTCTCGGGCTGGGGAGATCCTCGGCCGCGCCGTGTCCGAAAACTTCCGGGAGCACGGGATCCAGTCGGGCGAGTTCGACACCCTCGCGACCCTGCGCCGGTCAGGAGCCCCCCACACACTGACCCCTGGCCAGCTTGCGCGCAGTGCCATGGTCAGCGGCGCCGCGATGACCAACCGTCTGCAGCGCCTCGAGGACCGGGGCCTGCTGGAGCGCGCCACGGACCCGGACAATCGGCGGAGTGTGCGGGTGCGCCTCACCGAGGCCGGCCTCGAGGTCGTCGACGCGGCCGTGGCCACTCACGTCGCCACCCAGCAACAAGCCCTCGATCAGGCACTCACCCCCCGTGAGCAGGCGCAGCTCGCCGACCTGCTCGAGCGCTTCCTCGAGGGGTCAGGCGACAATTCCGCAGACCCGGGCTGACACGCCCCGTTCGTCAGAGGCGCAGGGCGCCGACCTGGCTGACGCACCCGACCGGCAGGTCACCGCCGTAGACGTGCGGGAAGAGCTCGTCGCCACCGGCCACCGCCGGCTCGTAGCGGACGTCGAGGCCGTACTCGTCGAGGGCCCGCTCGTCGATCGTCAGGGCGAGGAGCGGCTCGGCGACGTCGGCGTAGAAGCGGGCGAGCACCCCGTCGAGCTGCTCCGGCGACCCGCTGCAGTGCATGAAGCCCTCCTGCGCGATCGTCCGGCCGATCGTCGAGACCGGATAGCTGCCCGTGGCCTGCGCTGCCTGCCAGTCGGACTCGAGGGCGATGTGCTGGAGGGTCATGGGGTCCATCGTGCCGTGCTCTCCCCTTCGAGACGGCCGTGGACAGCCTCCCCAGGGAGCGAAGACGACGCGTGAGAGATCACAGACGATGCTCTTGCCAGCCCGGTTCAGCTCAACTAGGTTGTGCGTGTTGCTCCCCGCCGCCCTCCACGGGTTGGCGGGGATTTTTTTCTCAGACGAGGGGGTCATCGATGCTGCCCGAGCCGCCCAAGCTGCGCGCTGCCGTGGTGATCGACTATCAAAACGTCCACCTGACCGCGAGAGACATATTCGAGCCTGGCCAACCGCCACAGGTCGCGTTGATCGACCCCAGCCTGTTTGCTCGGGCCGCCGTACAAGAGCGCAACAAGCGGCAGCGCAAGGGGCACCCGCACGCAACAGTCGTCAAGGTTTTCGTCGCCCGTGGACTGCCTCACACCGATCACGAGCGCGAACAGAACGCCAGGTGCACTGCCCAAGCTGAACAGTGGCGGAGCCAGGGAGCCGAGGTCTACCTCCGCGACCTGAAGTACGACTACGAACGCGATGCAAGCGGCAGGCCGATCAAGGACATCAACGGCAAGACGACACCTAAGGGTCGCGGTCGAGAGAAGGGTATCGACGTTGCTTGCGCAGTCAGGGCGGTCCGACTCGCTGTACAACCGACCATCGACGTGGTGCTCCTCGCGTCACGAGACACGGACCTCGTACCGGTGCTCGACGAGATCTACGACATGCGCGGCATCGACCCCACAGCGGTTGCAGCGATCGAGACGCTGACCTGGGATGACCGGGCAGCTGCTCTTCGACTTGGCAGCCTTCGCCCCAGTGGGAACCGAAGGATCTGGAACACCAACCTCGACCGACGCATCTTCGAAGCCTCAAGGGACCGCAGAGCCTACTGACGGCCGACCGCCGCACCGCGCGTCGGTAGTTGAGCAGGCAGGGGCCCGCCCACGCTGCGCGCGGGACCCAGCACCTCGACCAGCGGGAGTCGCTAGCGTCGAGGGGTGACCATGACCCCGCGGGAGGACCAGAACCGCCGCCTGCTGCGAGCACGGGACGCCATGGACCGCGACTACGCGAGCGAGCTGGACATCCCTTCGCTCGCGGGGGTTGCGCTGATGTCGCCGGCGCACTTCTCCCGGCAGTTCGCGGCGACCTTCGGCGAGACGCCGCACCGCTACCTGCAGCGGCGGCGGATCGAGCGGGCGATGACCCTGCTGCGCGACCACGACCGGAGCGTCACCGAGGTGGCGCTGGCCGTCGGCTACGACAGCCTCGGAACCTTCAGCCGGACCTTCCGTCGGGTCACTGGGCGCACGCCGAGCGACTTCCGCGACGAGGCACCGATCGCCGCGCCGGGGTGCGTGGTGACGCGGTGGACGAGACCGAGCAGTTTCGGAGAAGCGCCCCAGCCGCCGCGTCCCTAGGTTGGAGCCATGTTCACAGGGATCAGCCACCACTCCGTCTACGTCCTCGACCAGGACCAGGCGCTCGACTTCTACTGCGGCAAGCTTGGCCTCGAGGTGAGTGCCGACGTCGACCTGGGCTTCATGCGCTGGCTCACCATCGCGCTGCCCGCCCAGCCCGACCGGCAGATCATGCTGGAGGTGCCGGGCGCCCCCTTCGTCGACGAGGAGACCGCGGCGCAGCTGCTGGACCTGCTCACCAAGGGCGCGCTCGGAGCCGCCGCCATCCTCACGACCGACGACTGCCGGGCCACCTACGAGGACCTGCGGGCGAAGGGGGTGGAGTTCACCGAGGAGCCGACCGAGCGCCCCTACGGCATCGACTGCGCGCTGCGGGACCCCTTTGGCAACCCCGTGCGGATCACCCAGCCCGCCCAGGGCCCGGTGACCGCCGAGGACTTCGCCGAGCACGGGGAGAGCGCGACCGACCTGCGGGCCTGATCCGCCACTCAGCAAGAGAAACTGCCGCTTCGCAAGGGTTTGAAACCCTTGCGAAGCGGCGGTTTCTCGGGTGACCCGGAAATCGGGAGGCTGGTGGGGCGTCAGGCCATCCGCACGCCGATGTACTTCGTCTCGAGGAACTCGTCGATGCCGGTGAAGCCGCCCTCGCGGCCGACGCCGGACTCCTTGATCCCACCGAAGGGGGCGGCCGGGTTGGAGACGACGCCCTGGTTCAGTCCGACCATGCCGGCCTCGAGCGCCTCGCTCACCCGCAGCCCGCGGTCGAGGCCCTGCGTGAAGACATAGGAGATCAGGCCGAAGGGGGTGTCGTTGGCCAGTGCGATCGCCTCCTCCTCGGTGTCGAACTCGGTGATCGCCGCGACCGGGCCGAAGATCTCGGCGCTGCCCATCTCGGCCTCCGCCGGCACGCCGGTGAGCACGGTCGCCGGGTAGAAGTAGCCGTCACGGTCCGCGGGGGCGCCGCCGAGCTGCGCGGTCGCCCCGCGGTCGAGCGCATCGCGGACGAGCTCGTCGACCTTGTCGACCGCCTTCTGGTTGACGAGCGGGCCGACGACGACGCCGTCCTCGACACCGCGGCCCATCGGCAGCGCGCCCATCCGCTCCCCCAGGCGACGGGCGAACTCCTCAGCGACCGGACGCTGCACGAGGATCCGGTTGGCCGCGGTGCAGGCCTGGCCGATGTTGCGCATCTTCGCCGCCATGGCCCCCTCGACGGCGACGTCGAGGTCGGCGTCGTCGAAGACGAGGAAGGGGGCATTGCCGCCGAGCTCCATCGACGTGCGCATGACGGTCTTCGCGGCGAGCTCGAGCAGGTGCTTGCCGACCGGCGTCGACCCGGTGAAGGAGATCTTGCGCGAGCGCGGGTCAAGGATCATCGGGCGCATGACGTCGTCGCTCTTGCTCGTCGTCACGACGTTGACCACGCCCGCGGGCAGGCCCGCCTGCACGAGGATGTCGGCGAGCGCGAGGGTCGACAGCGGGGTCTCGGCCGCCGGCTTGATGACCGACGTGCACCCGGCGGCGATGGCCGGCCCGATCTTGCGGGTGCCCATCGCCATGGGGAAGTTCCACGGGGTGATGAGGATGCACGGGCCGACCGGCTGCTTGGCGACGAGGAAGCGCGAGCCGCCCGCCGGCGCGGTCATGAAGCCGCCGTCGATGCGCACGGCCTCCTCCGCGAACCAGCGGAAGAACTCGGCGGCGTAGGCCACCTCCCCCTTCGCCTCGGCCAGGGGCTTGCCCATCTCGAGGGTCATGATCAGGGCGAGCCGGTCGACGTCGGCGAGCATGAGCTCACGGGCGCGGGTGAGGATCTCGCTGCGCTCGCGGGGCGGCACCTGCGCCCACTCCGCCTGCGCCGCGACGGCGGCGTCAAGGGCCGCGGCGGCCTCGTCGGGGTCGGCGTCGGCGACCTCGACGAGGTGCTCGCCGGTCGACGGGTCGTCGACCGGCATCGTCGCGCGGGTCGTGCGCCACTCGCCCCCGATGAAGAGGCCGGTGGGCACCGAGGCGATGGCCTCGCGCTCCTGCTCGCGGGTGACCTCTGGCGTGTCCGTAATCGTCATGGAAGGCTCCTTCGTCAGCGTCCTTGCCGTCTCCCCAACCGTAGACGTATTGTCAACAATCAGACGAACAACCCGACCTCGGAGGTCCCGATGACAGCGCTGTCCCCCCTGCTGAAGCAGGCCACCCCCGTGACGATCGACCACGCCCTCGGCTCGGAGATCTTCGACGTCGACGGCAACCGCCACCTCGACTTCACCGCCGGCATCGGCGTCGTGAGCACCGGGCACTGCCACCCCAAGGTCGTCGCCGCCGCGCAGGAGCAGGTCGGCAAGCTCATCCACGGCCAGTACACGACGGTCATGCACCAGCCGCTGCTCGCCCTCGTCGACAAACTGCAGGGGGTCCTCCCTTCGCACCTGGACAGCCTCTTCTTCGCCAACTCCGGCAGCGAGGCGCTCGAGGCCTCCCTCCGCCTCTCCCGCCAGGCGACCGGCCGGCCCAATGTCATCGTCTTCCACGGCGGCTTCCACGGCCGCACCGTCGCGACGGCGACGATGACGACCTCCGGCACCCGCTTCTCGGCCGGCTTCTCCCCGCTCATGGGCGGGGTGCACGTCGCCCCCTTCCCCACCGCCTACCGCTACGGCTGGAGCGAGGAGGAGGCCACCGCCTTCGCCCTCAAGGAGCTCGACTACATCCTCGCGACGCTCACCTCACCGCAGGAGACCGCCGCCTTCATCGTCGAGCCGGTCCTCGGCGAAGGGGGCTACATCCCCGGCAACACCGCCTTCTTCCAGGGGCTGCGCGAGCGGGCCGACAGGCACGGGATCCTCCTCGTCATGGACGAGGTCCAGACCGGCTTCGGCCGCACCGGCAAGATGTTCGGTCACGAGCACTTCGACGTGCAGCCCGACATCATCACCCTGGCGAAGGGGATCGCCTCCGGCTTCCCGATCTCCGGCATCGCGGCGAGCGAGGAGCTGATGAGCAAGGCGTGGCCGGGCTCGCAGGGTGGCACCTACGGCGGCAATGCCGTCGCGTGCGCCGCGGCCGTCGCCACCCTCGAGGTCATCGAGGAGGAGGGCTTGGTCGCCAACTCCGCCGAGCGCGGCACCCAGCTGCTCGAGGGTGCGAAGGCCGCCGCCGTCGACGGGATCGGCGACGTGCGCGGACTCGGCCTGCTCGTCGGCAGCGAGTTCACCGCCGCCGACGGCACGCCCGACACCGCCCGCGCCCAGGCGGCCCAGCAGCTGGCCGCCAAGAAGGGCCTGCTGCTGCTCACCTGCGGCGCCCACATGAACGTCGTGCGGATGATCCCGCCGCTCGTCGTCACCGCCGAGCAGGTCGACGAGGCCCTGGAGATCTGGGGCAAGGTCCTGGCGGAGGTCTGAGCCATGGCCCGGTACATCACGATCGCCCTCGAGTCGCGCGGCGTGGTGTGCCGGGCGCGGCTGCTCGACGACGAGGCGCCCCTGACCTGCGCCGCGGTGTGGGATGCGCTGCCCGCGGGCGGTGACGCCTTCCACGCGAAGTACGCGCGCAACGAGGTCTACACACTGCTGCCACGGATCGCGGCCGCCCCGCACCGCGAGAATCCCACGGTCACCCCGATCCCCGGCGACGTTTGCCTCTTCGACTTCGAGCCCTGGGAGATCGGCAACCCGGCCTACGGCTACGAGCCCGGGTCCGAGGCGCACGCGGCCCAGGGGGCAACCGACCTGGCGATCTTCTACGGCCGCAACAACCTGCTCATCAACGGCGACGTCGGCTGGGTACCCGGGTCGGTCTTCGCGACGATCGAGGAAGGCCTGGCCGAGATGGCAGCGGCCTGCACCGACCTGTGGCGGCGAGGCTTCGAGGGCGAACGGCTGGTCTTCGCCCGGGCCTGAGGGCGTCGCGCCCAGACCTCACGAATATCGGGTCACCCGAGAAACCCGTCCTTGACAAGAGTTTCAAACCCTTGCGAAGGGGAGGTTTCTCGGGTGACCCGAGAAACGGGTGACGACCGCAGCCGCCGTGGGCCGGGCCGGGTCAGCCGGCGAGGACCGACTCGACCCAGCGCGCGGCGGCGAGGACGAGGTCGTCGGAGTGCCGCGGACCGATGATCTGCAGGCCGACCGGCAGGCCGGCCGAGGTCGTGCCGCACGGGATGCTGATCGCCGGCTGCTGGGTCATGTTGAAGGGGTAGGTGAAGGGCGTCCACTGGGCCCAGTGCGTCATGCCGCTGCCCGGGGGGACGTCGTGGCCGGCCTCGAAGGCGGGGATCGGCATCGTCGGCGTGATGAGCAGGTTGTGCTGCTCGTGGAAGGCACCCATCGTGATGCCGAGCCGTGCGGCGACGGCACGCGCCTCGAAGACGTCGACGCCGCTCACCGACTCGCCCAGGTCCCAGGCCCGGCCGAGCTCGGGGTCGATCGTGTCGCGGGCGCCCGGCATCGTCCGCAGCAGCGTCGCCGCACTGGCGCCCCACAGCAGCTCGAAGGCGTCGAAGGGGTCGTCGAAGCCCGGGTCGGTCGCGGTGACGTGCAACCCGGCGGCGTCGACCTTGGCCACCGCGGCGTCGACGGTCGCGGCGACCTCCGGGTCGACGTCGACCCACCCGAGGTCTCGCGAGTAGGCGACGTGCAGCCCGGTGAGGTCGCGGGCGAGCTCACCGCGGAAGGTCGCGCGCGGCGGTGCGAGCGCCGTCGGGTCGCGGTGGTCGGGCAGCGAGATGATGTCCATGAGCAGCGCCGCGTCCTCGACGGTGCGCGTCATCGGGCCCGCGTGGGCGAGCGGCCCGAAGGGGCTGGCGGGGAACATCGGCACCCGCCCGTGGGTCGGCTTGAAGCCGACGATCCCGCAGAAGGAGGCGGGGATGCGGATGCTGCCCCCGGCGTCGGTCCCGACGGCGACGGGGCCCATCCCGGCGGCGACGATCGCGGCGGCACCACCGGAGGACCCCCCTGCGGTCATCCGGGTGTCGAGGGGGTTGCGGGTCACGCCGGTGAGGGGCGAGTCGGTGACGCCCTTCCAGGCGATCTCGGGGGTGGTGTTCTTGCCGACGAAGACCATGCCGTCCTCGCGCAGCCGCGCGGTGACGGGGGCGTCGACGTCCCAGGTCTGGTCGGGGTCGATCGACTTCGAGCCGCGAAGGGTGGGCCACCCCTTGGTGAGGAAGATGTCCTTCATCGAGGTGGGGACCCCGTCGAGCAGCCCCTGGGGGGCGCCGGCCTGCCACCGGGCCTCCGACGCGCGGGCCTGCGCCAGGGCGCTCTCCCGGTCGACGAGGCACATCGCGTTGATCTCGCCGTCGACCTCGTCGATCCGGGCCAGGACCGCCTCGGTCGCCTCGACGGGCGAGAGCTCCTTGGCGCCGTAGGCGGCGACGAGCTCGACGGCGGTCATCTCGGTGGGGGTCATCGGGCGCTCCCGTCGGTCGGTACGTAGCCCAGCGAGGTGTCGACGACGTCGCGCAGCGGCTCCTCGTCGACCCAGCGGGCGAAGTTGTCGGTGAAGACGCGCACGAGCGCGTCACGCCACCCGACGAAGTCGCCCGAGTTGTGCGGGGTGATGCGCACGTCGGGCAGGTCCCACAGGGGGTGGTCGTCGGGCAGCGGCTCGGTGTCGAGGACGTCGAGGGCGGCCCCGGCGATGGCCCCCTCGCGCAGGGCGGTGACGAGGTCGTCGGTGACGACCGACTCGCCGCGGCCGACGTTGATCAGGCGGGCGTGGTCGGCCATCGCGCGGAAGGCGGCGCCGTCGAGCATGCCGCGGGTGGCCTCGGTGAGCGGGGCGATGCACACGACCCAGTCGGCGCCCGCGAGGGCCTCGTGCAGGTCCTCCTGGGCCGTGACCGTGCCGAAGTCGGGGTCGTCGGTGCGCGCCCGCCGCCCGGAGCCGGAGACCCGGATGCCGGCGGCACGCAGGAGCCGGGCGATGGCCCGGCCGATCTGGCCGGTGCCGATGACGAGGGCGCTCGTGCCGGCGACGCGCTCGGACTCGCGGTGCACCCAGCGGCGCGCCTGCTGTAGCTCCCACGAGCGGGGCAGGTCCTTGGCGAAGCTCAGCACCTGCCCGAGCACGTACTCGGCGATCGCCTCGTCGAAGACGCCGCGCGAGTTGGTGAGCACGACGTCACTCGCGCGCAGCTCGGGCGAGAGGATCGCGTCGACACCGGTCGAGGCGACATGGATCCACTCGAGCGCGTCGGCGGCGGGCCAGGCGTCGGGGATCGCGCTGGAGAAGAAGTCGTAGGCGAAGAGGACGTCGGCCCCGGCGATCGCCTCGGGCAGCTCGGCGGCGGTGGCGTAGCGCACCTCGCGCGCCCGCTCCACGACCGGCGCCATCGAGCTCTCACTGGGCATCTCGCCGTCGTGGAGCACGACGACGACGGGCTGGCGAGACATGTTGACAACGTATGAGCGGGTTCTTAGATTGTCAACAATCTGGCAATCCCGGTGCGAAGGGAGGTCCGCACGTGGTCCTGACCGGCGCGGAGCTCGACGGGTCGCTGGCCCAGCGCGGCATCGGGGTCATCGCCCCCTTCGACCTCGCCCTCGAGCGAGAGCTGTGGCGGTGGGCACCGTTGGAGGTCAGCTTCCACCTCGCGCGCACCCCCTTCGAGCCGGTGCCCGTGAGCCTGGAGATGGCGCAGCGGGTCTCGTCGGTGAGCGCCCTGCAGGACGCCACCCGTGACGTGCTCGGGGTCGAGCCCGAGGTCGTCGCCTACCTGTGCAGCTCGGGCAGCTTCATCCACGGTCGTGAGGGCGAGACCGCGCTCGTCGACGCGATCCGCGAGGCCGGCGCCCCCGAGGCGCTGACCTCCTCCGGAGCTCTCGCGGAGGCGGTGACCACCCTTGGGCTGCAACGCATCTCGGTCATCACGCCCTACGACCAGCCGCTGACCGACCGGCTCGTCGACTTCCTCGGCGAGCTCGACGTCGAGGTCGTCACCCAGCAGCACCTGGGTCTCGCCGGCGGCATCTGGCGGGTCAACTACCGCACCGTCGCGGCGCTCGTCGAGGCTGCCGACGACCCGGCGGCCGAGGCGATCTTCGTCTCGTGCACCAACCTGCCGACCTACGACATCATCGACCCACTCGAGCGCGAGCTCGGCAAGCCGGTGCTCACCGCCAACCAGCTGACGGTGTGGGCCTGCCTGGCGCGGATGGGCCTACCGATGATGGGGCCCGGCAGGTGGCTGAGGGAGGTCTTCGGCTCATGAGCACACCCGCCACGACCACACCGACGACGGCCGGCATCATCTACCCCGACCACGCGGCCGAGGACGAGTACCCCTGGGCCGCAGACCTGCTCGGCGTGCGCCTGCCCGTCGTCCACGTCTACGGCACCGACCTGCACGCCGTCCCCGAGCTGCTCGACCTCGGGCGCCCGGACCGCCTGGCCGAGGGCGCCGCGCGGCTCGCTGAGCACCGCCCGCAGTCGGTCCTGTGGGCGTGCACGTCAGGCAGCTTCGTCTACGGGCCGGAGGGAGCGCGCGACCAGATCGACCAGCTCGCCTCTGCCGCAGGGGTGCCCGCGTCGAGCACGAGCGCCGCCTTTGTCGACGCCCTCGCCCACCTCGGCCTGACCCGGGTCGCCGTGGCGGCGAGCTATCCCGACGACGTGGCCCGCCTCTTCGTCGACTACCTCGCGGCCGCCGGCGTCGAGGTCGTCGCGATGGGCAGCGCCGGCATCGACACCGCCGCCGAGGTCGGCCACCTCACCCCCGAGCAGGTCGTCGAGCTGGCGCTCGCCCGCGACCACCCCGCTGCCGAGACGCTCCTCGTCCCCGACACCGCCATGCGTACCCTCGCGGTGGTCCCCGAGCTCGAGGCCCGCCTCGGCAAGCCGGTCCTCACCGCCAACCAGGTGACGATCTGGCAGGCGCTGCGGCTCGCGGGGACGACGCCGACGACGCCGGACCTCGGCGCCCTCTTCGCCCGACGCCTCCCCCCACGAAGGCAGGACCATGCCCGTCAGTGAGCTCAGCCCCAACCCGCGCCGGTCGACGGTCGAGTACATCGCCGACGAGCTGCGCGACGCGATCATGGCCGGGCGTCTCGAGCCGGGCGAGCAGCTCGGCGAGGCGGACCTGGCGCGGCGATTCGAGGTCTCGCGGGGCCCGCTGCGCGAGGCGATGCAGCGACTGGTCTCCGAGGGACTGCTCCACGCGATCACCAACCGTGGCGTCTTCGTCACCGAGCTGACGCTCGAGGACGTGCTCGACGTCTACCGCACCCGCTCGGTCATCGAGCGCGGCGCGCTCGAGGTCGTCCTCGACGGAGCGCGGCGGGAGGAGACGGCTGACGAGCTCGACGACGTCCTGCGCCGGATGCGTCGTGCCGCGGCGAAGGGGGACGGTCCCGCCGTCTCCGACGCGGACCAGCACTTCCACGAGGTGCTCGTCGAGGCCTCGGGCAGCCCCCGCCTCATCCGCGCGATGCGCACCCTGCTCGTCGAGACCCGCATGTGCCTGGGCGAGCTGCGCACGACCTACGGCGACCTGGAGACCCAGGTCCACGAGCACGAGGAGCTGCGCGGGGCGATCCTCGAGGCCACCCCTGCGAAGGCCAAGGCTGCCCTCCAGGCCCACCTCGACGATGCCGTCAGCCGGCTCGTCGACAAGCGCGAGGCCGCACGACCTTGAAGAAGTGCGGCCGCCCGCCTGACCCCCTTCGCCTCCTGACTCTGCATTGCCCTACGGCAATGCGCGGCTCGGGATGCCGGACTCTGCATTGCCGTAGGGCAATGCAGAGTCGCGGCCGGGCCAGGACACCTCAGGGGATGACGATCTGCGCCCCCTCGAGCGCGTGCAGGTTGCTCGACGCGAGGGCAAACCCGCTCTGCCGCATGGGGATCCGGTCGCAGGTCCACCGCTCGGCGAGCACGGCGACCTTGGCCCGCATCTCCGCCGAGAGCCGGTCGAAGGAATCCTGCGGGTCACAGCCGACCTGCCCCTGCAGCAGCCACCACGCCCACGCGGCGGCACCGGCGTTGGCGATGAAGTCGGGCACGACGACGACACCACGCGCGACGAGCGCGTCCTCGGCGCCCCACGTCGTGGCGGCATTGGCCGCCTCGACGACGACCCCCGCCGCCACCTGGTCCACGTTGTCCTCGCGGATCGCGTAGGAGACCGCCGCCGGGACGAAGATGTCGGCAGTGATGCCGACGATCGCCTCGCGCGGCAGCTGCTGCACGTGGGCCGGCACCCGGGTCCGGTCGATCTCGCCGTACTCGTCGCGCAGGTCGAGCAGCGCGGGGACGTCGAGGCCCGCCGGGTCGCAGAGCGTGCCGCGGGCGTCGGCGACCGCCGTCACCCGCGCGCCGGCCTCGTGGAGGTACCACGCCGCGCCGCCACCCATGGTGCCGACGCCCTGGATCGCGATCGTCGTCTCCGGGATCGCCCAGCCGAAGCCCTCGGCCGCACCCAGGCAGGCCTCGGCGACGCCGTAGCCGCCGATGACGTCACCGAGCGGGTACCCGTCGTCGGTCATGACCTCGAGGCCGGCCTGCACGCGCGCGAGGGTCTCCTCGGGCTGCGGCGAGCGCGAGATGGCCGCGTGGAAGGACTGCGAGAGGCCCACCTCGGCGAAGACGTCGTCGATGAGCTGCTGGGTCACCCCGAGGTCCTCGGCGGTGACCCACCGGCCGTCGAGCCACGGACGCATCTCGGTGAAGAAGCGCGTGAGGACGCCGAAGGCCCGCGGGTCCTTCGGGTCGAAGTCCACTCCCCCCTTCGCCCCGCCGACGGGCAGGCCGAAGGCCGCCGTCTTGGTGGCCATGCCCCGGGCCAGGTCCCCGACCTCGCTGATCGTGCAGCCGGGCCGCATGCGGGTGCCGCCGGTGGCGATGCCCCCGACGAGGGTGTGGACGACGAGGTAGCCGTGGGCACCGGTGACCGGGTCGACCCAGGTGATCTGGTGGGCGGGCTCGCGGTCGACGAAGTCGTGGGCCGGGTTGGTGGTGTGGGTCGCCGTCATGGTGATGACCGCCAATCTGAAAAGGGGGTGCAGTAGGGCCAGCGTCAGCGAGTGACCCGCTTCACGTCCAGTTACAGAAGGTGCGCTGGATCGTGCACCCCCACTGCACGGTCGCCGCCTCGCCCACGACCGGCGGCGCGCGGCCTACTGTGGGCGGATGGAGTTGTCCCTGCGACGCCTGCAGATGCTGCGCGAGCTCCACCGGCGCGGCACGGTGACCGCTGCCGCCCAGGCCCTGCACTACAGCCCGTCGGGCGTCTCCCAGCAGCTCGCCCAGCTCGAGCGCGAGGTCGGCGTCAAGCTCATCGAGCGCCACGGCCGCCGCGTCCAGCTCACCGAGCTCGGCCTGCTCCTGTCCGACCACGCCGAGGAGATCCTCGGCTCGGTCGAGCGCGCCACCGCCGCGATCGAGCAGGCCCAGGCGGGCATCACCGCGCGCCTGAGCGTCGGCGTGTGGGCCTCGGTCGCCTCCGGCCTGCTGCCTCGCGCGCTGTCGGCGCTGCACCTCGACCACCCCGGCATCGAGGTGCGCACGAGCGAGCTCGCGCCCGAGGAGACGGCCGACGCCGTCCGTGACGGGCTGCTCGACATGTCCTTCGTCATCGACTACTCGAGCCACACGATCGACCCCGACCCGGCCCTCCAGCGCTCGGTCGTCGCCGTCGAGCGGCTGCACGCCGCCGTGCCCGAGGGCTCGGTCGTCGGCGAGACCGTGGGTCTGCACGACCTCGCGGACTTCCCGTGGATCCTCGCCGGGCCCCGGTCGCACTTCGGCCGGGCGGTGCGCGTGTGGTGCCACGAGCGCGGCTTCGAGCCGCGCATCGCACACACGGTCGAGGAGCAGTTCACCGCTTTGGCGATGATCGCCGGCGGCCTCGGCGTCACCCTCGTCTCCGACCTCGGCCTGACGTTGCTGCCGCCGGGGGTCGATGTCGTCCCCCTCGACGAGCCGGTGCTGCGGACCGTCTCGATCGCGCACCGGGCGACGACGTCACCGCGCCCTTCCATCGACCTCTTCGTCGAGGCGGTGCGCACGGCGGCCGCGGAGCAGGGGCTGGCGGCGGGACCGCCAGCTCCCCCCTTCGCCCCCGGGGGCTAGTCCCGACCGCGGGCGAGGAGCAGGGCCAGGCCGGCGCCGACCTGCCACACGACCACGGCGTAGACGGCCGTCCGCTCGGCCGTGCCGAAGCCGACCGCGTTGGTGAGGGCGAGCACCCAGCCGAGCCCGCACACCACCGTGCACACCACGGTCCAGACGGCCAGCGCGCGATGGCGCCACAGCGCGCCGGTGAGTGCCGCGAGGAGCACGAACCCGCCGCCGATGGCCAGGAGGGCGCCGGCCCCGTGCACGGTCTCGCCGGCGGGCGAGAGGCCGACGAGGACCAGCCCGAGCGCGTAGACCGCGACGAGCGGGAGCACGAGCCACCGCCATCGCGGGACGAAGGGGGCCAGCGCCCACCCCGCGAGCAGGGCCCGCAGGCCGGAGCCGATGAAGGTCACGTTCATCGCCGCGTGCCGAGTCGAGACCGCCCCGTCGGGCATCTCGAAGGGCACGCCGAGCGCGCTGATCGCGTCGACGGTCAGGTCGTAGGGCCGTCCCTGCCAGCCCGCGAGAGCCCACGCCTCGCCGGCGAAGTACAGAGCCGCCAGCAGGAGCAGCAGCCCCCCGAGTCGGCGACGGGTCACGCGGAGGACGAAGGGGGGTCTGCAGGGTCGTCGGGCTCGGGCCGCTGGTCGGCGACGAGGTCGACGCCGGCCGCGAGGCCGGAGCGCACCTTGCCCAGCAGGTCGGTGGCCTTGCCGCCGGTCACCCGGTCGATCTCGCCCTCGGCGTGGCCGAGCCACTCGTGCGCCTGCTCGCGGTGGGCGTCGGCGAAGCCGCCCGCGGCGCTCACCGCGTCCTGGGCGAGCTTGGCCGCCGCCGCGCCCGCTTGGGCGAGGTGCTTGTCGAGCTCGAGGTCCTCGATGGCCCGGCGGGCATCGCGCTTGCCCTCGGTCACGGGACTCACGCCCCCTTCGTCGTCAGGTGCTCGTCGAGCCAGCCGATGATGCGCTCGGTGACCTCGTCACGGACGGTGTCGTTGAGCAGCTCGTGCCGGCCCTCGGGATAGATCTCGAGGGTCACGTCGCGGACGCCGGCATCGCGGTACCACCCAGCGACCTTGCGCACGGCCTCACCACCGACGGGGTCCTGGGAGCCGGAGAGGAAGAAGACCGGCAGGTCGACGGGGGTGCGGCCGGCGAGCGCCGGCAGGGAGTTGACCCCGCCCAGCAGGTCGGCGAAGAAGCCGGCGGTGAAGACCTCGCCGCAGCGTTCGTCGTCGATGTAGCGCTGGACCTCGTCGGGGTCGCGGGAGAGCCAGTCGAAGTCGGTCCGCGCGGGCGTGAAGGCCTTGTTGAAGGACCCGAAGGTCAGGGAGTTCATCAGGCGGGAGGTCGCCCGGCGGCCGCGGACCCGGGACTCGGCCCTGGCGACGAGCTCGCCGACGCGGCCGAGCAGCCCCTGGTCGCCGCCGGTGCCGCTGAAGACGGCGCCGGCGAGGTCGTGGCCGTAGCGGGTGACGTAGTCACGGCCGAGCAGCGAGCCCATCGAGTGACCGAAGAAGAAGAGGGGCAGGCCGGGGTGGGCCTCACGGGCGGCCTGCGCGACGGTGTGCATGTCGTCGACGGCCGTGTCCCAGCCGTGGTCGTCGGCGTAGTAGCCGCGGTCCTCCTGCTCGGTCGAGGTCTCGCCGTGGCCGCGATGGTCGTGCATCCACGCTGCGTAGCCGGCGTCGGTGAGCGCCTGCGCGAAGCGCTCGTAGCGCCCGGAGTGCTCGGCCATCCCGTGGGCCATCTGGACGACGCCCTTGGCCTCGCCGTCGGGCTGCCAGGTGCGCACGAAGAGTGGCAACCCGTCCTGCGGGGAGGTGATGGTCGTCGTCTCTGAACGCATGCAGTCAGACTAGTGGCGAGCACCCTCAGTAGACCTTCAGTTGACGGTGCAATAATCCCGGCAATTCCGCCCCCGCCTACCCCGAGGGACCCATGAGCAGCAAGAAGTCGATGTCCGCCCGCGAGGTCAAGCTCGCCGAGGCACGCAAGAAGGCCCAGTCCGCCGAGCGTCGCCGCTCCCTCCTCCTGGCAGGTGCCGCAGCCGTGGTGATCGCACTCATCGCTGGCACCGTGGGCTATGCCATCGTCAGCGAGCGCGACGACCGCCGGGCCGCGGGAGACCTGTCGGGGGTCAAGACCTTCGACTACACGGGCGGCAACCACGTCGAGGGCAAGATCGACTACAAGGAGTCGCCGCCCGTGGGCGGCGAGCACAACGGCGTGTGGCTCAACTGCGGCACCTACGACACGCCGGTGCCCGACGAGCACGCCGTCCACTCCCTCGAGCACGGCGCCGTGTGGATCGGCTACGACCCCGACCTGCCTGAGGCCGACGTCAAGAAGCTGGACGACGCGCTGCCCGACACCTACACGATCCTCTCGCCCTACGAGGGCAAGATGCCCGGCAAGATCGTCCTGTCGGCCTGGAGCAACCAGCTGAGCGTCGACTCGGCTGACGACCCGCGGATCAAGGGCTTCATCAAGGAGTACCGGCAGGGCAAGCAGACCCCCGAGCCCGGGGCGGCCTGCACCGGTGGTGTGACCCCCGAGACGAGCCTGGTCAAGTGACCCCCCGGGTCGTCCTCGCCGCGGTCGTCGCGCTCGCGATCGGTCTCGTCGCCGGCCTGGCGCTCAGCCGCGTCGGCGGGGACGACCTCCCTGGTGACGACAGCGTCGCCGCCGGCTTCGCCCGCGACATGCAGACGCACCACGACCAGGCCGTCGAGATGTCCTGGATCATCTACGACCGCACCGACGACTCGTTGGTGCGCTCCCTCGCCTACGACATCGCGCGCACCCAGGAGTCGCAGTCGGGGCAGATGGCCGGTTGGCTGCAGGTCTGGGGGCTCTCGCCCACCGGACCCGGCAAGCAGATGGACTGGATGCGTGGCCTGGGCCACGAGCACGGCGCAACGATGACCCTCGGCGATGACGGCCTGATGCCCGGCATGGCGACCCAGGCCGAGATGACCAAGCTGAAGGGGATGCGCGGCAAGGCGGCCGACATCTACTACCTCCAGATGATGATCCGCCACCACAAGGCGGGTGTGCCGATGGCCGAGGCCGCGCGTGACAACTCTCAGAATGACGCCGTCGAGACCCTCGCCCAGTCGATCATCAACAGCCAGACCACCGAGGTCGAGACGATGACCCAGATGCTCAAGGAGCGCGGCGCCAAGCCCCTGGCCGACTGATCCCGTGGGTCGAGGTGGGCCGAGCGCCAGCGAGGCCCCTCGAGACCACTCCTAGATCACGACCACCTCGGCCGTGTGACCGCCGGCTGCCAGCTTGCGGTCGCACGTGTAGAGCGGCGCGTCGAGCCCCTCGGCCAGGGCCAGGTAGGCCGCGTCGTAGCTCGTGTACTGGTGCCGCAGCGACCAGACCCTCCGGGCGAAGGGAGCCACGTCCCGTCTTGTGATGTCGAGGTCGAGATAGGCCCCGAGTGCCTCCTCGGCGCGTGCCGCCGGGAGCTTGGCCCCGAGCGTCAGGCCCCGCAGGACGGACAGCACCTCGACGTCCAGGTGCTGCGGCGCCTCGACCACGCCGGCAAGGGCGTCGAGGAGTCGCGGGTCCGGCGCACGCCCCACGAGCGCCTCGACCATCGCCGAGGCATCGACGACGATCACCGGCGGCTCTCGTGCAGCGTCGAGACGATCTCCTCGGAGGCCGGGGCCAATGTCCGGTCCACCTGCCGCAGTCGCTCGACGACCTCGGCATTGGTGGGGCGTTCCGCAAGCCGAAGCAGCGCACCGGCGACGTAAGCGGACAGGGACTGCCCGTCGGCCGCCGCACGCTGCTTGAGCGTCTCGGCCACGTCGTCGGGGACGTCACGGATGTACAGGGTGGGCATGACCTCATGCTAGCGGTCTGCAAGCACAGGGTCCATGGGCCACGATGGTGCGCATGGACTTCGGGATCGAGACGATCAGAGCGGCCGCCGAGCGACTCGAGGGCCGGGTGCGCCGCACTCCCCTGCTCTCCTCCCCGATGCTCGACGAGCTCTGCGGCGCAACGGTGCTCGTCAAGGCCGAGGCCCTGCAGCTCACCGGCTCCTTCAAGATCCGCGGCGCACTCAACACGCTGCTGTCGCTGACCGACGCCGAGCGGGCGGCCGGCGTCCTCGCCTTTTCCACCGGCAACCACGGCCAGGCCGTCGCGGCCTCGGCACGGATGACGGGCTCGACGGCGACGATCGTCATGCCGCAGGACGCGCCGCAGATCAAGGTCGACGGCTGCCGCTGGTGGGGCGCCGAGGTCGTCTTCTACGACCCCGCGACGCAGGACCGGGAGGTCGTCGGACGCGAGCTCGTCGAGCAGCGCGGCCTGACCCTCGTGCACCCCTACGACGACCCTCGGGTGATGTCCGGTCAGGGCACCGTGGGTCTCGAGATCGTCGACCAGCTGCGCGAAGGGGGCCACTCCCCCGACGCGGTCATCGTCCCGTGCAGCGGTGGCGGGCTCTCGTCCGGCGTCATCACGGCGGTGCGGGAGACGCATCCGGGGGCAGCCCCCTTCGTCGTGGAGCGTGATGGTTACCCCAAGATGGCGCGGTCGCTCGCCTCCGGGCGAGTCGAGAAGGTGCCGGCCGTGCCGGTCTTCCTCGACGCCATCGGCTCGCCGACGGTCGGCGAGCACACCCTCGCCGCGCTCTCCCAGCACGGCGTGACCGGCCTCGAGGTCACCGACGACCAGGCGCGGATCGCGATGCGTGAGGCGGTCCGCACCCTCAAGCTCGTCGTCGAGCCCGGTGGCTCCGCGGCGCTGGCCGCGCTCATCGCCCAGCGGGAGCGCTTCGCCGGGCAGACCGTCGTCGTCGTGGCGAGCGGCGGCAATGTCGACGCCTCGGTGCTCGCCGAGGTGCTCGCTCAGTCCTGAGGCACGGTCGCGACCTGCCCCGCCCGCTCGAGACTCTCCGCGACGAAGCCGCTCGCCTTGAGCTCGGCGACGATCTCGTCGAGCCCGGCCACGAGCCGCTCAGGCCGCTCCCGCGGGACGGCGACGGCCTGACGGATCGCCTAGATGTACTCAGCCGTCAGGTTGTTGACAGTCGGCTGGTCGGGGGAAGGCCGCCGAGTGCGGTGTGGCGGCGTTCAGTGTTGTAGTGCTCGAGCCAGGGCGCAAGGGCGTCTGCTCGTTGCTGGTTGCTGGTGAAGACCTGCCGGTAGGCCCACTCGGTTTGCAGGGTGCGGTTGAAGCGTTCGACCTTGCCGTTCTGCCAGGGGCAGTGGGGCTTGATGAACTTGTGCTTGGCGCCCAGCTGTTCGAGGACCTTGCGCACGTCGTGGGAGTTTTTGTAGGAGAAGTGGTTGTCGGTCATCACTCGCTCGATCGAGGTGATGCCGTGGTCGGCGAAGTAGGCCGCAGCGCGGCGGATGAACCCGGCGCAGGAGGTGCCCTTCTCGTCGGGCAGGATCTCGCTGTAGGCCAGCCGTGAGTGGTCATCGACCATGGAGTGCACGTAGTCGTAGCCGATCCGGGCCTTCTTCTTCGCCGAGGTCGATCCCATCGCTCGACCGTGAGCCTTCCACCCGCCGCCGTCGGGGATCTTGCCGACCTTCTTGACGTCGACGTGGACCAGCTCGCCGGGACGGTCGCGTTCGTAGCGCACCGCGGTGGTCTTCGACGCGCGGATCACTTCGCCGGTCAGCGGGTCGCACTCGCGCAGGTAGGGCACGCCGTGGCGGCGCAGGACCCGAGAGACGGTGCGCGCGGGCACACCCAGCTCGGGACCGATCCAGTCCTGACCGCGACGCTGCTCGCGGCGGATGGCCACGATGCGTTCCTCGACCTCGACCGGGGTCTGTCGCGGGCTGTGGTGCGGACGGCTGGAACGATCGACCAGCGCCTCCTTGCCGTGCTCGCGGAAGCGGTTGATCCACCGGTGCGCGCACTGACGCGAGATGCCCTGGGCCTTGGCCGCGTGCGCCACCGCCCACCCTTCATCGATGACCCGCTCGACGAGCAGTTCACGACCGAGCTGGTTCAGGCGGGCATTACCGTGGGACATGAGGACCTCCGGTCGGTAGGCGACTTAGACATCACCCACCGCACCCGGGGGTCCTCCCTGACGTCAACCCCGACACGAAGTGTCACCAACCTCCCGGCTGAGTACACCTAGAAGGCGGGCTCGAGCACCGTCAGCCCGTGCTCCTGCGCATAGGCCGTGATCGGCTGGCGCACACCGGAGAGGACGTCGGCTCCCCCTTCGTAGGCCTGCTCGACCTCGTCACCACGCACGATCGTCGCGTGCTCGATGGTGCGGGTCAGGTAGAGGTCGTAGGCGGACCCGCGGCGAGTGGCGATGGTCGTGCCGGCGTCCGCAGGTGCGCGTCGCGCTGTCGGCCCGCCCGGATACGGTCTGACCGTGGCTCTCCATCTCCACCGCGCGCAGCGCACCGACACCCTCGCCGACGAGCTCGGCGAGCTGCTGGCGAGCCCGCTGCCCGACCCCTTCGCGCAGGAGGTCGTCGTCGTGCCCGAGCAGGGCATCGAGCGGTGGTTGGCCCAGCGGCTGTCCCACCGTCTCGGCCGGGGCGAAGGGGGTCAGGACGGGGTCTGCGCCGGTGTCACCTTCCTGCGGCCGCGCTCTCTGGTCACGATGCTCACCGGCCGCGACGAGGACGACCCGTGGCTGCCGCAGCATCTCGTCTGGCCGCTGCTCGAGGTCATCGACGCCTCCCTCGGGCAGCCGTGGTGCGAGGCGCTCAGCCGGCACCTCGGGCACGGCACCGACGACCCCGACGGCACCCGCGCCGGCCGCCGCTACTCGGTCGCGCTGCGACTGGCCCGGCTCTTCCACCGCTACGGGCAGAGCCGGCCGACGATGCTCACCGACTGGCGCGAGGGGCGCGACACCGACGGCACCGGGTCACCGCTCGACCCGGACCTCACCTGGCAGGCGGAGCTGTGGCGGCGACTCGCGTCCCGAGTCGACGCGCCCCCGCCCGACGTGCGGCACGCCGAGACGGTCGAGCGGCTGCGGGGAGACGGTGACGGGCTCGAGCTGCCGGAGCGGCTCTCGCTCTTCGGCCACACCCGGCTCGCCGTCACCGAGGTCGAGCTGCTGCGCGCCCTCGGCCGCAGCCGCGACGTGCACCTGTGGCTGCCCCAGCCCTCGCCCGACCTGTGGGAACGGCTGGCTCCCTTCGCCGAGGAGGGGCTCGTCGCCCGCGAGAGCGATGCCACGAGCGACCTCGTGCGGCACCCCCTGCTCGCCTCGCTCGGGCGGGACTCGCGCGAGCTGGTGCGGGTGCTGGGCCACTCGGTGGTCGAGGAGCGAGGCCGTCCACGGCCGAGCCTCGAGACCGGTGGCTTCGAGGCTCCTTCGTCGCACCTCAGCCAACGTGGGGGTGGGAAGGCGAGGTCGGTGCTCGAGTGGCTGCAGGCCGACCTGGGCGACGACCACGTGCCCGACGAGGCCGAGCGGGCGGCGCGGCAGGTGACCGACGACGACCGTTCGATCCAGGTGCACGCCTGCCACGGGCCGGCCCGGCAGGTCGAGGTGCTGCGGGAGGTGCTCGTCGGCCTCCTCGAGGACGACCCGACGCTCGAGCCGCGCGACGTGCTCGTCATGTGCCCGGACGTCGAGACCTACGCCCCGCTCATCGGGGCCGCCTTCGGCCTGGGCGACCACGGCACCGACGCCGACGGCGTCGACACCCACCCCGCCCACCGGCTGCGGGTCCGTCTGGCCGACCGGTCGCTGCGGGCGACCAACCCCCTGCTCGCCGTCGCCGACCGGGTCGTCGGCCTCGCCGGCGGTCGACTCACCGCGAGCGAGGTGCTCGACCTCGCTGCCACCGAGCCGGTGCGGCGGCGCTTCGGACTCGACGACGACGATCTGGCGACGATGACCCGGTGGGTCAGCGACTCCGGCATCCGGTGGGGCTACGACCAGGCGGGGCGGGCCCCCTTCGCCCTCGACGTGGAGCCCCAGGGCACCTGGCGGTTTGGTCTCGACCGGCTCCTCGTCGGCGTCGCCGTCTCCGCCGACGGGCCGCTGCAGGTCGGCGACGTCATGCCGCTCGACGACGTCGGCAGCGGCTCGGTCGACCTCGTCGGCCGGGTGAGCGAGCTGCTCGCGCGCATCGGTGACGGGCTCGACGCGCTCGAGCACGCCGGGACCGCCACCGAGTGGATGGACGCCCTCGCCGAGGCCGTGCTCTCGCTGACCGATGTGCCGACCCGCGAGCGCTGGCAGGTCGGCGACCTCCAGCGCACCCTCGGCTCCGCCGCACGGCACGCCAGCGACGAGGTGCCGCTGCGGCTGGCCGACGTGCGCGTCCTCCTCGCCGACCAGCTGGCGGGGCGGCCGAGCCGGGCGAGCTTCCGCACCGGGGGCCTGACGGTGTGCACGATGACGCCGATGCGCTCCGTGCCGCACCGCGTCGTGTGCCTGCTCGGCATGGACGACGACTCCTTCCCCCGCCAGCAGGCGATCGACGGTGACGACGTGCTCGCCCGGCGCCCGATCACCGGGGAGCGAGACGCGCGCAGCGAGGACCGCCAGCTGCTGCTCGACGCCGTGCTCGCGGCCCGCGAGCGCCTCGTCATCGCCTACACCGGCGCCGACGAGCACAGCGGCGAGCCCTGCCCGCCCGCCGTCCCGCTCGGCGAGCTCGTCGACGCCGCCCGTGAGACGACGAGCGCCCCGGTCGAGGTCGTCGAGCACCCGCTGCAGCCCTTCGACCCGCGCAACCTCACGCCCGGCGGTCCGGGGGGCGGGCGTCCGCTGAGCTTCGACCGGTCGGCGCTGCTCGCTGCCCGGGCGGCCTCCGGGCAGCGGACCCCGCCCGGCCGGCTCGTCACCGCACCGCTGCCGGCGCGGGTCATCACCGATGTCGGCCTCGCGGACCTGATCGCCTTCTACGACAACCCGGCTCGCGGGTTCCTGCGCGACCGCCTCCAGGTCGGCGTCTCGCACGAGGTCGACGAGGTGAGCGACCGGCTGCCCATCGACCTCGACGGCCTCGACAAGTGGGCCATCGGCGACCGCGCGCTGAGGGCCCGCATCGCCGGGCGCGACCCGCGCGCGATCTACCGGGCCGAGCAGCTGCGCGGCTCGCTGCCCCCCGCCGCGCTCGGCGACGTCACCCTCGAGGAGATCGGCCGGGCCGTCGAGCAGCTCATGGGCCAGCTCGCGCTGGGGCCGCCCGAGGACCCACGCTCGGTCGACATCGAGGTCACCCTGCCCGGTGACCGGCGGCTCACCGGCACCGTCGACGGCGTGCGCGGGCTGCACCTGGTCGACATCACCTACTCACGCCTGGGGGCCAAGCAGCTCATGGCGGCCTGGATTCGGCTGCTCGCCCTCACCGCTGCGGGCGCCGACGACGAGGGCTGGCAGGCCTCCACGCTTGGCAAGGGATCCAGGGGCAAGGTCGCCCGCACGACCTACGGAGCGCTTCCCCGCGCTGCCGCGCGCTCGCACCTGGCGACCCTGCTCGAGGTCCACGCCCTCGGGCAGACGGTGCCGCTTCCGCTGCCGGTCAAGACGGCCCACGCACACGCCCAGGCGATCAGTCGCAACCCCTCGCGCACCCGGGTCGCCCAGCAGCAGGCCGTCGGCGAGTGGGAGCCGACGATCCTCAAGAGCGGCGACGTCATCCCCGGCGAGCGCGACGACGCATGGTGGCGCCTCGTCCACGGGAGCGAGGCTCCCTTCGACGTGCTGACGCAGCCCCTCGCCGGCCCCGGCAGCGACCTGGCCACACTGGCCACGCGGGTGTGGGGTCCGGCGCTCGACAACGTGGGGAGCACGGCATGACCGCCACGACTACGGGCGCGCTGACCCCCTTCGACATCACGGGCGAGCTGCCCACGGGCACGGTGCTGCTCGAGGCGAGCGCCGGCACGGGCAAGACGTGGACCATCGGCGCCCTCGTCGCCCGGCACATCGCCGAGGGCGTCGTGCGGCTCGAGGACATGCTCGTCATCACCTTCGGCCGCGCCGCCTCCCGGGAGATGCGCGAGCGGGTCCGCGAGCACCTGCGGCACGTCCACCGGCACGTGGCCGACCCCGACCTGGCCACCGACGACGAGGTCATCGCCCTGCTGCGTCAGGGCACACCCGAGGAGGTGGCCGAGCGGGCGCGGCGGCTGCGCGACGCACTGACCCACTTCGACGCGGCGACGATCGCGACGACGCACCAGTTCTGCCAGCTCGTGCTGCGGGGGCTGGGCGTCGCCGGCGACACCGACCAGCACGCCCGACTCGTCGAGGACCTGTCGGACCTGCGCGACGAGGTCGTCGACGACCTCTACGTCCGCGGTTTCGCCACCGGGGGCCCGCCGGCCTTCACCCGCAAGCGCGCCGGCGAGATCGCCCGGGCCGTCACCGAAAATCCGCATGCCGAGCTCGACCCCAGCTCCCTCGAGGGGCGCTCCGCCGACGCCCGCAGCCTGGGCTTCGCCCGACTGGTGCGCCAGGAGCTCGACCGCCGCAAGCGGCGGCTCGGGGTGCTCGGCTACGACGACCTGCTCTCCCACCTCGCCGCCGCCCTCGAGGACGAGGACTCTCCCGCACGCGAGCGGATGCGCCAGCGCTGGCGGGTGGTGCTCGTCGACGAGTTCCAGGACACCGACCCGGTGCAGTGGCAGATCCTCGACCGGGCCTTCAGCGGGCACAGCACCCTCGTGCTCATCGGTGACCCCAAGCAGGCGATCTACGGGTTCCGCGGCGGCGACGTCGACACCTATCTCACCGCCGCCGACTCGGCGACGACCCGGCACACCCTCGGGGTCAACCACCGCTCCGACGGGCCGCTCGTGCGCAGTCTGGGTGCGCTCCTCGGCGGGGCGCAGCTCGGCGACGAGCAGATCGTCGTCCACCCGGTGCGCGCCGCCCGCGAGGGCTCGCGCCTGGGGGTCGCCGACGGCATCGCGCCCGACGGGCTGCTGGCCCCCGTGCGGCTGCGAGCCGTGCCGAGCGCCCGGGTCGAGCAGCCCGGCCAGACCATCTCGATCGGGTCGGTGCGCCCGCTCGTCGCCCGCGACTGCGCCGCGGAGATCACCCGGCTGCTCGCGGGGCGCACGACCTTCGACGGGCGCCCGCTGCGGGCCGGAGACGTGGCCGTCCTCGCCCACACCCGCAAGCAGCTCGACGAGGTGCGTACGGCCCTGACCGCCGTCGGGCTGCGCTCGGTCATCGTCTCCAGCGACAGCATCTACGACTCCCCCGCCGCCGCCCACTGGCTCACCCTGCTCGAGGCGATGGAGCTGACCCACCGCGCCGAGCGGGTGCGCGCGGCGGCGCTGACCCCCTTCGTCGGGGCGAGCGCCGGCGATCTCGACGCGCGCGGCGACGACCTCACCGAGGAGATCGCCCACCGCCTGCGTACCTGGGCCGCCCTGCTCGGCCGTCGAGGGGTCGCCGCCGTCCTCGCCTCAGCGACCGCCGACGGGCTCGACGCCCGGGTGCTCGCCCGCACCGACGGCGAGCGCCTGCTCACCGACCTGCGCCACATCGGCGAGACCCTCCACCAGCGGGTCGTCACCGAGGGCGAGGGTCTGGCCTCGCTCACCGCCTGGCTGCGCGAGCGCATGGCTGCCGCCCGCAAGGAGGAGCGCGCCCGCCGCCTCGACAGCGACGCCGACGCCGTCCACCTGGCGACGATCCACGCGAGCAAGGGCCTGCAGTACCCCGTCGTCATGCTCCCCTTCGTCTGCGACCGATGGTTGCCCCGGCCCGACGTCCTGCACTTCCACCGGGCCGACCGCACCCGCGCGCTCGACATCGGCATCACGAGCGACGAGGGGCGTCAGGAGCGACTCGACCGGGCCGCAGCCGAGGAGAGCGGCGAGTCGCTGCGACTGCTCTACGTGGCGCTGACCCGCGCCCAGAGCCAGGTCGTCACGTGGTGGTTTCCCTCCGCGCGCAACACCGGGCCCTCGCCGCTGCACCGCATCCTCCTCGGCCGCACCCAGGGTCAGGGCGAGGTGCCGCGCACCCACCCCGTGCCCGGCGACGACACCCTGCAGGACCGCCTCGCCGACTGGGAGCGCCGGGGCGCGCTGCGGGTCGAGTACGTCGACGAACCCACGGCGGTGACGATGGCGGCGCCGGCGCCCGTGACCGACCTGTCGGTGCGCGACTTCACCCGCACCGTCGACGACGCTTGGCGACGCACCTCCTACACCGCGCTCACCCGGCCGCTCGACGACGTGGCCCGGCCCACCACCGAGGACCTCGTGGCCAGCGAGCCGGAGGTCACCGACCGCCAGGACGACGAGGGCGGTGTCCGTGGCCTCGATGCAGCGGCCTCGACGGCGGGCGTCGAGCCCGTCGACGACGCCGGGGCCGCGACTGCGGGAGGTGACCGGCACCTCCCTTCGCCCATGGCGGAGCTGCCGGTGGGAGCCGGCTTCGGCTCACTCGTGCACGCGGTGCTCGAGGAGGCCGATGCGCAGGCGGGCGACCTGCGGGCCGAGCTGCGCGCGAACATCGAGGAGCAGGTCGTCGCCTGGCCCGTGCCCGACCTCGACCGCGATGCCCTCGCCGACGCGCTCGTCCAGGTCATCGACACCCCGCTCGGGCCGCTCGCGCCGGGGGTGACGCTGCGTGATGTCGGCGCCCGTGACCGGTTGTGCGAGATGGACTTCGAGCTGCCGCTCGGCGGAGGCGACGCGGCGCCCGGGCCGAGCGACGACGAGGCCGTCCTCGGCGACC
Source organism: Janibacter indicus (assembly GCF_900176385.1). Lineage (GTDB taxonomy): Bacteria > Actinomycetota > Actinomycetes > Actinomycetales > Dermatophilaceae > Janibacter > Janibacter indicus. Next base: position 40,484 of record NZ_FWXN01000002.1, on the reverse strand, counting down.
TGGCGGCGCTCATGCGGGCGCACCTGCCGGCGGACGACCCGGTCCTGCCCTTCGCCGACGTCCTCGACGACCCGGTCCTCGGCGACCAGGCGCTGCGCGGCTACCTCACTGGCTCGGTCGACATCGTGCTGCGCATCGGCGACCGGCACCTCGTCGTCGACTACAAGACCAACTGGCTCGGGCCGGTCGACACCCCGCTGACGACCGCGCACTACGACCCGGCGGCGCTGCGCGAGGCGATGACGCACTCCTCCTACCCGCTGCAGGCGATCCTCTACGGGGTCGTGCTGCACCGCTTCCTGCGGTGGCGCCAGCCCGGATACGACCCGGCGGTGCACCTCGGTGGCGTGCTCTACCTCTATTTGCGGGGCATGGCCGGAGCCGACACACCGCTCGTCGACGGGCACCCGACCGGCGTCTTCTCCTGGGCACCACCCGTCGCGCTCATCGAGGGCGTGTCGAACCTGCTCGACGGGCGCCGACCGACCGAGGGGGACCGATGACCGAGATCCTCGACCGCTACGACCGCCGGGTGGTTCGCTCGGCGACGGGCGAGCTGGCCCGGCTCAACGCGACCGGCGTCCTCGAGGCCGCCGACGTCCATGTGGCGACCCGCGTCAGCGAGCTCGTCGGCGAGACCGACGACCTCGTGCAGGTGACCCTGGCCCTCGTCGTGCGGGCGGCCCGCGAGGGCTCGACCAGCCTCGACCCGGAGCACGCGCGCGAGCTGCTCGCCGAGGCCGCCGAGGAGCCCAGCACCCCAGTCGAGGGAGCAGCGACCGACGATCCGGTCGGAGACACCTCCACCGAGCAGTCGGGCGCGGTCGGAGACACCTCCACCCAGCAGTCGGGCGCGGTCGAGCTGCCGCCGACACCCGAGTGGCTCGACCGAGTCCGTGGCAGCGCGCTGGCCGAGGCGGGCGTGCTGCTCGTCGAGCACGACCTGGTCTACCTCGATCGCTACCACCGCGAGGAGGTGCAGGTGGCCGAGGACCTGCGCCGGCGGTCGACCACCGAGGCACCACCCGTCGACGAGCCGGTCCTCGAGGCCGGGCTCGAGCGGGTCTTCCCGGGCGACGGCTGGGGCGAGCAGCGGGCCGCGGTGCGTTCCGCCGCCGGGCGCCTGACGACGGTGCTCGCCGGCGGTCCCGGCACCGGCAAGACCTCGACCGTTGCCGGCCTGCTCACCCTGCTGCTCGAGCAGGCCGAGTCCCGGGGCCGGCGGCCGCGCATCGCTCTGGCCGCCCCCACCGGCAAGGCCGCGGCCCGGCTGCGCGAGTCCGTCCTGGGCTCTCTGGGTCACATGCCCGAGCTCGACCGCCAACGCCTGGGCACCGACATCGAGGCGGTGACCGTGCACCGACTGCTCGGCTGGCGCCCCGACAGCGGCAACCGCTTCAGGCGCGACCGCGGCAATCCCCTGCCCCACGACGTCGTCGTCGTCGACGAGGCCTCGATGCTCTCGCTCACCCTCACCGCCCGGCTGCTCGAGGCCCTGCGGCCGACTGCCCGGCTGCTGCTCGTCGGCGACCCCGACCAGCTCGCCTCCGTCGAGGCCGGGGCCGTGCTCGCCGACCTCGTGGCCGGCTACGGGGAGGACGGGCCGGTGGCCCGGCTGCAGACATCGCACCGCTTCGGGCAGGAGATCGGGGCCCTCGCCGAGGCGGTGCGCGTCGGCGACGCCGACCGGGTCGTCGAGCTGCTGGCCGCGGCCCGCCCCGGCGGCCCGGTCGAGCACGTCGTGGTCCACGAGGTGCTCGAGGCCGACGAGACCCTCCGTCCGCGGCTGCTCGGCCACGCCGAGCGGCTGCGCGACCTCGCCCTCGCCGGCGAGCACACCGCCGCCCTGCGCGAGCTCGGCGAGCACCGACTGTTGTGCGCGCACCGTGACGGACCCTGGGGTGTCGCCCCGTGGAACGACCGCGTCGAGCGGTGGCTCGCCGAGGCGAGCGAGCACCCCGGCCGGCAGGTCGTCGGCCGACCGCTCCTGGTGACGACCAACGACCGCGGCCTGGGCCTCTACAACGGCGACACGGGCGTCCTGGCGCTGCGCGCAGACCACCGCGTCGTCGGGGTCTTCGGGGAGCCGGGCGCACCGATCGTCCACGCCGCCTCAACCCTCGGCGACGTCGACACGGCGCACGCACTGACGATCCACAAGAGCCAGGGCAGCCAGGCACGCTCGGTCACCGTGCTGCTCCCCGACCCGGACTCACGCCTGCTCACCCGCGAGCTGCTCTACACCGCGATCACCCGCGCGCAGGAGTCGGTGACCCTGGTCGGCTCGGTCGAGGCCGTCCGGGCCGCGGTCACCCGGCGCACCCAGCGCGCGACCGGTCTGCGCCACCGGGTCTGAGCCCCCCTTCGTCCCAGCTGGGCAAGAGAAACTGCCCCTTCGCAGGAGTGAGAAACTCTTGCGAAGGGGCAGTTTCTCGGGTGACCCGGGAATCGTGCGGCGAGTGGGACCAGCGCACCCGCCGACGGCTACTCCGCGTGGAGCACCCGCAGCTCCTCCAGCACGACCGGCATGTCCCGGGCGAAGCCCCGGTCGTGGCTCGCGTGCCGGGTGAAGAAGTCCTCGTGCACACGCCGCCAGTACTCCAGCGTCAGGTCGCCCTCGCCCTCGGCGCGGGCGTGCGCGGCGTCGACCTCGTCGAAGGGGACCACCCGCACCCTCGTCGTCACGACGAGGGCCCGTGGGGTACCCGAGCCGTCGACGACGATCCCGAGCGTGCCCTCGGAGGGGACCTCCTCCCCTTCGCTCTCGTAGTCCCACAGGGCGCTGGCGGTCGCCGTCTTGTCGCCCGCGAGGACGAGCCCGAGCAGCTCGTCGGCCTGCTCGGGCGTGGCCCCGAAGCCCCAGGCCGGCGGGCGCAGCACCGCGAGCGGGTTGACCCCGGTGTAGCTGCTGACCTGCGCGAGGTCGGCGTGCTGCTGCGCCCGCTGCCAGAAGGCTTCGATGTCGTCCATCACGACATCGTGTCAGGGATCAGAGGCGACGGCACTGGTCCTCCTTGTTGCCCTTGACGATGTTGCGGGCGCCCTTGGGGGCCGGGCTGTTGCTCTTGCACTGGAGGTTGCCGTCGACGCGGTTGGAGTAGATGTTCTTGTAGCCGGAGCGGTTGCTGAAGACCTGGATGTCGCCGTCGACGATGTTGCGGTTGAGGGTCAGACCGCGACCCTGCTCGAGCTGGATGTTGCCGTTGACGCGCGAGTCCTCGACCTTGACCCACAGGTGGCCCTGGGACTGGATGTTGCCGTCGACGTTGATGCGCGCGGCAGTGAACTTCGCGCCGGACTGGACCTTGATGTTGCCCTTGACGCGGGTGCCGTACATCCGGCAGGTCGCGCCGCGGGGGACAGTGACGTCGTCGACGGTCACGGCACGCAGCGTGCCGCGGCAGGTGCGCTCGTCGGCCGACGCACTCGGTGCGACGACGGCGGTGGCGGTGAGCAGGAGGCCGGCAGCGGCCGCGGAGGAGAGGAAGCGCTTCATGGTGGCGTGCCTTTCGGGCGTCACGGGCCGGCCCCGGCGGCGCGACCTCGTGCCACCGAAGGTAGGCACCGTCGATGAGGCACCCATGAGGCAACGGTGAGGATCCCCTCATCATCCGTTCACCCTCTGGTCGCCGTGCGGCGGGCAGGGGGACCGTGGGCGTCGGCGTGGGCTGGCGTGGCTACGCCGTTGCTCCGTGCCTTGGGTCCGGTCGTCGTGACCCGTGCTGCGGAGCAGCGGCGTACACCGGAGGCCGAGCAGCCGCTACCTGCTCACCCGGGGCGTGCCGGGCCACCACTTCGTCGGGGCACACACCATTGCCCTGCCCGTCGGCTGACGGCGCCGGGACGCAGGACACCCCCTTCGCCCCGGGGAGGAAATCCGGGGCGAAGGGGGTATCCCTTCCCAGGGTGGTTCCCGAGCAGGGGGGGAGGCTCAGGAACCGTAGACCGAGCGGATCCCCTCGCGATCCGCCGCGGTCATGCTCAGGTCGTCGGACGATCCGTTGCACTGCGGGTAGTGCATGATCGACGACGAGTCTAGGGCGTCAGCGGACGCCAGTTGTTGTCCTCGAAGCAGGTGCCGGCCTCGGGCCGGGTGTGCTCGTGACGGAAGCCGAGCGCGTGACCGAGCTCGTGCGCGAGGACGTTCTCCGCGCTCCAGCCGGAGGAGAAGATCTGGTCGGTGTTGACCAGGACGTTGCGGGTGGACTTCGCGGTGCTCGGGAAGAAGGCACGGGCGACGTAGTTGGCGCCGCTCACCGGCTCCACGGAGAAGAGGACGTTGGAGTTGCGCGTGGTGCAGCTGGCGTCCTGGCTGGAGTCGTAGGTGAAGTCGACACCCGAGCTCGCGGCCTCCCACTGGTTGCCACCGGCCTGCATGGCACTGACGATCGCCGCCTTGTCGGACCCGAAGCTGTCGCTGACGCAGTAGGTGAGTTTCTGGGCCTGGCTGGCGCTCCAGATGTCGTCCTTGCCGTAGACCGTGTTGACGATGAGCTGGCTCTCGTACTGCGGGTTGACGAGCTCCTGGTAGAACTCGCGCAGCTGCTTCTCCCCCGCCAGCGGGATGTCACCGTTGACGATGTACTGCCGGTCCGTCGGGTCCTGGTAGGTCTGCGCCTTGTACTCCCGGTAGGTCGGCTCGTCGCTCCCGTCGGCGTAGCCGAGGCTCGCCGCTCCCATGGACAGCGTGGCGGCGAGGCCCAGGACGGTGGCAGCGCGCGTGGTGGTGCGCTTCATGTGGCGTTCCCTTCAGCAACCCGGCGGCACGGTCGTGTCGCCTTCGTGAGTGGACGCTATGCGCGGCCGTCACCATGACTCCATCCTCGTGCCGTCACGGTTCGGGCAGTCGCCGTCAGGACTTCATCAGGAGGGTCGAAGGGGGGTCAGCTCCCGTTGTCGTCCAGCCCGGCGAGGATCTCGAGGGTCCGGATCCGTTGCGGCAGAAGGGGAGCCGGGTTGGTGACCATGAGCTCGTCGGCGTCGGACAGCGCGGCGAAGTCGGCCAGACCCTGTGCCACCTCGGCCGCGTCCCCGGCGACGGTGTGGGTGAGCATGTGCCGGGCCTGCGCGCCGACGTGGGTGTCGAGCAGCGCCGTCACCATCTCCTCGTCGAGGCCACCCGAGCCGACCCTGCCGGCGAGCATCCGCACGCGGGCCCGCAGCACTCGGTCGCGGGCCTCGGCGGCCTCGGCCGAGTCGTCGGCGGCGATGACGTTGAGCGCGGCGATGACGTGCGGCTGCTGCAGCTGCTCGCTCGGGGTGAAGCGCTCGCGGTAGACGCGCACCGCCTGCTCGAGGGCATCGGGCGCGAAGTGGCTGGCGAAGGCGTAAGGCAGGCCGTAGGCCGCGGCGAGCTGGGCGCCGAAGAGGGAGGAGCCGAGGATGTAGAGCGGCACGCGGGTCCCACGGCCCGGGTAGGCGTGGATGCCCTCGACCGTCGACTCGTCGGCGAGGTAGCCCTGCAGCTCGCGCACGTCCTGGGGGAAGGCCTCGGCGGCACGTGGGTCGGTGCGCAGCGCGCGCAGCGTGGCGCCGTCGGTGCCGGGCGCGCGCCCGAGACCGAGGTCGATGCGGCCCGGGTGGAGCTCGGCGAGGGTGCCGAACTGCTCGGCGATGACGAGCGGCGAGTGGTTGGGCAGCATGACGCCGCCGGAGCCGACGCGGATCCGTCGGGTCTGCGAGGCGACGTGGGCGATGAGCACCGAGGTCGCTGCGGAGGCGATGCTCGACATGTTGTGGTGCTCGGCGAACCACAGTCGCTCGAAGGCACCCAGGTCGTCGGCCCGCTGCGCGAGGGTGACGGTGTCGGCGAGCGCCTCGCTGATCGGCTGGTCGCGGCCCACGGTGGCCAGGTCGAGGAGGGAGAGCTTCGGGATCACACCCGTGGGCAACCGCCTGCACCAGGCACATATTCCCCGGCACGTCGTCCCCAGACCCACCCCGACGAAGGGGGTCGTCCCCAGGTCGTCGCGTGGTCCGGGCGCCCCTCGCCGAGCGCCTACGCTCGGTGCTCATGGAGATCGGGGCGGCGCGCGAGATGGCACGGGGGCTCATGGACGAGCACGGCCTGCAGGGGTGGCAGCTGATCTTCGACCGGGCCAAGCGGCGTGCCGGGGTGTGCCGACCGGGGCAACGGACCATCGGGCTGAGCCGGCCCCTCACCGAGCTGCACGACGTCGCGCAGGTCCGCGACACCGTGCTCCACGAGATCGCCCACGCCCTCGCCGGGCCGGGCGTCGGGCACGGCCCGGCGTGGCGCGCGATCGCGGCGTCGATCGGCGCGGTCCCCGAGCGCTGCCTGCCGACCGAGGCCGGGACCATCCCCGGCGACTGGGTCGGCACCTGCCCTGCCGGGCACACCATCGACCGCCACCGGCGCCCGACCCGCGTCTCCTCGTGCCGTCAGTGCAGCCGCGGCTTCGACCCCGAGGCGATCTTCACGTGGACCCACCACGGGGTGCCCGCGGTCATGCCCCCTTCGTACCAACGCGACCTGGCGACGACGCAGCTGTCGGCCCGCCGCGAGGGCGCCGGGGAGCTCGTCGCCATCGGCGACCGGGTGCGCGTGCTCACCCCGGGGCGCTACGAGGGCTTCGTCGGGGTCGTCGTCAAGCGGGGCCGCACCCGCTTCCACGTGCGCGGCCGAGGGACGCTGCTCACCGTGCCCTTCGACCACGTCGAGGCCGCCTGACGGGGTCGACAGGCCCCCGAGTGCGGGAGATCCGGGCAACTCGTGGTTGGCTGGAGGGGTGAACGTGCGCGAGATCCTGCCCCCCGGCCTCGACCTGCCCGCTGACGGCACGGTGACGATGTTCTCCACGACGTGGTGCGGCTACTGCCGTCGCCTGAAGTCCCAGCTGGACCGTGAGGGCATCGCCTACACCGAGGTCAACATCGAGACCACGCCCGGCACGGCCGAGCTCGTCGAGACGATCAACGGCGGCAACCAGACGGTGCCGACGCTGCTCTTCCCCGACGGGTCGTCCGCGACCAACCCCTCGCTGGCCGACGTCAAGAAGCAGCTCGCCTGACATGGCGCGCATGTCGTCCGCGACCCGGACCGCCGTCGGCACGAGCATCGCCGGTGGGGCGCTCTCCGCGCTGTCGGGGGCGCCGCACCAGCTGAGTCACCTCTTCCGCGGACGCTTCCCGACGGTCGCCGTCACCGGCATGACGGGCGTCGGCAAGACCCGCCTCGCCGACCGCCTGGCCCGCCGCACCTCCGCCGAGAGCACCGTCGAGGTGGGCTCGGCGACGATGGAGCGCCGCACCCGGCGGATGGCCAAGGGCCGCGGCTTCCGCTTCCGCGTCGTCCCCGGCGACAACGCCGCGACCCGGCTGGGCGCGCTCGACGAGGTCTTCCACGACGACCCGGTCGACGGGGTGCTCCACGTCGTCGCCTGGGGGCACGCCACGGCGCGCCGCACCGCCGGGACCTCCGGCGAGGCCGTCGCGACCCGCGAGGAGCTGCTCGCCGCGGAGCTCGAGGACTGGACCATCACCGCACACCGCATCGCCTCGATGGCGCTGCGCCGTGACAAGCCGGTGTGGCTGGTCATCGTCGTCACCAAGGCCGACCTCTTCCCCGACGAGGTCGACGAGGCGGTGCGCTACTACTCCCCCGGCAGCGGCTCCCCCTTCGCCGCCAATCTCGACGAGCTGCGCTCCCTCGCCGGAGGCGCCCGCCTCTCCGTCGACGTGCTGCCGATGTGCACCGAGCCCGGCGAGGCCACCGGCAAGGCGGCCCGCAAGGACGCCGGCAAGCGCTGCAGCGCGATGCTCACCGCCCTCGAGTCGCGCATGGGGCAGCTCTCCGGGCACGCCTGACCGCCCGCCCCCGCTGGCCGGTCAGAAGGTGTGGCGCAGCGGATAACCACTGACGCCCGGGGCGTCCGTCCTGGTCGCCAGCACGTGGGTCAGCTCGATGTCGTGGCGCTCGAAGCCGATCCGTGAGCCCACGAGGTAGAGGCCCCACAGGCGGGCCGTGCCCTCACCGACCTCGGCGACGCACTCGTCCCAGTGCTCGACGAGGTTGTCCACCCAGCCGGCGAGCGTGCGGGCGTAGTGGACCCGGAAGTTCTCCGCGTGCTGCAGCTCCAGCCCCGCGTCCTGCATCCGCGCGATGACCGTGCCCGCACCGGTGAGCTCCCCGTCGGGGAAGACATAGCGGTCGATGAAGGCGCCGGTGCGGGTCGAGCGGTTGTGGTCGCGCGTGATGCAGTGGTTGAGCAGGCGTCCGTGCGGCCGCAGCTTGTCGCGCATCGCCGCGAAGTAGGCCGGGTAGTTGGCCACGCCGATGTGCTCGGTGAGGCCGATCGAGCTGATCGCGTCGAAGTCGCTCTCGGGCACGTCGCGGTAGTCCATGAAGCGCACCTCGGCCAGCTCGCCCAGGCCCTCGCGGTCGATGGCGAGCTTGGCCCAGTCGGCCTGCTCCCGGGAGAGCGTCACGCCGAGCGCCTTGACGCCGTGGTGCTTCGCGGCGTGGCGGACCATGCCACCCCAGCCGCAGCCGACGTCGAGCAGCCGCTGCCCGGGCTGGAGGTCGAGCTTGCGGGCGATGAGCTCGTACTTGTGCTCCTGCGCCTGCTCGAGGGTGGCGTCCGCCGTCGGGTAGACCGCGCACGTGTAGGTCATCGATGGCCCGAGGACCAGCTCGTAGAAGCGGTTGGACACGTCGTAGTGGTGGTGGATGACCTCCGCGTCGCGAGAGCGGCTGTGCCGCAGGCCCTCGACGACCCGGCGCCAGCGCGGTAGGTGCTCCTGCGGCGGGGGCGGCGGGGGGTTGAGGTGCTCCCAGCCGAGCCCGCGCACGAGCTCGAGGGCTTCTGCCGGGCCGGGGACCCGCCACCGGTCGGTGCTGCTCATCAGGTCGAGGAGCGGGTAGAGGTTGCCCGGGTGGAAGCCGGTGCCCGTGAGGTCACCGGCGACCCAGGCCCGCGCCATGCCGAGGTCTCCAGGGGCGGTGAGCAGGTAGCGCAGGCCGCGCTCGGTCCGCAGCTCGAGACCGATCGGCGCATCGGTCGGCCCCGCGGCGCTGCCGTCGTAGGCCGTGACCCGTACCGGCAGGTCGGCGGGGAGGATGCCGGCGAGGGCGTCGGCGATCTTGATCGTGCTCACGGGGTGCGGACCACCTTGTCGTAGAGGTCGGTCAGTCGGCCGGCCGGGTCGTAGCGCCGCCGGACGGCGGCGAGTTGGGCGCCGCCGTAGAGGCGGTCGAAGTCCTCGCGCGTGTAGAAGGCCTCGGAGTAGAGCGACTTGTGCCCGCCGAGGGCGGTCACCTCGGCCTCGATCGCGCGGTTGCGCGGCCCCTCGGGCGCCTCCGGACCGACGTGGACCGTGCCCCAGAAGCCGACGTTGACGTAGGTGCGCCCGGGCTCGAGCGGGTAGCCGGGCCAGGTGCGTGCCCGACCGTCGACCTCCCGCAGACGAAGGGGGCACAGCCACACCGGCCGCATGCCGATCCGCGCGTCGAACCACTCGAGGAAGTCGGCCAGCCGGTCCGTGGGCACCTCGATGTCCTGGATGACCCGCTCCCGGCGTGGTCGCCCGGCGCGTGCGTCGAGCCGGTCGACGATGCCGTGCCGTCGGTCGAGCGCCACGAGCCGGTGGTAGACGTCGGAGCGACGCCAGCCCCTGGGCCACAGCCGTCGCACGAGGGGGTGCTGCACCCCGAAGGCCCCGGAGCACCAGAACCAGTCGGTGTCCCAGCGCCACAGGTAGTCGTGCATCGTCAGCAGGTCGCTCGTGCGCTCGCGCACCGAGCGGTAGTAGATCTGCTGGCCGGTGTAGTCGCTCGTCTCCCCCGGCTCGTCGGTCCACCGCGCGAGGGTCAGGTAGATCTCGTCCGGGGCGAAGGCCACCCCGTCGAGGGCGTCGACCCGCTCCCCGTCGTGCTCGCCGGCAGCGACGATCTCCTCGATCGCGGCGGCGGCCGCGTGCGCGTCGTCGAAGCCCAGGTGCCGCAGTGCGACCCGCGACGGCACCGCCTCGAGCTCGATGTGCAGTCGGGTGGCGTAGCCGAGCGAGCCGTAGGAGTTGGGGAAGGCGTGGAAGAGGTCGGCGTGCTCGCCCTCCGGCCGGGCGGTGACGATCTCGCCCGACCCGGTGAGGACGTCGAGCTCGAGGACCGACTCGTGCGGCAGGCCGTTGCGGAAGCTCGTCGCCTCGATGCCCAGACCGGTCACCGCCCCGCCGAGGGTGATCGTGCGCAGCTGCGGGACGACGAGCGGGATCAGCCCGTGCGGCAGCGTGGCCGCGACGAGGTCCTCGTAGGTGCACATGCCCTGGACCTGGGCGGTCTGCGTCGTCGGGTCGACCTCGATGACCCCCGCGAGCCCCGTGACGTCGAGGCCCGGCACCTCGGTCTGCGCCCGGGGGCGGAAGAGGTTGGACGTGCGCTTGGCGAGCCGGACCGTGGCCCCGTGCGGGATCGCCGCGTGCGAGCGGACCAGTCGCTCGACCGCAGCCTCGTGTGCCTGCCAGCCAATTACCTGCATCGAGCACACAATCTACTCCTCGGGCCGGAGGTCAGGACAGCGGGTTTCGTCCCGCGTCGGTGCTGCCCTCGAGGGCGGCGCCGCCGAGGTCCTGCGTGGCGAATCGGGCGACGACCTCGAGGCACTCGCTCGGCGCCTCCCACAGGTCGTTGTGGGTGCGGCCCGGCACGACGACCCGCTGCGACGACGAGATCCCTCGTGCCAGCTGCTCGCTCATCCCGGGCGGCACGAGGTCGTCGCGCTCGCCGTGGACGAGCAGGGTCGGTACGTCGATCCGCTCGACCAGCGCGTCGGTCTCCCAGCGATCGGGGACCAGCTGCCGCGGGAAGACCCGCACGACCCGCTGCACCATCGCGGTCATCGAGGTGAAGGGCGAGACGAGGACGAGACGCCCGCTCCCCTTCGAGGACCCTCCGTCGTGGAGGAGGCCCTCCGCGGCCAGGTGCGCCGCCACCGACGAGCCGAGCGACTCACCCACGAGCACCGTCCGCTCTGCGCGAAGGGAGAGGTGCGCCAGCCCGTCGCGTGCAGCCGCGAGGATCGCCTCCTGGTGCGGACGTCCCGCCGCCGGGCCGTATCCGGGGTACTCCACGGCCGCGAAGCCGAGGCCGTGCCGGGCGAAGAGCCCGGCGAGCGGGCTGATCGAGGCCAGGTCGGAGCCGTTGCCGTGCAGGTAGACGATCGTGCGACCGCCCGCCGGGGCCGGCGCGTGGACGAGGTGGGCGCCGCCGGGTGTCGTCTCGACGGGCAGGCCGCCCTCGGGGTCCCAGGCCGGGACCGGGTAGATCAGGCGGCGCGGCATCACCGGTCCGCCAGCTGCGGCAGCTCGCGCCCGTCGCCCGGGTCGGGCTGCGGGAGGACGTCGTCGGCGTCGACGAGATAGACCTCGTGACCGTCGAGTCGCAGACGGCGCGCGGTCTCGAGGATCATCCGGCGGCCGACGTCGGTCACCGAGTGCACACCGGTGAGGTCGAGCGCGATGCCCTGCTCCTGCGGCGGGTGCTCGGAGAGCCGGCGCACGACGTGCTCGGCCCCGCTGAAGCCGATCGTGCCGACGAGGTAGTAGACCCGCACCTGCTCGCCGCGGTGCTCGATGACCCGGCTGGACTGGATGACCGACCGGGCGGGCGGCTCGACCTTCATGAGGTGCATGCCCATGTCGCGGGAGAGCCGCTCGAAGGTCTCGACGCCACGCACGCTGTTGCCATGGGCGTCGAGCGGCGGGGCGAACGTCGCCAGACCCGCCTGCCCGGGCATCGCCCCGATGATGCCGCCCCCGACCCCGCTCTTGGCCGGGATGCCGACGGAGGAGACCCAGTCGCCGGCGGAGTCGTACATGCCGCAGGTGAGCATGACCGACATGACGTGGCGGACCTGGGCGCCGGTGAAGACCTGCTTGCCGGTCACCGGCTGCACGCCGCCGTTGGCAAGGGTCGCCGCCATGAGCGCGAGATCGCGCGCGGTGACGAGCACGGCGCACTGGCGTGAGTAGGCGCTCACGACCTCCTCCGCCGAGTCGGTGAGGATGCCGTGGCTACGCAGCATGTGGGCGATGGCCAGGTTGCGGTCGGCGGTGGCGACCTCCGAGCGCCACACGTCCTCGTCGACGGACAGCTCACGACCGGCGAGGTCGGACAGGAGCCGGATGATCCGCTCGACCCGCTCGTGGGGCGCGGTGTCGGGCTCGCCGACGAGGGTGTGGGCGGTGATCGCCCCGGCGTTGATCATCGGGTTGCGCGGGCGGCCACTGGCGTCGAGGGAGAGCTCGTCGAAGGGTTCGCCGCTCGGCTCGACGTCGATCCTCTCCAGGACCTGCTCCAGACCGTGGTCGCGCACGGCCAGCCCGTAGACGAAGGCCTTGGAGATCGACTGGATCGTGAACTCGTGCTCGGCGTCACCGACGGCATAGACCTCGCCGTCGATCGTCGCGAGCGCGATGCCGAAGCGGTCGGGGTCGACCTTCGCCAGCTCGGGGATGTAGGAGGCGGGCTCGCCCCCCTTCGTCGCGGAGCAGGCCTCGGCGACCTCGGTCAGGTAGTCGGGCACGGGAGAGCGCATGTCCCGATCCTGTCAGGCGAGGACGAAGGGGGGCGAGCGTGCGTCACGCCAGCGGCACGCACACCTCGGTGACGAGGTCCTCCGGGGCGGCCTGCGAGGGGTCGACGAGATAGCGGTTGAAGCCGAGGACGGCGATGTCGTCGTCGATGCCGGAGCGCGGGGCGAGGGTCAGCCCCTCGGACCGGACCAGCTCGTCGATGCGGGCATGGGCCTCGCTGATCTGCGTGTACGGCCCCTCGACGCGAGCGAGGACGACCTCCTGCTCAGGCAGCTCGTGCACCTCGAGGGGCGCCTGCGCGGTGGTGCCGGGAGGCACGGGCAACCAGATCGACAGGGTCGGGTCGGCCTCGCGGTACTCGGGGTCGTGCTCGAAGACGCCGCACGGACCGATGGGTGTCAGACCCTGGCGCCCGAGCTCGGGCATGAGCCGCTCCCACAGCCTGCCCTCCTGGTCGTAGGCGGGGACGGTGCCGCGCAGCGCGACGACGGTGCGGGCGGGGACGGTCGTACGGGTGACGGTGATGGTGGACATGGCAGTGCCTTCCTGGTCGAGGAGCTGGTCGATGACTGCCAGCCGCTCCTTGGCCGCGCGCAGCTCGTCGCCGAGGGACTCCCGCTGCAGGGCGAGTGCCTGCCGGTAGCTCTCGGTGCCGTGGGCGGCGAGGAGGACCGAGATGGCGGACACCGTGAAGCCCACGTCGCGGAGCCGCCGCACGTGGGCGGCGTCGGCGAGCTGCTCGGGCGCGTAGCGGCGGTAGCCGGAGGCCGCGACCACGTCGGCGGGCACGAGGATCCCGTGCTCGCCGTAGTGGCGCAGCATCCGCACGCTGAGACGCGACCGGGAGGAGAACTCGCCGATCGACATGAGGTCCGGGGTGTCGGTCATGGGCCCACCCTGTCGCCTCACACGGTGTGAGGGTCAAGGACGCAGTGGAACCGGGACAGGCTCCGACCCGTCCCATCCCCGACAGCGACGACAGGAGCGACCATGACCCGGCGGCACCGCACCCTCACGACGGCCCTCGCCCTCGCGCTGCCCTTGGGCGGGTGCGGGGTGCTCGACCGGGACCAGGAGCCCGTCCCGCTGACGATCACGGCGAGCGACTGGAACGGCTGGGACCCCGACCACCAGTCGACCGACGAGACGACCGATGTCGAGGCGATCGAGGGCCGGACCGTCCGCGTCGACGACGACCTCGAGATCACCTTCACCGACGTCGATGACGACGAGGTGGAGATCCGCACGAGCGACGCGATGTCGCCGGTCAAGGAGGGCGGCGGCATCGACCTGACGACGGACGAGATGGAGTTCACCGTCGAGCGGGGAAGCGCGCTCGAGCTCGCCACGCCGACGATGGACGTGGGCACGACCTACGAGCTGGTGCTCACCGACTGACGGTCACCAGATCGACTCGACCCATTCCGGGTGGTCGATGAAGGGATTGCGGTTGCCCTGCCAGTTGTCGAAGATCCGCTCGTTGCGCCGCTGCTCGAAGGCGTCCGGCGGGTCCTGCTGGCTCCACTGCTTGAGGACCGACAGCCGCCCCATGTACGGGTTGGACCCGTTGTTCACCTGGTCGTTGACCTCGAGGTCCACCCGGTCGCCGGCCTCGTAGCGCACGGCCATGTAGAAGATCATCCGGGCGACGTCACCCTTGACCTCGTCACGCGGCTCCCACGAGTCGCTGTCGGTGTAGTTGCCGGGCGCCTCGTCGTTCTCGCTGCCGCCGTTGTCGAAGTCGAGGTTGCCGCGGTCGCTGTTGACCGTGACGTCGGTGGGGCGCAGGTGGTGCAGGTCGGTGCCCGGGCCGTTGGAGGTGCCGAAGTCGCCGTGGCTCTTGGCCCACACGTGCTCGCGGTTCCAGTTGTCGACGTCGCCGCCGTTGTTGGACTTCGGCGAGCTCGTGCCCTGGTAGAGCAGGACGACGTTGGCGGTGTTCTGCGGGTCCTCGTCGACGTCCTTGATGCCGTCCCAGACCTGGTCGTAGGACAGGGCGGTGTTGTTGCTGATGATGTCGTGCAACTTCGACTTCAGCGCCGAGCCGGTCAGGCCCGCGGTCCCGTCGTAGTAGCTGCCGGGATCGGTGGGCTCGCCCGGCTCACCGGGCTCCTCCGGCTCCTCGGGGGTGGACCCGTCGGCGAGGGCGATGGCGCTCGTGCCGGTCATCCCGGGGTGGGAGAAGTAGCTCTCGAGCGCTCCCGTGACGTCCACCTGCTGGCCGACGAGGTCGGGGTTGGAGGCCAGCCCCCACTGCGAGCGCAGGGCCGACGGTACCTGGACGTAGAGGATCTTCGAGGTGTCGCTCTCCCCCTTCGTCGCCGCGATCGCGATGGCGTAGTCGTTGGGGAAGCCGCTCGTCACGACCCGGTCGGTCGCGGTCGGCTGGCCGACGACGTAGCCGCGGACGGTCTGGGTGGACCCGTCCTGACGCCGAGCGCATCGGTGACCGAGAGCGCCGCGGCGGACTGGACCGCGGCGGCGGTCGTCTGGGTGACGGCCTGCGAAGGGAGGATCGGGACGGCGACGAGGGCGACGGCGGCGGTGGTGCCGGCGAGTCGACGGAGCATGCGGGACACGAGCGGACCTCACGGGGTGGGCGAAGGGGGTCGCGCCCATGTTCGCGACCCCCTTCGGTCCGCGGGTGAACGATAGGTCAGCGCGAGGTCGCAATTCACCCTGCGCTTGCCCTCGACACCCGCTTCGACGCCAACCAGGCGGTCGGCGACGTGGTCCGCGACGTGGCCCCCGGGCGTGCACAAGAGGTCGTCCTGATGCATCTCGTGACGTTCGTCGGCCGCGAGAAGCCCCCACGACGACCTCTTGTGCTCGGGGGTGTGACTCAGATCGTCGCGGCGTCGATGACGAAGCGGTAGCGCACGTCGGAGGCGACGACGCGGTCCCAGGCCTCGTTGACCTTGTCCGCCGGGATGACCTCGATCTTGGCGCCGATGCCCTTGTCGGCGCAGAAGTCGAGCATCTCCTGGGTGCCGGGGATCCCGCCGATGTTGGAGCCGGCGAGCGCCTTGCTGCCTCCGATGAGCGAGAAGACCGGGACCTCGAAGGGCTCGGCCGGGGCGCCGACGTTGACCAGGGTGCCCTCGGGGGCGAGCAGCGACAGGTACCGCTTGATCGGCAGGTCGGCGCTCACGGTGTTGAGGATGAGGTCGAACTTCCCGCGCAGGTCGGTGAAGGTCTCGTCGTCGCTCGTCGCCCGGTAGTCGGTGGCGCCGAGCGCGAGGCCGTCCTCCTGCTTCTTCAGCGACTGCGAGAGCACGGTGACCTCGGCGCCGAGGGCGACGGCCAGCTGGACGCCCATGTGCCCGAGCCCGCCGAGACCGACGACCGCGACCTTGGAGCCCTCGCGCACACCCCAGCGGCGCAGCGGCGTCCACGTCGTGATGCCGGCACACAGCAGGGGGGCGGCGACGTCGAGCTCAAGGCCGTCGGGGATCTTCAGCGCGAAGTCGGCGTCGACGACGACGTGCGTCGAGTAGCCGCCCTGCGTGATCGTGCCGTCGCGATCGGTCGCGTTGTACGTGCCGATCGCGTCGGGGCAGTACTGCTCGTTGCCCGCCCGGCAGGCATCGCACTCCCCGCAGGAGTTCACGAGGCAGCCGACGCCCACGCGGTCACCGACGGCGTGCTTGGTCACCTCGGAGCCGACCTCGGCGACGGTGCCGGCGATCTCGTGGCCGACGACGAGGGGGTACGGCACGTCGCCCCACTCGCCGCGGGCGGTGTGGATGTCGCTGTGGCAGATGCCGGCGTAGGCGATCTCGATGAGGACGTCGTTGGGGCCGACGTCTCGACGCTCGATGGTCGTCGCGGTCAGGGGTTCGGTGGCGGACGGGGCCGCCCAGGCCTTCACGGTGCGCACGGGGCGCTCCTCTCGAGTGGACGAAGGGGGAACCCCCTCAGTCAACTCCTGCTCCCCGCGAGGACCAAACGCGGCCTGCGCCCGGTGGCGCGTCCCCTCGGGCGCTGACGGCTCGAGGCGCGCCGCCCCCTTCGCCACTGGGCGTGGATATCGACGATGGACGGGGTCATTGCCGCGTCCATCGTCGATCACTGCGTCAGGATGTCGAGACGGGACGACAAAGGGCCTTCACTCCGCCCACCATCCGCCTCTCACCCCACCTCTCTGGTCGAGGTGAGGTCACCTCTGGCGCTCAGGCGTCGACGGTCTGCTGCTCCCAGGCCGCGTACCCGCCGACGAGGTCGGTGACGTCCGTGTGGCCGACCGAGCGCAGCAGGCTCGCCGCGACGGACGAGCGCCACCCGCCGGCGCAGTGCACGAGCAGCGGACGGTCTGTCGGCAGCTCGTCGTGGCGGCGGGCGAGCTCGGCCAGGGGGATGTGGACGGCGCCGGGGATGACCTGCCCGTCGGCGCGCTCGCCGGCATTGCGCACGTCGACGACGACGGTCTGCTCGGGCAGCGCCGCGAGGTCGGCGACCTCGGTGCGCTCGCTCGTCGCCATGAGGGGGGCGAGCGGACCGTCGAGCGTGAGCGGCGCGGCGACGTGGCCGACGACCGCGTCGTGGCCGATCCGCCCCATCCGCAGCGCCGCCTCGGCCGCCCGGCCCTCGGGCGCGACGAGGAGGACCTCGACGGCGTGGTCGACGACGGTGCCGACCGTCTCGGCGAAGCGGCCGTCGAGGCCGACGTTGACCGAGCCCGCGAGGTGCCCGCGGGCGAAGTCCTCGGGCGAGCGGGCGTCGACGACGGTGACGCCGCCGGCGATCGCGGCGGCCACCTCAGCCGGCGCGAAGGGGACGACCGACTGCCCGGGCTCGAGCAGGTCGCGCTGGCGCAGGTTCAGCGTGGCATCGACCTGGAAGTACGCGGGCGCGGAAGGTTGGCCGGTCGTCACCATCTCGATGAAGTCCTCGACCGACATCTCCGCGGCAAAGGGATTGCTCGCGCGCTGCGCCGCGATCGTCGACTCGAGGTCGTCGGAGAGCCCACGGCCGCAGGAGGACCCGGCACCGTGCGCCGGCATCACCTTGGTCTCGTCGGGCAGCGGCAGCAACACGTCGTGGAGGGTGTGGTGCATCGCCGTGGCGAGGTCCTCGGCGGTGGAGCCGTCGGAGACGACGAGGTCGGGCCGGCCGACGCCGCCGATGAAGAGCGAGTCACCGGTGAGCACCGCGTGCGGGATGCCGCCCTCGTGGACGAGGACGCTGATCGACTCCCACGTGTGACCGGGGGTCTCGAGGATCTCGAGGGTGACCTCGTCACCGAGCTCGATGCGGTCGCGCCCGGCGAGGGTGCGCACCTCGAACTCGGCGCGCTCGGCAGCGGTGGGGCCGTAGCCGATCCACGCGCCGGTTGCGGCGGCGAGCTCTAGGTGACCGGCGACGAAGTCGGCGTGCACGTGCGTGTTGATGACCCCGACGATCGTCAGGTCCTGCTCGCGGGCGTCCGCGAGGTACTCGCTGACGTCGCGGCGCGGGTCGACGACGACGGCGCGGCGGCTCCCTTCGTCGGCGATGAGGTAGGAGCCGTGCGAGAGGCAGCCGAGGTAGTACTGGGTGAGGATCATGTCTCGCTCCTGTCAGTTTCGGCCGCCGCGCAGCTGCGCGAAGACGGCCTCGGGGGTGGGCTCGTGGCGGCGGTTGTGGGGCATGCGCGAGAGGAGCGCGCCCATCGCGCAGGTGTTGGTCAGGGCGGCTCCGGTGAGGCCGGCGCCGATGCCCGCGGAGAGCCACTTGGCCTGCGGGACGACGGTGCTCGCAAGGATGCCGGTGAGGACGATCGAGCCGGCGACGAGGCGGACCTGGCGCTCGAGGTCCCAGCCCCCTTCGCCCGCGACGACGTCTCCACCGGCGCTCTCCCACGCGGTGATGCCGCCGTCGAGGACGTGCAGGTGGTCCGTCCCGGTGTCGGCCAGGGCGCTCTCGGCCCGGGAGGCTCGCGCGCCCGAGCGGCACACGAGGACGACGTCGTCGTCGAGGTGCTCGGCCAGCTCGCGGCGGTGCTCCTCGAGGAGCGGCAGCGGCACGTTGTAGGAGCCGGGGATGTGCGACGCGGCGAACTCCGCCGGCGTGCGCACGTCGACGAGACGCGGGCCAGCCGGCTCGGCGAGCCAGTCCCGCAGGTCGGTCGCGGTGAGGGTCATGGGGCGGGTGGTGACGGTGGTCATGGGTTCCTTTGATCGGGGATGGACGAAGGGGAGGTCAGTCGGGTTGGTCGGGGGCAGGTTGCGTCAGGCGAGCAGCCCGGGGAGGGCCTGCGCGGCGGTGAGGGCCGCGACGCCCAGGACGAGGACCGCGAAGGCCTTGGAGAGGCGCTGCGCGGGGATGCGGTCGGCGACGCGGCTGCCGAGGAGGCTGGCGACGACCGCCGCCGCGGCGAAGCCGAGGATCAGCGGCCAGTCGAGCTCGCCGGCGCCGTGCTGGAAGCGGGCGACGAGGGAGGTCGCGCTGTTGACGGCGATGACGAGCAGGGAGGTGCCCACGGCGACCGGCATCGGGAAGCCGAGGACCATGACGAGCGCCGGCACGACCACGAAGCCGCCGCCGACACCGAGGAAGCCGGTGAGGAGTCCGACGAGGCTCGCAGCCACGACGAGCTTGAGCAGCCGCGGGCAGGCGCAGGTCACGGGGTTGAGGGTGAGGATCGGCTCGTGCGGCCGGAGGTCGGGCTCCGGGCGCGTGCCGCGACGGAGCATGAGCACCGCCACGACCGTCATGAGGACCGCGAAGGCGGTCATGAGGACGTCGGGCTCGACCGCACGCGAGGCCGCGGACCCGGCGACCGCGCCGAGGACCCCGAGGAGGCCGAAGGTCAGCCCCTGCCCGAGGCGCACCCGGCCGGCCCGGTGGTGGGCCGGCAGGGAGAGCACCGAGGTGATGCCGACGATGATCAACGAGCTCGTCGTCGCCGCGACCGGCCCCTGGCCGAGCAGGTGGACGAGCACGGGCACGGCGAGGATCGAGCCGCCTCCGCCGAGGGCGCCCAGGGCGAGGCCGACGGCCAGCCCGAGCGGGATCACGGCAAGGAGTGCGGCGGTGTGCATGGCTCGAGGTTAATACCCCTGGGGGTATACATGCAAGGCGCGGACACTCCGGGCCCGATGGCGCGCGTCGGGCACCTCCGTCGACCTCGCCGGGCCGGACGGCAACACCCTCCTCATGCTGGCGGCCTACCACGGGCACGCCGCCCTCGTGCGGGCCCTCGCGGAGCGGGGTGCCGACGTCAACCGGCTCAACGACCGCGGTCAGGCGCCCGTGGCCGGTGCCGTCTTCAAGGGCGAGGCCGACGTGGTCGACGCCCTCCTCGAGCACGGCGCCGACCTCGATGCCGGCCACCCGACCGCTCGGGAGACGGCCGCGATGTTCGAGCGGACCGATCTGCTGCCGCCGAGCCGACCAGCGGACCCGTAGGGTCTCCACCATGTTCTCCGACACGACACGACGCGTCCTCGCGATCATCCTCGCCGTGGCCATGGTCGGAAGCCTCGCCACCGGCCTGCTCGTCACGGCCTTCGCCTGAGCGCCGCTCACGGGCGCACTGACGGGGCAGGGCACGTGGATCGCGACCTCCGCGCCTGGCTCACGGTGCTGGGCGTCGCCGCGATCTCTGGGGGCGCGTCGCGCTGCTCGTCGTCCCCGCCGGCGCCCTCCTGGTGCTGCGCACCCCTTCCCGCGAACCGCGCTCCGGCCATAACATGAGGTGATCGACGAAGGAGCCCGCGATGCCCGACGATCGCCGCCCCGACGGGCTGAGCAGGTCCTCGATCCACGTGTGGGAGGACTCCCCTTCGTCGCCCGCGGGCATCGCCCCCGAGCCGGTGACCCGATCGCTCGACCCCGAGCTCACCGCCCGGCTCGACCCCGAGTCCGCAGCCCGCGCATACCTCGAGGGGCACCAGGACGACGCGCTGACCAGCCTCGGTGCCCTGACCCAGCGACTCTCCCGGACGTCGGGGTTCCTCGACGCCCGGGCGGCATCGGTGGCGAGCGCCCGTTCGCTGCTGCGCACACGCCCCGCCGCCGAGCGGGAGACCAAGGTCGCGGCGGTCGCCGCGGCCTTCGACGCGGTCGGCATCGCCTGACCGTGGACACCGGAGAAGGGACGGCACAGATGGAGTCGACGGACACCGTGGAGACGCTCGAGGCGCACACCTGCTGGTCGCTGATGCGGTCGGTCCCGATCGGGCGGCTCGCCGTGATCGTGGACGGTCACCCGGAGATCTTCCCGATCAACGTCGTGGTCGACCGGGGGAGCGTCGTCTTCCGGACCGGGGAGGGCACGAAGGCCCAGGCGGCGATGAGCGACGCCCCGGTGGCCATCGAGGCGGACGGCTTCGACCCCGAGACGGGGCGCGCGTGGAGCGTCGTGGTCAAGGGGCGCGCCCACACGATCACCGACGTGGAGGCGGTGATCGACAGCGCCGACCTCCCGCTCGAGCCGTGGCAGGCCGGCCGCAAGGACCGCTTCATCCGGGTGCGCGCCGACGAGGTCACCGGCCGGCGCTTCCCGGTCGCGGACGCCTCCGTCTGGCGCACGCCGGCCTCGGGCGGGACGCGTGCGGCGATGGAGTAGCCGCGCGAAGGGGAGGCCAGCGGGCCTCCCCTTCGCGCCCGGGTCGGCTGGGCCCGGGTCAGCCGCGGCCGAAGAGGCGACCGAGCATCGACGGCACCGACTGTTCGGCCTGTCCGGACTGACCGGACTGACCGGACTGACCGGACTGACCGGACGCGCTCGACGAGCGCTGCTGGTCGTGACCGGCGCACCGGTCGGCGCGCGGGACGCCGGCCATCACCTGGTCGACATGCTGGCCGCAGCCGGCCCAGGTGGTCTTGCCGCAGACGCGGCACTTCGCTTGACGGCACATGGAGGGTCTCCTCGGGTCTCGGGTGATCAGTCGGTGATGGGCAGGCCGGCGGCGCCGGCGTTGTCGAAGGCGTCGTCGACGAGGACGACGCGGTGACCTCGGGCGGAGAGGAGCGACGCGGCGATCGAGGCCCGGTAGCCGCTGCCGCAGTGGACCCACAGCTCGCGCTGGGGGATCTCGTCGAACCGGTCGAGCAGCTCGCCGATGGGCACGTTCTGCGCGCCCTCGACATGACCGTCCGCGTACTCCCCGGCGAGGCGCACGTCGAGGACGTGCACGGGCCGGTGGTGGCGCACCTGGGACAGGTCGGCGAAGGCCGCGGTCTCCAACGTCTCCAGCGGCCGGTCGGTCCAGTCCTGTGGTGCACCCGTGGCGGCACCGGCGATCCGGTCCAGACCGATCCGGGCCATCTCCCGCTGGGCCTCGGCGACCTGCTCGGAGGTCTCACCGAGCAGCGTGACCCGCGCCTCCCAGGGGATGAGCCACCCGAGGTAGGTGGAGAACTGCCCGTCCAGCCCGAAGCTCAGCGTCCCGGCCACGTGTCCGGCCGCGAAGGCCGTGCGGGTGCGCAGGTCCACGACCCACTCCCCGGCGTCGATGCGCTGGGCGAGGGTGTCCTTGTCGGCCCGCTCGGGGGCGCTCAGGTCGGCTGCGTCGGGCCCCGCGGCGTTGGCCGGGCTCATGTGGACGTAGTAGGCCGGGTAGGCGTCCAGGCCCGCGAGGGTGTCGGCCACCCACTGCTCCTCGGTCTGGGTGAGCGCCGGGTTGCGCCGCTTCTCCTCGGCGATCGTCGACTCCGTCGCTCCGCCGGTGGACCCGGCCGAGCAGAAGGAGCCGAAGCCATGGGTCGGCAGCACCTCGGCGGACTCGGACAGCTCGTCGACGAGACGGTGGATCGAGGCGAACTGGTGGCGCACGAGATTGCCGGTGTGGTCCCGGCCGAGCAGGTCCGGGCGACCAGCGGCCCCGAAGAGCAACGACCCGCCGGTGAAGACGGCCGAGTCGGTGGCGCCGGAGTCGGTGACGCTCTCCATCGCGTAGGAGAGGTGGGTGAAGGTGTGACCAGGGGTCGCGATGGCCCGCACCCGCATCACCGGGGAGACCTCCACGACGTCGCCGTCGCGAATCGGCTCGCGGCCGAAGGAGACCTCGTCCTCGGCGTTGACGTGGTAGCGGGCACCGAGGCGGCGTGCCAGCGCCAGCCCCCCGGTTACGTAGTCGTTGTGAATGTGCGTCTCGAAGACGTCGGTGATCCGCACGCCGGCCTCGTCGGCAGCCGCGAGGACGCGGTCGATGTCTCGCTGGGGGTCGACGACGAAGGCGACGTCGCCGTCATGGGCGAGGTAGGAACGGTCGCCCAGGCTCGGGGTCTCGATGGTGATGATCGTGGGCTCCACGGGTGACAAATTAATACCCCTAGGGGTATGCTGTCAACAGTGGCCCGCCCGGCCACGGACCGAAGGGAGATGACATGCAGTACGGCATCAGCACCACTGTGGACGCACCGTTCGACGAGGCGCTCACCGTCACCCGCGAGGCGCTGGCCGAGCAGGGCTTCGGCGTCCTCACCGAGATCGACCTCGCCGGCACGCTCAAGGCGAAGGTCGACGCCGACCTCGCCCCCTACGTCATCCTCGGTGCCTGCCGCCCCCAGCTGGCGCAGCAGGCGGTGGCTCACGAGCCCTCGATCGGGCTCCTGCTGCCGTGCAATGTCGTCGTGCGCGCCGACGGCGACGCCCGCACCGTCGTCGAGGCCCTCGGCCCCGACATGATGGTCGGGGTGACGGACACTGAGCAGCTGCAGGACGTCGCAGCCGACGCCCGCACCCGCCTCGACACCGCTCTGGCCTCGCTGCCGAGCAGGGTCTCCTGACCCACCGACCCCGAAGGAGAGAGACATGGTCACCCTCGACATGGAGGACATGGGCCCGGTCGTCAACCGACTGCGCCGCGCCCAGGGTCAGATCGGCGGCGTCATCCGCCTCATCGAGGAGGGGCGCGACTGCAAGGAGGTCGTGACCCAGCTCGCCGCAGCGAGCCGCGCCCTCGACCGCGCGGGCTTCGCCATCGTCTCCTCGGGCCTGCGAGAGTGCCTCTCCTCGCCCGACGGGGTCAACGAGGACGACCGCGCCGCGATGGAAAAGCTCTTCCTCACCCTCGCCTGACGCCCGGCGGCGGGGGCGGTTGCCCGGGCGGAGGCCCACCCGTGCCGGGTTGGTGCGGGGAGGACTGTGCCGCAGCGGGGCCCGCCGCCTGCCACGGGACCAGCCCGCGGCGCAGACCCTCGGCGATGCGCTCGATCGACCGCCCGCTCTGCTGCCAGTCGCCGGCCTCGGTCTCCCACGCGAACTCCCAGCCGTCCCGCACTTCGACGCGCCAGTGCCGGCCGAAGAGCATCCGGCCGAGCAGGGCGAAGGGGAGGACGAGCAGCAGGACCAGCATCTCGAGCGCCACGACGACCGACAGGACGACGACGGGGATGAGCAGGATCAGCAGGAAGACGCCGATGATCGCGCTGATCGGGTCGTCGCCGAGGCCGTGGCCGGAGGGGACGTCGCCCCAGTCACCCACGTGTGCCTTGCGCCGCCACGGCATCCACCGCCGCGACACCCGCCACGTTCGCCCGCTGGGGTCGACGACCTTCATGACTGTTCCTCCTCGCGCTCGACGAGCCAGCGCAGCAGCGGCGCCACGTCATCGGGCAGCGGTTGCGCCGGGTCCGTCCAGCGCACCTCCTCGATCTCTGCGGCCGGCATCACCCGCGGCCGGGACTCGCGCACCAGGTGCGGATGGCGGAAGACGCTCGCGATGAGCGGGCGGCCGGCTTCGTTGGCCGCCGCCGTGCGGTGGACCGCGAGCAGCTCGAGGTCCTCGGGCGCCAGGACCAGCCCGAGCTCCTCCTCGACCTCGCGCAGCGCGCACTGTGCCGGGCTCTCGCCCGCCTCGGGCTTGCCGCCCGGGTGCATGAAGGCGGTGGTGCCGCGCTTGCGCACCGTGAGCACGTGCCCGTCGGCGTCGCGCAGGTCGACGGCACTGACGACGATCGCGTCGCCGTGGTCGCGGGGCCGCTCGCTCGCCAGGACGGCGTAGACGAGGCTGTCGGTCCACTCCCCCTTGCTGAAGAGGTCCTGGAGGTGGGTCGCCTCGAGCCGCATCCCGAGCCGCTCGCACAGGGCTGCCGAGGCGGAGTTGCGTGCGTCGAGCTCGGCGACGACGCGGTGCGTGCCGTAGTGGTCGAAGGCGTGGTCGATGAGCGCACGAGCCGCCTCCGTCGCGAAGCCGCGCCCCGCCACGTCGGGACGGAAGACCCAGCCGACCTCTCCCTTCGCCCCCGTCCCGTCCGTGGCCCACAGGGCGACGTCGCCGACGACCGCACCCTCGTGCTCGACGACGAGGGCGAGCGCCTGCCGCGGGGTGTCCAGGCCGGCGCGGCCGACCCGCTCGGCGACGCGGGCGACGGCGACCTCGCGGGTCCACGGCGGCTCGAGCAGGTGGCGCGCGACCTCGGGGTCGGCGTAGTAGGCCAGGGTCGCGTCGACGTCGGCGTCGCGCCACGGCCGCAGCACGAGAC
Source organism: Janibacter indicus (assembly GCF_900176385.1). Classification (GTDB taxonomy): domain Bacteria; phylum Actinomycetota; class Actinomycetes; order Actinomycetales; family Dermatophilaceae; genus Janibacter; species Janibacter indicus. The sequence goes on along the minus strand of NZ_FWXN01000002.1, from coordinate 15,518 downwards.
GCTCGGTGCGGATCGGCAGGAGCGGGGCGGAGGTCACGGCAGCACGCTAGCGCCGGCGCACGAAGGGGGGCGCTCCCCCCTTCGTCCCGCCTCGCCGGTGCACACCCGGCTCTCAGGGGACCGGCCTACGCTGGCCGGGTGACCAGCGCCGCCCAGCCCCCTGGCCTACCCGAGCTCTCCGACGACGCCGTGCGTCGGTTCGCGCAGATCCGGGAGGACTTCACCCGGATGATGCTCGGCTACCGCTTCGGCATGGAGCAGGTGGCGACGCGGCTGGAGATCCTGCGCGAGGAGTTCGCCGAGCTGCACCTCGACAACCCGATCGAGCACATCTCCACCCGGGTCAAGAGCCCCGAGTCGATCCTCGAGAAGGCCGCACGGCAGGGCGTGGAGCTGGAGATCCCGGCGCTGCGCGAGCACATCACCGACATCGCCGGCGTGCGGGTCATCTGCTCCTTCGTCGCCGACGTCTACCGCCTCATGACCGCCCTCACCGAGCAGGCGGACATCTCCGTGCGCTTGGTCAAGGACTACATCGCCAACCCCAAACCCAACGGCTACCGGTCGCTGCACGTCATCCTCGAGATCCCCGTCTTCCTCTCGTCGGGGCCCGTCCAGGTGCCGGTGGAGGTGCAGTTCCGCACCGTGGCCATGGACTTCTGGGCGAGCACCGAGCACAAGATCTTCTACAAGTACGAGGGTGACGTGCCCGCCCACCTGCGCCAGCGGATCACCGACGCGGCGGCCACGGCCGCGCGCATGGACGAGGAGATGGCGCAGCTGCACCGGGCGGTGCACGGCACCGACTGAGGCGGGCCGGCGCCTGCCGCGAGCGCCCGGCGCCACAGACACGCCGGGACCGATAAAAGATCTCCACAGGGCCGTGACCAAACCGTGTCCCGATGCCCTATTCTTCTTTTCGACCCCACACTGCGGGGTCACCACCAGGTCGCCGAGTCCTGCCAGCCGGGTGGTCCCTGAACACCACGGCAGGAGCGGGGGACCCATTTTTTCGGCCCCAGTGCCTCGGGGTGAAGTCCACGCGGTCGCATGACCGCTGGGCGGGATGCTCATCTCCATCCCAACCCGACAGCTAACTCCGCAGGCGGAGGAGATCCCATGTCGATGTTCTACGCCGGGCGCCACCGCGCCCCGAGCACCAAGACCCCCCACCGCGCCGGCGCCAGCATGGTCGCCGTCGCCGCCGTGAGCCTGGGCACCGCCGCGGCCACCGCCCCCGGCGCCAGCGCTGCCCCCTCTGCGGTCAGCGCTCCCGCGGCTGCCTCCGTCTCGTCGGCCACCTCGGCGACGACCTTCTCCGGCCTGGTCAAGCGGGGCCACCGCGGAAGCCTGGTCAAGCAGGTCCAGCGCAAAGTCGGCGTGAGCGCCGACGGCATCTTCGGCCCCATGACCCAGTCCGCGGTCAAGCGCTACCAGAAGCGCAACGGCCTCGTCGCCGACGGCATCGTCGGCCCCCGCACCGGCACCAAGATGGGCCTGCGCTCGACCTCCACCGTGTCCTCGCGCACCACGACCCGGTCCTCGGTCTCCACCTCCTCGGTCCTGTCGACGGCGGCCAGCCTCGTCGGCACGCCCTACGTCTACGGCGGCACCTCGCGGTCCGGTTGGGACTGCTCGGGCTTCACCCAGTACGTCTTCGCCCGCCACGGCAAGAGCCTGCCGCGCACGGCCGAGCAGCAGCGTCGCGCCACCACCCGCGTCTACTCCCCGCAGCCCGGCGACCTCGTCTTCTTCGGCGCGCCGGCCTGGCACATGGGCATCTACGCCGGCAACGGCATGATGTACGACGCCGGCAACGCGCGCGTCGACACGACCAAGCGCAAGATCTGGACGAGCAACGTGACCTACGGCCGCGTCCGCTGACCCCAGCACCCCACGACGAAGGGGGCTCCGACCATCACGGTCGGGGCCCCCTTCGTCATTGCTGCCCCTGCGTCATTGGTGCACAACGGGTTTCGCCACCCGCGTTACCATTTCGTGACTATATGACCTATGGTCGAACGCGGTCCCGGCCACTGCCGGGACGCCGTCGAGGACGCCGAGTCCTACCACCTCGACGGGGTACCCCAGCAGCACCGGTAGGAGCGGAGGACCCAACCTCTGGCCACACGGCCTCGGGGTGAAGTCCTACGGCGGGGCATCGCCCGGTCTAAGGGCGGGATGGTCTCCATCCCAACCCGACAGCTAACTCCGCAGGCGAGAGGAGACAGCATGACCATGTTCTACACCGCACGTCACGCCGCCCCCCGCGCCCACCGCTCTGCGGCACAGCGCACGGGCGCCGGCGTCCTCGCCGCCACGGCTCTCGGCCTGGGGGCATCGACGATGACCGCCACGAGCGCGGCAGCCCAGGGCGGCCCCGAGGCTCCGGCCCCGGCCACCTCGCAGACCGCCTCGACCGGCGGCGCGCAGAGCGCCGGCAACTCCGTCGCTCCCAGCGGCTCGACCTCCTTCTCCGACCACGTGCGCGTCGGCGACACCGGCAGCGTCGTCAAGCAGATCCAGGACAAGGTCGGCGTCAGTGCCGACGGCGTCTTCGGGTCCCTGACCGAGCAGGCCGTGAAGAGCTGGCAGGCCAAGAACGGTCTGTCGGCCGACGGCATCGTCGGCCCCGAGACCGGCTCCGCCCTGGGCCTGACCGGCGGCGGCTCCAGCTCGACCGGTGGTGCCCAGTCCGCGGACGGTGGCACCGCCGAGACCGCCCAGGCCTCGGCCAGCGCCCCGGCCTCCGACTCGTCGATCGTCAACACCGCGCGCAGCCTCACCGGCACGCCCTACGTCTACGGCGGCACGACCACCGCGGGCTTCGACTGCTCCGGCTTCGTGCAGTACGTCTACGACAAGGCGGGTAAGGACATCCCGCGCACGACGCAGCAGCAGCAGGCTGCAGCCACCCCGGTCTCCAACCCACAGCCCGGTGACATCGTCTTCTTCGGCAACCCCGCGTACCACAACGGGATCTACGCCGGCGACGGCAAGATCATCGACGCGGGCAACTCCGAGTCGCCGGTGCAGGAGCGCGACATCTGGACCGATGACGTGACCTACGGCCGCTTCTGAGCGACCCCGCGCAGGCCGCTCCCGAGCGGCTCGCACGACAAGGCCCCGACCGCTACGGTCGGGGCCTTGTCGTGCTCGGGTGCCGAAGGCGCGTGAGACACTGGCCCTTTCTACACGTGTAGTCGTCCCAGGAGGTCATCCGTGCCCGCCACCCACGCCACCGGCGAAGCCCTCGAGCTCACCGACCGCGACCTGCTCCCCCTTCGTCCCTGGCGTCGGGCGCAGGAGGACCCGCAGCATCCCTCCTTCAGCCACGTCGTCGACGGCGACTGGCAGACCATCACCGCCGGAGAGCACCTCGAGAGCCTCGTTGCGACGGTCCGGGGACTCATCGCAACCGGCGTCACCGCCGGTGACCGTGTGGTGCTCATGGCCGACACCCGCTATGAGTGGCTGCTGCTCGACGAGGCGATCTGGAACGCCGGGGCCGGCACCGTCCCCGTCTACCCGTCGTCGTCGCGCAGCCAGCTCGAGTGGATCGTCCGCGACTCCGGCGCGCGGGTCCTGCTCGTCGAGACGCCGGCGATGGCACAGTTGGCCACCGGTCTCGACGTCGAAGTCCTCGTCATCGACGACGGCGCCCTCGCCACCCTCGCCGAGCGCAGTCAGACCGTGGCCGAGGATGAAGTGCACGCGCGCCGGGACGCAGTGACCTTCGACGGCCTCGCCGGGATCGTCTACACCTCCGGCACCACCGGTCGGCCGAAGGGGGTCGTCCTCACCCACCGGCACCTCGCCGCCGAGGTCGCCGGCTGCCTGGCACACCCGATCGGCGAGGTCGGGGCGCCCGGCCGCCGCATCCTGATGTTCCTGCCGATGGCGCACGTGCTCGCCCGCTCCGTCGCCTACATCGCCGCGCAGTCCGGCGCCACGGTCGGCTTCTGGTCCGACTTCTCGACGATCGTCGAGAAGTTCGGCTCCTTCCGTCCGCACATGGTCGTCGGCGTACCCCGGGTCTTCGAAAAGGTGCACGCCGGCATTCGCGCCAAGGCGGCCGGGCGCCGCGTCTCCGCCGCCGTCTTCGCGAAGGGGGAGCAGGTCGCCATCGACTGGAGCCGGGCTGTGGGCGACGACCCGCGCCCGGGCAGCCCCGGGCTGCGGCTGCGTGTGCTGCACGCGGTCTTCGACCGGCAGCTCTACGCCAAGGTCCGCGCGGCCCTCGGCGGGGAGACGATGTACGAGATCAGCGGCGGCGGGGCGCTCGGCGAGCGCCTCGGCCACTTCTTCCGCGGCGTCGGCGTGCCGATCCACGAGGGCTACGGCCTGACCGAGACCTGCGCGGCGATCACCGTCAACGGGCCCGGCCAGCAGCGTGTCGGCACCGTCGGGCGCCCCCTGCCGGGCAACGAGGTGCGCATCAGCGAGGACGGGGCGATCGAGGTCCGCGGGGCCGTGGTCACCGACGGCTACTGGAACAACGAGGAGGCGACCCGATCCTCGATCGTCGACGGTTGGTTCGCCACCGGAGATCTCGGCTCGCTCGACGACGAGGGTTACCTGACGATCACCGGCCGGGCCAAGGAGATCATCGTGACCGCCGGCGGCAAGAACGTCGTCCCCGGCCCGCTCGAGGACGTGCTGCGGTCCCACCCGCTCGTGTCCCAGGCAATGGTCGTCGGCGAGGGGCGGCCCTTCGTCGCAGCGCTCATCACGCTCGACCCGGAGGCGGAGCGCCCCGCCGACCCGCAGGCCGAGCTCCAGGGCGTCGTTGACGAAGCCAACGAGCTGGTCTCCAAGGCCGAGGGCATCAAGAAGTTCGTCGTCCTCGACGACGACTTCACCGAGGAGTCCGGCGAGATGACGGCGACGCAGAAGCTCAAGCGCCACGTCATCGAGACGCAGCGCGCCGAGGCGATCGAGGGGCTCTACGCGAAGCGCTGAGTCGGGGCCCGAGGGGCAACCCGGGTCCCGGACGGGGACGGTCGGGTCCGCTCACCCGCTCGCCGGCACCGCTGTGAGCACGACGTTGTCGCGGTAGTGCTGCTCCCCGTCGATCGTCATCACCGGGCCGCCGCAGGTGACGAGGGCGAGCTGGCGGGGGCCGTCCACCCGGAAGATCGAGCGGGGCAGCGACACCTTGGAGTAGCTCTGCAGGCTCGTCGTGACGAAGGTCGACCGACGACCCGCGCCGTCGGTGACGTGGACCAGCGCTCCCGGACGGGCCTCACTGAGCCGGGCGAGAGCGCCCGGCGTCCCCGACAGGTCGACGTGACCCGCGAGCAGGGTCGTCCCCTCGCCGGCGCCGAGGGGGGCGGACCACACGTCGCGGCCGACCCGCCACGGCTCGCGCGGGATGTCGAGGGACCCACTGCTGAACTTCACGCCGTCGAGGCTCGCGTAGATCCCGAGCGAGGGCACGTAGAGACGATCGGGACCCATGCGGTCAGGCGACATGACGAGCTCCCGGCTCGTGCTCGACGGGGAGCCGGCCGGGGTGCCCGAGGACGGCGCCGGGTCGTCGGGGATCGCGGCGACGGTCGCCGTGCGGGTCGAGTCCGGGGTCGGCGAGGCCACCGCGAAGGTCTGGCTGGGGACCGGCGCCGCGACCGGCTCCTCGCCGCCCGCGAACGACCACCAGGTCAGTGCCGCGCCCCCGGCGACGAGGACGAGGGCGACGAGCAGCAGCGCGAGTCGTCTCAGGGTGCCGCGCCCGATCAGCTGGCGCGACGAGCGCGCACGGCGACGCCGATACCGCTCAGGACCAGCAGCCCGCCGCCGAGGAGGCCCAGGGTGTTGGGTCCGGCGACGTCGGGGACACCGGCGTTGATCGTGCGGGCCTGGGAGCGGTCCGCGGCGTCGGAACCGTCGGTGCCGAAGTAGGTCTCGCAGGCGATGCCGTCGTTGTCGGCGTCGAGGCGGTGGCGGTCGATGGCCGGGCCACCGTGGGTGGTGAAGAAGGTCTGCGCCTCGGCCTGCGAGGAGAAGTCACCGCAGTCCTTGTCGGCAACCGCGGCCGAGGTCGTCGAGACGGTGACCGATGACCGAGCCGGCGCGGCGGGGGTGGCCTTGGGTGCAGCGGCGGGAGCAGCCTGGGGCGCGGCCGGAGCGGCAGCAGGCGCCGCCTTGGGGGCGGCCGGAGCGGCGGCAGGCGCCGCCTTGGGGGCGGCCGCGGCAGCAGCCGCCGGGGCCTGGGCCGCCTGCGGAGCCGCGGCCTGCGGTGCTCCCGCCGCGGCGGGAGCAGCTGCCGGCGCGGCGGCCTGGGCAGCCGGAGCAGTGGCAGGCGCTGCAGCAACTGGAGCCTGCTCACCGGCGGACGCGTCCGGCGCGGCGGCATCGGCCGGTGCACCGCACGAGGCGTCGAGGAGGGAGTTGACCGGGGTCGCACCATCGGTCCACGCGGCCCGGGCCCAGTCGCGGCCCTCCACGGTCGCGGACGGGTCGGGCTCACCCGCGGTCAGCGCGACGGCCATGACGGATGCGTCGCCGCCTGCCGTCACCTCGGACGCTGGCGCGATGACGGCCGTGACGTCGGCGTCGCCGTCGGCCGCCGAGAGCCCGCGGGCGGTGAGCGCCTCGCGCACCGAGCTGACGAGCGCGGCGTCGACGCCCTCGGCACTGGTGACGGCGAAGGTCGTGCCGGCGTCACACAGGTCGCGCGGCACGGCGGCCGCCGCGGGCGTGGCGAGGGTCAGCGCGAAGCCGCCCGACATGACGAGTCCGGCGATGGTGGTCCTGACAACGGTGGTGCGCACGTCTGCTCTCCCCATGACGAAACGGCGAGGGCGCTCCCCCACGGGCGCGCTCGTGGGCAAGATATACCCGCCGGGGGTCACCCGGGAAGCCCCCTTCGTCGGGCCCTGGCTGACGGTGCCTGCTGGCAGGGTGGGGGCATGGGCGAAGCTGACCACGGGCACCGAGACCACCGACACGATCACCGGCACGACCGGGACGCGCGGCACTTCGACGACACGGCCGCGACCTGGGACGACGACCCGGACAAGGTGCGCCAGTCGGGTGAGGTGGCGGCGGCGATCGCGGGGCGGGTCCCCCTTCGTCCGCGGCTGCGGCTGCTCGACTACGGGGCCGGCACCGCCCTGGTGACCACCGCGCTGCTGCCGCACCTGCCGGAGGTCGAGGTGACCGTCGCCGACAGCTCCTCGGGGATGCGGCAGGTCCTCGCGGACAAGGTCGCGACCGGCACGCTGCCCTCGCCGACGCGCGTGTGGGACCTCGACCTCGAGACCCAGCCGGAGCCCACCGAGCGCTTCGACCTCGTGATCACCTCCAACGTCCTGCACCACGTCGGGGACCTCGACCGGGTCCTCGCCGGTTTCGCCGAGCTGCTCGACGCCGGCGGGTGGGTGGCCGTCGCCGACCTCGACCGCGAGGACGGCAGCTTCCACGACCACGACTTCGGCGGGCACCACGGCTTCGACCGCGCCGAGGTCGCGAGCCGGCTCGCGGCGGCGGGCTTCGTCGACGTGACCGTCGCCGATGCCGGCCACGTGCACAAGCAGGACCGCGACTACCCGGTCTTCCTCGCCGTCGGCCGCCGGGCGTGATGCGCACCGTCGGCGACGCCGAGCGCCGCGCCCGCCTCGCGACGCGACAGGCACTGCACCCCGACCACCACGCACCCGACGTCGTCGGCGCGGCCCGCTCGGTGGTCTGCCTGCACGCGACCGAGGCCGCGACCGTGCACCTGGCCGTCGGCGCCCGCACCACCGGGGTGACCCCCTTCGACGTCGACGCGGCGCTCTACGACGACCGCAGCATCGTCAAGCAGCTGGCGATGCGCCGCACGCTCTTCGCCTTCCCCCGCGACCTGCTGCCCGCCGCGCTCGCCGTCGCCCGCGGCCGGATCGCGTCCGAGCAGCACCGGCTCGTCTCGCGCGACGCCGCCCGCCACGGCATCGCCGACGACGGCGAGGCCTGGCTCGCGACCGCGGGCGCGGCGGTCGAGCGGCGGTTGGCCGGTGGCGAGGCGCTCACGGCCGCCACGCTGCGCGCCCAGCTGCCCGAGCTCACCGGCGCCATCACGGTCAACGAGGGCAAGCGCTACGGCGGCACCTTCAACCTCGCACCCCGCGTGCTCACCTGGCTCGGCGCCGAAGGGCGGATCACCCGCGGGCCCAATGCCGGCCACTGGCGCCTGTCGAAGCCCGCGTGGACCCTCATGGCCGCGTGGCTCGGGGAGGAGCCCAGCGTCCCGGACCTCGCTGCCGGCTACGCCGAGCTGGTCCGGCGGTGGCTGGAGCAGTACGGCCCGGGCACGCTCGACGACGTCCAGTGGTGGCTCGGCGCGACGAAGGGAGCGACCCGCACCGCCCTCGAGGACGTCGGCGCGGTCGAGGTCGACCTCGAGGGCGGCCGCACCGGGTGGCTCCTGCCGGACGACCTCGACCCGGTCGACGAGGTCGGGCCGTGGGCCGCGCTGCTGCCGACCCTCGACCCGACGACGATGGGGTGGAAGCGCCGCGACTGGTACCTCGACCCCGCCCACCGCGACCTGCTCTTCGACAGCAACGGCAACGGCGGCACGACCGCGTGGTGGCAGGGGCGGATCGTCGGCGCCTGGGTCCAGGACGACGACGGGGTCGTCTCGGTCGTCGAGTGCCCGGGCACCGACCTCCCCGGCGAAGGGAGGTCCGCCCTCGCCGCCGAGGCGGCACGGCTCACCGCCTGGCTCGACGGGGTGCGGATCACCAACGTCTACTCGTCCCGCCTCATGAAGGGCGAGCCCCTGCCCTGATCGGCTCCCGACCCGCCACAGGAGGGCCACAGGGAGCCCACAGCACCGCCACGGCGCGAGCCGCGAGTGTTGCTCGTGCAGCGACCACCACGTCAGGAGCCGACCATGACCCGCCAGCAGCGCACCCGCCCCACCTACGAGGGCCGCGCCCTCCCCCGCCCTGACGACGAGCTCGTCGACCAGGGCGCCGGATTTGACGTCGCGACCCTGCTCACGCGCCGTCGGGCGCTCGACGTCCTCGGGCTCGGGCTCGGCTCGGCGGCGCTCGCCGCGTGCGGTGCCGACGGATCGGGCTCGTCGACGAGCAGCGCCACCTCGGGGTCCGCGACGAGCAGCGCCACCTCGGGGTCCGCGACGAGCAGCGCCGGCTCGTCGACGGAGATCCCCGAGGAGACCAACGGCCCCTACCCCGCCGACGGCACCGTCGACGACGTCAACGTCCTCTCCGAGTCGGGCATCGTCCGGCAGGACATCACGACGAGCCTCGACGGCGGTGAGCGCGTCGACGGCGTCCCGCTGACGATGGACTTCACCGTCACGGACATGGCGCAGGGGGCTCCCTTCGCCGGGGCGGCCGTCTACATCTGGCACTGCGACGCGCAGGGCCGCTACTCGATGTACACCCAGGGCGTCGAGGACCAGACCTGGCTGCGCGGGGTGCAGGTCGCCGACGACGACGGCCGGGTGAGCTTCACGACCATCGTGCCGGGCTGCTACTCCGGTCGGTGGCCGCACATCCACCTCGAGGTCTACCCCGACGTCGACTCCGCGACCGACGTCGACAACGTCATCGCGACCTCGCAGGTCGCCTTCCCGCAGGACATGCTCACCCAGGTCTACGCCCGCGACGAGTACGACGGGTCGACCCGCAACCTCGAGGGCGTCGGTTCGGTCGAGGACGACGGGATCTTCGCCGACAGCCTCGACCAGCAGCTGGCCACGATCACCGGGGGCGTCTCGAAGGGGTACACCGCCAGCCTGGCGGTCCACGTCGACACGACGACCGAGCCCAGCGCGGGTGGCGGCATGGGCGGTGGCGGCCAGCCGCCCTCGGGTGGCCAGGGCGGTCAGCCGCCGTCGGGCGGCCAGCCGCCCTCGCAGGACTGACGCCGGGCAGACTGGGCGCATGAGCGATGTCGACGACGCCTACGCCCAAGCCACCGGGGCCGACCAGCCGCAGGACGAGGCGGTCGCGCTCGCCCACCGCCTGCTCGACCTCGCGCGGGCCGGCGACGTGGACGGCCTCGCGCCCTACCTCGATGCCGGCGCCCCGGTCGACCTGGCCGACGAGGCGGGCAACACCCTGCTCATGCTCGCCGCCTACCACGGGCAGGCGAGCCTGGTGGGCGAGCTCGCCCGTCGCGGCGCCGACGTCGACGCCCTCAACGCGCGCGGTCAGTCACCCCTGGCCGGCGCGGTCTTCAAGGGCGAGGTCGAGGTCGTGACCGCACTGCTCGAGCGCGGCGCCGACCTCGACGCCGGAGCGCCCTCGGCGCGGGCGACGGCCCTGGCCTTCGGCCGGACCGACCTGCTCCCCGGCCGCTGAGACGACACCGGCACCGTATGCGTGCCGCCCCGTGGGATGTCTAGGGCTGCTCGGGCACGAGGGCGACGAGCCCGCCGGTCACGCCCACGAGCATCGAGCCGTCCGGGCCGACGTACGTCGCGGCGTAGTGGTTGTTGACCATCGAGCCGGTGCCCGCGAGGCGACGCCACATGATCTCGCCAGTCGTCGCGTCGACCGCGGTGAAGTACCAGGCGTCGATGCCGGCGGCCGACTCCTCCTTGGTGTACGTCGCGATGACGCCGGAGGAGGTCCCCTTGGAGACCGTCGACGGGATGCGGATCTCGTCGTTGGCCCACACGACCTCGCAGCCGTCGTCGGTGACGTCGATGCGGGTCAGACCCGGCTGGGTCGACCGGCCGAAGGTCGCGTCGAAGAGGTTGTACCCGTAGTTGCTCTCGACGAAGAGGGACCGGCCGATGGCGATGAGCGAGTTGTCACCGGCGCTGCGGTCCGGCGCGAAGACCGGCACGCGGCAGACCTCCTTGTCCCCCGCCCCGGCGGAGGTGTCGTAGACGACGACGTGCATGCGCGGGTCGGCGTTGTCGGTGATGGCCACGTGCCGCTCGCCGGCCATGAGCGTGGGAGTCGTGCCCGAGGCCCGGCTCGTCTGCCCCGGCTTGCGCCGCGACCCCGCGTCGTAGGTCTGCTCCCAGACGACGCGCGGTGTGCCGGTCTCCCCGCTCAGGGCGACGAGCTCGCGGGAGGTGACGACCCAGGCCCGGCCGTCGGCGCCGACGGCGAAGGAGTTTTCGATGTCCGCCGCCTCGAACCGGGTCCACCCGGCGCGCCCGGTCTCGGGGTCGAGGAGACCGACCGAGCCGAGCTGCCCGACGACCCAGATCCGCCCGTCGGTGCCGGGCACGGCGGAGTTGATGCCCTCGCCGTCGGCGAGACCGTCGCTGATGTCGAACTCGTCCACGGGCGCGATCTGCGGGTCGCCCGCGTCGTCGGCGACCCGCCACCGGGTGATCCGACCGTCGGAGGTCGGCAGGACGACGCGCTGGTCGGCGTCGAGGACGGCGTAGCCGCCTCCCGCGAAGTTCGTCGCGAAGTCGGCCCGGAAGGGCCGGTCGGCCACGTGCTCGCGGGCGAGCACGTCGAGGGTGTCGGGGTCGAGCACGTTGAGCGTCACGCGGGTGGCGTTGACGCAGACCGCGACGAGGCGCTCGTGCTCGTCGCGCAGGACCGAGGCGCACACCCCGCCGAGGTGACGTCGGATGACCTTGGCCTGCCGCGGGTCGAGGACGTCGCGGTCGGTGTAGGCGTCGGTCATCGCGGCGTCGCCGTGGATGTTGCTGTCGGGGTTGGGCGCGAGCTGCGGTGACTGCTCGGCCGGCTCACCCTCGAGCTCGCCCTGCGGGGTGACCCGGTCGACGTCGAGGTCGGTGCTCAGGGCACTCGACAGCGGCCCGACGGGGATCGTGCGGCTGCTCGCCCCGAGCGCGGCGAGCGCGAGGACCCAGACGGTGAGCAGGGCGACGGTGACCCGACCGGCGCGGGAGCGGCCGAGGTCGCGGGTGCTCTCGGCGCGCGAACGCCAGAGCACGAGGAGGGTCGCCGCGGCGACGACCGCGAGCGGGATGCCGTGGACGATCGGGGCCGCGGTGGTCATGCCGCGCTGGCCGGGCGCGAGGGCCACGACGAGGGCGACGACCGAGAGCACGGCGGCGGCCCGCCGCGAGCCGGGGGTGCGCCGGTGCAGGGCGACGGCCACCGCGACCATGGCGACGGGCAGCAGCGCCACGACGAAGGGGAGGCCCGACGCGATCGTCATCGGCAGGTCTGCACGCCGCCCCTGGGCCCCGACGGCCCGCGGCGAGGTGAGCAGGTTGTCGATCGTCGCGATCGGCGAGGCCACGAGCAGTGCCTGCAGGCCGATCAGGGCTTGGAGGAGTCGGGTCCGGGAGCGCATGCGCCCCATTGTAGCGTGAACCCGGGCGGCTCAGGCGGTCCCGGACCGGTCCGTGAGCAACCACCCAGCGGTGATCGACAGCCAGGCGTCGTCGCCGTCGCGCAGCCGACGCAGCACGTCGTCGACCTCGGGCAGATCGAGGGCGGCGAGGGCCTCGACGGCGGGCAGCACGACCTCCTTGTCGTCCGTCGCCACGACGTGGAAGAGCTCCGGGGCGGCCGGGCGGGCCGCGGGGTCGCCGATGCCCAGGAGCGCCTCGGCGGCGTGCCGGCGCACGGAGCTGTCGGGGTCGGACAGGCGACCGGCGAGGCCCTCGACCGCGGCCTCTCCGGCCTGCTCGAGGGCGCGGGTCAGCTCGCGGCGACGGAACTCCTCCTCCACCCCCAGGGCGTCGACGAGTGCGGCGACGGCGCCCGGGGTGCCGATGCGGCCCAGCGCCCACCACGCCTTGGCCGCGACCGCGTCGTCCTCGTCGTCGGCCAGGGGGAGGATCTCGGCGACCGACTCGGGCCGGCGGATCTTGCTCAGGGCGTGGAGCACCTGGACCCGGCCGGTCCCCTCGGCGAGGGAGTCGTCGCGCAGGGCCTCGACGAGCAGCGGGTAGGTGGAGGTGTGCCGGGTGACGACGGCCCAGGTCAGGGTCTCGCGGACGTAGAAGTCCGGCTCGGTGACGAGCAGTCGCACGAGGTCGGCGGCCACCGTCTCGTCGGCGTGGGTGCCGAGCCACAGCGCGGCGCGCTGCCGCACCGAGGGGTCGTCGTACCGCGCCGCCTGCAGGGCCTTGTCGAAGGAAGTACCGCTCACGTCGCTCGACGCTACCGGCCCCCTTCGCATTGCCCTACGGCAATGCAGCCTCAGGACCACCACCGGCCGACCATTCTTCGCACTTCCTCAAGGAAAGGCGCAGGGGGTCAGCCGTGGGTGGCGCCGGAGATGTCGGTGCCGCGCGGGGTGAGCACGAAGACCACGGCAGCCACGACGAGCATCAGCGTCCCGCCGGCGATGCCGGCGACCTGCAGCGAGTCGACGAAGGCGGCACTGGCGTCGGTGGCCAGGGCCGGCAGGCCGAGCTCGTCGGCCGTCGCCACCGCCGCACCGAGCGAGTCCTCGGCGGCCCGAGCCGCCTGCGGACCCGCCTGCTCCAGGGCGGCCGAGGACTGCAGGTGGGTGCGGTAGACGAGCGCGGAGACGCTGCCGAGGACCGCGACGCCGAGGGTGCCGCCGAGCTCGTAGGAGGTCTCCTCGAGGGCGCCGGCGTTGCCGGCCTTGTCCTCGGGCGAGCCCATCATGACCATCGCCGAGGCGATGGCGAGCGACCCGGTGCCGGCACCGACGAGCAGCATGGCCGTGAGCACGAGCGGGTAGGTCAGCCCGTCGGGTCCGAGCCCGACAGCGAGCAGACCGACCCCCGCCAGCGCCAGGCCCGAGGCGAGCACGGCCCGTGCCCCGACGACCCGCGCCAGCGGCGGCGCGGCGAGCGAGGCGACGGCTCCGGCGAGCGCGACGGGGATGAGCTTGATCCCGGACTCGATCGGGCTCGCGCCCTCGACGAGCTGCAGCCACTGCGTGAGCAGGAGCAGCGCCGCGAGCATGGCGAAGGTCGTGCCGAGCGCCGCGATGATCCCGGCGCTGAAGGGGCGGCTGCGGAAGAGGCCGACGTCCAGCAAGGGCGCATCGCTGCGCAGGCAGCGCCGCACGAAGATCGTCAGCGCACCGAGGCCGACCACGAGCGCCAGCAGTGCCGGTGGGTGGAGGAGGCTGGCCTCCTTGCCGAAGGACTTCACCGACCAGACGAAGGCGACCATGCCGACGAGCGCGAGCACCGCGGCCGTGACATCCCACCGGCCGGCGCCCTCGACCCGCGACTCCGGCAGCACGATCGCGCCCGCGATGATCGCGGCGATCATCAGCGGCACGTTGACGAGGAAGGCCGCGTGCCAGGAGAAGTGCTCGAGGAGGAAGCCGCCGACGAGCGGGCCCACGGCCGCCCCGAGCCCGGAGACGGCGGCCCAGATGCTCAGGGCCGTCGCCCGCTGGGCGGCGTCGGTGAAGATCACCCGGATGAGCGAGAGCGTGTTGGGCATGATCATCGCGCCGCCGATGCCGAGCAGGGCGCGCAGGACGATGACCGCCTCGGCCGTGTCGGCGACGAGGACGAGCAGCGAGCTGACGAGGAAGATCGCATAGCCGAGCAGCAGCATGCGCCGCCGGCCCCATCGGTCGGCGACCGCCGCCCACGGGACGAGGAGCCCTGCGAGGACGAGGGAGTAGACGTCGACGATCCACAGCTGCTGGTTGGCCGTGGGTCGCAGCTCGGCCGCCATGTCCGGCAGCGCGATGTTGAGGATCGTCATGTCCATCGTGATGACGAGCAGGCTCGCGCTGAGGACGGCGACGGCGGCCCAGGCGCGGCGCGTCGACACCGGGGCGGTCGTGGAGGTGAGGGTGGAGGTCATCGGGGGTCACTCCCTTCGATCGTGGTGGGGTCGGTCGTGGCGCGGGCGGCGGGCTGCGCCGGGGCGGCCATGAGCCGGCGGAAGACCGCGGCCATCGCCTCGGCGGACACCGGTTCGTCGTGCAGCCCGGCGTGCAGCGTGGCGCCGTCGAGGTAGAGGCCGATCGCCTCGGCGACGGGCGGGTCGAGGTGACGGGCGAGGATCTCGACGAGCCGGTCGGTCCAGCGCAGCGCGAGCTCACGCAGTCTCGGGTCGTCGCCGAGCCCGGAGTGGACGAGCTCGAGGTCGGCGCGCACCGCCCGTTCGTCGCTGAGGAAGGCGTGCATCTCCTGCGCCAGTCGCTCGGGGGCGTCGTCGAGCGGCAGCAGCTGCGCCTCGACCTCGGCCAGGCCCGCGTCGATGAGGTCGGAGAGCGACTGCAGGGCCAGTTCGCGCAGCTCGTCGAGGGAGGAGAAGTACTGCGTCGTCGAGCCGAGCGAGACCCCGGCGCGGGCCGCGACGGCGCGATGGGTGAGCGAGGAGGCGCCGCCCTCGACGATCAGCTCTGCGGCCGCATCGATGATCGCGCGGCGCCGCCCCTCGGGGTCGCGCCGCCCGGGTGCCGGCCGGTCCTGCGTGGAGCCCACGGCCCCTCCTTCGTTGTTGTACATCCGTACATGTACATGTGTACAGGATCGAAGGGGGAAAGGCCAAGTCGCCCGCGCGGAGCCCTAGCTGTACTGACCCGCCAGGTTGGGTACGCGGTGTGCGGGTGAGGCGCCTTTGAGTGCGGTGTGGCCGCGGTCGTGATTGTAGGTGTGGAGGAAGTCG